>NZ_CAJVAS010000003.1 GCF_910593845.1 Paenibacillus solanacearum | reverse complement strand
AAGGCAGGAAAGCGAATCTCAATGCTAATTCATCGTCAACTCCAGAATTGGACTGCCGGTTTGCCTAGCTACATCAAGGCTTATTTGCCAATTTCAAGCTGCGAAAGTTGAGTTTATAAAAACTTTTAGATTCAGGGGCCGATATAAGAAACATCAATGTATCCTTTTCTAACTGTGATTTTAAATGCTCTATTAATCTTTTTCCGATTCCCATTCCCTGGTACTCAGGGTCAACGGCAATATCGTTAATGTAACAATCAAAGCAAAAGTCAGTGAATGCTCTCAGGAAACCCACTAACTTTCCGTTATGCCAAGCCGATACCTTAATATTTGCATTCTTTAACATCAATTCCATTCGTCTCTCGTCGTTAGGTCGTCTTAAAGCAGCTTTGTTATATAGTGCTATGACTTCCTTCAATGACGGTGTTTGACAAAATATATGTATTCCCGAGCATAACTGCCACGTTACCTCGATGACAAAAAATTCTCCGTTAGCGCACCAAAAATGCCGGCCGCCTGTTCGTTACAAAGCTATCGTCTTTTGTTAGTTCAACCTAAACTCCATTTTTCTACTCTTCGTTGCCATACCAAATGATTCATAAAATAAAATTGCGGAAGCATTTTTTTCCGATACCCCTAATTCAACACTATCAACCTTCAGGCTTCCTCCGAAATCAATAACATATTGCATCAGTCTCTTTCCAGCGCCCTTATTTCTATGCGTTTCGGAAACACACAAACTACTTACATATAAGATCTTTCTCGCATTCACAAATGAATTTTCAGCTATGTCTTCTTCCCTCGTCACCACTACTCCGATTATCTCTAAGCCTATGGTAGCAACAAAAATATGCTGTTTGAGATCAGTTAGCTGGTTTAAGAAGAACTCTTTCCCGACTGGAGTTGGGTTTTCTTTATACAAATCGGGTCTTTCAAAAACGTGTAGATCATGAACCTGCCTGAACAAAGGCAACAAAGACTCGTAGTCATCTTGATGAGCACTTCGGATTGATAATTCCATAATTTCCTCCCCATATTACTTCATTACAGGAATGACTCCTTTACACTTGAATACGTTGTTCCATTTAATTAGCGAGGCTGCCCGGTAGATCCCGCGTGGGCCCCACGATATGTGTTGAGCTATTGTAACCTTTAGTTTAACGGGTGGCAACTATCTTTTCATTTGTTCAGTAATTATAAATGCCTGTTTTAAGCAAGTTAGATGATTTAATTTGACATCCATTTTATTACTAAACACCTTGTAGATCATCATTGCAAGGTCAGCTTCAGTCTTGCAGGCAGAAGCTTCTAGACGAATCTCTAGAATTTCCGGCCGATATTCGTCGTCTGGAGCACCACCAGCTAAAAGACCAACCGGATCCCAGCTATTAATCGCTTTAGTTAGAATCACGTCATCCATTTCCATGCATTAACCTCCTCTTAATTATGTTCCTTCGTTAACTTAATAGTCCCGATCATCTTCAGGTGGGATACCTGCACCGTCCTTCTTCTGACTACCTTGGCTTTCCCTATAACGCAACAAAGCTACCGTTCAGACGCGGCAGCCTTATGATGGGGTGAAAAATGTTTAACTTAATCGTTCTTTTATTTGTTTGAGGTGATGATTGTCGTGTTCAATAAATATATTTACGTATTTCTCCATTGTAAATTGACGTTTTCCCGAACCAATTGTAAATTCTACATCGATATCGATTCCAGACATCTTATCAATCAGCTGTCTTCTTTTCTCAACAAACTCATCTATTAAAGAGCGGGTTGTACTAAAAGCACGGATATATTGAATAGCCTCACTATTATGTTCATCATGGTCGGGAAAAGAGATTAATACAGCTCCTTGATGCATAAATGGAACATGCTTCTCCAGGATGAATTTATCCCAATAAAATAAATGACCAATGATTTCTTTAACGGACCATTTGCCTTCATTAATCGGTTCGAGAAAACGATGTTCATGCAGCCCTTTAAACCTCGATAATTGTTCGATTGTGTTCCCATAGTTCAGTACCTCTGTAACCCCCATACCAATCCCCCATACACCTTGAAATTATTGTTAATTATATCCTTATTCGAAATACAAGTAAAGAACGTTTGTTCGTTTACTCTTTCTAGTCATGGCGCTCGCTGCGTATTGAGCCTTGCGGTATAAATTGTATATAATCGCAAAAAAAACAACGGCAGCCTCAAGGGCTGCCGTTCGTTTCCGCTATAGTAATTCCCTTCGCAGCTGTTCCGCCGACTTGGGGGGTAAATATCCAAATGGAATATCAAATACGGTTTTAGCGCCGACGAAGCCTTCCTGGGCAAATTTATGAATCGCCCGGGCGTAAGCCACCAAGACGCTGCCAGTAAATTCAGGGTTGCTGTCAAGCTGCAAGCCGAACTCGATAATTTGCTTGCTGCCGTTACCGGTATTCCCGCTGCGAAGCACGATGCCTCCATGGGGCATGGAACCATGCTTGTCCTGCAGCTCCTCGCTGCTTATAAAATTCACCTGCGTATCGTAATCGGCAAAATAGTTCGGCATCGTCTTGATTTCCTGTTCGATCCGGGACAAATCTTCTCCGGGCTCGGCTACGACGAAGCATTCCCGCAGGTGCTTGTCTCTGGTGGCTAGAGCCGGATTGTTTCCGCTTCGCACTTGGCGGACTGCTTCTTCATTCGGGATCGTATACTGCACCGCGTTCTTCACGCCAGGAATTCGGCGAATCGCATCGGAATGCCCTTGGCTGACGCCTTTTCCCCAGAACGTATACTCGTTACCCTCCGGCAATACCGCTTCCGCCAGCAGCCGGTTGAGCGAGAACAATCCCGGATCCCAGCCGGTAGAAATGACACTGGCATGTCCGCTTTTTCTCGCGGAGGCGTCTACGGCATCGAAATATTCGGGAATTTTCGCATGTCTATCGAAGCTGTCGACCGTATGGAACATCGAAGCCAAGTACGGTCCCTGTTCAGGCAAATCGGTTGCGGATCCCCCGCATAAAATCATGACATCGATTTTACCGATATATTGTTCAACTTCAGATAAACGGATCATAGGCGCGGCCGATGCGATGCCTTCCGGCTCACGTCTTGTAAATATGCCGGCAAGCTCCATATCTGCATTTTGCCGGATGGCCATCTCTACCCCGCGGCCCAAATTCCCGTAACCAACAATTCCCACTTTAATTTTGCTCATGCTTTTACCTCCACCCCATATATACGCTTCACTCGGTTTTGTGGGTACCCGCGTCAACTGCTATGCGCGAGTCGTCCCGCACTCTCTCCGGGTAAGGACGCTTCTTTCCTTATCCGGGCTTCCGCCTCCAATGTCTGGAAGGCGGCCTAACTTTCGCAAGCCCTTCAATCCTGATGTATGTAAATAATCCCGCTTTGTCGCCGCAATCGTTGCCGGTCCATGCTATGCTCGTTCTTCTTCATGTATTAGATGTTTGCGTACGTCGATCAGCCGGCGAAATCTCCCCTTGACGGGGCTGCAAAGAGAAACATAGCATCACCACTTCCTATACCGGCCTCCGGTTTTATACAATTAATGTAAATATCCCGTCAATATACACGAAGGCACTCCACTCCGTTGAGTGGAATGCCTATGGGATACGCTTACCATACCATACAATGTCAGGTTTGTCGATTCCAGCGGTGTCCCCTTAGGAAACATCGGCAAATGACCGCCTACCTCAATTCCTTATTCATTTGGAGATGTTATACGTTTTACCCGGTATGCCGGTCCGGTCTGAAGCTCTGTTGTGTTCCCATTACGATCGGTGACAACCGCGCTAACAACAACGACGGAGCTTATTGGCGTTGGCCATGGTACTTTGGGCTGAAAGTGCAGCGTGAATAAGCCCGCCGTTCCGGTGACAGCATTCACTCCCGTATAGTTAATCAGAATCCGGTTGTTCCCATACGTGGAGCCGGTAACGGTGGAAGAGCTTATCATGGGCGTCACACCGATATATTGAAGCTGTGCAGAGCTGTACTCGATCGCGATCTGTCCGCCGTACACGCTGGAAGTAACATTTCTCAAGGAATACAAGACATCAAGTGTCTGACCCGTCGATATGGTCGGCGTTCCCTGCAATCGGGTGCCGCTAGCTGCATTATAGCCTTGGTCGATCTCACGCGGATGGAGTCCCAGCTCATACTCGTACTCGTTATTCAATCCATCGCCGTCGGGATCTGCCGAAGGTCCGCTTACGCTGGCATCGCTCTGCTGCGCTGGGGTGAAGTAAATATGGCGCCAATCGTCATAGGTGCCCTGGAACGGAGGCAGCTGAGAAGCGGGAAGCACGACCGGAAGAGTTCCCGTCTTCACAATCGGATAATCCGCCTTCGCATATTCCGAATAAGCATAAGGCTTAACTTCTTGATTGTACTTATAGTTTTGCGCCTCCTGATAGCTTACCCATGGACGCTGTGTCCATCTGCTCTCATAGGTGGTGACATTGGACATATAGACGCTGCCCCCCAGACGGAGATTGGAGATCCCGTTATCCCATACCTGGACGTTTGTCAAGGATGTCGTTCCCATCTGAGCCGCCAGTCCATAGCTCATATTGTTATAGCTCTTCACATTCGTAGCGGTAAAAGAAATCGTTGCGCGCGATTGATTATAGATCCCGTTATCATTGCCCCAGAAGCTTCCGCCGTTGATCGTAGTGCTCGTGCTGTCATGTGAAGAGAAGCCTTCGTCGAAGTTATTGAACGCCTCAATATTTTCGAACAGCAGCCCTGTTCCGGTGCCATGAATATTAAAGCCGTCATTCTGCACACCGGTAATGCGCAGATTCCGATAAGTCTGATACGAGTCCGGCGTAACGATCGCTACGCCGTTCTCAAGTGTCGAAATTTCCCATCCGGTCGTAGGAGAAGCTTGGCTTTCGTTCAAAATCAGCTTGCTGCCGTCCGGCGAAAGAGTCGCATAATCACTTGTGAATACGCCTGCATTCTGACCGTAAACTTGATCCAGCAGCAGACGCTGGCCGTTGTAGGCAACCAGATGCCGGAACGTGTTCGACTTGCCGTCGGGTAAGGAGTTCGCAATCGGCGCAGGCAGCGTATAGGTCCACTGACCGCTAGGCTCCTGTGTGAATTGAAACGGACTGAAGCCGCTGATCAGCTCCCCATTACCTTCGAATATGATGGGATTGCCCGCCGCACCGGAAGCATGCAGCTTCACCGTTTCGTGATAAGGGCCGCTTCCGGGAACGAGCGAGATCGTATCTCCCGGCTTCAGCGCCGGGGTACTGGCGACGGCAGCGGCGATCGATAAGTAAGCTCCGCTGGTCAGTCCGCGCTGATCTACCAGCAGCACACGCGGCTCTGGAGTGGACGTGCCGGTATTCAGCGTGATTTCCACCTTATCGACCCGGGCTGCTTCGGAAGCGTTCGAGGTCCCTTCCAGCTTCACCAGATCTCCCGTCTTCAGAGGAATGGCGGCAGCCAACCGGCTCGTTCGCGACTTGTCAGACACCGATGCCGAGCCGAAGTCTTGATTCGCCGTCCATGCATCGAACACATTGCCATTGATAAATAAGCGGTAGCTCGCGAGGCCGTCGTTTTCGTCGAAATAGTGAACCCGAATATCGTACGTCCCGTCCTCCCCGTCGAAGATAGCCGATGCGGTTCCGGTTCCGGACACCTTGATAACCTTACCGCCGGAAGCCGGCGTCTGCGCTTCGACAGTATAGCCATCCAAAGTCATGTCCTCCGCTTCTACCGTACCTGGGAACAGCTGAGCTGGCGGATCCTGCGTTCCGCTGAATACCATACCCGAGGGCAGGAAGACGACGTTGCTGTAAAACGTATTTCTGAAATTCAAAGGAATATCGCTCGGCTGAGCAGCCTGACTGCCCTGGATCACAATATTATCGAAGGTGACATTCGTAATCTGATGGGTGGCGTCGAAGCCTTCAAGGGTCGAGGCTTGAACCGCCTTGCCATGGGCGTAGAAGTCCTTCACCTTTACTTGATCGATCCAGCCGGGACTCGAGCTTCCGTCCCTCAGACGAATGCGGAAGTAAAAGAACCTTTCGTTGTAATTGCCGCCGATGTATTCCGCCCGGTTGTTCACAATATCGATATGATGGATTCGGAAGCCTTCGCCGGCCCACAAGGCAGCGAACCGGTCTGCACGAACGACCTCATTATTCTCGAACCGGATGTCGCCGATGTCGTCCAATGTCTCATCACCGATCTTGAAGGCAGCCTTGAGCGACCATAGCACATTATTGGTGAGCAGCACGCCGGTGACCGGTCTCTTCAAGCCCAAATAATTCGTTACTTTAGGCGAAATCGAATCGTCACCGGTATAGATGAAGGCTCCGTCGATCGTCACCTGCTGGGAAGCATCGATATCTATACCGTCCGTATTCGTCACCGTAGGCAGCAGCAAGCTCGGATTCGACGGATCTGGGCCGCCCCGGAGGTCGTTAATGATCTTGATGTTCTTCAGCAGCACCTGATCGGCGTACAGCAGATGCAGCGTCCATCTCGCCGAATCCAGGAAATACACATCCTGAATCTGCAGGTCCGTCAGAGCGGCTGTCCGAAGCAGCTTGATGTTCTCACTGCCGTTTAGCGTCTTCATCGCCATCCCGTTGCCGTCAATGATGCCTCTTCCGCTCATTCGTACATGCTCCGCATTTTGTATGAACAGGAAGGACGAATCCGAGCCGTTCTGTACAGGATAATTCGCCGCACTGGAGTCGGGAACGGCCTTGATCCACGCCCCGCTCTGCAAGTATAAGTGGACATTGCTCTTCAGCTTCAGCTGAGCCGTCATATATTTCCCGTCCGGCACGTACAGGACGCCGCCCGCTCCGTTATTCGAAGCCGACACCGCATCGATCGCCTGCTGGAAGTAGCTCGTCACAGGATCTTCCGGATTGCGCCCGGCAGGCAAATAAGCAGCCAAGCTCGTCACATTCGGCGCCTGAAGGTTCGGTGCGCCCACCTCAGGTCCGTCTGCGAACAGCAGCAATTTCTCCAAGCCATTGACCGTTATAATCAAGGAACGCGGCTGATCGACCTGGAACGAGAGGCGGTTCCCGCTGGGACTCCCCTGAATCTGGTAGCTCTGCGGACGGATCCCGTAAGAGGCAACCGCTTCACTTGCGGTCACTTCAACCTGAGCCACCCCTTCGAAGGCGAATCTCGCCAAGCTGACATCGCCGAACTTCTCTACGAACACATACTCTCCGTTAACCTGGAGCGTATAAGCTGTGCTGGACTCCACTCCCGGCCGGACAGGATAAAGCTGCACCGAGCTCCGGGTCGTGAATTGAAGCTGGTTTTTATCGGTAATCCCCATATAGCTCTGTCCACCCCCATTATAGAAAGCTCTCGGCATTATTAAAATATAGTAGCTTGCACGGCTCTTGAGCGCCGCCGTATGCGGAATGGTAAGGACATTCGTCCCAAACCCTGTAATTGCCGGCGATTGGCCTGAGATGGACTCGACGAGTGTGTCGTCGCTGCTCCTGCGAATCTCTATCACGCCCGGTCCTCCTGATGCGATGATCTGATGAAAGGTCAGCGACACCGGGTCTTCGGGTGAAAAGAACGTGCTGTGATTCGCAGGCACGGAACCGGTAAGTCTGGGAGGCGACCCGCTCTGCTGGTAGAGCGCGGGAGCTCCGCCATGGTTCACATTCACGATGTCCGTATCGCCATCGCCGTCGAAGTCGCCGACACCCAGGAAGGGTGCGCTGAAATAATTGACATTCGCCGGGAACGACACGCCTGAGAATGGATTCGCTGTCCCCGTCAGCTCCGTGTATGTGCCGCCGCTATTTTGCTTCCAATACTGTACGCCGGTGTTCGAGGCATTCCGGTTCGCGAAATCAATCAGCCCGTCACCGTCGAAATCTCCCGTCACAAACTTGCTTGTTCCGGTTCCCACAGCTAATCCGAAGGCGTGCAGCGGATTGATCCCCTCGCCGCTCAGCACTTGAAAGCTGCCTCTGTCATTGCGATACAGCGCCGGTGCGCCGCTGTGGTTGCTGTTGAACACGTCCACATCGCCATCGCCGTCGAAGTCGCCTGCTGCAATCAAGGGCGCCGTGAAATGATTCAGGTTGGAAGCGAACGTGACAGCTGCGAACGGATGACTGGCCCCCGTCAGCTCCGTGAAGGTGCCATTCCCGTTATTCCTCCAATACTGTAAGCCGGTGGAGGTCGTGTTCCGGTTCACCAGGTCCGTATCGCCGTCCCCGTCCAAGTCTGCGGCAACCGCCTTGAAGCTGCCTCCTCCAAGCGCTGTGCCGAAGGCGTGCAGCGGATTGATCCCTGCGCCCTGCAGCACCGTGAAGCTTCCGCCATCATTCCGGTACAGGACGGGTTGACCGTCCTGATTGCTGTTGAACAAGTCCAGATCCCCATCCCTGTCGAAATCGCCCTTCAACAAATACAGCTCGCTAAAGCTGCTAACCGCTGCCGGGAAGTTCACGCTTGCGAAAGGGTTGCTGGCGCCCGTCAGTTCCGTGAAGGTGCCATCACCGCTATTCCGCCAATATTGGACCCCGGTGCTGCTCCCGTTGCGAGCCGCCAAGTCCGTATCGCCGTCGCCGTCGAAGTCTCCCTCGACGAACTTATTGCTTCCTGATATGCCTACGGCTGTGCCGAATTCGTGCAGCGGATTCGTCCCTTGTCCCGTGAGCACTGTGGCAGCCGCCGCCTGCGTAAAGGTTAACGAGGCCCCCCAGCTCCCCATGGCTAAAGCCGCGGCAAACAATAGCCCGAATCGGGCTAAGTTCTTGTGCTTCAACGTCATCCCCTCTTTATAATGAATGCGCTTTCATTAAAGACTGTCACCAAACACGCCTCGCGGAGGCATCCCTCTTATTTTTCCTTCGCTTGCTCCGTGGCGATGTACTTGTTAATCCCTTCTTCCGCGTTGCGCAGGGCGGTATTCATGTCCACAGCTCCATTAGCAAAATTCACATACTCGGCCATTAACTTCTTTCTGGATTCCACATAATATTTCGAGAAGTCCATCCCTGCGGCCGGCTTGCTCTTGAAGATCGATTGGAGATCAATGCCTTTCAGATGAGCCATATCCGCACCCAGCTGCTTCTTCATCTCCGGATTTTTGAGCGGCGAGAACTTGCCGTATTTCCTGGCGACCTTCAGCTGCACTTCATCGGAGGTCATCACTTCGACGACCTTCATAGCGGCGTCCTTGTTCTTGCTCTGCGGCGTGACCACAATGAAGTGGGCGTCGAGATAGCCGTAAGTGTTCGGCAATTCCTTGTAGCTTGGGTACTGTGCGACACCGAGATTCAAGCCTTTAACCATCGCATCCTTCGAACTCTCGAGCATATTGATCGTTGCGTACATGGCAACCGTATTGTTTTTCCAGAATGCATCTGTATCCCCTGCATCGACCTTCGGCGGCATGTTGTTCGGAATGGACAAGATGTCCTTGCCCAGTTGGAACACCTTGCGCCAAGCATCGTTATTAACATTCGCCTTCTGGTTCTTCGGATCCACCACGTTCGGGGAGAGCGAGGAGGACAAGCGAGAGATGTGCTCATAGGCCAGTCCGCGGTACTGGATCCCGCTCTCCATGTGCGATACTTTCTTTCCGAGCTCGATCGCATCATCCCAGGTCATGCCATCCTTCGGATAGGCAACGCCGAACTTATCGAAGATGTCTTTATTGTAATACAGTGCGTTAAACTGCTGATTGTACGGAATGCCGTACAGCTCGCCCTTCTCGGATAACGCTTTGACCGCATCGATCGCCACCGGCTCGAATCGGTTTAAATCCAAGTTGTTCTGCTTCACGAGCGGTGCCATGTCTCCGACCAAATGATAATTTTCCAGCGTCTTAATCTCGGCCTGCCAGCCGTTAATTAAGTCGGGCGTATCGCCTGCAGCGAGCATATCGGAGACAGTCATACCACCGGATTGTGAGCGAATGAGCTGAACCGTAATGTACGGGTATTTCTTCTTGAGCGGCTCGACGATATAGTCGTTGAACATCTCGTCATTGGTAAAATTCTGGTACGTATACAGCTTCAACGTCACCGGCTCTTGGCGTGCTTCCTGCTTCGGTACGGCATCTCCCGCCGCCGGCTGAACCGTTGTCGAGTCCGCCCCGCATGCGGCGGTCAGCCCCATCACCATGACCATCGGAATCCCTGTGAACACCCTTTTTTTCATAAATGAATACCCTCCACGTTATAAATTAAAAACTGTCCTTATTGTGCTCATACCATGCCTGCACTTGCTTCCATACTTGATCCCCGCTCAGCCGCTTCCATTCCTTCTGCAGCTCTGCCGCCCCCCACTCCGGAGTAAACTCAGCCCCGCCCATAATGACCTTATTATCGATTTCATCCGCCTTCGGATTGAACTCAGCCAGAAACTGGCTTAATTCCGGGAACGAAGGGGCGTAAGGAATATCGCTTCGGAATTTGTTCTTCATGGCCGTTCCCAGCCCCAGCGCCTTCACTTTGGCATATTCCTGAGACAGGGGATCGCCGGCCGCCATCTTTACCAAATCCTCCGGCTGCGGATTCCACTGGTTCACGACCGGGTACTCATACGCATACTCCAGCTCTTTCTTGTTCTTCTCTCCATCGAGCGCTTGAATGCCGGTATTCGTCTTCTTGTAGTGAGCCCCCTCCACGCCGAATTTTAATGTGTACCACCCCTTATCGACCATCCAATCGAGGAACTCGACGGCAGTCTTTGCATTCTCCATTGATTTATTAAAGGCAATGAGCATCGAAGCCGGAGCCTCCTGCAGCAAGCCGAACTTCCCGTAGTTGGTGGAAACCGCTTCAAGGGGGACGGGCTGGGCGCCAGGCACGTTCACCTTCAAATCCCGGTATTCGGCATCCATATGCCATGAGCCCAAATAAATGCCCGCCCTGCCCGTTATCCAGAGCTGACGCTCCCGCTGATAGCTCTTGTCTGTGAGGTACTCCTTATCCACCATCCCGCCGTCATACATTCTCTTCGCCATCGCCATCGTATCGAGATACCTGCTCGTCAGACGCCCTAGCTGCATCCGGCCGTTCTCGACATACCAGGTGTCCTGTCTGGAAGCATACATCGCCGACAGGTAGCTCTTGAATTGGCTGTTGAAGGCAAAGCCCAGCGTATCGTTCTTCCCGTTGCCGTCCGGATCCTTCTCCACGAATGCCTTGGCGACGCTCATAAGCTCGGTATCCGTCGTCGGCATCGGCAGGCCAAGCTTGTCGAGCCAGTCCTTGCGAATCCACATTCCTTGATTGGCGATAGAGTCAATGCCGCGTTTCGTTGCAACCGCATACATTTTTCCGTCAATGGTCAGATAAGGCTTCAGCTCGGGGTGCTCGCTCAAATATTTCTTATAGGAGGTGCTGTATTTCTCGATGTAAGCGTCGATTGGCTGAAGCGCGCCTTGAGAAGCCAGCAGCGCAATATAGTTCCGGTCATACTCCCAGATGAGATCGGGCGCTTCGTTCGCTGCGAGGAGCGTGTTCAGCTTCTGCTGCGCCGTACTGCGCGGAATCGGAACCCACTTGACCTTGATTCCCGAATTGTCGTTAATCCACTTCGTCCATCGATTCTGCTCGTAGGAACCTTCTTCCGCAGGAACGCGTCCCCGGTCAAACATGGAGATACTAAGCTCCTGAGGCAGATCACCTTGCACCGCATCCGTTAGCTTCCCCTCATTACAAGCGGATAACAGACCTGCCATGCCAAGTGTGACTGCCAGACCGCCTGATACTCTCTTTTTCGCGCATCGGAACTGCATGCCCAAGCCTCCTGAATGATTAGAATCGTTGGCCCTTGATCGAAGCGATGAGCGCACCTCTAACGAAAAATCTCTGCAGGAACGGGTAGACCGTTACAATCGGTGCAGTCGCCATGACGGCTTGGCTTGATAGATGGGAAGATGCATAAGCCCTCGCCAGCCTCTCGCTCATGCCCCCCTCCCCGACGACCTCTGCGGTGATGTTCTCATCCTACTCCACACGGGCTGCTGTGGAAATGTACACTTCTTCATATGATCGGCTATAGATCGCTTTTCGCCAGGTTACCTTTGTTAAGATCATGGATGTTTGTTCTGCTTCGCTCCAAAATGAGTTGTTCCCGGTACTCTCCCGGGGTAACCCCCGTCACCTTCTTGAAGATTCGAATGAAGCTGTGGGAGTTGGCGTAGCCCACTTGCTCGGCGATCTCAGCCACCTTTGCTCCACCTTCCCCGAGCAGCTGCTTCGCCTTATTCATCCTCAGCTGAATAAGATGATCGGTGAAGTTGCTCTCCGTATACTCCTTGAAAATCTTACTGAGATAAGGAACGCTAAGCTGGAATGTATCCGCTATCAAATTCATGGACAAATCGCTTCGTTGGTAGTTGCTTGCGATGTAGTCAATGATGTGCTCGATCGTCTCATTGCTGCCCCGCTGGCTCCGCTTTTCCGTAATCCGGGTGAGCAGCTTCTGGAAGAAGCGGGAAATATCCTGCTTCACCTCTGCCGCATTCTCCGCCGCTTCGATCTGCTCGTACAGCTTGGCGTCGCCTCCGGTGATCGACGCGGCATCCAGGCCGATATCCGAACCCACCTTCAAGGACCTCAGTACGAGCTGCAGGCAGATCTGCTTGAGCAGCTTCGGCGGGACATTCTCCTGAAGCGCCTGCTGGAACAGCAGCTCCAGCTTCTTGGCTACCCCTCCGTCATCTCCAGCCTTCACGGCATCAAGCGCCGCATCCGCAAGGTCGAACAAGCGGTAAAATTGCTGCTGGCTGTAATCCTCAATATCCTCGATGGAGATCACATGATTCGCGCCGAGCAGCAGTCGGTATTGCAGCGCGTCAATCGCCTCCCGGTAAGACTTCGGCAGCTCGTCCAGCCGCTCATACTGTCGGCCCACACCAATCGTGACCGTCATCTTGAGCTGCTCTTGCACGAAGGTCTTCATTAGATCCGCTATTGACAACGCTCTCAGCATATTGGATTGCCGGTCCTCCTGTTCGAAGCTGATCAGGATAACGACCCGGCCGTTGACCATCTCCACCGCGGTCCCCTGGCTCTCGGCATGGGTCAATTCCTCAGCAGCGTTGCATAAGGCATACGTGTACAGCTGCAGATCCTTGGAGGAGATAAGCGCCTTCTGGTCAAACTCCGCTAACATGACAATGTAGTGGGACGAATACAGCCGGATATCCAGCCATTCCAGCGAAGGCTCTACATCACTGAATCGCGTTCTGTAGCCCATCAGAATGTCCGAGATCAGCCTCCACTTCATCGCCGGTATATTTTGCCGGACCTGCCGCTTCATCTTGTCGTGCTCCGTTAGGAAGCTGTCGAACAGACCCTCGGCCGCCTCCAGATTGATCGCCTCGTCCTTGGTCCTCGCACCTGCAGGCTGGCCGGTCCGGGAATGCAGCTGCTTGTTCACGGAGCTGACGAAGCTGACAATCGGCCGATAGGTGACTTTGTTCACCAGGAATACGGCCGCAACCGCCAGGACGAACATAATGAACGCGATCAAGAGAAGCCAGTTGCGGATCGTCAATATTTCGCGGTTCAGCTGCACGTTCGGGATAATACTGACATATTTCCAGCCGGTATACTTGGATGACGCGTAGAATACCAGACTTGGATTCCCGTCAACGGTCTGTGCGAAGCTGCCCTCCCCGCCGCTGCTCATAATCCTCTTCATTTCTTCCCGGGAGCTAATATTTTGGCCTAATATGCTTTTATCGCTATGCGCGATGACCTGTCCGTTTCCGTCAATAACGAAAGCTTGCCCCAGCTGTCTCAGTCCATCATTCACCGACAAATTGTAAATCATGCTCTCATCGATATTGACAACCAGTGCGCCTTTGCGAAACGAAGGGCTGCTGATGGCCGGATAGGAGCGTACCATCGTCAACACCTGCTTGCTTACCGGGTACATGGCTAGCTTGTCCTCCACTTTCCGCAGCCCAAGCCACTTGTAATAGCCTTCGAAATGATCGAAGCGTTCCCTCCATTCGTTGTCGAAGAACGCGGACTCCGGTGCTGCGGTACTGGGCGTCAAGTACATCCGCTGCCCGTAAGAATATAGATAGGCCGAATGAATATGCGGATTGGCGTTCATCATAATATCCAGCTTCTTCATCAGATCGCTCTGCTTCTGCAACTGCTCCAGACTGCCGCTGCCAGCGCCTATGATATCTGAGAAGCTGCGGAGCTCCGGCTCCTGCAATAAGCCGAGCACATCCTTGTCCACTTCATGCAGGATCATCTCTGTCTTATCCATCACCTGATGCAGCAGAACGGCGTTGGAGTTGACCAGCTCCTGCTTCAAGCTGCGCGTCGTATTGAGATAAGAGAGCAGCACGGTGATCGAGATGATGACGAGGAATACGGCCGCGTAGATGAGTCCAGCCGTCTTAGAAATATTGGAACTGCGGAATCGCATCGCGTTCACCTCAAGGTTCAGAAAATGAGCTTAATCAATAGTATTATAGTCGATTCTGCCCATGGACTGCATACAAATATCGGAGTCTCGAGGTTGTTGAGGCTTGGTGTGTTACACAACGCAAAGAGGCCATCCCAATAGTCAACTTTAGATGACTGAAGGACGCCCCTGGTTGCACGGTTGTGGATTGGACGGTCGCGGGTGCCGCGGCATTGCATTAGAAGGAAACATTTTACGGACGAATTACAACACCATTTTTGAATTTCATCTGCGGAAAACTTCCCTCTGATATCTCGGCTTCCGGAATCGCTTTCTCAATTCGCTTCACATCATTCTCATTTAGATGAACCTCTAGAGACTTTATGGACTCTCGAAGCTGATTTACCTTTCTGGCACCAATTAATGGGATATGAGCATTGCCATGATCCACTTTGTCTTTTGAAAAAGTTCCGCCAAGCAACCCATGAGCCGTCCCAAATGCTACAACATCAATTTCTAATTCCCGTGCAGTCGGCAAAATCTCCTTCTCAATGCTGCGATTAAAAAGAGAATATTGGTATTCAACTCAGACGATTGACACTTGGTCTGTATCTACCTTGGTGTGCATCTACCTTTGCTCTAAACTACCCGTCACTTGTGTTAAAAGAGTCCCCTCGCCTGTTCGGTGACACAAACTATGACAGGCAATCTCAACAGCAATTGGTCGTTATTTTTCAGCGGCTAACCTAATCCTTATAACCGATCATTCTGGACGGCTGCGATCGATGACTTTAATGAGCTATCGTTCACCAATCCCTCAGCATTTTATAAAATAACAGGTACTATGACCGTCTAAAATCATATTTATCACTTAGAACATTAAGCGTATGTCCATTAATCACGACTGTTTCGAGATTTACCCAAACCATATTTACAGTAGATTCATTGTAATTCCAATATATATTTTTCTTTGGTTTTCCTTTACGATCGTTGTATTCTACTACCCCCAGAACAGCATAATCAACCGTCGCACCTCCATTATTTACGTAAGCCCTTAAGGTATATGCACCTGTTGGAGAGGTCGATGTTTCAAGCAGTTGACCTGGTTGGATGCTTTGTAAATCAAAGAATGACTTATAGACCCCTACTCCGAAAAAAAGTCCACAAGTAATTATACAAATGAGTCCGCTCAACATGCCTTTCTTTCGAAACCGTCTTGAAAACATTGTAACAATGACCATCATCAATCCTGCAGCGGCTCCAATAAGCCCCAGCAATATCAACGCTATTTTCATAAATTGTTCCTTCCACGATGTAAAAGAATTAGCCCTGCAGCGGCTCCACCGCGCCCTTATAAAACACTCTCTGTCTCTAAAGATGAGCGGTTAACCATTCGCGAGCGCTGGGTATCTGGTGTAGGATAGCGGCCTGTTTTAAACATAATAAACCCATATTCACTGATGTTTCTATGTAACCTACAATTTGATCAAACATAAAAACATTAAGTTTCTGATTTACATCTTCCTTTTCGTACTCCATATCTCCCAGTACGTAAGGAATAAACGCTTCGACCTCTTTGGACTTAACCTCTTGTAAATCAATAATGGTTGGAATGTAATGTAACGTCCTTCTCAATTCGTCTCTAAACCCATAGTGTTCCAATAACTTTCCATTTAATAATCTGAAATCATTATAATATAAACGTTGCATTTCTTTATCATTATCCATCCTATTTCTCAGCCAGGGTAGATAAAAACCTTTCAGCCATATTTCATCAGCAATTAAATGTGTATAGTATCCCATTATATAAAGACTATCTGCTTTTGAACTATATTTATTCAAAAATCCTTTATAGTCGACACTTCTAGAATAGTCTTGATGTTCACCTATAAAGAAATGTGATTCATTTTTAGTCGTAACAGCATCTGGAGCAATGCTTCCCAGTAAAAACGGCGCTCTATCTTCTATCGACAGACGCTCAGCAATTCGATTTGCAATAATTAAGTGCATTATTCTGGAACCCACACTATCGCCGCCTTTTTCGGTCAATACAACCATTTTACCATCATTTTCCTAACAGTGGCACTACTACTGCGTTAAACTGCCATTTCGTGTAATGACATTTCGAGCAATATGACGGGAATGAGATAAAAATAAAAAGCCGCGATTTACGCGACTTTTCATGAGTTTATGACGTCACTTGCGCCATATTCGCTTCCAGCTTCTTCAGCAGCCTATCGACAACCTCTGCATGTTCAGAATCTCGGATAAGATTGCAGAACTCTTGCGGGTCTTTCGGCAGATGGAACAGCTCCCCAGGCTCTCCGTCATATACGTTCAGCTTCCATTCTCCCGTACGAATCATGATGTGACCGTTAATTTGCGAGATGACCTCTTCACGCCAATGATCCGGGGTACCCCCGTTCTCCAGCAGAGGCTTTATAGAACGGCCGTGGATATTCTCGGGAATCTCCGTACCTGTCATATCGCATAGGGTCGGATAAAGATCCACATGCGCGACGAGCTCGTGCCGCACTCCCGGCGCAAGCTTGGGATGAGCTATCATGAACGGCACGTGTACCGACTGTTCCCGCAGAACGAATTTCAAGTAGAGGCCGTGATCGCCCATCTGCTCTCCATGGTCGGCAGTCAGCACAATCAGCGTATCGTCCGTTAGGTTCAACCGAGCTACCGTATCCAATACCATGCCGACGAATTGATCCGCCATCTCGACCAGACCGTAGTAGCCCGCGAACATTTGACGCTTCTGCGCATCTGTCAAATCGATCCATTCACGCTGTTTGTCCAGGATGGAAGGATGAGGAGCAGGTGCGGATTCAGACGGCTTTTCCGGAAGCTTGAATTGGGATTGATCGAATTTATCGAAAAATGGCTTCGGCGGATAAAAAGGCGGATGCGGCTCATGAATGCCTACCCATAAATGGAACGTCTCTCCGGCTGCTGCGGCTTCCTCGATCAGTTGTACGGCACGTTCCGCAGACTGAAACCCTTTATGCTCCTCTTTCGTCCTCGTGCTCGGCCCGGCCGTACGTCGCCTGATCGGTTTGGTTTTCTCCCACTCCACAATCTTTCTGTTTTCCTCGGACAGTATGCTGTCCAAATCCTTGGGAGCCGCCGCTTCAAAGCCGTAATTAGGATTTGCTTTGCCCGGCACCGAGCTGATGTGAACACTGCGGTATCCTGCGGCATTGAGCCGATCGGCGGCCGTCTCCAGTGACCTCACAGGCTTCATCCCGTTATCCACTACACCATGAGCGAACGGATAGAGCCCGGATATAAGGCTGTGTCTCGCAGGCGAGCAAACAGGCGCGGAGGTAAACGCGTTAGTAAAATTCACGCTTCTAGCGGCAAAACGATCGATATTAGGCGTTTGCACATACGGATTTCCGTGGCACGCCAAAGCGTCGTATCGAAGCTGATCACAGATTATAACAAGCACATTCATATTCACCACTCCTCGTTTTGCAGCCTCGGCTGCTTAGGATCCAAAAGAGCCGCAGCAAAGCTTTTTTATCTCCGGGTCGTTCAGTGAGGACAATCTGCTCTGCTTCGTCATGTTTAATTGATTTTGTTCAACAAAAGGGCAAGTATAGTGGAATTATATGGTGGTAATTGGACGATCATGAATGTTGAGCTTTCCCCAGGGCAAAAAGGCTGTCCTAAAAGATCAACGAATCAATATTTTGGACGAACCTCAGAAACGCGTTTGTAAGAAATCATAGCCTTGTTCAAGAACTGACATTGGTGGACGATGCCCACTTGCATGATTGATAAAGAGATAATTCGACGAATCGGAATAGCCAGCCCGTTTTAAATAGTCCAACCCATCTTCGTTATCATACTGTCCTGCAATGAAAACGATAGGCTTGAGCCCACCGATGCGGAGCAACTCCGAATGGTCCATATGGGCGGATTTAAGTTTATTTAGCTTTTCCCCCCAATACCACGGATCCGACCAATTCGACCGATCCCAATCCATTCCGAAATCGCTACAAAGCATGGCTTTGATACGGTGATCTAAACAGCCTGCATATAAGGCCACTTTTCCGCCAAGTGAATGCCCGGCTATCCCGATGCGCTCGCTATCGACCCGAGAGTCAGCGCACAGAATGTCCACCAGAAGCTGCGTATCGGCAATCAGCTTTCCAATGCCCGTCCACTCAGGATGGTCATGGAGCAGGCTGACGGCAGACAATCGCCAACGGGAGAAATCTTGTCGTTCCAGCTCGAGGTTCTGATAAGTCAGGTGGTAGGACTCCGCCGTGATAGTAATATATCCGTGGCGCACAAGATGTAGAGCTATTGCGATGCCAGATTCGTTGGTCGGCTCAAGCGTATCGAGGTTATATCCTGCTGCCCGGTCGGGGTAATAAAAAGGAACGACAACTGCTGGCAACTGTTCGTTGATGGTTTTTGGAAACATCAACAATGTCTTTTGTACAGTACCCGGACCGTTAGCTTGCTCATACAACTCACCATGGAATTCGGTCGTTTCGAAATGGCGAACCAGCCGCAGATCCGGTTTGTAATTATAGTGGTCCGGCTTGCCGATCATGTCAGTCCAATTTTGAATCGTATTATTTAATTCGGTCATACTGCTCCTCCTTGTAATGTAGAGGCATAATGGATAAGTATGGCATTTTCAGAGTTAATAATTTCGAATGCTAATGATTCATAAAGCTTGGAAGCGATGACATTCTTTCTTTCTGTGACTAAGTCTTACCTCATCCTCTGCCCTGATGATTCTGATCAATCATAATCGCTTCAATTCACGTTGGCTGTAAAAAATCCATCTGTGGATCAGACTAAAATCACCTTGTTCAGCATTTATCTCATCACTCCTTTCATGTAGATCAACACCAAACACATTTTACCATATCCTGTATAATAGTTCTTGGTTTTATTTGGATATAAGAATTTCCCAAATGAGAAGAGAGGTAATTTCTTCCTGCTGTCGAAAGTATGATCGATATACTTACCAAAGGAGGCATTCCGAAACATCCATGAACGAAAAACGACATTCACCATCCATTCATTCCCCGAAACGGCTGCTTATTATTGACGGTATCCCCGGCTCCGGAAAAACGACGGCGGCGACCCGCATTCATAACCGATTGACAGCGCAAGGCATACGCACAAGATGCCTGCTCGAGCAGGAGAAAAATCACCCTTTACTGCTGCCCATGGAGCAATACTATGCCTTGAATACAGCAGAAAGTGCAGACGCCTTCATCCGGCAGCTAGTAGACCGGTACGAACGGTTCGTCGAGGAGCAGTTAAGCAGCCCCGAAGACATCGTCATTATTGAAAGTGTCCTTTTTCAGGACGTGATCAGCGTCTCGCATCTGCAAGGCATGAATATCGCGCAACTCCAAAGCTTTGCCAAATCACTGCAACGGTTGTTGCTGCCGCTGAACCCTCACCTGATCTACTATTACCACACCGATGTCGAGGCGCAGTGGCGGTACATATGCGGCATTCGCGGCAACGAATGGGGACCGGTTTCCTTTCAATCGGACGAAGATTTCGTTCAGGCTGGCGAAGTGTGGACCGCAAGCCAGGCTTTCGTCCGCGCGACCGTCGATGCGTGGCCGATCCCTAAGTTAATCATCCAAAACCATGATTATGCGTGGGAAGCGTATGACGCGAGAATCGACGACTTTGTGTCGGAATCATTGCTGAGCGTATGAGAAGGCGAACGGCAGGATCCCGTTTTGCCGACGGAATAAACGGGATTCGCTCATCGTAACGGCAAGCGTTCATAAGTCGAGCTGTATAACCTACGCGCAGTCGAACGATTTGACGTTACCGTTGACGAGGATCGCTCTTCGCTCACATGTAACGGTATTATGGACGCAACAAGCACCGGCCGCAAGGTCGGTGCTTGTCCTTTGGTATGAGATTATCGTCAAACGGGGAATCAATCCTCCCCGCAGTAGGATGCACGCATTCGGCTCACGCCGGATAAGTCAAGGCTGAATCGCAATACTCGCAGGATTTGGACTCGCCGGGCTGAAGCACGCTGTTGGAGCCGCAGCCGGGGCATTCCAACGTCTTAGGCATCGGTTTGCTCTTCTCGGGCTTCTCCGCCGTCGGCTCCCTTCTGCCGTTGTCTTCCAAAGCCGCTCCCGTCAAAATGATATCCACGCCTAACGGGTAATTAAAAACAAGCTGCATGGCATAGTTATCGACAAAGGCATCACGGATCAAGCCCAAGTAAATCATACGCAGCAAATCGTTTTTGACCACCATGGACCGTATGCCCATGCGCTCGGAAATACTGTAGATCGAAGTGATGTCCTGAACGAATATGAGATGACGGTATTCATCGTAACGGGCTTGAAGCCGCTTCATCCCTCGTTTGCTTAACTGGTGAAGAGCAATCGAAGGAACCAGTAACAGTACGAGAAACGTCGGCAGCAGCACCAGAATCTGTACTCCCTCCAAATCAGGGTTGAAGAGCATAAGAAGCATAATCAAGCATATAAAGCCGAATGCATTGCGAGCCATTTTCAAATCCAGGATTTTATGATAGCTCAAATCACGATGCTTCAGCCAACGTATAAACAGAAGCAGAAAGCCGATCGGAAAAAACATAATCAGAGCAAATACAATCCATCCGCCCGAAATCGCGGGTTTATCGCTATAAATCAAAATCTCTCCTCTTCTCTACTATAAAGATTTAGGCCGGCGCGAGTTGCGGCGCTGCGCGGCGGTCGGTCGTAAAACCTACTTCACCGAGATCAGCTGCGCGTTACGTTTCGCTAGATCCGCGGAAATGTCTTGAATAAGCTGACGGCAAAGCCCGAGATTTTCGGAATCTCCCTCCTGCTGCACGACTGCGCCAACGCATCGCTGCAGTTGCTGGATCTGCCAAAGCAAGTTTTCCTCCATTGCCATCATGGATGGATCCGAAACGGGATCGCTATATCTCATGTTCTCGATCAATTCATGAAGCAAGGGCTGCAATTCGTCGTACCCAGCCCGCTTTCCATCGCTCATCTGTTGCCCGACGGAATGAAGAATAAGCCGCATTTGCTTCATTAGCTGTGTTTGAACGGCAGTCCCCTCCTCCTGTTCCTCCACATAACGGTTATAACGACGAGATACGCCGAGGCTGGCCATCCATAAAGCAAACGTAATGACGTGAATCAAACCATACGAAAAGAAGGAAACCTGGAACAAGATCCAGAAGAGAAGCATGTGCACGATAACAGCCACACCATACAATACAGCCAGCGTGACAAAAGAAAACCTGGCAGCGGTCGCTTCTCTGGCGCGTCGGTTGCTTTTCGCAACATACAAAAGCGAAAGGTATACACCCAGTTCGGCGATCACAACTGCGACCAAAGAAACAACCCCATGTCCGAACTGCTCAAACGCTGGGGTAATAAGTAAAAATAAGGCCAGTGTAGCGAGGAAGACCATTCCGAAAATGGAAGTAACAACACCGGTAGTAAAACGAAAACTATTCATAATCCGCTCCTTTTCAGCTTAACTTGTTCCCGCATTCGAAACAAAACTTTTGCCCGGGCTGTACGCTCTGATGACACTTCTTGCAGGTGAGAGCTACGCCTGCCCCGCATTCTTGGCAAAATTTTGACCCTTCCTGGAGAACCGCACCGCATTCGCCGCAAGCTGCAGAAGGATCATTCTCTGGCTCCGGCCTAAGGATGGCACCGCCGCATTCAATACAGAATTTCGCATCCGATTCATTGCTAGTGCGGCATTTCGGGCACGTCAGAGCCTCCTCATCAAGCCCGTCCAGTTCGTCCACCATCCGGGAGAGCTTATTTCCGACCGAATGGCCGACGCTTTGCCCCATGCCCAGACCGATCCCCGCGTCCATAAAGGCCGATCGCCCTCCTTCGTTTTTGGCCGCGTTTTCCAACGTATTGAAAGTTCTCTCCTGCTGGTACGTGTATCCGAGAATATTCATTTCCGCCTTTTTCGCGAGCGCTTCCTTTAATCGGACGGTAGCCGGATCATGTTCAGGAAGGTTGATGGATTCAATGGAGAAATGGATCAGACGAAGGCCGTACTCCTCGAAAACCGGTGCGACCCGTTCTTCCAACTGTCGCGATATGTCCGTAAGATATGCGTTCATTTCCAGGATGCTGATTTTTTTGCGTACCAAATATGTGGAAATAAACTCCTTGATGTTCATCAACAGAATCCCTTTGAAATATTTACTAAGGGACCCTTGGTCAAACTCGCCCAGCGTTCCAACCAGCTTATGGAGAAACTTGCGCGTATCCGTAACCTGGATGCCGAATTGGCCAAATGCGCGCACGGACACGAGCATTTGATACTTCGGTTCCTGAAGCTGAATAGGGCTCGATGTTCCCCACTTGATGTCCAGCTTCCTCAGCTTGTTGACAAACCATACTTCGGCTGTAAACGGCGATTTCCCTCCGAACGGCAAATTGACAAGTGCCGACAAAACCGGGATATTTTGAGTCGATAACGTGTGCCGGCCGGCTCCGAACAAATCAAGCGCCTCTCCGCCTTTAAACAATAAAGCCTCTTGCGATTCGTTGACGATCAGCTGCGTCCACGTCCCCAACTGCTGGTTCGGATATTTCCAAACGAGCATATCCGGCGCGCCGTCGTATTTTATCACTTCAATAATTGCCATAGACTGTGTGGATGCTCCTTTCGACCTACTTTTCTAAAAATCCCAAAATCTTCTTACAACTACTATACTACGAAATGAGTCCATTTTGGACTCAATATTTTCCGTTTCCTTCATAAATATGTAACCGCTCGCGAACATTAAATGACAAGTCCTCCTCATAATACAAAAAAAGGCGCCTGCCCCACGAAGGGCGAAGCGCCTGTAAGAGTTCACATGTCTTATAAAAAGTTTTCGCGCAGGAATGGGGTATCCGGCGGGTCCTTACTTTTCCGTGAACGCGATCCCGGGACCATAAGGAGCGTGAGCTACCATAATATAATTGTTGATGCACACATCGCCGGTCTCGAAGGCGAATTGCCATATTCGCTGGCTAAGCGTCTTGACGACTTCCGAATTGGCGGGATCGTTGATCACGTTACGCGTTTCCCCAGGATCGGCTTGCAGGTCGTAGAGCTCATCGTAATCGAAGCCGTTATATACATATTTCCATTCACGTGTCATAACCGATCGTTGGATGCCGTACAACTCGTTCCCGTTGCTCTGCGTAAAGAGAGCGTCGCGCCAATCCTGCGGCTTATCATTGCGTAGAA
Source organism: Paenibacillus solanacearum (assembly GCF_910593845.1). Taxonomy (GTDB): domain Bacteria; phylum Bacillota; class Bacilli; order Paenibacillales; family NBRC-103111; genus Paenibacillus_G; species Paenibacillus_G solanacearum. Next base: position 358,077 of record NZ_CAJVAS010000003.1, on the reverse strand, counting down.
TCGGCAGCAAGCTTCGGCCCGTCATCCGCCTGTCCGTCTCCAGCCCTGCTGCTTCCAGGAACGTCGGCGCGAAATCCGTGATCGATACGAATTCATGCGACACGCTACCGGGGTTACGAACCATTCCCGGCCACCGTACGACCGCCGGGATATGATAAGCCGGCTTGAAGCAGGGAAGCCCCTTCGTCCACAGCCCGTGCTCTCCCATATAGTCGCCATGATCAGAGATGTAGACGATGAGGGTATTGTCATATTCGCCCGTATCCTTAAGCGCTTCCACAAGCTTGCCGAATAAGGCGTCCTCGTACGAACAAAATGCGAGGTAGTGACGTATAGCCTCCTTATGTTCCTCCGGCGTGAGCTGATCGAACCGGTCCCGCGTTCTGCGGTACAAATTGGGCTTATCGTTCATCAAATCGCCGAAGTTGTCCGGCAGCTTGATGTCATTCACATCGTACATGTCCAGATACGGCTTCGGCACGAAGTACGGGTCATGGGGCCCAAGCGTTCCGACAAATTGGCACCAGGGCTTATCGGATTTCCGCCTGTTTGCGATGAGGGACAACGCTTCCTCCACAACATCGCCGTCGCCGAACGGATTGTCCTTCACTCCATAATGCGTGTAGGTTCCATAGCCGCGCCGTATAATTTGCCCTTCTTTTCGCTCGGTCTGCTCCGGCTGCTTGGAGATCCGATTTATATACGGGTCCCATTCTTTCGTGTGAGGGCGCTCAGTTAACCGTCTCCCGGAATCCGCTCCCTTCGCTCGCGTACGCGGACATACATTCCACCCTCTGTCGGAAGGCGATTCATGATGGCTGATATGCCATTTTCCGCTGAAATACATCTCGTAGCCCGCGTCACGCAAGTCCTCGCTCCACAGACGCACCCCTTCATAAAGTCCCCTGGACAGCGAATTGCCCACATCCACGTTATTCCATACCCCGTGCTCGGACGGGTACAAGCCGGTGAAGAACGAAGCTCTCGACGGACAGCAATGAGGCGAGCATGTATAGGCTTGCGCGAACGTAACACTTTCCTTACAGAACGCATCCAAATTCGGCGTCAGTGCTTTCCCGTATGGATGAATGGAATCTGCCCTCTGTTGATCGGTCATAAAGATGAGTATATTCGGTCGCATCGTCTGCCTCCTGGAATAGGCTTCTCTATTTCCATATTATTGATTCGACGCGAACGTATTGTTCCCTTCCGCTAAGTTCGAATTCCGCATTTTTTATACGAACTTCCTGTACTTCCCAGCTGGCCCAGGTCACTTTTTTTATGCTACAAATAAGAACTGTGATCTGAATCACTATGTTCTATTGGACGCTTGGTATAATGGATTTATCAAGTACATGGGGGGAAATGAGGATGGCAGTATACTACATTACCATCGCACTGATAGGCGTTATAAGCGTTATTGCAACTTTGATGATAGCCAATTCTGTAGAAAATAAGACGGAAAGCGATCGTTATACCAAGCAAACCAAAGGGAATATTATGCGTTTGTCCTATCTCAATATTGTTTCATTAGTAATATGGGCGGTTATCATGATTATTTATCTTGCTTATTAAATCGGTTAAATCGGTTAAACTGAGCTATAGAGGCATGAAAGGGTGTTGTTCGTTTATGGAGCTATATCAGTATATTGGAGGGGCCCCTACGATTCGCAAAATAGTGGACGCCTTTTACCCGAAGGTTCAGGCTCACCCGCTGCTTGCTCCGCTCTTTCCCGAGGACCTTACGCCGATCATGGAGAAACAATATCAATTTTTAACTCAGTTTTTCGGCGGACCTCCGATGTATACGGAAAAACACGGTAATCCCATGATGAGAGCGAGGCACTTTCCATTTCCGATAACTCCGAGTCGGGCAGAAGCTTGGCTGGACTGTATGAAAAGCGCGCTTGAAGATGTCATCCCTTCTGAGGAGATGCGTGCCGTTATTTTGCACCGATTGAGCGGCCCTGCCCGGTTCTTCATCAATACGGAAGAATAATACATCAACAAAATAATCTTGACGAGAACGGCACTAGCTAACGCGGAGTATGTGTCTCCGGCGAATGTACTCCGCCTGCATCACATCAATATGGATGATAATCGCCATATTATTCACCTCAGACCGTTAAATCATTTTCTGATTTTATATGTATAGCTTCCTGTAAAAGTCTTTGGAGAACAGCAGCAAAAACAGCGATCACCATAGAAGCGAAAATAATGCCCGATCCCATCGGTATGAAACTTGGAGGATCAACCTTGTTCCCCATGAGATAGTAGAGCGGCATACCTAGCAGGTACAAGGTACTGATTGTGATCGCACAGTATTTTATATTCTTTAAAGCTTTTACGGATAACTCCGAGAATGCTTGGTTCTTATCAATATAGCTTAACAGTTTAAAAGCTTGATACAGAGCAAAGTAAAAAGGTATCGCCGCCGCGTACATATCGATTAAAACGAAAGGTTCCATATAAGCGAGATCTGGATACAATTCTCCAGCAAAAGCCCCGATCTTAGGTACTAAAAAGATGCACAAAGCAAGAATGGGGATTCCAATAAGAATAACAGCCATCCTTAAAAAGAGTGTTGTCCCTCGTTTCATTAAGAGCACCTCGCTAATTTAATTATAAAATGACTTTAGCACACCGTTTATTGTTCTACAATAAATTAATATTGTTTATTGTTTATTTATTATTGGGATGGAATATAAAAAGGATTTAATAATTGAAATAGCGGTCGCTTGGGACTGAATAATCAAGTCCTAAACCACCGCTGTTCAAAAAGGCTGTCGACCGGCAAAACTCATCGGCAATCGGACAATGTCCTTGTCACCGATAACGCTTTTCGTTTATAAAAATTAAAACGTATTATAAACACTTTCACATTCTTGCGCCGTCGGTTCATAAAAACAGTGCTTCTTCCATCGTCCGACGAGCGGCTGATTATACCAAGTCGGCGGACATGGCCCGGGATTGTCGAACGTTCCTGGGCGGAAATACCACAGGGAGAATTTGGCGGGCCAATTCTGCTCCCCGTTCACAGCCCGCTGCGCCAAACGGCGTTCCCGCTCTCTTGCGTTTTGATAGTACATGCCATGCTGCAACGCTTCGAACGCATGCGGCTGGTTGATCATTTGGGGAATGGTCCGGATTCCTTTAAAATCGGAGCAATTCGCTCTTATTCGGTTAATGCCGACATTTCCAACAAGGAGCATGCCCAGTTCGCCTTCGGTCTCAGCTTCAGCCCGAAGCAACCTTGCCAACATATCAATATCCTGTTTCCTCGCTTTTACGACTGCCATTAGCTCACCTCTTTAGAGTTCTAGACTCATCATATTGTAGGTGAAGCGGATGTGTTACTCTGGCGTTAGCGGTCAATGCGGTTTAGGATGCTCCCGTCGGCTTCTTTAAAATGGCTTAACGACCATAAGCACCAATATGGCAATCATCAGCAGCTGTGCGGCCGTCTCGATGGGTACGATCTTTTTTATCAGCAGTCCGAACTCGGCGGGTATTTCATGACCCTGGTCTTGATTTTCAGATATGATCTTTATGATCTTTTTCATACGCGGCTCGATCCATCCGTCGATCGCGACGACCATGAGCAGCGACAAAAGGATGGATGCATTCAGCCACATTTGGGAGAATCCCATCTTGGTTATGATCATAAGCCAAACTCCGGTTATAATAAGTAAACAAAGTGCAGCTGGCTGGCGGTTCTAGCGGATCTTCGAATGATGGGCATCACGAAAGCCGGGCCAATGATGGCAATCGAAGCCCTTCTCCTCAGCGCACCGGAATATTGCTTTGATAAGCTAGGCCGACCCGTTTTCTTTTAAACGCTCCTCCGAGCTCAAGATGGTCCAACATACATGTTACGACATCGTCATAAGCAACATTCAATTCTTGAAAGCGGCTGAACAAGTGACCGGCTATTTCTGCCTCGGAATATTCCTTAATCGTCTCCGGCACCGGAACGGGCAAGGTTTCCGTTGTTACATGCAGATGAACCGGATCGGAATGCTCTATCGAATCCATCATGGTTCCCGGACACATAACGGACCAATCGAGCTGAGTCTGTTGCAGCCTTTCGAAATTCCGGTTGTGATTTCTATACTCGGGCGGGAAGCCGGGTAAATTGTTGCCGATAAGATCGGTATATGGAATATCCAGCAGGCCGGCTCCTCCCATTATCCATACGCGCCCTGAGAAACGAGGTTGGAGTTCACATTGGCTTATAATGTTATCGACGATACGAACAAACTCTTCTCCCTGGCCTGCATGACCGGCTGCAATAATAGCGGCGTCTTGATGCGCGAGCGCCTCACCGACGCTCACCGGGTCCGTAATATCGTCCACGATCACCTTCACATGCTTTGCGGAATGCGCACCGAGTTGATCATAAAGCTTCTCCGCATTTCGTACAAATGCGGTCATTTCATGCCCCATTTGGATCCCTTGCGCCAACACTCTTTTCCCTGTATTCCCCGTCGCTCCAAAAACAATAATTTTCATTGTTCTTCCTCCTCTTGAATGAACCCTAATTTTTGGTTAACTCAAGCTTAGCATCGCTTCAAAAATATGTTAAGAACCCACTTTAAAGTGGGCTACTTACTTAAAAGTAAGCATGACTGTAGGTAAACAAAAAGCTGCCCCGCGGCAGCTTTCGTTTTGAATGGATGGAATGCGTGTACAAGTTCATTGAACCAGGTTTATGACGCTGACTCTTCATATTTCCGCTTATTATGATTTTCTCCCCAAGCACACATGACTTCTGCTACAGGAATCAATGTTCTGCCGTATTCACTAAGAGAATATTCTACTTTTGGAGGGACAGAAGGGTAAACCGTTCTATCGACGATGCCTTCTCGTTCCAAATCGCGGAGATGCTGCGAAAGCATTTTTTGTGAAACATCAGGTATAAGCTTTTCCAGATCGTTGAATCGTTTTTTGGATTCAATCAAATGCCATAAAATCATTGGCTTCCATTTGCCAGCTAAAACATGAATGAGCGTCTCAATTGGACATTCACGCTGATGCACCATGGATAAATCATCCCCTTACTTTGAAGTAAGTGCGTACCTAAAAATTAACATAATAAAATTTTACGTTAGCGCTACAATCAAGTCAATCATGTTCTTGTCATCCACAGTGCGCTTGGGACTAAATCGTTTATGCGGTCACCGATTCAAGTACATATGAGATGGAAGATTTTGTTTATGAGCATTGCCGGATTGTATCGTTTTTGTTACGATGAATCCGGAGCTATTGTACAATTGAATACGGCGTGAATTGGCGGAAGGGCGGATTGGGCAATGGGGAATAACGGTAAAGTGAAACTGGCGGTTATTGGATTGGGCGGCCGCGGAAGAAGTCTGCTCAAAAATCTGCTTGCCATGGAAGATGTGGAAATACCCGCTGTATGCGACCCGTTTGAAGACAGATTGCAGATGGGACTTGAAATCGTTGAGGGAACAGGTCGACCGAAAGCTACCGGCTACGCGGATTACCGCGAACTGCTCGCGAGAGACGACGTGCAAGGGGTTATTATCGCTACGACTTGGGTAACGCACGCGGAAATCGCCATAGCGGCGATGAGAGCAGGCAAATATGCCGGGCTCGAAGTTGGAGGGGCCGCATCGCTTGAAGAGTGCTGGGAACTGGTCCGAACATCCGAGCAAACCGGCAAACCGGCCATGCTGCTGGAAAACTGCTGCTACGGCCGTAATGAGCTCGCGGTGCTGAACATCGTGAAGCAAGGGCTGCTGGGCGAACTGATTCACTGCCAGTGCGGCTACCAGCACGATCTTCGCCATGAAGTGGCGCTCGGCGAGCAAAACCGGCATAACCGCTTCCGCAATTACTTGAATCGGAACGGTGAACTGTACCCGATCCACGGTCTCGGACCGATTTCGAAAATTTTGAATATTAACAACGGCAACAGACTCGTCAGCTTAACTTCGATGTCGTCGAAAGCACGCGGCATCCGCCAATGGGCGACCGATCAGTTCGGCGAAACGAGCGAGCTTGCCAAGACGGAATTTGCCCAAGGCGATATCGTGACGACAATGATCAAATGCGCCAAGGGCGAGACGATCATGCTCGTTCACGATACGACGCTCCCGCGTCCTTATTCCAGAGCCGGCCGCGTTCAAGGCACGAGGGGCATTTGGATGGAAGATAACAACTCGATCCATATTGAAGGCAGAAGCCCGGAGCATAAGTGGGAGTCGTTCGACAGCTACCGGGAGCAGTACGAGCATCCTCTATGGAAACAATATATCCGGGACGGCGTACGAGGCGGACACGGCGGTATGGACTATTTGGTGCTGCGCGCTTTTGCGGAAAGTGTCCGGGATGATGCGCAAACGCCGATAGACGTTTACGATACGGCTGTTTGGATGGTGATTACTGTTTTGTCCGAGGAGTCGGTAGCTTTAGGCAGCGCTCCTGTAGCGATTCCGGATTTTACGAAGGGCAAATGGATCAGCCGAGCTGCGGGACCGCAGGGCAAATATTCACTGGAAACGATCGATGAATCGCTGTTTGTTTAAAGGTTAAGTGATACATAAGGCAAGAATAGGCCTCCTTCTGACCGGTTCGGTCGGAACGGAGGCTTTTGCGTCGTTCATCGTGCCCATCTGTCTCTCTTCCTCCCATATCTATTGTGCGGTCAATATAATCGGGCCATCCGCAGTAATGGCAATCGTATGCTCGTACTGTGCGGAAAGCGAGCCGTCAGCGGTTCTAGCGGTCCATCCGTCGGCATCAACTGTCATTAACGCTGTTCCGGCATTTAGCATCGGCTCGATTGTAAAAACCATCCCTTCCTTCAAACGGAACCCTTTGCCGGGAGTCCCGATGTGGGTATAATTAGGTTCCTCGTGCATCTCCCTTCCTACGCCATGACCGAGCAGATCGCGCACCACCGAGAATCCGTTTTGCTCGGCATGGGTTTGAACCGCGTGCATCACATCGCCGATCCGGTTTCCAATAACAGCTTTTTCAATGCCACGATATAAGCATTCCTTCGTTACCCGCATCAAATTACGGGCTTCTTCCGACACCTCGCCGACCGCATAGCACCAAGCTGAATCGCCGATCCAGCCATCCGCCTCCGCGACGATGTCGATTTTGACGATGTCGCCTTCCTTGAGCGGTATCTGGCTCGGAAACCCATGCGCAATGACGTCGTTGACAGACGCACATGTCGCAAACGGATAGCCGTTGTAGCCTATCGTATAGGCTTTGGCGCCATTCTCCTTCAGGAACCGCACCGCGAACGACTCGATATCGAGCGTCGTGATTCCCGGCCGGATCATATCTGCGATGGCTCGGTGGAAAGCAGCGACAATGTGGCCGGCTCTTCTCATCTCTTCAATTTCTGCTCTCGATTTCAGGATGATCATTCCATTCATTTCTCCTTTGACTGTATGCCTGAAAAAATCATATCGACGATGTCTTCTACATCGATCTCGCTGTGCATCTTGTGGTGGATGTTCAATGCTGTGCAGCCAACAAGCGAGCCGAATATCAGATTAGCTGTTTTCTCCGGCGACTTGGAACCGATTCCTTCACGAACCATTTCCACAAAAGGCAAATAGATCCGTTCCTGAAAATCCGCAAACAACTTGTTGAACCGGTTTCCCGGGAATTGATGGAAATTATCTGCAACCGTCTTTAGCAAAATAAATACGGAAGGATCCTGGATGCACTTCCGCAGGAGCTGTCTGGCGAACGACTCCGCTTTAAGCAAGTTGCCGCCATCCCCTGTCAAAGCGGGCAGTACTGCCGACTCCGTTCGATACAGGGCATCCCACAGTAAATCTTCCAAAAGCATGTTTTTATTTTTGTAGTAATGATACACAGTTCCGTAGCCGAGCTCCGCCTTGACCGCAACATCGCGTATTTCCAGTTGAATGCCCTTCTCCAAATATACTTCCGCAGCCGCTTGCATAATTTGGCTCATCCGCATCTCCCGGATCGCGTCATTCTGTTCTTTGGTACGTGGTGACATGGCTCCTCCTTTTTTAGACCTGCTGTAATGTCAATGTAAAATCAATATACATCATTTGGTAGTAAGGATCAAGCACTTCGATTCGACTGTTTATTCGGATAAAGTTTTATCCAGTAAAAGAACAGAGTCACGAAAAAACGTGAGACTGTGTTTGTCTCACGTTTCCCAGTTTAAAAATGAAACTCTCAGATCCTGCTTTACTTCGCCATTGATCTTGGCTTCTTCGGGTGATCTTCCTAAGTGGCGCGGGATGCGAGAAACGATGCGTTTCCACCCAAAATGCCTTGCTTGACCGTTTCGTCAACCTCGGCAAAATCGATAAGGCAGTGTGTGCTATGCAAACAATATAGAGGATGCTGCGAGCCGTACATGATTTTTCCGGCGGGAATTTGCTGCAGAAGCTCCTCAATGACGAATGCACGGTCCTTCAGCCCAGAAGTATCCAAGTAAAGTCTCGGCAGCTTGTTGATTTCTTCGCTCATGCTTACAATTTCGCCAAAGCGGATGTTTAGCAGCACGATGTCCAGATCCGCATGCCGCCGGACAAAGGCTTTCAGCTCGTCGACGGCAAGCGGAGCGGGCTTAATCAAATAATCGAGCCGCTCGTCCTCCATTCGTTTCGTCACGAATAACGGCAGCTTGAGCCTCCGCAGCGTATCGCACAAGCGTTCGACCGGTTCGCTGCCTAACTTATAGTCATGATAAGTCGGGTAAATGCGAACGCCGTGGATATCGAACCGGCTGATCCCTTCGCGAATGTCACGTTCCCAGCCGGGCAGCGTCGGATTAACGGTCAACACGTGCTTGTATTCGGTTCCGCGAATCCATTCGTGCAGTTCCGTGTCTCCCTCGAACGGATCGTTGTAAAAGATGCTGTTTAACGAAGCCGCATACCCGCCGGATATGCCGTTTTTATGATGAACGTTCCGTAAATCGTTAAGCGAGTTTTTGCGTATTTTGCGGAACGGCCAATGGCCGAGCAGCACGTTGACGTCGACATGCATCATGACGGCCTCCCCGACAACCCGCGATCGAACAAACGGATTGTATTCTTGTAGTATATGAGCTCGCGCTGCTCCGCGGTCAATTCCGCTTCCTCCACCTGGCCGTAGTTCACCAGGTATGTTATCGGCATATCGGAGCCGAAGACGATACGGTCCGCGCCGACTTGCTCCACGGCATAATCGAGATCGTCCCGGCGGAACGGCGATCCCGAAAAGTCATGCCATACGTTCGGATAATCGCGGACGGCTTTGATTCCATGGTAGCAATTGCCGCCAAAATGCGCCATCAGCAGCTTGGCCTCCGGGTACCGCTCCGCCAGGTTCGCGACATGGATCCCCGTCGTCTCGTAAGGAAGCTGTCCGACCGTCTTATGGAACGAGTGAATCAGAATCGGAATACGGTACTCGATGCACTGCTCGACGAGCGGAAACACGCGCGGATCATCGCAGAACGTAGCGACCCACAGCTTCATGCCGGACATGCCGTACTGCTCGATTCCCCGTTTCAGCACGTTTAATGCACCCGGGTGGGCCGGATTCACATAGCAGTATCCTTCGGCAACATCCGGCTGCTCCTTCATAAAACGGTACACATCGGCGTTCAGGCTCGCGATTTCGGACTCGTCGGAGTCATGCGACCTCAAGCCGGATACGTACAGCTTGGAGATGCCGAAGCGCTCGCATGCCCGGAGCAGCGTACGGGTGCTGTCGTCATATCTTCCTCCCCAAATATGCGTGTGTGCATCAATGATCATGATTCTCCCTGCTTTCCAATTGATTTCCGAACGTGCGCTAAGTCGCGTCTCCGCTCATGTTCAGCCCCGTCACGCCATGTCGCCACAGGCCCGCTCCAATCGGAGCAGCGCCTCCGCAATATCTTCATCCTGATGACTGAAGCTGACGTATGAAACGTTATACAGAGACACGCCGTGCTTGAAAGCCGACCGGAAAAACCGGCTTTTGACCCGGCTATCCGCCCCCGGCTTGACGGTAAACGCCGGGCACGGCCACAATCCTTTCACTTCAAGCGGGATGCCGCAACGGTCGAATAACGTGTTCAAGCCGCTCCACATGCGCTCGCCCTGTCTCCACAAATGGCCTACGACATCCCGTTCCCGATACACGGCCATCGTCGCCTTGGCAGCAGCCAAAGACAGCGTTTCGCCGCCGAACGTGCTGGAGATGACCGTTCCTCCCCTGCCGCAAGCAGCCATCGTTTCACGACTGCCGACATACGCCGATAAAGGCATGCCGTTGGCGATCCCTTTGCTGAATACCGCCAAATCCGGCGTCACGCCGAAATATTGCTGGACCCCGCCGATCGCGATGCGGAAGCCGGTAACGATTTCGTCGTACACCAGCAGCGCTCCATACTTTCGCGTTAATTCGCGTACCGCGGGATAAAATGTTGTGCCGCATTCCATCCGTTCGTAGTCGGCGGCGACGACGACCGCTGCGATTTGTTCGCCGCACGCTTCAAACAGCCGCTCCAGCGCGTGCAAATCGTTCCAGCCGGCGGTATGATGCAGGGCGCTCAGTGCGGCCGGGACCCCCAGGACGGCCTTCGGCGCTTGCTGTCCAGGAAGCAGCGGGCCTCCTCCCCCAAGCGCGTTCAGCCATCCGTTATAGCCGATCTGCACGATTCGATCGCGTCCGGTGCTGGCACGGGCAATTCGGATCGCCGCGGCCATCGCTTCTCCCCCCGTCTTCAGGAAACGCGCCTGCTCAGCGGAAGGGATCAGCTCGCATAGTGTTTCCGCCACCTCGCACTCTAACGGATGAGGGTGCCCGAAGACGATACCGCTGGAGAGCTGGCTTCGGATCGCTTCGTCCACTTCCGGGAATTGATAGCCAAGCGTTACCGGACCGAGCCCGTTACGGAAGTCGATATACTCCTTTCCCTCCGCATCCCATACCCGGCAGCCCTTTCCCCTCACCATAACGGCCGGTTCCTCCGGCATCCATGCAGCCGCCTTCGAACACGTGCTCGATCCCCACGGAATCGTCCGCTCCAGACGTTCGCGCCATTGTTCTGAAATCGTCATCCAATGATCCCTCCCGTATGCTTACAGCTGCGGAATATCCGCGACCTGCTTCGATTCCACCGTCTGAGCCGCTTATTTTACTTTCTCCTTTTCGACTTCCGCCTTCAACTGCTCGTCAAGCTTGCGCAGCGCCGTGTTGGCATCCGCCTTGTTTTGCGCAAAATCCAGGAACGCTTGAAAAAGAAGCGCCTGCTGCTTGGAACCGGGAACATCCGGCAGGTTTGCTTTTCTTTTCGGCGTGTACGGAATCGGATCGTAGTAGCTGATCGCCCTCATGTTCTTCGTGCTGTAGAGCGGATGCCCTTTGCCTAATGCATCTTTGATCTCCTTGTTCACTACGGTGGCGGGAATGCCTTTCTTGGAATCTTCCATCTGGATTTCGTCCGTCAGCATCGCCGTAATGACTTCAAAAGCTTCGTCCTTATGCTTGCTCGTTTTGGCGATCGACCAATAGGCCGGCCCGCGCTGCGCCGTCAGCTTCGGAGCGCCTTCCATCGTAGGATGCGAAACGATATCCCAATCGATTTCCTGCGGAATGATCAAATACACACTGTGAAGATTGACCTGCATCGCCACGTTCCCTTTGGCGAACGCGTTCGTTTCGTTCGCGGTCGTGCTTTCGATCGGATTGTTCGGAATATCGTAAAACCGCTTGTAATTTGAAAATATCGCCTTCCACCGGTCCGGATTCGCAAGCTGATCGGTCAGCGGGTCGAGAATCGGCTGCGAGAACAAATTGTCCCGCAAAATGCTGTTAGACGCCGCTGAAAATCCGCGGTAGATGTTATTCCCGTCCGCTCTCGACATTTTCTTCGCAAGCTCGTAGATTTCATCGAAGCTCATGCCGTCCTTCGGATAAGGAACGCCGAAACGGTTAAACAGATCTTTGTTGTAATAAAGCACATGCGGGAAATACGGAGGAACGGGCAGACCGTATAATGCCCCGGTACGTCCCGCATCGACGATTTCATCGATAAATACTTTATTGAAGCGGTTCAAATCATATTGATGCTTTTTGACGTACGGGTTCAAATCCTCTGCAAGATCCAGATCGATGTAATTATTTCTCAAATTCGGAACGTCGGTCCGAATGATGTCCGGAATCGTTCCCGCCGTCACCAAATCGGCGATCTCTTGACCTTTGCCGTTCGTCTTGTATTCGAAAGTGATATGGGGGAACTTCTTCTGCAGCGCCCCCCGGAACCGGTCGTCAAATTCCTCCGCTTTTACGCCCGCCGCGTAAATCGTCATCGTAAACGGCTCTTTCGGCTTTTCCGCTGCCGTTTCTCCAGGCGTGTTCCCATCCCCTTTGTCCGTGCTGCATCCTTGCAGTACGGAAATTGCCATGCACGTCCCGATCAACCAAACTTTTCTGTTCATCCTGACTACCTCCCAAATTCGTATCGCAGAACCAAGGGACGCCCCGTATTCATAAGCCTGGGACGTACGTGAGTGCAGTGATAAGCAAGTAAGCTGTGTGATCCGCAACAGCCTGAAGGGCAGACGGCTGCAGCGAATATTCGCAGGTTTTTGGGTATGCTCGTTTGTACTGGACAGAAGGATCGTTAGTTGTATCGGAATCGAAGTGGATCGGACAAACAGCTCAGACGGAAAAAAAGTGAAGGAAATTGTATTGACACTCTATAATAACTTGTATGTATCCTGTATTTAATTATAGTATAAAACCATCGTACTGTGACATATCTTTAAATTGTCTTTATTTACATGAAGGTAAAGTATATAAACCGCAATTAATATCATAACCTGACCAGCAATCGGTCAATCGTTTCCATGGGGTTCTGGTTGATTCGCTTCATGAATTTGCCCACGTGAAGCTTAATCTTATAGAACTTTTCAAAAAAGACGTTATTGACCACATCGGCTTTGAGCCACAGCCATAGTCCTTCAACCGGATTCAGGTTTGGGCTATACGGCGGCAGAAAGACCAAGTGCAGACGCGGGTGTTCTTTCAAAAAGGGCTGTAACCCGGTCGCATGATGAATACGGCTGTTGTCCAGCACCATGGCGATCTTTCCATCTGAATAAGCTGACAGCAGATCTTACAGGAAGCGAATGAAGGCCGCTACATCGGCTTTTTCTTCTTCCCGGTGATGAACCTGACCCGTTTCGTAATTCATCGCGCCGAACAACTTGGCTCCTTCATGCTTGCCGTACGTTGGCACTTTACGCTGCTTTCCACGCGGAAACCAGTTGTACTGCAGCGCTTGATAAGAACGAATCATGGATTCGTCCTCAAACAGCAGATGATCGATCGCTTCGGCTTCCACCTGCTTCTTGAGCTGTGCAAAGGTATGCTTGCGAAAGAATGCCTGCGCCTGCTCGTCGGCTTTGGCAAGCGTATAGGTCGCTTTGGTGAAGCTGAAGTTCATTCTTTTGAGCATCGCGCTTATGCCGCGCACACTCATTGTGATGCCAAACTCCCGCTTAATCCACTCCGCCACTAGCGGCAGCGTCCAGGTATAGCGCGCTTCAAAGCCCACATCGGCTGGCTGCTGTTGCTCCAGCATAGCGGCCAATTGATGGCGTTGCTCTTCCGTGAGCTTTGGTGGTTGTCCAGGCGAGGCTCCTCTTTCCAGGCCGGCGAGGCCCTGCTCTTGATAGCTCTGCCAATAGATACTAATGGTTTGACGAAACCGACCGAGCAAATCGCCGATTTCCGTAAATGAGTGTCCTTCCAGACGCAGGCGGACGGCTAGAATCCTTTCATACAGGCGTTTATCTGTTGTATCTTTCATCGCTGCATTCAATCGCTTGATTTCATTGTTCTTCATTTTTATCGCCACCTCGGCTTCGTTGTTACATTTCATTACCCGATTTGGCGATTGATGGAGCATTGTTGGTTTATTAATCGCGTTCTATATAGATAAAAACGCGAAATGATGCCCATTAGGCGGGGCGGTCGGGGTTCAAGCGCAAAGATGGGGCTTCGACTTTATGAGCAAGACTCAATAAAGTCGAGATATATTTGGCAATCGTTCAGTGTCTTTAAGATATCACGTGGATCTTCCTTATTCTCGTACATACAGCAAAGAATCAACACCTGATCAATGAATCCGCCATACGCAATTATTCGCGGACTTTCGTTAAATGCTTTACTGAACATTTTGACCATGGTTGCAAGAGATCGTGCCTTTTCATGTTCTGCGGCCCGTCCTACTTCGTTAACGATGAATCGAGCGCTCTCCAGAAAAGGTGCACCCATTACACCTTTTGGATCAATTGCCTTCCAATGGCCGCGGTTGTCTTGAAGTATATTTTCATGATGTAAATCGCCGTGCAGTAGCTTGGGAAGCCGTCTAAGTACCTGTATTTCTTGTAAGAACTTTTTAGCGAACTCCATATATAGAAGCATTCCCTCATCCAAAGTTCTTCCCCGACGCACGCGAATAAAATGATCATTGACCATTTGGCCGTATGTAGGAAACTCATCTCCAGCCTTTGGAAATACACTCAAATGTAGCATAAGGTTAGCGGCTATGCTAATTCGTTCCTCTTCAGAAGAAATCGTTGATAGATCATTTCCTGGTATAACACGCTCTAAAAGTAGTGTACATAGAGACTCTTCCATGGCATAACAATGACAAATAGCGGGCTCTTTAAATCGAGATATAGCTTTGAACTCAGAGGTGGGACCCATACTAATTTTTAATACAACATCCCCAAAGGACTTGCTGGTTCCGAACAGTACTGCGTTGGAGAAATTGTCTAACAACACCAGGTCGCGGAGACCCCACTTCTCGATACACTGATCGATAATGTCTGGCAACCGTGCAAGCCATTTTTCACCGACTTCGCCATATATCTGTTTGACCTTGATGTAGAAGTCATTTGATAAGTTCATTGTGCCGCCCCCATCTGTAATATAATGGAATTATTACCCGTAATGAAGCCGCTAGTTTTTATTTTCAGCAGCCTTAACCCAAGTGCTCCCGGTGGCTTGTGTTGACCATCTGGTTTTTAGTTGATTGTTGTATAATCGGTATACGTCATCTTTCATTTACTTAATTTCCTATAATAATCTTTTAATAGACCGTGATTCCATACTTGTGCTTCGACATAAGGAATAGCACCTCCAGGAAATTTAGTCTTCTCCACTTCAGCCAAAAAATCCTTATTAAAAATAGTCTTAGCTTCTGTAAGTGTAAAAAGGTGCTGTATCTTTTCTGTAATAATGAGTCAAATAATCATACATTTAGTTTCCTCCAGTTTTAGTTTTATCCGTGTCCTTTGTCACGATAACCACCTTAATGAATTACATAAATGGGTATACAAGTCAATGATTATTTACAGCAAGCTTCTGTGCCGAAGTACGTCGATTAGTGTTTCACTCTGCGTGTTCTTGTTTTACGTGTACAGGCCATTCATTCATGTTCGGGTAAACAAACCAATTGCAGAGAAGACTTTATTTACAGAATGAAGGTTAAGATGGTATAGTTATTTTATGGTAAGCAAATGATCGAATATGGACAAATGATCATGTCAGCGATTACATTTTGCATGCCTGCAGCCAGGGACAGGAGATTGCGGCGGATAAGGGCAAATACGGAGCGGAGGTGAACACGGTGCCTAAGAAGCCTGTCACGATCAGCAAAAACAATCTGGCTGCACCAGTCAAGGCATAGGGAAACATTTCCGATCCGGCGATGGACTCGGGGGGAGCAACGTCATTCGAATATTTAAACAAACATTTATCCGAAAGGAAGATTTCAAGTGAACCCATCTTTGAAAGCGTTTACCGCATTATTACTTACTGCTTCCTTAGCTTTATCGGGGTGCAGTTCAACCAAAAGCCCAAGTTCCGCTGCGCCTGACGATTCCGGAAAAAAAGAAGCAGCTCCTGCTTTCACGGTGCCGACGGATCCCGTCACCCTGAAATTATTAGTTCACGGGGTCAGTTTGTCTGATGTGGATTTTCAGACGTTTTACGTAGAACCGTTAAAGAAAAAATACCCTCACATTACCCTTGAATTACAGACAAAAACCAATGGTACAGCCGCAGCATTGGAGAAGCTGATTGCTGCCAACGATTTGCCGGACATCATTCTGCTCGACAACGACTGGTATATGCCGCTCAAGCAGTTGGGGATACCCGAGGATTTAACGGATCTGATCAAGAAGTTCCAGATTGATCTGACCAAGCTGGATCCGCAGACCGTACAAACCGTCCGAGGGTTGGAGCCGGGGAAATTTCCGTTGATGCCGTACTATCAAAGTGCGGGCGCGATGTTCTACAACAAGGATTTGTTCAACAAGTTTGGTGTGCCGTACCCGAAGGATGACATGCAGTGGCCTGCCGTTATGGAACTCGCCCGCAAAATGACCCGGATGCAAGATGGTGTGCAATATATCGGCGTCGACCTCCGGCTGCCGGATCATCTGGTAAGCCCCTACTCGCAGCCGTTCGTCGATCCGAAGACGAACAAAGCGCTGGTCGATATCCCGCTTTATAAAAGGGTATTGGAACTATTCGATCAAATGTACAATATGCCCGGATTCGTATCAGGGAAAACATATGCGTACGCGCCTGACGGCTTTATAAAAGACAAGATGGTTGCGATGGTTCCGGATTGGTACAGTAAAACTTTAAGCGACCTGGTACAGGCTCAGGCGAATGGTATGGCGCCCGATTGGGACTTGGTGACAAATCCGACGTTCGACGACAGCGCGGGTAAAGGACGACATGCGATTGCCGGAGGGCTGGCCATCTCCAAAACAAGCAAACACAAGGATCAGGCGATGCTGGTGCTTCAGATGATGGCTTCCCGCGAGGAGCAAGTCCTGTTGAGCAGCAATGCCAAAGTGACGATCATGAACGATGACGGGGTTAAGAAGGCGTTCGGCACGGCCATTCCAGCCTTAAAGGACAAAAACACAGCCGCCATATTCAAATATCCGGCTTCTGCGACCCCCCCGGCCAATATCGCCGACAAAGAAGTACAGGCCATTATCCGGGCTATGCGCAAGGATATTGCCATCGACAAGAAGGATATTAATACCGTGCTTCGGGAAGCACAGGAAAAGGCCGATAAGAAGATTGCGGAATTGATGCAATAGAAGTAAGGATGAGATAGCCACCCGCCCTACGGGTGGCTTGATTTTTGTGCACCCGCATGAGCGATCACCTCCAACGTGATTTAACTGTTGTCAAAATGAGTACAGTTGTGATATGGTGTAACAAATATAGAGAAAAGAGTTCCGGATATGGAATGAAGAAATAGGAGAAACTTATACGATGACTCACAAGAACAAACAGACTACTGTTAGACTAGCTTTGCTGCTTGGTTTATTTTCGACACTTGGGCCTTTTACCATCGATATGTATTTGCCCGCTTTTCCTCAAATTGTTGAGCGTTTCGGTACGACCGCTTCCCTCGTCCAGCTCAGCCTGACCACCTGTTTATTGGGACTTGGCGTCGGCCAGCTGGTCATGGGTTCGCTCAGCGACGTCTATGGCAGGCGCAAGCCGCTGCTCATCTCTATGGCAATCTATGTTGTGGCAGCTGTAGCTTGTGCGATCTCACCGAATATTTGGCTGCTGATCCTGTCGCGGCTTGTGCAAGGGTTTGTTGCGTCGGCGGGTATCGTCATCTCCCGTGCCATTGCTCGCGATATGTTTAGTGGGCACGAGCTCACCAAATTTTTCTCGCTTCTCTTGCTTGTCGGAAATTTGGGACCGCTGGTGGCACCGGTAACCGGAAGCGGTGTTCTAGCGCTTACAAGCTGGGTCGGCGTATTTATCGCTTTGGCACTGCTGGGAATGTACCTCCTCGCCATGACCAAATGGAGTCTCCAAGAGACGCTGCCTGTCGAGCGGCGCAGTCCCAGCAATTTTACTCAACAACTGCGAAACTATGGATCGCTTTTGCGTGATCGCTCATTTACGGGCTATATGCTCGCACAGGGAATCATGATCGCGGGGGTATTCGCGTACGTTTCCGGAAC
This sequence comes from Paenibacillus solanacearum, assembly GCF_910593845.1. Classification (GTDB taxonomy): domain Bacteria; phylum Bacillota; class Bacilli; order Paenibacillales; family NBRC-103111; genus Paenibacillus_G; species Paenibacillus_G solanacearum. The sequence goes on along the minus strand of NZ_CAJVAS010000003.1, from coordinate 340,051 downwards.
TCCTTTTATTTATCAAAATATTTACGGAGTTTCCCCTACGGTATTCGCTCTGTTGTTCGGATCCAATGGCATCTCTCTGATTATCGGCTCGCAATTGGTCGGTCGAATGGCTCACCGTGTGTCGGAGCAGACCTTCCTGCTATTCGGTCTATGGCTTGCCGGTGCGGCCAGCATCGCCGTTTTATTGGTTGCGATGTTCCACGGGCCGCTGTATGCGCTCGTGATTCCGCTCGTTTTCTTCGTAGCGGCCATCGGCATTACATCCACGGCAGCTTTTCCTCTTGCGATGGAGAGCCAGGGCCACATGGCTGGCAGTGCGGCAGCACTGATGGGCGTTATCCCCTTTTTGCTTGGGGCTGTCGTTTCTCCGCTTGTCGGCATTGCGGGGGAAAGCACGGCTGTTCCGCTCGGTGTCATTATTTTGACAACAAGCGCAGCCGCGATGCTGTCCTACTTCCTTTTAGTGAAAAGAAGTTCAATTAAAAATGCAGGAAGCTTTGAGGTAAGGAAGCAGTAGGCATCATTCTGAAACAAGATAAATGAAACGAAACGACCAAACACAGAATCTCGATGTTTGGCCGTTTTTTCATGTGATTCATGGTATAACTCAAAGAGGAGCTGTCCTTGTGACAGTTCCTCTCGATCGCATCAACGCTATTGTGACTTGTATCAAGGAAATGTTTGTGTCAAACTCAATATATTATTCCAAATGAGGGATAGCTCACCCTTACTTTCCCAAGGCTTCTGACGGCCGCTAACATGCATATAACTCACGTAGTCCCCTGAAATATATGCACTGTTTTTCAATGCACGAACCAATGCCTTTGAGGTTGTTGACTTTCCAGCCCCTGCTGGTCCCGACAATATGTAAACGGTTTGCATTCCGGTCCAATCTCCTCGCACCATTCTTTTATTTCTTACTGGGACAATTTTACCATACATTTATAGGCAAAAACGAAAAAGCCGCAACATATGCGACCTCTAAACCGGGCCCCCCACAAAAAAACGCTTAATAAGAGGACCCCATTTTTTGTGTTGTTTTCGTATCCTGTTATCGTTATTATACCATATTCTGGGTGTAAAAAACAGTCTGGTTCTCTGCCGGCTTCTCCTGTAGATTAGGAGGGTATAAATCAAGGGCATCCCATCTAAAGGAGAGGTTTTATGGTCCAACATTCGGAAGTAGGTCCAGCAAGCGGCTCCTTGTTCATCAACGGTGGTTCTGACAAGATGATTTTCAAGAAATTCGTTGAACTGGTCGGTGATCCCAATGCGTCCGTTATTATTTGGAGCGAAAAGGCCGAGGAGGTATTCGAATAAAACAGTATCCCTTCCCTTTTACCCCCTCCCAACCGTTCCTTTCGCAGCTGCGGGACTGGGTTGCGGATGTATTCTACGACATTTTGCCGGAGGCTGGATTTGAAATCCGCGATGAGCAGATCTTCATGGCGTTTCAGCTGGAACGGGCCTTTTCTGAGAAAAAGACGATATTCGCTGAAGCCGGAGTCGGCACGGGAAAGACACTCGTGTACCTGCTCTATGCGATTAACTATGCCTACTATACGAAGAAACCGGCTGTCATCTCCTGCGCCGACGAATCGTTGATCGAGCAGCTTGTGAAGCAGGACGGCGATATCGCCAAACTCTCCTCACACCTCGGCCTGTCGATCGATGCCAGGCTTGCGAAGTCGCCGGAACAATACTTGTGCTTGAATAAATTGCACGACGCCCGGTATTCCGATGCCGAGGCGGACGTCTTCGAATCCATCTACCGCGGGCTTCCTCCGTTCGTACGGACACGTGACTCGCTGCAGCACTTTCATGCGTATGGTGATCGCAAAGATTATTCCGAACTGAACGACGCCCAGTGGAAGAAGATCAATTGGGACATCTTCCAGGACTGCACCATCTGCGATAAAAGACACCGCTGCGGCTTGACACTGTCTCGCATGAATTACCGGCATGCAAGCGATCTGATCGTGTGCTCCCACGACTACTATACAGAGCATCTGTGGACCGCTGACAGCCGCAAACGAGCAGGCCAGCTGCCCTACCTCCCGGATCACAGTGCGATCGTATTCGACGAAGGACATCTACTTGAATTTGCAGCACAAAAGGCACTCACGTATCAGCTGAAGATTAGCCTGTTCGAAGAGATCATCACGAGGGTACTGCAAAGCGGCGTCCGGGAAGCGCTCGCACGGAAGGTCGAACAAACCCTAGAGCAGTGCCAAGCGATGTTCGGGGCGCTCCAGTGTCATGTACAGCCGGTTCCCGGCTCCGACCGGATGACGGTGATGCTGAGCGAGCCGCTGCTGGGGGAGGTCCACAAGTTCCGGTATGAACTGTCACAGCTGGAAGAGCAGCTGGCTGTGGAAGCCGGATTATACTCATTGAGCGAGTACCACCTTCGGCTCGTGGATGAGCATCTGGAGATGCTGCAGAGCGCAATGCGCCATTTTCAGCACACGCCTTCGTTGATCACATGGGCAACCGTGAGCGGCGGCGAGCTCATTCTGTGGATTATGCCACGAGAGGTGAAAGATGTGCTTCAGGAGACCGTGTTCGGTCGGCATCTCCCCATCGTCTTCTCCTCTGCCACTTTATCGGTTGACGGATCTTTCCGCTACATGACGGAAAGTCTCGGGATCGTAAAACCTTTATCTTTTTCCGTTCCGTCGCCGTATGATTACGAACAACAAATGATGGTGTTCGCCCCGAAGCTTCCACTCCATTCGCTTGAAGGGCGAGAAAAGGATAAAATGGATGCTGCCTTTACGTTCCTGAAGCGGACGCAGGGCCGTGCCATGCTGCTATTCCCCTCGAGGGAGGAACTGCAGCAATTCAAGCAGCATGCCCTATGCTATCCCGATTACGGGCTTTATGCCTTCCTGTTCGAAGGCGACAAGGAGATCAGCCATCTCATCGCCTCCTTCCAGCGGGAGCAAGCAGGCGTGCTGTGCGCAGTCAGCCTATGGGAAGGACTTGACATTCCCGGGCCGGCACTGTCGAATGTAACGATCTGGTCCCTGCCCTTCCCGCCCCACGATCCCGTGTTCAACGCTAAACGTAAGGATGCCGTACAACCTTACGAGGAGGTGGATCTGCCGTATATGCTGCTTCGACTTCGCCAAGGTATGGGCCGCTTGATACGCACGAGCAGCGACAAGGGCATCGTCGTCCTCCTGGACGAACGAGTGCATGAGGATCCGCTCCTGAGGGAGCAAATCCAGAAAGTTCTGCCCGATCACGTCTCGCTGCATCTCAACGGCCCCTGTTGATTAGACTTCGATAGCCTGATCGATGCGCTTCAGCCTAGTTGTATTGGGCTATCGTCGTATCCTCCCAATACTTCGCGGTTTTTCGGTCTTCTTTCTCTATTGCCAAGGAATCTGGAAATCGTTGCCGAATATATATACAGGAAACGACAAAATCACCTAGTGAACCGGTACCTATGCTTCAACTCTACACCAAACGAACCTGTTCAGAAATTGAAAGGAGAATTCATCGATGTCATCCTATAAGCTTTGCATTAATACGGGGTTGGGCTTTGATCTTCCTATGGCAGAAAGACTTGCGCTGGTCAAAAAGGCCGGATTTGACGGCTTCTTTTCCGAATGGAGACCCGGAGCTCCGGTGGCCGAGTGGGCCGCGCGGGCCAAGGAACTTGGCTTAATCTACCAATCTATCCATGCGCCCTTCAACAACGTTGACAAGATATGGGAAGAGGGCCCGGACGGTGAAGCCTTTCTGAAAGTACTGATGGATTGCGTGCAGGACTGCGCGGATCATCAGGTGCCGCTTGCCATCGTCCATGCGATCATCGGTTTTGACAAGCATACACCTTCTGACCTGGGCATTGAGCGCTTTGAACGGTTGTGCCGTTTCGCCGATGATCGGAATGTGTACCTGGGTTTTGAAAATACCGAAGGCGAGGAATATCTGGCAAAGATTATGACGGAGCTGAAAGGACATCCTTCTACCCGCTTCTGCTGGGATACCGGTCACGAAATGTGCTATAACCGCTCCAAGGATATGATGGCCCTATACGGCGATCAACTGATCGGCACCCACTTTAATGACAACCTGGGCATTACCGGCAGCGAAATCACCTGGCATGACGATTCCCATCTGCTGCCCTTTGATGGCGTGGCCAACTGGCAGGGCATAATGGATCGTCTGCGCCGCCATCAATTCAAAGGCCCCCTGACCTTTGAGCTGACCCGTACCAACAAGCCCGGCCGCAATACCCACGATCCGTATGCTGCCTGGGATTATGGCACCTTTGTTAACCAGGCCTATGATCGTGCTGTGCGTGTAGCAGCGCTGTAAGGTTATGAAATAATCAGGAATGGGATCAAGTTCTGCGTCTAATGGTTTGTGACGCGAACTTGATCCCCTAAAATACAAAAGCCGCGATGTACGCGGCAATGAAGAAATAAATATCAGTGTTCGAATTGAATCTCTTCCAGAATATTCTTCTTATCGTCCACAAACTGTACCGATATTTGGCTCTCATCCAACGTAATTGCCGCACCGATAAAGCCTGCCTTCCCGTCTTCCCCCTTCGGAAGAGGCTTTGCCCCCACTACGACGGGACATGGTTGACCCAGATGATCCTCGGGACATCCCGGCATCCAGACCGCGGTTCTATGCAGATGACCGCTCATCATAAGATCCGGCTTAATTTCACTCTTCAGGATATCGCACCACTCTTTATAAATATCTTGCTCGATATCAAAGGGAGGCTTCTGCACATAAGTGAATGGCTTGTGTACAACGACAATTTTATATAGGTATTGATTGTATTCCTGTGCCTGTGCCACCTTTTTCAAAAATTGGGTTTGCCGCTTTCTGAATGCATGACAACAGATGGTATTGCCGTATTCTGCATGGGAATCATCCTTGTCCTCACCGCAGTCGAGCACCAGCCCCCAAAGCTTTCCTACATGGAAAGTAAAATAGGAATTTCCGTGCTGTGTAGGGGTATATTCGGCAATGTGTTCAGCGTAGATTCCACGGGTGTCGTGGTTGCCTCTGGAAAAAACACAAGGAATGCGGCCCTGTGTAATTTCAGCACAGATGAGGTAAATGGCGTCAAAGTTTTCAAGCTTTCCACTGTGATCCGGGATATCTCCGTTCAGCACGAGTAAATCGATTTCCCCCTCCTTGGTCTGTGCGGCCAGAATAGGAGACTCTACACGATTGTGTGCATCGGCAATATGAAAAATACGGATCCTGTCCCCCTCAACAGGACGGAAAGAAAACCGATGACGAACAACCTCCTCCGTTATCGGGTGATAGGGCTTGCGTTCGATCATTTTCCGGTAGCAGACGGTATACTCTCTAGCATCGTTCAGCGCCTCACACGGCACACTGATGCGGTGCAGTGTCGTATGAGAACGAAGAATACCGTTAGAATCGTCATAATAGCGTTCTTCTTTTATTTCAACCCACATCAGGCACTCTGCAGAAACAGGTACCATAATCTGGTACTCATCCCCTACGGCAAATACGGTCGGGGCCATACTTAAAAGTTCTGGTAAATTCATGTTATACACTCCCGTCAGTAACTTTACAACATGGTATGAGCTCCAATCCGATCCCTCTCCGTTTCGATTGGACTTGAGCACATTATTTCATAAAATTGGAAAGCTGACAATAAAAAATGACGGACGGGAACCTCTTTTATTCATGCGATCATCCCTTCCTCCGGAACCACAAGACAATCGGTATAAGCAGCAGGGACAGAAATCCCCCAGACAAGGACAGTATCGAATAGCTGGACTGAGCCACAACCATGCCGGACAATGCACCTCCGGATGCCCCGGACAAAGCAATCAGAACGTCCACAGTTCCTTGCGTCTTCGCGCGTATTTGTGGAGGCGTGGCATCCACTATCGCTGCTGTTCCGCTAATTAAACCAAAATTCCATCCCAATCCAAGAAGCGCAAGCGCAAGAACAAGAAGGACCATAGACTCGCCGGGTGCGAATGCAGCGAGTAAGCCTGCCAAGAGCAAGGTAACTCCAGAAGCATAAGACATCGGCAATCGTCCATACTTATCGACGAGTACGCCCGTGAGCAGCGAAGGCAAATACATTGCTGCAACATGGATACCGATTACGACACCCACCTCACCCAGTCCATGTCCGTGATGCTTCATGTGAACCGGTGTCATGGTCATAATGGCAATCATCACAATTTGGGTTAATACCATCACTGACGCACCAACAATGATCCCACGTTTGTTAACACTCGCTTCCAGCGTATCCCGTTGCTGCTCTTTTTTCTGACGATCGTTAATATGCTCCACTTCTGCAATGGCTTTGGCTACGATTAAAGGATCAGGCCTCAGGAAAATGAGCAGTACCAGTCCTGCTAAAATATAGGCGGCAGCGGCCAGCATGAATGGTCCGGACAACGCAGGAGCGCCCATAGAAGCGGCCAGCCGACCCGTAATCGTTACCAGATTCGGTCCTGCAACCGCGCCAAATGTCGTGAAGACCATAGCAATACTGATGGCTTTGGCCCGCTTAGTCGGAAGCGCCAGATCCGTACCGGCGTATCTTGCCTGCAAGTTGGTAGCCGTACCTGCTCCATAAACCAGCAGCGAAACACAGAGCAGCGCAATATTATGAAAGACGGATGCCAGGACGACGCCCACAGCACCAAGGCCGCCTGCTAAAAAACCTGCAGCTAGCCCCGTACGACGCCCCAAGCGTTGGGACAGGCGACCAACGATGAGCGCCGCGGCAGCTGAACCTAACGTAAACAATGCGGTCGGAAGCCCTGTATAGCTGTCTTTTCCGAGCATATCCTGTGCAAGCAGCGCCCCAACCGTGATCCCTGCGGCCAATCCCGCACCGCCAAACATTTGAGAAGCGATCACGATGATCATCGTTCTTTTGTACAACTGACGCTGCTTCTCCGGGGAATCCGCATAGTCCCTCCATGATTCCCTGCTGATATGCGTTTTCTCTTTTGCTGATGCTGTTTGGATCGACATATTTCCATCCCCCCTATACGTACCAAGCTTGAATATGTCCCATCATAACACGCACAACAAAAACCATACAATATTATAATTGTATGGCAAACAATATTATGTAAGCTCGTCTAGCAGATGTCTAAGGATCGCTAAGCCTTCTTCTAACTCTTCAACTGTTGCTGGCGCACAGACGGCAATCCGTACCGCACGCTCCGGAGAACGATTTCCAACTACGAATCGGTCTGCCGCATACACTTGTACTCCATGCTGCGCGGCTAACCTTTCGAACTCCGCACCTGTAATCTTGTTTGGCAGCAGCAGCCAACGGAATATACTTGTTTCAAGCCCTAAACACATGTAGTCTGCCAAATATCGGTTAACGATTTGATTTCTGCGGACAGCCTGTTCGCGATGGCCCTCAATTAGAACTTCGAATTGGCCAGATACGATAGTACGCGCTGCCAATTCGGCAAATAACGGCGAAACGAAAACATTCAAATTATATAGTGCCTTTGAAATTGCCTCTTTGAATTGACTCGGCACGGCTACATAAGCTAACCGTAACCCCGGTGCGATGGACTTGGACAAACTCGCAATGTAGACGGCCTGTTCCGGTGCAAATGATGCGACTGCTGGAGGCGGTTGTTCGATGAGAAGACGATACGAAGCATCTTCAATAATGAACTGATGATACTTTTTGGCAATGGCCGCAATCCTTTGTCGATTCTCAACAGACATGATGCCGGCTGTGGGATTATGATAATCCGGAATTAAGTAAATGCCTTTAATATTGTCGTTTTTACACGCATATTCCAAGGCAGTCGGACTCATTTCGTAGTTTTCTGATTTTATGGGTACGATTTGCACACTGAGCATCGCCGCAACCGTTTTTAAGCCAGGGTACGTATGAGGGTCGGCACAAATGCGATCTCCGGGCTTACATAGACTCGCAAGCGTGGCAGCAATAGCGTTTTGACCGCCATTAGCAAATAAAATTCGATCGGCTGTTGTGACAAGCCCGCCTCTTCGAATGAACGTAGCAGCTGCGTCCTTTTGCCAAAGGCTTTCGCCTGCTCGACCGTAACCAAACCATTTTTCATAATCCGGCTCTTGCAGCATACTTTTCAGTTGCAGCAGCAGTGGCTCGTATGAATCATTATCTGGTAGCGTTGCTCCCATTTCAATTAAATGCTTCGGCTTCGTATCTTCAAGTAAATAAGCATTGGATAAAGCATCATACGATACAAATGTCCCGCTGCCGACCGCTGCACTTAATAAGCCCTTAAGCTCACACATTTTGAACGCTTTTGAAATCGTGCTCAAATTTAAGTCCAAAAAATCGGCCAGTTCCCGCTGTGAGGGGAGTCTTGTTCCAGGTAATAAAACGCCGTTTTTAATATCCTGTTGCAATTGTAATGCGAGTGCTTTATAAATCGGCTTTTCGGTTTTATCGATCGAAGGCTTCCAGCTCATTGGGTAGTTTTCGTAAGAATTAATCGGCATGATCTGCATCCTCTTCATAGGGCTCATTTATAATAAAGCTGCATGCTTTATTATAACCTTCAGCCCCTTTATTGCACTAACCTGAATAGAGCTGAGGTCAGCCAGCCGACTGCTTCCTGCCAGATTGCGATCGGCGTCTTCCTATTACATCAAAAGAAGTCCGGCAAATCGACCGGACTTCCTTTGATATGCATATGGGTAAACCATTGCGTTGCTTTACTGCTTGCTATATTCATCATTCCTGGACCCAGATATCATCGCATGTTTCATAGTCAACAATCGTATAAAAAGACGTCTATTCCAAACATAGGCGAAGCAGATCATCCACGTGCGCTGTCGCCAAGCATTCATAGGCGTCGGCCGCGCCGTAATATATTTTCACCTCGCCGCTCTCTTCCAAGATCATTCCCCCTGGAAAAATGACGTGATTGCGGAAGCCGCCATCCTTCTCGTAATCGGCATCCGGCACCATCAGCGGTTCCTTGTACATCCCGATGATTTTGCCCGGATCGTTCAGATCCAGGAGCATCACGCCTGTGGTGTACCGTTTCTTCCACGTATCTTCCCAGCCGTTTTTGCCGCGCGACGGATCGATATCGACCGCATGGAACAGCGTCAGCCAACCCTTCGGGGTTTTAATCGGCGGAGCGCCCGGACCTAATTTATCGTTCGCGTACTTTACCTGCTCTACTGCAAGCAGCAGGCGGGAATTCCCCCAGTACCGAAGATCGGGCGAATCGGAGATCCAGATATCGAACCGGTCTTTGCCTCCTCTGCTGTACACAGGGAAAGGCCGTTCCAGACGGACGTATTTGTCGCCGACTTTCTCGGGAAACAAGACCATGTTGCGGTTGTCCGGCGTCGTCATGCTGAGCACTTCGAAATGCTCGAAATCATCCGTTACCGCGATGCCTCCGAGTGTCCCGTGCTTCGTGTCGACGGCAAAGCACAAATAGCAGCGTCCGTCGATCACTGTCAGACGGGGATCATACGTACGGATGACCTCGTCATTAGGAATGCCGAAGACAGGCTTCGGGCGCACGTCCCAATGAATGCCGTCCTTGCTGAAGGCAATCCCCATGTTGGTCGTGTTGTGCGGCAGAAGCGTCTGTTTCTCGGGATCGCCGTAATCATTGCGGAAGATCATCACATACTGGCCTTGAAATTTGGTGACGCCGGCGTTGAACACGAGTGCCGGATTATAGGGTACATCGTGCCGGGTTAAGATGGGATTACCCGGGTAACGGATAATCGTCGGACTGGACTTCAGCGCTCCGATGTGTGGGAGAGTCATAAACAATTCCTCCTTGAAATATGGATCACATGCTTCTCAAAAAAGTAGCCGCCAGATCAGCGATTCGCCGATGACCGGCTTCGTTCGGATGAAGCCGGTCGGATGTGAAGACATCCAGCGTCAGCTTGGAGAAGCCGCTTGTCGCGTACAGGTCAAGCACCGGGAGCGCGTACACTTTACCGACGGCAACGACCGCATCGGCATAATCCGCGAGAAGGCGCCCCTCCTCGTTGGCATGATACATGTCATAGCCGTCCTTGTCCCGCTGCAGCGGCGTCCAAAGATTGAGCCTGCTGGCCGGATGCAGCGTCAACAGATGCTCGATCAAGGTTTGGTACGCCCCGTAAAACGTGAACACATCAAACGGCCCGCCTACCGGTTTCAGCTGTCCAAGCGGCTTGTTCAGTCGGTAATCGTTGGTTCCCGCAAATATCGTCACACAGTCGAAACATTCCGTGATCGCTGTACCGACGCGTACGGTCGAACCTGCATCACGGTCGCCTCCCGCAGTCATCGAGCAGCCTCCCCGGCCTTCATTGCGGATGCTCGCGAAGCCGAGCGCCTCCTTCAACAAAGGCTGGAACCCGTTAGCCGCCGTAATGCTGTCCCCGAGCGTGCACCAGCTTCGTCCTCTCCATCTGTCCGTCATCGGACCGCCTCTCTTTCGCCGAGCCATGCGCCCTGCTCGAGCAGCGCGCGCTGCAGCTCTTCGATCCCCACGCCGCGCGAGCCGAGCAAGCCGCCGCGCAGCGCGAGCGCAGCCGCTGTACCCGCAGCCTGGCCCATCGCGAAGCAGTTCGGCATGACCCGCAGAGAGCCCTGTACCGCTCGGTCGGACGATGCGGCCCGCCCGGCTACCCACAGGTTATCGATGCCAACCGGCAGCAGGCAGCGGTAAGGAACGCCATGCGACTGTCCGGGCGGCAGGTGGGTAAATTTCATCGCGCTTTTGCTGTTCGCCAAATGAATATCGATATAGTAGGCGTTACGGGCGATATCGTCAGGGAAACTTGCCGCCGCCATGAAATCGTCCGCGGTCAGAACATAATCGCCCTGGATCCGCCGCGTCTCGCGTATACCGATCTGCTCGCCGGTAGCCGCAAGATGCGCACGCTCGAAACCGGGCACGCGGCTCTTGAAGAACGCCAGCTGCACCTCGACCAGCTTGCGGCCTTCGATGGCGCCGCGCGTCAAGTCTTCCGCCTTCGTGCCGTCGATGCCGAACACATGGCCGAAATTCACGCCCACAAGACTATTCTCGATCCAGGCCAGACCCGAGATCGATTTGCGCCCTTCCGGCAGCACGCCATCGTGAATCGCCTGCTCGACCGCCTTGTGCAGCTGACCGGTATCGCCGGTTTCCGCAACAAATTGCTCGAAGCGAGCGCGGTCCACATTCGCCAGCACGTAGCACATCGTGCCCGGCTGCAGCTCACCCTCGTCGCCGCCCTTTTGAAACGGCACGCCCGCCAGCGCCGCGACATCCGCATCGCCTGTAGCATCGATGACATAGCGGCTGCGTATGATCGAGCGGCCGCTCTTGTTGACGATGCCGACGCCTTCAATGCGCTTGCCTTCGGCATCCAGCAGCACCTGCGGCGCAAACGTGTGGTACAGCAGCTTCACGCCGTGCTCCAGCACCGCATCGTCGTATACCCGCTTCAGCACCTCCGCGTCGATCGGTACCCAGTCGAGCTGCTCCTCGTAGCGGTTGAAGTAATCGGGACTGCATGCCCGCTTCATGCGATCCATCAGCTCCAGCCCAATGCCGCGAACGACGGCCTTTTCTTTGTCGCTGAACGGACAAAAGGCGGGAACGAGAGCCAGCGTCCCCATGCCTCCGAGAAAGCCGCGCTGCTCGAGCAGCATCGTGCGGGCTCCGTTTTTCGCGGCGGCAATGGCCGACGCGATGCCGGCCGAACCGCCTCCAACCACAAGCACGTCCACGTCATTAGACACCGGCACGTCCTCCGCCGGAAGCCGCATATAACTTAGTTGTGTCATTTTTGAACACCGATCCTCTCTTCTTGAAATTATCCCTTAACCGATCCTGCCGTCACCTGCATGAACGTACGGTTTGCCAGCACGTAGATGATCAGGATCGGCACGATGGACAGGCAGGCGCCGGCCATCATCAGGTTCGTCTGCATGGCCGCCGAGGAGCCGTAGCGCAAATTCGCTAGTCCCACGGTCAGCGTCTGAAGCTTCGGATTGGTCATCGTAAATACGAGCGGAAGAATATATTCATTCCACGCATGCCGAAACGCGAACAGCCCTGCTACCCCAAGTCCCGGTGTGAGCAGCGGTAAAATGATACGGAAAAATGTCTTCATGAAATTGGAGCCGTCAATCATCGCCGCTTCATCGAGATCCTTGGGGATCGATTTGAAAAAGCCCATCAGCAAGAAGAAGGTGCTGGCATGCGCGCTGACCAGAATCAGAATAACCCCCCATAGGGACGTGTTCAAGTTCAACTTTACCATCAAATCAAACTGCGGCCGCAGGACAACCGCCCCGACCGAGATAAACATGGTGGACGCCTGCAGCGTGACGAACAGCCGCTTCCCGGGAAAGTCGCGGCGGTCTACGACATAAGCCGCCATGGCTGCAACGAGCAGTGTGCCGATCGTCGAGACAATGCTGACAAATAGGCTGTTCCACGCATACTGCGCAAATTTCACCTGCTTCCAGGCATCCGCATAGTTGGAAAACTTCCAAACCTGGGGCAGCACGCTGTCGCCGGTCATGATTTCCACCGTCGTCTTGACGGAGCCAAGCATCGCCATCAAGACGGGGAAAATGCTCAAAGCGGCTACCGCCAGCAGGAATACCCACAGAAGCAGCCTGCCGAGCGCCTTGCCCGGCATTTGAATGAGCGGCCTCGCTGGGGAGGCTTTCGCTATCGTTTTCATGGTGTTCATCGCTCCCTCCCCCTAATACACCTTATTCATCCGTTTGGACAAATAAAAATACAAACCTGTAATCAGTCCGACAATGACTGCCGTTGCAAACCCGACCGCACTGCCGTATCCAAACTGCTGGACCGCCGGCGTCGATGACGAAACCGGAAACAGCAGCTTGTAGAGGTACAGGTACATGACCTCCGTTTTGCCGACAGGCCCGCCCTCCGTCATCACCATGATGCTTTCATAGCCTTTGAGCGATGCGATGATCGCCAGCATAATGATCATCTGCATCACGGGTCCGAGCATAGGAATCGTGATGTACCACAGCTTCTGGCGGCTGTTCGCGCCGTCAATCGCGGCGCTCTCGTATACGTCGCTCGGGATGCTCTGCAGACCGGCCAGAAACAGCAGCATATAATTGCCGAATGCCCCCCAGGCTGCCACCAAGATGACCGTCAGCATCGCATATTGCGGTCCAAGCCAGTCCATCGGCTGGTCAATCAGATGCAGCTGGAGCAGAATGCGGTTCACCATACCGTTATACGAATTGAAAATAATATAAAATACGATTGCAATTACCGAGGTACTAACCACCGTCGGCATAAAATAAACGGCGCGGAGCCATTGTCTTCCGCGCAGCTTGCCATTCAGCACCACAGCGAGAAGCAGCGACAAAGGCAGCGTAATCAGCAGCTTGCCGCCCATAAAAATAAACGTGTTCGTGACTGCTTCCCAAAACTGCGCATCACCCAGCAGGCGCTGAAAATTATAAAGTCCCGTAAACTTCGGTACGCCGTAGCCCGGATAGTCGTAAAACATATACCTGAGCACCCAAAGGATCGGGTAAATCCCCAGCACGAGCGTCAGCACCAAGCTCGGGAAAAGAAACAGTCCGTTTTCGCCAAAACGTTTCCACTTGTTCATATATGCAGACCCTCCTTTCACAAAAGAGGGAGCCTTCCGCAGACTCCCGTCTCTCATCTATACAGCTGTCCGTTACTTGCCTTGCAGCTTGAGCGGGTCAAAGCTCGGATCCGGCTTCACTTTGACGCTCCCGGCCTGAACCGCTTTATCCAGCGCCGCATTGTAGCGGGTATTCAGATCGGACACCACCTTGCTCAAATCGCCGCCCGTCATCATATACTTCATGAACGCATCCCCGTAGTTCGCGCCTTCCGGCGTCACGGTCGGCGAAACCGGCCAGAGCGAATCGTACTTCGTCACGAGGAAGCCGTCCATTCCCGGCATGTCCGGTTTTTTCGCTTTTGCGGCAATGCTCGGCACAACGGCAATACCGAAGCCTTTTTCATGATAGGTCGTCAGCACGTTGTCAGCATACATGAATTGCAGGAACTTCCAAGCCGCGTCCTTGTTCTGCGAATTGTTGCTGATGCCGAGCCATGTACCCGCCGAGACGATCTCGGAGGTGCCGTTCACTTTGCCGTCGATCGTCGGCGGCAGCGCCCCCGCCCAGTTGACCTTCGTCGGGAACTGATCCTTATACACGCCCGGTTCGGTAGCGAACGACAAGTACATGCCGATTTTACCAGCCGCAAACTGTGCGCGAAGCGGGTCGATATCGAGTGTCTCTACACCCGGAAGCATGCTTTTGTCATCATACATTTGCTTGAAGGCCTGGATCACTTGGCTGGTCGGTCCGAAATCGAACTTGCCGGTTTTGATATCAAACCCAAGCCCCTGATAACCGCTTAACGATAAAATCTCGCGAACGGAGCGCTGCATGGCGCCGAGAGGACTTTTGAAGTTGAGCGCAAAGCCGTAAGCGCCTTCCGCTTTGCCGGCCGCGGTAATTTTCTTCGCCGCGTCGACCATTTCCTGCAGCGTAGCCGGCGGATTCTGAATGCCCGCTTTGGCGAATAAATCCTTATTGTAAACCAAGCGAAGCGTTTGCCCCGTATTCGGCAGCGAATAGATTTTGCCGTCAATCTGGTTGGCGCCTTCAATCAGCGTACCGGCGAACTTTTGCTTCATCGCGCTGTCGGCGTTCAAATAATCCCCGATCGGAGCCAGGTACCCTTTCTTCTGGAAGTCCAGGAAGTTGCCGCTCTTCACGCGAAGAATGTCCGGCGCTTGATTGCCCGCAAAGGCGATGTCGATGCTCTGGTTATAGTTATCGGAAAGCACGTTCAGCTTCACTTCGATGCCGCCGTTCGTTTGATTGAACTGATCCACAAGCGTTTGAATGTACTGCTGGTCGTGGCGGTCATCCGTCCAATAATTCAACGTAATCTTTTTGCCCGAGCCGCTTCCCCCTGCCGGGTTGGGATTTGAAGCGCCGTTATCCGCTCCGCCGTTCGCCCCGCAGGCCGACAGACTGGCGACGACAGCTAAGCCGGTCACCATTGCAGTCATCTTCTTCCACATGATCATTTCCCCTTTTTATCGATAGTTGTTATTCTTGCTGACCTCAGTATAAGCCTAAGCCCATAAAAAAGGAGTGGGGTAAACCCACTCATAAGGGAGGATATTTTATTGCTTCTCTGGCCCGTCTTCTCCAAAATATTGTGCCCGGAAAGCCGTAGGGGTCATACCGGTTACTTTTTTGAACACATCGCTAAAATACCTGCGCTCCTCGTATCCGACCGAAGCGGCAACATCCTGCACGGGCATCCCGTCGATCAGCATCGCCTTGGCGCGCTTGATCCGCTCCTGCGTCAAATATTGAACGAACGTTTGCCCCGTCACCTTTTTGAACAAAATCGTGTAATAGCTGACGCTTAAATGAACCTGTGCGGCGCAATCGGCCAAAGTCACCTCTTCATGAAGACGTTCATTCATATAATCAAGCGACCGGTAGATCATGCTGGCCGTTTCGGATATGGCAGTGCCGTGAATCATTGCAGCTCCGCCTGTGAACAGCCGCTCCAAATGACCTTGCAGCTCGGCGAATGCCAGCTTGCTTTTTTCGCGCGCTTCCTTATACTCGTTCGCCAGACCGGAGCACTCTGCCGGAGACAGCTTCTCGTACATCGTTCGAACGGCCATCGCGGCCAGCTCGTCATATAAATTCAACAAATAATCCGGATCGGGCCTTGGCGTCAGCTGTTCAACCTGCTCGGCCAGCGACCTCAGCAGCTGCTGAACCTTGGAGCTGTTCCCCGAGCGCAGCGCCAGCATCAGCTCCTCCTTCAAGTCGCCGGCTAGTTGCAGCGGCACTTCTCGATTGAGCGTATCCTGATAGCTCATAACGGCATTGCCTTCCGTATAAAGGTGGTGAGCGATCGCAGTTTGCGCCTGCCTGTACGAACGCGGCAGTTCATCTATGCTTTCGGCTATATCCCCTACCCCTATGGAAATGGTAAAACGGGTATATGCGGCGATATGACGGCAGC
Organism: Paenibacillus solanacearum; assembly: GCF_910593845.1. Taxonomy (GTDB): domain Bacteria; phylum Bacillota; class Bacilli; order Paenibacillales; family NBRC-103111; genus Paenibacillus_G; species Paenibacillus_G solanacearum. The sequence continues at coordinate 324,005 of NZ_CAJVAS010000003.1, read as the reverse complement.
AAGCTTCGGCCACCTTCACCGAATCGGCTGTTGAAGCGCTGTTGATCACCGCTGCAAAGCGGCTCTCCGCTTCGCGAAAGACAATGCCCGTGGTGAACAGGCCGAGCGTCTCCTCCACGATATTTTGCAGCGAAAAGCGGATCAGCTCAAGCTCATGAAGCGAGTGCGCAGCGCTTTTCTCCTGAAAATGGTCAATCTCCATCAGTAAAATGGCGCACTGTCTAATATTGAGCGGGATTTGCAGGAAATCCCAGCGCGCCTGGGCAGCAGCTTCGCTCGTTTGGTGCCGGGTCAGCATCATGAAGTATTCCTGCCGCAGAGCCGGCATGCTTTCCCGCAGCCGGTGCTCCATCTCGATGACGCGGCTTTTCTGCTGCCGCTCCGTCTTGACTTGCTCGGCTGCCTTGCATACAGCGCGAATGATCTCCTCTTCGGAGAACGGCTTCGTAATAAAGTCAAACGCCCCCAACTGCACCGCCTGCTTCCCGTACTCAAACTCGGCGAATCCCGTCATCAGTAAAATTTTGCAAGGATAATCCAGCCCGAGAATTCGACGCACCATCTCCAGCCCGTCCATCTTCGGCATGCGAATATCGGTCAGAATGACATCCGGACGACATTCGCCGACCTGCTCGAGCCCGTCTTTCCCGTTGGTCGCCGTTCCGGCCAGCTGGATTCCATGTGCCTCCCATTCAATGCTCGCGACACCGTCCACCACGCTCTTGATATCGTCGATGACGAATAACGTTACAGGTTTGTCCATCATTGCGCGTTCCTCTCCTCGATCGGCAGCCTCAGTTCAATCCGGGTACCTTTATTGACTTCGCTGTCCACGCGAACCTCCGACGCGTCCCCGTAAATCAGCTGGAGCCGGCTCGCTATATTATGCAGCGCATAGCCGGATTTGGCGCCGTCCCCCGGCGCTTCAAGCTGCCGGTCACCTGCTTCCATGCCGCAGCCGTTATCCGATACCGTGATGACAAGATCCGTCCCTTCCGCGGCAGCGTGGATGACGATTTTCCCGCCGCTCTCCCAATCGGCAAAGCCATGCAGGATGCTATTCTCGACCAGCGGCTGCAATATCAATCGGGGTACACGGCAGGAAAGCCACTGCTCATCGAATTGAATCTCGTAGTCAAACAAATTTTCGTAGCAATACGACTGCAGATCCAAATACTGCTTGACATGCTCGATTTCTTTCTCGAGCGTCGTCATTTCATTCCCCTTGTTCAGTCCCAGCTGGAACATGCGCGACAAAGACATAATCATATTTTGGGAACTGGCGACTTCGCCGACCTGAAGCTTCCAGTAGATCGTGTTTAACGTATTGTACAGAAAATGCGGGTCCATCTGTGCGGATAAAGATTTGATTTCCGCCGCTCGTTTGCTGCTTTCCGCCTGCTTCACTTCACTTATCAGCATAACGATTTCCTCCAGCATATAATTCAGCGACATCCCGACCTGGGCGAACTCGTCCCGATTGCGGCTGGCATAACGCGCCGTGAAGTCGTTATGCGCGACCTGTTTCATAACGGCCTGCAGCTTGCGGAGCGGATGCAGCAAATATCGAGCCAGCGTATTGGACAACAGCCATGTGAGCAGAAAGCAGCTTACCGCGAAAATGACAACCATCCATTGCAGAAACACCAGATCTTCCAACACGTGATCCTTAGACTGGACGCTGGCTACAAACCAGGAGGGATGAATATGCAGCGGAGAAATATTGACCAGGTACGTCTTATGACGATACACGTATTCTTCATTCCGCACCTCGGTTGCCGCCCCTTGTCCGGCGAAGCTTTCACTCACCACTTGCTCGCCGATGCTCCCGCTTCGGTCAAGCACCGAGTCTCCACTTCGGTCTACTACCAAATAGGCTTGTCCATTATCGGCTTCGTTCTCGATAATTCGCTTTAATCCGTCTTCCCGGATGTTGACGACCATGTACACATTGCTAACCGTCGGATCGACCACGGGGTCCCCTTGGACGGGAAACACGAGCGACAACACCCGGTTTTTGCTCTCAAAAAAAGGATCGGAGTGCCCCTCTACCCAGATGGCATGCTTTTCCCTCTGGATGCGCGCATACATATCACTTTGGTAGAAAGGAGCGTCTTGGGCACGCTTCAAAACCAACGGGTGAAACTCCCCGATGGGCGAGGCGATTAATATCGAATCGATCAGCGGTTCGATTACCCTCGCTTGGGAATATAAGGTATCCATATAGCTCATATGATTGAAATACCGGCTTTTATCCTGCGCCGCAATATCTTTGAGCAGGTTGTGGAATTGCTGTGAAATCATAAATGTCATCATAATGATCGTCAGCTTGTTCAGCTTCTCGTCCAGCACCTTGGCCGACTTGGACACGGAATTTTCCGTCAGCTTCAGTGCGTTGTTCTGTATGATGTTCGCCGCGATATAATATGAGAACACGCCTGTCACCAGTATGCAAAGCAAGTTCAAAGTCACGAAGGAAATCTTCATTTTACTGCTAAACAGCAGCTTGCGTGCGATGCGCATCGTCCTGTCTCCATTCCCAGACCCGCCGCTAAACACGATCCGCGCCGTAATGTCTTCTTTGCATCATCCGTTGCGCGTATAGCAGGGTTTCATGGTTATCATCTTAGCGAAAAAAAAACACACCGTCAAAAGACGATGTGTTGAAAATGTACTCAGGAGGCTGATCCGATTTGCGGTTATTGAAATATGCTCTCGGGAACGTAATAAATTTTCTGAGAAGTTTGCTTATTGCTTGGATCTGCAATGATATTAAAATAAACGTTATTGTCTCTTGTCGCCATTCCTTCGATTTCGTGGGTGCCTACATTTGAAATTTTCACAAGCGTTTTGTAGACTCCTGTGTTGGTCATATAAGCGATCGACGGCGTATCGCCTTCCACGCCGCCTGATGTATATATTGCCGACTGGCCGATCATATCAACGCCTTGGAACGAATCATTCGGTCTTACGATATTGCTGCCCGACTGCGTGAAGCCCTTAATCCATGCGGCTTTAGCCTCTGTACTGTTCATTGCGACCTGCTCATTGTTGTCAAGAAGCTGGTTCAATTTAACCGTGTCGTAAATAGACCAAGTGATCGGCCCTTCTTCCGTTTGTATACGGAAAAGCGTATAGCTGCTGTTGCCGCCGGCAGCCACACGGTAGGGCGAACCTAATGAGGTGCCGTTCTGATTGGCGTAATTCATATAGGTGAACCGGTGCAGATCGGTATAATCATATGTCGCGCCGGGCGTATATTGAACTCTTGCAATCTGGAGCGACCAGCGATAGTCCGTCGAAGTATTCGCTTTGGAACCGATATAAAGATAATCGATGCCATTGTAATTATACATATCCAAGGTTTCGCCATGACCTGCATTCGTGATGGTCATTTCATCCACGTAGGTTGCGTTGTTTCCATTAATGAGTAATCTTGAAAGATGCGTTGTTCCTGAAGACTTCTGCGTTATATAAATATACGTTGTACCGATGTGAAATTGATTAACGCCTCCGACGTGAGTAAGTCCCAACAGATTGTATGCGAGTGTCGCTGAAGTGGTTTTCGTTTGCTGAGGCGTTGCCGCAAATGCGGGAAAAATAGACATTCCCCAAAGAAGTACGGACAGAACAACCGTTGTAAGTAATCTCAATTGCCTTTTCATAAGGCGCAACGCTTGAACTTGATTCATATTACATTCCTCCTTTGTTATGCAAACCTTTCCATCTTGATCCCATACTCGATCTCGATGCTGCTTGGCCCTTAGCCGCGTACGTCACCTCCACCTCGTCGGATGAGCCCGGTCAACAACATAAAAACCCCAACAATAAGAAACGCTCGCAAGCGAGTGAATCCAATTGTTCGGGTTTTCTCAAGGACTCCAACCGTCACATTCGTATTCATATAAAAAATCGATAGTAACCGCTTTCAGGGCGATTACATGCTTACAATAACCGTTTGTTTTCTGAAAGTCAAGCCGTTTTTTTCGAAGAAATTTCCTGTTGTTCGAGGGTGGACGATTCGTCCATCGGACCCGAATTGCCGGTCCTATGCGAAAGCGCGTTTGACAATTTCCAGATCGACAACCTGGCCTTTGCCCTTCTTCCCCTTCACATACTGCTCGTACTCCTCGTGCGGCAGCACGTTTGTCCGCTTACACCACTTTACATACTGATCGTTCAGCCGGTCGACAATGTCGGAATGCTGCGCAGCGATGTTATGAAGCTCCGTTCCGTCCTTCTCCTTGTCGTACAGCTCCCACGGCTCGCCATGGAACTTGACGAGCTTCCATTTCCCTTGTCTTACTCCGCAGTTGCCCTCATGCTCCCAGAACAAGTATTCCTTCTCAAACAACTGGTTCTCGAAAATCGGCAGCATGCTCGTTCCTTCCATCGGCATAATGCTGTTGCCGTTATACGTTTCCGGGTATGCCGCTCCGGCTGCATCGACGATTGTCGCCATCATATCGGGAAGCTGGACGGGCGTTTTCTTGATCGAGCCTTTGTCCTTCAAGCGGGCCGGCCAATGCGCGATGAACGGCGAGGCGATGCCGCCTTCGTGAATGTAATGCTTATACATGCGATACGGCGTATTGGACAAATTCGCCCAGCCGTAACCGTAATGGCCATCCTGCACGGTGAAGCCGGGTGTTCCCGGAACAGCTTCTAGGTTGCGAATTACCGGGAACTCCCCGTTGCCTCCGTTATCCGACAGGAACAATATGAGCGTATTATCCAACTTGCCGTTTGCTTCCAGCGATTGCAGAAGCTTGCCGATATTTTGATCCATGCAGTCGATCATGGCAGCATATACTTCCATCGCCCGCAGCCGCCATTCTTGATGCGCCTCATCGTCCCAGGATCCGGCGGCCGACGTTTCCTTCGGCGACAGCTCCCACGACGGATCGATAAGCCCCATCTCCTTCATCCGCTCGTATTTCTCCTGACGCATCGCGTCCCAGCCGCGGTCGAAACGGCCTTTGTACTTGGCGGTGTCGGATTCTTTGGCATGAAGCGGAAAATGCGGCGCCGTGTAGGTCATATACAGAAAGAACGGCTTGTCCGGCGTTTGCTCGACGTGGCGCTCAAGCAGACTGACTGCGTTTGCCGTCATATGGTCGGTGGAGTAATAATCGTCGCCGATCGCTTCCTCCGGCAGCTCCTCGCCGTTCAGCTTGATGCCTTCCTTCTTGAAATAATCGCCGCCGGGGTAAACATACGCTTGCTCGAAGCCGCGTTCATGCGGGGGCACCACACCGGCATGCCATTTGCCGCACATGTATGTGCCGTAGCCGCTGCTCTTAAGCACCTCGGCAATCGTAACGCTTCGCTCCGTCAACTGCTTCGTATAAGGACCGTACCGGCCTTGAAGATGTGCCATCCCCGCTTGGTGCGGATGAAGCCCGGTCAGCAGCGACGCTCTGGACGGAGAACAGCGCGCCGTATTGTAAAATTCGGTCAAGCGGACGCCGCCCTCCGCGAGTCTGTCAAGATTAGGCGTATCAACAAAGCCGCCGTAGCAGCCGATATCGGAAAATCCCATGTCGTCGGCCAAGATGACAATAACGTTCGGCTGTGCACCGGATCGATTCGATTGGTTCATATGCAACGCCTCCTTAAATTTGAGTCTTGCCGCATTCGGTTGTTTAACCGCATACTCTCATAAGGCTATGTTACCACGACCCTATTGGCTTGAGGATGTGAGAAGAAGCCATTAATTTGTAAATAACGGACATTGAACTACCATCCCGCCGGGCAAGCTGCGTGTCCCCTAATTTCTGAAGCCGCGGTTTAAGCGGCTATTCTACTTCGGATTCGTATAACCTCCTGCTCACCCTGCGCCTCTGCAGCTTACTCCCCTTCAACTGCAATTGCCGGGCAATCGTATAGCCGATTAAGTATGCCGCCGCAGATGTATTCCCGTCTACCGTAAAAGGGATGATCGAAGCATCCGCAACGATAAGGTTCTTTACCCCATGCACGTTTCCACGGCGATCGACAACCCCTCCCTTATTCAAAGGCCCCATACGTAATGAGCCCTGTTGATGATGGTTATGCTCAAAATTTTGTTTGATGTACTGTTCCAATTTTGCGTCGTCATCCATGACTTCGGGTGCCGGCGAAATAAGCCGATAGGATGGGTCAATCAAAGCCAATTCAACGGCGATATTTTTAACGTATGTTCTGAAAATATGTTTGATTTGAGACATGTCTTCCGGATTTTTAAGAAACGCTTCATCAGCCAGCACAATTTTTAGAGGATCGTTGTTTTGTATCTTGATGAATCCCCTGCTGGCCGGGCGTAAGTAAATGATCGCTAGGGTTAAGGTATGATCGGAACCGATGCCGATCAGTTGGACCGCCCGTCGCGAAGGATTGTTCATGGTTGGATCCGGCAAAAAAGCCCCGCCCGCATAAAGCGCATTGAGATCATCGGAGGGTAGAGCTCGATCGTCGGGATTTGCGGTAAAAACAGCGGAGTTAAGCGTGTGGTTCCTTAACCTCTTGCCTACGTTGGGATTATTGAACTTTACAGTGATACCTGCATCCCTAAGTAATTTGGCCGGTCCGATACCGGAGAGCATTAATAACTGTGCGCTATTGATGCCCGCTGAAATAATGACTTTTTTTCGTGCATACGCTCGGTGCAGCTTTCCTTCAAGAAGAAATTCGATTCCTTTGGCGCGTTTTTCGGAAAAGAGTACGCGTAAGACGGTTGATTTATAGAGAACTTTTAATTTTCGACCTTGTACACCGCGGCCGGCGGAGTTTAACACTTTCGTTGAGAGAAATGCTGTTGAAGAACTTTCTCTCGTGCCGTTTGGGTTCTGATATAATTGCCAACGGGTAAAAGGTCCTATGGGGGTTCGGGGATCGTTATAATCGACAATTTTCGCATATCCCGTCGCCTTCTCAATAGCCTCCGTGAGCTTTAGCGCCATCGCCGTCGGATGAACCGGGGCCTGCCTAATGTCAATGGGTCCGCTGTATCCGCGTGCCTGCGCATTATTCGTCTTGCCGTTGTATCGTTCCAGTTTCTTGAACCGGAGAATCGCTCTTCCAGGCGACCAAATCGGCCCCAATAGTTGTTGCCATTCCCTCATAACCGCTGACGTCGGCCTGACATATTGCTCCCCATTGATCGACGACCCGCCGCCCGAAAGACGTCCGGTAGTCCATTCAAACATACGTTCATCCAGTCCTTCTTGCGGGATTCCTTCCCCTTGCCAAAAGTACTGCGGGAAAAACTGCTCTTCCAGCTCCGGGGCGAATGCGGAATCCCTAATCGGGCGGTCTTTATCGTTATTATCGCCGGATTCCAAGATCAGAACCGACGTTTTTTTATCGTCCGTAAGGGTTTTTGCGATTACCGCTCCTGCCGGACCCGTTCCGACGACAATGTAATCATAGGTTTGTTGACGCTTATCCATTGGTGATCTCCTTACATATGGGCTGATATACAATATTGCACTTACCGGTCACATGTGTTTGGACGGTTCAAGGTTTTAGAAAAAATAAAGAGCTGCAGCAATGAACTGCAGCTCCTCGTAGTGACAAAGCGTCTTGATTAACCTAAGAAAGCAATAGAACGTTTTACTTTCGTTGCAAATGCGATGGGATTGTCGATGGACTCCCAGTGAACATACATAAGACGCGGATTCTCATTAAGCCAGTGATTGTGGACTGCCGTAACTTTAATCCCGTTTCTGCGAAGGTTTGACAGCAAACGATTGACTTGGTTTTGGAAAAGCGCCGTTTCCCCTAAACAAAGCGCGCGACCTGATTTGTCGAGCGATTCAAACGAAAACAATTGGTAGCGGACCAATGGAGATGTCGTACGTCTTCCCAAAATAGAGGCGTTAATTCTTCTATTTCTGCTGACGAAGCAAACCGGTCCCTTCGTAATCTCATGCTCTGTTCCACCCAATAGGGTTGAAAATTGATCACATAATTTTTTGAAGCGGGGACTTACTGCCACTTTTTCCGCCATAAGATTTCATCCTTTCATTAGACAAGTGAAATAACAGCAAACAAGTGAAATTACAGCTTCAAACTCAACAACAAATTAACCCAAGAATGCAATCGATTCTTTGGTTCTCTTTGCAAATACAACCGGATTCATGATGGCTTCCCAGTGCATGTACATTAAGCGAGGGTTTTCTTTTAGCCAGTGATTATGAAGCGCCGTCACTTTGATTCCGCGTTTACGGAGATTCGACATCAAGCGATTCACCTGATTTTGATGCACGGCCGTCTCGCCCAAGCACAGTGCGCGCCCCGACTTATCAAGCGATTCAAAGGAGAACATTTGCATTTGAACCAAAGGGGAGCGCGTTCTCCTTCCTAAGATTGTTTCCCTTAAGTTCGTCATTCGCGTGACAAAACAAACCGGACCTTGATCAACTTCCGATTCGCCTCCTAAGATTTTTCCGAATTGCATACAAAGCCTTTTAAATTGTGGACTTACCTTCACCTTTCCTGCCATATGAATCCACCTCCATCGTATTTCAAATTAACGTATGTTAAATGATGGAAAATGAATGAGACAACACCCTATTGTAATAAAAATATGCATTTCGTCTGAGCAACGATGAAGCAGCATACCCGAATCTGTTACGATTTTGGGCAAATAAAAAAGCGCCGGCAGCCGATAAAAAATCGACTCCGACGCTTTTTAAACTCATAATGTTAGGAAAGATTAATCTCCCGAATCTTCTCAATCGGAATCTTCGGCTTGCGATCCTCGGTCAAGAGGCCGTTCACCTCTTGCTGGACATCGGTAATTTGTGTGTAGCAGTAACCGACGATGTAATCCGTCGCTTTAATTGCTTCGTGAATGCCGCGGAAGCGCTCGAGGAACGCTTCTTCCGAAACGACCTGTCCGCCGTAGCCCCAGCCTTTGTCGGACTTGAAGGCGATACCGCCGAATTCACTTACCATAATCGGCTGTCCTTTGTAGCTGTAGCCGTCGGCGAAGGCGTATTTCCATTGGTTGAACGTTTTCTCGTTGTTCACGATTTCGTCCTTGTTCGCATAGCGCTTCAGGAATTGCGCCTTTGTTTCCACATAATCATGCAGCGTCAATATATCGGACACCGTATGTTCCCAGCCGTCGTTCGTAATAACCGGGCGGTTCGGATCGAACGCCTTCGTCAGATGATAGATCGCCTCGGTGAACTTCTGCTGGTTGCGGTCCTTAAAGATGTTCATGATGCCCCATGATTCGTTGAACGGAACCCACGTTATAATCGAAGGATGATTATACTGCTGGCGAACGATCTCCATCCATTCCTCCGTGAAATTTTGCACCGCTTGATCGTTAAATTCGAAGGTCGCGGCCATCTCGGACCATACCAGCACGCCTTTGACATCGCACCAATACAGGTATCGGGCGTCTTCCACCTTCATGTGCTTGCGGACACCGTTATATCCCATTTGCAGCAGGAGGTCAATATCTTCGATCAACGCTTCCTCGGAAGGAGGCGTCAGATGGCTGTCCGTCCAATAGCCTTGATCCAGCATCTGCCGCTGATAGATCGGCACATTGTTCAGCAGCACTTTGCCCTTCTCGATGGATATCTTCCTCATGCCGAAATAGGAGTAGACGTGGTCGATCACGACGTCATCGCGGTACAAAATAAACTCCACATCGTACAGATTCGGATGACCCGGAGCCCAGTAGCACCGCTTCCACGGGCCGTTCATTTCGTGAACGAGATCGACCTCCAGCGTAAGCCAAGGGCGGTCGATCGTCAGGCTCACCTGCTTAACTTGGCGGCCCTTCATGCTGATGACCGTTTCCAGCCGAAGCTTGCTCCCGGCTTGCACGTCGCCTTTGACCTGATAGTCGAAGCGAACGGACGAAGCATCGAGATCTGGCGTGATTTTCACCGCATCGACGTAGTCCCGCTCGACGTATTCCAGCCAAACGGACTGCCAAATGCCTGTCGTCTGCACATAGAAGCATTCGAAGTTGTCGTCCACCCAGCGCTGCTTGCCGCGCGGCTGCGTAGCGTCCTTGCTGTCCTCCACCTTAACGGTAAGCTCGTTTGAGGCCCCGAACGTGACATACGGCGAAATGTCGAATGTAAATGCCGAATAACCGCCCTGATGTCTTCCGACGTATTCCCCGTTCACCCATACTTTCGCGATATAGTCTACCGCTTGAAAATGCAGGAGAATCCGCTTGCCGCGTGCTTCCGCAGGAATATCAAGCTGTCTGTTGTACCAAACGAACGGATGATGGGCTTCTTCGCCGATGCCGCTCGCCTTCGTCTCGTAAGTGAAAGGGACGATAATGCTGCGGTCGCCGCCGAAGTCCCGCGGCCACCCCGCGGCTTCACCTGCGCCTGCATCGTCGAAGCCGAAGCGCCACTCGCCGTTCAGATCGACCCATTGATCTCTCACGAACTGAGGTCTCGGGTAATTTTTCACATATTTCTTGGTTGTCATATCGTTTCTCCCACGCCTAGCGTTATGTTATATATAAATCTTTGATCCGTTAATTGGCTCCGCCTTTAATGCTCAGCCTCTCGAAAAACACAACGGCATTAGCCGATGATCTGACGCCGACTTTACCGGTCGTAAACGCATTGCTGTCCGTATATTGAAGGATAGGTTTCGGGCTGTTGTCCAGATAAACCCGAATCGTGCTTCCTTCCGCTTGAATCTTAATATGGTACTTTTTGTCCTTTTGAAGGCTAAGGTCTGCTTTCTCAACCACAACAGCGTCATAATTTAATTTCTTCAGAGCGACTCTGCTCGGCGAAAAAGAGATATAGTATCCCATTAAGGCGTCCGGTACCTGATCTTTATGTGTCGATTCATTGGAAGCGCGGATTAGAATACCGGCATCATCCTGCAAGGAGGTTTTGGGTAATGTCAGATCCGCTTCGACCGTATAATCGCTCCAGCTTGTATTTCCCGTAAATGCCATACTGCTCACGCCGGGGGCGGAAGTTAAACCTTGATTCGAGACGGACCACTTGCCAATATAGGTCCAATCGCTGTATAAACCGCCGGCCATATCGCCACCCTTGGTCAGATCGATCGTCCGGTCCAGTTTTTCCAGGTTCACTTTGTAAACATCAAAGTCCAGCAGATGGATTTCGCCTCTTTTTACTTTAAGCTTCAACGTGTGCAAATCGGCGCGAAGAGGAAGATTACCGATTCCTTTCATCTTCACCCAGCCGCTCTTTTGATCGTCATCCGCTGGAGGCACGACCATATTGCTTATCCATTGGTCGTCGACATAAACTTCCAGTTCTGCGGCTTCCTTCTGACCCCTTACTCTAACATCGATCCCGTAGGTCGCGTCTTCCTTAACGTTGATGCTGTACTGGAGCCAATCCCCTTTATGATTCAGATTGACTAGGTACGTATTGCCATCCGTTTTATCGATCGCAATATCATCCTCTGGACGGAAAGGATTTGGCATTTCCGGTTTTTGTTTCGTATGGTAGCCTCGCTCTTTGCCTTTCAAATAATGCACGGCCTCGATGCTGCCCGGAACAGGCTTATAGGCTTCGAAATCGCTAGTGCCGTTCACCTCATGACTGAATGCGGTATAATCCGGCAATAAATCGAAATCTTCATACACATAACCGATACTGCCCGCCGTTAAGTCTTTCATTTCTGCATCCAATTTCTGCATCCCGTCAAAATAAACCTTTACTTGCTGCCGATCCTTTTCAATCCGAATCGTATGAAGTTTGGTCAGATCCAGATCTTCAGGCAAAGATGCAGTGGCAATGGAGCGACGTTCTTTATTCTGTACGCCTACAAGCTCAAGCTTCTTTTCAGGCATACGCACGGAGACCATGCCAAAATGGGATTCATTCTCGTAGGAAAATATAACGCCGGCTTGAGGCTTCTTGCTCTCATCTTGCTTGGATTCCAAAGCCGCCTTAAAGTTGAACTCCGCTGTATAGCTTTCCTTCGTTTTCGATTTGCTAACGAGGGTAGTGGTTTTTCCGCTCGTCTGCTTATCAAAGTTTCGTTCCGCCCCTTCCCGCTGAATCCATGTATAGAAAGGTGCCCGCTTCGGCACTTTTTGCGGGAAGTTCGTCGGCCCGAGAACATCCATCTTGTCTCCGTTGAAAACCAATTTGTCCATATTTAAATATCTGTCATGACCGATTCCCGGCGCTACGGGATTTTTGTTATTGTGATACACCATGTAATACGAATCGAGATCGGGCCCCATCACGGTGGAGCTGTGCCCCAAGCCGTGAAAACCGTCATCTGTGTTGATGATAATCGGATTGTTATAAGGCGTGATGAAATTGCCAAGCGGGCCATCCTTTGAGATGGAATAGTTGATCCGGTACCCTTTACTCATAAGATGATTGCCCGTTTGCGTCATAAAATAAGTACCGTTTCGTTTGAGCAGGAAAGGCCCTTCCGTCCAGTGGTTCATGCTTGTGCCCTGCAAAATGTGTTCCTTCCCGAACGTTAGCGGTGTAGGCATCTCCCGCCCGCGAATGCCCTTCGAACCGGCATTATAAAAGTACCACTTGCCGTCATCGTCGATAAATATGGTGCCGTCGATACTCATGCCAACATTATCGGTCTCCAATGTGAAGGGACCTGTGGGACTATCGCTTTTTAAGACATAATGTCCCTTTCCTCCCGGTGAGGTAGCCATATAAAAATAACCGTTCCAGTAAATAACTTCTGGAGCATAGGCCATCTTCAAGCGCTCATCCTTCGCTACGACCCCTTCGTATTTCCAATGGATTAAGTCCTCCGAGCTCCATGCCCGAATGTCGGATAAACCAAAATGCGTACTTGGGTATAAATAGTACATACCGTTATGTTTCATCACAAAAGGATCGCCGGCAGGATAATTCTTTCCGTTGAGAGGATCGTTTTCATATCCTTCTTTCTTCTCTACGGTCAAGCTCATCCAATTTTTATAAGTATCCGAATCCTTCAGTTTCTCAACCATACCGGTTCCCTCCATGCTTATGCCCCCCACATCATTCGGCTCTCGGAAAAACGCAGCAAAAACAACAATAGCCAGAATAGGAATCAACAAACCAAGCAGTTTAAGACGTTTTTTATTCACTCGAATTTCTCCTTACAAAATCAACTTGCCTTGGGTGGAGAGATGCTCGTAAGGTTACTGTAACTTCAACTCAGCAATTTTTTTGTCTGCTTCCTCTTTGGCTTTTTTCAAGGCCGAATTGATATCTGTTTTACCTTCGAATACTTCATTAAACGCTGCGTTAATCGCGCCCGATACCGCACCGTTATATTTGGATTGGTAAATCATATTGGACGGTTGGCTTTTAAAGATGCTTTTCAGGTTTTTGCCTTTAACAAAATCAAGATCTTGCGCGAACTGATCGATAATGCTTTGATTCGTAAGTACAGTTTCTTTACCCATTCTGGCAGCCTTCGCCTGAACTTCATCCGATACGGTCACTTTCAAAACATCCATGACGTCATCGATATGCTTGGTTGTTTTGCTGACGACAAATTGATGGTAATCGACCTGATAGTATTTATTAGGCGCTTCGGCAAAGGACGGTACTTGCACAACATCCCAGTCAAGATCCTTCGTCGCCTGGGCTAAATTTCCGATCATGCCACCTGTCCAGTATGGCGCCATGGCGAGTGTCTTATCCTTTACGAACAGTTGAATATTGCTTGCATTCAACTTGAGCGGCCGATTTTCGGCGATATCATAAAGCGCTTTCCCTTTGGCAAAAACGGCTCCCCAGCGATCTGAAACGATGGCGTTCGACGTTTTCGGATCGACCAATTCGATGGACAGCGAAGATGCAAAGGTCGAAATCCCGCCATGAGTAGCGACCATTCCTCGATACTGCACGCCGTTTTCCATCCGGGCTACCTTTTTGCTGAGCTCAATCGCCTCATCCCAGTTCATGCCGTCCTTCGGATATGCAACGCCAAATCGATCAAAAATACCTTTGTTGTACCATAATGCGAACGATTGGCTCATATACGGCAGGGAATAAATTTCACCTTTCGTGCCGAAGCTTTTGATCGCATTCATAATGGTCGGATTAAACCGGGCCGTATCGATTTGATGTTTCTTCAACTGCTCGGTCAAGTCAAGCGGGATATCCTTATCGAGCATATCTTGAATGTATGGCGTTGCATAAATGATGTCCGGAATTTCCCCAGCGCTTACCAATTCATTCAATCCAAAGTTGGTTTGAAAAGGAACCAGTTCAAAAGAGATATGCGGATACTGCTTCTTCACAGGCTCAGCGATCAGCTGCTGAAAGATATCCTCTGTCATCCCGGGGTTCGTAAAAAGTACTTTTAACGTGACTGGCGTTTTAGGTTTATTGTCATTTGCGTTATTCGGCGCCGACGAATTGCTCCCCCCGTTTGAACAACCTGCCGCAAGAGCCAGCAATAAGGGACTCACCAATAGAAGCTTCCTCGAACGTTTCATATCCATCAACCTCTCCTATAGTTTGGTTATAACCGCTTTCATAAAAATAATACAATATACCTTAAATTATTAATATACTAAATTAGGTATAAAAAACTTCCGATCGACACCTTTTCGCTGAAGATACATTCGTGGTTTAGCGGAAGCTTTTCTTGTGGGCAGAAAGTTTATGAATTGCTTTATCGCTTTAAAGAAGTTAGGTTAACCCGCGCCACTTCGCTTCTCGGTTCATAGGCTCCTTGCATTTGTTGAGAAGAAATGGAGCGTTTGCTTTAGGTACGGAACACGCATCTTTAGCTATTCTACCCGTTAACGGCAAATTCATATTATTTATAATAGATTAAGTATAATATTGGACCACTCAATGATTCAATATCTCCATGCCGCAGATCGTTACGAGCTTTGCTCCTGTTTAATCAGATAAAGCAGCGAATCAACCCCCGTATGGGAAGCGGCAGCCACCCGAGCGGACGGAAAGGAAGATCCGACAAGAGATGACAGCACACGCCCCGGCGGCATCTCAATGAATAATCGAGTGCCGCGTTCAAACAACTGCTTTGTCATATCATGCCATTTGACCGGATTAACCATACTACGGACCAAATCTTCGCGAATCGAGTCCGATGTCCGCAATAATCGAGCGGTTGTATTCGCAATATAAGGTATTTGCGGTTCACTTCGTGTAACACGGCTTATTGCATCCTCCAACTTGCCAGCGACAGTCTCCATTAATGGACAATGCGAGGGGACAGCTACCTGCAGCAGTTCAGCTTTACGCGCCCCTAATCCTTGTGCGGCTGCCAGAACGCGACGAATTCCCGTGATCGTTCCTGCCACGGTGACCTGGTGCGAAGCATTGATGTTGGCAAAATAGACTGGATCTGCCCTGGTTGCGGCCCGATCGATGAGCTGCTGCACTTGCAATGGCCCCAGGCCTACAATGACACCCATTCCATATCCGGACGGATAAGCCTGTTTCATCAAGGACGCTCGAAGTTGAACGAGAAGAAGCGCATCGCCTAAGGTCAATACGCCCGAAATAACTGCAGCTCCAAACGCGCCGACGGAATGGCCGGCCACAAAGGACGGCCCCCCTCCCTGCCTCATAAGCACTCGGGCCATCGCCACGCCTGATACAAGAAGCGCAAGCTGCACGCCGACGGTAGAGGCGAGACCTTCCTCCGTATCATAATCCAGAACGTTGGTATTCAGGACGCATGAAGCTTCCTCTATCGTTTCTTGCACCTCTTGATGGTCCGGCAGTTGATGAAGCATGCCGGGATATTGTGATCCTTGGCCTGGAAAAAGAAACGCCATCGTCATGAATAGGGGCAACCTCCTTAGGTCTCAGGGAGTCCATGGACACTTCACCAGCGCCGGCCCATTCATCGTTCGCAGCAGAATCGTGGACTCCTCCTGCCGTACGAACTCGGATAAAGAGCAAGCGCCGGCCGGCGTTTCGAGCAAAGCGTCGATTTTAACTGAACATTGATGGTTGAAGGTATTCCAAGCCGTAAGCGTCTTCCGTTCCACTCGCTGCGGCAAATAGATCGCCAGATCAATATCGCTCCTGGGATGCACGGTACTGGCACCGCTGGCCAGCTCAAATCCAATACTGCCGGTCGGCCCCCAACGGATGCCGGCTCGGTTATAATAATCGGCGATCACTTCCAATTGGGCGAATGCCTGTGAATCCGCGCCATGCGCATACGCTCGCCACCGTGCTTGGACCGCCAGCTGTACCGGAGTCACAGTCTCTTTCACGCAATGAATGGGAAGATATGCGGCGAAGCGCTGCGTACGGCCCGCTCCGCGCACGCCGACAGGGATACGGCCGTCCTTCACCGGACTTCGGCGGATAACAACCCATGGCGCTCGTTTCAAGGCTTCGCATACCCATTCCGGAACAGCACGCTCGCACTCTAAATCTGCGGACGACTGAATTCTGAGCAAGTCATGAACCTTCAGTTCCATTGTTCAGCGAGTTTCGTGCGAACGAGAATCGATAACGAGCGGGATGTCTGAGCCTGAACGGATTGAAGCCGGCTGCTCAGATCCGCAGGAGATTGGCGCGCGTCGGCAATCGCCGTAAGCAAGGCGCTCTCGATCGCCTCTATGTCGCCGGATGTAGGCAGATCGGGATCGATACCCTCCAGCATCTGATGAAGCGCGCCGAGCGTGGCGAATGATTGCACATCATACGCGGTTGCAGCGATGCTGCACGCGGTTTCATCCAACTCTTCCACCCGCCTTCGGGTGACTCTCGCTGCCGATTGCTTGGACATAACCTGTACGATCACCCCGGCATCGTCCAGCGCGATGATTCGATTAGCCTGTAACCCGTGAGCGAGAAAGGCGCCTGAAATCGCGTGACCGACGACCAAGGCAACAACGGGGTGCCCAGCCAGCCTCGCCGTCGCATAGGCATCGGCAGCAGCGGCGCAGGACTGATGAATGCCGAGCAGTTCTTCCGTATAGCCATAGGCTTGTCCCGGAACGTCCACAATAGCAACAATAGCCCGTTTATCCCTGTCCTTGTCTTCCTCGACAGCCCGCCTAACGCAATCGGCAATCCTCCAGCCTTCGTCCAAGCCCACTTCTCCGTTTCTGGCACGGTAAAACCGATTTCCGGCATCAGGCACAACGGCGATCATCCGCACGCGTTCCTGTCCGAGCCGCGAATCCGCCGACAAGACGGAAGGAGTCCCCGTCGGTACCCGCTCATGTGATTGCGTTAATCGTTCGAAAAAGATACGGCCCCGGCTGTTCTTCATGCCTTCCCCTGCTCCAAGTTCTTGCGCGATTGAAGACAGTACGGAATCGCGCTCCGGATGATCCGAGCGCCCCCATAGACTCCTTAAAGCGTCCGGTGTTAAGCGCTCTTTGGCCTCAATGGTATCCAGCTTGGATAAACGGCATAGAAACCGGTCTACCTGTGAGCTTCTGGATGAATGGGATTCACGGATCCGATAAACGCCGCGGACGGCATCCCTGATTTCCTCCCAATCATCATCCACCAGCCTGTCGGCCAGCCCGATCGCATGACGTTGTTCCCCTCCTGACATCGACCAGATGAGGCGCCTGTTTCTGGAGTCGAGCTCCTCGATTCCCGCCTCCTGTTCAATGACTTCCGGACCGTTCAGCTGCAGCCTGCCCTGCTTGGTCATAATAATGGCGCTGCATAGCCCTGCTGCTATGGACATCCCGCCAAAACAGCCGATCATGCCGGCAATGACGCAAACGACCGGATGATAGCGCCTTAGCGCAACGATCGCCGCATGGATCTCCGCAATGGCTAACAGCCCATAATTTCCTTCTTGTAAACGGACCCCGCCGGTTTCCAAAAGGAGCACCGCGCGGGTAGGAATTCCCGCTTCATTATCGCGCAATGCCAGCTCCAGCGCTCCGGCGATTTTGGCCCCGGATATCTCGCCAATGCCGCCCCCTTGAAATCTGCCGTCAACCGAAACCAAGACTGCCGGCTCTCCGTCGATCGTTCCTTTGGCTGCAACAACACCGTCATCGCTTTGCGGAACAATACCTTGGACAGCAAGGTGAGGAGATTCCATTCGTTGAAACGGGTCCAAAAGCTCCCGAAAGACGCCTTCGTCGAGCACGGCCTTGGCCCTTTCCCTGGCGCTGAGCTCGATAAAGCTGCTTGTGTAGCCGAGCTGCCTACTCATCAATCGATTACCTCCACAACTTGGGCTAAACGCAGGTTTACTACCCCCGGTGTAGCGCCGAAATCATTAATTTGAATTTGTGCGGCAATGTTATTATCTTGGAAGAAACGGTCGAAAATCGCCTGCCATATGGGCCCGAATCCTTCCGTTTGGGTTCTGATGGTGACCTGCGCGATATCGTTTGGAGAGGGCTCTACCAAAATTTCCAAGTCGCCTGAAGCGACAACGCCGACGTACCCTCTCTTCGTCATGCCGCGCCCCGCCTTATACTGAAAGTGCAGCTGTTCGATGGCTTAAACCTCCTCGCATTGGATTCACAATACCTGACGCACTTTGAATTTTATCCAACAATATTACGGCCGCGAGCAAATCCGCGCTTCCCCCTGGCGAAAGACGGCGTTCCAGCATGATTTGTTCAAGCTGCCGGTACGCCTCACGGCCCGATGCCGTGTCCATGCCGCCCGACTCGAGTACATGCCTCGCCCCCTGCTGCGCGGCCTCAAGCGCTTGCGGCCCTCCCCTGTGAAGCAGACAGCTGTCTTGCAGGCTGGCCATGATGGCCAGCAGAGCATGAAGCCGCGCAGTTTGTTCAGGAGTCTTCTTCTCCCTCATCCCCTGCAGCACGGGTAGTCCGATTCGGGTGACATGCGGAAAACACTCCTGCGCTTCCCCTCTTGCGCCTTGTACCCCGTATTTCTGCGCAACCTTCATTCCGTTGGTCGATTGCTGAGGTGCGCAGCGGTCGGGGAACTTCGCGATTGTGCCGGCGACAGCCGCGATTTCCCGCGCAGTCACAGGGGCGCCGTGAACCGCACAACCGGCAAGAAGCAAGCCGAGCGCCCAGATCGCTCCGCGATGCGTGTTCACGCCTTGTGTCACCCGCATCATCTCCTGCTCTCCGAGGCGTCCCAGGAAAGCCAATTCTTCCCTCAATTCCTGGTCCGGGTTACGTCTGTAAGCTGCCTTCCCCATCGCCGCGAAGCATGTACGGAGAGATTCGGCAGACGCCCTCATGAAGGAAATATCCATATTGTCATGACTTCCCGAGGAACGTAAATCAACCAATCCGGGCTTAGGCGTCAGCTCCGCCTCTTCAAGCAGCGCCTGCACAGCCCAATCGGCCAATTGTTTCCCGCAATCGTCGGCATCCGTCCACATTGCGACCACCTCACCAAGTTCGGAATTTTTCCGGTGGATCGTACAACCCGCCGGACCAGTCGATTAAATCCTCGATGCTTTTGGCGGCAAGCAAAGACCTTTTTGCATCGCTTCTCCGGATTTGAAGATCCTCGGGTAATGCAATCAGCCCGTCCTGACGCAGCCTGTCATTCAAGGAACGGTCATGTTCCCGGCCCAGCGGCGTCATGCCCGCGATCGCTCCGAGCGCCATTCTTCTCTCTTCCATATTTTGCGTTTTATATAAGTAAGCGATTCCTTCTTCTGTAATGACATGGGTAACGTCATCACCATAGATCATAACAGGTGCAATCGGGAGGTTGCCTTGCTTGCCCACCTCGATCGCATCAAGAGAATCTACGAAGGCCGGCTGCCCCCCTTTTTGAAAGGTCTCGACCATTTGGACCACAAGCTTCCTCCCTCTTACCGTAGGAGATTGTTGTGTGATCAAATCAAGCCAGGCCGGTGTCGCATGCCGCCTCCCCCTCGGATCACTCCCCATGTTCGGCGCCCCGCCGAAGCCTGCCAACCGGCCGGCTGTAACCGTGGATGAATTGGCATCGCGATCCATTTGCAGCGTAGACCCGATAAACATATCGACACCGTACAACCCTGCCACCTGACAAATCATCCGGTTGGAACGAAGGCTGCCGTCGGGGCCGGTAAAAAAAATGTCCGGCCTTGCGGCCACATACTTCTCCATGCCCACTTCCCCGCCGAAGCAGTGTACCCTTTCCACCCAACCGCTTTCGATTGCCGGAATTAAGGTCGGGTGAGGATTTAATGTCCAATGCTTGCAGATCTTCCCCTTCAGCCCGAGACGTTCTCCATATGTCGGAAGCAGAAGCTCTATCGCAGAGGTATTGAAGCCGATCCCATGGTTCAAAGATTGGACCTGATGCTTTTCATACACGCCTCGGATGGCCATCATCGCCATGAGTATTTGCACTTCCGTAATTTGACGCGGGTCTCGGGTAAATAACGCTTCGAGCTGATACGGCTTTTCCGCTTGCACGACAACATCTACCCAGGAAGCCGGGATGTCCACTCGGGGCAGCTTGTCAACAAGTTCATTGACTTGTACGATCACAATACCGCCCGAGAATGCGGCTGCTTCGATAATCGTAGGTGTTTCCTCCGTATTCGGTCCGGTATAAAGGTTCCCCTCCATATCCGCTTTATCGGCTGCAACCAAGACGACATTCGGAGTCAGATCGACAAACAATCGGCCGTACAGCTCGAGGTACGTGTGAATCGCTCCTAATTCAATCACACCGTCTTCGATCAGCTGCGCAATTCGCAGGCTTTGTGGGCCGGCATATGAAAAATCCAATTTACTGGCTATCCCTTTCTCGAACAAATCCAGGTGCTCCGGTCTTGAGATGCTGCTGATCAGCATATGCAAGCGGTTGATTCGATTACTGGATACCTTAGCCAGCGATTCGGAGAGAAAAGAGGCCTGCTTCTGGTTGTTTCCCTCGAGCACAACCTTGTCCCCTGATGTAATCAGAACCTCCAATGCATCCACGATCCGCTCGGCAGGCAAACATTTTCCTTTTAACCATGATTTTGCTGCTAATAACCTTCGAAACTTTTCGTCGCGGCGCTCCGTCCAACGGCGTGGCGTATCTTCTGTAATCGGCAAACTTGTTCAGCCTCCATATCGGAAATTGGTCTTATGGGGAGAGTGGGGTTAGACTTTGCTCTTTATTTTAATTCCGATTCTTATATAATAAAAATACATATTCCATCATAGTTGATATAACCAATCTAATATAAAGGCGGGATATTATGGAACTACAGCAGTTGATCTACTTCCAGCAGGTGGCGCATTCCGAGAATATAACGCGCTCCGCCGGAGATTTACGCGTTTCCCAGCCTGCCTTGAGCAAAGTGATTCGCAATCTCGAGAAAGAGCTGGGTGCAGACTTATTTGACCGTAAAGGCAAGCGGATCGAATTGAACACAAGGGGGAAAAAATTTCTGAAGCGAGTCGAGGCTGCTCTGAATGAACTGAACGAAGCAAGAAATGAGCTCCACGATGAAGAATGCGAAGTGAAAGGGACCATCCGCTTCTGTTTCGATGTGGCCTCCTCTATTATTCCTAACTTGATAAGGGAGTTCCGCAATCTTTATCCCGATGTTACGTTTCAGCTTTCCCAGCACGAACAAAACACCGCGGCAATAAACTTCGATCTGTGTGTCACCTCGTTGCCGATGGGGCTTCATGGAACAGAAAAGATCGAATTGTTGAACGAAGAAATTGTTATGGCCGTCCCCAAGGATAACCCTTTATCCTCCCTGCCAAGCATTCGATTGGAACAAATCGCGAATGAAGGCTTAATTAGCCTCAGGAGAGGCCATCGTTTGCGGGAAAAGACCGACGCCTTCTGCAAAGTGGCGGGATTTATTCCTCGCATCACATTTGAAAGCGATGATCCGGCAACGGTGCGAGGGCTCATACGTGCGGGGCAAGGCATCGCTTTTATTCCTTCCATCACGTGGAAAGGCATTACGGATGAATCTATAAGGCTGCTGCCAATTGAGCGTCCTTTCTGTTCCAGATCCATAGAGCTGCACTGGAAAAAGGACCACTATCTAGGGCTTGCAGCACGCACGTTCCGCGAGTTTCTAATCGAATATTTTGCGAAGCTGAAACTCGGCATATAGCCTGAAGGTTATTTACAATATACAAAACTATATATTAGGCTGCATGGAAACGGTCCGATATAATAGACTGGATAAAGAACTTTTTAATGGAGGGCAATTCATTTGATTATTAACACCAGCACCGGTCAAGTACGAGGAGTTCAGGAAGGCAATCTTTATATTTTTCGTGGAATTCCGTATGCGGAGGCTCCCATCGCAGAACGGCGATTTTTGCCGCCGCTTCCCAAACAACCTTGGGATGGGATCCTTGAGGCTAGCCGGTTCGGCCCCAAGTCGTACCAGCCGGTTAAGGATCAAAGAGAACAATCCGAGGATTGCTTAAGTCTGAACATCTGGACATCTGGCGTGGAGCAAGCGAACCGTCCAGTTCTTGTCCACATTCATGGCGGCGGATTCGTTAATGGAAGCGGCGCGGAATTTTTTGGTACGACTTTCGCCGAGCGGGATCATATCGTATGCGTTTCGCTTAACTACAGACTCGGGGCATTAGGCTTTCTATATTTGGGGGACCTGTTGGGCGATGCCTATCAGACTTCCGGAAACAACGGGATACTGGACATTGCCGCGGCGCTTACGTGGATCAAAGAAAATATATCACGCTTTGGAGGCGACCCCAACCGCATCACCGTTTCGGGCGTATCGGCCGGAGCCAAGTGCGCAAGTACACTGCTGACGGTATCGGCTGCGCAAGGATTATTCCACCAAATCATTGCCCGGAGCGGCAATACGCAATCCATCCGTGACACACGCACTGCGAACCTGATTACACTTCGGCTTCTGGATCAGCTTGGCATTCCGCATAAGGAAGCGCATCGATTACTGACACTTCCTGCACAAACGATTCTGGAAGCTCAAGATAACAGCCTCCATACGTTTGGTCCTGTTCGCGACGGACGCGCGATCCCAACGGAACCTATTGCCGCGGTTCTCGGCAAGCTTAGCCGCAGCATTCCGCTGCTTTTGGGGACAAATAAGGACGAAGCCGTGTCATTCCTCTCGAACACAATAGGACTGAAAATGCAAAACGAAGATGTGCTGCATTCCTTATTCGGGACCAACAGCGGGCTTGTCCTGGATGCTTATCGCAAAGCGGCTCTCCTGAAGCCTGCCGAAGAAGCTTGGAAAGACACGCTAACCGACTGCTTTTACCGAATTGCGGCGGTTCGCCTCGCGGAGATGGCTGCAGAACAGGGGCAGCCCGTTTGGCTGTACCGTTTCGAGTATGCGGGTGTACAAGGGGCGGTTCACGGGGCGGAGGGTCCGTTTGTCAACGATGCTAACCCGGCGGAAGGAAAAGAGCTTGCGCATCGGATGCATGCGGCATGGGCCGCTTTTATCCGTTCAGGTAAGCCTATGGCGGAGGGACTGCCCGAATGGCCCGCGTTCACCTTGTCCGAACGTTCGACGATGATTCTGGATCAGGAGTGCAGGCTCGAACGGGAACCCGATTTAAGCGATAACCGTTTCCCCATGCAGGTAATACAGTTGTAACTTACACTTTGGAAGCTTGTTGGTCTTGTCCAACAGGCTTTCCTTTTGTGTTACACTAAGGATGATCAACTCGCCAGAAGAAAGACTCAGATTAAGGGAGACATCCTACCGAATGAAGAAATGGTACACCCTCGGCATGTATCTCGTGCTCATACTCATGGTCTATGTGTACAATGATGAAATTTTGCATTGGATGCAGTACGGGGATGCGCCCGTTCTGCTTATTTTTGCGGCTGCGCTCGGCTTTATTATCGTACCGGTCATCCCCTACAAAATCGTTATCGGCATGCTCGGGTATATGTACGGTCCATTGCTTGGCGCTTTCATCAGTTGGACCGCTGCTTCCGTCGCGTCTGTCATTGTTTTCTGGCTGGCACGCTACTTGTTTCAGAAGCAGGGTCGTGCTTACTTGTCCAGGTACGAGAAACTGGAAAAGTTCCAAGCCGCGATTGAAAAAAATCCGTTCCTGATCATTTTATTGGCTCGACTGATCCCGGTTATCCCTCAGGCGGTCGTTAATGTCATTCCTGCCATTACTTCCATTCCGGTCGTTACATTCGCCGTCGCGTCCGCATTGGGCAAAATTCCCGCTATGCTCCTGTATGCGTTCATCGGCAGTAATCTGTTTGCCGGCACCAGCAAGCTCGTTTTGTCCGTCGGCGTGTATGTCCTTTTTTTGGCGATCGTCTACGTCGTCTACCGCTTCTGGCTCAAGAAGCTTTTGCATTAAGCAGCTAGGGTAAATGCCTTATCTTAACGAACCTTGAATTCACAATTGGCTTTTAAATATTTACCGCCGTTTATGAAGACGGCCTGATCCGAATGGGATTCAATCACACCACCAAAGTCAATGATTCGGCCCTCCTTCCAAACAGATACATGAAATCGAAAATATCGAGCATTATCAAATTCAATCTTATGTTTTAAAATACTCCCCTTTATTGGCATAGTGGCTCAGTCCTTTACAGTAATGATATGTTTCTTCTAATTCATAGTGATAATACTAGAAATGGACTGTCGATTGCTTGAGAAACACGCTGCAAATGGTGACTATTATTGTCGATCCGACAAAATTTCCAACAAAAAACGCATCTGCTACGCTCATGCTGCCGTTCACCGTCGCCCCAAGCATGTCAAAGCCTCGTTACCACCCTTGGTCGCATTGTACTCCAGCATATCCCCCCGCCCTTCCGCTCCGTCGGGATAATTATTTCGCAAATAGGACTTTTGTTTAGTATTTGTTTAGAGAAAGATGGTATAATAGAACTATAATGTGACGATTTCCAACAAAATACTACATGATTTTTCACTGAGTCCGGAAGGAGCGCGAAGGATATGCTGAATCTAATCGTCGATAGCGCCATTTGGAAGGCACTTGGATCACTGCTCTTTTTAGCCGTAATCGGGGCAGCACTCTACGTTGTTTATGACGTCCCGTTGGTTCGTAAATAAGGCGCTATTTCCTCGTCCGTAAACACACTGGCGCTATAAATTGAAAAATTTCAGCACGATCCACCCTTTACCGAGTTCAGGCCGATCCGGCACCGAAGGCGATATTGAGTCTGCTTTCGGATTCGGATCACCGCAGCCTGCGGATAAGATAAGGGCAGCCAGTACGATGGCTGTCCATCTGAAAGAAGCAGTATTCATCGCTGTTCCCCCTAAATATGGATTGCAATCCACTCCCCTCCGAAATAGTACAGTTCCGTATCCTGTATCCCCCATGGCATGTTCGCTCCATTTTGGATTCCCAGCCGCAAGTCCCAGCGCTCACCTGCCCGGTTCCGTCCTTCAAGTCGACGAGTACAATCTGCCCTCGCTCCTACTATTTTTTTATACCTCCCTACTTGCCGTACAGGTATAATTAGAATCAGGTTGATTGTGATATGAACTACCGAGCAGGAGGAGATCGTTATACATAGAGGTTGATCGATTGGGAAGGCGGCACGGCTTGCGAGCTAAACGAAGGGATGAATCGATGATGAGACAGACTCAATTGCACTTCAATCCATCGAACATGAGAGTGCCCTTGCACATCCCCATGTTCGGAATTAACCACTGCGATGCTGACTATCACAACATTCGCACCATTTCGGAAATTACGGTCATCGGCTACGTGTTGGCCGGACAAGGTACGATTCGGGTAGATAATCTTAGCTTCCTCGCCCAAGAGAACGATGTGTTCATATTGCCCAAGGGCAGTCATCATGAAGTGACAGCAGATCCCTCTACGAAGGAGGAGTGGACCTACATTTGGTATAACATTCGCGGCAACAGCTCGCGTCTACTGGAAACGTTCCGTCTTCAATCGACGGTTCATATTCCCGATACCGGGATTGAACACTTGTTCCGTAAAGGATTCGAGCTCATGGAGCAGCATGATCTCGACAATGAACAGCTGCATATCCAGCTTGTCTTGATCGGAACCGAGATCATGGCCCATCTGGCCAACATTCTCGAAAAACGAAAGTCTTTATTACCGGTCTCGGTTCAGGAGATAAAGCAATACTTGGATCAAATCGGGACGAGCAAGTTTGATTCCAGTCAAATGAGCAAGTATTTCGCGATGTCGTTCAAGCAGATAAACCGTTTGTTCAAAAAAGAAATCGGAACAACCGTTTACAATTATTTGATGACAAAAAAAATGAAAACAGCCAAGATCCTGCTCGAAGACACGGAGATGTCCATCGATGAAATTTCCTATTTTATCGGATACGCCGATTCCCACAATTTCTCCACCCTCTTTAAAAGAAAAACGGGAGTAACGCCGACGGAGTATAGAAAGAAAAACCCGAGCAGGCAAAGAAGCGACTGAATTTAATCCTTCACCCCTCTCTTGTCAATTTCATCGACTTTCTGTAAGTATGAGGGGTAACGCCCGTGGTGTCTTTGAACACCTTGAAGAAGTAATTGTAGCTGCTAAACCCTGCCTTTTCGTAAATCTCTTTCATCGTATACTCCCCGGATTCAATCCATTGTTGAGCGGCGCGTACCCGTACCTTGTTTACATATTCCGTGAAGCCGCAGCCCGTCTCCTCTTTGAACGATCGACACAGATAGGAAGCGCTTACGCCTGCTTTATCCGCCGCCTGGTCAAGAGAAATAGGATCGTGATAGCACATCTTGATGTACTTTATCGCCAAGCTCACATGATTCGAGTAGTTTACTCCGGGATCCGCGGGAGAAAGCTTCTCAATCAATTGCTTGTACATTTGTTTCAACCAAATCAGAATATCGCTCGCTTGCTTGCATTGTCTGATCTGCTCTCTGGTTAAATCGTCCCCATTGTAAAATGGGTCTTTATTCAGCATAGACTTCACCCAAATTTTTCCTGCGATATGAATCAATTCATTCACAACGAGTTGAAGCGATTCATCCGACAAGCTTCTCTCCTTCAAGTGAAGGAACACATCATCCAAAATCGAATGAGCGCTCTTCGTATCCAGCAGCTTCACGGCCGTCATCAATTTTCTTTCATGCTCAAGACTTAGCGAAGCGATCGGATTACCCCATAAATCATAGCTTCCTCCATGTCCTCTTCCGGAAACGGAACGCTTATTCAACAAGCTGCTTGCCGATTCGTAGCTTTCGGCTGTATGCACTAAATCATGAATGACATCGGCATACGCGTAATCCACGCTAATGTTCAAGTTTACCTCCAATGATTTCTTCATCTTTTGCAACACGCTTTCAGCCTGCTGCAGGATCGAATGGAAGCTGTATTCCTGTGAAAAAAATACGATGGCAAAGCCGCCTTGATCGATATAACTGACAATCCCCTCCTTCCGTTCATTTACGAATCTTTGACACCATGCCATCACGGAGCGGATCATTTGATTTCTCTCTGCAACAGTGAGCCGGGCGGTTAGCATGATGAAGCTTTCTACTTGCAAGGCGGCAACGACCATACTTCGAACAGGCATAGACATGTACTGATGGATGAGCGATTTCATCTGATCCCTATCGTTCTCTTCGCCAAGGATCAAGCTTCTGATCGCATTTTGAACAATCGCCCCGCTGACGCTCTCCCGACGATGTGGCCGCTCCGTTGCCTTCCTCAGATCGATATTCATCTCGCTTCGATCCAACACTTCGTCGTCGACATTAAATATTTTAATCATCGCGAGTGTCTCCGCCCTTCATGTAAGGATGATCATCTCCACTGCTGTATACAAGCCTGGCTGACTGTAAAGATCGTTTTCACCAAAATAAAAGCCGGTTTTCCTGCGCTAAGGATGACCGGCTTTCTGTTTTTGTATTTTGGAAACGTCACTCAACGATTCCCCATCGGAATAAGTAAGACACATCCTCCGCCTGCAGGGAGGTATTGAATATTTCAACATGATCAAGCAGCCCCTCGAACGTGGCGCCGTTCCCCTGCCCGCCGAAAGCGTCCTGTGCGATCCGCCGCCCAAGCCCGCCCGGCACGTGATGCTCGTCGATCCTTGCGAATCCGCCGCGGGCGGAATCGCGCAACTCGCCGTCGAGGTAAAGCTCAAGGCTTCCTTCCGTAAAAACGACCGCCACGTGATGCCAGGAGGCGGTATCCGTAAAGGCTGCCGATACCATAACCGGTGGGGCTCCCCTTCCAGCCGCGGCGGCTTGCAGTCTTCCGTTCTCGATTCTCACGGCAAATCCCGCATCCGCATCGCCTTCAACGTACAGCATTTGCGTTCCCTGGACCTCATCGGCTTTCATCCACATGGATACCGTCCGAAGCGAGAATGCTTCTTGCATGACAGGATCATCAATTATGCAGCCTTCGCCCTCATTGTTGCCGAGACGTTTGATCAATGAATAATGATAAATGAGCTTGATCAGCTCCTCCTCCGTTACATGGAAGAAGGTGGCGTGTCTACGCTGGTAAGGGAAACGGCAATCGGCGGCGGGAAGCTCTTCCGACCAATGGAGCATGTCGGCCGATTCCATGACGCCATACACTCCGTCGGCCCAATAATCGTAGTATAAAAGCCATGCTTGCCGCCCCGGTATGTTCAGCATCTCCGCGCCTTCCGTAACTCCCGGCGTTATCGCCGCAGTGATGCCGGCGTATCCCCCGCCAAGCGAGCCCGACGTAGCGTACCGATTCCGCATCGGACGGACGGATTCATCCTTAAAGAACAAATAATAGCTGTCCTCATGATGCGTAATGTTGGAGTCGATGACCGAATAGCCGGGATCAAACAGCAGCTCCGCCGGTGTAAGCTCATTCCAGTCGTGGGTATAAGCCTTATAAATCCGGTTGTTGTCGGGCTTACTCGAGTTCAGCGTGGACGACCAGTGGATCATGTACCGGCCCGTTTCCTCATCCCAGTTCCATTCCGGCGCCCAGCTGTTCACCGTTTCAGGGAAATTCCCCATCACCGTCAGTGCCTTGGCGTCGGTAAAGGAGATCAAATCCTTCGACCGGGCATAGCCGATCTGTTTGCCTTTATAACGCGAATCCGGAGACGAATGCATCGTATGGACTAAATGGTAAAAGCCGTCAGGTCCTTTATTGATAAAAGGGTCGCGGATGATCCCTCCTCCCACAGGAGTGGCCCATACCGCCTTGTTGTCATTCAATTCGTACCAATGAAGCCCGTCGCGACTGAATGCATAATGAAGCTTGCGCGTCATGTCCGTCTGCTTCGGGCCGGAACGGAAATAAGCCATGAGGTACGCAGGATTGCCGCTCGCCATGAGTTGCTGTTTGTTCATGTTCTAGCATTCCCTCCCAACCGGACTGCTTCATCCGGACGAATGATGACATGATCCGCTTCGATATCCATATGCAATGCGACAATCCCCAGCCTCGCCCGGAACGGGGCCGTCCGGTCGTTGCCGAACAAGGTGCACATTAGCCGGCCGTCGCGGTCTACAAACATCGTCCCGTGTCCTCCATGCGGAACAGCTACATGGCGGTGGCTGTACGGACCGTAAATATGATCCGATACGGCGTACATCAAGTCGTAAGTGCCGTCGACCCGTTCATCGCCATGCCATTCGGCCGCCCCAAGGATATACTTGCCCTTATATTTGACGATAAAAGCCCCTTCATAACCAACCGGGATTCCATCTGCATCCAGCAGTTGACGGGAATCCTCCGCAAAACCGGTCATATTGTGCTTCATCCTCGCGATTTTTCCATTTTGCCATACGAAGTACACTGTGCCGTCATCGTCTTGAAAGAGGCTGGAATCAATGTCCGTGTTCGTCATTCTGCCCATATCGATATACGGACCCTCCGCTTTCCCGGAAACGCTCTTCAGCAGCCCGGTGCTTCCGCCCTTCAAAGAATAGGTCAGCCAAAACGTGTCGTGAACATATATGATTTCGGGAGCCCATAAACAAGGCGAATCATAAATATGGTTTTGCCACGTGCCGTCGATGTGCAAATCCCACGCTTTGACCAGATGCTTCCATTCCTTCAGATCGCCTGAGCTCCATATATGGAGCTCGTCATTGCCGTTCCAAAAGTCGGTGTGCGGCCGGTCGGAAGTGCCCGTTAAGTAATACGTCCCATCGGGTCCCGTATAGACATGAGGATCGCGAAGCGGAAATTGTCCGAGTGGCTGCAGGCCTGCGACCGCTCCTTCTTCAAGGATGAATCCCCGGTCCGGCCGAATGAAGCCGCGTCCGGCCAGCTCCAACGGGAGAATGGCGGGACGGCTCCGAACCGGTGAATAAGCGCCGCAGCCCGAGAAAGCGGCATAGATCGTCCCATCGTTTCCGGCAAATACGGTCGCCTGGCCACCATGCGGAATAACAAGGTAGCGCCTGCTGTAAGGACCGTATATATGGCTGCTGACAGCAACGAAGGTATCGGTGCCTTCGCATCCCATCCGGTTGAACGGCTCTGCGCAGAACAAGTAGTACAGTCCATCGATTTTCTTCATAAAAGCCCCGTGCGTTCCGATTCGCAAGTCCTTGGTAAGCGATGCCTTATCGGAGCGGATCCACTTTTTCCAGGCCGCTGCTTCCAGCAAGCGCGGCTCCTCGGCTAACCCCGACAGATCGTCCTTCATTCTGGCGATGTTTCCGTCTTGGTACAACCAGTACACTGCGCCGTCGTCATCTTCAAATATAGAAGCATCCGTACCATCCGAGGTCATCATGCCGAGTTCATCATAAGGCCCTTCGATACTTCCGGTGACGCTCTTTAGCAATCCGGTTCCACCTTGCTCCAGCGAATAAGTGATCCAGAAGGTTCCGCGCAAATAATGAATCTCCGGACTTGATGCCGCGGCCGCTTCGCGGGAATGGCTCCGTACCGCCGGCACTTGCTGCCATTCCTTCAAATTGCGGGATTTCCAGAGCGGGATACCTGCATGGACGGATTTCTCCTGTGTTGAACGCACCGTACCGGTCATATAGTACCAGCCGTCAGGTCCAAGGCACACGCTGGCGTCCGTCAAAGGGACATCCAGCGCAGCTTGAATCGTCATCGCGTTCTCAGAATATAAGGTGCATGCCGACCACTCCGTTTCAGGATGCGGGGGATTCGGAAGAAAGTTGTCCATCAGGCTAGTCTCCTCATTGATCTATCTTCTTTTACTTTTCTGCCATCTTGAGTTCTGCGATTTTCTTGTCGGCTTCTTCTTTCGCCGTTCTTAACGCTGTATTCATGTCGGCTTTTTCCTCGAATACTGACACGAATGCTTTCCTGATCGCAGCATCCACCGGACCGTTATACTTGGATTGCTCAATCAATGTGGACGGTTCGCTCTTGAATATGCCTTTTAGATTTTTCCCTTTGGCGAATTCCAGATCGGCTGCCCACTGGTCCTTCACCTGGGCATTATTCAATACCGTCAGTTTTCCGTTGCGCGAAGCGATTGTTTGAACCTCCTCGGAGAGCGCAATCTTCAGCACTTCCATGGCCGCATCGGTATGTTTGCTCGTACTGCTGACAAGGAGTTGATGGAAGTCGGCCTGAAGATACTTATTCGGAGCTTCCGGGTGGGACGGCAGCTGCACAACATCCCAATCCAGCCCGTTCGCTTGCGGAAGGAAACTGAACATGCCGATGGAGTAATAGGCCGCCATGGCAATATTCTGGTCTTTAATAAAGGCATTGATCGTGTCGAGCCCTACGGCTTTCGGTTTGTTGTTTGGAATATTGTAAATATTCATCGCTCTTTCGAACATCGTTTTCCAAACGTCCGGAACGTTCGCTTGCTGCGTTTTCTTATCGACTAAATTGATCGAAAGCGGAGAAGCGAATGTCGTAATGCCTCCGTGCGTAACATAAAGTCCGAGATAGTTGACTCCATCTACATTGCTGGATACCTTCTTGGCCAGCTCGGCCGCTTGATCCCAGGTCATTCCATCCGTCGGATAAGGGACTCCGAATTTATCGAAAATCGCTTTGTTATACCATAAGGCGAACGCATTCTGTGTAAACGGTACCCCGTATATTTGTCTATTGTCGCCAAGCTGCTTGATCGAGTCCATGAGAACCGGATTTATTGTCGAGATGTCGATATGATGCTTCTTGAACTGTTCTCTCAGATCGAGCGGATACTGCAAGTCGACTCTCCCGCTTTGCGCCGGTCCCCCGTATATCAAATCGGGTGTATTCCCTGCCGTTATAAGGTCGTTTAAGGTTTGCCCTTGTCCAGGTCTTACAATCTCGAAGGAGATTTGGGGATACTTCTTCTGCACCGGAACCGTAATGTACTTATTCCATTCCTCGTCGGTCATTCCCGGGATCTCGATGAACACTTTCAATGCGGCTGGATCAATTTTGAAGGCGGTTTCGGTTTTCTCTCCCGATTTTTCTCCCGCCGTGTTTTCCGGCTTCGTCCCGGGAGAACCGCATGCCGTTACCATCGTCAATACCATGAAACTTTGAACTGCCAACCATCCCTTTTTCATTTTGAACACCTTCCCATTTTTTTTTATTTTATTTATTGCCCGGATGATGGAAGAGGAACCGCACATCCGCATCCTGCAGTGGTGTATTGTAAATTGTAACCGCGTCCAGCATGCCTTCGAAATAGGCGCCATCCCCTTTGTCGCCGAACGCATCTTCGGAGAACCGCCGTCCGAGACCCCCTTGCTTGTCGCGAACGCCGACTTTAGTAAAGCCTGCTGTCGTTTCATTCACTAATTGGCCGTCTAGGTACAGCTTGAATGCGCCTTCAGCAAATACGACCGCCACATGCCGCCATACACCGGTCTGCTTGAACTCGGCGGAAACTGCAGCCTGCACGCCTCCTTCAGCCACTGACGCTTTCAACTGTCCGTTCTCCAGCTTGATGGCAAGCCCGCTGCCCGCTTCACCTTCGTCGTAGAGTACTTGTGTTTTTCTTACTCCCTTCGCGTTCACTCTCATCGATACCGTTCGAAGCGCGAACGGATCACTTATTTTGCTCTCTGTAAACCGAACGTCAGTCTTTTTCCCGTCGAATTGCAGTGGCCCGGTTTCCTCCTTGCCATAACGGGCTACCACAGAAAAATGCTGGATGAGCTTAGACAACTCTTCCTCCGTAATGGGCAAGAACGTGGCATGTCTGCGTTGGAACGGAAACCGGTAAGACGACTTCGGCAGCTCAGACGACCAGTGGATCATATCGTTCGATTCTTTTATGCCGAATTTGCCGTCGGCCCAGTAGTCGTAATAAAGATACCACTTCTGCTGTCCAGTTAATTTCAGCGTTTCCACCGCTTCCGTCACATTCGGAGTGATCTGCGGGCTCGTATCGCCGTACCCGCCGTCAAGCTGATCGGATACCGCAAACCGGTTCCTCATCGGCCGAAGGTTCTCGTCCTTAAAGAACTGATAGTATTTGCCTTCATGGGATGCAATGTGCGAATCTATAACGCTGTAGCCCGGATCAAACAACAGCTCAGCCGGTGTGAAGGTTTCCCAATCCGTTGTATACGCTTTATATATCCGGTTATTATCCGCCACCTTCGAATCAAGCGTGGAGGACCAATGAACCATATAACGGCTGGTCGCGGCATCCCAATTCCACTCCGGCGCCCACACGTTGGTCGAATTCGGGAAGTTCTCCATCACATTTATAGCTTTTGCATTTGTAAACGTAATCAAATCGTTTGACTTGGCATAACCGAGTTGTTTGCCTTTATGAACGGACCCCGCAGATGAATTCATCGTGTGCACCAAATGATAAGATCCGTCAGGTCCTTTACTTAGAAAGGGATCTCGAATGATGCCGCCACCGACAGAGGTCTTCCAAACCGCCTTGTTGTCGTTCAGTTCATACCAATGAAGTCCGTCGCGGCTGAAAGCATAATGCAGCCGCAGGTCCATCTGTGTTTGATTCGGCCCTGACCGAAAGTAAGCCATCAAGTAGGCGGGACTGCCGGAGGCTTCTTCCGGCCGCAAACCGGAAGCTTGCCCCGCATCCGCTCCCCTGTCTCCGTTGTTGATACAGCCGGCTAAGACGATAGAAATCATTGCGGGAAGAAGCACCAAAAATACGAACCATTTCCTCTTTAACATGTTTGCACCACAACCAATTCCAGTTTATTGGCCCTGCGCCAAGTACCCGTCATCTCTTGCTTTGGGCGGTCTGATATACACCCCCAGCCCGCCAAAGGCGGCTGCCATCACTTCCGGCCGTTCGAAGGGATCGCCTGTTCGGTAAGGGTTGGACCCTCCACATAAATGGTGCCGTCCTCCCGGAAACCCATCCGGTCCATGCACACTTGGCGGTTGCCGCCGCCTTGGGCCGGATCCGTGTGGGTGTGATACACCATGAATAACTCGGTCCCGTCGGGCGAAGCAATAATGCTATGGTGGCCCGGTCCGGATATATCATCGCTCTGGCTCGTAAGAACAGGATTGTTTTCATATTTGCTATAAGGCCCCAGCGGCTTCTCGGAAACCGCATAGCCGACCGAATAATGGCGGTCGCCGAAGTAGTTAGCGGAATAGGTCAGATAGTACGTTCCGTTTCTCTTCAGTACGAAAGGTCCCTCATTCCATAGATACCCTCGATCGAGAGATTTCATCTCCCACTCCTGGTCCGGCTTGGTCAAGCAAACGGCGTCTCCCGTGACGGTAATCATGTCGTCTCCCAGCTCGATACCGTATAAATGGCTTTCATGACGGCCGTTCACGATATTTTCCGAGCAGTCTCTGGAATAGTACATGTACATTTTACCGCTGTCGTCGAACAAAATATTGGCGTCAATCGCCGCATAACCGAAATCGAACATCGGTTGGTCGTACACATCGATGAATGGACCCGCCGGCCGGTCCGCGACCGCGACACCGATTCGCAGGCTGTCCTTTTCTTTCCATCGAGCCGTATAGTACATATAAAATTTACCGTCGCGCTCTACGACCTCAGGTGCCCAAAATTGCCTAAAACCCCAAGATTGTTCGTTTTTCTCATATACAAACCCTTCCTCTTGCCAATGAACCAGATCGTCCGAGGACCATGCTTTGAAGCCCTGCTCGATGGCCGACGTCGGATAACAATAATACTTGCCGTCGGATGCCTTCAAAATATACGGATCGCCAATTTTTTGGATGGGAAGCGGGTTTTTGTAATAGCCAGATTGGGTTGACATACGGGTGTTCTCTCCTTTGAGTATAACTTTACATTTATGCAGTATTTAATTCAATAATTATTGCATACGTTCCTCTTTTTATGAACTATAGTTCGCTGAATTACGGCTCACGGCTTCACCACCCGACGGTCTGTTCAAATCACTTATCTCTATCATAATTCGCTCAACCTGCGTTAGTAATATTAAAAATGGAATAAATACTATGCAATAGGGACATCAACGTCCGAAAAGCACCCCCTTACGGAGTGCACTTCGAACGCATTGCTCTTTTAATGACCTGATGCCAAATACGAAATGTCTCCAGCCTCCAAAGGTATGTTATAGATCCGGACTTCGTCGATTTTCCCGTTAAAATAATCGCCGCTGCCCGATCCGCCGAAGGCATCCAGACCGCTGCGCCTTCCTAAAGCGCCGAAATCGGGATGCATGCTGACACGGGAATAGCTTGCGGTAGACGAATGTTTGAGCTGTCCGTCAAGATACAGGCTGATCACGCCTTCGTTGAATACGACAGCTACATGATGCCAGGAAGCGGTATCCGTCAATGGAGTCGTCACGGTAGTCTGGACACTGTTCTCCCTGACGGCGGCTTTCAAATTCCCATTTTCGATTCGAATGGCCATACCGGATGCGCTTCCGCCTTGATCGTATAACACGTTAGTACCGTTTGTGGTGTCGGCCTTAATCCAC
The DNA here is from genome assembly GCF_910593845.1 of Paenibacillus solanacearum. Classification (GTDB taxonomy): domain Bacteria; phylum Bacillota; class Bacilli; order Paenibacillales; family NBRC-103111; genus Paenibacillus_G; species Paenibacillus_G solanacearum. The sequence continues at coordinate 288,335 of NZ_CAJVAS010000003.1, read as the reverse complement.
ATCGTTACCGAACGTTTATTGAAGGCATTGTGCATGAAGCCGGATACGGTGTGATTGTCGGCGAGGAATACGTAATCGTCCGCCCCGTCCAGATCCAGCGCACCGCCGATCTTGCCGGACGAAGTCCATGCCGCTCCGCCGTACAGCTTGCCGGGATTGCCGCTGCCGGATGCGTCGGCCGCTTTCGTACCGCTCGTTTCGCCCAGTCTGTAATAAGCCTGCAAATGGTTGTACCTGTTCAGATTGAGCACATCGGCGAGTTGTAAAGGTACGGCATACACGCGAAATTCGTCGATCTTGCCGGCAAAGTACGCGCCGCTGCCGGAGACGCCGAAGGCATCCGAATCGGAACGCCTGCCCAGCGCAGCGGAATCTCCGTGAGCGCTGACGGTGTTGAAGCTTGCCGTTGCCGATTGTTGAAGGATTCCGTCCAAGTACAGACTGAGCGATCCCTTATCGAACACGACCGCGATGTGATGCCAGGACGATGCGACATCGGAAAAATTCGCGCTTACGGTCGTTGGCGCACCACCTGCCCTGACCGCTGCCTTTAAGCTCCCGTTCTCAATCATGACGCTTAGTCCCGAAGTGCTGCCTCCTTCATCGTAAAGCACCTGGGTACCGTTCGTCGATACCGGTCTCACCCACATGGATATCGATCGCATTTGAAACGGATCATGCATAAAGCCCGTACTGCTGGAGTTGTCCGCCAGCTCCGCATAATCATCTATGCCGTCGAATTGCAGCGCGCCGCCGACTCTCCCGCTCGCCGTCCAGGCCGCACCGCCCGCCACCGTCACCGAATGATGGTTTATCGTATTGTCGGCGGCAGCGCTCCCGCTCGTTTCATCCAGCTTGTAGTAAGCCTGCAGCCCTGCGCTCGTAACCAAGTAAGAGACATCCTCCGGCTGAAGCGGAACGGTAAAAATTCGAATGTCGTCAACCTTCCCGTCGAAGTAATCTCCCGAACCCGATCCGCCGAAGGCGTCCAATCCGCTGCGCCTTCCGACGGCGGCCGAATCGCCGTGAGCACCGATGCTCGTATAGCTTGCCGTCACTGTTTGCACAAGCTTGCCATCGAGATACAGACTAAGCTTCCCTTCGTTGAAGACAGCTGCCGTATGATGCCAGGACGAGGTATCGGTGAAAGCAGTGCTTACTGTCGTTTGCGAGCTGCCTTCCCTTACAGCCGCCTTCAGCACACCGTTTTCGATTTTTACGCCGAATCCGGAAACATTGCCACCCTCCTCATAAAGCACCTTGTTGCCTCCGGTGGCATCCGCTTTGAACCACATCGAAACCGATCGAAGTTTGAAGGCATCGTGCATGAAGCCTGTGCTCGACGAATTGTCAGCAAGCTCGACATAATCGTCCACACCGTCGAGCTCCAGTCCACGGCCAGCCAGTCCGCCTGCTGTCCAGGCGGCTCCCCCGAACACGGTTGCCGTATGCCCGTTGACGGATGCGTCGGCAGCAGAGGTACCGTTCGTTTCCTCGAATTTGTAATGGGCTTCCAGCGAATAGCGATCAAGCAAGCTCCACAGCTCCGATTCCTTCAGCTTGGTCACACTTGCATGTCTTGTCTGGTAAGGGAACCTGACGCTGCTGGCGGATAATTCGCTCGACCACGCCGACGGGTCGGTTATATTCGTCGTTTGCTTGATCCCGTATTTGCCTTGAGCCCAGTAATCGTAGATCATGTAATGCTTATCTTCCCGAAGATCCTTGAACACCTCGGGCGCTTCTGTCTGCGGCGGAGTCAAGTACCCGGATATATTCGAATAAGATCCGGCCAAGCTTCCCGAAGAAACCTGTTTGGTTGCCGCATAGGTGTTCGGATCGCTATCATAAGTGTACGTATCATCTTTATAGTACATATAGTAGGTTCCGTTATATTGGGCGATATTGGCATCAATGGCCGATATAATGCCGGGATCGAACCACAGGCTCGCATTTGAAAATGTAGTCCAGTCTGCTGTCTTGGCCGTGTAATGCTTGTTTCGGTCCGCAGACGGCCTGTTCAGTGTCGACGCCCAATAGAGCCGGTATTGCCCTATCGTATCGTCGTAGGTCCATTCCGGCGCCCATGCGTTGACGACGCCGCTGTAGTTTTGCATGACCGGGATGATTTCGCCGTTTCCCCATGAAATTAGATCAGTAGACGAAGCATGCCCAATGCCCACCTGGCCACCGCCGGTCGTATAGACCAAATGCCAAGTTCCGTCAGGCCCTTTGTTCAAAAACGGATCGCGAACAATTTGACCTCCGACAAGAGGTTTCCATATATAGTTATTGTTGTTCAGCTCGTACCAGTGCATGCCGTCTCTGCTGTACGCATAATGGAGCTGCCTTTTCATATCCGTCTGACCTGGTCCGGAACGGAAGTAAGCCATTAAATACGCATCTCCGGACTCGGAATCATGCTCCGAGGTAGCACCGGAGGATTGAGGGAATAGAACCAACAAGAATAACACCGTCGAAAGCAATACGATTTGCCGGGCAAGAACTTTTAACATGTCGATACCTCACTTTTCCCAATATGGATAAAGGCCAATCGTAGTCAGCTCGAGTCCCCTCCCCCTTTCTTGTAACCGCATTCATTTTATTGCGGATTCGCACCACCGTACTGTTGGAATGGCATGAATGGCGGTTGGAAACCAGTATACACAATAAACATTGGTAAAAAATTACTAATTTTTGATCACGCACTACAAAATATTTTACTTCCAGTCAACATTTCTTCAAAAAAGAAAAACGATCATGATCCACATCGTTGGAAAATGATCGTCTTTATGCCGTTTCAGCAGGATCCTGGAACGTTATCTTACTTTATTGGACCCAGGGAGGACGCTATGTCATACCCGTGTCTGTGATTGAGCTCGCTATTCGGCTTTACACTTTCTCCGCTTCTTTTTTCTGTTTTTGATTCAAAAAACCATCAAAATAATAAACAAATGAACCGTTCTCTGCAACCCGCAGGGCCGCGTAGCTTTTTTTATGCAGCTGGTCCAGCAGTTCACGCGCTTCGTCCAAAGATAAATTTGTCGTCATCGCAATATCTACAGCTGTCACATAACCTTCGTTTTGAGCCGCTAATTTCAATACGGCTCTTTCCATTCCCTCAAACTTGATTTGTTTCTGCTGTTCAAGCTCAGCTTCACGTATATTCGTACCTTGTTTGTATTTCATGACGCTGTAAATGATCCAAGCCCCCGCGACAACTAGAAAAAATGTTAAGACAATTTTCCACCCGCCGCCCGTAAACCATTGGCCGATCGCTTGTAAAATCACTAACATAATGATCCAACCTAAGCATCCTCCCCAACCACTAGATTTATCACTCATTGCTTCTCCTCACCAACCCTGAACGATAAATATTTCCAATAACCGTAATATACAACAAACAGCATTGAAAATACTACACTCTATTAAAATTAAAAACCATCGCGGAGCGGCCGCATTTGCTCCTGACATGGCGACGTTGACTACAATGTCTCCTTATTTGTGCGTCCTGCTACGACAGAAATCTCAGAAAAAAACAAAAAAGCTTGATTTCTCAAGCTTTCTCGAATGCGTTGATGATGCCGCCTCAACCTGTTCATTCCCCTGAAGGCACCGGGATATCACTGCCGATGGGAGCGGGAACACCGAAGTCCGGTGTGCCGTCGGCATGCCATCCGAACTTCTGCGCGCAAGCGCACCGGCGGCTCGCCCCACCGTTCGATTCCGGAATCGCGTGGTACAGAATCCAGTCCTCTGTGCCGTCCGGCGATACGGTGAAGCCGTTATGCCCCGGGCCGAAGGCTTGGTTCTCTACGCTTTTGGCGAAGACAGGACCATCGTGCTTGATCCAGCTGGCTGGGTTCATGATGTCGTCCGACTCAGAAGCAGTCAGCATACCGAGCGCATAATCGTCCGACCAGCATGCGCTTGCCGAGAAAATGAGGAACAACTTGCCGTTCCGCTTCAGGAATATCGGTCCTTCGTTAATCGCCATGCCGCCCTGCTTCTCCCACGCCTCTGTCGGCGCAGACAGCAGCACCTCATCGCCGATCGTCGTCCAAGGATCGCTCATTCTCACCATATAGAGCGCTGACCCGTAATCCGGAAAACTCCCATACCCGGAATAAACAAAATACAGCTCGTCCCGGTGCTGCAGCACCGTACCGTCCAGTCCGGCGATCGCCGTGCGGATCTGCCCCTTGTCCACCCATTCGCCGCTGAGCGGATCGGCGGACGCGTTCTCCAGCGCATAGCATCGGCGCGTCTGGTCGCCAGGCTTGCCGCCTTGACCGTCATTAGCCGTATAATAGATGTACCATTTCCCCTGGATGAAATGAATTTCCGGCGCCCAAATGTTTTTGCAGTTCGGCCCGGTTTCGGGAGCCCGCCATACGGTTTGCGGCGTTGTGTCGGCAATCCCGCTGATCGTAGGCGATTTCCACATATCGATCCGGTTGCCCCGCGTCACCGTAAAATAATAAAATCCGTCCGTATGCCGGTAAATCCACGGATCCGCGCCTTTTTCCAATAACGGATTGCGAAACGTTCTTGACATCATGAAGGTCCTCCCCGCTGGGTCGAATTGGTAAATGATAAAAAAACAGAATCTACCCTATCATACCAAATGTTGACGGGATCGCCTATCTATGGAAAGAACACGTCAGCAAACAACCCGCTCCGGCTGCCGGCCAGAGCGGGTTTATCTGCTCTACGAGATGAGCGTTTTTTACACTTTACTTCTCCTGCTCCTGTATCACCTGCTCAATTCCGAGCAGAATCAGCTTCAAGCCGAATTCAAACGCTTCGTCAGTCCCCATCAGCTCGAACAGCCCGCGCTTGAACATCCCCCGAAACAATCCCGCTTCCGACTCGCTCATGGAATCCAGAAGGCGGATGATCTCCTCACCCGGATGCACGCCCTTGTCCTTAAGGGTATCGGACATATTGCGCTGATCCTGGTCCGCGTCCAACACGAATCCCAAGACATAGTTCGTAAGCGTAAACACCGCTTGTAATTTCTGCTCTTGCTCAAGTGGTGTCGATTCCAAGCAGAGAAGCATACGGTTGGTGAACCGCACGATATCCGGCTCGAGGGGCAGCGTCAGCATCATGAGCTGTGTGGAGCAAGGGTACCGGCAGAGCACACGCCGTACCGTTAACGCAAGCCCCGTCAGCTGCGCCTTCCAGTCCCCCTCGGAATGGAACGCCTCCAGAATGATCCTCGATACCTGGTTGGCCAGACGCTGGTACAGATTCTGCTTGCTCTTGAAATACCAGTACAAAGAGGGAGCCTGAATCCCCAGCCGGTCGGCCAATCGTCTCATGCTGAACTTCTCGATGCCTTCTTCCCCCAGAAGCTCCCACGACGCTTCCAAGATCTTATCCTCCGAAATTGGAGGCTGCTGCTTTTTCATCGGTATCCGCCCTTGTATCTAACAGTGTAAGTTTATCCTTTACAGGTTCATAGGTTCATGATACCATCTAACACTGTAAGGTTCAAACTAACACTGTTAGACAATCATAACGGAGGGATTCCCCTTGAAGCAAACCAACAAGATGATGGTTTTTATCGCCCTTATGATCGGCATGATCTTTTCGGGACTGGATGAGACGGTAATTTCGACAGCAATGCCTACCATTATCCGGGATCTGCACGACATGACGCTATACGGCTGGGTAGCCGGCATCTACATGCTGACGATGACCGCCTGCATGCCCATCTTGGGCAAGCTGTCCGACATCTTCGGACGTAAATGGCTATATCTGATCAGTATCGCTCTCTTTATTCTCGGCTCTCTTGTGAGCGGCTCCGCCTCTACGATGGAACTCTTGCTACTAGGCCGAGGCATCCAGGGAGTCGGAGCAGGCGGCCTGATGCCGCTGGCCATGGTCATTTTCGGAGAAACCTTTACGTTAGAGCAGCGCGTCAAGCTGCAGGGGTTGTTCGGCATTATGATGATTCTGCCCCAACTGGTCGGCCCGATGATCGGCGGCTATGTGGCGGATCATATGAGCTGGCACTGGGTGTTCCTGATCAATCTTCCCGTCAGCTCGCTGGCTGCCCTTCTGATGCTCCTGGGTCTGCATGAAGAGAAACACCGTGAATCGCGTTCAGTGGATTACGCCGGAGCGCTGACTCTGATGGGATCCATCTTATCCCTGCTGCTGGCTCCCGTGCTGATCGAGAACAAAGGCTTGGCTTGGACCTCTCTTCCGGTGCTGGCGCTGCTCGGCGCTTCCGCTGTCCTGCTGGTTCTGTTCGTACTCATCGAACGCCGGGCCGCGGAGCCCATCATTCCGCTGCGCCTCTTACGGAACCGCAACATCGTCGTCATGGCCCTGCTGATGTTCACGGTGATGTGCGGCATGATGGGAACTGCGTCCTCCTTCCCGTATTACGCCCAGATCGCCATGGGCTTCTCGGCAACGGTATCCGGCTACTTCACGCTGATGTTAATGGCCGGCGCCCTCCCGTTCAGGCTGGCGTGCGGCTTCCTGATTTCCCGCATCCCCTATCGTACGCTGTTCATCGGTTCGTTCCTGTTCCCGGTTGCAGGACTACTGCTGGCCCTCCGGATCCATTCGGGCCAAAGCTTCCTCTATCCCGCCCTCTGCTTCTTCATCATGGGCATCGGCACAGGAACCTTGATGGCCGGGGAGACTCTGCTCATTCAGGAATCCGCGGAGGAAGCGGACCGGGGCATCGCGCAATCCACCGTGCAGCTGTTTCAGACGATGGGCGCCAGCATCGGCATGAGCGCCTTCGGCAGTCTGCTCGCCGGGCGGCTGAAGAGCGGCTTGACCGCGCTGAAGGATATTGTTCCCGGCGGCAACGCAAATATCAATCTGAACGATCTGAATGTATCGGAATGGACGCCTGAGCTAAGGGAAACGGTGACGGGCGTCCTGACGAACGCCTTCCATCATCAGTTCGGGCTGGCTCTTGTCTTCGCCATTGCCGGCGTCGTCATCTGCTTCTTCTTCGGCAGAGGCGTGCTTGCTTCGGAAGCCCCGGCCGATCTCAAATGATGGCTTGGCTGCTGAGCCTGCTCCCGAGCCGGTTCGCAGCCCGCTCATCTTCTTCCTTTAAACCATACGCCCATGTCCCTCGAACGGATAGTCGATCGTAATACGCCCCGTCTGGCAATCGCCAATGCCGCTGTAAAGATCGGCCTTGCCATCCGGACGCATCACAATGCCCGAAGTAAAGACGCAGTCCACCAAATGCGGTGTCTTGGCAGGTCCCGGCGGGTAGCAGGGACGACTTCCGATCAAATGAAGGTTCGAGGACTCTCGGGTGATTGGATCGAAGACGAAAGCCATGTTCAGGTACACCTTCACTTCCCCTCCGCGCTCATCCGTATCCCGGTAGCTAATGTGGCCAATGACGCCGATTTTGCCGCTGTCGAGCAAATAAGCCTGATTAACGCCTCCCCATTCGCCTTCCCCGAAGATGCCGTAAATGTACGGTGCGTTCTCGATGACGTCCGCAGTCAACTCTTCCAGTGTGTCAACGACCGTGAAGCCGATCATGGACTCGCTCCCGTATTTGCCTCTCATCTCCGCACTGCGCGGGCGCGAGAAGACGCCAATCTTGCCATCGGACAACGGAACAAGGCGAATATCCTTCATTTTGTTAGGTCCGGTAGTGAAGTAATACAAATCGTGGAGGTCGGTACCCCGGAAGAAATAGCCGAAAAACGTGCTGTATTTTCCGCGTTCGTATTGCACATGAGTCCCGCCCATGACAAGCTCATCACCGATCACCGTGATGTAAGGGTCCTCCAGTGTATAGATCATGCTATCCTTTACCACGGTCCATTCATCCTGTCCCGTCTCCTCGAACAGGCGGACCCAAGAGCGGGCCCATTCGTCTCGGCGTTCTACCCGCCCGAACAAATAGCGCTTCCCGTCCCATAGGAACGGAATCGAAATATTGTAGACATCGAAACCGTCGACGCCATGGAATACAACGGTCGCACTCTCATAGATCTTTTTTGCCGCTTCAAATTCAAGTCTTTGCGCCTGCAAGGTCACATTTCTCCACCCCTTCCTTTGGTTACGATTACAGCCCAACCGTTCCGAACACTTTGTCGAAGCAAGCTTTGGAGTGCTGTGCGAGAATCTCCGGGGCGTCCGTCGGCTTCTTCTGCGCCAAAATTTCTTGGGAGATGGCTCCTTTGTAGCCGATGTTCTGTAGACCGCGCAGGAAGCCGGTCAAATCGATCACACCTTCACCGGGATAGACGCGGCCGTTGTCGAGTGCTTCCTCCATCGGTACATCCGGCGCATCGTTAATATGCACATGAACGATCTGGCTGACATCCAGCTTCTCGATATCCGCTACCGTCAGGCCGTTCGTATACCAGTGGAACGAATCGTACAGCAGCCCTACGTTCTTTTGTCCAATGGCATCGATCCAGTCGAGCGTCTCGTCCACCGTCCAGATGAACGGATTCGCCCATTTGGTCCGCAAATGGTGAGGGCCTACGAATTCCAGGCCAAGACGCAGACCGAACGCGTCCAAAATTTGCGCGCACGTACGCAGGCGGCGTGTCGCGAGCGCCATGAAGTGTGCAGCCTTTTGATCGGTAGAAGGCAGAATATACGTGCAGCAGTTCTTTGCGCCGACCGCTTGAGCCGCTGCAGCCGTTTGAGCCAGCCTGCTCAGTCCTTCACGGAACTTCTCCTCCGACGTTCTCCACTCGACACCGAAGCCGAAATTGCCGATGACGAGGCCGTTCCGCTCCAGAAGCTCCTTCACCTTCTCTGCGGAGCTGCGTTCGACAAGCCCTCTGACGTCCACATCCACAGCCTGAAAGCCATATTGGCCGGCAAGCTCTATTAGCTGCTCATCGCTTTCGATATCGCCCATTCCGGCGCGCGTTAATCCTCTCAACATGTTCCGTTCCCGCTTTCTTCTATAATATGGTTTGAATTTACAGATTCCAGTTCAACTTGACTTCGTTGCCGGATTTGGAAGATTCGTAGATGGCATCGAGCACAAGGTTGTTCGTCAACCCTGTCAGCGCCGAGCTGATCGGCTGCTTGCCTTCTCTGACGCACTGCAGGAAGTGACGGCTGAGGCGTACGCGCTCACCTTCGTCATTCTCCGGCTTGCTAATCTCCGTCTCGATCGGACGATTGAATTTTTCGGTCAGCAGCTTGCCTTTGTTGCCTCGATAGGCAGCGCCGCCTTCCGTACCCATCAGATGAATGAACGGCGTATTGTCCGTATCCATATGTACCGCCCAGCTTACTTCGAGCGACAACGTGCTGCCGTCTTCCATCTTGATCAGCGCGGTCGCCAAATCTTCCACGTCGTAGATGCCGTCCCAGTTCGGCGTTCCCCACGTGCCGATCCCTTTGCGCCGCGGGCCGAACTCAGCGTAAGTGGCGCCATAGACGGACACCGGCTTCGGATTACCCATCAAATACAAGGCAAGGTCGAGCATGTGAACGCCGATATCGATCAAAGGGCCGCCGCCGGACTGATTCATGCGCGTAAACCAGGTCCCCCAGCCCGGGATGCCCTTGCGGCGGAACCAGCCGGTCTTCGCTGTATAGATGCGTCCGAGCTCGCCGGCCACAACCTGATCCTTAATTTGCTGCGCTACCGATTGAAACCTCATTTGGTGGGACACCATCAGCACTTTATCGGATCGTTGGCTGGCTGAATAAATTTCTCTTGCCGCGTCCGCGCTGATCCCCATCGGTTTCTCCAGCAGCACATGCTTGTTCGCTTCTAACGCTTGAATAGCCAGCGGGGCATGGAATTGATTAGGCACCCCGATAATTACCGCGTCTACATCCTTGCTATGAATAAGCTCTTCTGGAGATTTAGCCACCGTCGCGATGCCGAACTCCTTCGCGCGCGACTCCGCCATAGGTGCATAAGCGTCGTAGACCGAAGTGATGACACAATCACCCGCCAGCTTGGAAAATTCCTTCATGTGAACGCCGCCGATATTGCCTGCGCCGATGATGCCGATTTTCACTTTCTCATTGTTTGCCATGAACATTGGGCCTCCCTTGTTATGAGCACGCTATTCCTCTATTTATGGTAAAATAAACGAAGGAGAAAAGCGTTCCGTTTTTTTCGATAAATATCCCATTTCTTCGGAAGGAACCCGTCATCATGTCACAATACCCGATATATTTGAAAACCTTTTCTACGATGGACAGCCCGTTCCGGTTCGAGCTCCGAATTAATCGGCTGAAGAGAGGCTACCCTTCCCACCGGCAGGATTACCTGGAATTTTCATATGTCAAGAGCGGAACCGGCTGGGAAACGATTAACGGGGTAAAGCATCGGATGGAGCCGGGGACTTTTTCTTTTTTGCTGCCTTACCAAATTCATGAATTGTTTACCGATCCGGAATCGGAGCTGATCCTGTACAATTGCCGGTTCAGCATGGAACTGCTCATGGAGCCGAACCAGGAGGGGCTGATGAACGGCATGGTGAGCGGGACCGAACAGCTGCCTTCCTACGTTCAATTCGAAGGGGAGGATAAAGCGCGGGCGGACAAGCTGCTGGAAGAAATGATGGAGGAATGCGCTGGTAACGACCTATGGCGGAACAGCTTCTTGCAGGTTAAGCTGAAGGAGCTGCTCATCCGGTTCGACCGCTATCGGAGGCGGAATGAAACAACACCGATCGAGGAACCCGCGTCAGCCAAGCCTGCAGGAGCCGTCTGGCCGATCATCCACTATATAAACGGCAACTACCAGGAGGACTTGACGCTTGGCGAGATTGCCAAACAGTTCTCGCTAAGCGTCTCCCGGGTCAGTGAAGTGATCAAACAAGCGACCGGCCAAACGTACGTCCATTTCCTGCAGGATCTTCGTATCCGCCATGCGTGCAGCCTGCTCGTTTCGACGGAGATGAGCGTGTCTGAAATCGCGCTGGAAGTCGGCTATGGATCCTATAAGACGTTCTCGCGGATTTTCCGGGAGACGAAGGGCGTATCGCCGTCCGAATACCGCAAGTCGAAGATGCAGACGGACGAGACGGCGATATAGATCGTACCGGCTCTATGCTTAAAGACATCAACGTTCTACCAGCTCTTTATTTATTTTTCGCGCCTTCCTGCTGCTTCACTTTATTAATTTCCTGTACAGCTTTCTCGGAGGTTTGACGCAGGGCAGTGTTGATATCGGATTGATTTTTCGCCACCTTCATCATCGCCTCAGCCAAGGGGGCCTCGACAACGCGGGTATATTGGTCTTTCGGCGAATACGGGGCAAATTTCTCCGGCAGCAGCGCCTTGATGTTTTTTCCTTTATAATAGCTTTCATAAACCGACCCTTTGGCGAAGTTTTTCATAATGTCGGGATTCTTTAATATGGATGACGTCGCCAAGCTTTCGGCTTGATATCGCTGATATTCCTCTGAAGTGAGATACGCCATCACTTCGAACGCCTGCTCGCGATGCTTGCTTGTTTTGGATAGGTAGACAAAGCCCGGATAAGACTGTGTACCGACACCAGGACTGTCCTTGAACGAAGGCATGCTGACGATATCCCAGTTCATCTTATCCATTTCTTCATGGCGAAGACCGTTCATGTAAGCGTACATGGCAACGTTCTTGTTCTCGAAAAACATAATCGCGTTTTTCGCAACGTCGCGAGTCAATACATACTTATTCGTTTCCGCTCCGGGGATCTGATAAAACCGGATCAAATTTTCAAGGATTGCTTTATACTTTTCTTCTGTAAAGAGCGGTGCTTGCGTTTTGGGATCGAGCATAGGCAATCCGCGCTGATTGCTCAGCAAATAATGCAGCGGTGAGATGAGAAAGCCATAGTACTGATTGCCATTCTCATTTCGGGTCACCTTTTGAGCTAATGAATACATCTCGTCCCAAGTCATTCCATCTTTCGGATAACCGACCCCAAACCGATCAAAGATGTCTTTGTTATAAAAGACGGTGAACGCGGTTGTGCTGACCGGCAAGCCGTATATGCCTCCATTGGCTATTTGCTTCTGCATTTCAAGTGTAGACGGCTCCAGAACGGATGTATCGTATTTGTATGATTTGATCAGATCGCTTATATCCGTGCCGAGCCCCATGCCTACAATATACTCACTTGTGTAGTTGATACTGGCGAAAATAAGATCCACGGGCTGACCGGTGGAAACAAGCTCCTCCATCCGGGCAATTTTGTTATCTGCGGTTACTTTCTTGAATGTAACGTGCGGGAACTTCTTCTTGAGTACCGCTCCATACACTTTCTCAAATTCCTCGTCCGTCGCGGTGCCTGTCATAAGCAGTGAAAGCTCCACCGGATCTTTCTTTGGAGCAGCTGCCTGATCCACTGCTTTCTCTGATGTCTGTTGTTTGGCAGAGCTGCAGCCGCTCATCATGGCTGTTGCCGCGAATAAGACGGAGGCTGCGCCCCATAACCATCTTCTGTGCATCTCGGATTCCCCCTTGTTTAGAAATCGTTTGCAAATGCTCCTTGAAATAAAGCGCTTGCAATTCCTTTTCAATTCAAAGTATAAAGAGTCTGAAATCAAAGTGACATTGATATTCTCATAAAATATTTGTACATTCTTCTCTTATTGCACATACCCACTAACAAAAAAGCTCAAATGCGGGGTAACTTGGACATATCCGTAACCAATACGAATTGTCTTTCATCCCTTGCATTTGAGCTTCTTATTTATCTGTACTTTCCAGGTATCCCGTATTCGCAGAGATTCACTCCGTGATTACTTGGCAGCCTCGCCGATCCCAAAGGCCGTTATGGAATCGAACAGCGCTTCGATGTTGTTCGTATACAATCCGGCCTGAGCCGGCTTGTTCACGAACGGATCTTCCGTATTGAATACGAGCTGATGGTTGACCCAAACGAACAGACGTCCGTCCAGCCGAACCGTCCTGTAAAAATTTCGGGAGCTGATTTCCTCGCGGAGCGCGAGGGAGAACGGACGGTTATTCACAGCCGGTACACGCAGCCGCAGCTGGCTGGCAATAACAGGCGATTTGAAATCCGCGATGTGGTAATCGCCTTTGCCTCTCGCTTGGTAGTCGACGGGCAGCGTCTCCCACTTCCCTTCCGCCGACGCTCGGCTGTCCAAACCGAAGGACGAAGACGAAGATTCCGGCAGCTGGAAGGTTGTATTCAAGTAGTCGAACGGTCCCGCGGTCCACAACATCTTTGCTTGAGAAATTTGCGCAACTCCTCGCACATCGTATACATACTCCTTCTGAACCTGTCCGTCATAGTTGGAATGACCGTATATCGTATACCTGGCGGTTGGAGCTTTAGCCAGCACCGTTTCCTTGCCGTCCTTCACTTGACGCAGTACGTGCTGTTTGTCGGCATAATCGGTGTAAGCGACGATATAATTAGCCTCATCGACATAAGCGACGACGATGCCCGCTTCTCCCGACTTGGATAGGTTGACAGAATCTACATTGACGGAAAATTCATGCTCGCGTACCCGGTCTCCCTTGACTGTCAACGCCTTCCCGCCCGCAGGCGACTTTAATCCGTCTCCGGTTACCAACCACGAAGCGTCCCATCCGTTCATGTATGACTTGTATTCGCTCCATCCGGTGGTAAGTACGGTATTGTCCATACTGACCTTGGAGCCGGATGCGGCCAAGCCGACTTGGCCAGGACCCGCCATCCGTTCGTCCTCCAGAACCGGTTTGTCGTTATTGAGCTTGTAGTGATCCAGCTCGGCGAACAATCGGGAGCCGTTCTTATACACCTTCAACGTATGATACTGCTCCGCGAAGTCCGATACCCGTGCGTCCTCCTCAAGAAACTTGAACGTGTACGGAAGCTCAAGCGTCTTGACTTCAGACTTCCCGTCCAATACAACGGATACGATCAGCTGCCTCTTGTCGCGATCCACAAGAAGCCGGACGACATTCGCTTCATCCTTATACCATACGGTAACGCCGGCCTGACCAAGCTCGCCTGCGGCTTGACCGTCAAACCGAATGTTCGTTTCCAAGAAGAAGTTGGCGCCTGTGTAGCCCTTCAGCAGCACTTGCTTCTGTTGTCCAGTGGCATCGAGCAGAAGCGCTCCGTCCTTAACAGAGACGCCCTCCGGAACATTCTCATAGCGACCGAGGCTGTCCGTAGAGTCGTATCGGTCCTCGAAGGTAGGCGCGAACGCATCGAAGTGCATGCCCGGAGATTGTCCGGACGTTACGCCGTCAGCCACCATCTCGTCACCCCAGAAAAACAACCGGTCCTTGCCCTGGCCGTTCACGCTGTTCCAGAACGCTTTGTAAACGGCCCAAGTCTCGAAGCCGTTCGGCCCCTTAATCACATTAGGCTGGGTAGGACCGATAATATCCGGCTCAACGGGCATTCCGTTCGTATCGAATACTCCGTAATCGAGATGATTCGGATTCGTTCCCAGCTTGACCGCATCGGCGGCGATGACATTATCGCCCTTCTTCAACAGTCCCGCAGGAATCTCGATGAATTGGTACGCTCGGTTGGAAGCCTTCACGCTCGTTACCCGCTTCCCGTTAATATATATGTTCCCTTCTCCCTGCAGCCGGTGACGAAGGACCGCCTTCTCCGGAACCATGTCCACCTTGAACGTCCGTCGCGTCCATATATGGGCAGGTCCCTTCGGCGCTCCCCAGATTAGAGCTTCATTCGTCACTCCGCCGTTATAAATGCTTGGAATCCGGGCCCGGTTATGCGTCGGCCAGCCGAAGCCGCCTTCCCCTTTCTTCCAGCCCGAATCGTCGAACGCCGCACCTTCCCAGCCGGCAGCGGGCTGATCATAGGTATATGTATACGTCTGCGAGCCATGCTCCGAGGTCGGCAGCAGCACCTTATAGTAGAGCAGAAGACGTTCGAGATTGCGGGCGAGCAGCTTGCCCGGATATTTGTTCGCATTGGTGAAATCATCATAATTGGCTGCCTGCGCGGCCCCGGTTTCGTATAATCCGGTTTCCGGAAACATCTGATTCGCCGCGTAGAGCAAATAATACTGACCGTTATGATAGTACATCTCCGGTCCTTCGAAATTAACGAAATTGATGTTGCCCCAATGTCCCGGCTGTGTATGAAGCAGCTCTTTCGCAAGACCTCGACCCGGATTCCCCCGTTCATTGAAGAAGGACTGCACCTTCCACAGCCAGACACCGGCTCTCCCGCCTAACGGCTCCCCGGTATTCGGGTTCGATTCTGCGGGATTGGCCTTGCGCAAATACAGCAAGTCCCCGTTATGCGCGACCATAAACTGCAGGTCAATCCCCGTATCGAACTGCTCCTCCTCGAAGCTGTGATGAAACAAAGGCTTATCCGTAGGCATCGTGTCCGGTCTTCCGTGAATCAGGTTGTTGCTGTTAAAGCCATAGAACATGACGCCATTGTGATAATAAAAGTCTGAAGCGCCGTACTCCGTAAAAGTGCGATCCTTGTCGGCGAACTTCGGAAGCGTAGCGGGGTCTCTCGAGATGAACCGCACCGGCCCTTCCCAATGAATCATATCCTTGGACCGGTACAGCGTACCGGACGTACCGGTTCCGGCCGCGTAGTAATAGCCGTTATACTTTTCGATCGTGCCGTCGTACAGCGGAACCTTCTTGCCTTGGTCAGGCCCGGACGAGATACGGAACAGATTCTGAAGCAGCCTCTCATCAACTGGCTGCGCCGCCAGGTTCCCGCCATTATCGTTATTGTTTACCGGAGTCATTTCCTCCACCTCCTGATTTGATGCTCGCCAGGGCAAATCGCCGTGCAGACCGGCGATTGCCGCTCCAGCAGCCAGTACAGCTCCCGCGGTGAGTACGATCAAGTGCTTTTTTTTCATATAGCCTCCCGTTCAAAAATAGCCGAACGATACACATCCAATGTCCCGATTGTATTGTAACAAAAGCAGTACATTGCCTGACATATGGTTTTGTTCCTGCGATGTGAGGATAAGCGACTTTTCACGCCAAAGAGCCTGCTCCGGATAACGGAACAGGCTCGCCGGTAAAGTATGTCAGCATGCAGCAGACTGTCAACGATCCCGGTGTATGATATAAGTCAGCAAATGTTTCAAAAATACGGGAGTGCGCGGCATCTTTTTCAGCTCCTCCATTGCGAGGCTGTAGTGCTCCCACATCTCCTTTTTGGCGCCATCCTGACCCAGAACAGTCACGAAAGTCGAGGTGTTGTTTTCAATGTCTTTGCCGGCGGGCTTTCCAAGTACATGCAGATGTCCTTCTGTATCAAGCAGGTCATCCTTGATCTGAAAGGCAATGCCCGCATGGTAGGCAAATTGGGTTAAACCGGCAATGTCCGCTGCCTCGGCTTTAGCGAGGATGGCCGGCATAACGAGCGACGCTTCAAAAGCGATTCCGGTTTTGTAAAAACAGATGCTGTTCAGTTGCTCCAGCGACAGCACTTTTCCTTTGGATTGCAAATCCATCGCCTGTCCCGCGCACATGTCCCCCGCCCTTCGGGACGAATATTGCATCAGGGCCATCACGACTTTGGCGTCAAACCCGTCCAGGGAAGCCTGTTCTTCTATCGCCTTTTGGATCAAATACAAGCCGGTCAATTCCGCAGTGGCGCTATCGTGCATCTCGTGCAAGGTCGGTCGCCCTCTGCGAACGGGTGCGTTATCCTGCGACGGCAAGTCATCGAAGATCAGGGAGGCGGTATGCATATATTCCAGCGATCTCAGCAGCGGGGCGATCGCGGCTGGCTGAAGCCCGTATTCGTCGACTCCCATGACCCAGGTCAGCATGGGCCGCAGTCGTTTGCCGCCCCCTTCGAGACTGTAATTGGCGAGGTCGATCATCGCCGCCTTCGCTGGCTCCATCCCGTCTTGCTTCGGGAGGAGCAGCAAACTGTTGATTTGTTGGCGGACCGTTTTAACCTTATCAAGGAACTGCTGCTTCTCTCTTCGTTCGTTTTTCAGAACAGTTACCATTTGATCGCGGAGCAGCTTGTCGAAAAAATCGACATCGTCCGCTCTTTCGACCATTTGTTGGACTAGACGATTGAATTCCGGAATTCCGGAGGTAAACGCATTTAAAATTTCGTTATACGTTTCTACGCCTACACGCTGCTTGCATCGTTTCAAACCGTTGATGACGCGGGAGAGAATCACTTCCCGGGTTCTGGCATCGGCGTCATATACTTGATGAATCAAATGCGAGATGACTGCCCAATACAGCTCAAAGGGATTGATCAAGTCCGGCCGCTCGGCGCCATAGGTCAAATAATACGTAAAGGGTGTCACCGCGCCGGCCTCTATATCTTCAAACATATCGGCAAAATCGTCGGCAAGCTGGTTATAGATGCCGTAATAAAAGGTTCGCTGGTCAAAGCCTTCGTCCGCAGGGGCATGAATGACAGACCGGACGATCAGTCGGGAAAAGGCGGATTTCAAAATGATCGGCACGTACAGCTCTTCGTTCGTGTAACTCGGATTCGAAAGCTCTTTGATACGATCCATATCCTGAGCATGGAAAAATATATAGGACTGTTCGAAAAACAGGCGCTGCGTCTCCGGCCGCTGAAGCCGCTTGATATAAGCGTAAGCGTCCCGAAGCTCGGCATGCACGTACCGGATCATCTCCTTGTTGGGTCCGGCCAATTTCCCGAGTTCCGGCACGGTTCCGGTCAGCAGAGAGGTTCGGATCATGCTGCCGTATTGTTCTTTCTCTCGAACGGTTAAGACCGGGGAATCGAGCAAATCGTCAATAAAAGGATAAGTCAGACCGTACGAGTACCCGAGCCGGATCGCTTCATCCAGTCTGCGCGCACGCTCCGCAGGCGGCGTATGGTCGCCCATCTCTTCCATGACATGCAGTACAACTCCGGTGATGATCTTAATAAGCTTGCGCATCGAGTGCTCGGCGTTCATTTCCTTCGGAATGTGCGCCGAAACGGAGTTGAGCTTGTCGATTACCCAGATGATCGCGGTTTCTATCCCTTCTTTCTGAGCCCAGCGGTACAGCCCGGCCAAGCTCATAAACTCCGGCTCCACTCCTCCGTTTGCCGACAAGGAACGGATCAAGTACCTCTTGACGTCAGCGACTACCTGCTGAATCCGGGTCTGGGTAGCGGAATCGTTCAGCGACTTGCCCAGATCCCGCAAGTAAATATAGGAGACGCTTCGATCCAGAAAACCATCCAGTTTGCCCGTTTGGTTCAGCCAGCGTATATAGTTGTGATAGTCCCGGGAATCCGGTTTTCGAATGGCTTGTGAAAAAATGGACAGTAGCGAATGACGACGACCTATATGGCTTTTTTTCCACAATTCAAAATCATTTATCAATGGCGATACATCGTTTTTTTCTTTGACCTGCTCGTAAAGCGATGCGAAATAATGAGCCGCCTTTTGCTCGGCCAGCCGATACCACAGGTCCGCTTGAAGCGTAATTTCCTCATTCATAGGACAATTTCCTCGGCTTCTGTTTTTTTAAACAACAATCCATGAAAGGGATTATGTTTACATTTCTATACGTGAAAGTCCGGGAGGGGTTACGAAATCGGCCGAGGTTGGGCGGTCCGAATCGCAGCCATCGTCGAGCACAAGCGAAAATAAAAAAAGACCAGCGATATCATCGGTGGCCCAGAGCTGACAGCAATTTTCGCTGCACAGCGTGTTTCTTATCTTGTTCTAGCTAAGCCAATAGCTTTATGGTCCCAGAGTATATCTTCTACAACGGATGCCAGGTTGTCCTCACACGTAACAATGAGTATAACTTCGCCCTTTTTACCCTTTTTAAGTTGAAGCTGCTTTTTGTTTCGTTTCAATAGGTAAATGATCCAGCTCAGGGCAACGCCTATAAGAAATCCTATAATTGCGCCTACAATCCCCCATATAATTGGCCCTCCTTCCCAAACGAAGCCTTTACTAGCACCGATAGTTGCAAGCATAAAAGCAAAAATCATACCTTTATCGATAAATGACAGTCCATCGGCTCGGTGGATATTATCAAGAAGTCTCGGTTCTTTTTTACGTAAATCAAGCGGTACGGCGTAGACGGCAGTTATTCCCTTCTCCTCAAGTTCTGTTATGGCTATTTCGAGGAGGGTTGAATACTCAAATGTGGCGAAAATTTGCATCGTTATTGATCTCTCCAATTGTAACGAGATGCCCTACAGGCTGGTAATTTTCTATAAGGTATTGTTTCTGAGTATCATCGAACAGCTTGTTATTTTCTACGGTGTTTGTGTAAGCATCATAAATGGTAAAGAAATAATACGAGGGGAAATACAATAACCATTGCTTATCAACGACCGTTGAGGAGGCAGCCACGTCTCCCAAGATTAAATAATGTATCGCCAGGACTAAATTTGATTGCCATACGATTACAATCGTACTTAATAAAATAAACGTTGCCAGCACAATACGATGCAGGTACAGCTGGCCAACGCTGGGAACGCCCATGGACCATACAGCAGCTAGCCATGGTTTACGTTTATCGAGGTAATTGATCTCCAGTGCTCCGATACTAAACTCATTAAAGTGTCCTTTTTCCCTTTGAGCCAGTACATATATTTTGTTCATATCAACAGAAGTTCGATAACTATCATAAATTGCAAATAAGTAAACAGGGATATAAAGTGACATGAATTTAGGATCCAATACATCTCGGGCTGCCTGGAATTGGCCGTTAAACGTATGAACCATGGCTGAATTTAAATGTATTTTCTGGTTAATAAACATCTCCCACAAAATCAAAGCATATCCGCGCAAATATTTATTTAAGAGCAAATGTCCAAAACCAGGAAAAGCCATGGACCAACAGGCTATTGTAATGGGATTTCGCTTATGCAGCTGCGTTGTTCCCAATATGCTGACGTGCGCCATGTAACGTTTATTACGAAATTGATTTCTAAAGTTCTCCATAACTCTCCCCCTAATATTACCAATGCCACACAATATTATGTTGTCTTTTTGCTAAGGAGGATATGCATTTCACCAAATTGCGGAATGTTCAAAAATGATAGCCGCGGAGTAAGTCCCCATTACGGGATTGATATTAAGGTTCCATATGCTTTCTTACGAGTTTTAAATTACCGATAAGAACCATGAAAATTAAGGGATATAATAAAGCCGAGTACCACAGTTTCCAGCCATTGTAATAAAAAAAGTCGGTCTGTACTATGAGCCATTCAACTCCAGTTGAAAATACCGTCCAAACCAAAATATAAGCGATTTTGGATCGCATCCTCTTTTCCATAGGAAAAAAATTCAAGAACAAAAAACTAATTGAAGGAAAGTACATGATAATTCCTAACAACGATAGCCACTGAAAACCGTAGGAAAAATAACCATAAAGATTGTAATGTAGATCAAGCACCATGTCTGTTGTGAGACCATAGGAGTAGGCAAAGAAGGTAGTAGCGTATATCTCGATTTTGCTTAGTTTTCTAGGGACCAAGAATGAAATAAGATTCAAGACTAAAAAAAACGCAAAGACATAAGAAACATATGCCATATTTAAATCGCCAACTTTCTTCATTCTCTATTTAGCATTATTGATCTAAAAGTGATAATAATATCCCTAACCTTGCAATTTTATACATCTAATACCCTTAGCATCCCCAGAATAACACAGGTAGTTATTGGTTAAATTACATGAGGACATCAATCTGCAGGAGAAATAACTTATGCCACATCAGAAGTTCCAGTCAGCCAACATAAAACCTCGCTATCCCAAAGGGAAAATTTCCGTATTTGGAATCAATTCGGTATATCCTCGTACACCTTGGGTTACAGCCTGGTGGTCGGTTGCCTTTCCAGGATTTGGGCACATGTTTTTAGGTAAGTACCTACTCGGTTTTGTGCTGATCATCTGGGAGCTTGTGGTAAACAACCAGTCTAATCTTAACATGGGAATTGCCTTATCCTTTCTTGGCAGGTTCGAAGAGGCAAAGGCTCAAATCAATCAGGATTGGGCTTTGCTTTATGTGGCGGTATATGTATACAGCATCTGGGACAGTTACCGTTGCGCAGTTGAGATTAAGAAAAGTCACGCTTTATCCGAAATTGAAGACGCACCGGTCACACCTTCAGATGTTAGCTTTTTTGACGTTGTCACTCTTGACAAGAAAAATCCTTGGACAGGATTGGTCTGGTCTGTTTTATGTCCTGGCTTAGGACAATTATATGGGGGGACTACGATCGTTGGCACCTTTATATTGGCTTGGTGGATCGTGGTTTGCTATAAGGCCGTTGCGGTTCGTAGCTGGCTCTATTCGTTCCTTGGGGATTTTAGAGGTGCAACCGCCATTGCAGACTGGCAGTGGTTCCTTTTTTTGCCTTCCATGTACGGCTTTGCGATCTATCAGGCATATACCGCAGTAATCGAAAACAATACGTTATTCGATATTGAACAAATTCGATACCTAAGAGTGAGGGCTGAAAACTTGGGACAACGAATCGCAACCGAAAACGAGACTGTACAAATACTCGCCGCATTTGAACATTCACCTTTGTGGAGATGGTAATTCATGATGTAGAGAAACTGGGAGTTCCGCCGCAGAATATCGTTGCACTGCCTCTGGAAAATCTTGTTTCTCAAACCCATATCCTTGACTCAATTCATCGGGTCGACGGCAAAAGTATGCTGGACGGCGCCATGATGATCGGAACGATCTTTTCAGTCTTGGGCGTTATTTATGGATTCGTATTGTACTGGGGACCCGTCATTTGGGGGTTGCTTGGCTTAACAGGCGGTTTTATCTTAGGATTGATCATCGAAGTAGCGTTCAATAAAACGAAAAAACTAAAAGTTCTTGCGAGTCGTAAAAGCGAGGTTATTGTTGAGATAACATGTCACGCTTCCCTCCAGAACCAGCTGATTACTGTTTTGAAATCGCGAAAGGCAACTGGATTCGTGATTATGCCTCAACGACTAACATCTACTACGTAACACGCAATAACGAAGATGATATCTGAATAAAATCAGATGTCATCTTTTCGCTTCCAATAAAAGCATTACACATACTCACCTTTACACAAATGCTTTGCGATCCGCCACCTTGTCGCCCCGCCGGAATTATCAACGTCCGCTCTCACGCCATACTTGTTGCTTCGATCAAGTAATTACGGAAACGTTCGGCCGCAGGCGCAATGAATCGACCCTCTCTCCATGCCAATCCAATTCTTCGTTCACATCGCGCATCTGCAATCGAGAGCCGAGAAACGTTCATCGTCCCTAGTTCATCCACTTGCGGAAGCAGCGCAATACCCAGGTTAGCAGATACAAATCCCATCACGCTAACCACCTCTTCCCCTTCGAAGGCAATCAGAGGCTCTACTCCGATCTCGGAAAATAACTGATCAAGAATCGCCCTCGTGCTGTAGCCCTGCTTCAGCACGACGAATCGCTCACCACTTATATCTTGGAGAGTGACGTACTGCTTTCCTGCCAGCGGATGACTATGGGGTACGAATACATACAGTTCTTCCGTCCAGAGTTCCGTCCATTGGATGCCAGGCCTTGATTCCGTCATGGACGCCAGGCAGAAGTCGATCTCCCCTCTCTCTAATTGGTCAAGCATCGTTCGGGTCGCATTCTGATAAAGCTGAAACGTGACATTCGGATATAGTTCAAGAAATCCCTGAACTAATTTGGGAACTCGGCTGATGCCTAACGACTTCAGAAAAGCAAGGGAAACCGTACCCGTGTCCGGATTTTGCAAATAGAGCAATTCCTGCTTAGCTTCCTGCATTTCCTGAAGAATACGTGCTGTTCTTGCATGAAACATACGGCCATAAGCGTTAAGGGTGATTCCTCGACCTTGTCTGTCGAAAAGCGGGACACCCAATTCACTTTCCAGCTTGGAAATCGATCTGCTCAAAGTCGGCTGCGCAACCGATAGCTTACGAGCGGCCATTGTAAAGTGCTGCAATTCAGCGACTGTGTGAAAATACTCAAGTTGTTGCCATTCCATCCGCCGACACTCCATTTCAACTGTCGTTTCATTCGATTACATAATAACATCGATCTTATAGATTTTATACATTAGACATCATAATATATCGGTGATTTAATAAAGTGCAGAGAGTGACAACGAAGGATGAGGAGCGTACGTATGTTTGTACAAGTTGCTTTTTGCATGTTTGCCGCAGGATTATTGCTTGGATTTACCGGCGCAGGAGGTTCCGGATTCATCATTGCCATCTTGACGGTAGGTTTCGGTTATCCTATACATACGGCTCTCGGAACGGCGCTATCGGCTATGTTTTTCTCATCGTTGTCTGGAACGTTGAGCCATTACCGCGAAGGCAATGCCCGGCTTCGGGCCGGGTTGGTCGTTGGTATATGCGGTGCAGCCGGTGCATGGGGTTGTTCACAGTTATCCGGATTGATTCCTGCCGATCAGTTGAAATGGATGACTTCCAGCATACTGTTTATATCAGGCTTGATGCTTTGGCTGCGCATAGCGCTGGCCGCACGCTTGCAGCATGAATCGGACCCGATGAAGACGCAAGGCCCGAAATATTGGGCTTCAGCCAGCTGCGTCGGGCTCGGTACGGGGGCTTTATCCGGCCTATTCGGTATCGGCGCCACTCCTTTTATTCAGATCGGGCTGATGACCGTGCTCAAGATGTCGGCTAGATATGCTGCGGGTACAACCATGCTCGTCATTGTTCCTATTGCACTAGGGGGCGGCGTCGGTTACTATAGGCTGGGCTATTTGGATATACATCTTCTACTGGCCGTAACGGTAGGCATTATGATGGGCTCCTACCTTGGAGCCAAACTGACCCGCCGCGTCCCTCTTCTGTATTTGCAAGCGGCCATGGCGCTTGTCCCGATGATCGGGGCGACCATCCTGCTATTATGAATGAGTATTTGAAAGTTAACTTATTAAACAAACGGAGCGTGTGTTCAGATGATTAACTTACAGGAATGGAAAGAACATCCCGAGAAATCTTTCCGTATCATTGCTTTCGGCTCAAGTAACACGGAGCTCACTTGGTCGAGTGCCGGCCGGCATAATTGGGTTGATTGGCTCGGTATAAGTTTGCGCGCGCATATCGGTAAGCATGTTTGTATGATTAATCAGGGCATCGGTGGCGAAACGAGTGGCGATCTGCTTATGCGGCTGGAAAGAGACGTTCTGTCTTTCCAACCTTCGGCCGTTATCATCACCGTTGGCGGAAACGATGCTGCGAAAGGGAAATCTACCAAGGAATATATTGACAATATACGTACCGTTTGCGAGGCCGTACGACGTGTTCATGCCGAACCGGTGCTGCATTCGTATTACTGCCCTATTCATCACCTGCACAATGAAGGATTCAAAGCTTCTTTCGAAAAAATTGTAGAAGCAAACCGAAAATTATCAGCGGAAATGGGGATGACTCACCTCGATACATACAGCCGCTTCGAGCCTTTCTATCGAAATGAACCTGAACAATACGGAAGATTGATGCGTGACCGATTGCATGTGAATTATTTAGGGAATCTGCTCATGGGCATGCATTTATGTGAAGAGCTTCAGCTCCCTGAATTACAAATCCCGCAGGATCTAAAGGAAGAAGCCCGCTTCCTTTGGGAACGAATGAATAGGTGGTATGGCAAATCATATTGATCGAGTGATGGCTTTTTTGTTTCTCATGGAGAAGGCGCCTCTTCGGTATGGTAATGTGCGGATCTGAACAATCGCACGCTACCAGACCGAGAGGTGCTTTTCTATTTCAGATGCACATACCCCTTTACTCCTATCGATTATCACAGATCGAATTATTTAGTGACGAGATATGACAAAAAGTGATAATATATTACAAGATTTCGTATAGTTCTTAAGGAGGAGACTTCGTTGAAATTTTCATTTTCATCATTGCGTTTGAAGAAATTATCCATTCGAGTGAAGTTATCCGCCTTGCTGCTCGTTCTATCCATGCTTCCGTTGCTTACTTCCACCGGGTTTCTTACCAGTTTTTTCGACAAAGTGGTAAAGACTCAAAATGAGCAATTTCAGCAGCAGATCGCCGAACTGAACATTGATCGGATTCAGGATTGGCTGGAGCTCAAAATATCTGCCGTGGAAGAAATCATTAAGCAGCATCCGGAATTCAAAACCGGCGATTCCCAAAAGATACTTCCGGTATTGCGGGTGATGGACGAAGCAGATAGTCAGATCGACGGATATATGGTCGTGAATCCGAAAGGTGACGGTACCGATCTCAATAATGTTACGATCAACGTTGCGGATCGCGAATATTTCAAAAAGGCGGTCGAGCTGAAAAAGCCAATTATTTCCGATATGCTGATCAGCAAAAAAACCGGCAAGTATGTGCTTCCAATCGCAGTTCCCATTCTGGATGATTCCGGAAATGTATCCGCGATGATTGCGATCACCGTATCGCCGGAAACGATCACAGAATTGACCGGTGCCATAAAAATTAAGAAAACCGGATCGGGCTTTATCGTGTCCGGCTCCGGAGAGTATTACACGAATCCGGATACTTCTAAAATTGGCAAAAAAGCGGCGGACTTCGAAACGTCTGAAAGCGCACAAGCCAGCTTGCAGCAGATGCTGACTCAGAATCAAGGCACTTCCCTCTATATCAATAGCGAAGGGAAACAAGTGCTTTCCTATTTCGCTATGATCCCTAATACATCTTGGAAGCTTGTCGTTACTACACCCACCAATGAAATATACGAAGAAGTGATGGATGCGCGGCAAATGTCAATGGTGTTTGCACTGATTGCCGCCGTGCTTGTTATCCTCATTGCGATCATTGCTACGGGATACATTATCAGACCGATCCTCAGGATATCGCGTGTTATGACCTTGGTTGCCAACGGCGATTTGAACCAACGTGTAGACGTGAACTCAGAAGATGAGCTCGGCCAGATGAATGCCAGCATCAATGCTACGGTTGACGCTTTGGGTCAGATGGTTCGTAAAATCAATGTAACGATCCAACAAGTGGCATCAGCAACCGAGGAATTGCTTGAGTCAACGGAGCAGTCGTCTCAGGCATCCGCCCAAATTGCCTCATCCATCAATGAGGTGGCGAGCGGTACGGACAACCAGTTACAAGGCGCCGAACAATCTGCCAGGGCTATGGAAGAGATGGCGGCAGGAGTACAGCGTATCGCTGAATCTTCAGGAATTGTCGCGGATCAAACCCAGGATGTAAACAACCAGCTGGAAAGCGGTTATTCAGAAATCGAAATTGCCATATCCCAGATGAATATTATCGTGAACGCCGCGAATCAGGCCGCAGATGTTATTCAGCAGTTAAACTCGCACTCCGCTGAAATCGGACATATTGTGAGTGTGATCACGGAGATATCCAATCAAACTTCATTACTTTCATTAAATGCATCGATAGAAGCTGCCAGAGCCGGGGAACAAGGACGCGGCTTTGCCGTTGTCGCGAATGAGGTAAAGAAATTGGCGGAAGAAACCAAGAGCTCGGTAACCGATATCAGCGATCTGATTGGCCAGATCCAGGCTTCGTCCTCGAATGCAGTTGAATCCATGCAGCATAACGTGACCGAAATCAACGACGGCATCCAGAAAATGCAGCATATCGGAGAAGCATTCGGTAAGATACGCAACTCGGTTCGCCATGTGTCGGAACAAATCCAGGAGGTTTCGGCTACAACCGAAGAGATGTCTGCCGGTACCGAGCAAATTACCGCATCGCTAGAGGATATGGTAGGTATTGCCAAAGAGTCCGCCAACAATTCTCAGATGGTAGCAAGCTCGACGGAGGAGCAGACAGCGATTATGGAAACCATCAATCGTTCAGCACAAAATTTGAACACAATGATGCACGAGCTTAAAGACTTGGTTAAAGTATTTCGGACGTAAGCAGGATGATCAAGCCTAATAGGCTGCCGCGATATTGAACATCTTCCCGCTAAGTGGACAGGTTCTGGTAAACAAACCGTTACTTAACGGGAAGATTTCACCACTCTCCGGTTTACACTCCCTTAACACCTTACATGCTTGCGCTTGAAGCCAAGCTTCCCTCGATCTGCCATCTTTTGAATATTTTCGACGGCGTTGAGGAGCTTGTTCTTTCCCTTGTCGCTTTTGACTTCTACCGGACATACGGCCTTCGCGGTTGCGGCCGCCTTGTCATGGAGCGGCAAATAGGAAGTCGCTACGGTGTATATGAAATTATGCATTGAATATTTCGTTCGCACGGGTGCATCATGAATCGTATGTTCCACTTGTTCCAGCATCTTGGCAAGTTTGCTTTCCGAAAATTCGCGATCCGGACGACTGCCCAACAGCCAGCAATAACAACTCCAGCCTGCTGACATTCTCAAATCTTCGCCGCTTGCTATCCACTTATCGGCCACCTCTTGCGCAATATCCGCTTCCGACAAAGTGACCGCCACTACAAAATCGGACAGCATATAAAAATACGCCGAATCCATCCAGCGGTCATAATCCGCCTCCGTCATTGCGTTAGGCTCAGCGATGATGCCGGCAAAGTACATTGCGTCGTAGTTCCCCGTGGCATAGAGCTGCTCGGCTAAAGGTTGATTGAGCTTGGTCTTCTTGAAAATCGGCTTCATTTCTCCTGTCGCCACGCCAAACAGCGGCTCCCGCGCGCCATTGGCCATGTACATTTTCTTGAGCCGATCCTTGCCAAGAGCCTCCAGTTCCTGCATAACCGTTTCTAAATTCATCGTTTGACACTTCCTTCGTATGGAGGGTTTGCCGACGTTCCTTAAGCCTATGATACCTAACTCCATTCCAAAGTGCCAATTTCCAACCTGCTTACAACTATGTGATCACAAAAAAACCACTCGGCTGAGCGGTTTCCTGCGTTCCTCAAAGGCCATTCATGACATACGCTTATGTCGGAAACAATGTAACATTGTCCATATTTAGCAGCAAACTTGATGAATTGCAGCTGAAACGGACAGATAAGGTATGCGATTTCCCGGGATCTAAAGCCGCGCTATTGATCGTGATGATGAACTTTCGCCACTTCAAATAGGAGACGAGACTGGCCTGATAGGTTATCGGAAGTAAACTTGACCCTATTAATGACACGGTAATCGTTCCGTCCATGGGTGTCGTCACTCTCCTCAACCAAAAAGCGAGTCTGTAATTCGAATCCTCCAAAGGAAGTGTGATTTGAGAAAGTACGGCATCTTCCCCCTTGGTAAGTGCGATGACGGCATACCCTTTGCCAAATAAGGCGGAATCGTTTTTTGCAAAGTAAATATCATTGCTTGAAACCGACCAGTGCGCCGCTTGAAGCGGAGTCGCATCTTCAAAGCCCCCGTTTTGAAGACTCCCCCAGGACGTGAGCTTTATTCGTTTTTTGCTGAGCAACGATTTCTTGCGATTTATTTTTCGAAGCTTATACTTACCTTTACGAAAAACAATGCCCCCTTGTTTGTTCATGAGTACCATCCATTTTCGCCCTTTCCCCATAGGTTCAGTCCTTTTCGGCAAACGAGGAACCATCGTATTGTATGCTGCCTTCCCACAATACGTAACCAAAGTTTCTAAATGAATCATCGCCGCCTGGCGGTATCATGGGCACGGTTGTGCGTCTGGACACTGAAAAAACGAAAAAGCCGGCCCCGTTCGGCAGCCGGCAATCCATTATTCAGTTCGGCAAAAATTTCAATACGGTCAGAGCCGCTTCGGAAACAGGAGCAGCCGGACGAAGAATCCGCCGACGACCGAACGGTGCTGGAACCGCTTATTGAGCGGCTCGATCGTATCGTACCAGTCGCCGGCCGGAACGCGGTGCGGCGATTCGTGAAGAAACCGCCAGAGCGGCTCGATCATCTCTTCAAACTGCCGCTTCTCCTTGGCGAAGGAAGCGACCCAGACAAGCCAGTCCGACTTCGTAAACGTATTCCGGCTATCGAGCGGCGTGCCGTATTCGTTGCGAATCGCCAAGTAATGCGCAAGCTCCTTCTGCTTAACCTCCTGCGGGAACAGCTCCAGCTGGAATATATCGTCCCATACGAGGTTGTACTTCATCCCCCACGTCCCGTCACGGTCGAACGTCAGTTTGTAATGGCCGCCGGACGCATCAAGCGCCATTCGCTGCCATTCCTTCGCCATCCGCTTCGCCATATCGTAATAATGCGACGCCTCCTGCCCGAGACCGCGCATGCGGCACAGGATCCCATAGCCGCCGATCGCCATAATCGCCTTAATCGACAAGTTGGCGTTGTGCGCCAGATGAGAAGCGAAATCGTCAGTGCAGTTCTGGTTTTCCGGATCGAGCCCGTGTCCGGCCAAATATTCCGCCCATAACGTAAGCAAGTCCCAATGCTCCTGCGCGAACGCGTCGCTCTGTTCCGCAGCGCATACCGCCGCCGCCATAATGAGCATATTCCCGCATTCTTCGACGGGCATCTGCTCCTCCCGTTTGTTCTGCCTGTACACCTGACCGTTCGCCTTCGGGTAACGTCCCACATCATGCGGCGCAAATTCATACGGCCACGCCTCAGAGCGGGCAAAGCGCATAATGGGCCGCAGCATCCCTTTCACGAGCTCGGGATTATACCGCAGAAATAGCGGCGCCGACGGATAGCTGACGTCGACTGTGCCGATGCAGCCGTTGCTGAAGCACTCCTTCGACAGAAACAGCACGTCTCCGTTCTCGTCGCGCACGAGCTTGTGTGCGGCGATCGCCTGCCGATACGCAATCGCGAGCAAATCGGCATAGTACGGCCCGCCGGCAGCCGCAGCTTCCTCCAGCAGCTCGCGATTGAACAGCTCGCACTTCTGCATCGCAAGCGGATAGTCGCGAATCGCCGCGGCCAGCATCTCCTCCATCGTCGCGAAGATGTGCCGCCAGTAAGCCGGAAGCGGCTTGTGGAAATATTCGATCGACATAATATCGTCGTAGCCGAGCACGACAAAGGCCGACTTCGCCTCCGCGCCGACGTCACCTATATCGAGCAGGACAGCCAGCAGCGGCGTATCGTCCTCCACGGCGCGCGGCATCCGCTCGTCGTCCGCCTCCGGCAGCCGCCCTTCCGCTGCAAAAGCTTCGCGCGTCCGCAAGGACCCGATCGCGACAGCGGCTTCGCCCGAGTAATCCGTCCGAGGGGCGACCACATACAAATACCCCCAGTCGATGCGAACGTTGTCGCCGTCCTTGACCAGTACCGGCTGCGCGGTCGTACCGACCTTCATCGCCGGATGTCCGTCAATCGTCAGCCGCCCCCATTCTACCTGCTGATCCGGCGTATCTACGCACCATTCGGCGGTCGCGTCGAAATAAATGCGGACGCTGTGCAGCCTTTCGTCAATGGAATTGGCGCGGACCGTGATGTAAGACGCGGGCCGCGACAATACATCGAGCTCGCCGGGAAGCAGCGGCGTCGTAAAATCGACCTCCAGCCGGACACCTCCGGCCTCGAAGGTATAGATAGAACTGAGCGGCAGCACGCGCAAGCCGGTTTGCTCCATATGCGGAGGCTCATACGGGTCCGGCCCGCTCAGATGCACCCTCCCCATAAACCGGTACACCGTATCGTCGATGACGGCCATACCTGTCATCGCATGACGTTTCCCGGTCCAATGGCATGTATGGCTCTCATAAAGCCGGTCCGAAGCCGACCATACGCTGAAATACGGATCAACCGTCACCAACGGTACGGCCGGCGGTCTCAATGTCCTGTTCATTTTCTATCCCTCCATGGCACCGCGGCGGGCGGACTTGCCGTAATCGCCGCCGTTCCGCCGGGCTTGTTCGTTAAGTGTCGATGCGGCTTTCTTTTACTTAGCTTAGCGTCCAGCCCTTCTCGTTGACCAATCGCGCAAAATAAGCGTCGTCGAGCTCCAAACCGAAACCCGGCTTGTTCGGTACGATGACGTGGCCGTCCTCGATCCGGTAGCCGCTATCGTCGATGCCCGGCATAACACCTGCATCCCACTCGACAAACTGGAACTGTCCGACGGCCGCCTTCAAATGGCTGAGCACATAGTTGCCATACGCCCGACCGTAGTTGTGCGGGGAAGACTTAAGGCCGTGCCGGTCAAGGCTTCGTCCGAGCTCCGTCCAGCCCGAGAACGTATAATCCAGTATGTCGTATTGAATGACGTCGATAAGCCCCTGCTTCGCCCAATCGAGCAGCTGCGGGGAAACGCCGGCTCCTTCGCCGTCACCTATCAACGTGCCGATGTTCTCCCGCACGATCCATTCCTTCAAGTCCCCGTAATAAACAGGGTCTTCGTGGAAAGCTTCTTCGATCCAGTACACCTGGCAGTCGGCCGTTTCGGCAAGCACCTGCTTGGCGATATTTACGTTGTATCCGTTGTTGGCGTCGATCATGACCTTCCCGCTAGGCCCGGCCACCTCGCGGACAGCGCGAATAATCGCAATATCCCGCCGTATGCCTTCCGCGAGCGGCATATGACGCGCTCCGCGCCCGACTTTGATTTTGAAGTTGCGGTGGCCCTTGTCCGCTCCTTCGCGTGCTTCGTCCTGTATATAACGGACGGCGGCCTCGTCGTCAGCAATGTGAAGCTCGTCGAAGTAAAGCGATGTATCGTAGCACGGCACGCGATAATTGTCCGCGCTGCCGCTTTCGCGCGCGAACAGCTCGCAGACCGGCTTATTCTGCACCTTGGCGAGCCAGTCAAGAAGCGGGAAGTCAAGCCCGCGATACGGCGGCAGCACAGCCCCGCCGATGTCGAACAGCTCCGCCGCGCGCATACCGATCAGCTTCGCCGCATCCTCCTTGCGGATTCGCGTCCAGCCGAATCCGCTTACACCGCCGATCGTGACTCGCGCAACCGGATGTTTCATCACTTTCCCATGCGTGCTTAGCTTGGCATTGGCGCCAGCCGACCTGTGCCGTTCTCCTTCCATCGTGACGCATTCGATCTTCTCTACTTTCCAGTCCGGGTGAATCGGAAGTATACTCATCGCGCGTTGCCTCCTCAAGGTATGTTGTAGACGCTATTATGTAAGCGCTCTACAATTGGAATCAAATCAATCGGTTACAGAACTATTCCGTCTTACAGCTATTATACATAAGCCGCAGTGGGCATCGTTATATATATTTGTAAAAAAGACGGCAAAAATTTGCACACACTCATTACGCCTTTGACCCGAGCGCCTCCTCGGGATGCTGGGCTTCGAACCTCAAGACAACCCCTTCGAGGCGCTCCCTTTTCATAAATCAGTTGATTTCTACGCTATGCAGGCATGTTTAGCGCAGCAATTCGAATTTACAAAAATTTGAGCCAATCATGGCCTTCCGGAAATTGCCGGTTTAAAGAAGATTTCAGCCATTCTTTTTCTTGCTCCAGAAGCGACGGCAGCATGGTTTGGAAATCACGATAATCTTTCTCCCGTACGTTCGAACCGCCTGCTTTATGAAGAAGTTGGATTTCCGGTCTCAAATAAGGGATGCCTTCATCCGTCTTCAACATCATGTCGGCTATTGGCCTTCGAATGGATTTATCTCTCTTATAAGTCCACCAATAATCTTCGGTATCGATGATCATCAACTGAAAAGCCCAAGGCGACTCGTCGTTCTTGCTAACCCATACGTCATTTGTCGTGTTCAAATACACACCATCTTCCCAAAGACTCAGCTTGCCATCCTCGGCCCTGTATAACGTCCAATCGCGAATTAAATGCTCATATGCGATGAACTGTTCTTCACGCGTAATGATAACATCCACATCGCTATGCTCCCTCGTCTGTTTACCCAGATGCAGGTCCAATGCCCAGCCCCCGGCAATGCACCAACGGATCGGAATGTCAGAAAAAATTTCATTTATCTCCCGTACCGTGAGCGGCTTCCAGTTACTTATATCCGTCCTCAAACTTATCCCTCCTATTCGGACAGCCTCAAATGGATTGTCTGTACAGTTTGTCGCAGTAACAACTTCGTATTCGTTTTTACCGGCCGGTATGAAATAACATATAAGAAATAAGCCCAAAAGTATAGACTGCACATCGCAAGTCATTTATGATGGCCGTCAGACTGAAGGCTCGCGATCCGTACGGCGTTTGCGTCTGATGCTGTAATACCGCATGGCCGCAGGAACGCCTTTGATTTCAAGAATACCATCATAAATCATCTCTCTCAGCCGGTATTCAAAATACGAATCCCCGATATACTGCTCGCAATAACCTAGCGCTTCTCCAATCAGACGGGCTGCTCTCAGAAAACCGTTATCGCCGGCGGGCGGCTGCAGCTTGTCCAACGTGTCCAGCAAGTATGGATCATAATAATCTACAGTCACCTCCAGTACGGTGTTGTCCCGCCAAATACGCAGCGTTCCGGTTTGCTTCGTGATTTCCTGCCATTCATGCTGCAGCCGCGAAATCTCAGCAGCATGCAGCGTTCCACTGCCGTCCAGACGGATGATCGCTTCTCGAAGTTTATCCGTTGGGATCTCTCCGGAATGCCTATAGTTAATAAAGGCATCAGGCCGGTTGTGAAACGCCTCACAGTCTGCGCCAGCATCGCGTACCGAAATAGCATTACGTTTACGTTTGCTTCGCAACAGGTAAAGCGCATGCCGCATCCCTGCCTGCTCACATGCGTTGCCGCCGGTCCAAACCAGCACTTCTGCCTGTTCCGGAATATGCTCCAGTTTGTCCAGAAGTTCGTTGTAATCCTCTTCGAATTCGGCGTAAGCTTCGCATGCTTCCGTGATATTGTCGCGGAACCAGCTGCTCCGTGCCTTCCGTCCTTCTGGCGAGTCCAGATCGCCGAGCGGACCAACGGCGTAATTGTCACGCAATACAATCAGCTTGTGCGTGTCCTCCCGACCAAGTTCTTTTAATGCCAGCTTCATACTGCCCGCAAAAGAATCGCCGAGAACGATATGGACATGAGTGCAGGCGGGTACAGGATCCCAGTGCATCCTTTTGTCCTGAAGTCCCATCAGTTCATCGTACAGTTCGATCAGCTCGGCAGCCGCCGCTTCCAGCGGTCCCTCCTGCTCCTTCATTAGCCTGATTTTCGCCAAAATAAACCGTAAATACGGCTTCAATTCTCCTTCTCCCATGTGATCGGTCGCCTTCTTAATGGCAAGCATCTCTTTCAATTCCGTTCCCCCCTTGGCTACTTCAACATTACCACGATAACGGGAAGTCGCGCAAAAGGTCTCGGCTGCCGTTAGATTAAGGCGCATAAGAAAAAGGCCAGCCAGAAGTTTCCGGCTAACCTAATCGTACGAAAAAAGCAGCTTAAACCATTCTTGTTAATTCACTATTAATGACTCGATGCGCAGCAACATAGCGATCTTGCGGACTGATTCCAAACGATGCAAAAGCAACTTGCGGCTGATTGGTTATAAATTGAACTTCGTACTGCTTCGCTTTGGACACATTGAAATTATGGAAGGTGGATGCATTCGGTTTAACATGAAAGGTAATGAAATGGATTAATTTCTTTTTCCCGTTCAAAGCATAGACTTTAACTGTCACCTTGGCAACCCGATGCGGATGGTTATTTATCGAGTTAACAGCTATATTTTTAGAAACAATTCTGTCCTTTTCCGTCAGATTATTCAGCGGTCCCGTCGAATATTTGCGGATGATAACGCACGCTCCTTCCCCTTAAATTTTGGAATCATAGCTCGCTTCAGCATCTTATTCCTGCAAAGGCGTAACTGCTTGGACGATGGCATGAAATCGTTCAAGGAATGCCTTCTCCTGATGTGCTTTCAAAATAAAAAAAATCCCCAGTTACGGGGATTTCCATTCAGGTGCTCTATCGCAGGTTATTCGATCTCCTCGACCGGCTCGTCTAAAACCGCGCGCTGCAGCGCATGCATTTCCGCTTTGAGCGCAGGTACAATCTCGGCATACGCAGAATCGGAATATACATTATTCAATTCGTGAGGATCCTTATCCAAGTCGAATAGTTCCCATTCCGGCGGGCGCTTCTCTTCCATTGACCCTGACGTTCCCAGAGCCTCCGCATAATAATAAATCAGCTTATAACGGTCTGTTCTGATGCCGTAGTGAGAGTATACATTGTGGTGCTCATCCAGATGCATCCAGTAGCGGTAATACATTGAGGTTCGCCAGTCATCCGGCTTCATTCCTTCAAAGACCGGACGCAGGCTGTGGCCCTGCATTTCCTTCGGAATAGCGACTCCAGCGTAATCAAGGAACGTCGATGGGAAATCGATATTGAGCGTCATTGCTTCCGTTACCGACCCCGGTTTAATCACACGCGGGTAACGCACGACGAAAGGCATGCGCAAAGACTCCTCGTACATAAACCGTTTGTCATACCAGCCATGATCGCCTAAGAAGAAGCCTTGATCCGATGTATAGACAACGATCGTATTGTCGGTCAAGCCTTCCTTGTCCAAATAATCCAGCAGCCGTCCGACATTCTCATCGATTGAAGCGACGCAGCGCAAGTAATCCTTAATATACCGCTGGTATCTCCACTTTTTCTGCTCAAGCGGCGTCAAACCTTCCGGCGGCAAGCCTTTGAGATCCACTTGATCCTTCATATCGCGATCGATCCGCATTTTGGCCTCATGCGCAGCTTGAGCGCGGTTGGAATAATCGTCGTAGAACGTTTCCGGTTCCGGAATCTCGATATCCTCATACAGGTTCGCATACTTGGCCGCCGGCTCCCAGGGCCGATGCGGCGCCTTGTGATGGCACATCAGCATGAACGGACGATCCTTGTCACGCCGATCCAGCCAGTCGATGCAAAAATCCGCCGTCAAATCCGTTACATACCCGGGGTATCGCTTTCGCTCTCCCATTTCGATAAAGACAGGATCATGATAATGCCCCTGCCCCGGTACGACCGTCCAGTAGTCGAAGCCCGTCGGATCGGCATCACCGCCGTGGCCGAGATGCCACTTGCCGACAATGGCCGTCTGGTATCCCTCCGCCTGAAGCAGCTTCGGGTAGGTCATCTGTCTGCCGTCGAAGTCGTCGT
The DNA here is from genome assembly GCF_910593845.1 of Paenibacillus solanacearum. GTDB lineage: Bacteria > Bacillota > Bacilli > Paenibacillales > NBRC-103111 > Paenibacillus_G > Paenibacillus_G solanacearum. Next base: position 252,494 of record NZ_CAJVAS010000003.1, on the reverse strand, counting down.
TGATCGATTTCACGCCATTCAAGTGATTGTACATTCCTGTCAAAATCGCCGCGCGACTCGGGGAACAGATCGAGTTGGTGCAAAAGCAGTTGTCAAATCGCATTCCTTCGTTTGCAATACGATCGATGTTCGGCGTTTCGTTAATACGGCTTCCATAACAGCTCATGGCATGGGAAGCATGATCATCGGACATGATGAACAGTATATTCGGCCTGGTATGGGCATTCATCGTCTTCACCTCATGTCCAGTATAGACGGAACCGCTTTACAAACACCATGTATAAAGTTACGATTGCATGTACAGAACCACAATCAATTTCGCAGGAGGTTCCTGGCGTTATGTTGAATATCCTTAACGTATATTTTGACGATTGCATACCGCATTGGCACAACCGGCTGCAGCATGTACAATTTCATGTTCTTGTGCTCGTGACGCACGGGAAGCTGCTCTATCGGCTGAACGATGTGACCCGGGAGGCGTCGAAGGGCGAGCTGATATTCATCCCGTCCGGCACGCAGCGGGAAGCCTTCAACGATAAGGAAATTCTTCATCAGAAGTATGCCGTCATCTTCACCTGTTCACCCGAGCTCAACCTGCCGTTAATCCAAAAAACGGATCCGCAGTTCATACGGGTCCGCATGTTCGATTATTATCAGGAACGTTTCATCTCTTTGCATCGGCAGTCTATTGAGCGCAGGGAATATTACGATACGATCCAGACCGGCATTCTGCTTGAAATGCTCGGGAACACGTGCCGTGAACTCGAAGCGCCTCCATTGCCGAAGCGCCGGGCAGCTCACGTGGACAAGCTGGAGCAGCATATTACCCAGAATTACCGCAAGCCGCTTGTCCTGCAAGAGCTGGCCGAGCTTATACATCGCTCTCCCAACTATACGTTATCGCTCTTCAAGGAAGCGGTCGGCCAGACGCCGCTGGAATACCAGCACCGGCTGCGGATCGCCACCGCCATGGAGATGCTGCAGAATACAACGCTGACCGTCACTTTCATCGCTCATCACTTGGGGTATTACGACACCTCTTATTTTTACAAAATGTTTCGCAAGTACACGGGCATGTCACCGACCGCTTATGCGGCACGTGACCGAGAGCTGTAGTCACAGCTCTTCATAGCCCCATGAACGAACAGGCTCGGGTTGTCTCCCAAGCCTGTTTGCCGTTCTATCGAGCGGCTGTCCGGTGCAAATGCTCCGCCAAAAATGCCGTTATTTATTGGCCGCCGCCTTTTTTTCCTGCTCGAGCAGCTGGTTAATCCGCTCCTCCGCCGTTTTCAGCGCCGTATTCAAATCCTGCTGGTCCGAGGCGAATTTAATATATTCCTGGGACATGACGCTGTAGGCCTGACCGTATATTGTCGGGAAGATCGGCCCGGGCGCCGCCTTGCTTTTAAAGACGGACTTGAAGTCGATTCCTTTCAGATGCGGCATTTCACTGCCGAACAGCTCCTTAATTTGATTGTTTCTCAGCGGCGTCAGTCTGGCGAACTTGCTCACGGCAATTTTTTGCACCTCGTCGGAAGTAAGCGTCTTCAATACTTTGACTGCCGCGTCCTTGTGCTTCGATTGCTTGGAAACGAGCATATAGTGCGAATCGGCCAGTCCATACACGTTAGGCTGATGCGGATAGCTCGGATATTGAGCGACACCGAGATTCAAGCCTTCCTCGATGGGCTTCTGCAAGTTTCTGAAATGGTTGACGGAAGCGAACATGGCCACGTTCTTTTCCTGGAAAAACGCCGTAGAACCGCCGGAATCGATTTTCTTCGGCATGTTGTTCGGAATGGAAATAATACGCTTGGCCGTCTGGAATGCATTTCGCCATGCATCCGAGTTCACATTCGCCGTTTGCTTCTGATGATCTACAAAATTGACCGAAAGCGGAAACGCAATGCGAATGATCGTTTCGTAGTCGAGCCCGCGATATTGGGTGCCGTTTTCCACGCGCGATACTTTTCTTGCTAATTCGATGGTGTCGTCCCAGGTCATCCCATCCTTCGGGTAAGCAACCCCGAACCGGTCAAAAATATCTTTGTTGTAGTAGAGCGCATTCAACTGCATCGTATACGGGAGGCCGAATAATTCATTTTTGCCGATTTCGCCTACGCGGATTGCATCAAGGCTGGACGGCTCAAACCGGGACAGATCCACTTGATTCTGCTTAAGGACGGGCGTAATGTCTTCGAGCAGCCCCAAGCGGTAATAAGGTAATATTTGGCCGTTCCATATCGTAATTAAATCCGGTAAATCTCCCGAAGCCAGCAAATCCTCAATTTTCCCCGTGACCGTCTCGAGGGTAATATACGGGTACTTCGCCTGCAGCGGCCCAACCAGCATTTCCTGCATTTCTTGCTCGTTGAATCCTTGCGTCAAAAACATTTTCAGTGTGACCGGCTCCGGTGCAGCTTCCGGTATAGGCTTGCCCTCCCCGCGGTCCGGTTCTTTGGCACAGCCCGAGATGGCAAGTGCCATTGCAACGATACATGCAATCTGCCTTTTATTCATAGAGTTTCGCCTCCTCTAATGATGGAACCGCACGCCGATCTGGGATGTGTTCTGCATCAAGTATAAAATAGCGGAGGCGCCTGCCGTTATAGAGAGGTGTAACTTCGATATAGAGGATTGTAGCTTTTCACCATGAATTACAAAACCTTTATACTTCACAGGAGTATATTTAACAATGGCCTTCTATGAATTGTAGATGTTAGACATTAGAGGTGATCTTATGGAAAAAAAATATACCGTTTCCATCAACCCACATCAAGATAACAGCGAACTGAATGTGTTATTTGCAGGCCAGCATACCACCGACCCTTCCTATAAAGTCGGTCCCAAAACCGTAGGCTACTATTTATTACATTTTGTCGTTTCCGGTAAAGGCATATTCCGCTTCGGTAACCGGGAATACAAGCTTGAGCAAGGGCAAGTTTTCCTGATTTATCCCGGAAAATCTTTCACCTACGAATCCGACCCTCACGATCCTTGGTATTATCGCTGGATCGGGTTCAGGGGCAGCTACGCAGATATTTTATGTTCCAAGTTATCGTTCTCCCCGAACAACCCGGTGATCGTTCCGCCAAGCCCATGTGAAACAGAACAAACATTCGCCCGCATACAATCCATCTTAAATGCCGGCCTCAACGGATGTGCCCTGGAAGCAAGCGGGCTCATGCGCATGCTGTTAGGCTGCTGGTTAAATCATGCCGCAATAAAGCAAGTGAAAGCTTCGGATGCGCCGTACGTGGATAAGGCTATCCGGTTTTTGTCCCAGCATTATGACCAGCCGATAACGATCTACCAGCTCTCCCGCTCCTTGGGCTATCATCGCACGTACTTTTCGAGAGTGTTCAGAGAGCGTACCGGTCTCTCCCCCTCCGCCTATCTGCACAAAATCCGGATGGAGCAGGCTAAGCTATTGCTCACCCAGCCTCTGACGATCAAACAGGTAGCGTCCTCCGTAGGTTATTCCGACGCTTTGTTTTTTTCCAATCAATTCAAGAAATGGAGCGGGTACAGCCCTTCAGAGTACCGGCTGATGAATGCAAGCGAATGACATAGGATCGAACGTACGTACAGGTTCATCGGATGCCCGAGAATCAATCTGCGGGCAATGTTCTGCTATTGATCCTTAAGCACTTCCTTCAAGCTGGCAGCGGTTCTCGGCTGTTCTTTCTTCATCGATTGACGCATGAAAAATTCGGCTACCTTCGGAACGTTGCCTACTTGAATCGTGAAATGAACACGGCAGGAGTTTTCCGTGGTTACCTCGATCCGATAGCTTTCGCGAAACACTTGTTTTTCACCGGGAGCCGTCTCCATCGTCAGCAGTTGATCCTGAACAAGCTCGGTCACGACCATGTTTTTTTCGCTTTTGAAACCCGAATATTTCCCGCTTTCGAAATACGTTGTTCCCAACCGGGCCGCTCCTTCGGGCATGATGCGAGTCTCCATAATGCCTTTAATCCACGATGCTCTCCCCTTTAGATCAATGAGGCGCGAAAATACGACAGCGGCCTGACAGTCATAGGCTTCGGTATATTCGAAGGTAATCATGATCATCGTTCCTTTCCTTATCGATTGAGTGGTTTTCATTTCGCAAAAAGAAGATTTAACGGCAGAGGATTGCCGACAGCGCGTCAGTTAATACTTGCTCCATTGCTCCCTTACTCTCCTCGGCCGCTAATGTTCTCCATCCAATGTACCCATCCGGCCGCACAAGAACTCCCCCTGTGGAAGTGATCCCGTATGCGTCAAGAAAATCGTTCCCGGAATTGCCGAAATCGGCCCCATGACCGCCAATCCGGTAAATATCCATAGGGAGACGAAGGATCTCTTGGACACGTTGAGCGGCCTTCAGCACGTTATGTCCGCCAGGACCTGCGAGCAAGACGAAGCGAGCTCCGAATAGATCCAACGCGGAAACCTTCTGACCCTCCTTTTCCAGGACGATGTGTGCTGCGCGAGTTCCCGGCTGTCCTCTCCACAGCTCGGGCGACTGTACTCTAGGGAGGTCACCTCCATCCGCTTCCGGCACGATGGCGCCGATCGGGTAACGATAACCCATATTGAGATGCAGGGTATTTACCGTAATCCCCTCCGAGCCCTCCTGCGAGCGCTGCTGGGAAAGCTTGATGACTTGCTCTACCGTATAGTCCGCTATGGGCCGCCGCTCGACATCATAAGTGGAGAGCAGATCCGGTCCGGCTTCGCCGCGCAAGACGGCGGCCAGCTTCCAAGCGAGATTATGCGCCTCAGCAATCCCGGTATTGCCCCCCAAGCCGCCGCTAGGTGGTTGAACCCGCGCGGAATCGCCGACCAGAAATATCCGGCCATGTTGAAACCGGTCGGCAATGCGGCCGGCCATTTCCCAAGTCAGCATCTTCCTAATCGCAATCGGAATGTCAGCCATTCCAATCGCCGCCCGGATTAAAGCAGTACAGCGCTCTTCGGGATAATCGTCCATGGTTTCCTCATCGGGATCATAAATAACATCCAACCGGTACAGATCAGGTCTCCTGAAAGTCCCTGGGTAGAGCACCAGACTTCCGCTTGCTGTTTCATTGGCAAAAAAGCACATATGCGCATTCAGATGTTCGAACAGCTCATGGATATCCGCATCGAAAACCATGCTGACCAGATGACAGAGCGTTCCTTCCCCGTGCTGGCCAATACCCAGCTGCGATCGAACCCCGCTCTTGCTCCCATCCGCTCCGACCATATATTGAGCTCGAACACGGCGGATGTTACCGCTGCTACGATCGCGAATAACCGCCGAGATGCCGTCCGTGTCCATTACAAACGAGACCATTTCCGTATTGTATCGCACATCGACGCCGGCTTGTTCGGCCTGTGCCCGGAGTACCGGCTCAAGCAGATCTTGCGCAATGCCGTTTCCCTCGACAGGACTCAGCGCAGTAAAGTAAGCGCTCATATCCTCCATCAGATTGTCAATCGGCTGTCCCGCCAAACTCTCTACGAACATGACGCCGAATTCCCGAGAAAACGGCGGCTCCTCCCGCCTGATCTCCTCCTCTATTCCGGCCGAACGGAATATTTCCATCGTTCGTGCTGTCAAGCCCGACACGCGAGGGTGAATCGCCGTTCCCGGATGGCGCTCGACGACTAACGACCTAATGCCCTGGCGAGCAAGAAATAGCGAGATGGAGAGGCCCACCAGACTTCCTCCGACAATAAGGACAGAAACCGTGTCATCGAATGTCGATGCGTTGTTTAAAAGATTATTCATCAAGAATCCTCGACCTTTCGTTTATGAATCCGTTTCATCAGATTGCCGTGCTTGGGCTAACTCACGCAGCTCTTCCATACTCCATCTCAGCTTTTTCGATTGAATATCTGCGATGACGGATTGGACCCATGCCATCTCGGCCGCAAGCACGGCTCGCTGATATTCACTCTCAAGTGAGAACAAACGCGGCAGCCCCATCGACGCTACAGTCTGCATCTCATGATCGAGTCGAGCAGACGTGTCTGCAAGAGCGAGTGCTCTTTGTTGGAAGAGCGACACGACATCTTCGGGTGTCAATAACGCCAGAAAAGAAACAGCGGCGGGAAACTCTAAAAACTCCTGAGCCGGGGTTGAGATCATTTCCCGGATCCACGAATAGGCAGCCTCTCGCCCTACATTCGTAATTTCATAAACCATCAAATCCGGTTTCCCTTCATGCTTTTTCTTTCCTTGGATGGCAATGGCTTCGTCTCGATGCAACCGATCAATCGTTTGATAAATATTCGTTCGATGGCGAACGTTAATAACTTCGTCTTTTCCCCTTTCTTTAATAAGCTGCTGCATCCGGTAAGGGTGCATAGGTTCTTCAATTAGAAAACAAAGAATGGCTAGAGCGACAGGCGATTTTTTTATCATCTTTTTCATAGTATTAATAATACTATTCATATTATGACGTGTCAATGATGTCATTCGCCTATAGGTGATTTGATTACAGTCCCTCCACCTGATCACATCATCATTGATTTCATTGAGAATTGCTCCATCTTCGTAGGTGGATAAACATACGATTCTTTCTGATGGGACATATATTGCACTATTACGTGTAAAAACAAAATGAAAAGGTGGTGTCCGATCATGTCCAAATTAATCAGAAATTTTACAGTACATGATCTGAAAGATGAAGTCCTCTATTTCAACCATTTATGGAAAAGAACATTTTCAAACGGAAGAGCTATTTACACTGCTACTTCAAATCATTCAGCCATTACTTTGTCAAATGTTACCCCACGAGGAAAAATAATCCCACAAGTGGTTCAACGATTCAAAAAGGGAAGCCGCGTCGTCGTCATCGATACAGCCGTACACCTTCCGCCTCACACGAGTAAGCTGCTCTGATCTTGAAGCTCCTCTTCCTTACATGGATCGAGGGGCTTCAACACTACTCAGGGCCAAATCGTTAAACCAATCTTTTCCCTACCCGTTGGAACAAAAATGGCTTATGATGAAGCTTAATCGAATTTCGATAATCGGAACGGAGCGAATGCTATGGATATACAATCTATCATTACTAAAATAGTAGACTGCCTTAAGCAGGTGAGTGGCGTGCACGCCTTGGTTCTAGGTGGTTCAAGGGCTAGGGGGACTGAAACTCCCAGCTCGGATATAGATATCGGCATTTATTATGATGCCGACAGCGGGTTGGACATGGCCCAACTTCGTCAAGCTGCGTCCATGCTGGATGACGATAGCAGAGATAACGTAATGACGGAGATCGGTGGATGGGGACCATGGATTAATGGTGGCGGCTGGCTCAAAGTGGATCAAATGCCGGTCGACTTTTTGTACCGTGATCTGAATAAAGTGTCGAAAGTAATGGATCAATGCTTTGCGGGGGACATCACGATCGATTATCAGCCGGGGCATCCTCATGGATTTATCAATTCGGTGTATTTAGCGGAAATCGCATTATGTAAGGTGTTATGGGATCCGTCTGGACTCATTGCAGAAATGAAGTCCAGAACGAAGCCATATCCGCGCGCTTTGCAAAAGGCGATCATTCAAAAATTTATGTGGGAAGCCCAATTCACTCTTGAGATCGGGATAAAAGGGATGCACAAAAAAGACTTATCTTACATGGCCGGATGCTGGTTTAGGTCCGTTTCTTGTTTGAATCAGGTTTTGTTTGCACTGAACGAAACGTACTGGATGAACGAAAAAGGAGCTTCCGCCATCGCCAATTCATTCAGCATCGTCCCAAGCCAATACTCCTACCGAGTGAATACCGTATTTACCTTGGTCACGGAAGATCAAGACGGATTGGAGAAGGCTTTGAACATGTTACGCCAGCTGATTGTTGAAACAGACAATCTGGTGAAAACGAAAGGTTTGTTAAACTAAGCGGGGCTACCGTTGAACCCTGGCTTGGTACGATGTCGGGATTATTTGTCAAGGTTTTCTTTCATTAGCGAGGCTATCTTTTGCTCGTCCTCCTTCTGGATCCGTTCCAGCTGGTTGATGACAAGCTCTTGTCGTTGCACGGAATGATTTTGGCTTAATTTGGATTTCCCCTCGATCTTGTCGATTCTGATTTTGAATCCTTGGATCCCTTTACTCAGCCCGGCGATCAAGTCGGCGTCTACGTCCTGCAGCTTATATGAACTATCAGGTGCTTCATATTTCAATACCAATTCCTGCAGGGAGTCCATGACCTCCCTCTCATCATTGACAAGCTCGACTTCGCCATATACATGCACCGTTACATAGTTCCATGTTGGCACTGCTTTCGTGGTTTCATACCATGAGGGAGAAATATAGCAATGCGGACCATGGAAAACGGCAAGAACCGTTTGATTGCCAATATCTTTCCATTGTGGATTCGGACGCGCGAAATGCCCATATAAGTATTGATTTTCATCACCCAAAATTAAAGGCAAAAGCGTCGCAACGGGAACTCCATTTTGCTGCGAGAACAGGGTCGCAAAGCTATGTTCTTTGATCGTATCGTAGGCTGCTTGGATATCATCCATCTGAAATGGTGAAGGAATATACATCGTTTTCTCCTCCTCGTTTGCTTCACGGATACTTCTGTTCGCTTGCCGGATACCATTCCAAAGTGTGCTATAAGAGTGCTTTGGTCATTTGAATCAATAATGCCGCTCGTTTCCCTTTTTCACAAATTCCCAGTCTTTCTCAATATTTTTTCTTATTCTTTGAAGAAGCGTGAAGGCAGCCTCCACTTCGCTTTCGGAAAAACCTTCTAATGCAACGCTATTGGAATAACGATGCTCTCTTATGATAAAAGGATAAATATGGTTCCCTTTCTCTGTTGGAAAAAGCTTTTTAATTTTTTTATTGTGCGTATCGTCTTTCTTCTCAATAAAACCGTTCATTTCAAGCTTTTGAATCGCGCGAGCTGCTGTTGTTCGATCTACTTTGATCATTTCGGCTATTTTTTCTTGAATGATTCCCGGGTTTTCACATATTCGAACAAGGTACAAGTACTGTCCTTTGGTAAGGTCATACTCTTTAAATTCGATATTGCTTATTGAATCCAATGCCCTTGCGATCATTCCAATTTCTCGAAGGATTTCCTTCATCATGAACTCCTTGATACATATTTTTGTTGCAAATACAATAAAACTACATGAGCTCAGTTTACCTCAGAATTATTGCATTTGCAATAAAAGTGGTGAAAAAGAAAAACAAAGAAGCCCTTGATAATCAAGGACTTCAAGCCTTTCCTCAGGAGCGTCTGCGGAGATGAGGTACGTGCTCGAATATGTTGTGGTCCGCATGCGTGTTTTAACCGGATGATACCGATGAATCTCTGTTCTCAACAGACTTCCTTAGCGCTTCATCCAGCTTACGCATCATCTGAGCATGACACTGCCGTACGTATTCTCTAGCCTTTAGCGCTTTGCTCTTGGCATGATCGGGATACCGGGCTATCCGCATCACCTCAGATACCAGCCTGTCTCTATCGGCGGCCGCGTCCATATCGAACAACCAATCTCCCAAGCCGATGTCGCGCCACATGTACCCTTTGCTGGTCTGCTCCACCCACCGGCAGACAAGGGCGGGAATACCGCTGCCTATGCACATGATCGGCGAATGCATCTCGTTGCCGAAAAGCCCGGCGGAACGAACGTAGACGCTAAGCGCTTCATCCGTTAACCAGAACTGTTCCCGCCAGACGACATGGGCGCGTACATCATCCGGAAGCCGCTCCCAAATCATTTCCTTTCCGACCTCCATTTGCGTACGATCTTCCGGACACAGCAAAATGTTCAGTCCAGTCTCGCGAACGACTGCGATGATCGCCTCACGAAGCAGAACATGATCATGCTCCTTCATCTGCTCATTGCGCAGGTGCTTCTCTTCGTTAAAGGGAGTGTTCTGGATTTTCCAGTATGGTGTGAACCGCAGCCTGGGGATGCAGCATAAGTATTTCCCCTGCTCCAGCTGCTTTTCGTTTAAAAATCGCAACGCTTTCTCTTCATTTCTCACGTCCGCGGCAAAAGCGCCGTCCGGCCCAAATGCCATGAACGGACAAGCGATACCGTCATCGACTGCTTTGGCGAGCGATATCGAGTCCCGGAAATAAACGAATTTTGCCTTGTCCAACACTGGCTTTTCGGCGGCATTGCCCGCATACGTAATGCCGAACACGCCATATGGCTTGCTAGTCGCCACTGCAAAAGCTTGTAAGTTATCAGTTGCGACCAGATATGGGCCGGAGCCGTGAAGTAAGAAATCGCATCGGTCAATGGCTGCGGCCAAATGCTGATTCGACGCGATGCCGTTAGAATCGATATGGCCTTTCACAATCGACAGACGCGGAAACCGCTTCTGCTCCATCGCCTTCACTTCCTCGCCAAGGCTGGCTGATGCCCACAAGATAACCTCCGCATCCGGAATATATCGCTCGATCAATGTCAGTACGCCCGGCGTATGTGCAATATCTCCGATGTTGACAACCTGCCATGACGAACGAAGCAAAATGCAAGGCGCTCTTCTGCCTGTTCTCTTCTCTTCTCGATTCTCATGCTTGCTCACGTGTTTCCCTCCATAGACTTGAATGAGACGAAGCCGCGTCTCCAAAACGGTAAACACGGCGGCGCAGCAACCGATCGCCCCCGTGTTCTGTCCATTTATTGCAGCGCGGCAATCGTCATGTCGTCCACATATGCCGGTTGGTTGTACGTATACAAGCCGGGATATCCTTCGCCGAACGTGGCGTCCGTTGCGCTGACAACCTCCGTTCCGTCCAAATATAGAGCAAGCGAGTCGCCTTGCAGCTTGAATTTCATTAGGCGGTAACCGGTTGTGAAATCGGTCGGCATCGGGTCGGACGACGCAAGCGTCGACACCGTTCCGTTCACGATTTTGAATATTTTAAACTGCCCGGATGTATGTTCATAGACGGCGTAATAAAAATTGGTGCTGTTCACGTAGCGGCCGATCAGCCCGACTCTAACCGGATTGCCGTTCCCCCAGCTGTCGACCTTGAACTGTGCGGTATGCTCGTAATCGGTCCGTTTGGCAAGGCCCCAATAGCTTCGGGCCGAACCGGATACCGTTGTCGTTTGGTACGCTTTGTTCGTTCCGTCCGTTACAACCTGCCAGATGCCGGACAGCGGTGCCCAGCCTCCCGTCGCCCCGTTCTCGAAGTCGAATGTCATCCGATCCTCGTTCTTCTCGAACACTTCTAGCGGTATCGTAACGTCCAGCGCGGCGCCTTCCGCGGCAACCGTGACCGATAGCAGGAAGCTGCCAATGGCATTTGCGGTAATCTTGCCTTCGGTATCGACACTTGCGACGGCGGGTTGATCGGAAACGTGCTGTATGGTCGCACCGGTCAGGTCGACATAACCGCCGAGCGAGGACATGCCGTATACGATCGCATTCACGCTTGCGCCTGCCTGGATGCGGGCGGGAACGTTCACTCCGATCGCAGTGAGCGAATCGCCGCTCAGCACGTCAAAATCGGCCGAGAGCGTCGCGCCGTTCTGTGTGACGGCAACGGTAATCCTTGCGATACCGCTGCCGACGGCGGTTACAAGACCGCTGCCGTCCACCGCTGCCGCGGACGGATTGCTGCTTGTATATGAAATCGTGGCCGACGACAAGTCCGCTGCGTAGCCGGTTGTCGTACGCGCCTGTACCTGCAGCTGGGCCGTCCCGTTCGGAGCAAGCCGTGTCCATGCCTTGTTGACCGACTCCCCCGACTTTTTTACGAATACGGAAGCGAGACGCTCACTGCGGTCCGCGAACGGATATGGCTCCGTCAATCCGATCGCATCCATGTTGATGTCGGCGTAGCCGGTTCTGTACGCCGGAGAATCGTACCGCAACCTGTAATCGTACTTCGCCGCATTCATAAACAGCGGATCGGCGAGCAGCGAATGCGGGTCGTACTTCCCTTTGTTCAGCTCAAGCCAGTCGATGTAGGATGCGGCCGGAATCTGGCCGCCGAACGCGTAGATCCCATCCGTCCTGTAGAACGTATTGCGGTCGGATCGGGCTACCTTGTGTTCGTCCCAAAAGTTCATATGGTACAGCTTTGCCCGGTTATCGTAGAAAATATTGCGCGTCAGCTCCAGCTGCGAGGCGATTTCGCCTGCGTTCTGGGTCGAGCCAACTATCCCGTTCGTATCACGCGTACCCGCTATAATATTATTGTCCGCACGAATGCCGATTCCTTTCAGCATCAGGGTGCTGTTCAGCTGGCCGCCGCCTTCCAGCTGCAGGCTGTGGATCACATTGTTCTGCAGCAGCACGTCGTCCGAATTGTCGTCCAGGTAGATGCCGAAACCGTACGATTTGTTCGGCTGAACCGTTAATATCTTCATATCGCTGTCATGAATCAGGTTGTTGCGGATGATATTGCCGGTCCCGACGCCCCATGTCGCGATGATACCGACGTCCTGGGAATCGTTGGCCGCATCGGAGACATCGTTGAATTCCACAATGTTGTTTCGCGCATGCTGATAGTCCCTGTAATTGCTTTCCGTCACCGCCACGCCTTCGATCGTTGTGCCGATCAAATACCCTTTGCGCTGCGCCTTTAAATGAATCGCATACCGGGGTGAGCCGTGCACGCGGTTATGCGCGATCACATTCTCTCCGCTGTCATAGATGCGAATGCCGCCGCTGTTGCCGTAATGCAGACCTACCCTGTATACATGATTGTTCACGATATGGTTTCCGGTGCTGACGTGGGCGAGCGACTTGGCTGTTCCTTCCACACTGATCCCGTTATAGCCGATATCATGAATTTCATTGCCCTCCAGCCGGTTCCCCTGCGCCCAGCCGAACAGCCTAACGCCGTGATCACCTGTATTTACAACACGGCTATTCAAGAGCGTGATATTTCGTACATTCTCCCCGCGAACGCCGTCTTTGCCGATATCGGTGTTGCGGATCGAGAGCGACTCCAGACGAATGTTTTGCGCCGGAGCCGTCGGCGAAGCTCCTTTCATCTCGATGACATGACCGGCATAAGGGGCGCTGATTCCTTCGCTAAGACTGGACACGTCACGCGGGTAATAGTAGAGCATCCCTGCCGCTTTATCCAAGTAAAATTCACCCGGTGCGTCCAGCAGCTCCAACGCACCCTGCATATAATAACGCGAGCCTGGCCCGATGACATACGGAACGGCCTTCGACAACGTAACGATCCGATCGGCATACTCAATGCCGCTCACGCCGACCGTGTACGAATACCAGTATTCGAAGCCTTGCTCCCCGCCGGGCCACAGCACTGTTTCCAGCCCGCTCCCGTTCGCAACGGAAGGAACGCCCCCGGCGGCAAACGTGAATTTCGTCTTATCCGCGCCGGCGACGGCCGCTTCTACGCGGTTGTACACATTGCCGCTGTCGTGAATATTCGGATAACGAGCTTTTACGGCATGTGAATCGCCTTCATAGAGCGTGTCGAATGTCCACGAAGTCCCCACGTATGCCATGTAAATATTGCCGCTGTACGGCTGCCATCCGGTGATCGTTCGGCTCCCGTCCAGCACCGCCTGTTCGCCGGGAAAGCTTCGATATACAACCTCATGTCCGTCCCTTCCCGAATCAGCTTCCGTAAGCGTCAATGTCGAATCGAGCCGGTAAACGCCTTGACGCAAATAGACGGTAACGTCCGCATTCATGCCTCCGGCGATTTGCTGCCTGACGGCATCTCTCGCTTTCTCCGGCGTCCGGAACGGAGAATCCGCAGTCCCGCTGCCGTTGACGTCGTCACCCGACGGAGATACGTAGTAAGCAGACTGCGCTGCGGCCGTGTCCATCCCCAATCCCCCTTTCCCTATCACCATAAATCCAAGCATTATCGCCGCTGAAAGTACCATCCTGATCCACAACTTTCCGTTTGCCGCCGCCAATGTCGAGCGCCTCCTTCATTGTTTATGGACAAGCTGTCCTAAGAAACGTTTCCCGCCCCCGAACATTCGCCGGTCTGTCAGCCGTTGCGGAAATGTCGGGGGGACATCCCGATCTCCCGGGCAAACAGACGGGTGAAATACAGCGGGTCCTGAAAGCCCACTTCACGGGCGATTTTCGAAATCGGCTCGCGGCTGGAGCGGAGCAACTGCTTCGCTTGATCGAGTCGTACTTTGTTCATATATTCCATCGGCGTGTAGCCGGAATACCTCTTGAACATTTTCGAGTAATAGCTCGGCGATAATGAGGCCATTCGCGCCAGTTTCTCCCGTTCCAATTGCTGCGTATGATGCTCCCTGATATACTGCATCGAATCCATGATCAGCCTGGCGGTCTGATCTTCATGCTGCAACTTACTGTCCAACCAATCGCAGAGCCATTGCAGAAGGTTCAGGAAATGAAGGCGGACGATCCATTCAAAGCCCGCTTCTTTCCCATCCCACACATCGATCAAACGCTTCATCCGCTCCTGCATCGCCTCCATTTCGCCAAGCAGCGAAAACGAGCGTTCAAACGGTAGCGGCTGCGGCTGCTGACCGAGCTTAAGCTGCATGCCTTCCCACTCTACCGGATGATGTATGAATTGTACGCTATAATAGCGCAGCGGTGCTTCCGGCGTCGTCGTGATTTGCAAATGCTCCCCCGGGGCCAGATGGTATACCGCGCCGGCTGACAATTCATATAGCGTGCCGTTCAGCCCAACCGTCCCGTGACCGGACGAAACAAACGTAAAATTATACCGATTGGTCGGTTTCCGATCGACCGCGTAACGATACTCCAGCCAGAACGGTTCCTCCCTCAACAGCACATCGACGATTTTTGGAAAAAAACGTTCGAAAAATTCATGGCGCATCGCGTATCCCCCTTTCTTCCGCCGGCCGGCAGCTTGATCGGCTTCACTTCAATTTTTGAGCGGTGATTGCCTTGTTGACCGCCTCCTCTGCAGCACGCTGCGTGCTGTTGACGTCTTTATCCTCCAAAATCATCTTTTCCAGTTCCTTCATGAACGGCGTAGAGCCGTCCGCCACCGTGAGTCCCGGCTTGCGTCCCGGGGTAACCGTCGTTACTTTATTGTACAAAAACGCGTTTACGTTTTTCCCTTTATACAGCGGGTCGTTTTTGAGAAACTGCTTGCGGACCTCTTCGCCCTTGACAACCGGGAATTGGCCGAAATCCGATGCAAGGTATGCCTGCATTTCGTCGGATACGATCCACGCGGCTACCTGGAAGGCCGCCTCTTTGTTTTTGCTGCTTGCCGTAAGATACAAGTTCGTCGAATCCGCCGGTCCGGCTACGCCCGGCTTATCCTTGTAAGTCGGCAGACTGACGATATCCCATTGAAATTTCCAATCCATGAAGTTTCTTGATGTGAATACCGTCATAGCGCCGAGCCCCTTGATAAATTCCCGCCAATCCTGCTCCTTATTGATCGTCTTCGCATCGAATTTCAATCCGGGGATCGTGTAGAAGCGTTTGAAATTTTCAATGACTTTCCTCCACCCGTCCGTGTTGACCGCGGCTTTATCCTCTGTCAGACTCAGATACGTTTCCCCGTACGGATTAAACGCGAAGAACGTATCCATCCACCGTTCCACATACCCCCGGTATTGAACGCCCCCTTCCAAACGCGTCATCCGCTTGGCCGTTTCATACACATCATCCCATGTCATGCCATCCTTAGGATACGGAATGCCGAATTGATCGAATAAGTCCTTGTTATAGTGCAGGGCACGAACGGAAGAGCTCATCGGCAGGCCTGTGAGCTTGCCTCCGGCATCGTTCTTCATTTGTTCCAGCAGGGCAGGCTCAATCCGCGACAAATCAAATTTTGTTTTCTTTATCAAATCGTTCGCGTCATAGCTGAGCCCCCGTTTTTCCAGTTCGGCAACGCCGCGTGTAACGATAATGTCGGGCACGTTACCCGACGTAATCATGACATCGAAGGAGGGCCCGCCCGCGTTTGTATTCGGCACCGATCTCAGCGTATAGTTCGGAAACTTGCTCTTCGCCTTCTCCGCGATCGCATCGAAGACCGCCTGCGGCATTGAATTTAAATAGAAGCTGACTTCCGCTGGCTCGCTTCCGGCCGGCATGGCGGCATCGTCTTTGGCTGCTTCGCCAATCCCTTTATCACCGCTGCCGCATGCAGCGGTTAACAGCAAGGCCGCAGCGGTGACCGACAGCATCGCTGTCCTGGTCGTCTCCAATCGGTTAACCCCCTTTAATCGTTCATTCGTTGTCCGGTCATCCGGGCCATCCAAGTGCCCGATATACCGACTTTAACCGGAAAGCACGAGCTGTTTATGCATTGACATATTGCAGACAGATGATGAGCCCCCGCGCAACGTATTCGTAACCGCTTACATTTCGGCCGAGCATCCCGCTTCGATTGACTCCCCCTTTACGTCTACGACGAATATTAACGATAAGTTATTTTGCTAATTTCATTATAATTTCGAAATATCTAAAGTAAATGGATTGCAGTATTTCATTTATGGACATTTGGGCGTTTTAAAAAGCATGGACCGACACGAAGCATATCATCAAAAAGATACCCCTGAATAGTCCGTATTGTCAGCACGGCTACCAGGGGCGCATTCGTTCCGAACCATTTTATGGGCATCCGTCCACGCCCTCCCCACCCATCCTTCATATGATGTACGATCACGCAGGGAAAGAAGGTAGTTTAATGGCTAATCGGGATGTCAGGCTTTCGCTTTTCGCGGACACAGACTTCGAAGGACGCCGCATTCGTTTCACCAGAGGGGGGGCGGCTGTGCGGGACGCAAGAGCGCTCAGCTTTAATGGGATGCTCTCCAGCTTCCGTCTGCAAAATGTTGTGGCTAGCCGCGAAGTCACGTTAGTGTTGTGGTCACAGACAAACTTCCGCGGCACTAGGCGTGTGTTTCGCGGAAGTGTGAACGTTGACGACCTTGGAAGTTTCGATAACCGTATGTCCTCCTTCATCGTTGTTGGCCGCCGCCTTACGGACGCCCAAATCAACAGCATCACTACCAACAATCGCCCGCCGCAAGACGTCGTGGTCATCCAGCAATAATCAATATGCCGGGCCCATCGGTGTTTTGTACCGATGGGCATGTACATACTGCCTTTGACGATTGACGCTGCTCGTTGATCTCATTCTCCTCTTTCCTCAGTTGCTCGCCACCGTCTTCATTCACCCATCGACGGCATTGTTGATTTCTTCCATAGGGGCATTGTTCGTTTAATCGGTACTGCGTTTCCCGCGAACAATTTGCCACAAAAAAGAGGACGGAGGAACATCCTCCATCCTATCTTGTTTATTTTAAACCTTGCAAAATTTTTTTATACTGTTCGTTCTGCTTCTTGGCAATGTCGAACACATCATTGGCCAGAATCGAATTGGAACGATCGGATTCGTACCACTTCTTGTACCATTCTTCCACTTGTTTTCCGCCGGACTTGGACCAAATCTCCTGTGCATCCTTCACAGCCTGCTCGATGGAATACTTATCGCTGCTGACGATGGCCTTTAACCAGATATCTCCAATCGTTTTGTCTGTGTTGGCTTCAATTGTGCTGAGATCCTTCGGTGCTGAAGGCATATGTTCGGAGTGTGTCAGTTCCGGATAGCTTCGGTCGAACGTCATGTACGTATCCCGGAATGAATCATACGCTTTCTGATATTCATCTTTTCGCGGATCGCTTTTAAAGGTGACAAGCGGTACATCGCATTTATTAAAGGTGTTGCCGTTATTCTCCAGCATTCTCATATCAATCGTGAGGTCGGAAACTTCCTTCTTGTACTTTTTGGCGTCAATGACTTCCGCGCATGCGTCGGTCATCTTGTAATGCGTTCCTTCAATCCCATACTCCAGCGCCTTGGTTGTCGTGTCGGTTAACAAGAAATCGACATACTTCATGACAGAATCCGGGTTTTTCGCTGTCGCACTGACAGCGGCGGTCATTTGAACCGGATTTTTTAAAGTCGGTACGAAGGAACCGAACGGGCTTTTAGGGTACGGCATGAACGCAACCTCTGCTCCGGACACGTTTTTCTTGAGCGGATCGATTGTTCCGAACAACGTATCCGTCACAACATCAGAGGTGAGGATGCCGTAAATGCCGGTCTTCCCCGTAATAAAATCCTGCTTGGCCTTAGCTCCGTTGGTGTCCGTGGCAAAATCTCTATCGATCAGCCCTTCGTCATATAGACGCTTGGCAAAAGCGTAATACTCCTTCTGGCGATCCCAATCGAGTACCAGCTCGTTGTTTTTCACCACCCACTTGGAAATCCCTCCGAACATTTGTTTCAAGCTATAGGATGAATTGCCGCTTAACGAAATGCCATAAGTATCTTTCTTGCCATTGCCGTCCGGGTCTTGTTCCGTAAACGCTTTTATAACCTTGTACAAATCGTCGGTCGTCGACGGCATGGAGAGGCCCAGCTTCTTCAGCCAATCGGTCCGGATCAATACGCCGCGGCTTGGTTCAACCCAGTTGATTCTTCCGAAATAATACAACTTCCCGTCGCTTCTCGTGCCCGCCTTCTTCAGAGCCGGATATTCTTGCAGCACTTTCTTATATTCCGTACTGTACTTGTCGATCAGCTGATCAAGCGGCATGAACTGTTTCTGCTGCTGAAGCGGATTTTTAACACCGGGGGAGTACTCGAACAGCAAGTCCGGCGCGCTGCCGGATGCGTAAAGCACGTTTATCTTCTCTTCCGGTTTGGACCGCGGAATCGCCACGAATTTCACGTTGGCCGGTCCGTTCTCATTCACCCATTTGGTCCAGCGATTGTTCTCAATCGTACCCTCGTCGGGCGATATATTCCCCCGGTCGTAAATCGATACCGTAATATCCTTCTTCGGTTCGTTCCCTCCCCCTTGTCCGGACGACGCTCCTCCGGATTTCGTTGTCGTACATCCGGCAATCAGCGTGCCTCCTGCCAGCGTGCATACCAGCATCCCCGCCATCCATTGTTGCTTTTTCATACAGCAACCCCTCTCATTGTCCTATTTGTATTATGATCAAATCATCCCTTGACCGAACCAAGCAGCACACCTTTGACGAAAAACTTTTGCAGAAACGGATACACGACCAGCATTGGCAAGACGACGACCAGCACGCCGGCGGCCTTTAACGACTCCGGCACGACCTGCGCTTGAACCCCGGACGTTACACCGCTGTTCACCAGTTCCTGAAGCAGACTCTGGCTCTGGATCATATTCTGCACAAGCACCGTCAGGTTGAAGAGGCTCGTATCGTGAATGTAGATCACTACGTTCATGAACATGTTCCAGTAGCTTACCCCATAGAACAAGGTTAACGTTGCGATCACCGGCATTGACAACGGCAGCACGATGCGGGTCAGGTAAGCCATCTCCGAACAGCCATCGATTCTTGCGGCGTCATCAATTTCGTCCGGGATGTTCTCGAAGAATGTTCTCATGACCAGCATGTTGTACGTGCTCACAAGCGCCGGCAGCCAGAGGGCAAAATAAGAATTCATAATGCCCAGCGACTTCACGACAAGATACGTAGGAATAAGACCGCCGGAGAACAGCATCGTAAACACCATGGCGAGTGTGAAGAAGCGGCGGCCGTAAAAAATACGGCGGGAAATCGGGTAAGCCGTCATTATCGTAGTCAGCATACTCATAACCACGCCGACAACGGTGATGATGACACTGTTCTGAAAGGCGGATAAGATCCTTGTCCCCTTGAACAAGGAGGTGAAGGCCTCCGTATTCCAGCCGATCGGAAAGAAGGTGACGCGTCCCGATTCAATGGCTAAAGTATCGCTAAAGGCGATGGCGATCGTATTGATCAGCGGAAACAGGCAGGTAATCCCCAGCAGCGCCAAAACGACGTTATTGATGGCATAGAACCATTTTTCTCCCGTTGACATTTTCATTTAACGTTCCTCCTGATTTACCAGAGTCCCCGGTCGAACTTACGGGCTAACGCGTTGGCGCTGAGCACCAGAATCAGACCCACGATCGATTCGAACAAGCCCATGGCGGCGGTGAGACTGAACTGCGCTCCTTGCAGACCGACACGATAAAGGTAGGTGCTGATGACATCAGCTACATTGGAGACGACCGCGTTCTGCAGTACATATACGTGATCGAAACCGACCTCCATGATGCGTCCCATCGCCAGTATGAACAGCAGCACGATCGTCGTGCTGATACCGGGTAATGTGATGTGCCGGATTTGCTGAAGTTTGTTCGCTCCGTCCAGGCTGGCCGATTCGTACAAGCTTGGATCGATGGAAGTAAGCGCCGCTAGGTAGATAATGGCACTGAAACCCATTTCCTTCCAAATTCCCGAACCTACATAGATGGCAATCCAGGAGCCGGGAGTGAACAGGAACGGAAACGGTTTCCCGAGCCATTCCTTCAGCAGGTGGTTGACCGTACCGGACTCCGTGGCGAACAAGGTAACGACGAAGCCCCCGATGATCACCCAAGAGAAAAAGTGAGGCAAATAGACGACGGTCTGGATCACTCTCTTGTACCATGCTTTCCGAACTTCGTTCAACAGAATCGCAAGAATGATCGGAAACGGGAATCCGACGAACACGTTCAGCATGCTTAGCACAATGGTGTTGCGGATGACATTTAGCGTCTGGGATTGCTTAAAGATCGTCTCGAAGTTGTCCATGCCAACCCACGGGCTGCCGAACACGCCGTCAAAAAAATTGTAATCCTTGAAGGCAATAATAAGGCCGCCCATCGGGACATACTTGAATATTACAAAGTAAAGCAGTCCGGGAATAAAAAGCAGCATGAGCGGAATATTCGCTTTCATTCTTCGGCGGCGGGCTGCCGATTGTGTTCGCTTCCGCAGCTCGCCTACGGGCGGGGGCGATTTCTGCATCCTGACAGGCTCTTTGGTCATCGGCGCGGTTGCCATGTCGTTGTTGCTCCTCTCTGTTCCATTCACACCCTCATTATAAACCGAGGGAGCCGCGGGAAACCTTCGATCTCTACGGCTATATCTTGAATATCTACAGGAAGCGTTCAGCGCACAATCATGGAGAACAAAGAAAAAGCCCCTTTCCGTTCTCCGGAAGGGGGCTGTGCTCAGAGGCGATGCAATTTGCGATATTCACTCGGCGTGCGGCCGACTGCCTGCTTGAACGCCGTGGCAAAATAATTCGAATCGGCATATCCGACAGCTTCGGCGATCTCGGTAATCTTCATATCCGTATTGGTGAGCAGCATCTTGGCCTTGTCTGCACGAAGCCTGGCCAAGTAGACGCTGAAGCTTTCCCCGGTTTGCTTCTTGAACAAATTGCTGAAGTAGTTTGGATTCAGATGTACATGTGCAGATACCGCCGCCAGACTGCACTCCTCCATGTAATGCTGCTCCATATAACGGATGGCTCGTTCGGCGAGTCCGCTGTTCCGTTCCTCAAGCCATTGCGCCGCTGTTCGCTCCAGCGCGGCGATTCGCTCCGATACCCATGCGTCGACCGCGGCATACGACGGCAGCAGCCGAAGTTCTCTTAGCTCGGAACCGATGTCCCCCGCCTCAGGCTCTGCGTCGAACTCCTTGCGCAGCACTTCGCGGATTACCATTGCCAGGCACAATGCATCGGTCTTCCGTTGAGCTAGCGAATCCGGGGGCATGCCTTTAAAGCTTTGCCTCAGGAAAGCTCCGAGCTCGGAATGTTTACCAAGCAGCAGGAGCGACGTAATTTCGGCATGAATCGCCCTCACCCTCGCTTCGTCGATCCGTTCGTTCTTGCGATCGGAAGCATGCCGAAGCGATGAAGCGGCTCCATGCATCTTGAACAGCCGCTCCGCATCCCCTTCCATCTTCACCGTGCCGAGCCGCAGCGCGGTCAGGTGCAGCCCGAGCAAACGGAGCACCGTCCCGCATAGATGCGAGAAGAACGCCGCATCACCGTCCCCCGGTTCCAGAAAAAACGCTAACCGCCCGTATTCCACAGTCATCCATCGTCCTCGGCCGCGGGACGCCATGAGCTCCGCTGCGATGTTGCTTACCGCGAACTGCAGAAGGTCCATATCTTCGGCAAGGTACAGCTTGCCTTCCGGCTGGAACGTCTCCACGCTCACTAGCCAGAAGTCCCGGCCTTGAAGCCATTCCATCGCCTGAGGCGGTTCGCCGGCCGGTTGAGGCAGTCCAAGCAGTGTCGAGCGCAGCGCATGATCCTCACGGTCGCGCCGCTCCCTCTCCTCTCGCTGCCTCTGCTCCGCTTTCCTTCGCAGCTGCTCATAGGCTTGTCGAAGCACGCGAAAAATCTCATCCTCCGGGCATGGCTTGAGCAAAAATTCCTCAACACCGTACCGAAGCGCCGCTTGAGCATATTCAAAATCCCGGTAACCGGTCAGGATGATAACTGCCGTATCGCGGCAGCGCTCCGAAATGTACCGGGTCAGCTCGAGCCCGTCCATCAACGGCATCCGGATATCGCTGAGCACCAGATCCGGCTTCAAATGCTCCAGCTGCGCCAGTGCCTCCTGACCGTTGCCAGCTTCCCCCGCTACGCGCCAGCCGAGATCGTTCGTTTCAATCAACCTGGTGAGTCCCTTGCGGATAAGAGGCTCATCGTCGACGATCAGGATGCTGCCTATCATCTACTTCCCCTCCCAGCGGTAAATACATGCGGAATGTCGTACCCGTACCCGGCTTCGACTCGATGCGCAGCCCGAAGGGAGCACCATAGAGCAGGTCAAGCCGTCTTATTACGTTTCGGATACCGATCTGCTTGCGCTTCCGTTTGCCCTTGACGGATGTACTCTCATCCGGTGCTGCGATTTCCCGGGGCGCGCGGGCATTGCGGAGCACCGCCCTTATTTGCTCTGCCGACATCCCTTTGCCGTTATCGATGATCTCGACAATAATAGCCGAAACCGCATCGATCGTCTCGTTGTCCGCCGCCATTCCCCGATATGCACGGATCACAAGCACCTGACCGGCAGACATGTCGGTGAAGGCGTGGACGAACACATTTTCGACCAGCGGCTGTAAGATCAAGCGAGGCACCGGAGCAAGCTCGATCCCCTCCTCGATTTGGACGATGGTCTCAAGCTCATGGCCGAACCGCTGATTCTGAATCGTCAAATAGTTGCGGATCTGGGTAAATTCATGATTGAGCGTTGTGTCCGTTTCCGCCGGCTCCAGCGCATACCGCAGCATGTCGGACAAAGACACGACGAGCTTGGCCGTTTCGCGGTCGTCCTTCAGATAAACCTTCCAATATATCGTATCGAGCGTGTTATGCAAAAAATGGGGGTTCAGCTGAGCCTGCAGCGCCGTGAGCTCCGCTTCTCTTTCATTTAGCTGGCGTTCGTAGACTTCCTTAATCAAGGTGTCCACGTGCTCCGCCATCGAGTTGAAGCTTTGCGCCATGACGCCAAGCTCGTCGTCCGTCCGCACCGCCAATCGAGTCTGCAAGTCGCCTTCCTTCATACGCGTCATTCCTTGCACCAGCTCGCGGAGCGGCCGCAGCAGCCGGCTGCCGGTAACGGTCACCAATATACCGGCAAGAAGCACGCTGACGATACCGATCAGCAGGTTCACCTGGAAAATAATTCCGCTTCGCGACTGCAACGAGTCCAGCGAAACACGGCTAATTAACGTAAAGTCCACTGTGCCGGAGCGGCTTTTGGCGTATAAATACGGCTTGCCCGCCACGTCGCTAATACTGCGGCTGACCACCCCGCCAGGAACCGGCGCCGCACCCAGATTGGCCAAATCGCTGTATACGGGACGGTCCATTTTATCATACAGAAAAACGTTAGCCTGCTCATCCTTCACCAGATCGTTCAAATATTCGGATATGAGCGTCTGGTCGAACAGCATAACCATAATGCCGTACGGATCCTGCTGTACCGTCTTCATCTGCCGGGCTGCGGCAAAAAACGTCTGATATCCCGAATCCACATTATGGTTAGGCAGCTGCAGCGGGAACCAGATGAGATTGCCGAACGACCCTTTAAGGGTATCTTTGATCTGCAGGAACGCATCCTTCGTCAGCTGCGCGGAAAGCCCGTTGCTGCGCCCGAAAATAAAGCCGTTATCCTTCGTATCGTACAGGTACATCGCGGTCAGCTTCGGTTCGTCGTATTTGACCTGAAACAGCAGCTTGTTCAGCTCATCCTGATCGGATAGCTGGGTGTACGTCTCGCGCTGCTCGGTTTGGGCCGAACGCTCGAGGACTTGCTGAACGTAAGGGTGAAATACGATGAAATTTGAAATCCTGTAAATATCCCGAATTTGCAAATCAAGCCGCGCTGCCGCCTGTTCGTTCGTTTTTGAGAATTGCTCGCTGATCTCCTCGGTGAACAGGTTGACATGAATTTTATAAGAAATATAGCCGGAAACGACGAAGGTGAACAATATGATAACCGCCAAACTGGCGATCAGTTTGTGTGAGAAGCTTTTGCGGGTCAATGGGTTCGTGTTCACAATCGGTTCCTTCCTGGCTTTTAGAGGGTACCGCCCTTATACAATTTTTACAAAATAGAAGAACGGTACCCCTTGCCAAGGGATGACCGTCCACTCTGCGTACGTGTTTGAAGAATTAACGATAGTCCATTCTGGCATACTGCCATTCCGGCGCTTGGTACTGCTTCAGCAATTGCAGGAGCTTGGAGGCGTATTCCGCTTCAAGCGCATCATTCCGAACGGCTGACCATTGCTCGGGATCTTGTTCGATATCGTACAACAAATGATGGTCCGGGGCGTTGTGGTGTCTGCGCGATGTTTCCGGCACGCGATAGACCGGCATCGTCGTCTGAGGCAAAAACCTCCCGAACTCCGCATTTTCATATTGTTCCGGCGTTTTGGCGGAAATCACCGGGGTCGCCGTATGATGGTAAGCGACCGAGTCGCGAAGCGGTTGACGGGTATACGTGTACCGTCCGTCGGTCAAATTAATGTCTTTGGCGAAGTAGCCATACAGAACCGCGTCGTGATGGTTCTCGTCTTTTTCCAGCAGGTGTACCAGCGATTTCCCCTGCACGTGCTCGGACGGAACGGCTCCGTGCAGCTCCAATACCGTAGGCATCATATCGATGGTCGTCGTGAGCGCCTGTACCCGTTTACCGTTCATCGGCGATCCGGGCCGGTATGCAATAAGCGGGATATGCGCCAGCTTCCGATAATCGAACATATAGTTTTTAGCCCAATAACCGTATTCTCCGAGCAAATGTCCATGATCCGTCGTCAGAATCACCGTCGTGTCTTCCCACAATTCAAGCTCATCCATCTTATCGAGGAACTTCCCCAGCCACACGTCGGTCATCGTCAGCGTTCCGGCGTAGCGCTTACGGATATGGTCGATCGCATCGGGGCCTTCGTGTTCCGGGTCGACAGGCGCATAGTTAGGCCAATCGAAATGATACGGTCCGCTCCAGGTATCATTGTAAAGGTCGCGGTATTTCTGCGGACAAACGAACGGTTCGTGTGGATCGAATACTTCCAAATGCAGCAGCCAGTTGTCTTGGTCGTGATTGTTTTGCAAAAAATCGATAGCCCGCATAAAGCATTGCGGCGTCGGGTAGTCTTCATCTTTCTCAAGATCCATACTGGACCGGTTGACCCAGTCCTGTCGACGGTTTTTGCCGCGATATACGGGAGTTTCAGGGTCCTTCACCCGCGGCTGCCAGTGGTCGCCCTCTTGGCCGCGCATAAACTCCCATGTGTTAAACGGTGTATGATAGCCAAAGCCCGGAGCCTCAAAATAATGGTAATGATCTGTGATCATATGGCTGTAGGTGCCGGATTGCGTACGCAGCACATGGGGATACGCCTCGTCATAAGGCTGCAGCGGGCACCAGCGCGACTCCAGGAAATTGAGACGGCCTGTCATAATGTCCCGGCGGGCAGGCATGCACGGCAGAGAGCCGGAATAATGGTTGTCGAACACGACGCCTCTCTCCGCCAAACGGTCGATATTCGGCGTTTTTACCCAAGAAGGTCCATAAGCATTCAAGTAATGGCGATTTAATGAGTCCATAAGGATAAACACGGTTTTCACGTACATCCCTCCGCTACCTATACTTCGTTCCAAGCGATATCATCCATATTCTTCTGCACATCCATTATAAGTCGGTTGAGTTGAAGGAAACCTTCGATATTTACGGACATATCTTAAATTTCTACAGGATGCATAGCCGACAGGCTTCCCTGTCTACCTTATTCTACCTTGAACGATTTCCATTTGCCAAGGAGCGTTTCCCGCTGACGGGCAGCCACGTCAAAGCGGTACGAATGCAGCAGATTTTCCAGCTTCACGTGAGCCAGCAGCGCATTGGGGGCAATGCCGGGAAGGACCGGGAACGAGAAAGCCACATTCATATAATCCGTCTGCACATTGCGGGACAGCACGAAATCGACGAGCTTTTTGGCCGCTTCCGCATTTCCACCGTTTTTTAAGATGGACACAGCCCCAATCTCCCAGCCTGCCTGCGGCGGAATATACGAATCGATATCATAGCCCGAATTCGTAAAGCGAAGCTGGTCGCCGAGGAAGTTAACGACGGCCGCCGCATCGCCTACGGCCAGCCGCTGCGCCGAGGTAATCCCGGCAAACGCCGTCGAGGCGCTTTGCTTCTTCAGCGCCTGCATCAAGCGCACCGCTTCGTCCTCGCCCCGCTGCTGAGCGAGGGAGGCGAGCAGCGTGTACCCGGTGCCCGAAGTTTCCGGATCGGGAATATCGATCTTTCCTTTGAGCTCGGGACGCAGCAAATCTTCCAGACGTCTGGGCTGCGGCAGCGGCGACAGCTGCGGGTCCTGCTGCCATACTTTCCGGTTCACTCCGATCGCAAGCGCTCCCATGTACATCCCGGTCCAATAGCCTTCTTTATCTTTATATTGAGCGGGAATTTCTTTTTGCTGCACAGAGACGTAGCGGATTAATTTGCCGCTATTTTTCAAATGCTCGTGCAAATCCGCCGAACCGCCGAGCACGACGTCAGGGCCGGTTTTATTCATGCTCAGCAAATGATAGCTGGCCTCGCCGCTGGACATACGGATCATTTCATAGGGCTGTCCGGTTTCCTTTTTGAACTTTTCCAGCAGGACGCGACCTTCGTCTTCCTGGAAGATCAGATACACTTTCAGCGTCTGATTGTTCTTCGGACCGGTGAAAAAGGAATAGCCTAACCCTATGCAGCCGACGATTACCAGAAATACAAGTGCTTTGGTCCACACATCTGCCGCCTCCCGTTACGAATATAGCCAAAAAAGGAAAACGGTTGTTTTCCTTTTTTGAATGCCGCTATTCATTTATTCCGTTATGCGAATCAAGTGGATTTTGTCCGCCGCCGCGCGCAGCTCAACGGTTCCTTGGAACGTTTGCTGGCCGATGTCGTAAGCATCGACAATCCATTCCGCTCCATGATTCCCGGTCAGGAAATACCGTTCCTTCTCGCCGAGGAACATGGAGGAGCTTACCGTTCCTTCTATTATAAAGTCACCCGCATTCGGCTGATTCATGCGCAGCGACTCCGGACGAATGCATAACAGCACGTTCTCCCCCACTGCTACTTGCTCGCTGGTGTGCAGCGTAATCATCCGGCCGTCGCTCCCGTATTGTACGGTTGCCGTTTGCCCGGACGTCTGCCGGACGACCGCGTCGATAAAGTTTGTCGTGCCGATAAAATCGGCCACATACCTCGTACGCGGCTTGTAGTAAATTTCATGCGGCGTTCCGTGCTGGTCGATCGCCCCTTTGTTGAAGACGACGATGTAATCGGACATCGACAATGCCTCCAACTGATCATGCGTTACGTAAATAACGGTTAAACCGAGCTCCAGCTGAATGCTGCGCAGCTCCACCCGCACCTCTTCCCGCAGCTTCGCGTCCAGGTTACTGAGCGGCTCGTCGAGCAGGATGATCGGCGAGTTCATAACCAGGGCGCGCGCCATAGCTACGCGCTGCTGCTGGCCGCCGGACATCTGATTCGGATACCGCTCCTCCAGACCCGTCAGCTTGACTTGGGCCAAGGCGGCCTTGACCCGCTCCTGAACCTCAGCCTCCGGACGCTTCTGAATATCGAGGCCGTAAGCGACATTATCGAATACGGTCATATGCGGAAACAGCGCGTATTCCTGGAACACCATCGGCGTCCCTCTCTTATAGGGAGGCAGATCGTTCACAAGCTTCCCGTCGATCCAGATTTCCCCTTCGTCAATCGTATAAAAACCTGCGATCGACCGCAAGAGCGTCGTTTTGCCACAGCCGCTCGGGCCGAGGAACGTAATAAACTTCCCCCGCTCGATTTGCAAATCAATATGTTTGAGAACGTGATTTTCTCCGAATACTTTATTCACGTTTTTGAGATCAAGCAGTACCTGTGTGCTCATTATGCCCACTCCCTGTTTCTAGAAATCGAAAATTTTCACCTTGGACCGGAAAATCAGCTTCATGACGCCAAGTGTAGCCAGCGTAGCGGCCATCAGTCCTACAGCAACAGCCGCGGCCCAATAGTACGTGCCCGTCTCCGCATAGTTGAAAATCGAAACGGCGGCAACAACCCATTTGGGGGTGATCAAAAATACAATCGTGCTCAACGTGTTCATATTTTTCATAAACGCGTAGACGAAGTTGGCTACGACGGTTTTTTGCAGCATCGGGAATACAATGGTCGTGAGCGTTCTGCGGCTGTCCGCGCCCAAGTTCGTCGCGGCCTCCTCAATCGATTTATCGATTTGTTTGAAGGAAGCCGTCAAGCCGCGGTACCCGACCGGCATTTGCTTCAGCAGCATAGCGACGATAATCAAGACGGCGGAGCCTTGCAGAATGATCGGACCGGAGCTGAAGGCGACGATCAAGGCGAGTCCGACGAAGGTACCCGGCAGCGCGATCGGCAGAACAGCGGTAAAGTCAAGCAAGCCTTTGCCTGGAAAAGGTTTGCGTACGATAACGTAGGCTAGCACTAGGGCGAACGCAACAGCCAGAATGGAGCTGATCAGCGACAGCACCAAGCTGTTCATAACCGCAGGGCTGGAAGGATTGAATACCACTTTCATGATATGGTCCAGCGTAAACGTATTGTCCCGCCCGAAGTTTTTGGTAAAGGCGAACAAGATGGTAATCGCAAACATCGCAATAATGAACAGCGAAATCAAGCTATTGAAGGTAAAAAGCGCAATGTCCGTTTTTCGGGAGGTCGTCATCCGGTTCAATCCCGATACGGGCTTTCCTGTAATGGTAGAATAAGATCCTTTGGACAACAGCTTGTTCTGTACCCAGAACACGAGAAGCGCAGGAATGACGAGAATAATCCCCATCACCGAAGCCAATCCAGGTTCGTTATTGAGAATCTCTCCATAAATTTCAACGGCCAAGAGCGAGTAATTGCCGCCGATCAGCTTCGGATTGCCGAAGTCCGCGAAGCAGTTGATCGCCACAAGCAGGAAGGCATTCAGTACGCCGGGAAGCGCCAGCTTGAGCGTAATCGTGCGGAACAGCTTGAAGCCTCTTGCGCCCAGGTTTTGCGCGGCAATCTCCAGATTCGGCGAGATCGAGCGCAGTACGCCGGTGATCGTCATATAGGCAAGCGGGAAATACGATATCGTCTGCACGATCAGCAGTCCGGGCAGCCCGTATAAATCAAGCTCGATGTCGAACCAGGTTTTCAAATATTGGGACACCATGCCGCCCCGGCCGAACAGCAGCAGGAACGCAAGGCCGCTCATCACCGACGGAGCCAGCAAAGGCAGGAACGCAATGAACCGGAAAAACTTTTTGCCGGCTATATTGCTGTAATTGATCGCATAAGCGTAAATAAAGCCGAAAATCGTCGCCAGCAGCGCTGAGAGCGAGGAACTGACCATCGTATTGAGCAGCGCCGTGCCGTAACGGCTTTTACTGAAAAACGTTCCCCAATTTTCCGCACTTGGAATAAAGACGACAAACACCAGCGGGTAGATGACAAACAGAAACAAGAGCGCGAAACTGATCAATACAAGCAGCAATGAAGAAGGGTCCTTCATGAGCCTGGCGATCGACTCCCCGATGCCTTTTTTTTCTTTCATGGGGGGGATGCTACCACCTTTCCGTTTCTTTCATAGGCGGCGCTGCGCAGCAAAGGCTGATGCCCCAGACTGCACAGCGCCTGACCGTAACCGTTTACTTCAAATCCTTGAGCGCATCCTGGAGCGCCTTCCGCTGATCGGCGGCCGTCCACAGGCTGTAGGTTTTGTTATACTTCGTTGTCTTGATGTCGATCCCGCCTTGCGGAACCGGTACGGAAGGCTTCACCGATACGGCGTAGGCCGATTGCGAGTACAGAAGTCCCGGCTCGTTCGTCAGCATGTAGTCCATCAGCTTCTTCGCTGCCTCGGTATTGGGACCGCCCTTCACGATGGAGAGTCCGCCTACTTCATAGCCAGCCGCCTCCGGCACGATGCTGACGATTGGGTTGCCTTGGTTTTTAATTTTCAGCTGGTCTCCCAGGAACGTAATTCCGATCGTGTATTCGCCTTTTGCCGCTTTTTGAATCGGCTCAATACCGGATTTCGGCCGTTCTTTCATGTTTGGCAGCAGCTGTGCCATATATTTGAGCATTTCTTCCTTGCCCCATACTTGAGCCAGCGAGGCTACCGCTGTGTAAGCGGTTCCAGATGTGGCCGGATCCGACATGCCGATTTCGCCTTTAAACTTGGGATCAAGCAATTCTTTAAACGTTTGCGGATATGGAGCCGTTCCGTATTTTTCCTTCCAGCGCTTCTCGTTGATGCCGATCGCCACCGGGTTCAAATAAAAACCGGTCCAAAAGCCTTCTTTATCCTTCATATTGTCGGGAATATCGGATGCATTCGGAGAAACGTAAGCTTCCAGCGCGCCTGCCTTTTTCAGCACCTCATGCGAGTCCGCCGGTCCGCCCATTAGAAAGTCGGCTTGCGGTCTGGCCATTTCATTTTGTACGCGCGAAACCGCTTCCCCGCTCGGCAAACGTAAAATATCGTACTCGATTCCGGTTTCCGCTTTGAACTTATCCAGTATTTTGCGGGCTTCCTCCTCCTGGAATATCGAGTATACGGTCACTTTCCCTTGCACTTTTCCTCCGAACATCCCCGATTTGTACAGGAAAAATCCCGCAAGCAGCACAACAACAATCACAGAATACAGCATGACCGCGTTTTTATTCTTTTTTCTGGCCATCTTTTCAAACCGTCCCTTCCAAAGACAAATGTTATGAGGATTCGTTCAGCTTGAAATAGGCTCTTTGGTTGGTCTCATCCAATAAATCAAATACGACAATGTAAGCGTTGTTAAACCGGTCCGCATGCAACCAATGCCGCTGTGTCTCCCCGTCGCCTGACAGCTGTATGACAAAATGGGCGTCAGGCTGCCGCGCGATGTAATCGAAACGACTGAAATCAATCACGCGCGTAGACGACCGAATCTGCGCAGTGAGCGCCGCCCTTTCGGCCTCCGCTAACAGTGCAAGATCCCCGTTCTTCAACGAGAACATCTCGTTGCCGGTGTCTTCCATCGCAGCTCCGACGATCGCCGGCGTTAGGGCCTTATCGATCAGCGTGCTTTGCAGCTTGCGGATGTCGGCGCTTACATTCAGCGAATTAACCGACCGGTCTCCGAAGCGAAAAGCATTCGTCTCGATCTGAAAAGGCAGCGCCTCCTGATCCAAATAAGCGATCGACCCTGTGAGCAGCAGCCGGGGGGTTTTGTTCTGGCTGCTGTATTGTCCCACGGAGAGCAAGCCGAGAAAGGATGACTTCAGCTTCAGCAGCTCCTTCGGATCATGAATCGAGACCGTGCCGAGTCCCGGATACAATACATCGATGCGCATGGGAACTCCGGCGAACATATCCCGGCCGCCCTGCTCAGGAGATACGATATTTACTTTATCCATGGGCAGGCGGAACCAATAGGCGCAGACGCCGATCAACAGGCAGCCAACAACGGTTTGCAGCAGGATAAGACGAAACCATGAGAGCCCTTTCTTCTCCTCTGGCATTTACTCTACGCTCCTTTTGTCTCAAAAAAATCATCGATTTGTATCAGTTTTGTAACAGCGCTTACAGGGGACTATACAGATTGAACAACAGCTGCACTTCCGTTCCGTATGAAACGCGGCTAGTCATGCGGATGCTTCCGCCCTGCAGCTCCATCAACTGCTTGCAAAGCGGCAGCCCCAGTCCGTGCGATTGCGCGGAGATGACCCTGTCCGCCTTATGCTCCGATGGAACGAACAAGCTCTGCAGCTCTGCCTCCGGTATGCCTTTGCCGTTATCGGCTATGCGTACGCGACCGCGGCCTTCATGCTCGTCGAGTACAATGTGCAGATGGGTGCATTCACTGTGTTTGATCGCATTGTCGATGACGTTGAACAATACCTGCTGCGTACGCGCCGGGTCCAAGTAAACCTCGCAAGGCTCGACCTCCACCGATATCGCAATCGACGATTTGTCCAGCGTCGGCTCCAATATGCGCAATGCGTCGGTAATGATCGCAGCAAGATCCGTCCGCTCCAGCTGTATGCTCCACGCCTCGTTTCCCTTCAGTGAGGTTTGCAGCAGTTCCTCCACCATATGCAATAGCCGATCGCTTTCTTTGCGGATATAGGTGCTGCACGTTCGGATATCCTCGAGCTTCTCCAGCTTGTTAATCAGATCGGAAAACCCAATGATCGAGGTGAGCGGCGTTTTCAATTCATGGGTCATGTTATCATAGAACGCTTTTTGCTTTCCCTGCTCGTAGTGAAGCATCGCAATATGGTGTTGAAGCGCTTCGGACATTTGGTTGAAGTTTTTGGCCAGCTCATGAATTTCATCTTGACTGTTCACGACGACTTTGGGGCTGAAGTCTCCGACGGACACCCGCTTGAGCGCCTGCTTCAGCGCATGCAGCGGCTTCACCAGAATCGAGAAGAACGAGTAGCTGGCCAGCAAGGACATCAACAAGCATCCGAGCGCCACGCCGATAAACCAATACCGCATCTGCGCGAGCGTTTCCACGTGCTGCTTCAAATTCAGCAGGTAACGGAATCCGCCGACAATTTTCCCCTCATACCAGAAAGGGGCCGCGTAGATCAAATATTGCGTATCCTCGGCATCCGTCAGAACAGTGGCCGTCTGCCCCGACAATGCGGCTGCGATGTCGCCGCGCTTCAGTAAATTTTCATCGCCGCTGTTACCGACGATCGTCTCCTCCAAATCGAACAGCTGCACCTGGAAGTTGCTGTTAGCGGCAAGATGGGAAGCGATGAGCGGCGCGTACGTGCCGGAAAATAATTGCTGGATATCGATTTTTTTATCATTTACGATTTTCAAAGCTTCAATGCGATGGAGAGAGAAATATTGGCTCAAGGTTTGCGTGTCGCGCTCAATCATGCTTTTGCTTAGCGTGTAGTTGACGATCAAATACATCGCCGTCAGCAGCATGACGACCATAACCGTATGTTGAAGAAACAGCTTGTTGCGCAGCCCCATCCGTTAAACCTCCAGCTTGTAGCCTGTGCCGTGCACCGTAGCGACCATATGGTCGTAAGGCTTCATTTTTTCCCGCAGCCGGTTCACCATCATATCGACGGAACGGGTTTGGCCATAATATTCGAGGCCCCACACCTGATCGAGGATTTGCTCGCGGGTGAACACTTTTTTCGGATAGCTGCACAGGAGCCACAGGAAATCGAACTCTTTGCCCGTCGTTTTCACTGGCGTGCCGGCTAACGTGAGAGAACGTTCACGCTGATTGATCTCCATCTCGCCGATCCGGATCGTTTCCTGCGGCGCCGCGGATGCTTTCATCCTTCGCATGACCGCCCGAATCCGCATGGTCAGCTCGCGGGTCTCAAACGGTTTGGTCAAATAATCGTCGGCGCCGAGCTGGAACCCGAGGATTTTGTCGTTCATTTCATTTTTGGCCGTCAAGATGATGACGGGAATCGATTTATGTTGATGCTGCAGCATTTGCAAGCATTCGAACCCGGAACGGTCCGGGAGCATTAAATCGAGAAGAATCAAGTCCGGCGACAGAGACCGCAGCTGATCCATCCCTTCGGTGACGGAGCTTGCGACGGTCGTTTGAAAGCCCTCCACCTCCAGGCTTAGCTTGAGCAGCATCTGAATGCCGGGATCGTCCTCGATGATTAATATGTTCATTGCTCGTACACCCTTTCTTTACCTCTAGCTTCCGCTCCACTATCTACCGGATCATCTGATGACGCTTCTAGCCCATTATACGACATTCTATTTTTCATTCAACCTGCCTCATCCGGGCAAGCACGATCGGGAATATCTCTTAACGGCTGGGCACACAAGCCTACTCCCCTGGTCTCTGAACCATTTATGCGATTATGCACCCGGTATGTTATTCCAATTGGATGGACAATCTGTATACTGATATCTACATTTTTGTAAACAAGGGGCTATTGGCATGGACCATCTCTATATTTTGATCAGAAGCTTTTCCGCATTCGTTGTCCTCATACTAATTGCAAGAATATTGGGAAAGCAAACCCTCTCCAATATGAACTTTCACGAGTTCGTAACGGCTGTCATCTTGGGAGCTATCGCAGCCAACTTTGCTTTTAACGATAAGATACAAGTCAGCCATCTGCTCATATCCCTTTCCGTTTTTACCGTTACTTCTTTTGTTTTATCCAAGCTGTTCTTGAAATTCAGAAAATTTAAGATGTGGACAGAAGGAACACCCTCCGTTCTTATCGAAGGAGGGTTCATTCTTGAAGATAATCTTAAAAAAAACAATATGACGCTGGACTCTTTAAACCAACAGCTTCGCCAGAAGGAGATTTTTAATATAAACGACGTGGAATACGCGCTTCTTGAGATTAACGGGAAGCTTTCTGTGCAAAAGAAAAAGGAACTACAGCCCGTGACCCTAAAAGACCTGCGAATGAATGCAGGCAAGGCCGCTCAGTTCCCAATTGAGCTGATCATCGACGGAAAGCTGTTGGAAGAAAGCCTCGTCTCCAATAATATCCCCAAATCCTGGCTGCTGTCTCAACTAAAATCCCGTGGCAAAAAGCAGGAAGACATATTTTATGCCGTGAAAAGCAGCAACGGTCAGCTTTATGTGGATGAATACAGGGATCACCTCAAGCATCCGATCGATGTAGAATAATTCTTCATGTGTCGATCCGTCTTGGAGCAGAAGGGTTTGTCCTATCGGAGTAACCGTTGTCATCGGCTCTGCGTTAGGTGTTTTAACGCTTCTCGCTTGCTAAGAGGCTGCAGCGATTCGTTCGCTGCGAATGCACGAACAGCATCAGGTTTTATCCTAGCGTATTGGCGAAGCGCCCAACCAATCGCTTTGGCGATAAAAAACTCCTTTTCATGTCGGCATAAACGGATAAACCGGAATAACCGCTCCTCGTTGGTCAACTGCTTATAACCAAGCTGATAAAGAATCGCCGAACGGCGAAGCCAAAGGTTATCAGATAATATCCACTGCTCCGGGTAAAATTCGATCTGCTCTGGGTAATGGGCGAGATAACTTCCGGCTGCGTTTCCTGCGAGGAAGTCTACCGTATCCCACCATGATTTATCGACGATCAACGACTCGAGCAGTTGAATTCTGGACTCCTCGGTTCTCTTGCCGTGAGTATCTAGGAAAGACATCGCCACATTTTGGAATTCACGTTCAGGCTGCGCCCACAGCAGCTTCACGACTTGTTCCAGGTGCTGTTCATTCTCCGGTTTCCCTTGCGCTTGAACGAATGCCTTTAATAGCAGATTCCGTTCAGGCGTCTTAATTCCTAAGAACGGGTATCGATTCTTCATATAAGCGGACATCGCGATCGCCTGATCCGGGCGGGCATGAGAGCGAAACCATGCGGTAAGCTCGGCAACATAAGCGACAGGTTCTTTCATGATCATCATCTCCTTGAGGATGCCATTGGTTTAAATGTGGCTAAAATGTCAATCCTACATTTAGGAATGATACACGATATGAATACGTTCTGGATGTGAACACAGTGAACAACGACCACATAGCCATTGCCATGATCATCTGGCTTTCCTTACTGCTCCTTCTGCTTTTTGTGCGAAAAACGCAAATCAGAAAAGCATTATTGGCTTTGCTCATCGCTCAATTTTTCAGCTGGCCGCTCACCATGATGTTCGTATATTTTCATTTGCAATTCAATCCCGTCAGATTTTTCCCTTATGCGACCAAAAGCACGTTTTTGATGGCTTTTATTTTCCATCCCGCGGTTTTTATCGTTTATTATTTGCGTTATCCGCTGCAATCGCCATTGCCCAGAAGAATGTTTTTCTCATTGATCCTACCGGGTTTTGCAGTTTGTGCACAAGGGCTAGCCGGGCAGTATACCAATCTGATTTACCTTCCTAATCCATGGGTGCTTGTAGTCCTTTTTCTTATCCTGACGATTTTATATCAAGTTTTACGCAAATATGTGGACTGGTTTTTCAAAAAAATGTCGGATCCCCTTGAGCGGTGAGTTGATGAAGCTTGAAGCCGTGATATTAATCGCCTCTTCGTTGATTTCAATCATTTCAATCGTGTTTATTCCAAAACATAAATGGATGCAAGCCCAATTCGTATTTCTATTTGTCCAGCTTCTCACCTGGGTACTGGGTTTATCTGTTGTTGAGCTCCGTCTATTGGAGTACCCTTATCGAGAACTGAGCAGTATCAACCGCACCAGCTTTGTTTTTGAATATTTGATCCTGCCCCTCCTATGCGTCCACTTGAATGCCCGATTCCCCATTCATGCAGCCTGGCGGGCAAAGATTGGCCTTTACGCAGGCATTACAGCCGTATTAACTGTGGTGGAATACCTTCTCGAACGTTATACAGAAGTAATCACATATACAGGATGGCAGTGGTACTGGACCTTTATTAGTGTTTGGTTCGTTCTATGGTTATCTAGATTGACGACTGTATGGTTTTTCAAGCAAGACAGCGTTCGATGAGGATGCTGTAAAATGCGTAGACGATGATGCGATTAAACGCCAATAATGGCAAGACTTACTCAGAATAAATGGTCGAACGCTAGGTTACGCTCCCATTCCCGCTGAGAGCTAGTCCATGTAGGATCCTATTGCGATATTACTAGCAACGCTCTGCCTCATCGGGTCAAACGAGTGCCAGGAATCGGTTGGATAGTAAGAAGTTTGCCGAAACTTTAAGGGGATTCAGGAATGATCGTTCTAAAAAGAGCGAAAAATAGTGCTGCGTTACAACGCCTGGATCTGGTTCAACTGACGACTTGATAGCCAGTACCAAAGCAGTGTGCATAACGAGCAAATGCATACTGCCGTGAAGGCACCATACGCATATTCATAAGCATGAACCAACGAGTTCTTCTTTTCAAATTCAAGCAGCATCCCGCAAGCTGCAACAACCGCACATTGCCGTACCTGTCGATCCATCGTCCAACAAAAGGCGTAAGAAAAGCTGATAATATTGCGCCTGGAGCGATCGTAAAAAGCAATCATCAAAGGAGAACTGCCGAATAGATTAGCAAGAGCCATAGGCATTAAAAAAGTTTCCAAGATTCAGCATCATGACACAAAAACCGATAGCAAGCAGTTTCCGATACTTTGGTGTTGCCAAGAGTTCCGGGTTGATAAACGATTCTTTCACACTTTTGATGTGCCAGACATGGACAATAACCGATAATATTCCGATCGTCAACCAATCCACTGAACGCTAGGTAACTGAAATCAGAAGTACCGAGGCATTGATGACTGTCATTATAGCACCGGTTATGTCAAATCGAAAAGATTTGGGCTGTTCCTTGGGAAGCAGTCTCAGCAGAATTGGGAGAATGACAATGACAATGCAGGTGACGGCAAATAACCCCGATATCATTGAAATGGCTTGCCTCGCCGTTCATAAGGTATATACCTACTGGCAAGAACGAGTCCAAGATCGGCCATCACCCCTGCACCAGCAGACTGTGCAATCCGAGCCAAAGTAAAACTTGAAAACTCTTAGCAACAATTCCAATTATGTAGGCTGTCCCCAAAATCATGAGCCCGAATGAAAGCAATCTACGCATTGGCAATACGTCAGAGAGCCTACTGTAAATTACCGTCGATAATGCATAGCCTATCGAAAAGCTCGAAACAATCCACGATCCAAGAACTGCTGAAACCCCAATATCTCGGATGATACCGGGAATCGAAATGTTAAACTATTGTCGTGTTCATCACGACGATGAAAAGTCCGAAGGTCCAAATCGGCATTACGATCTTTTCATTCATGTTGGTTGGTCCATCCTCTCCATGGCGTTTCACTAGAAGTTCTTACATTAAAGCAAGAAGTTCTTTTGTAGTTCGAATGGCATGTGCAAAGGTAGGTCCATTGATTTCATGCGCAGCATGCATGGCTTCTTTACTAAAAGCCGCTGTTGCGTCTTTAACAAGGGTGACATGGTAACCAAGTTCCATGCCGAAACGTGCAGTTGCTTCGATGCACGTATTGGCTAGCATACCTATAACGATAATCTTTTGAACCCCATGCATTTTAAGCTGGTGATCCAGGTCTGTATTCGCGAATCCGCTGCTGCCCCAGTGTTCTTTAATAATTACATCGCCCTTTTGAGGTTGAAAATCAGAATGAAATTCCCCACCCCATGTACCTTTCGCAAACACTTGTCTTTCTTTCGTACGAAGCTGATACGGAGTTGGATGCTTCCAGTTCTGGAAATCATCCGGTTCAGATCTGTGATGAGGAACAAAAAAAACTTGAATACCGACTTTTCGAACAGAACTGAGAATTGCTTTTAGATGCTCGAATAAATTAACAGAATCTGCCACTTCTTTTGCGCGAGTGAAACTTTTACCTTCCGGTGATAAGAAATCATTATAAGGGTCCACTAAAAGAAGGCCAGTTGTGTTTTTTTCATAATCTTTTGTCATAGGTATACTCTCCCTTCTAATCTCTATATAATAATCAGCCAATCAAACATAGTATGTCCACTTGTATGATCAGAATATCATTCGAGCATAGACATATTCATTTCAATAATTTGGTGTAGTTTGTCTCTGTTCTTAATCGTTTTAACCATAACCCGAAGGCCGATCAGAGCATTGTTAAGAAACTGGGCCAGCTGTTCTGCACTCAGCTTGCTGGGGATTTCACCCGATTGTTGACCTTCCGCAACAAGATCACGCAGCAACAGTTCTGTATAGTTCCAGAACCGATGCACACATTCTCTTGCCTCGGAATCATGCCCCGCTAACTCGACTGCGGTATTCACTATAAAGCAGCCGCGCGGTGAATCTTCATCCGGATGAAGCGCCCGTTCAAACAACATTCGAATGGCTTGTTTAGCAGTTAGATCAGCAATACGACGCTGAACTGACTGCTTTAACATTTCAGAATAGCGTTTCAATGCCCTGATATATAGCGACTGCTTATCGCCAAAGGTATCATACATACTCCCTTTATGAATCCCCATGTGCGATACTAATTCCTGCATCGATGTTTTCTCATATCCTTGTTCCCAGAATAACCTCATGCCTTTAAGCAGAACGGTATCTTCATCGAATTCTTTGGTTCTGACCATTCATTCCCCCTCCTTTCAAAGCAAACTTAATATTTCTGGAACGATCGGTCAAGAATATTATTGAACGGTCGTTCTTAATAAATCTCCGTTTGTCAAGGACGGTTAATTGAAATCAAAGTGTTTATGAGCTTTTTGTTTGGGAATACTTGGTGATATTCTATTCTGAAGGAGATCTATGATGGAGTTCAGGGAAAAAATAACGGGAACCCAAATGTGCTTTTTAATTTTTTCCTTTATCGCTCCCACGATCATTCTTGTCATTCCGGGTTTAATGTCGAAAATCGCTAAGCAAGACGCATGGATCACGATATTTCCGGCGGTCATTCTCGGAGCATTAAATATTTGGGTTATGATCAAATTGTCGGTTCGCTATCCGGGAATGACAATCACACAGTACAGTTCTAAGATCATTGGCAAATGGCCTGGAAAACTTTTGGGATGTTATCTCATTTATGTTTGGATTAATTTTGACTTCATTATCCTAAATCAACATATACAGTTCATTAATTCCGTCTTCCTGATGAGAACCCCTTCTGTCGTTGTCAGTATGACATTGGCCATCTTATGCGGTATTGCAGCGTTTATGGGAATTGAATCTATCGCTAGAAGCAACGAATATATTTCATTACTCATCTTTGCTATGCTGATACCGCTTCTGGTCCTCACACTCGCCGAATCCGATCCGGAGCGACTTCGCCCAGTAATGAGTAAGGGGATCGTTCCCGTCCTTCAGGCAAGTGTATTCTCTTTTGCTTACATAAGTCAGTTTTTTATTTTGGGCTGGCTTCTTCCCTATTTGAGACCATCAAGCAGCGCCGTCAAAGCATCCTTTATTTCGCTATGTATCATCTCAGGTCTTCTCTGCATCACACTTTTACCTCTCATAATGATCTTTGGGCCGTTAACGGATAAGTTAGCCTTTCCGATCTTAAGTGTCATCCAATATATTGGCATCAAAGGAAGCTTTGAACGATTGGAAGCGTTGGCTGTCGTTATATGGGTTATGGGTTGCTTTATCAAAATATCTCTCACCATTTTTATTGTATGTCTATGTGTGCGCGATGTTTTCAATCTTCGAAATTACAAAATTTTGGTTCTCCCGATAACGATTTTGTCTGTCATAGGTTCGGTTTCAGTTTTCAAGAACTTTTCCTCCGAATTGAACAGTTATCTTAGCTACACATATCCAAGCTACGCTTTTTTTACTCATTTTGTTTTACCTGTTACACTTTTAATCATCGACACAATTAAGCGGCGCTAGATTAAGATTGTTCTGTGATCTTCATTGCATGAGAATGATTTTACCCATAGGCTCAAAAATGCTCCTCAATGGAATGGTTGTTCTTAATATTTGAATATGAAAAATCAATAAGGAACCTAGGACAATGCATAATCCCATTAAACAGCAATATAAAAAAGCCTCTTTAAGCTGTTTATTCCTTAGAAAATTTCGAACTCGATATACTGTCCAGCTCAACGTCGCAGCGAAGAATATAATAACTTTTAAAAGCATAGGTTGCCCCCCTATTTTCGTATTTCGAAGGTCGAGTGTACCATTCCCGCGCCATTGATAGACAGATTGACGTTTATTTGAATCGTTGCCTTTGGAAAACGTGTACCCCACTGGTCTTTTAACATTGCCCATTTATTCGGGTTACTCTTGTTAATTTCCTGACCAAAGCCCACGCTATCCACCTTGTATTTCTTTTGAATTTTATCTAATAGACCTTGAACTTGTTTCTTGACCTCTTCCTCCAATGCACTTTGTATTTGTTTCAAATGATCCGGTTCATTAATATCAAGGGAAGTATTATTCTCTACAAGACCTCCTTGACCTTCTAAGAAAATATTAAAGTATACGGAATCATGTTCAACCTGCGTAACGATTTTACGTTCCGCATAGTTCAATATCATCCCGATTTCCCCATGGCCTTGGGGGAGCGTTGTTGTAATCCGACTGTATTTCAGCTTATTTGTCAACCACATGAGTCCCACTGTTTCTTTCTCATTCAAAAAGCCTGTTAATTTGAGTGATTTAAACACGCCGGTCCCTGCAATACGAAAAGTTTGCTCATGCGGATCTTTCGGATTGTTATCGAGTTCAACCACCCCTACTACCGGTTCAATTCCTTCACTTTGCATCGAAATAAAAAAATCGCGCAATGTTACGGCTAGATCATCACCCGAACCCTGCATTTGCTTAACCGCTTCGATTGGCACTTGCTTTAGAGGATAATTTAGTTGTAAAATTTCTCGGGCCTCCCCTCCCTTCACGACCATGAGATAGGTCTTTAACCGATTCCTTGGATCATGAATAAAAACATCCAAGGCATCGCGTATTCCATACTTTGCCAAACGTTCGCTAATAAACACAACACTCCGATGAGAGAAAAATAATCGACGTGAGCTTTTTTTCTGAAGACTTAGAAGAATATCGTTTCCATTTTTACCCTCTGCAGTAATAAGGTAAAACGACCCTTGGTGTCCGTCCCCACCCCCGCTTCCCCCTTCAGTAGATACAGGTTTGGCTACTTGCAAGGTGCAAAAAAAATTACCGTCGTCCGTAAGGTCTAAGGCCGTACCCATAACAAACGCAAGATCATTAATTTCTATACGATCCCAGCATCCGCTAATGATAACGGTTACGAGAAGAAACATATATTTTAGCTTTCTCATCATGCCCTCCCCAAACTTTCAACCCAATCTCCCTTGTCCGCCCCCATCATGATCAGGTTTCGTCCTAAATCGAGACTTTGCCCAAATCGGAACCCTTACGAATACGTCCTTCAAGGCGTTCAGCTTAAGCGGCGCGATCGGAGAAAAATAAAGCACACCAAATGAGCGAAGTGAAGTCATATGTAACAGAATACCCAGAAACCCCAATACTATGCCATAGAGGCCCAGCGTCCCCGCTAAAAATAACATGGGGAATCGAAGTAATCGGACCCCATTGGCAAGACTATATCTTGGAATCGTAAACGCAGAAATTCCGGTTATGGACACGATAATGACTACCGGTGCCGAGATGAATCCCGCTTGAACCGCTGCCTGACCAATAACTAAGCCCCCTACAATACTAATCGTCGGGCCGATCTGTTTAGGTAGTCGGATACCGGCTTCACGCAGCGCCTCGAATATGATTTCCATCAGCAAAGCTTCGAACATCGCCGGAAACGGGACGGCCTCTCTTGATGCAGCAATGCTCAGTACAAGATTCGTAGGGATCATTTCCTGATGGAAGGTAGAA
The DNA here is from genome assembly GCF_910593845.1 of Paenibacillus solanacearum. GTDB lineage: Bacteria > Bacillota > Bacilli > Paenibacillales > NBRC-103111 > Paenibacillus_G > Paenibacillus_G solanacearum. The sequence continues at coordinate 209,821 of NZ_CAJVAS010000003.1, read as the reverse complement.
ATGGCTACATAAAGCGGAGGAGCAAATATCGCAAAATTAATAAAAAGGAAACGAATCCAGCGAGCGAAGGTAGCGCTTGGCCAGCGAATATAGTAATCTTCGCTGGCCTGAAGTCCTGTCCAAAACGTAGTAGGAACAATTAGGACAAAAGGGGTGTTATCAACCAGAATAGCCACTTTGCCTTCGAGCAGCTCCGCAGACACTACATCCGGACGTTCTGTGCTATGAACTTGCGGAAACGGCGAATAAGGTTGATCTTCAATAAACTCCTCGATATATCCTGAATCAAGAACACCTTTCAACTGAATTTGCTTCAATCTTGATCTAACTTCTTCAACTACAGCCTCCCGAACAATCCCCTTCATGTACGTTATAGCGATATGTGTTTGGGAAAGCTCGCCTAGAGTAATATATTCCACTTTAAGTTTTGATGTTTTGAGTCTAGTGCGGATCAGACTGAGGTTAGTGGAAAGCTGTTCGATGAAGCCATCCTTCGGTCCGCGTATAACGGGCTCGGAGGACGATTCCTCAAGACTTCTCTTGGATAATCCGGGAATTGAAAATGCCATAACACAACTACTCTCTGCTGTGAGTACGACAGCATGTCCATCCAAAAGCTTTCTGACGGTTTCAGATACTTTGTTAGAACTGCTCGTTGATCCGATGGAGATCAGATCTGTTGCAAGATCCCCCGCTTCTATCGTCGGTTTACCTCTTGTCGGGCTCGCTAGCATAGGCTTGATTACATGTTCATCAAGCAATTTTGGATCAATCATACTCTCTATGTAAATAATGAGCCATTGAAGCTTATGTCGGACTTCGATTCTCCGATATATCAAATCGGAACAATCCTGAAACGTTTCTTTTAAGACTTTCTCGTTATGCTCGATATCGGTCGTAAACTCTTTATCCGTATCTATATCATCATCGCCCAACGAGCCGTTTTTAAGTGATAACCACTTCACGAATTGCCCTCCGTTCCAATACACTCTCATAGTATGGCTAGGAATCATCGTATTATTCTTGCGGTTGGAATCGCAATTAGAACGCGAATGAAATGCTGGATGGATTGTAGGAGCTGATGCCAAGGATGTTCGATTCGGCCTTTGCATATGCTACAAGATATGTTACGGAAATACAGTCCTTATTAGTTAGCTATCGAGATTTCAGATAGTCAAACCTTTTCAAAAGGAGGTCTATATGGACATTCATTTGCTCAAAGTGTTTTTTACGACAGCGCAAGAAGGTAGTATATCCAAAGCGGCTCAGAAATTAAACTTTGCCCAATCCAATGTCACATATAAGATTCAACAGTTAGAGGCAGATTTACAGACCCTTCTGTTTTACCGCCATAATCGAGGAATTACATTAACCCCTTCCGGTCAAATCCTCTTTACATATGCGGAGAAAATATTGTATATCATCCAGGAAGCCCGATCTGCCATAGGGGATTCCGCTGTCCCAGCGGGGCCGCTTCATATCGGATCTATGGAAACTACCGCTGCGGTTCGACTGCCTAACCTGCTTGCCAAATACCATGTAGACTATCCGAGGGTCGATTTTCGCCTCGTCACAGGTCCTACTGAACGGCACGTTCATGCCGTTCTTCATTATGAACTAACCGGGGCATTCGTAGCCGGGCCGGTAGAACATACGGAACTGGTCCAGGAAAAAGTTGTTGACGAAGAGATGGTACTTGTGACTTCGTACACACAGCCTTTCGTTCATTCTATCCATGAATTGCAGTCACACACGTTACTCGTATTCCGTAGCGGCTGCTCTTACCGTGCAAAATTCGAACAATTGCTCCATGACGAAGGCATCTTGCCTAAAAAGCTAATGGAATTTGGCTCGCTTGAAACGATTATCGGCTGTGTCGGAGCCGGACTCGGTATTTCACTATTGCCGCGCTCTATCGTAACCGAGCCGGAACAGCAAGGACGAATCCGCTGCCATACAGTCCCCGGTAAGCACACGATCGTCACAACTGTCTTTATAAGACGCAAAGATACTTTAATCACCCCCGCTTTGTCAGCCTTCTTAGCGCAGATGCGTGCTCATTTCGACTAAGGGATAGGACATTATGTCCATCACCAATTCTCAGCAACTCATTTGTTTGATAATTAGCCAATGCTTAATTAGGGTGGCAGCCAGAAGGACCGCCACCCTACTAAGGAGAGGATCACATGATATTGATCCTAACGTCAATGTTACCTCTTGTAGCTTTAGAGTATGGGCATATTTGATGCGCCATCTCAGCAACTTCTCTAGCCAATTGCGGAGTCACACCATTAATTGTCACATCAAGCTCTACCGCTAAGGCAAAACCTCCATCTTCTGATTTGCCCATAGTCACATGGCTAGTTACCTTAGTACCTTCAACTTTGATACCTTTTTGACGTAGAGCAAGCCCAATCGCACCATCGAAACATGTGGAGTATCCTGCAGCAAAAGTTGTTCCGGGTTTGTTCCTTGAGCGCCGGACCCTCCAAGCGCTTTAGGCATTGTAAGATCAAGAGAGATGACTTGATCGGATGAAACCACTTTTCCGTTTCTTCCTCCAACTACCGTTGCAGTTCCAGTGTATAAGTTTTGCACGCATATCTTCTACTAACTGTATTTTGACTGCGAAAGATACCTGCTATTACGAATACTTCTTAAGCATTCACGATTTGCTTTTCATTTTTAATATATCGGATGTAATCTTTCCTGCTCTGTACCAACCGTTCATCTGTAAGATTAGAAACATCGCTCAACGAAAAGTGAGGAAGATAAGATGCACTGATGAAATGAGCTGTCGCTTCAATCGGCCGCAATATTTCTTGCAGCGTAAACCGATTGGATCCAGATGGTTGATACGAAGCCTCGGAGCCATATGTCGAAACGGCGACGCCAATTTCCTTGCCCGCTGTTTTAGTGCCCTCCGGTCCAAATGCCCACCCATATTGCAACACGGAATCGAACCATCTTTTTAGTAACGCAGGTGTGCTGTACCAAAATAGCGGGAATTGGAAAATAATTCGATCATGCGCTTCAACCAATTGTTGTTCTCTAGAAACATCGATATTCTCATCAGGGTAAGCTTTAAATAATTCATGAACGGTAATATCACCTTGTTTTTGCAGCTCGTCCACCCATGCTTTATTCACTCGGGATAAATCCATGTTCGGATGAGTCACGATTACTAATGTTTTCATTTTATTTACTCCCTTTCGCTGTGAATTAGATACCTATATATTTACCAGGATTTATTTATTTTCGAAGAACGAAACGTTTTTCATAAATATGCTCTCTTGCTTGATTACTAATGGTCCGTCAAGCTCAGTCAATCGTTTTATTTCAACCCATTCTGGATCGTTACAGAATCGTTCATAGTTAAGATTACGCATTTCCATATTCGCATGCTCAACAACGTAAAATAGACGGCTATTGGAATCTTCAATATCTTCCCAAAACTGCGTCACTTTCATATCATGCTTCATAAACAAATCAATAACATGATTTTTGAACCTATTTTGGAGTGCTTGCATCTTGCCAGTATTCACATGATACACACGCAGCTCGAACAACATGATTTCACCTCCTTCCATCGGTTTCATTGATGCTCACTCATATTACTACATTTGCTGTATCCGTAATAATACGGAATAATGATGTATTGTATCTGAAAATTAGATACCAACCGCCCGTATTTGAAGTTTCCGCGGAAGTCGACTATTCTTTGTAGTAAGAAATTGTATGAAGGTGGTTGAAGAATGACTGAACGCAATCCTGAGGGAAAGCTAGATTTGAGATTAATACGTGTGTTAAGAAACATGGTGACTGTACTTTACGGGAACTTAGAACGCGACATTGATAACTATGGGCTTAATACGGAAACCTTCCAAATTCTTGAATTTCTATATAGTAAAGGTCCTCATCCCATTCAAAAAATAAGCGATACCTTCTCCATCCCAACCGGGAGCATCACTTACGTGGTGGATAAACTGGAAAAGAAGAACTTCGTGGAACGGCTCCCGATACCAGGTGATCGGCGCAAAACGAATTTATCATTGACCGATACAGGACGAAGCTATTTTGATCAGATCTTTCCACAGCATGTTCAGACGATTTCCGACAATTTGTCTTATTTAACGGATGAGGAAAAGCTCCAGCTGATCGAGCTGCTTAAAAAAATCGGATATGGCATCAAAAATCATCAAGGCAATGTTATTGGAATTGAGTCGGATTCTTTATGAAAGATCCAATATTTCAGAATTAGAACGCGAAGCCGCATTTTACGGCTTCGTTTTTTTATGAATCAAATTGTTGTTGACACAAATATGCGCTGATGTTAGGATGACTTCATTCTAAGTTTAGATATTCTAATTTTAGAATATACATTTTTAAGATAGGAGCGATGGCAATGACTATTTTATCCATTATTATTCAAGTTGTGTTGGGTCTAGTTTTTTTAATGTTCGGGTTTATGAAGTTCGGATCCAAACAAATGGTGGAAGGATTCAAGCATTTTGGTTATCCTGGTTGGTTTAGATTATTTACTGGATTGGTGGAAGTCATATCAGGAATTCTCGTTCTTATTGGTATTTGGAATGGAGCTTTCGCCGTTTGGGGCAGTTTATTGATTGTTATAACAATGTTCGGGGCCATTTTAACTCATCTTAAAATGAACGACACGGTAAAACAAATGATGATGCCAATCTTTTTATTCGTTTTGGGATTGATAGTGTTACTGATAAACTTTTAAACAAAGATTATTGTGATGGGAGGTTTTGAAAGTGGATATAGGTGTAGATTCGTTTGTCGAAACAACTCCGGATGTTCAAACAAGCCAAACGATAAGTCATGCGCAGCGGTTGCGCGAGGTTGTGGAAGAAATCATTTTAGCCGATCAGGTCGATTTGGATGTATTTTGGGGTCGGTGAGCATCATCGCAGGGAATTTGCGGATTCTGCGACTGCTGTCGTGCTGGCTGCAGCGGCTCCCATGACCCGGAACATACGCTTAACCAGTTCGGTTACCGTGCTCTCTGCTGCTGATCCTGTGCGCCTGTTTCAACAATTCTCCACACTTGACGGTCTAAATGGACGAGCGGAATTATTGCGGGCCGAGGCTCTATGGTCGATGCGTTTCCATTGTTCGGTTATGATTTAAACGATTATGAAGAGCTATTCGAGGAGAAACTGGAGCTATTATTAAAATTAAGAGACTCGGAGAACGTTTCTTGGAAAGGAGGGCACAGGCCGGGCTTTACGAATTTGGGTGTATATCCGCGTCCGGTGCAGAATCCTCTACCCGTTTGGCTTGGTAGTGGGGGGAATCCGGAATCGGCGATACGCGCAGGGGTCCGTGGACTTCCTCTTGTTTTGGCAATCATTGGCGGAAGTCCCTTACGATTTGCGTCGCTTGTGCCGCTCTACAAGAACGCGGCAGCTCGTGCAGGACATGATGCATCGAAATTAAAGATAGCAGTACATTCTCTCGGGTTCGTTGCGGAGAATACCCCGCTTGCGGGTCGATAAATATTTCCCGCCCACTCAAGCATCAATTAACTATTTTGGCAAAGAGCGCGGTTGGGGACATTACAACCGCTCAAACTTCGATGCAGCATGCAGCTTAGAAGGCGCTTTATATGTAGGCGATCCCGAAACGGTCGCCAATATAATCATTTACATGCGCAAACACTTAGGATTCACACGATTTTTGCTCCATTTGCCAGCCGGCACCATGCCGCATGAGAATGTTATGAAAGCTATAGAACTACTCGGAACCGAAGCGCCGTGAGTTCGGGAAGAAGTCGCAAGCTAGGAGGCGCGTAACGTACATTCGAATTAACTTCCATTATAACAATAAAATCTTGAACCAAATCCGATCGCTTAACTCCAAAGTGCGGCGCCTTTATGAGGTGTTGGTCCCATCCCTAAAGCCAACCTTACGAGGCGCCTTCTTTTTGGAAAGAGCAATGTTCCAGGAATTATCGTAATGTTCAAAGCAACACATAAGTGTGCTTTTAGGTTCTCATACTACAGAAATTTGACCCATATTTATGGTTCATACGGAAATCGCCCCGTTTCTTATGCAGATTCATGTACGCTCTACATCCTCTTGAAGCTAAACATTACAGTTCATTGAGGATCGGCGCACATATGTCGGCTACGGCACCGGCAGAAAACGGACTTACTAATTTCCCCGAAGCCAACAGATTCAAATAGTTTGCACTTCCACCCTTACTGCAAAATGCGAGGTAGTCATTCCAAGTCTCCTGATAATTGATTTTTGACCGTCCATAAAATTCAAATGCACTCATGAGTGCAAGGTTGTAGTCGATATAGGAAAAAGGAGCGTTGAAGAGATGAGGTTGGCTATGCCAAGAAGTCCTAGAAGTCCTACCCTTAACGGATTCTTGATTTCCCCCTGTACGCCATGGCAAAAATTTTTGTTCAATTGCACGCCATAGTTCATGGCGCTGAGATTTGGTTAAAGTCGTGTCCTCATACACGCTGTGTTCAAATTCATCGATAGCGCATCTGTAAGGAAGATACCGCAACGCCTCATACAGATGATTCCGTCTAAACATATCCTTATGTTTCCCGACGATAAGCTCCAAATAGGGATATACAAGGAACTCCATCGTCTTGGAATGCACTTCGTTAATGCTGACCGTCGAACGGTGGTATTCGAACAACGTGTGACGGCGTGCTGCGGTATAAAATGCAAACCCGTGCCCCAATTCATGAATAAACATGAATGCGTCATTGCCTTTACCCTTTAAATCGCTAATTATAAACGGCGCTTTATAGTGTGAGAGCATACAACAGCAGTAAAATGGACGCTTGTGGGGTCTAGGCTCAACATCTAACAATTCATGATCATAAATGAAATCAATAAAATTTCCGCTTTCCTGCGAAATCTCGTGAAATATATTTCTGACATTATGAACAATGTTCCCCACCGCATCCGTTGCCACAGAACCATCATATGGGCTATCCTTTTCAAACGCGGCACAGACAGGCGTTATGACATTAAGTACCTGAGAACGAAAAGAGGTGATGTCTTGCTTACCATAATCAATGCGTCCCTGAATGCGATACGCCATCTCGATATAACTATCGAAACCGAGACTCGCGGCCAGTTTCGTGCGCACACCGATCATGGCAGTATATAAGTCATCGAGTTCGTCGGAGACCGCTTCTATTGTTTTCCCTGAAGAAACCAGTTTCATATATTCTAAGCTTAGCCGGTTTTCTTCAAGCTGCATCGGAATGGCTTTTTCTCCGGTTAGACTTCTTTTGATCCTCAGATCTTGGATAATCTTTTCTCCAAATTCAGCTGTAATCTCCTTAATATAAGGTGAATCCAGAAGCACATCGTCACATTCTTTTCGAAGCAATTTGATTTGCGGTTCTTCCATACCATCTGTGTGCACTGCACTCTTGTAAAATGTATCTGATGTATCGGTCAGATAACGAATGTATGCAAGATCTGTTAACATATACAAATATTGATCCGCGTTTTTTCTTGATATCCACAAATCACGGAATGTCTCATACGAAGACGCTGCTGCCATGTCCTCCTTGGATTTCAACAAGGCAGCCCTTTGTTGTTCATAATCCGGGCTAATATATTGGAGTTCTGAAAATTTTTGCATAAGTCCCCTCCTCACGATCGTTGTTGTCCATTTTGTACTAAATCGATAACGCGGCTGACGATTTATTCCTGCAGCACATCTCAATATGATTCGACATAAACGGTAGTTTCCCTTTATTATCCATTTTGGAAAAGCGCCACATTCCCCTGCGATCCATAATAAAGAAAACTCCCGAGTCCGCTCTTCTGGAAGCGGGGCTGGGAGTTTCATAGCAAGACGAAACATCTCCTTACATATTATTTTTTGTTGTTTTTCGCATCCTGAATACTCTTGTTGGCCTCTTCCTCCGCGGTGCGCAGTGCCGTATTTACATCGGTATTCCCAGTAATGAGCGGCAAGTATTGCTTAATTAACGCGTTTGTCACCATAGCGTCATATTGCGTTTTTGGCGCAGACGGTGCCGTTTGATTGAAGAAGAGCGCATTCACGACATTTTTATTCTTATAGCTGCCAAGATCTTGAGCGAACGCTTTTTTGATTTTTTCATCCTTCAGAACCGGGACGAAACCGCGCTTTGAGAGATCCAATTGATACTCGTCGGAGGTCAAATATTTCAACATTTCCATCGCCTGATCTTTATATTTGCTTGAGGAGCTGAGGCACAGAACAGCAGGATAAGGCTGCGAGCCTATGCCGGGTTTCTCCTTGAAGACGGGGAGCGGTGCCATATCCCAATTAAACTCCTTGAAATAGTCCTGGTCCTGAAGGCCGTAGTTCATAATAAACATGGCTACCGTTCTGTCTTTCATGAACGTGTTGTTGTTGATCGTCGATTTAATCGCCGTTACCGCATCTTTATACCCGTCCACGAGCGTCGGTTTAATAACTAGCGTATCCAGAAGATTCTTGAACGTCTCGTTATTCACTGCCGCCTTCTCCGTCGTCTTATCGACGAATGGAGCAGATAAGGAATTCATCAATATGGCATGATGCGGCGACAAGCCAAGACCGATATACTGCACTCCGTCTTGTTTGCGAGTTAGCTTTTTCCCCAGCTCGATCGCTTCTTCCCAAGTCATGCCATTGCCCGGATACGCAATTCCGAACTTATCGAAGATGTCCTTGTTGTAATACATCACAAGTCCGCCGGTTTGAATAGGCAGACCATATAATCCGCCGAGCGACTTTACCGCATCAAGCTGTCCCGGATCGAAACGATTGAAGTCAATCCGATGTTTTTTAGCCAGATCGCTGATATCGAACTGCGAACCTGTATTCACCACCGAACTTACAGCACCGGCAACGGAATCATAGATCAAATCCACCTGGCTGCCCGATGTGATCAGCGTCTCCATCGTCACATCCTTGGTTTTCCGGATATAGGTAATCTTGTAATTCGGAAATTTTTTCCGGACCGCATCGCCGATTCTCACGTCAAATACGTTTTCCGGGTCGCCCGGGTTACCGAATACGACCAGCTCGGCCGGTTCGTCCGTTTTTGCGGATACCGTCGCATTGGTTTCGGCTCCTCCCTGTCCGGCTGAATTCGCTCCGCTGCACGCGGAAAGAAGGGACATCGGCGCGGCAAGCGCAAGCATCACGACAACTGCTCTTTTATCGAAAATCACGGATCGTACCTCCCGATTCAATTTTGAGTGTTTTACTCAACTTTTGAATAGCATTACTATGTCTTTTCACTTCAGGGAAACCGTGGGTTTGAACAAAGGAGGTGAGATCACTTGCTGAGCTTGGCTCGGAACCTTGCTGTCTGAGGTGTGCTTGCGTTCATTCGGCGGGTTATTGTATTGTTTACGCGATGAAGTGGGTATGAATGGTACAACATGCTTATCAGCCGTTATCCAGAGGCTGCAGGAAGATCTGGTTGGTCCTGTGAAGATTGTTCATTAACCGGCAGTATGTATGCTGCAAAAATACATTTCCGTGTTATCCGATCGTTAGCGATCGCTTCTACAATCAATCGGTTCATGCCGGGCGCAACCTTCTGCTGTATCATAAAACGACCGTCTGCTTCGGCCTCGCCTACATGTTTGCCGTTGATGCGAATGGCCGCGTGCGATACGGTTTCCCCTCGCAGCACCACCTCATCCGTATATACGGTTAGGTCATCTCCTGTCAGTTCGGAAATGGCAAGCATCGGACCTTTATACATTTCGGCCAGTATTTCATCCAGTACCGGGGCTGTCGCGCCGGAAGGGCCCTCGAAACCGAGTACTCGGGCCATCGTTGGCGCCATTGAGATGTTATAGACCAGATCATCACAAATAATGCCTTTCCTGACGGCTGCCCCGGATATCATGGCAAAGATGTGCTGCGAAGATTCGTCCAGCGAATCGTGCTGTCCCATGGCCCATCGCACCAGATTAGGGTTACCGGTCTTGAAATGATATGGCGGCTTCGGGGAGATAAGAATATCGGCAAACTCGAGCGGCAGCCCTCTTTTGAACAGGTCAGCTCGGAACAAATGGGTGCCGTAATATTCCTTTTGTTTCATGCGGCTGACGATTTCGTCAAGTACAGCCTGCTCCGCAGGCACTCGGAACTGAATATGCGCCTCCAGGCCGGCGGTCATGATCACTACTTCCGTTTCCGGGCGAGCCTGTTCCCCGTCTCGAAACAAAATCTCCGTTTTGAAGTTTTCTCCTTTGAAGACCTTACCGGTATCGGCAATCGTCTTCTCCAAATCGGGGAGACTGGAAAGCGTCCCCGGAGGATACGGCGAGGTCTCTGGCTTCGACGGCGCGCCAAAAGGCGTTATTCCGTGGTCCGTCGTGAGAAATATCGTCGTTTGATCATAAATCCCGCGCTCCTTTAATGCTTGAACAATGCGTCCAAGCTCGCTATCCATCGCAATAAGCGCGTCAATGATCGCTTGACGCCAGTCGTCTAGGGTTGACATCGCTTGATCAAGGTTATGACCGAGATGGTCGAGCGTGTGCGTGTAAATGGACAGAAAGCGCGGCACTTCATTCATCCGGATCGTTTTGCTGCCGGTGTGGAACGCTTCGCCCTTAATGATGTTGATGAGCTCATCTACGCGCTCTTTAAAGCCGCTAGGCGTAGGTGCTTTAACATAAGGCCGACATTCGTCCCCCTCAAAAGTACCTCTGCTCTCAAAATAAAACGCATTTACCGATGCGGCCGAGCTGCCGTTACGATACGCTGCTTCGGCGATGTTTTCAAGCGCATTTTCACGCTTGTATTGAATGATTTTGTTCGCCTTCACGTTGTAATATCTGAAGCAATTGCCGGTATCGATCGGCCATGCACCGGATACGATCGCCTGCTGCATCGCTCCGGTAATCGAAGGAATACCCGTTCGTGCATTGGTAAACAATACGCCTTCAGCAATCAAGGCATTCAAATTCGGGGTTCCCCCGTTCGAAGCCAAATTGGCGAGCCGGTACCATTCGTATGCAAAGGCATCCCAATTTATATACAGCACATAGCTGTCTTCATGATCCTTCAATCTTTCTGACGAAGAAACCGCTTTCATATCGTGAGTGTCTCTGCCTGGCATTGCTGCAAAACCTCCATCCGTGAAATTGGATTGCATACAGACCTTAGCTTAACAACGCCTCCTCCGAAAATTGGGAACGTTCCCTATTTTTAAGGTGAGTATACCCTCCAGCCTTTTCCATGTCAAGCGATTCTCCAGCAGCGTTCAAGCCAATATTAAAAGGCCTGAACCTGGTTCCGTATCAGGTTCAGACCTCACAATTCCAAAACATGATGCTTGTCAGCAAGAATCTCCTAAAATTAAATCAGGAGCGACGAGCTCACTCTCAACATTCTGCTCACCGTCCATTTTCCGTATCAGTTTTTCAAGAGCCAATTCACCCATTTTTTCGCTCGGCTGCTTTAAAGCTGTAAGTTTGGGATGCAGATATTCAAAAAATTCGAAATAGTCATTGGAAAGAAGCGCAACATCCGCTGGAATGCTTATGTTTTTTTCCCTGCAATAATTTAATATATGCATACTGGTAAAATACGAAAAACTCAAATAAGCTCTTTTTTTAGATTTCTCCAAGTAGTCAACGACGGCTTCCTTTGGAATTTTCAGCTTGGTATTCCATACATGATTTTCATACGGCAATCCTTTATTTTTCATGTAATTGGCAAACGTGCTCTGTATTACCCGTTCCTTCGACAGCTCGTCTTCTCCCCAAGTAATAACGCCTATATCCGTATAGCCCTTGTCGAGCAAATAATCCAGAGCGATGATCGTCGCCTTCGCCCAATCGGTTTTGACAAAGCATTGATGTTCATGCCCCGGGACGGACCAGTTGATCAGAACATGCGGAATGCCATAGCTCTCTAACGTGTGCAAAACCTTCTTGACAACAGGATTAAGCAATAAGATGCCGGACAGCCCTTTTTCCTGAATGACTTCATTGAGCCCCGACGGATCGGAGAGATCTTCTGTGAATATAGTAATGTCGAAGCCTAGTTCTTTCGCTTTATTCATGATTCCGCCTAATTTGCCTATGTTGATCTGCTGCAGTATGCTGGAATCAGACATTTTACTGGAAAATAATAAACCGATTCTCTTGCTTGCATTGGTCCTTAAATATCTTGCAAAAAGATTAGGCCTGTATTTTAAATCCTCAATCGCCTTCCACACTTTTTCTTTTGATTTTTGGCTTACTCCATAATGATTGTTCAGAGCTCTTGAAACGGTGGACTTACTCACGCCCGCCCTTTCCGCGACTTCAAATATATTAACTTTGTCTATCTCCAAGTCACTAACCCCATTACGGATGTATTTTTGCGCCATTGCCTAATTCGAGGCTTCATAGCGGAATTTATCGCGAATGAATGTGCGTGTGCAACTCATTATAACAAAGCATAGAAGGGTTGGAAAGTAAACCTAATGGCCGAAACCCGCTTATCGTCTTTCTTGATGAAACGATTCGCTAGCGACCTGGCCGCGAGAGTTGTTCACCCCGGCGAACCGGCCGTTCGTGCAAGAAGAAGCATTCCCCTTACTTATCGGCCCGATCTCTGCAATCATTCACCTTCAATATTGGATTTTATGGCGAATATTTCATGCACAGTCTGAGCATAACATTACTAACAAGATGTCATCAAAGGAGAGCTTGGCATGTATAAACCGTTTCCGGATGATCCGTCCATAGACAAGGAATTATCCGGTGCTATGGTGTCATCGGATCTCGCCGGAAACGTAACCCAACTAAAAGAGTTATTTACGGATTGTGCCGATGTGGTCTTTCACCCTTTTCAAAACCATCATAAGACAGCAGCCACTGTGGTATATATTCGCGGCATGATCAATATGGAACTTCTGGACGGTTACGTGCTCTCCCCTCTCAAGCACAAGGATTCCGCTCCCGCCGAATCCCTCTCAAACATTTGCGAGCAAATTACGATTTCAGATTATAAAGAACTGCAAACCATCGGCGACATCGTTAATGACGTCTTGGACGGCAGGCCGGTGCTGATCATCGACAAACTTGCCGGCGCACTGTCACTCGGATTAACGAGCTTTGAGAAACGGTCCATCGAAGAACCGTTAGCGGAGTCGGTGGTGCGCGGCCCCCGCGAAGGGTTCATTGAAACACTGGAGGTGAATACCTCTTTAATTCGGAGAAGACTCAAGACGCCAGCATTAAAACTTGTCTCTTTCACCGTTGGCCGGTATTCCAAGACGGAGCTGAATGTGGCCTATATCCAAGGGATTGCCAAGCCGGAAGTGGTCGATCAGGTGATGCATCAGATCTCCCGGATCGACATCGACGGTGTTGTGGAGAGCGGGATCATTGAGGAATTAATGGAAGGAGACAATTATTCACCGTTTCCCCAAGTGCAAATCACGGAGCGTCCCGACGTAGCGACTTCATGTCTATTAGAGGGGCGCGTCATTATCATCACGGACAATACGCCGATGGTTCTCATTGCTCCGACGACCTTCTGGTCCATGCTGCAATCGCCCGAGGATTATTACCAGCGCTTCATTATAGGCACCCTTATCCGTTGGCTTCGATACCTGTTTTTACTGATCGCCATGCTTGCTCCGGCCGTATATGTCGCGGTGCTGACTTTTCATCAGGAAATGGTACCGACGACGCTGCTGCTTCGCGTTGCGAAATCGAGGGAAGAAATACCGTTTCCGGCGTTGCTGGAGGCGCTCATCATGGAAGTAACGTTCGAAGCGCTGCGTGAAGCCGGCGTTCGGCTGCCCAGACAGGTGGGATCCGCCGTCAGTATTGTCGGCGCGCTCGTGATCGGCCAAGCCGCCATCCAAGCCGGACTGGTCTCGGCGCCGATGGTCATGGTGGTTGCCATTACCGGGATCTCTTCGTTCATGATGCCCCAGTACCCGACCAGTATCGCTTTGCGAATTCTTCGTTTTCCCATTATGATTTTATCCGGCATCCTCGGATTGTTCGGGCTCATCATCGCGATGCTGTTCATTATTAGCCACTTGTGCATCCTCCGGTCCTTCGGCGTGCCCTACCTCGCCCCGCTATCGCCCATCTATCCGAATGCCCTGAAGGACGTGCTCATTCGCGCGCCACGCAGCGAAATGAAATGGCGTCCGGCATTTTATACCAAGAAGGGAAATCTGAAAAGACAGCGAGGCAAACCCGATGAGCGACAATAAGCTCAAAGGCCGCATCGGAAGGGGTCGGGAAATGAGATTATACGTATTGTTTCCGCTGCTCTTGCTTATCGTTCTGCTGGCCGGCTGCTGGGACAAGATTGAAGTCAATGATATGGCCATGATCGTATCCGCAGGCATTGACCACATCGATGACGATCAGATTGAGCTGACCGTGCAAGTCTTTATCCCGAATCCAACCGCGACTTCAGACGGCGGAGGCAACGGAGGCGCCGGCGGGGAAGGCAATGTCTATACCTTTTCCACCAAAGGCAGTTCCATGCCGGATGCTTTAACGGATCTACAAAAGAAGCTTCCCCGTTATTTCACGTGGAGCCATACCAAGGCTTATGTGTTTGGCGAGACGCTGGCCCGCCGAGGTATGAATGACGAATTCGACTTCTTATTCCGAGATATTCAGCCCAGGGAACAAGCCAATTTTTTCATATGCAAAGGGACGGCAAAAAAATTGCTCAACTCGCAAATTGATCCGAATACGTATGAAACGTTAATCAAGCTATCCCAGAAGCCCACCACCCGTTCCTCTACAATGCATGAAGTCGAGGCGCTGATTAACGGCGAATCCGGAGCATTTTTACTGCCTACCGCAGACTTAACGACCATGCTCACCAACGGCGTCGAAAAACGAATCCTTTCCGTCAGCGGACTGGCGGTTATACATAACAAGAAGCTAGTCGGTTATTTGGACAATGAGTGCACAACGGGGCTTCGATTATTACAGCATGCCGTGCTCGGCCGCAATATTACGTTAACCCGAAAAGAAGAACCGGGAAGCATCGTAATTCGGGTGCTTCACAGCAATATGAAGCTGTACCCGTCTATCGATAACGGAAAGTGGAAAATGCGAATCAACGTGAAGCTGGATGCGGATGTCGTACAAAACTCGACCAAGCTGGTTCTAGCCAACGGATCGGATTCTTTGAGAAAAATCGAAGGCACATTCAATGAAGAGATCAAACAAACGATCGTTTACACCATGGAACAGCTGCAGAACAAACTGAAGACAGATGTTGTCGGCTTCGCACGCGCTTATCATAAGAAATACCCTCAGGAGTGGAAGAACGTAAAAGCGGCCTGGACGCCTGTCTTTCAATCCGTTGAAGTGGAGATTGAAACGAAAACGCGAATCCATCTTCCTGGAATAACCAATATTCGGGTAGCGCAATGACCCATGAAGAGGAGCCGATACGATATGGATAATATGACGTTAAGCAATCGCCAATTGTTTTGGATGATGGTGAGCATGCAGGTCATCATGACGATTTTGCTGACCACTTCCCCTGCCATTCAATCCGCCCAGCAAGATGCATGGTTCTCCAGTATTTTGGCGACAGGGATCGGCAGCGGAATAGCCTATATCAGCGTAAAACTTGGGACTTTTTTTCCCGGTCAATCCTTAATTAGCTATAGCCGCCTTCTGCTCGGAAAATGGATGGGCAGGTTGGTTTCGAGCCTGTATCTCATCTTCTGGATTACAACCTTAACAGTAATATTAAAGCAGTTTAGTCTGTTTATTACGGGCACCATCATGCCCAAGACGCCGGTCCCCATCATCATCATACTGATGCTTCTTGTTGTTCTGTATCCGACCTTGCACGGCGTAGCTGTCATAGCGCGTATCTGCGAATTGACGGGGCCGATTATTTTGATCGGCGTACTGGGACCGATGTTTTTAGCTGTGAATGAGATGAAAGCAGATCGATTGCTGCCTGTATTTTCAGATAACGGATATTGGAGCATCGTAAAGGGATCGCTACCGATCGCTACTTTCCTCGGCGATTGTATTATGACGCTTGTACTTGTTTCATTCGTCATCCACCACAAGCATGCGGTCCGTCATGCCGTAGCCGGCGTCATGGTATCCGGTATCCTTGTTCTCCTCTCGATTCTTGTAAGTATTTTAATTTTCGGCCCTTATGTGGCTGCCGGATATCCATATCCGATGTTAATGATTGTAAGGTCGATTTCACTCGGAGGTATCATTGAGAACCTCGACGCCATCGTGATCACGATCTGGATCACCAGCATTTTTACGAAGTTGGCGTTATATTTATTTGTTGCAGTTTACGGTACCGCACAGCTATTCGGGCTGAAGGATTGGAGAAAGCCGATATGGATCATTGCGCCGCTATGCATGATCTTGGCATTGATTCCATTTAACTTTGAAGAAATTTCGGTCATATTCCCCGCATTGATCGCCGTTCGGTATATGTTTCCCCTATGGATGGTAGGAGGTCCGTTGCTGTTGTTTCTGGTCGCTCTGATCCGGCGCAGGAATGTATCTGCTACCTGAGAGTATTGTTGTTCGTATGCATTCCTTGCGGCAGCCGTACTTCGAATACGGTGCGAATCAAGCTGCTGTCGACCGTGATCGTTCCTTGATGCTGCGTCACGATATTTTTGGAAATAAATAAGCCGAGTCCTGTGCCGCCCTCCCGTTGAGTCCGCGATTTGTCGCCGGTATAAAACATATCGAATAGATGCGGCAGCTCGTCGGGATGGATGCGGTTTCCGTAATTGACTACTTGAACTACGACTTCGACTTCTTCAAAGAATGCGTGAATGTCTACAAACTGGCCGTCGTTACCGTACCGAATCGCATTGGACAGCAAATTCTCAAACACGCGCGCCAGCAAGTCGCCGTCGCCCGAAAGGATCAGATGCGGGGCAACGTGCAATCGGGCTTCCAGTTGATTTTTCTCAAATACCGGATATAGTTCTTCGCTCAGTTGGGTCAGCAGCTCGCTTAAATCGATCGGCCTTTTCTCGACGGGCAGCATGCCGTAATTCATTCTCGTGATTTCGAACAATTCGTCGATCAGCTTCTCCAGACGCTGGGACTTGGCAAAGGCGATGCCCGTATAATGCCGGACCTGCTCCCTTGTCAGCTGCTCGTCCTTCAGAATGAAGTCAAGGTAGCCGATAACGGAGGTGAGCGGCGTCCGCAAATCATGGGCCAAATTCAGCACCAGCTGATCCTTGCTGCTCTCGGCAAAATCGCCTTTCTCCACCGCTTGCTTCAGCTTCTCCCCGGCCAGATTGATATCCGCGGCAATATCCCCGAACTCGTCCCGGGACGCCACCGACACCCGCTTGTCGAAATCGCCGCTCGCGAGATGACGAATGCCCGCAGAGATTTCTTTAAAATACGCCGCATATGGCTTCGTGAGCAGGAAGAAAAACAAGACCGCCAGCGGGATGAAAAATAGCAGGAAGAAATTGATCTCCCCTACCGCTCTTATGAACAGGCGAACATAAGCCAGCGTATCTTCGACTTGGACCTGGGTATGGTAGTAATATTGAAGAATTTTGTACAGCGCATAGGTGATGATACCGGATAGGAGCATGCTTAAGCCGGACAGCGCGATCATTTTGGAACGGAAACTTCGCAATAGGTTAGCCATTGAAGGAATAGCCTACCCCCCAGACCGTTTTGATCAGCTTGTTTTTGTTCGTATCGTCGCGCAGCTTTTTCCGCAATGTCCGAATATGGACCATAACCGTATTGCTGCTTTCAAAATACGCTTCGCCCCATACGTGCTGAAAAATATGTTCCGAGCTGAACACCTTCTTCGGATAGCTGGCCAGCAGGTACAAAATATCGAATTCCTTGGGCGTCAGCTCGATCGTTTCGCCGTACAGAGTCACCGTACGCTGATCGGGGTAAATGACCACGCCTCCCGCTTCCAGCACAGGTTTGCCGGCTGACACCGGTTGACTCATCTGTAGATATCGGCGAAGATGGGCGTTCACGCGCGCGATCAGCTCCATCGGGTTGAACGGCTTGGTCATATAATCGTCCGCGCCTTGTACCAGCCCTGCGATTTTGTCAAGGTCCGAAGTTTTGGCGCTCAAAAAAATGATCGGCATATGACTATGCTCCCGAATATGCCGGACGACTTCATAACCGTCCAGCTTCGGCATCATTATATCCAGTATCGCCAAATTTACAGGATGCGCCGTAACGGCCTGAACGGCCTCCTGCCCATCCCCCGCTTTAATGACGTCGTAGCCTTCTTTTTTCAAGTGCAGCTCGATCAGGTCCGCGATTTCCGCCTCATCGTCCGCAACGAGAATTGTCATCCGCTTCATGGTATCCATCCTCTGCATATTGTTCACGCTGCAACCATTATAGCAGATTCATTCCGGCGATACCTGTTCGCCCCAGTTTACTGAACTTCTGCGCATGCAAAAGCCGACCGCTCGGGCCGGCTTATGAATTGAACGATGGCATTCCGCTTCATCCATACGCTTTCAGCTAGGACAATACCTTTTCGAGCTCGCCGCACCACTTGCTCCAGCCATATTTGGCTCCATGGAGTGCCGGTTCATTCGAGATTCCGGTTTGTTCGAGATGAAGGTTAATCTTTCCGTCGCCCAGATCCTGCAGCGTCCAAGTGACGGTGTGCTTCTCTGCACCGCTGGCCCAAGTATAGGACAACCGGTTGGGCTGGTCCACGATAAGCACTTCGCCGTTAACAATCCCGTCCCACCATTCGGTGGGCTCCGTACGGAATTGAAAATGATGCCCTACGACAGGCTTAAAATCGTTCTCCATGGGCTGACCGTTGTGGATATTGACCACCCACTTGGCAAGCTTGCTTGAATCGGTTATGGCGGACCAAAGCTTCTCGATCGATGTCTTGTACTGAAAATCCAACGATAATGTTAAACTCATTCTTCTTCCTCCTCTAATAGCTGATTCAAGCGCAGCATATTTGCGCTCCAGAACTGGCTGTAAAAAGCTAGCCAATCTTGAATTTCTCTGAGCGGAGCGGCGTTAAGCCGATATCGCGTTTCTCTGCCGACTTTTCGGTCAAGCACCAGCCCGGCTTCTTTAAGAATTGTCAAATGTTTGGATACCGCTGTACGGCCCATTTGAAACTGCGACGTTAATTCATGAAGCGGTATCTCCCCTGCTTCTGCGATCAGGCGAATCAGCTGGCGCCGGGTTGGATCCGCAATGGCGTCAAACACATCCCGCAACGGGTTGTTCTCGTTCACAACGCCCCCTCCAAAATCATATTTTCGTTAAATGACCAACTCCTTAAAGCTTGCGGTTGTTCGGCCGCAGCGCCCACGAGGCGATATTCAGTGCAGCATAGAACAGCGGCAGGATCACATAAAACCCGTAATCCCCATAATCATTGGCAAACACATGAGATACAGCCGCACCCGTCATGACAAAGAAAATCCCCGCATGAACCCATTCTTTAAGCCGAAGAAAACCAGGCACAACGAGCGCGATGGCTCCAAGCACCTTCCACACGCCGAGAATGGTCAAGATGTATAACGGGTAACCCAGTTTCATCACTAACTCGACGTTCCCGCCCAATTGTATGAGCTGCCCGATCCCGCTCATCATAACAGATGCTGCGAGCAGTAAGGTGACCGTCCAGTGATCCATTTTCCTCGGGATTGCGTTTCTGTTTTCGCGGTTGTTAACGCGCCGATCATCTGACTCATATGATTCCTCCTCATCATTGTTTCCAACGGATACATTCCTAATTGGACACCGTTTGGTGTCATGTCAACAGCATTTAAAACACAACACAAAAAAGCCTCGGACAATTCACCGAGGCTTCCTGATCATGCCGCTGCTCTCCCCTGTCCCGCTCCATCTCCTTGTAATAATCGGTCTTCTCGTTCAACACCTCCAACGTTACGGTAAGCTGGGCGATCTGCTCTCTGATTCGTTGTTTATGCTCCTCGAGCATTCGCCTGCGCTCACCGACCGTCTCCTCCCCGCGGTAGCGCAGCTCGGCGAAATGCTGCATCTTCCTACCGCGGCTCAGAGCGATTGAAGCGAACGCTGGATCGCTTGACAGCCTGCCTCGACCAAAGGTTCGACGCGCGGCGCCGCCTCGTCCGGCAAGAAGTCGCTCGTCCAGACGAAACGTACGCCTCCAGCTGTCTCAAGCAGTTGCATGGACGCACTGTGATGGGTGAAGCCTCCGTTCATTACCGTATAGACCAGGCGGTGCATCTCCTCGTCCAGGGTTACAAGCTGCTCCTGAACAACGTATCCGTTGCTGAAGGTTACCGTACGCTTACCCGAATCCTCCTGGCAATCCACCAAGACGCCGGCGAACAGCTGGGCCGCGTTCCCGAATTCCCGAAGCTGAACCCAAGCTTTATCAAGACTGCAGGCGATTTCGATTTCACGTTGTATCGTTGCCATTTATTTTCCCCTCCCCATATTCCGCCGTTATGCCCTCGTGCATCGAGTACGGCGATTCAAAGCTGATTCGTTTCGTTATCCAACAACGTCAAGCTGCCCACGAGCCTTGCAATTTACGAATGAAGATGATTTGCCCCGTATGGTAGATATCGTGAAGAACAAGATCCGATACCCACTGGTAAATCGTGATACCTTCAACCTCGTGTTGCAGTTCTTGATCGTTCATCGCTACAAGTTTTTCACGAATACGTGTATGGATGTTTTTCAATGTTGCAACGGTTTCCTGCCACTCGCCTTCTGTGGTTATACCGGCTTTCTCTTGAAAGCTTGTATCTGTGGATGGAGCTTCTTCGGAACCGGTAAGGGCGGACAGCAGCGATGCCTTATAGAAAGTGATGTGATGAACCAATTCCTGAATCGTATTCACTGCTTTCCCTTCGGTTCTCCAGCATGCCTGCGCAGCGGCTACCCCCTGTAATCCGCGTTCAAGCGGAGGATACCAGCCGCTCTCCTTGTCAAAGCAGGAATCCCATGCGCTTACCAATTGCTCTGTGGTCGTCATATCGAATTTTGCCTCCAAAATGGTGAAGTAGACAGATACATCGTAAACACGCAAATCGAATAGATACCAACCTGTCTCTATTCGATGATATTACATTCATTGCATAATTTTGTCAAACTCATTATTACCGCCTATTTTATCAAATAAATTGACAACACTTTACCAAATACCGTAAAATGTTAAGGTACAGAACGGTTCCATTAATTCAAAAAGTATACAGAATGACGGTGATTTCATGCCCAGAAAATCAGTGAGGAATCAAATTCTTCAAGTGGCATCGGACTTGTTTTATAGAGAAGGGATTCGGGCAGTCGGAATTGATCGCATTATCCTTGAATCCGGCGTTGCCAAAGCCAGCTTCTATCGTAATTTCGCATCGAAGGATGACTTGGTTGCGGCGTACCTGGATTATCAACAGGACCTGAATGCAAAGGATTTGGAGGAAGTTCAGCTCCAGTTTCCCGATTCAAGCGCCTTGCAATTGCATGCTTTGATCGACACGTTTGTTAAGAAAATGAAGACGCCGGGATATCGCGGATGTCCCTTTGTCAATACCGTCGTCGAATTTCCGGACACTGCCCATGACAATCATCTGAATGCAGTGAAAGGCACGGATGAAAACTGGAAAGCCATTGAGAAGCTAGCTGAACAAGCCGGCGCTGCCCGTCCATCCGAGTTGTCAGAGCTACTGCGTATGCTTTGCAATGGTGCGGTTATGCTTTCATATATACATCCATCCGACTTTAACCCCGATAATTTTTCCAGAGCGGCACATTCGCTCGTTGATTCTCACTTGTTCGGCTGGACTCCCACCAGAAAGGAGGATTAAATTGCGATATCTGTTCGATATTCATCCAAACCACCACTGTATGCGTGGATTTTGCAAAAACGATCCTTTACTGGACAAGCTGGTCGCTCGGATCGGGCACATCCGCATGGAAGGTCAGCAAGATGGTTTTACATACTTGACGAAATCATTGGTCGGGCAGCAGCTTTCGGTCAAAGCCGCTGCAACGATCTTTCACCGGGTAGAACGGATATGCGGAACGATTACGCCGGATAGCGTCATAGCCGCAGATGAGGAGCACTTGCGCTCTGCGGGACTGTCCAGGAACAAGCTCAGCTACATCCGGAATGTCGCTGAGCGGGTAAAGGAAGGCTTGCTTGACTTTCAAACGTTTGGCGGGCTGGAGGATGAGGAAGTTATTCGATTATTAACCTCAGTCAAGGGGATTGGCCGGTGGACTGCGGAGATGTTTCTCATATTCTACTTGGGGAGACAGGATGTTCTATCCTTCGGGGACAGGGGACTTCAACGTGCCGCGGAATGGCTGTATGCTTCGGAAGAGAGCGATGGGACAGCTCCATTGCAGCGCAAGCATCACGAATGGAAGCCTTATCGCTCCATCGTATCCCTCTACTTATGGGAAGCAATCAATATCGGCTTGGTTCAAGCGGGATCCGCGGCAGCCGAAATGCTGCAAGAGCCGTCATCTGAAGCCGATTATTCATAAAATTTACGAAAAAACCGCCTTGGTGAAAAGGCGGTTCGTCAAACCTATACACGCTTCCTTTTCACGATCAATAATCGAGAACCGGACAAGCCGCCTTCCTTTGCCAATCGCAAGATGGAGAAGCACTCATAGTGGCAAATGTAGGAACGGCAGCCGTTCTCATCGCCGGCTGCATCGACGGCCATCCAGGCGGCTATACCCCGACATGATCACGCGAGCACGCTCTGCTATTGCGGCGTCTACTTCAGCCGCGCTTTTTCCTCCAATACTTTCAGGTTAACCTTTTCCTCCGCTTCCCGGAGTGCCGTATTGATATCCGTTTTCCCGGCAGCGATGGCATTGAACGCTTCGTTGAGAATCGGATTCGCGACATAGTCGAACGGCTCCACCACCTTCGTCGCGGCTTGCCCGCCGAAATCCGCTTTCACGTTTTTCCCTTGAGCGGCTGCGACATTCACCCCATACTGCTTCTGAATGTCCGGAACCGTAGACCCGATGACGAGCGCCGCATCCTTAGAGATGGCGGTTTGAACCTCGTCCGAGTAATACAGCGAAATGACCTGGAATGCCGCGTCCTTCACTTTGCTGCCCGAGGTGATCGAAAAGCTGGATCCGAACAAATCCGACACAAGCTTATTATCGAATGTCGGCATCGTCACATAGTCCCAATTGAAATCCGGAAGCGAATTGCGCAGCAGCCATGACGAATTGTTGATCAGCATGGCCGTGTTCCGGTCTTTGGAGAACAGGTCGCGGGCCGCTCCGGTTGCATTATTGCCGGGAATATCGTAGATCGCTTTCCATGTGGACGCCAGCAGCTGCCACCCCTGGGTATGCAGCTGCGCTTTATCGTCCTTGTCGAACACAGGCAATTGAAGCTGCGATTTCAAAAAGCCGTTGCTCGACGGGTTTAATCCGTAATAGTTGACTCCGTTATCGGTACGGGTCAATCGTTTGGCCAGAGCAATCACTTCCTCCCAGCTCATGCCGTCCTTCGGGTAGGGAACGTTAAACTTATTGAAAATATCTTTATTGTACAGCAGCACTTTCACGCTTCGATCGCCGGGCAGCGCGTAAATCTCGCCCTTCGTGCCGTAGGCTTGAATGCTTTTAATTAAGGATGGATCGAGCTTGGTCAGATCGAAATTATATTTCTTAATCAACTCGGTTAAATCATATTGAAGGTTAAGATCAAGGATCGGTCTCAAGTTCCCGTTCGGCAGCACAATATCGGGCACCGTTCCGGCAACGATTTTCTCCTGAAGCGATGGCTTCTGATCCTGGTATTCCAATGTAATGTGCGGCAGCTTGGATTGGAGCACTGGCACCAAATACCTGTCAAACGTTTCTTTATAAGCCGCGGACAATTCCGCTACGACCGTCACCGGACGGTTGTCGGGTGCTTGCCCGCTGGCGGCTTTCGCTGCCTCCTCTTTCTGGGAGCAGCCTGAAGCGGCAACAACCGCCGTAAGCGTTAAACCCAAGATCCTCATTGTATTTCGCATTTGAACTCCCCCATAATGAACATTTGCGTTATCACGCGCGACGGCGGCTTTCCCGATATTATTCATGCTTTCCCTCCTATGTTTCCATGCTGATGAATCCGCTGTTACATCAGACCTCGAGAAAAAAGACACGAGAATGCCAAACGCTCGCATCACTCGTGTCTCCAGTTGTCAGGACGACAAAACTATAATTTAAAAAGGATTTATTTGTTATTTGAACTATACCAGTTAATCTATAAGAAGTACATGTCATTAAGAGGCCAGTTTTTTTTGTCATTTTGCGTTCTTTTGCATTCGCAAATCAGTTGCCGCCGGTTGGCCAAGGCCTTGCCATATGGCAAAGCTGAGCAAACGAGGCGGTATTTCAGATGGACTCCATGGAGCGGAATAACGAATACGGGGAGAGAGGCGACGTGCAGTCGAGCGAGATTCATTATTTTACTCCGACGGCTTTCGAGAGTTGGTTCGCAACAGCGACAAATCGGATAACGATTTGATGAAATCAAGCGTATTCCGGGGTATCATGGGCTGGCTATCCGGATTTATTCACTTTTTCCAAAGCGTTCAAGAAGGTTGTCGGCAAGTCGAAGGAAATCCGCTACACAGGCCGGGAAGATGAAGAAAGGCTGCCGATTTTTGCCGGCAGCCATGGTTGAGCAGATGTTTACTTCAAGTATCTTCCCGTGATTGACGGCTCCGCATGGATGATCTGGGAAGGGATGCCCTCGAACACGACTTGGCCTCCCTTGCTCCCTCCGTCCGGTCCCATATCGATGATCCAATCGGCTTGGCTGATCACGTCAAGGTTGTGCTCGATGACGATGACCGTATTACCGGCATCCACGAGACGGTTCATCATCCCCGTCAGCTGACCGATATCCGACATATGCAAGCCGGTCGTCGGCTCGTCCATCACGTAGATGCTGCCTTTCTTATGCAGCTCGCTTGCCAGCTTGATGCGCTGGCATTCCCCGCCCGAGAGCGTGCTGAGCGGCTGGCCCAGCGTAATATAGTTCAGCCCCACATCGCTCATCGCCTGAAGCTTGCGCACAACCTCTTTGAGCTGGAAAAATTCCAATGCCTGCTCCACCGTCATCTCCAGCACATCTGCAATGGATTTACCGTTCAGCTCGTATGCGAGCACCTCTTCCTTGAACCGCCGGCCTCCGCATACGTCGCAAGGCAGCTTTACGCTGTCGAGGAATGCAAGATCCGTATATACGACGCCCAGCCCCTGGCAGTTCTCGCAAGCTCCTTTGGAATTGAAGCTGAACAAGCCCGGGCTCACCTTGTTCGCGGAAGCAAACGCCTTGCGCACCTCATCCATGATACCTGTGTAGGTCGCGGGATTCGAGCGTGTTGACACGCCGACCGCCGATTGGTCGATGACAATCGCATCCGGATGCTGGCTAAGGAACACTTCGTTGATCAGCGTGCTCTTGCCCGAGCCGGCGACACCTGTCACCACCGTCAGTACGCCGGTTGGAATATCTACGCTTACGTCCCGCAGGTTGTGCAGGGTGGCGTTGCTGATGGACAGCTTGCCGGACGGCTGCCTGCAATCCTGCTTCAACTGGAGCGGCCGCTTCATATGGGCGCCCGTCAGCGTACCTGATTCCAGCAGACCTTGGAAGCTTCCTTCATATACAATGGCCCCGCCGCGGCTGCCGGCGTAAGGCCCGACGTCGACGATATGATCCGCCACCTTAATTACATCGGGATCATGCTCGACGACAATGACGGTATTGCCTTTGTCGCGCAGCTTCTGAAGCAATTCATTTAACCGGTGAACATCGCGAGGATGCAGCCCGACGCTGGGCTCATCGAAGATGTAAGTCACATCCACCAGACTGCCGCTCAGGTGCTTCACCATCTTGACGCGCTGCGACTCGCCCCCGGACAATGTATCCGTCTCGCGATCCAGCGTCAGGTAGTCCAAGCCGATATCCACGAGATGCTGCAGCCGCTCCGTCAACGACTTCACGATCGGCCTGGCGACCGCGTCGTCAATCTCCCGAATAACGCGGATCAGCCCCCCGACCTCCATGGAGGACATCTCCGCAATGTTGAGTCCATTGACCCTGCAGCTGAGCGCGGCCTGACTGAGTCTCGCGCCGCGGCAGCTAATGCAGGGACCCTCGGAGATGTACGGCGCAACGGCTCGCTGTGTGCGCTCGGATTTCGTCTTCACATCCTGCTTGATGTACTTGTTGGTGAACTTCTCGATAACGCCCTCTACGGTAATGTTCATTGTCTTGCCGGCGAAATCCATCTCCACTTTCCTCGCCTTGGCATACAGCAGCTGCTCCAGCTCCTCATTCGAATAGTCGCTTAACTTCTTATCGGGATCGAAAGACCCTGACTGTACGACCATATTCCATTCCCAGCCGCTTACCGAATAGTCCGGCAGCATGATGGCTCCTTCATTGAGCGACTTGGACATGTCCACCGCCTTGCTCATGTCGACGCCCAGCTTGCGGCCAATCCCGTTGCATTCGGGACACATGCCTTGCGGATCGTTAAATGAGAACACATGCGCTTGTCCCACATAAGGCTGGCCTACTCGGGAGAAGAGAAGCCGCAGAATGGGAGAAATATCGGTAATCGTACCCATCGTGGAATGGGAACCGCCGCCCAGCCGCTTCTGATCCACAATCACGGCCATGCTCAGGTTCTCGATCGCATCTGTATCCGGCTGCGGCACGCGGGGCAGGAACGTGCGCACGAACATGCTGAAGTTCTCATTCAGCAGCCGTGTGGATTCTGCGGCGATCGTATCGAAGACGATCGATGACTTGCCGGACCCGGAAACGCCGGTGAAGATCGTAATTTTGCGCTTGGGAATGCGCAGGGATACGTTCTTGAGATTGTTTTCCCTCGCGCCCGAGATGACGATAAACTCCTGATTGGAATCCTTCATAACACAACATCCTTTCAATCATTAATCTCTGCTTCTATTGACATTGTAGGATCATCCATATTTTAACATAACCTATGAAATGACTTCCGTCAAAAAAGACAAAGAAGCTGTCCTTCCGTCATCTAATGACTTGGGGACAGCCCTTCGATACTCTTATCAGCTTGGCGCTATAATTCCGGGATGCATCAGGATACAATTATTACTTCTTGAGCGACTCGATCGCCTTGTTGATTTTCTCGTCCGTTTGCCGCACAATCGTGTTTACGTCGACGCTGCTGTCCTTCGCCACCTGATTGCCGCCTGCAACCAGCTCTTTAAAAGCAGCGTCATCGTAAGGCGTGGCGATGGTTTGCGGCGCCGAAACCATGTTAAAGATAGCCGCCTTATTCTTGCCTTGTAAAGATTTCAAGTCCTCTCCGAACAGTTTGTTATATTTCGGATCCTTGAGCGCGGTTCGCCGTCCCTGTTTGCTCAGTATGGATTGTACCTCATCCTCAACCAACAGCTTAAGTACCTGGAACGCCTCTGTCTGGTGCTTGCTTTTGGAAGAAGTCATCAAGTAAAAGACGCCTCCGCCGAATGCATTTTTCGGCGCTTGCTGGAATGCGGGCAACGTAACCATATCCCAGTTTAAGGGCTGTCCTTCGTTTTGCATTTGTTCGAACTCACCTATTCTCGCGCTAAGACCGGCAAGCATGGCCAAGCTTCGACTTTTCTGGAAGGCAGGGATGCGCTGCGGATTTTCCAGCCAGTTGCCCGGAATTTGCCCGATGCCGCGGTACGTTTCGAATACCGTCTTCCAGCTATCCGTTTGCAGAGCAGACCTCAGCGTCTTCGGATCGACCGTGGATAGTGCGAGCTGTTCCCCAAGCCGGTTGATGTTTCCGTCGATCGCGAGTCCCTGGTACTGCACCCCATCGTCCAGGCGGGTGAGCGGTTTGGCCAGCTCAATGGCTTGCTCCCAGCTCATTCCGTCTTTCGGGTACGGAACGGCGAATCGGTCGAATATGTCCTTATTGTAATACAACGCGGAAAAGTTAAACGCCAGCGGTAACGCAAGCAGCTTGCCGCTATCCGATAACTGCTTGACGATCTCGACCCCTGCGGGCTCGAACGCTGCCAGATCGACGTTATTTTGTTTGATGAGCGGTGTTAAATCCTGCGCAGCTTGTAGCTCCACGATTTTCGCCGCGGTTACCGGTCCCGCATAAATAATGTCCGGCAATTGATCAATCGCGATGAGCTGGGCTAATTTTTCCGGGCTATCCTCGCGAACAAGCGTCAGCGTAATATTCGGATATTTCTTCTTGACGGGATCGGCTACCCATTGCTTGAACTCGTCATCCGTCATCTTCGCCGAAGTTTGCAAGAAAGATAACGTTATCGGTTCCGATGATACCCCTTTCGCTTCTTCCGGTTTCACTCCGTTCTTCGCAGGAGCGCAACCTCCCGCAAGTAATAGCGATGCGCTTGTCACAATAATGCCGAATCTCCTAGCTGTTTTCAATGGATGTTCCTCCCCTTGTTGTATGCAACTGTCCCATGAGCGTTGCCGGTCTTAACGCCTACGCACGCAAAAAAGAGACACCTCTACCATGAGCAAATAGCTCAAAATAAAGGTGTCTCCGGCGGTCCGGTAGACACGTCAATTCCTATCGGTTTTCTATGAATTAATGGTATTAATATAGCATTCCCTTCGTTTGCCGTCAATACCGATCTGAAGGCTGATCTGAAGACTGCGAAATGCTGGGTTGAAGACAAAATAAAAAAGGAAACAACGGTTTATGCTCCGCTGTCTCCGTATCGTTGGTCGGCGATTTCGCCATGTGCCGTTCCGGTATCCAAGCTCTATCCTTCGGTTTGTGAGCCGACGGCGGCCGTGGGGCTCAGCGCAACGATCTGTCCGCTAACGATCGAGTCCTGGGCAGCCAGACTCAACTTCACCGCCCATAATCCGTCTTCGCCGCTTACGTCAGGCTGGCGGCCCTCTGCGATGCGCTGCGTAAAGTGCTCCAGCTGATACTCCAGCTCGAATAATTCACCCGGCATCTTGTTGATTTCGATTTCCCGATGCATTTGCCCGTCGAAGTAAACAAGCTGGTATTCCGGGTTGCGAATCCGGTCGGAAGCGCCGAGCCACTTCGCCTGGAGCACCCCGCTTGTGCCGATGAACTCACCGGTCAAGTTATGTCCGTACGCGGCCAGCGTCTGGTTCACGGTTGCGAACCCGCCCTTGGAGAAGGAGATGCTCGTGTTAATATTTTCGAATAAACCGCGGTTTTCGTCCGCCGGCTGGCGCGAATTGCCGAGCGCGTATACGCTCATCGGCTCTTCCTGGCCGCCGAAGTACCATTTGACAAGATCATAAAAGTGAACGGGCTCCTCCAAGATCCAGTTGCCTACGCGGCTCGCATCCTTCCGCCAGCCGTCCGCGCCGTTCCGGTAAGGAAAGCGGGACAAATGAATCGAAGCCGTCTTTAACGCGCCGATCTGGCCTTCGCCGATCATTTGTTTGACGGTTCCCCATAGAGGGGAATAGCGAAGCTCGAAGCCAATCTGGATCGTTAATCCTCTACGGCTTGCTTCACGGTTCAGCTCTTCGCACGCTTCCACCGTCAACGCCATCGGCTTTTCCAGCAAAATATGCTTACCCGCTTGCAGCGCCCGAAGCGCCACCTCATGATGAAGATGATTGGGGACGACGATGTCGACCACATCGATATCGTCCCGCATCAGCAGCTGCGTGTAATCCGTATACACATCGGCTTGATGCTGGCTCCGCGCCTTCTGCGCTGTCTCCTGCGACGATGCTGCGATCGCGATGAGCTCCGCGGAAGCGGTCGCTTCGATCGCTTTCGCATGAAAGCTTCCCCACGCTCCGTACCCGATTAATCCGTATCTAATACTCATTCCGGCACCCCGTTTCGTTGAGTTCGATAGTAGACTGACTGCTTGTTGTGGCATGTTGGAAATGCATACAGGAACCCTCGCCGAGTCAAGGACGTGGCAGGCCGAGATGCTCGCGGAGCGTTCGTCCCGTATACTCCGTTCGGAACAATCCTCTCCGCTGCAGCTCGGGAACGACCAGACGAATGAATTGCTCCATACTGTCAGGAACGATCGGGAACATCAGATTAAACCCGTCGCATGCCCCTCCGGTGAACCATTCCTCCATGAAATCGGCGACTTGCTCCGGAGAACCGACGGCTTTCCGGTGCATCCGGCTGCCGGCATAGAAGCGTCCGAGCTCACGCAGCGTCAGCCGTTCCGTTTGAAGCATCTTGGAGACCAGCTGCAGGCGGCTTTGCATACCGGTCACGGTCTGCAGTTCGGGCAGCGGCTCGTCGAGCGGATGCACCGATAGATCGTAGTTGATTTGATCCGATAACAGCGCTAAGCCGGCCAGCGGGTCGACAAGTTCGGACAACGAGGCTTCGATCTTGCGCGCTTCCGCTTCCGACTCGGCGACGATCGGCATCACGCCCGGCATAATCTTCACCTGTTCCGGCGAACGCCCCTTCGCCGCCGCCCGCCGCTTCATGTCGGCGTAGAACGACTGCGCGGACTGGAGGGTCGGCTGCGCCGTGAAGATCACTTCCGCGAACCGGGCGGCAAAATCTCTACCGGCTTCCGAGGACCCGGCTTGAATAATGACAGGGCGCCCTTGCGGCGAACGCGGCACGTCGAGCGGACCGCGAACCTGAAAGTAGTTCCCCTGGTAATGTGCATAGTGAATTTTGGCGGCATCGGCAAACACGCCCCCTGCCTTATCGAGAAGAAGCGCTCCGTCTTCCCAGCTGTCCCATAGCCCGGTGACCGCCTCGATGAACTCTTGCGCCCGCTCGTACCGGGCCTCATGATCCAGCAATCGATCCCGGCTGAAATTGCGGGCTTCGTTATCGCTGGTCGACGTGACTACATTCCAGCCGGCGCGTCCCCCGCTCAAATGATCGATGGTGGCGAATTGCCTGGCCGTCAGAAACGGTTCCGTGAAGCTGGTGGAGGAAGTCGCAGCGATGCCGATCCGCTCGGTGATTGCGGCAATCGCCGTAATTAACGTAACCGGGTCCAGCTTCGCCGAAGAGGAGGAAATCGAGCGAACGGTCGCATCAAAACGGTTGCCGTACACATCCGGTATGCCATAACGATCCGACAAAAACACCATGTCCAGCTTCCCCTGCTCCGCCAGGCCTGCCAATTGCTTGTAATAGCTGAGATCGAGAAAGCGGCCGGCCTGCGTGGAAGGATGGCGCCAAGCGCTGGCATAATGGCCGGAAACGTCGAGAAAGACCCCCAGATGGATGATGCGCTGTGCCGTGGAAGAACTCATCGGATAAACCTCCTGAAAGAAATGTTCGGTTACATGCAGCGTATTCCCGTCGTTACGCGAGGAATTAAAAGGATCTTATCAACTCATCCATAACACCGTCAATGTCATAATGTGTGCGCCTTTATTTGTCATTTTGTGTACTCACTTTATAGCAAAGTCTTCTTGCCATTGGCTTATGGATATCATAAACTGAGAAAAAAAGGAGGTTGCCGTTATATGCAGGAAGAATCGATCGAATATGCGGAGCGCCACTTTTTCACGCCGACCTCGATAGAAAAGAGCGGCCCGATCTGGCCCGTACGGCTCGGCCGGAACACGGCCAAGCCGAACTACCACACCGGTCCGCGAGTTACGTCCTACTACAGCTTGCATTTCATTATGCAAGGCGAAGGCACCTATGTGCAGTCGAACGAGCGGTATACGCTAGGTCAAGGCGACGCCTTCTGCTTGTTCCCGAACGTAGCGCACGAATACTATACCTCCAAAGAAAATCTGCTCCAGATGGCGTGGATTGCGTTTGACGGCAAACGAGCCGCCCACCTATTGGACCGTATCGGCCTCACCTCCGCTTCGCCTTATCGCTCGTCTGTTCTGCGACCCGAGGTGACCCTGCTGCTCGAGGCTTTCTTTGACCTTGTGAACGACCCGGAGCACGCACATAGCGATCTGGGAAGGCTCGGCATGCTGTATCGCCTGTTTGACTCGCTGTCGCTGGCCGGCGGCCGGCAGTTCGGAACCGGGCATGAGCCGGCCGTCACGTGGCTGCAAAAAGGGCTGGATTATTTGGAAACGCATTACACGGAAGACATTACGATCGAGGAAGCAGCCTCGTTCGTCGGCGTAGACCGGGGCTACTTCAGCAAAAAATTTCAGGAAGCGTACGGCCTCCCCCCCGTCAAATACTTGCAAAAGCTGAAGCTGGACAAAGCCAAGCATATGCTGGAGCAGACCGACTATAAGCTTACCGAAATCGCGTTATCGGTCGGCTATCCGGATTTATTTTCCTTCTCCAAAGCGTTCAAGAAACATTATGGCATGTCCCCGAATGCGTATCGGCTCCGCTCGCCATAAGAAAAGCTGATGATCGAAAAAAAACAAATCCGCACCTCCGCTCATTCGTCGCGTCAACGCAAGCATGCCAAATAGGAGATGCCTCCTTCAAATTTGAAGGAAGCCATCTCCGGCCGGCGATCCGGCTGAATTTTCTACAATCCGAATTGATCTCTCAAATAATCGCGGCTTATGGAGGCGCTGAGCAGCGGCTCGCGCTTCGTATCATCCTGCTCGACGGTCCACCACGGAAGCTGCAGCGCGGAAGCTTGCTTCAAGATGGGGAGCAGTGGAACTTCCCCTTCGCCCAGCTCCTTCCATTGATCGCCAAGCGTATCCTTCACATGAATATATCGAATCGATTCGGCGTAGCGGTCGATAAATGCCGTTACGTTCTGCCCTGCGCGATGAACCCAGGCAAGGTCGGCAGCCAGCTTCACCTTGTAGGTGCCGGTTAACCGGTCAAAGAAATCGGTACCCTCGTTAAATTCCGCGGCATGATTGTGATAACAGAAGGTCACTCCGTATTCATCGCAAAGCTCGGATATTTTCGCGGCAAGCTCGAACCATGGTTCCGGCTCTTTCTCGCTTCCCATACTGACGAGCAAATAACGGGTCTGGACGCGATTCATCTGTTCAAGCAGCCTGCGCAGCGTTTCCTCCACATCCTCCCGGTCGAACCCCTTTAGCCCTGCGTGCAGCGCAACGAGGGAGAACTCCGGATGGCGCCGCAAATAGTCCGCAATGCCTTGTTCTTGCTCCTGCAGCAGCGTGAATCGCGTCTCTACGCCGGCATAGCCTGCCTGCCTGATTTCATCGAATACTTCCGTGTAATGGGATGCGACCCGTTCCAAGCCCCATAATCTCGCCTGAACGGCAATGCTGGGTGTCGACATCGGCGAATCTCCTCTTCCTCTGTGTTTATATGTAGTTCTCCAAATGCCTTTTCGCATGGAGAAGGCCTCTTTCCACCAACTCATCCGTACCCGACCACACCGGATCTTCATGTTCAATGCTAAGAACGCCGGTGTAGCCGATCTCCTGCAGCGCCGTAGTCAATTTGCCCCAATCGACATCCCCTTGCCCCGGGATCCGGTGCCTCCACCAGCGGCAGGTCAGCATCCCTTCTTCCCGCAGGACATGGGGCAGCACTTCGGTATCTTTGGCCTGCGCGATGAAAATCCGATCCGCAAAATCTTTTAACGCCTTCACATAGTCGATCCCCTGCCATACGAGATGCGAAGGATCGAAATTCAGCCCGAGCGATGCGGAAGGAATTCTGGCGAACAGCTCGCGCCAAATGATCGGCGAAACGGCGATATTGTATACGGGCGGCCAAAATTCATACATCGGACAATTCTCGAAGGCAAGCTTCACCCCGCTGCGCTCGGCCAGCTCCACGATCGGCGGGAATATCTTCGCATAAAGCTCGATATTCTCCTCCAGCGTTTTGCCTGGATCGCGTCCGGTAAAGGTCGATACGACGGGGGCGCCGATCCGCTTCGCCGCTTGCAGTAAAACTTCGATGCTGCGCACCGCTCGTTCCCGCTCCAACGGGTCCGTAGAAAGAAACGGAAGGGCGCCGAACATGATACCAGTCACCGGGATTCCATAACGATCCTGCGCTCGCAGAAGCTCGGAGTCGCCTTTGCCCTGCGCGATCTCCTGCCAATTCACATGCTTATAGCGGGTCCCTCCGTGGAGCTCGATCCCGGCAAAGCCGTTTTGCCTGGCCCATGCGAACGTCCGGTCGATATCCCATTGAAGCACGCACGTGTGGTAAAAGCCGATGTTCATCTGGAAGTCTCCTTGCAAAACGCCTTGAAATCGATGACTTCGCCTGTTTCAATCGATTGGAAAATCGCCAGCGTCAGCAGCAAAATATCATTTCCTTCCCGGAAAGCTGCAGCCGGCTCGCCCTGCCTCTCGAGCGCCTGCACGAACCGATCGAACTGTTCCTTGTGCAAGGATTTGTAGGTTACGAGCGGCAGCTCCTCCACGCCGTCCTCAATATATAAATTCAGTTTGGATGGATTGTTGTTGAAGCCGCCGGTGATCCCGCCTTTGGGGCCGAACAGACGGTCTTCGCGGGCTTTCATCCTGAACTTGGGCGGCATTCCCCAAGTCACTGTAAATACGCCTACATCGCCGGATTCGTACTCCACCGTCACGACGGCCGAATCGATCGCCAGCTCCTGGATATGCGCAAGCTCGGGACGTTCCTTGGCGAGCACTTTCCCGCGCGCATAGACCGATTTGGGCGTAGACTGGAACACCGTTTGCCACATGATAAAGTAATGGCAGCCCAGATCCATCAGCGGGCCCATATTGCCGTTGGCGTCATGCATGATGCGCTTGGGACGAATTTCCGCCACCGAATCGCACTCGAAGAAGACAGGTCTGCCCAGCGTTCCAGCCTGTACGAGCTCCTTGGCTTTATGCACGCCTTGCGAGAGGTTCCGCTGAAAGCCGAGACCAAATCGTACGCCGGCCTTGCGAACCGCCGCTTCCATGGCGGCCGATTCTTCCGGATTTCGCGCGAGCGGCTTCTCGCTGAAAATATGCTTACCCGCTTCCGCCGCGAAAATCGTGACAGGCGCGTGGAAGGCCAGCGGAAGACAGATCGATACAATCTCCACATTCGGCTCGGCAATCGCCTCTTTGTAATCCTGATAAACAGTCGGGACACCGCACTCCTGCGCCAGTGCGGAGGCGCGGGACGCGTCGATGTCCGTGATGGAGACGACTTCATGACCGGCCGCCTGCCAACCCTTCACATGCTGCTTTCCCATGTCTCCCGAGCCGATAACGGCTACTTTCCAAGATTTTGGCATTACTGCACCTCCAAAGTAATAATTTCGGCCCAAAGCCCTTTTACATATGTCACGCTTGCCTGCAAATCGGCCAGGCTCGCTTCCTTGCACTCATAACCGACAGGACCTTGGTAATCGATCGAATGCAAAGCTTGCAGAACCGGACGGAAATCGATCTCGCCCGCTCCCGGGAGCTTCCTTTCCGTATCGGACGCATGAACGATTGCGATCGCGCGATCCAGCGTCTTGATCTGCCCGGGGATATCCTGACCCTCGACGTGCATGTGGTACGTGTCCACCATCGTCTTCACATTGGGGCGGTTCACGGCTTCCGTAATGGTGAGCGCATGAAGCGGATTGTACAGAAATTGGCTCTCGTTGCGGTTCAGCGGCTCCATGACGAGCGTTACCGGTATATCCTTAGCCCAATCGCCCAGTTCCTCCAGCATCGTAATCAGAATCCATTCGGCCACCTCCTCGCGAAGCGCCGGCTTGCCGAAGCGGGGCACAAAGATGAGCTGCTGCGCACCGATTTCGGCTGTCGTCTCGATGCGTTCCTTGAACAAGTCAAGCGAGCGGGCGCGCTCATGCGCCGTTTGATCGATCAAGGAAGTGCCCGCTTTGCCAAGCTGCCCGTATACGGACGACGCAACCAGCCCGGTATCCCGCAGCGCTTGCCTTGCTTCCGCCAGCCGATCTTTCAGCGTCCCTCCCATAAAGTCGATGCCGTCGAATCCGGCCTCTTTCACCACGGCACATGCTTCGGTAACATGAGCCGCCCGGATCATATTCTCCTTGCAAGTTAACAGCATTCCGATCTCCTCCACGGATACATTATAGTAAGACCGTCAACATGGCTTTCCACGCTCAAGCTTCCGTTATGTCCCGTTGATGGCGACAAGCAAAACTTATTAAAACACTCGGATTTAGTATTTATCATAATAGCGACTGACCGTCTCGTCTATGTCATTTTGTGTGAAGTATGATTTGTCAATTTGCGTGATGTGAAACGCCTCCCGGTCTGGTGCGATCGGCCCCAATCCCCTCCCCTTTATAGGCAAAAAAAAGAAACGCAGTCCCCCCTTAAGGAGCTAACGTTTCTGTGTGTCCAGTCAACGATATTCATTCCGTTGTAAATCCCCTAACATATACAGAGGAATGCTGCGTCTCCGGAGTTGTACATTATTGGATTTAATCCGATAATAAACCATACTAAGTCCAGATAGGAATGTCATTATGTCGGGGTGCGCTTTTCATTTTGTCGTATTTGTTAGATTTTCGAGCCGGCGATAGCCGCGCAGCAAAATAATCGGCCTAAGAGCGGCTTATGATTCGCCGCCCATCTCCATTTTCCCCATATCGCCACCCGGCATCGCAACTACCATGGAACCGGCGTCCTCCCCTTTGTCATCGAGTGAAGTAAGCTCTACAGGCGTTCCAAATTGCGGCAGCGCGTAAGGCAGATGCGTTCGTCCCCGCGACAGGACATGACGCTCGTTCCCGCCGCCCCATGGCACCCAGGAGCGCGCATTGCAGTAGTGGCACACATACGCGCGTCGGAACCGGTCGTCCGTCTCATTCTTGTAAGAACGGTGCAGCAGATGGGAGTGGAAGAACAGGACATCCCCCGGGTCCAGTTCGACCGGGACGGCATCTCCGTATTTGGCGGCTACCTCGGAAAGTTTGTTCACCTCATCGTCCATGTTGCTGGCCGCGCTCGCGGCGAATAAGCCGTCGATTTGCTTTTGACCGGCATGCATATACGTTTTTCTTGGCTCCACGGGCGGGTAGATCGGTTCGGTATGAGAACCGGGCGCCACCCACAGGCAGCCATTCTCCGTGTCCGCCCGATCCAGCGCAATCCAGGCGCCGATGAGCGAATCCGGCTGCGTCTGAATGTAGAACGAATCCTGATGCCAGCCCTGCCCCCCTCTGCGAGGAGGATTAAAGAACAGCATCGATTGCAGCGCCAGCACATCCGGCCCGATCAATGCTTCAAGCACATCGAGCATGCCAGGATGCAGAAGTCCCCACTCGGCGGTTTCATCATGCTGGTGCGGCATATGCAATCGCGCCGACATTAAGCGGTTCGCTTGCTTCTGATCCTCCGACATCCAGGCGGGCGAAGGCGACAGATGGTCCAATTGAACGTTCCGGCCGGTGTAAATATCGTCGATCCACTGCTGAAGCCGCAAGGTATCTTCTTTGGATAGCATGCCTTTTACTACAAGGTACCCGTTTTTTTGATAACTTACATAATCATCGACAGAGACTTTGAATCTCTCTCTGGCTTCGGCTGCATGGGTCATGTTCATAGCTCCTCGTATCGTATTTCTTGAAGGTTTATAAAACTTTTTCTACCTTCATTTTGCCTTGAACGAGGCGTATCGACAATGAACGTAAGCAACCGAATGATGGACAAATTTGATATGCGTTATTTTTTTTGGCGGCTGTCCATCACGAATAAATGATTTCGCGGATAAAATCGTCCCAGGTCATTCAGCGGCGCAAGGTCGCTCATTCTGGAGTCGCCGTATTTGCGGCGGTATTCGGTTGCGGTGATGCCCATTTTTTGGCGGAACAGGCGGTGGAAGTAATATTCGTCGGAGAAGCCCGCGTTTCGGGCGACTTCTTTAATGCTGTAAGCGTTACGGAGCAGCAGCTGCGCCGCCAGATCGAGTCTGCGCTTCGTAATCCACATTTTTGGGGAAAAGCCGATGTACTGCTGGAACGTCCGCGTAAAATGCTCATGAGACCAGCCGGCCGATCGGGCGAGCTGCTCCACCTCGATTTTTTCCGTCACATGAAGATCGATGTATTGCAGGGCTTGGTCAATTTGCATCGGTATCGTCGCCTCGACGGCCGGCTTGGATCCGGGCAGCACCATGCTTTCCAGCTCTTCCAGCATCGCCAGCATAAGCGATTCCGTAAGCGGTCTCCAGCGTTCCGGACGACGATGAAAGTAGAACAGCAGCTGGTTTAACAGCTGCGGCACAAGCGAGTGGTCCTGAAGCGCAATAACCGTCGAATCGGTGGCCGTCAGTAAGGAATAGCGGCTCTGGATCGTTTCCGGATCGCAATCAAAATGAATAAATAAATGCCGCGTCGGCTTCATAGGATCAAAATGGTAAGAGTGCGGCTCCCCGGGCCTCGTCACAATGATACAGGGATCGTTCAGCTCCTCCCGGCTTCCGTCTGTCTTATAAACCGTCTGGGTGCCGATCGGAAAATACACAAGCTCATAATCGCTGAGTCTTCGTTCGGGGATGTGGTGGCCGGCTTTTACGGTCACATCACCGGCCGAATGAAATCGGAATGTATCCATTCCCTACGCCATCCTCCTTCATCGTTGATGACTGCAAGTAACCCCGGTACGGAGCGCTGCTCGCATCGCAATTCTACTACAGCTAAACAAAAAATAACAAAATTAGCAAGCGCAAATGTATAAAAAATAATCTCGGACGCAGCCCTGTCTGTGTCAAATGTCACAGATTTCAAACCGTTTTTACCATACAATGGAATAAACCACAACGAATCGAGTACTTCGCGGAGGGAAGCGTAATGAAAAAAGAACATATCGTCCATTTTAAAATCATCCACAAGACAGGAACAAAGCAGCTACGAGGACTTATTTTTTTGGAGGAAAATCAGGAGCCGACGTTGCAAGACTTTGAACAGTGCCTTAGAGACTGCGGTCACGATGTGCGTATAGAAAATAAAGAGCAGTTCATTTTCAAAGCGTACAAACCCGGAGAAGAGTATCTGATCGATGTTCTGGAAGATTACGAGGATGAGCATACGAGAGACCGGTACGTGGAAAGCTTGGCCAAGACGTTCATAAACGACCCCGGCAAACTTTTTTAGCAAGCTCGAATCATAGAGAGCTCCCCCGCCAAGGGGGGGCGGCACTTCCGAGGAGCACTCCATCCTTCTTCATTTCATTCCGTAGATCGAATCGTCAACGGCCAACTCGGGTTCAACACCAACAAAGCCCCCCATCTGATCGACCGTAATAAGCAAATGTTCGGTTTCATTGAAATCCGCCAATCGATAGTAACGGAATCGAAACGGTTATCATTGTTTCATATCGGTACGAAATCCGGCATCAAAGAGCGCCCTCCACTCCTCACTGCATTTACCAAGACGCTTTCCCGTGACAGACATGAGCTCCGAGTGAGCGTGATTGGAGAGCACGGCTTGAACATCATCCAAGTATTCGATCAATATGCGAACGCCTATCGCGCTCCCGCACTTGGCCATCGTTCTTGCAATGACCAGCTCCAGGTAAGCGGAAGCATAATTCCCCGCTCCATCTGCTCTATTCTTCGCCGTATAGCCGCTTAAATGAGGCTTCTTCATCATCGTCTCCAGCACTTCGGCGGCTTCGCGAACGGCAGGCGTCTTCCTTCCTGCGGCAAGCTGCTCCATGCTGTGGCATAGGCAAATGATCCGGTCGTAGTTCGGTATCCTCCTCCAATGCAGTCTTGCATGTTCACGCGGAGGACCTCCGGCATCCGTATCGTTAACAATAG
This sequence comes from Paenibacillus solanacearum, assembly GCF_910593845.1. Lineage (GTDB taxonomy): Bacteria > Bacillota > Bacilli > Paenibacillales > NBRC-103111 > Paenibacillus_G > Paenibacillus_G solanacearum. Next base: position 170,165 of record NZ_CAJVAS010000003.1, on the reverse strand, counting down.
CGCACAGGGCAGTCAGCGCCTTATCATCTCCCGCCCTTCCTAGCAGCGTAATCAACTGGTTCACCTGCCAATAAGGATTCGGCTGATCGATAAATCCGCCAACCGGTCTCCCGTGCCGATCGATCTTATCCTGCTGTTCCGTGTGCTTGATCCGCTCCAGGCCGGCGAGCATCTCATCGATGCCATCGTCAGCTCCAAACCATGCCATCGCCATAGCGATCGGGAGACGTACTCCCCGATATTCCGGCTCACTATAGCACTTCCGAAGCATCGGCAGTACAGTTTCCTTCGGCATACAGATTAACTGAAGGAATTCATTCGCATCATCCGCTGCAGCAATGTACGATTCCACCGACCGGTTCTGGCCTGTTGGCTCGATGTCCTCTTGCCGTAAAATACCTTTACGCAGTAAAAAGCTCTGCAGCGGTCCCAAATCCATGCCCCCCGGCGATTTTCCTTGATTCAAGGCGATGCTCGCCGCAGTACCAATCGCATAGCCCATATTTTGCAGGTCCGACTGCATTCGCATGAAGGAAAACGCATCCCGCTGAGCCGAGAACGCTTTGCCGGTAATCAGCAGATTATCGAACCCTTTTGGAATGCAGGCTCTTAAAGGAAATCTTAGCTCCTTGCAGTCCTGATGATAAGGCAAATATCCGAGCTTTGCGAATTCGGAGCTTTGCAGTCCATGCTGATCGAAATCCGTATGCCCAATGGCGATGACATCCGGGAACGTACGCTGTGTCAGTAGATCCTCTACCGTTAACGTATACTCGCATTCCATATGCCTGGATTCTCTCACCGACGGATACGCGCTGAAATCGTAGTCGCTGCCGTGATCATGTCCAATGACGATGCCCCTTGTCACATCGAACACGCTGCTGATGTCGATCACGCCGAGATCCAGATTGACGCCAGCCAGACTCGATTTGGCATTCCATGCACATAGGTTGAACGTCTGGAGATTGCCGCCTCTTTCGTCCCCCGTATGATAAGGAACTCCGGCAAAAGCCGCCACATCCCCGTCGCCCGTAGCGTCAATCACCATATCGGCATGGATGAGTCCGAGGCCGTCCGGCGTCAGCACGACAAGACCTTGTATCGTTCTGTCCTCTTGCAGTACGTCAACTGCAATCGTCCTGAACAACACGGCGCCATGATTCCCCTCGATCTCCTCCAGATAAGTCATCATTTTCGCTTCAATATTCCATATTTTTTCGCTGGAATGACCGCTGATCCGCTTCGTCATTGCCGTCGTTTTCGAATCAAGCTCCGCCGTGAATCCAGCCTTGTAACCGAACCAGTACACATTGATTCCGCCGACGGTCCCTGTCCCGCCAAGAGCGCTGCCGCCTTCAATCAAGGTAACCCGGACGCCTTCAGCTGCGGCACCGATCGCTGCCGGCGCGCCGGAGGTGCCTCCGCCCGCTACAAGAATGTCACAATCGCCCAAGGACGGAAGCGAAGACGAATGCTTCAGCTTCATCGAATAGTAAGAAATCCCCGACCACACGTCCTGGCACGGCGTGGGTAGAAGCTCGTTGAACGGCACTTCAAGCGGCCCCATACGAACTCGCAGCTCATCCTCATTGACGGACCACGTTTGACTGGAAATCCGTGCAAATGCTTGCTCCGCCGTTCGCCGAGCCTGTTGGCGCAACTTGCCCAGTGTCAGGAAGCTTTGGTTTTCAAACCATTGCGTGTCTGTGTTGAGTACGATCAAATTACGATCGGTAATCCTGTTTATATCGTCGGAGAAATGCCATAATTCGCTGGACGTTCGGAGCAGCACCGCATCCCGGAAGCAGGTCTCATGCTGTTTCAAGTACTCGCAGATTCGAACCGTTACGCGCCTGGCCTCCAGCTCCCACTGCATTTTTTCTGCGTGATCCCCTTCAACTGCATCCACTTCTAAAGCGAATTCGGCAAAGCAATGCCCCTCTCCCAAACTTCCGCGGTGAAGAACAAGCCGGTTGTCGGCAGCTCCTACGTACTCCGGCAAGCTGATCGCATCGCATACCGATGCGGACACTGCGCGGAACTCAATGGTTCGTTTCACCGTCAGTCTCCGGGGCGTAAAGTCGCTTTCGCCATTCAACCGGGCAACGGCACAGTTCTCCGTAGCATCGACGACGGTTTTCGCCAAAACAGCCTGCAAGCCGCTCTTGCTCGCGATTACAATGCCGCGAACGCCACCTGCCGAAGTGAGGATGCCCGCAGGTCCGGACATGAACAGAACTTGAACTCCTGCGCTTCTCAGCTTGGAAAGCAGACGTTTCTTCATTCGCCCCAAGCTAAGCGGAAACTCTCCTTCAGCAGCCACCGAATCGAACGATGCCTCGGATGCTAGCAGCTCCATAAGCTCCTGATCCGCATCCTCCCGTCCCAAGCAGCTGATCCAGGGGCGCAGCGTTGAGGTCACTTCTCTTCCGAGATAAGTTCTGGCTTCGATAAGCAACACCTTCAATCCCAGATTCGCTGCGGATTGTGCAGTAAAACAACCGGCTATGCTTCCGCCGACGACGATAACATCATACGTTCGAACGCTATTCTTCATTGTGAATTCGCTCTCCTTCCTTTACTTCGCATCCGATTTAGCAGTCTTTATCGCATTGTTCCGATCTTCCTCAAGCTGACGCAGAGCGGTATTCACGTCCAGTCCTTCCTTAACCAGCTTATTGAAGGTCGAGGTGAAATTGACGTCGACACTGGTCAATCCATCCGCTCGCGGTTCAGAAGCCGGGGCATCCTTGAGGAAATAGATCGCTTTCGTATTTTTCCCCTTCCACAACGGTACGTCTTGTCCGAATGCTTGTTTAACCTGCTGACTGGCAAGCGGCGAGCCGAAGCCTTGCTTCGTAATGTTTAACTGGATTTTTTCCGACACCAATTCTTGAATGACTTGAAATGCTTCATCCTTATGCTGCGACGTTTTGCCGATGAACAGCGCAAGCGTCGCCGGTTTGAAGCCGATGCCCGGCTTCTCTTTCATCACCGGAGCTGACACGATATCCCATTTCAGATCCGGACTGGAACTTTGCCAATTCGCGATCGGATTCGTATTATGCACCGTCATCGCGATGTGCCCCTTGGAGAAATCATCGATAGGCAAGACCGTGTTATTGGCAGGGATCTCGAAAAATCGCTTCAAGTTGTTCATCAGCTTAACCCAGTTATCCGTCAAGATCTCAGCCCGGTCTTCTTTGACATGTAATGGGCTGACCGATAATTGATTATTCAGCATCATCAAGTTCGGTGTAGTGTTAAACCCACGATAATCGGTACCGCCATCGGAAAGACTGAGCTTTTTCGTAAGCTCGTATGTCTCATCCCAAGTCATGCCGTCTTTAGGATACGGAACGCCAAACCGGTCAAAAACATCTTTGTTATAAATCATCACATACTTATTGACGAGAAACGGTAAGCCATAAATTTTTCTCCCGACATTGGAATTTTGAGATTGAGCCAGCACATTCGGTTCAAATTGATTCAAATCAAACTTGTGCTTCTTCATCAATTCGTCCAGATCATACTCCAATCCGTTTGTCATAATCTTGTCTACCGTAAATGCCGCCGATTCATAAATAATGTCGAGCGTCGTGCCTGTCGCGATCAGCTGTCCATAATCCGATCCCTTTTCATTCTTGATGAGATGAAGGGTAATGTGAGGATATTTCGCCTTAATCGGTTCAGCTATGAATTTCTCAAAGTCGACAAATACATTTTGACCGGCGAAAAAATTAAGCGTTACCGGCTCCTTGGCCTTTACCTCGTCATTTGCCGCCGGCGCACTCCCTCCGCAGCCGCCGATTATCGCACATACGAACAGAATGACGGCATTATTCGTCATAAGCTTTCTGGACATTGCCTTCTCCCCCCTCGATTTGTATCCGCTTACACTTTGATTTTATAACCGCTTGGATTTTGCGTTCTAGTTTCGTTTTTATTACGCATTACCGGAAACCTGTTATCAGACGATCATATGATCCGAATGCCGCCGTTGTGCTACAATTACAAATACAAATAGATTCAATCGCGTAGTTTCGTTTGTATTACGTATTACTTTTCGCTGCCGGAGGGATGCGTCGATGCCACGTAAAAAAACCGTCACGTTACATACCATTTCCGAGCGCCTGGGGCTGTCGGCCCATACGGTTTCCAAAGCGCTTCGAGGACTGCCCGGAATGTCGGAAGAAACCCGGAAAATCGTGCTCGACACCGCAAGAAAGCTTGGCTACATTACGAAACAGCAGCAAATAAGCTTGGCTGTCGACCGAATACCGGTGTTCCATACCAAGCCATTCCGCTTCGTATTCATTCAAGATTCGGACTCGCCGATGATGATTACGCAGCAGCTGCGCAATGGCATTCGCGAGCGAATGGAAGATTTCGGGCACCTACTGGAAACGCTGACCTTTTCAGGAACGGCTATCAAGGAGCTTTCAGCCTTTGCATGGGCAGAAAAGCATGGCCTTTTTTATGCAGACGGTATCTTTCTTCCTCCGGGACTGCCGTTTGCGTTCGAGCAGCAGCTGCTGGAATTGAGGCTGCCCAAGATGATGGTCAACTTCCCGCCTCCGGACGCCAAAGTCGACAGCGTCATATGGGACGTGACAAGCGCCATTTATCAGTCCGTACATTACTACTACTCCATGGGTCACCGGAACATCATGTATATCGGAAACATTGATCAGCAGAGAGGATTCAAGCAGCGTTGGAATGCGTTTAACGAAGCGATGCAGGAACATGGCCTGAAGCCGGATCCGGATATGCACATGAACCACTATGTCGGAAGCAAAGAAGAATGGATGCGCATATTTGCCGATAAGCTCGCAACGTACAAACCAACTGGATTTATGTGCGGCTTGATCGGCAACCTGTCTTTGGTGTTTAAGGTGTGCGGACAGCTCGGCAAAAAAATACCGGATGACTATTCGCTGATCGCCTTGGAAACGATCAAGAAAGAGATCATTACCGACCTGAGCAGGCCCGTATTGCCCGTTAAGGAAACGAGCGAGAGAGCCGTGGACAGGATGCTGTGGCGAATCGGAAATCCGAGCGTTCCGTACGAGCATATTCGTATACAAGGCGAATTTCATAAAGGAAAAACCGTTCGATTCATATAGACTGACACCTATTCTAAAGGCGGAATGATCCGTCATGCTTCACGGCAGACAGCGCAAAGAGGAGCTGCCCCTTATGAAGACAACTCCTCGCTCTATGGTACTGGTTACTGCGACGGAATCGATAGCACATGCAATCTAAGACGCCGGATACCATCGTATGCTTGCAAGATTTAGGTTCTCATCCGATAGATCGGCTTATTTTCAATAATTCTCAGTGGCGGCGTCCAGTCCTCCGAGTCCGGCGTCGAATCGATCGCATCCTCAACGGCTTGCAGCTTCGCATCCAGCGTATCGATATAATGCAGCGCTACGGCCTCGGGCGTTTGCGGCTGAACGGGGCTGCCCCATTCCCCGAGATTGTGATGCGAAAGAACCAAGTGCTGAAGGATGACGATTTTCTCATGCGAGGGATCCAGGCCCAGCGCAATAGCAGCTTCGATAATCCAATTTGCCGCTAATGAAATATGTCCGATCAGCTTCCCCTTCATGCTGTAATCCGTCACAATTCCATACTCTGCATTCATCTCCTCCGGTTTCGCGATGTCATGCAGAATAATGCCGGCTTTGATCAGATCACGATTAAGGAATGGACGCTGCTTGGCCACAAATTCGCCGAGCTCCAGCATCCGGCAAATGTGATAGGCCAGTCCGGCAAAGTACGCGTGATGCATTCCCTTCGCGGCCGGGTAATGCATCAGCCGGTCTTCTACTTTGCGGATACAGAATTCCACAATGCTTCTATACTCGCTGTCCTGAATACCCGCAGCGGTTTGTTTAATCATATTTACCAGATCTGCAGGTTGAATCGGCGCCGATCGGATAAAGTCGGTCAGCGCATACCCGTCCTCTTCGGTAGACTTCCGAATTCGGTTTATTCTCATCTGCGGCTTGTCGCGATACATCTGAACAAGCCCGCGTACCTTCACCAGCATCATCGGAAAGTAGGTTTCTTTATCAACAGCCGAAGCATCCCAGAGCTTCGCCGGAATCTCCCCGCTCGAATCGGCCAATACAAAATCAAAGTAATCCTTGGGCGGCGTCGTATTGGTCTGCTTCATCTCTGCCTTCTTCACTAAATAAAATCCTACGACTTCATCGCCTTCGGCAAACGTCTTAATCAAAGTCACTGTCCTGTCGCTCCTTACCATATGATTTATAAGTTATTCGACAGCGTACAGCTTATGCCTCCTGTCATGGTAAGAAATAACGCACAAAATAACGCCGCCCTCTTCCACCATGGAAGCGAGCGGCGACAACGGATTCCCCTTCGCTGAACTAGAACGAATCCGCCTCGCTGCCGTCCATCCGTTCTATTGAGCGCTAGGCGTTAACTACGATGACATCATAAGAATCCGGTGGACGCAAAGCTGAAAAATAGTAATCCTCGACAGGGTCCCATCTCAGATGCCAATCCGCATCGTCCGTCCCCTCTCGTATATTATGCCTATGGCGGCGAAACTCGGGCGATACATCTACAAGGATGGAGAAATCGACAAGGTCAGATATTTCAGGGAGACCACTATATATTCCATCAAGAATGATGACTTCTGAAGGCATTTTCTCAACCGAATGCAATGCCAATCCGTTCCCGGATGAAAATGAATAAGGGCGATATTGAGCTGCCTTACCTGCTAACAGCGGGAGCAATGCCTCGTTACGAACACGCTGCCAGTCAATGCAGCGATGACACTTCTGTACTACCGTGAATGAATCCCATTCCGCGTCCGTAACCGTTGCATCGAAAAAGTCGTCGCACGGGATGACTGCAGCACCGAGCCGCGATACGAGCGCCGCGGCCAACGTGGATTTGCCCGCTCCGCTTCCTCCATCCAGCGACACGACGAAAGGAGAAGTTCGTCCAATCCTACGCTGCTGAACAACGGAAACAACCGATTGAATGGCTTGTTTTAACCGATGTGATGACTGATTCATGTCCACGTCCTACCACGCTCCATACCTATGCGCTCGAGTGCATTCCGTATTTTTTATAACGCTCGCCTGCACACTTCATGTAAAGTAAACATAGAAACGGCGATGAAAAATAGAATGGCATAGCTAAGCTATTATATGTTTACATAATTTTAATTATGTTTACTATTGCTGTTTCACTAATCATTTATTGTACCCTCACCGGAGCAGCCGATCGACTACTGGCAGCAGGCGAATATAACGCCCTTCGCGTGACGGGCTTATGCCCTAGCGTCGGGAGGCAAGCATTGAAGCAGTTGAAGCGGTTCGCCTGGGGTCGCGCTGCACGAGAGCGACGTTACGCTTGCGGGCACAAAGATTTGATCCCCCTGCCGGATTTCCAGCTCCCCTTCTTCCCAAGCAAGCCGTCCGGAACCGGCGGCCGCGATCAGGATGCTGAAGCGATCCTCCTCCACGAAGCGGTAAGAACCAGAACGGATGTTGATGGCGCTTAAGGCAAAGTAAGCCGTCGTCCCGTAAGTAATCAGCGCCCGCTCGGTATAGCCATCGGAATGGTGCAGTACCTTCGGTTCCAGCCGATAATTCGTCAGCACTTCCTCCAGCGTGTACGTATTATATTTGAAGCAGTCGAACATCTTCTCGAAGCCCGCGCCTTGATGGCACATGAATTCCGGAATTTCCCGGCCGGCCGGGGTGGTGCGCTCAACCCGGATCGTATAGTCGGTCGGCTCCTGGATTTCGATCAGAAAGCAGCCCGAACCAATCGCATGCGGCATCCCGCCTTCGACAATAAACACTTGTCCGGGTTCAACCGGAATTTTATGAAGCGCCTCCATCATTCCCGGAATATCCTGATCCCAGAACAGCTTTTCCCATCGTTCTCGCGTCATTCCAGGCTTAAAGCCGTACAATATATAAGGAGCTTCTCCGTCGATTTCCCGTCCCCCAAGGATGTACCACGCTTCGGTCTTGCCGAATGGAGATCCGAAAATCGACTTTGCCGCAGCGCGATCCGGGTGAACCTGAATCGTCAGCCGTTCCGCCGAATCCAGCGCCTTCACGAGCACGCCGGGCTCGCCTCCGAACGCCGCCGCATGCTGCTCGCCGAGAAACTTCGCAGGCTCCGATTGAATCAGATCCTGCAGCAATGCCTTCCTGCCGTCAGACAGCTCCACCGTGCTCAAGCCCTCGACCAGATGCTCCCGCCCTGCATTTCTGGCCCGGACGACCGATGCGATCCATTCTTCCGGAAGCATGCTGTCTTGCCCTCGCTCCTGCCCTTGCCACTCTTCAATCAACCGGCCTCCGGTATAGGTACGCCAAACCCGGTTGGCCGACAGCTTCAGCGGCTGCCGGCTCCATGCAGACTGTTCCATAGAAGTACTCCTTCCGATCCTTTTGGCAGCTCATGCTGCGTAAAGCGATTTTATAACAAACTAACCTTACCATCGCTGGCCTCTACTATCTAATGAGATGTCATCCGTAAAAACCGTTCCAGCGTAATCTCTCGAAGCAAAGGGGCTCCCGAGGTAAACCGCAGCAATTCGTCGATCACCATGGCAGCGAGCTGAGACTTCCAATATGCCGAGAAGGCCCCGATATGCGGCATGCAAACGACATTCGGCAATCGAAGGAAGGGATCGTCGCCTGAGAGCGGTTCCCGATAATATACATCCAGCGCGGCGCGTATTCTCCCGGAAGCGAGCTCGTTGTATAATGCTTCTTCGTCAATCAATGCCGCTCTAGCCGTGTTCACCAGTAAAGCTCCCGTCTGCAGCTTTCGCAGCTCTTCCTTGCCCAGCATCCCTCGGGTCTCCGGCGTTAACGTATCGTGCAAAGACACGATAGAACTTTCCCGCAGCAGTTCATCCAGCCCGCATAACTGAACGCCCAGCTGTTCAGCCTCATCGGGCGTACAATATGGAGAGCATAGCCGGATCTTGGTGTGAAAAGGACGCAGCAGCGCAATGACTTCCCTAGCCACTTCCCCGATCCCAATAAGCCCGACGGATTGTCCGTACAATCCGCTTACCGTCCCCCCATTTCCGCCCCATATCCCAGATCGAAGCTCGTCTCGATACCCGCAAATATTCCATGCGCCTGCCAGCATTAAGGCGATGGCGAGTTCGGCTGTCGACTTGGCCAGCGCCGTATTGGCATTGACGACCTTAATATTCCGTTGAAACACATCAGGGTCGACATAAGGAATAAGCGTCCCTCCGGCATGACCGATAAACTTAAGATTCGCAGCTTGAGACAATACATTGGCAGTGATTTTCGGCGATCCCCAGGAGGTAAGTACGGCATCGTAACGGGAGATTTCCCGCTCCAGCTGCGTTTCCTCGTATCGAACGCCTTCCGGCACCCAATCGACTTCAAAGTGGTCGCGCAGCTTGGTCTGTACCTCTTCGCCAAAAAACAAATCCTTCAGCTCTTTTTTCCATACCGTTATTAAGATTCGCATGACAAACCTCCTGCCTGAGCTGTAACTTCAACCCTCAATATGGATCCTACGCCCGATACCCAGCTCATTGACTACATTTATCATACAAGAAAATGGTAAGATTCATTTGTGTTTTTTTGGGGATTTGGCTAGGCTCGCTGCATATTTCGGATCGTGATCATTGTTGTTGAAATTTCAGCCCCGGTTCCAGCCTATAACGAAAAGACCTGCTGCCCGGCAGGCAGCAGATCTCATGATTTCATTCATCATATCCACCAACCGATCAGTGGTTGATATACGTTTCGAATACCGAGCCAAAGTCCTTGATCTTATGCTCGGTGTGCTTGGATTTCATCCAGTTGTATGCAGCCTCGTTGATCGCGCTGAATTGCTCCGCGGGTGAAGCGTTCTGGATGGAGAAGCGGCCGACGCTCTCCTTGGCGATTTGTACGCTCTCCATGGCATATTCCAGCAGGCGGTCGTTCGTCGACACGATTTCCGATATTTTGATCAATGCTTTATACAAGTCTTTGATCTGCTCGATCTGCCTCTTGTCCACGTCGATCGAGAAGCTGGCTTCGCCGATATGGAACTTGATCTCAGCGTCCAGATCGACCGTCCCCGCCGTTTCCAGGTACACCTTCGAAATTTTATGGGCAGCGTAGCTGTAACGCTTCAGAACGCGCTTGCTGCTGATGGCGCTCTCTCCATCGAGATGGATCAAGGCCAGATTCGTAAAGCAGTATTCGTCCTTCTTCGACTTGATGATGAAGTAAATTTTCTCCCCGTCTTCATGCATGACATAATCATCCGCATCGACTTTATCGAAGTCCTTGCGATCGATAACTTTGCCGATATCGCTTAATCCCAGTGCATCCGCCGCCAGCTTTTTAAACACAATGCTCATCCTCCCATGTGAAAAAGATTACGAACACTTTCGTGCACAGCCTCTATTGTATAGGGCGATCATGGGAATGGCAATATGGGCTGCCCTGCGTATTGGCGTCGGCAATAACGAACGCCATGTTCTGTACGATCGACGCCGCGGCAACCCGCGCGCGTTCCGTGACATCTGCAATTACGATGTACATGTGTCGGTGAAGCTCTCTCCATCCCCGCTATTATCGGAACCGACCGGCTCGTTAATCTCCATCTGCTGTTCGACATGCCTCATAAACAGACGATCCAGACTGTTCAGATGCTCCTCCCGGTACACGAGAAAGATTTGATTCAGCGGAAACGGATTGCTCTCGATCGGAATCGCCACCATGTCGCCCGACTCGATCTCAGGCTGCATATACAGCGGGCAAGAAAGAAAAATGCCCATTGTGCTTTTGATCCAGCATTTGATCAGCTGCAAATTATTCGTTTCGTAATGTGGATCGTACAGCATATTCAGATCTTTGAAGGTGAGGTCGATTTTTTGCCGGTACAGGCTGTCGGCTTCGTACAGGATCAGCTTTTCTTTCAATATGTCCTGCAGGCTGAGCGCATCGCGTGCCGCATAAGGATGTTCCCGGGAAAGAACGGCATAAGCCGGGTGCGCGTAGAGCAGCTCGAACGTAATTCCGGGGTCATTGGCGGTATAGCGGGTAATGCCGATCTGGATCTGCTTGGTTTTGAGCATCTTGATCTGCTCCTCCGTCGAGTAGCAGTGGACCTTCAGCGCGATGCCTGGGTGCGCGGCCATGAAGCTCTCCAGAATCGAAGGCAGAATTGTGCCGGCAAACGAATTGTTGCAGCCCAGCGACAGCGTCCCCTTCAGCCCCTGATTCACCTGCTCGACGGCTTCGCGTCCTTGATCGAGCGCCGACAGCGCGCTTAGCGCATAAGGCAGGAACGCATGGCCCTCCTGCGACAAGCGGACGGTGCCGTTCGCGCGTATGAGCAGCGGCTTGCCGAGCTCCCTCTCCAGCTGCTTGATCCGGTGCGACACGGTAGGCTGCGGCAGGAACAGCTTCTCCGCCGCTTTGGATATGCTGCCGAGACGGTAGATGGTCACGAAGGTCAAGATTTGATCGAAGGTCATCTCGCGTCTCCTTTTCCAGAATAATGAACGCTTCGGCTTACAGCCAATGCGGAGTATACGATATTCAAAAAATGAATAAGCTTATTCATTTTCCCTCATTTACTTGTCTTGCCAATCTCCATAGTATAAATACTGCAAGCAGGCTTCCTCTGTAGGATATACCTGCGCGCTCGCCAATACAAGTGCTCGCACAAGAAAAAGAGAAGGTGACCTGCTATGAATATGGAAAAGGCGGTGCGGGCCGTCGGCATTTACGGCGGGGGCATTTTCTTCGGGGTCATGTCCGTAGCCCAGCCGTTTTTTACGTTATACGCCGAAGCGCTGGGCGCTTCCACCGCATTAATCGGCTTCATTGTGACGCTTCGGGGGCTGGTTCCGATGTTTATCGCGATGCCGATCGGGCAAATGATCGATACGCTCGGTCCGATGAAGATGACGAAGATCGGCTGTCTGCTGCTGATTCTCTCCCTCGCGATGACGTCCTTCAGCACCACACTGCCGATCCTTGCGATCTCGCAAGTGCTGCTGGGCACCAGCATGATCATTATGGCTTCATCGCTTCAAGTGCTGGCATCGGACGGAGAACAGGACAAGGAACGCCGCAACAAAAACATTAACCGGTTCTCCATGTGGAACTCCGCCGGCAATATGGTAGGTCCGCTAATTGGCGGACTGGTTGTCACGCAGACCGGCTCATCCTTGTGGAGTTACCGTTCCGCCTTTCTGGCCTCGCTTATCGTCTGTGCCGTCTGCTACGTCCTCATTTTGCTGATCCGCGCACCGGGCGATGCCAGACAGCTTGGCAAAACCAGGGACTTGTTCCAGCCCAAAGAGATGCTGAACAGCTATGTCAGCGGTCTTCATCTGACCCGTCATCGAGGCGTTCAGTTCGGACTGGTCGGCACATTCCTGATCATGTTCATCCAGGCGTTGTACGCCAGCTTCATTCCGCTGTATTTGAACAGTCACGGCTACACCGCCATGGTCATTTCTTCGGTCATCTCGCTGATGGGCTTGTCCGGGTTCGTCTCCCGCTTCATGCTGGGGAGGCTGATGAAGCTCGCGGCGCTGGAGACGATTCTGCTCATCGCTGGCTGCATTGCTTCCGCCTGCCTGCTTTTCATCCCTATGGCGTCCCTGCATTTGCTCGGCATCGCCATGCTGACGTTCCTGCTCGGCAGCTCCATCGGCATGAACTTGCCGGTTACGATCATGATTATGGTGGAGGAAACGAAGGAAACCGAGCGCGGTAAAGTGATGGGACTGCGGCTGCTGACCAACCGACTGTCGCAAATGACCGCACCGGCCATGTTCGGACTGCTCGGGCAAGCATTCGGACTGACGGCCGCCTTCTATACGGGCGGCGGCATCCTGCTGGCTACCATGCTCGGCTTCGCGGTGTACAGCACGCATCGGGCTCCCTTGGCAAGTACCGAGACTGCCGCCGCTGCTGCTGAAGCACCTTCCGCCCCGCCGCCGCTGGACTCGGGAGCATCGCAGAAGCAAGCAGGTTCGGGCTGACGCAGACGCCCGATAACGACACGCTTCATGTGCGTTAATGCCATTAAATGAGAGGACCCCGATTTCCGATATACAGCGGAAATCGGGGTCCTTTCATTTGTAATTCGTGTCAATGCCTATTGTTCGAACCAACCGGGTCATTTCCACGCTTCCCTTCAGTGCCATAAGTACAGTCATTATCTTCAGCCAAAGGATTAGGTCCGGCTGATAAATTGTGGCAATATGCCATACCGGAACGACTTGAGTCATACTCAACATTAGGACAAGAAACAGACCCGCAAAATTCAGAATAATTCTTGACATAACTTTGATAGATATTTTAGTATGGTTGGAATTGTCAGGACTCCACGGCCCAAGGCAGCGCTTCGCAGTTCTAAAGGTCGTATATAATAACCATACGCTGAGTATGAATAATAGTCCATTTACGACCCAGTATTTCTGCGAGATGCTTAGACCCGACCCTCCAATAGGTTGTTCATCCAGTATGTTTATGATCCCGGAGGCGATATGGGTAGTCGTAATGAGGTGTGTTTTGTTGGGCCACGCGGCATCGATCGCATCCAGTACATTAGCGAACACGATAACTCCCAACTGCTGTTCCGGAACAATATAAGTTTGCGCCTGAAATCCTATTGAGCCGCCCGGCTGACCGATAACCGGTAAACCGTTAATATGATCAGTCATCCAACCCATGGCATACGTTCCCGGAACAGGTTCGGTATGCATAAGGCGGGTGCTTTCTGGGAGAGAACGGAATCATCCTCGAATCGGCCTCCGTTCATCTGGGCAACCAAGTAATGGCTCATGTCCTTAGCACTCGAATAGAGGTAGCCTGCCGGCGCATCTCCTGGAATATAAATATAGGGGCCTTCATAGGGAACGTTGTATCCAAATATTCGACGATGGGGCTTAGCCAGTCCGTGTGCAGTCGCTTCATCAAGCGTAACGTAGCTGTCTTGCATAGATAGAGGGTTGAAAATGTGTTCCTTCACGTAGTCCCCATAGGACTGGCCGGATACTTGTTGCACAATATAACCGAGCAGTACATAGTTTGCGTTCGAATACCTGAAGGGTTGCACGGTTTGAATGGATCTCTTTAAAAACTTTTTCGCATAAGATAAGGCATTTTTCTCTAGAGCATCTTGATCCTGAACGGTGATACTTGACAACGTGTTGCTAAAAGTTGAGATTTGGGAGAACCCGCTTGTTTGATTAAGTAATTGACGTACAGTAATGAACTTCGCACCATTATATTGGGTGGGGATATAGCGCTGTATAGGCGCGTCCAAGTCGATCTTCCCTTCTTCGGCAAGCTGCAGAACGGCCATAGCCGTAATCGACTTGCCGATCGATCCTATTCCAAAAGGAGTTTCAGGTGTTACCGGCCGACCGGATGAATCGGCCTGACCATATCCCCTAAGGTAAAGAATGCGATCCCCCTGCACAATCCCGAGAGCCAGCCCCGGAAGACGTTGTCGTGTCATCTCATGAGCAATATACGCATCCACTTCGGTGAAGACTGATGTTCCAGATCCCTCAACTTGCATACTTCCATCACTTCGCGCTGAACTGAATAGAGGGAAGATGAACAGTCCACACAAGATTGTTGCTATCATTCTCATTCTCATTTTATTTCACCTGTTCTTGGTCCTTTTTATATTAATGCCGCAAATCCTTCTTGCGAATCAAAACAAGACAAAGCACGGCACCGATGGCCAGAATCACAGCGGCGATCTTGATAATGTCAATCGTTCCGTCCACGAAAGATGCGCGGGCAATCTCACGGTAGGAGTCAAACAGCGGATCGTTTTGAAATATCATATCATGTTCCATGCCTGCCAGACCGTTGCTGCCTACAAGCGGGCCTGCCGACTCAATCGCTTGAATCACTTGCCCCTTCGCCGATTCGGAAAGCTGGTCGTCTTGCAATGACTGGATTCTATCCGTGACAAGCGAGGTGAAGCGGCTGGACAGTATGGCCCCATAGAGGGCAACTCCGAATGCGCCTCCCATCTGACGAGCCACATTGCTCATGCCGGATGCCATACCCGCTCGTTGCACCGGTACCGTTCCGATTGCCAGATTAGAGATAGGCGGGTTGATCAAGCCGCTGCCAATTCCAGCAATAATAAATCCTGGTAATAGAACAATCCATTCAGCAGGATCGTTATGTTTCGATAGGAAGGACATGGAATAAACCCCGATCGCCAGCAACGCCATAGATACAACGACGAGCCCTTTGGGGCTTACTTTGCCCATTAATGCACCGGACAGCGGACTGAATAGCAGAGCCATTGCGGTAAACGCGATGAGCTTGACGCCTGTCTCCAGTGCATCCAAGCCGAGAAAGCTTTGCATGTAAATACTGAGATTGAACAGCAACGCATACATTCCCGCGCTCAGACAAAAGGCGGCAATCGCAGAACCGGTAAAGCTGGGAATCTTGAATAAGCGAGGATCGACCATCGGGTGCTTCAACCGCAGCTCACCTACGATGAATACGAAGAGAGCAAGAATGGAAATGCCAAGCATCCACCACACCTCCGGAGAGGTCCAGCCGTTGCCTTCATGGTTGACCTGAATCAATCCGTAGATGAGACAGAACATGAAGACGGTGAATGCGATGAACCCGAACAGATCGATTCGGCGAGCCGCAGACTCGTCCTTGGACTGCTTGATCGCCCATAACGACAGTAGAATCGCGACGATTCCGACGGGTATATTCACATAGAAGATGGATTCCCACCCAATATGCTTAACCAGAATACCGCCGATGACCGGGCCGATCCCCGTAGCCAATCCACTTACGCCGCCCCATATCCCGATTGCGATCCCGCGCTGCTTCCCGCTGAATGTCGCCGAGATTATAGCCAGCGATAAAGGCGTCATTGCAGACGCACCTAGACCCTGAATGCCTCTGGACAAATTCAGCATCGTAATATCGCCGGACAATCCGCATAACAGCGATCCGATTGTAAATACCGCTATTCCCAACATAAACAGCGTCTTTCGCCCGAATATATCGCCCAACCGGCTTGTTGTAACCAGCGCCACGGCAAATACTAAGGTATAAGCGTTGAGTACCCATTCCAATCCGGAGAAATCCGTTTGAAGATCACTTTGTATCGTTGGCAAAGCGACATTCACAATCGTAACATCCAGTAAAGCCATAAATAATCCGAGACATACGGCGACGAGCGCCCACCATTTTCTCTCCGCAGCCTTCTCCGCCTTATCGATCGCCGACATAGCCATTCCCCCATCAACCGCTTTTAATTAAAGATGTAACATGCTAAAATACTATTGTATGTAACGATTATAAATAGATGGTGGTGACATGTCAAATGAATTTTACCTATTACGAGTCGTTATCCGTTCGCCTCGCGGTTGACCTCATTAATACGCTCTGCCCCGTCACGGAGACGGACAGCTTGTCGACGCCTGAAGAATTGAAGCAATTTCTCGTCGTGAGCGAGAAGCATGTCCTAGATTTGGTATCGGAGTCAAATGGAGGATTAGATGGAGATGCCGTGATCGACGTTCATCGGAAAACCGTTCAGTCGTGGCCTGTTCGTTCAGAGGATGTTGAGATCGTCCATTCTCTCAGAAATTCTTTGCGCACGGTGTTCGAGCTGGCAAGAGAACAGAAAGCACAGGATATGGCGGAGCTCTTGAACAAGCAACTGCGCATTAGCGGGGCGACACCAAGAATAAGCTGGCACCATAGACCCTACCATCTGCATTTTGAATCGGAGGAGGACGGATGCGCTCATTGGCTGGCTACAACGACTGCAATGGGGCTCGCTTTTGTACTGATTGAGTTCGGAACGGCAAGATTCGGAATTTGCGCTTCTGCTTCTTGTCAGAAAGTTTTTATCGACACATCCAAGAATAAATCCAAACGTTACTGTTCCGAGGTATGCGCTCATCGCGAAAGTGTGGCGGCTTTCCGCAAACGCCAACGTTCCAAAAGCTAAACATGGCCCGATTGCCTTTCGATGGCTGGCCTCCATTTGCCTCCCCCACTTCTGTGGGCCAGCTGTTGACCGAAACCCAAAGAGGACCGCAACAGGGGACCATCGACAGCCTGTTCAGTCCTCCGAGTGTTCCTATGGGGACCTTGTTAATCAACTGTAGTCTTCAATTAGTGATATTTTTCCTTCTTCAAATTTAAATACTGACTTCCCTTTGAGTTGCACCTTGTTTCCCGTTTTTAATCCGTTCGGCAAATCAACGGCCAGTATCCCTTCATAATCAATGAATACTTCTATTTTGTCGTCTGTAACATTATAATCCGTTATGTTCTGACGACGGCTAGAGAAAGTCATAGTCGACTTTTCGGCCAGCTCTCTAAACGCTTGGATACCCTTGGTCTCCGTGTTAACTTCACCATTCGCATAATTTCTGAACAGGATGTTCTGATGTAAGAGCTTAATCATCCCCGAGACATCAAACGAGTTATACGCTTCAACATAGTTTTCAATGATTTCTTTTGCCTCTGAACTAATCAAATGAATCATCGCCCCTTAAAAAAAGATGATAAAGATTCTCCCCAAAACTCCAGCCGATGTCAAGAGTTTTGGGGTTGTTACCATCATATCTTCACAGAGTCGCACCCCTCGCCCGCACCATGTTGGCGTTGCCATAGCCGGGCATACAAGCCATTTGACGAGAGTAATTCGTCATGGCAGCCTAGCTCTACAATCCGACCATGATCCAGTACAACAATTTGGTCTGCATGCTGTACGGTCTTGAGTCGGTGAGCGACTACGATGAGGGTTCGGCCTTGCACCAGTCGATCGATCGCTTTCTGAATCTCGGCTTCGTTCACAGGATCGAGCGAAGCCGTTGCTTCATCGAGCAGAATGATCGGCGCGTTTTTCAATATCGCCCTGGCAATGGAAATTCGCTGTTTTTCACCGCCCGACAGCGTGCTTCCGCCTTCGCCTACCATCGTGTCGTAACCGTTTGGCAGCTTCAGGATAAAATCATGACAACAAGCAAGGCGCGCTGCTTCCTCGATCTCCTCGCGCGTTGCGTCGCTCCGCCCGAACCGGATATTGCCTGCAATCGTATCCTGAAAGAGGTACACATCTTGAAAGACCATAGATACTTTTCTGAGCAATGCTTCGGGATCCATGGCACGAACATCCTCCCCGCCCATCGTTACCATTCCCTGTTCCGGGTCGTAAAACCGGGCGATGAGCCGAAGAATGGTACTTTTGCCACTGCCCGAAGGGCCGACCAATGCGGTGAAGGAGCCTGCCGGCATGCTTACGCTCACATCTCGCAAGATCGGTTGATCATTATAGCTAAACGTAACCTGCTTCAATACGACATCATGAATCGCAGGAGGCTGCCTCTCTCCTCGCATAACCGGTTCCCGCAAAAGCTGCACGATGCGTTCGCCCGCCTGTTCAAGATAGCGAAACTCCGCGTAACCGGCGAGCGCTGTCGTCAATGGATCGAAAATACGAGTTCCGATGATCAGGAAAGCTACGAATGTGATAACGTCCAAGTTTCCGCCTGTCAGCAGATAAACGCCAGCCATGATCATCAGGGTAAGACCGGCACGAACACAGGCAATCGCGCTCAGCACAATCGGCCCTATCGTCCCTTCGAGACGGATGCTCTGCCGCATCAACTCCTTGAATGACCGTTCCAGCCGGACAAAACGTTCTCCGGTCAAATTATAAGCTTTAATCACCCGGATTCCGTTCAAATATTCTTGCAGTCTGCTGGAAGCATCCATCTTGGCCCTTATATGCTTCGAGCCGAGTTTACGTTGGATGCCCGACGTCAAGAGCACCAGCAAGATAGCTACCGGCAGCGTCGCGAACAGGGAAAGCGCCAGACGCCAGTCGAGGAAAGACAAGCCAATCAGGGCGACAACCGGCATGACGGCGGCACCGATCATCTGCGGAATCAAGTGGGAAATGCCGTGTTCCAGCATCGAAAAATCGCCCACCATTCTATTGGCCAGATCGCCCGGATCCCGTTTGTTCAGGTACCCAAGCGACAACTTGCGCAAATGTTCGGCCAGCCGCGATCGTCCGTCCGCAGCCGCGCTGTATGCATCGCGGTATTGTGCACGATAGGCGGGGACTTCGCAAGCCATCAAGAGAACGAGAGAAACCGCCAGAGCACCGCACACGAACCAGAGCCGAACTGAATCGAGTGGCGTATCGGGATAAATAAATGGAATAAAGATCAATCTCGCCGCTTCCACCAACAGCGCAAAAGGGATTAAGCCAACCAGATTGGCCAAGGTCGTGTACAAAACCGGTTTGACAAGAGATCGCGGATTATCTGCCGTGATGTTGCGCAGCATGCTCATGTTCATTGGCCGCCCCCCCTTTGCCCAAATGCCATTGTGTCGCATGACAGTAGGAACGCCACATGCCTCCATACAAGCCATTAGCTGAAAGGAGAGCTTCATGACTTCCCCGCTCGACGATTCTCCCGCTTTCCATCACGAGAATTTGCTGCGCATCCTGAATGGTGGACAGGCGATGAGCGATGACGATGACCGTCTTGTTGTTCATCAGTGCTTTCAACGCCAGCTGCATCTCGTGCTCGTTCTCCGGATCGGCAAATGCCGTCGCTTCATCAAGTACGAGGATGGGGGCGTTTTTCAGGATTGCCCTGGCTACAGAAATTCGCTGTTCTTCCCCGCCGGACAAATAAACGCCCCCTTCTCCTATCAACGTGTTATACCCAAAAGGAAGGGTCTCGTCGATGAACGCATGACACTGCGCTGCCTTCGCCGCGGCATACACTTCTTCCGGCGACGCATCCGGGCGTCCGACCGCAATATTGTTATACACAGTATCGTAAAACAGAAACGATTCCTGAAACACGAACGCGACGATGTTCATCAGATCAGCGGTCGCGATTTCACGGATATCCACTCCACCAATGCGGACCGCTCCCGTGTTCACATCCCAAAAACGAGGCACCAGATTAGCAATGGTCGATTTGCCCGCTCCAGACGGACCGACGAGCGCTGTCACTTCCCCTTGGCGAGCGGTAAAGGTAATGTCAGCAAGGACATCCGTATCCGCAGGCTCCGTTCCATAAGAAAAAAATACGTGATCGAATGAAACATCAAATGAAGTTGGCCGTATCGGGTGTTCAGGCTCCGACACATTTCCTTCCACTAGTATACGATCTATACGCCGGACCCCCTCATCAATATCTCTGAGCGTTTCAGCCAAAAACATGATTTTAAACATCGGGGTAGATATCCCTGGAGCCATGACAAGGAAAAACAGCAGAACGGAGGCGAAGGCGATGTTGCCCGGATCCCGGCTCAATAAAAACACGCCAACAGGTAGAATAAATGCGGCAAGTGAACCGAGAATCACCTTGAAAATCAAGGATCCGTATTGAAATTGATCCGTTAATTTCACACCGTAGTCACGGTAGCGAAGCATGTCCTGATAAAACTGACGAAACGACTGCACGGTTTGCCCAAATACCTTAACGGCCGGCATTCCCCGAACATACTGGACGGCAGAAGCATTCATCCGTTCCAGCGAATCATGGCAAAGCTTTAGATTTTCTTTCGTCTTCGGTCCGCTGATCAGCGCGATCTGAACCGCAAACGCGAGAACAATCGGCACGAAGCACGCTAGAGCCAACCAAACATTCAGCGTAAACATCACAGCGATCATCAGAACCGTGGTCACAGCAGCATGAACGAGATCGGGCAAATGGTGAGCAATGAACATTTCCACTTTCTCCACGTTTTGTTCCAGCGTTTTCTTGACGGCCCCCGTCGACGTACCATTCAGCCAGCCAAGCGGAAGCTTGCCGATATGGCTTGCAAGCTTGACCCTGAGACCGTAAAGAATACGAAAGGCGGCGATATGAGAAACCATTCCCCCTGCATACATCGTGGCCAAGCCGGCTACCAGGCCGATTAAAGCGATAAAGCTAAAACGGATCATTTTCGCTCCGTCTGCCGAAGCAGGGGACGCTGCGTGCTCCAATAACTCTTTTAAAATGACAAAGACGGAAGCGTAAGGCACCAGCATGCAAACGGCGCTAAGCGAAGATAACAGGACCGAGACGATCATCAGTCCGCGCTTCTCTCCGGCGATTTCCAATAGTCGAGCCATCCCCGTTTTATTTGTCATTGATCTCTCCCCCCTTCGAACTGTTTGGTGAAAATCAACCTGTCACTCGAATTATTTCATCGAGTGACAGATTGCATATCTCTATCATGTATGGAAGCGAGCTATCTCCGCTAAGTCACCTACAGTACCGACAATAGAAGCATATCGCATGGTTTGTCTCTGAACCGGCTCATAAGCTGGCCATGGGACGTAAACACCGGGATTGCCTGTTTGAATAAATCCAATCCATGCCTTGCGCATAACAGTTGTTAAATCACTAACAATTGTTGGATCTGCCCCTTGCAATATCGGTACATCCTTGTACGATTCGAAATTTCCGAATATAAATGGCAGTTCTAAGCCGTGACACGCTTTAAAAGGAGATCCGAGCGGTGCCCAATCGAACTGATATACCCAAGCACGTGAGCCGGCTTTATGAACTGCGTATGCTAGCCTTAGAGTGGGGAGCAGGAACATATAGTCCGTAATCAAGTCAGATACTAGAGCGATTGCCGCACTACCGGGCCGCCGCCAGCGGTAACGCTCGATTGCATTTTCTTTCCCGGTCAAGGCAACGAAACGTTCGTTAACCAAAGCCGGATCGAGAGTCTTTACGTTTCCTAAAAGAATATTTGCTTCCTCTCTATTGGTACCCATAATGAGATCAATGCCTGCTTCGCCGGCACCTTTTGCAGCCATCTCAATAAACCGATCCGTCGTGGAAAGAGAATCAAAAACAGGCATAAAAGGGAGAGCAATTTGACCAAAGCGCGCAATTTCCTGAGCCAATTTTTCCGATGCTTGAATGATTTGAGCAGGTGATAAGGTATTCAATTGGGCGGTAATTTCTTGTGGATCCCTCTGATTCACATTCAAGATTTCCAATAGCCGGCTTCCACGTTCAAATGCTTTTTCTTCTGACAATGGAGCAAGACTTGCGGGCGCGCTTTGTAGAATTGCTCTGCGGAAGAGACCTCGTGCCTCTCCTATGGCCAATAAGCACATAATGGCATGGGCCCCCGCGGATTGCCCCATGATGGTGACATGGTCAGGATCGCCGCCAAAATGAGCAATATGATCTTGAACCCATTTTAGAGCTTCGAGAATATCGAAAATCCCCATGTTCCCATCGCTAACTCCCGGATAATGCAAGAATCCAAAAGCTCCAAGCCGGTAATTGACGCCTACGGTAACGAGATTACCGTCCTTGGAAAGCTCCGCTCCATCGTACCAGTCCAGCGATCCAGATCCAGTCATATAATGTCCGCCATGCACCCAAACAACAACAGGGCGTTTTTCCTGGTCGATGGCAGGGGTTGAGATTGTGAGCGATAGGCAATCTTCCCCTTGAGGCGGTTCAGAAGCTTCTCCGATGGCTTGACGTAATGGAGAAGGCGGTTGTGGTGCAATAAAGCCATGACGGCTTGCATCCCGAATTCCGGTCCAAGCAGAAACGCGGCGTGGATGAGAAAAGCGATGCTCCCCCTCGGGCGCGTCGGCATATGGAACACCACGAAACTGAATGACATCATTCCTTCGAACCCCTTGAAGGGAACCAAGAGAGGTTTGTACGATACAAGATTCCTTTGTCATAGAAGTCAACTCCTTTTAATTAAATTGATTTGATATAGACGTTTCGGCGATTTCCAGTACGTTATCGTGGTTTGAAGTCTCCTTTCACAACCGATACTACGTATCCTTTATGAACGCAATATGAATGAATTGGTTGAAAATGTAAAAAAAGGCGAACGAAATCGTTCCCCTCTTTTGTCCATGTTTTCGATTGTTTGACTGAGTTACATAGCTGGCAGAATAACGGTTACCGCCGTTCCTTTTCCTGGAGCGCTGTCTATCTCGACCCGGCCGCCGTGCAATTCGACAACTCGTTTTACGATTGCGAGTCCAAGCCCGCTTCCCCCGGCTTCACGGTTATGCGATTTATCGGCCATAAAAAAGCGTTCGAAAATGCGTTTGCGATCTTCCTCGGCCATACCAATTCCGTTATCGCGTACAATGACTTCGATTTCACCATTTCCGGCCCGAAGCTCGATGGAGATGTCACCGCGCTCGGGTGTGAATTTGATGCTATTGCTGATAACATTGAGCCATACCTGGCTCAGCAGGTCTTCGTCTGCATGAATCGCCGTTTTTGAAAGCTCAAGGTGAATATTTAAGTGTTTGGGCGCCCATTGCGGCTCCAAGGCTACGACAATACGGCGCAGTTGACTATCAAGTCGAACGAGCGATGGATGGAAGGGCAGATGGTTAGAATCCATCGTCGCCAGTCGGAGCATGTTCTCGCTGAGTCGGGACAGTCGCATGCTTTCGTGCCGGATTATGTTCAGATAGCGCTGTTGCTCGGCTTCATCCAGACCGCCCCTTTGCAAGATGGAGACAAAACCCGAAATGGACGCCAGCGGTGTTTGAAGTTCGTGGGATACGTTGGAAACAAACTCCTGACGCATCTTTTCGACTTGGCTCATCTCGTTGGCCATTTGTTGAAATTGCTCCGACAAGACACCCAATTCATCTTTGTTCTTTGTTTGAAGTTGGATGCTATAGTCCCCTTTGGCAATTTTTTTGGTTGCGGCGGTCAATGCTTTTAAGGGTTTCACCACTACGCTAGTAAAAAGGATAAATTTGGTGTTAGCAATCGCAATTGCAATCACAATCAAAACACCCAAAATTATAAACAGCTGAGAAATATTAGAAACTTCCGGATGGATTACAAGTGCCAACTGTTCGTCCGCAGTTTGTAAAGGGAAACCCATGTGCAAGCTCGTCGGTAGAGGCAGAACGGATGTGCGCCTCACGACTTCGGCCCCGTTCTGGATGCGGTGGATATCCTCGCCAGTAAGGTTGGGCTTGCCTATCTGGCCATAAGCGTAGCGAAGCCCGTTCCGATCGTATACCCAAAGGCTTATCTTTTGCTTTTCAGACAACTGTTTTAGAAAAGGATCACGTTCGTCTGGCGCCAATCGGGAAAAAGCTTCGGATATCAACCCGGTTCGCACCGCATACTCTTGTTGGATGGATTGCGTGATCTGATCTTTAAACAAATAAATGGTTATCGGAATGGCCCCTCCGATACCTATCACCACAGCTACGAAAAAGAGCAATACAATTTTTAAATATAAGCTCTTAATCATAGCTTTCCGTCATTAACCTGTAACCGAGACCACGAACCGTTACAATGCGAAAAAGGTGAGTATAGGCGGCAAATCGCTCCCGCAGCCGCTTAATATGAACATCGACCGTCCGCTCATCCCCTTCGTGGTCGAAGCCCCATACCGCTTCAATTAGCTGGTCTCGCATAAAGATTTGGCCGGGATAACTCGCAAGTTGATATAATAGTTCGAATTCCTTAAGCGGCAAGTTCCAATTCACGTTTCCGTCGGAAACAGTCCCCCGAAGCCGATCCAGCTTGAAGCTGCCCAATCTAACCATCTTATCGGCCGCAATCCGGTACCGGCGCAGCACCGCTTTGATTCGGGCCACCAGCTCCTGCGGGTCAAAAGGCTTTACCAGGTAATCATCTGCGCCTAGGCCGAATCCCTTCACCTTTTGACTTGTCTCGTGCTTAGCCGTAATCATGATAATCGGCAGTTCGGGGTTCAAGAGCCGCAGTTCCTGGCACAAATCCCACCCATCCATGATTGGCATCATGACATCAAGCAAAACCAAATCCGTAGGAGAGCTCACCATTTCAGCAAGCGCCTCCTTGCCGTTGACCGCTCCCCGGACACGAAATCCTTCATGGTTCAACACAATTGAAATCATTTCCGACATATGCGTATCATCTTCGACTACGAGAACGCTTGTCATAGCGTATACCTCCTTAATCATGTGCAAAGAAAATATAGTGTTAGACTGTAGTTGCTGATTTAACGCGGTTTTGAATTTGAAAATCGGCTGAAAACGAAGGTCGGGTTAAACATAGAAAAACATCTGCAAATCCTGTATTGTTGTAAGGCCTACCAAACAACAAAAGGATCTGACAGATGCCCTCCAGTATATCAACGAAAAGCTCGGATTACCAGAGCTGCGCCTGCTAACGGGCAGGAGCATGGAGCAACTGGGATACTTGGAAAAAGAAATTAGCGCCAAAAAAACCAACATCTCAGCGTTAAATCTTGCGCAATTACATCACCAGCAATTGTTCCTTTACGTCCCTTATCCGTTGTTATTACTTCCCGGAATACACCCGCATCCAGTCGATATACACTTCCGATGGATCTGCCGTCGTTCCCTTCGTCCATAGATGAATTCCCGGATGCACTTGAGCTTCATTACTCGGATTCCAGCCGAATTCTTCCATCGTCCAGGACGCGAGTTCCACACCGTCCTTGAACGCCTTCGCTTGCCCTGTGCCATGGTTCGCTTCCACCCGCCACACATGCCACTGATGATCCGGATCTCCCGTGAGGCTGTATACCTTCACCCAGTTGCCGCCGCTGGTGGCGGTTTTGACATACAGGCCGTCCGACTCGATGTGCAGCATCATCCGCTTGTTGTCGCTGACGATCTTCGTCGCGAGCGATTCCGTCGTAGCGCTGGAGGAATAGTCGGTGATTTGAGCCTTGAACTCATAGACATACGGACCTGCGGGAGCCGCGTCCTTCCGCTCATTCTTGATGCTGCTGGCGACGCCGGTCGCATTGGCCATATGCAGCAGTCCGCCCGGGTTAATCTCGATCGTCCCTTGGCTGTTCGCCTCCCAATCGGCGGTAATGCTATCCCAATGGTCGCTGTAAAACTCGGAGCGCACAATCGTATGGTCCACATAGGCCTCGGCGGCATCGGCCGACGTTCCGGCTACCCAATGGGCGATCCGTGGAGACTCCGCATTGACCGGAAGCGGCCAATTGGCTGCTTTCGCCGCCGCTCCGTCGATATACAGGTTGGCAATATCGGACTTGCCTACCCGAATGTAATAGTCATGCCAGTTCGAATCGATTGCCATGTTGTACACTTTGACCCAATCCCCGTTCGAATTGGCCGTAATCGCATAGATACCATCCGATTGAACGGATACCATCAGGCGTACGTAACCTGTCGACACCTTCGTTCCGAGGCTGTTCTTGTCGTTCTGCGGAACGCCGGAGCCGGCGAAGTCCGTAACCCGTGCTCTGAAATCGAGCGAGAACCCGCCGGAAGGTGCAATGTTCTTCATCATATTGGAGTGCGAGCCGTTATTGCTGGCCAGATGAAGCTGGCCGCCGCTAACAGCCGCCGTTCCGCCTGCCGGATCAAGCGTCCAGCCGATCGCGCTGTCCCAGTACCGTTCCACCGCGCCATAAGCATCATCCGTTTCACCGGAAGGCAGCGCCAGATTCGTCGAAGTCGAGACCGGCACGCCGAAGCTCGGAAATCCGTTCGCGTCCCAAGTGAATTTCTGGGTTCGTCCGTTGCGGTACCACTGGCTTCCCGAAACGATCGCCGCATGATAGACGATATAATCCTCCGTACCGTCGGGTGACGTCGTGAAGGAATGGGAGCCCGGGCCGTACACGCCGTTGGCCGCATTTTTCGAGAAAACCGGCTGCGGGCTGGAAGCCCCGGCAGGCGTATATTTTTGCCAATTCGATGCCACCAGAGGATCTTGATTATTGGCCGTGCTCATCCAGATCATGCCCAGCTTGTAGTCGTCGGTGAGGCTGTGATTGGACGAGTATACGACAAAGATTTTGTTATTCCGGATCAGTACCTCGTGCGACTCCTGCACGCCTTTTCCGTTCTGGCAGTTCGGATGAATGTCGTAGTTGATTTCCCATGGCTGATTGGGGGTTGAGATTTGGACTCTGGACTTGTTCGGGTTCACGGTCCACGGATTCGTCAGCTCCGCGATGTACGTGTTTTGCTTGACGCAAACGCTCGTCGAGCCGTCGGCATGCCCCGACCAGATCAAATACAATTTGCCGTTATATTGAAACATGTTCGGGCCGATCGCCCAATAATCGTTGTTCGCGTCATATACGCGGCCTTTCAACGTATACGGCCCCATCGGGTCGCTGCCTTCCGACTCCAGCACAAAGATGCGGTGGTTCACGTTCTGCCCGTTGTCCGCTGTGTAATAGATGTACCATTTGTTATTGTACGGAATCAGCTCCGCGCCCCAGACGGCGTTATTGTACGGCGATTGCGGTGTATAGACGGGCCTTTGCGTGCTCAGGCCTATGCCGGTCAACGTCTTCGATTTGTTAATAAAAATCTTGTTGCCCGTCGCGTGCGTCCAGTAATAGAACCCGTTGTGATACCGAACGTTCGGATCGGCCGCCCACGACATGATGACGTTATAATAGGCCTGCGTCGGCAGCGCCGGAAGCAGGAGCGCCAGCAAGAGCGTCCATAACAATAATTTCATCGTCATACTCCGAACCCTATTCAATCGGTTTTCCTTCGTTTTCACTGTCCCATCAACCTCCGGCTTAAGATACAAACCAAATCCGACTCGGGCAGATCATCAGGCATGTTT
Source organism: Paenibacillus solanacearum (assembly GCF_910593845.1). Lineage (GTDB taxonomy): Bacteria > Bacillota > Bacilli > Paenibacillales > NBRC-103111 > Paenibacillus_G > Paenibacillus_G solanacearum. The sequence goes on along the minus strand of NZ_CAJVAS010000003.1, from coordinate 142,522 downwards.
ATCTGCGCCCGTTACGTTTCTCCGAAATGCAGGCTAATCCAGCACTCTGTTCTGGAGCGTATTGCCAATTAGCCGTTAACGGTCACACGGACGCCTTGCTCGAACGAGCGGATCGCCGCCTCCGCGAGCAATAGTGCGCGGTAGCCCGCTTCGGCAGGCACGGGCGGCCGCTCTCCCGCCCGGAATGCTTGAAGCAGCGCGTCAAAGTGTGTATCGAACGTTCGGTGAAAAGCCCGGTCCCGATCGTTGAAATACCCGGCTTCCCATACTTCGCCCAGCTCACTCTCTGCCGGATGATACACGAATCGCTTGACGGTATCGTGGATGACGACCCTTCCTTTCGTGCCGTCCAGCTCCATACGGTGAGTATCCGGATACGCATACGACGAATCGTTCGTTCCGAGCAAGCTTCCTACGGCGCCGCTGGCGAATCGCAGCGACAGCGACAAGGTACGGAAGCCGCCACCTGTCTTGTCGGTCATCTCCGCCATCACGGATTCGATCGGGCCGCCCAAATACTCCAGCATGTCCAGCCCGTGGCACTGCGTTGCGATCAGATTCGTATACGGGTGATCACATACTCCCTTGCCCCCGAACCGCCATGACGCCAGCGTCATTTCCCCGAGCTTCCCCTCTTCGATGGCTTTGACCGCCAATTCAACAGGCTTGGCATAACGATGATTGAAGTTGATTGCAAAAAACAAGCCTCGCCGGGATGCCTCATTGAGGAGGAGATCGGCTTCTTGCAGCGTGTAAACAAGCGGCTTTTCGACCAGTAGCGGGACGCCCGCACGTATGACCTGCAGTGTCGGCTCGAAATGCTCCCGGTTCGGCAAACATAAGCTGACCAGATCCGGCTGCTCCCGATCCAGCATTTGAGCGATATCCGTGTAGGCGCGGACACCGAATTCGCCGGCCCGCTTCATCGTTCTGTCCGGGCTCCGCCCGACAACAGCGCAAAAGTCGACTCCCTCATGCGCTTGGAATATTCTAGCGTGCTGCCGGCCCCAGCCGCCCGCTCCGATGAGTGCCACCTTTAGTTTCTTGTGCGAATTCACTAAGCATGACCGCCTTTCCCGATCCAAACCGATTATTGAGGTTGAACGACGATATTGTCGAAGACGCCGGTGGCAGGGGTCGTTTGATTCGGACTGCCAACCCTCAGACCGACCAGACCTCCGCTATAGTTGCTGTCTGTCGCAGAGAGCGTCGACAGCACGGTGCCGTTGTCCGTCTTCAGCGTAGCTGTGATGGCATTGCCAACCGCGGCGATATGCATATGGTACATTTGGTTTGTTTGGAAGGACAGTTGTGTCGTTTGCTCATCCAGCACGGTGCCCGATGTCCCGTCCGCATCCATCCGAATGAGCCGGAACGCCCCGCCCATCTCCATCTGCGCCATGTAGCCTTTGAACATGAAGGAGCTGTCCGCGTGGTCGGAGCTGCGGAAGATGACGCCAGCCTTGCCGGAAGTCGTCAGCATGACATCGGTATCGTAGATGAAATTATTGAAGTACGATCCGGCTTGGACGGAACGGATCCCCCCCTTGCCAGTGCCCTCGAACTGATTGCCGGCATTCACTTTCCAATCGGGATTCGGCGCATCCGAATCCTTGTTGTAAGCGAACCAGCCTTGCGCATACCCGTACGGCGGATCCGCATCGCCTGCACCAGTATCGTCATCGTTGAAATTCTCATGCAGCGGATTTTTGGCGTTCCAATCGTTCAAGGCCGCGATAAGCACGGATTTGGTGGCGGCCAAGCTGCTGTCGTTGATCTTGTTATCGCCGCTCTCCTCCGGCTTCGCCTCGGTAATATCGAACAAATATTCATTCACCGACGTGTCGGGGTTAATCGTTCGCATATACTTGTACGTTCCGTTGCTGACGGCAAGCTGAACCTGATTCGTTCGATGATCGCCGTCTTCGTTAATGTATCTCCAGTACAAATAGTCATGCGGATTCGACGAGTCTGCTCCCGTAATCAGCGGGGATAAGTCTTTGCTTGCCGGCGCCAGCAGGCTGGCGTTGGCCCCGGCTGCTCGCAGAATCGTGTTCAGCAGGTCCTGCGTGCTGACCATTTGGTGATGGACCGCGCCAGCCTGAGTATATTGGGCCGGCCATTGGATAGCGAACGGCGAGCGAATGCCGCCTTCGAACAGATCATGCTTTCCTCCTTGAAGATTGCCGGTAGATCCGATCTCCGGCCCGTTGTCGGATACGAAGATGACCATCGTATTATTCCACTTGTATCCGGTGCGCGGGCCTAACGCATCCAGCACCTGGCCAACATTATGGTCCAGATTATCGATCATGGCATAGTATACCTTTTGCTTGTTGGTCAGATCGGTCCGACCGGCATACGCCGAATAATAACTGGAAGGCACTTGCAGCGGGACGTGCGGCGAATTGTAGGCCAGGTAAAGGAAGAACGGATCTTGGGAAGGGCCGCCGTTATTTTGTATGTAGTCCACCGCTTTGTTCGTAAACACATCCGTCAAGTATTGCTGCGGCGTGCGTTTCACATACGAGGCCGTAGCGGAATCGTATTCCTTGACATTCTGATTCTGATTGGAGGCGACCGCCGAACCGGTGATGACGCTGCCGGTGCTTTTATCCCAGTACGTCGCATCGCTCGGCGCCGTTGCGTTCGTCGGATAGTAGCTGCTGATCCCGCCCGGAATTCCGTAGAAGCCGTCGAAGCCGCGGTTCACCGGCATCAGTGCGTTCGTGTTGCCCAGGTCCCACTTTCCGAACATCATCGTTTTGTAGGTCACGGCAGCATTGTTCTTTAATAAGCTGGCAATCGAGTACGACGGATTTTTTGACGCATATGTCCGCGCAAGAAAATTGCTGTCGAAGCCAAGCCGCGACGGATACCGGCCCGTCATCAGCGCCGCCCGGGAGGCGGAGCAGACGGGAGAAGCGACATAGCCTTCCGCGAATGTTACGCCGTGCTCTGCAATCGATTTGATGTTCGGCGTCGAAGAGACCGAATTCGTGCTGGTCAGCCTCGTATCGCCGTAGCCCAGATCGTCTGCGTAGATCAGAATCACGTTCGGCGCAGCCTCCGCCTCCTTCGTGCCCGACAAGCCTAGACATACGGCCGCCGCAGCGGCGACAAAAACGAACCTGGCCATTACGTTCCACTGCGATTTCATCATATTCACCTCATTCTCCTTGATACGGGATGACGATAACATTCTCCCGTACACCCCATCATCGGTTTCGTTTCGCTTGATACGGCAAGGCCCGCTTGCCGGCCCTCACCTCCTTTCCGAAGCGATGAATCCATGTATCCGGCGATCCTGCACCCTCACCTCCTTCTGTAATTCATATCCACAGCCGCTACCTCGGTGTTCACCGTAATGATTTTGCAAAAGCAATCTTTTTCCCGAATATTGATTGCGCTTTCAAATCTTTTTTATATATACTAGTCTATATCTGTGTTACTGGAGGCTGTGACCCGTTATGGGAAATTTGGTCAAGATCAAGCTCCTCGGCGATCTGCGCTTAACGCTCAGGTGGATCTATGAATGGAACATACCGCCCGACCGGCCGTTGAGGAAAGCAAGCTTTCCGTTTACAATCATCTGGATCGTTCTGGATGGACATAAGAAGGTGGATATCGGAGGAAATCCATACGAGCTGAGCAAGGGAGATATTGTCATCATTCCCCCATCCGTGGCGCGTACCGGATTTCAGGAAAAGGATAGCTACGGCTTCTTTCATTACATTACGCTGGCCGCCGACATCCGGATCGGCTCGCTGGAGTTCGTCCGCATTTATCAGCTGCCGCAGCGGGTTAGCATTCCGGATACGGGACGCTGGGAGCCTTTTGTCGTCAAATCCCGGGAGCTGGTGCACCATGCCGATCAAATGCTGGCGCATTTGCAGCTCGACAGCGCCTGGAGAAAGGACGAGACGGAGACAGTGCACGAGCTGAACACCGCGCAGACGCTGGAGCTCATCGATGTCCAGCGAAGCTTTTACGAGTGGTTCGGCCAGCTCTGCGGCCTGATCAAGGACGATATTCCGGAACAGCCGGAGCAGACGGACAAGCGCATTCAAGAAATATGCACGTATATCAAAAGCAATATCAGCGAGGAGCTGACACCGACGAGCCTAGCCGCCGTCGCCTTCATTAGCGAGAGCCATCTGCGCCTTCTGTTCAGAAAAACGTTCGGCGTCTCGCCGACGGAATACGTGCGCCGGGCAAGGATGCAGTACGCCCGCGAGCTGATCTTGAACAGCGATTACCGGCTGTCGGATATCGCAAGAATGGTCGGCTACGAGGATGTGAACCGGTTCAGCCGCACCTTCTCGAAATTCGAAGGCATCAGCGCCATGGCGTACCGCAAGCAGTTTCAGTCCGGTATCAAGTAACCGACCCCCTCATGAGGAGGGGGTCAAATTGGCCTCGACCTGCTTATTGGCCAGTTCCTCGGCTTCCCGCAGCATGGTATTGATATCCTTGTTCTGAACGAGCGATTCGGCGAACTTGTCGGTCAGCACCCCGACCACGATATTGTCGTACTGTGTGAGCGGACTGCGGGTGTCCGCCGCCGCCATTTTGAACAGCGCCGCAATGTTTTTATCCGCGAGCAGCGGAATGTTTTTGCCAAATTCCTGCTTGACCGCATCGGATTGAATGACCGGGATCGTTCCTTCCCTCGACGTATTCAGCTGCATTTCCTCGGAAACCAGGTAAGCCAGCACCTTGAACGAGGCGTCAGCATGCTTCGTCGTGGACGAGATGGAGCCGAACGGCGTGTTCAGCTGGACGCCCTGTCCGGGTTTGTCTTTGAAGGAAGGAAGCGTCACGAGATCCCAATGGAACGCAGCCTTGTCCGGATGAATGAGCACATTGGTCATCATATCCGTAATGTTGGCGAACATGGCGACCTCGCCCTTCAGGAACGGATTGTTGTTCGCGAGCTGGTTTTTTTGCGCCGGAATGTTGCCCGTCACGTCGTACACGCTCTTGATCGTATTCAGCCATTCGATCCAGCCGTCCTTATAGATGGACGCTTTGTTCGTTTTCGCATCGACAAGGGACAACGAGCGCTGATTGTTGTTTATGGAGTAGTTCAGATTCGCATCGAAGCCCCGGTATTGAATACCGCCCTCGTTATGGGTCATGGCCGCCACGATTTTGCGCGTGTCATCCCAGGTCATGCCGTCCTTCGGATAGGCGACGCCAAGCTTGTCGAACAGATCTTTATTATAATAAAGCACCTGTCCGTTAATGCTGATCGGCATAATATTCATTTGCCCTTCATATGAATACGCTTTCATACTTTTCACAACATTAGGCTGCAGTTTGTCCAGCTTGAAATCGTATTTTTGGATCAGCGGCGTCATATCGGCGAATACGTTATACATTTTCCACTGTCCGATCCAGCCCGGCAGACCGAAGATCAAGTCCGGAACGTTGCCGCTCGTGGAGAATGTTTTGATCGCTTCGATCGGGCCTTGCGGCACTTCGACTCTTTCCAGCGTAACACTCGGAAATTTCTTCTTGAGCGGCTCCACAAGCTGAGCGTTAAAGGCCTCCACCGTTTTGCCGGGAGCAAACACGGTCAACGTAACGGCTTCTTGAATCGTTTCAAGCGATCCCCCGTTTTTTGCATGCTCCGTTGCCGATTGGCTCTCCTTCTTGTCGCAGGATGTCAACAGCGTTCCCAATAGTGCCGATACAGATAATAACAATGGCAGCTTTGTCATCGTAGCCCCCCCTTTTTATTGTTCGCGCCAACAAAATGCCGTTCAACAACAACTTGCAGCGCAGCGGCAAGCCTCATGCGCTTACCTGCTATGCCTTCTTTGGCCGTACCCTGAAGTGTACGATCATAAGCTTGGATTTTGTGATCCCGGCATCCCTCGCTTTCCACAATGCACCGCTTGCTGTAACCACGCTAGGCGTCCCCGCTGAAGACGTCATCTCATATTCGTTATTTCCGGTTTCCGGCGCTCACAGCGCGGCGCATTGCATCCTTTGCTTGCTCAAATCGTAGCAAAAAACGCAATCGGCTGAATATACACTGCGTGATTATTTTTGTGTCGTTTTCGATTATGAGGCATTCGGCCGTTCAAAAAATAACGGATCAGCGTCATCCGGAGACAACGGCTGATCCGTATGGGGTTAAAAATGCTCCGATAAGGAGTATTTTGTTACTTTACTTCCGTAATGCGTCCTTCCACCTTAGGCGCGATCGTCTGCTGCCGGGAGATCGTCTCTTCCATCAGCTCATAGAGCGTAATTCCCGTGTTGTACGCTTTCTTATCCTTGAACATGTCGTATCCGTCGCCGCCGGCGGCTACGAAATCATTGGTTGCGATGCGGTAGGTTTTGTTCATGTCAAGTAGTTGACCTCCGACCTTCACCTCAACGATGCGGGAGCCGGCCGGATTCGACGGGTTCCATGCAACCGTCAAGCCGCTCACTTGCGGGAACCTTCCTGCGCCGCTCTCCGCCTGCGAAACGCCATTCTCCAGCGCCGCCTTCAGCTCGCTGCCTCTCGCCTCCAGCACGACAACCGTGTTCGGGAACGGGAGCATGTCGTACAGCGCTTTTTTCGTAATGTCTCCCGGACGGATCTCCGTACGGATGCCCCCGCCGTTCGTGATCGCCGCATCGGCTTCATAGCCTTGAATGGACTTGGTCCGGTTCAGCATCGCATCGGCCACGAAGTTGCCGAGATTCGATTCCCGCTGGCGTACGATCGTCCGGTCGCCCTCGAGCAGCACATCCGTATGTCCGATCGTCACGTGCAGCGCCTCGTCAATGCTGTCGCTGATCTGCTTGACCCGCGTCGCCATCTCCGGATCCTCGGGTACCTCGGCGTCATACGCCTTCAGCATATCGGTCAAAGCCACAAGTTCCCCGTTCAAATAATACATATCTACGCGGCCAAGCGACTTGAAATATTCCCAGTCCTGTACAATATACGTTCCGTTCACGACCTCCGGCTCCGTTAACTTCGTGTGGGAATGTCCGCCGATGATCAGCTCAATCCCGGGAACCTGCTTCGCGATTTCCCGGTCTTCCTCGATCCCGCAATGGGATAGAAGAATGATGTGCTCCCCTTTCCCCTGCAGCTCCGCAACCATCGCTTTCGCCGTCTCGATAGGATCCTTGAACGCGATGCCTTTGACATTGTCGGGATGCGTCAAAATCGCCGTCTCCGGCGTAACGAGACCGAACACGACAAAGCGCTGGCCGCCCGCTTCGAAACGATAGGTCAAATCCAGCAGCGGCTCTCCGTCTTCCTTCACGACATTAGCGCCAAGCATCGGGTATGGCAGCATGCTGCGCAGCTTTACGGCTTGCTCGGCTCCGAAATCGAACTCGTGGTTCCCCGCTTCCATCACGTTGATGCCCAGTTCCTTAAGCAGCGGCGGCAGCGATTCGCCCTGGAACAGGTTGACGAATACGGTTCCCTGGAACGTATCACCTGCATCAAACAATTGAAAATTCGGGTTTTCGGAGCGCCACTGCTTCAAGATGGAGGCGATGCGGGCGTAGCCGAATTCTCCGCCGGAAGCATTCTCAGTTATATGGCCATGTGTGTCGTTCATATGGGCAATCGTGACATGGACCGTCATGCTTTGACCGATCGCATCGAAGAGCCCCGCACGGGTCACCGTGTCCGAGACCGGCAATGCAATGGGGTAACCGGCTTGGCCGAACAGCCGATTCAGCTGCTCGGCGGTTAACGCCGCATCGGGGGATTTCGCTTCTTCCGCCGTCAACAAGCTTTGGCTGACGGCCCAGGAAAGCGCAGCCGAAGCCCAATGTTCGCCAAGCGGGACCGCCGGAAGCTTCTCTTGCTGCAGCCGGGCGAGAAGCGTCACTGCTTCCGCTGCCGTGATTCGGCGGTCCAGCGCCAATTGGCCGGCGGCTTCGCCTTCGAGCAGTCCTTTACCCGTCATCCAGCTTGCATGCGTAGAGGCTTGCGACGGCTCCGCATGCGCCCCGCCTGCCAGCAAGCTGAGCGACAGCACCCCGGCAGCCAACAAAGCTCGTGTCCGATATTTGATCATGTCTCTTCCTCCTTGGCATCGTCTTTCTATTACGATAGCAAACTTATCGCCGCAAAGTGTCAAGAGAATGTAAGCGCAATGCGAAATTCATATAAAATCATGATCCGTCGCCGGCAGGATGCATGCCTTCAGGGAATCATCCGCATGATTGCAAAGAACGCTTGTAAATATCCACGGATTTCCACTTCCATCTTCCATTCTATGACATATGAATATACTAGAACACATGACAAAGGAGGCGTTCCCGATCATTGCTGACGCATTACCGCGCGCAAGCTATTTTAAGCAAATTTATATGTCCATGGCGCTCGATCGATTTGTCCGGTCCGTCGAAACGGCGCAGCTAAACCTGCACAGCCTGATGATCGTTCATCATGGCGAAGTAGTGGCCGAGAAGTGGTGGCCGCCGCATCAGTCGCATGAACCGCATGAACTGTTCTCGATAAGCAAATGCTTCTGTTCAACGGCTGTGGGCATGGCTGTCGAGGATGGACTGCTGTCCGTCCATGACCGTGTCATTTCCTTCTTTCCTTCCTGCCAATCCCCGGCGATCGAGCAAAACATGGGGTCACTGCGTATAAGCCATCTGCTGACGATGTCGATCGGCCATGCGAAAGATCCGACAAACCAGATCGTCAGGCACACGGAAGACGGGGATTGGGTCAAAGCGTTCCTGGAGACGCCGCTCAAGGACCCTCCCGGATCGAAATTCGTTTACAACAATGCGGCGGGTTACATGTTATCCGCCATCCTCCAGACGGTAACGGGCGAATCGCTGCTTGATTATTTGCGCCCCCGGCTGTTCGAGCCGCTCGGCATGGAGCGTGTCAGCTGGGATACATGCCCGAAGGGCATAAACACGGGGGGCTGGGGACTCAGCCTGACAACGGAGGATATCGCCAAATTCGGACAGCTGTATTTATGTAAGGGGAACTGGAACGGCCGGCAGCTGCTTTCGGAGAAGTGGATCGACACCGCGACTTCACAGCAGATTTCAACGTTAACGATGAACGGCTTGGACAAGCGGCTAGGATACGGGTATATGTTTTGGCGCTGCCGGCATGGCGGGTTTTGCGGCCGAGGCGCGGAAGGTCAATTTTGCATCGTTTTGCCCAAAAAGGATGCGGTCATTGTCATCATGGCGGAAGAAAAACGAATGCAGGCGATCCTCGATCTGGTATGGGTGCAGCTCCTCCCGGCGCTCGTATGAATCGGTTAGCGCCGCAACGAATAAGCCGGCACGGCCGCTTCGGGAACATGCTCCCGGGCGGCAATGCCGGCTTTCGCTTGGATTACTGACGCAATTTCTCGCTCGAACCTGCTGAATATAGCTTAAAAGATGCTATCAGGTACGTAATAAATTTTTTGCGTATCTTTTTTATTGACCGGGTCCGTCACGATCGTGAAGTACACGTTATTGTTTTTGGTCTGCACGCCTTCGATTTCATGCGTCCCTACATTCGTAATGCTCGCCAGCGTTTTGTAAGATCCCGTGCCCGACATCATCGCGATTTGCGGCGTGTCGCCTTCCGCTCCGCCCGATGTGTAAATTTCCGTGTTGCTGAGCATATCCAGGCCTTGGAACGATCCGTTCGGTCTGACGATCGCACTGCCCGACTGAGTAAAGCTGGTCACGCAAGCGCTTTTGGCAGCTGCACTGTCCAGGCGCACCTGTTCATTACTGTCAAGCAGCTGGTTGAGCGCAACCGTGTCGTAGATCGACCACGTTACATCGCCATTGGTCGTCTGTACGCGGAAGATCGTATGGGTGCTGTTGCCTCCGCCGTCGACCCGGTATGTAGTCCCCAGACTTGTGCCGGTCGGATTGGCGTAATTCATGTACGTGAATCGGTGAAGATCCGTGTAATCGACGGTCGTACCTGCGGAATATTGCAGTCTTGCCACCTGGAGCGACCAGTAATAAGACGTCGAGGAATCGGCCTTGGAGCTGAAGTAAAAGTAATTGATGCCATTGTATGTATACATGTCAAGCGTCTGGCAATGACCGGCGTTGGTGATCGTCATTTCGTCAACATACGTTGCGTTGCTTCCGCTGATAAGCAATCTCGACAAATAGCATGTGCCCCCGGACCGCTGAGTGACGTATACGTACGTCGAAGCGATGTAGGCTTTCTGGACCGCTACATTATGATTCAAGCCCTTGAGATTGTAAGCGAGCGTTGCCGATGCACTGACCGTTTTGGCAGGCGTGGCTGCATAGACGGGCAAGACGGACCATACCGAAATCAACATCGAAAGAACAACGGCCGCAATGGTTTTAAGCTGTCTTTTCATTAAGCCCGGCAATAGAACTTGCATCATATAACAATCCCTCCATTAACAAAAATGAATTGCAGGAACCAGCCGTACTGCAGACCGAATGACCCGATTCAGGTATTGCAACCCTCCCCTCTGCGGTCAACGAGCCGGATGAAAACAAAAAAACCGGACATTAGCATTCACATCGCAAGGAGAGAATGTAACATCCGGGTTTTCTCATCGACTCTACCCGTTACATAGTGGTAACGCATTCAGTTGTAGGAAATCGCTTACACGCCTACTTTACCGTCCATTTAGTGCAAGTGTCAAGTTAAAATTTGGTAAAAGGCGATACACGCCGCCCTGACCGCCGCTTATCGGATTGGAGCGAGCTGCAGCATCGCTTCCGCGAAATCCGCTCTTGCCGCGTTCGCTCATTCGCAAGGAACTCGGTTACATCGGCTGCGCTATAGAGCGGACGCGATGGAAGCTGCAGCGGGCTACTCGTCCGCCGTACCTTGCGAAGGCGGGATAATCCCGCGGACCTCCTCGAGCCATTCTTTGATCAGCGCGTGCTGCTTCCTCCGTTGTTCGGGCTCCTGTTCGGCCAGGTTCACCGACTCCGTCTCATCGGTCAGCAGGTTGTACAACTCTGCGGAACGGTCGTCCAGGAACTCGATCAGCTTCCATTCGCCCGTCCGATTCGCAACCGAAGACCGGCCGCCCAAAAAATGATTCTGGTCCAGCGGATAATGCCAGTAAAATTGCCGCTCGCGCTGGTGCTCCTCCGGTTCCTCCCCTTGGAGCAACGAGTGGATCGATACCCCGTCGATCAATTGATGCGCCGGAATGTCATACCCGATCACGTCGGCGAAGGTAGGGTAAAAATCCAGATTGATCGTCGGCTCGCTGCGGACCATTCCTCCGGGTATGCCCTCAGGCCAGGAAACGACCAGCGGTACGCGCAGCCCTCCCTCGTAGGTCATCGACTTGCCCCCGCGAAGGTGGCCGTTCACGGTAATTTTTGTCTCGCCGCCGTTATCGCTAGTAAATACGATCAGCGTATTCCGATCCAGACCGAGCGCTTCCAGCGTCTGACGGATCATCCCCACGCCTTCATCGACGCTTTTCAGCATGGCAGCCAGGACAGGATTGTCCCGTTTCGTCCGGTTAAGCGGCTCGCCCAGTTCCTCTCTCCCGCTTTCTTTTCGCATGAAATGCTCCACCATGTCCGGTTTGCCGGCCAGCGCGGTATGAACGGCATAATGGCTCAAGTATAAAAAGAACGGCTCGCTCTGATTCCGTCTGATGAATTCAACCGCTTCGTAGTTCATGCGGTCGACCAAGTACTCGTTCTCGCCCAGCACCGGCTCGATCGAAGGATCCACCCGAACGTACGGGTGGAAATAACTTCCTCCCGCAATGCCGACTTGCTCCGAAAGGATCACTTCATCGAACCCGTATTGATCCGGACCGAATTTCACCCCCTGCTCGTCATAGCCGGACAGATGCCACTTGCCGATAATCCCGGTATGATACGATGCCTTCTGGAACATTTGCGCCATTGTCACGCTATTCGGGTCCAAGCGGAAACCCGTGTCGTCGGGCAGCTCGTGATCGGCGAAGGAAGTGAGCTCGGGATTGAGCGGAAGATACCACTCGCTGTCCGGTCTCAAATAGTCGGTTATCCCGTTGCGCGGAGGCACTTGACCTGTCAGCAGCCCGGCACGCGACGGACTGCATACCGGAGCGCTGGCATAGGCTGTCGTAAATCGCATGCCTTGGCGGGCCATTTCGTCGAGATACGGCGTCTCATTGTACAGGTTTCCGTAACAGCCCAGTTCGCCCCAGCCCAGGTCGTCGACGAGGATGAAAATAATATTGGGCTTGTTTGTTTCAAAGTTAACAATATTCATAGTCGAGCTCCTTTTCGTATAATGCCATCATAATTAGCTTAGCATAGGAACACCGGTTACCCAATACTGGAAAATATCCGTTCCTCCTAATTCCGTAAACCGAAGCCATTCCAAAAATAATAAAAACCCAAATGCCGTCATTCTTTTCGCGAAAAAAAATGAGCAGCACTTGGGCTATTGCCATTGGCTTTGTTAGCGGATTCGTTTTGCGGTTATTTGAATATGCTCTCAGGAACGTAATAAATTTTCTGAGAAGTTTGTTTATTGCTTGGGTCTGCAATGATAATAAAATATACGTTATTGTCTCTTGTTGCCATCCCTTCGATTTCGTGGGTGCCTACATTTGAAATTTTCACAAGCGTTTTGTATACCCCTGTGTTGGTCATATAAGCAATCGACGGCGTATCGCCTTCCACGCCCCCTGATGTATAGATTGCCGACTGGCCGATCATATCAACGCCTTGGAACGAATTGTTCGGTCTAACGATATTGCTGCCCGACTGCGTGAATCCCTTGATCCATGCAGCTTTAGCGCCCGCACTGTTCATTTGGACCTGCACATTGTTGTCGAGAAGCTGGTTCAATTTAACTGTGTCATAAATAGACCAGGTTACGGGTCCTTCTTCCGTTTGTATACGGAAAAGCGTGTAGTTGCTGTTGCCGCCGGCATTCACGCGGTAAGTCGTGCCTAATGAGGTGCCGTTCTGATTGGCATAATTCATATAGGTGAACCGGTGAAGATCCGTATAATCATATGTCACGCCGGGTGTGTACTTCACTCTTGCAACCTGGAGCGACCAGCGATAGTCTGTCGAAGTATTCGCTTTGGAACCGATATACAGATAATCGACGCCATTGTAATTATACATATCCAAGGTTTCGCCATGACCTGCATTCGTGATAGTCATTTCATCCACGTAGGTTGCGTTGTTTCCGTTAATGAGCAATCTTGAAAGATGCGTTGTTCCCAGAGACTTCTGCGTTATATAAATATACGTTGTACCGATGTGAAATTGATTAACGCCCCCGACGTGAGTAAGTCCCAAGAGGTTGTATGCGAGTGTCGCTGAAGTGGTTTTCGTCTGCTGAGGCGTTGCCGCAAATGCGGGAAAAACAGACATTCCCCAAAGAAGTACGGACAGAACAACCGTTGTGAATACCTTCAACTGCTTTCTCATAAGGTGCAACGCTTGAACTTGAGACATATTACATTCCTCCTTTGTTATGCAAACCTTTCCATCTTGATCCAATACTCGATGCTGCTTGGACCTTAGCCCGCGTCACCTCCGTCTCGTCGGATGAGCCCAGTCAACAACATAAAAACCCCAACAATAAGAAACGCTCGCAAGCGAGTGAATCAAATTGTTCGGGTTTTCTCAAGGACTCCAACCGTCACATTCATATTCATATAAAAAAGTCAATAGTAAACGCTTTCAAAGCGTTTACATGATTACTTTAACCGTTTGTTTTCCGAAAGTCAAGATGTATTTAACATTTTTAGAAGTAATTTCCGCAATGGAGCAGGTCCAATTCCCTGCTGCGAACCAACAACCGTTCGGTCGGATTCGCTTACTGGAACCCCGTTCTTGATGCGCAGCTTGCCTTCCGCTTCGACCTACAGGCAGTAGGCCCCAAGCTTCAGCAGCCCTGCGTTCCAGGCCGCCGCCAGCGGACAGACGGCCGCTCGCCGCGAGGACCAGCTCTCTGTCCGCTTATGGCGCAAGCGCAGACTTTTAGCGCTGCCCGCCTGCCTGTCTTCGCATCCGCAGCCGTTCGTACAGGCTTGCCAGCAGCGTTCCGCGGATGACATAGGCTTCGTCTTCCCGCGGCCATACCGTCCCGGCTACGCCCCAGGCGCGCTCGACCGCCGCCAGCCATACACGGGCGAGCCGGCTCGGCACATGCGGCTGAGCTTGCCATTGATCGGCCGGCGGCACTTCCGTCTTCGGCAAGCGAGGCCCCATGTCGACGCCTGCCGGGAGCAAGTCGGGCGAGGCCGGCAACACCGGCAAGCCGCTACCGCCGTCAAGAGAGCGGGCGATCGCGATAAGAGCGGACGCCTCCTTGACCGTGACCCGCTCTTCCAGGGAGGCGGTGTAGCCGTCAAACCAGCCTTTCGCTCCGAAATATTCGGCCCCCTTCTGCGCGAGCGCATCGACGCCCGGAACCGTGTAGGCCGACGCGTCATGGAAGTAGGTAATGCGATGGCCGATGGCAAGCAGTTCATCCTGAAGCCGGTCGACGGACAGCGTTCTCGGCTCGCAGCCTCCGTCGAGGCACAAGGCGGCGGCAATGCCGGCCGCATAGCCGAGCTGCAGCCACACCGGCTCCATCCGGATCGTGCCGAAGCCCATATGGGTAGCCGATACCGCGGTCGGCACCAGCAGCCGGTCAACCCGCTTCGGCACGATGCAGCCGTACGGAATCTGGTAGACGGCAGTGAGCCACGGCAGCGCGAGAAATCCTTCCAGCGCGAGATTGCGCCCGGCCTCCTCGCGCTTTTGCGTCGCGTGGGAATCGATCGGATAATCGCCGATCGCGACGCTATCTGCATGGAGTGGCGCCCGAGCCATGCCTGGCGCGAGCCTCGCGTCGTTTTCCGTGAACACATACTCCCCTTCGATCCGTCTCGCCTCGCGCACGTACAGCTGCGGAGGAAAATGCCCGTTGCCCGCGAACTCGTCGGCCGCGTGCCCCCAGCGGGACGCATCCTCGCGGAAGCTTTCGGGCAGCTCCGCGTCATGCTGCAAAAACCAGAGCAAGCCTTCCACGTAGCCCCGGTGCCGCTTCACGATTTCTTCCCGCGCTTCGGGATCCGCTTCGATATAATCATCGTTCTCCTCCGGCCAATCGCTGGAGCACATGCAATAATGATGGTTGTTCGAATCGGTCTTCTGGTTGGGAACTGGCAGGATATTCAGCACATCGCGGATACTGCGGACGCGTCCTTCCTTCACGTCGTCCAGCAGGCTCACATACCGCTCGCGCTCGTACGCTTCGGGCTTCGAGAAGGCAATCCGGTTGTCGGGCCGATCCGTCAGGCATAACCGGAAGTTGTAGGCTTGAATCCGCTCGTCTCCCTCGCCCGTGCTTCCCGGGAACACCTCCTTGGAAGGGTGAAAATCCATATACAGCTTGCCGGCGTATTCCTCCCCCCACTCGTCCCGGGATTCCCGGCCTGTTCGGTAAGGAACGCCCGCCTTGGCGGCCAGGTCGCCCTCATACGTGGCGTCGATAAACTGCCGCCCCTCGTAGACAAGCCGCTCCCCCTCGTTCCGGTGCACAATCGTAATGCGCCGAAGCGACGTCCCTTCCGTTTCGGCTTGCTCCAGCACCGCCTGCGAGCGGAACGTGAGATGCCGCTCCCGCTCTAGCATCTCCATCAGCACCTTCATGGCCGCATGCGGCTCGAACCACAGCCCGCGGTTGCACGCCTTCGCCTGATCGGAGTCGGGACCATATTTCTCCGTGTAATGCTTCACGATCCCTTCCGCAAACTCGCGAAAGATGCCTCCTGACGACTCCAGCGAGCGGATATCGGTGCGGCCGAGCCCTCCGGTCATCATGCCGCCCATATGCGATGAAGGCTCCAGTAGCAGCGTTCGCTTGCCGCTGCGGGACGCGGCGATGGCGGCAGCCATCCCGGAAGGCGTTCCGCCGTAAACGATAAGATCAAACGTATGTATGCCCATCGACAATAAAGCCCCCTTGAGTGCAATTTCGTAAAGTTAACCTTTCGTTAACTTTTCGTTAACTAGATCATACACCGCCGTTTGTCTGGTTTCAACCCTTTTTTCGGCGCTTTATTTCAGCGCGACAAGCATGGCCGCTGCCTGCTTGCCGGATCGTCCCGCTGCGGGCCGGGACTTTTCAAAGCACCAAAAAAGCCCGTCCCGGCAAGGACGGACTGGCATAGCCGATGATATGATTGCATGTTATCCCAGCGACACAGCGGCATCGCCGGATGTATTACTTTCCCTGCGCGCCGGCTTGTACGGCTGACGTACAGGAGGACCGCTCGATCAAGCAGGTCGGAATGAGAATTTGCCGCGGGGGCTGATCCGGGTTGTCGATCAGGTCGGTCAGCATTTTGACGGACAGCGTCCCTAACGCTTCCATATCCTGCTTGACCACTGTTACCGGGGGATTTTCCAGCGGAAAAAAAGCCGTATCGTCAAACGCGATCAGGGACACGTCTTCCGGCACCCGTCGATCGGTGATCCAGATATGCCGCAGCGCCATATGTCCGAGCATGGAATTCGTTGTGAACACGGCGGTCGCCCCCAGGTCGTCCAGCGCGGCCCAGCCCTCGTCCGCAGGATTCGCCGGATTCGCGATGCGAATGATCGCCTCTTCGCCGGCGTAGATGCCTGCTGCGCGAAGCGCTGAGAAAAAACCGTTCAGCCGGTCCGTCTGCCACGGCAGCGGCTGTGCTCCGGTCACAACGGCAAGCTTCCGATGACCGAGCCGTACCATATGCTCGGTCGCGATGACGCCGCCTTCGAAATTGTCCGACGACACGGAATTCAGCGGGCGGTCCGAGTCGGCGAGCCGGCGGCTGCCCACGAACACCATCGGAAACCCGCGGGCGGCAAGCCCGCTCAATCCGTACAGCTTGGCCGTGCTGGAAATCACAATAATCCCGCTCGCGCCCGACTCCATCACCTTGTCGTATACCTCTTCCGCTTCGGCCTCGTCGCCCGTGTTTTTCATGCCGATCATAACCACATGCGCCTGACGCATAGAGCCTTCGTTGCAAATACCCGTCAGCGTATCGCGGAAAAAGCCATGCGTGCTCGATTGGTTGGCGCCTACATACAGCACGCCGATCGTCAACCGTTCCTTCCGGTGCTCGCCCGGAACCGCCGCTTGGGGCGGCGCGCTTCCATAGCCGATTTGCAGGGCTGCCTCCTTGACTTTGGCTTTCGTTTCCTCGGATATTCGCGGATGGCCGGCGAGCGCCAGCGACACGGTCGCCTTCGAGACCCCTACGATTTTTGCGATGTCGTTCATGGATGGCATACGTTTTACCCCTATCGGTTTTGCATTTCCCCTTATTGTACGCAATTCCGATACGTAATTCAACACATCCGGTTATCGTTAACCTAACTCGGTCATCCCTCCGACCTCACGTCCTGACTCGCGTTCGTATTCACGTCCTGACTCACGACTCACGTCCGTTCACGCAAATACGCCCGCTTCCGGCATCACAATCCCGCCCACACGTCCTTCGCGTAGCTTCCCTTCGCTTGAAGCTCGTTCAACCAAGCTTCCGCTTCCGGTCTGGCTGCCCCATGAACCCGGACATAGGCCCCGATCAGCTCGTTTTCAACGTCCGGTGCCATTTTGCTGCCGTCGCCGCACACGTAGAGCCGTCCGCCGCGATCGAGGATGCTGATCAGCTCCGCGGCGTCGTCCGCCATCAGATGCTGCACATAGGTTTTCGCCGCGCCTTCCGTTCGGGAAGTCGCCGTATGCAGCGTGACGATGCCGTCGCTTGCGAATTTCTCCAATTCCTCGCGATAAATGTAGTCCGCATCGCCACGGCAGCCGAAATACAGATGAGCTTCGCCCAGCGCCTTGCCTTCCTGCTTCATCGCCGCGCGGGCCTGCAAAAATCCGCGGAACGGCGCAACGCCTGTCCCTGGCCCTACCATAATGATCGGGATTTGCGGATCCTCCGGCAGCTGGAAGCCGGATTCCGGCGAGCGGATGAACATGACGATGTCGTCGCCCGCCTTGCGCTCGGCCAAATAATTCGAAGCGACGCCACGGTATTCGCCTTGTCCGCTGCGCGCAGCACTGCGAACGACCGCCACGGTAATGCTGGCGCGTTCGGCATTCGCGAGCGGGGAGCTGGAGATCGAGTAATATCGCGGCTTCAGCGGCGGCAGCAGCTCCAGAAACTTCTCGAACGGCATTTCGCACGCTTCGTATGTTTCGATGAGGTCGAGCATCGAGATCCGCAATGCCCGCACCCGCTGCTCGTACGTTTCTTCCGCCAGCATGGCCTCCAGCTCCCGTTTATGCGGCGGACAAACCGTATAAGCGGCGGTCTCGCGAATTTGCGCCCGGGTGGCGGGCTCCTGCAGCTCTACGCTGTGGCGAAGCAGCTCGGCCAGCGCGACCGGACGATCCAGCGGCAGATGGGATGCGCTGACCCCGCTCGCCATCAATATGACCTGATCCTCCCCGTTCAAGCGAAACCGGCGAATGACCCGGCTGACGTTCTCCTCGCTGTTAACCGGAAAGACGCCGAGATGATCGCCTTCCCGGTACGCCGCCCCCGCCGGCAATTCAATCTCGATATGCCGCGTGCTCCGATCGCTGCCCGGCTGCTGCAGCTCGCGATTGTCCGCGACCGTCGCGTGAACCGCTTCGTAGGACTGGGCAAGCGGCGTTTCCGCCAGCCCGCTCACGTATTGAATGTTCAAGGTGCTCCGCTCTTTCTCCGCATTGTCGTTCAGCTTCAAATCGAACGTCTTCATCGCGTCGGCCCACATTTGGCCTTTCCACGCTTCCAGCTGCTTTTCGAAGTCCCCGCCGGCATCGGCTTCGCCGCGCTTGGAGAACCGGGTCGCTCCTTTTTCGGCCAGCTTCTCGTCGATGAGCCGCGGCACCTCCTGATACGTCGCAGCCCAGTTGCGGTCCCCGCAGCCGAAGACCGAATAATGAACGCCGGCCAGTTCCCCCGCTTCCGCCTGCTCCAGCCACTGCACGAACTGCCGCGCGTTGCCCGGCGGCTTGCCGTTATACGAGGAGGTAACAATCAATAATGCTCCTTCTTTGGGCAGCCGGCCCAGCCGGTCGTTCAGCGCCGCCGCTTCGCTCCGAATGCCGTGCTGACGCGCCAAATCCGCCAGCTCCTTGGCGATCCGCTCTGCCGTGCCCATATTGGAGCCGTACAGCACCAGCAGCGGCCTGTTGTTCACCCCGATCACGGGTGTGACCTGCCCCTGTTCCAGCTGTACTTGCACAGGTTCCGCGGCGGAAGCGCGCTCAGGCTTCGCCGTCATCGCCGCAACAGGCCCTTGATCCCGCAGCTGCACGCGAATCTTGAAGCCGTCCGGCTTCAAGGTCAGCGTCTGCTTAACTTTTAGCTGGTAGTTCATCGCGTCGACCAGCTGAAACTGTTTGAGAATCATGCCCAGCACCAGCGTGGCTTCGTGAAGGGCGAACTGCATGCCGATGCAAGCGCGCTGTCCGTTGCCGAACGGCTTGTACGCATGCGCCGGAACGTTCTTCGGGTTCTCGAACCGCTCGGGGCGGAACTGCTCCGCATCCGCTCCCCAAACGCCTTTGTCCCGATGCAGCTGCGGGATAAGGACGGAGACGCCTCCCCCCTTGGCGATCGGGTACTTCCCGGCAATCGTCGTGTCTTGCTTGGCGAACAAATTAAATTGCGGCGCCGTAGGCCACAAGCGTAACGATTCGTTCAAGATCATTCGTATATATTTCAGCCTCAGCACCTGTTCATACGTCGGTAGCGGATCGGTTAACACTTCATCCGCTTCCGCATAAGCTTTGCTCAGCACGTCCGGATGTTTTAACAAATAATACGTGGCAAACGACAGCAAGCCGCTTGTTGTTTCATGGCCGGCAATGAGAAACGTAATGATCTGGTAGCGAATATTTTCATCGTCCAGCCGTTCCCCGGTTTCCGGGTCTTTCGCATGCAGCATCCGGGAAAGCAGATCGGTCTCCCCTTGGTCGCCGCTCGCTTTGCGGTCTGCGATAATTTTGTCCACGACGGAGAACATCGATTGAATGTCGCGTTCATATTGCCGCTTCGTCTTGATCATCAGCTTATTTTGGATCGGCAGCCGGTTCCCGTAATGCATCGCTTCGTCCAAAGCACGAACCATGCTCACAATGAACGGGTTCGGCGTTTCCCGGTAGTAGCTGTTGAAGCGGTAGTTAAACCCGCATAAGCCGATCGTATCCAGCGTTAACCGCGTCATGTCCTCGGGAACGTCGATGGTTTCGTCGGGATTCAGCCGCGCCCATTTTTGCACGAGCTGGAGGGCGATGTCCAGCATCATGCCGTGGTACCCTTTCATTGCTTGCTGACTGAAGGCTGGCATCAGGATTTGATGCGCCTTTCTCCAGTTTGGCTCTTTCGTCAAGCTGGTGAACAAGCCGTCGCCGGCAAAATCACGCACTTTCCGAATGTGGCCGATGCCTTTGTCAAAACGCGACTCGTCGCATACATCGGCCACCAGATCGGGGCCGGAGACGATGAGCACCGATCTTCCGAAGCTTTCGAATCGAAAGATAGGACCGAATTCATCGGCCAGCTTGCAAAAGGACAAGGTAGGCGAGTCTTTATCGATTAAAGGAATATTGCCTAGAACGCCATACGTTTTCGGCTGGGGAATCGTCATGTTCTGTTCCATCCGTGAGCCACTCCTCTCCAATGATCGTCAACCGTTACCTGTGCGGAGACCGCAGGTCGAGCCGGTTCGTTAGCTGCAAATAAGATCAATAAATTGCCTTATGTTTATTTTATCCGGGAACATTGATACTATCCAATATATAATAGAACATGAATTCATTACATTGAGTTAATCTGTGAGGTGCAGCGCATGGAATTGCAGCAGCTTCAATATTTTCGAACCGTCGCTCGCTTGGAGCATATGACGCAAGCCGCCAAGGAATTGAATATTACGCAGCCGGCGCTCAGCCGAACGATCTCCCGATTGGAAGACGATATCGGCGTCCCGCTGTTCGAACGAACCGGACGCCAAATTCGGCTCAATCGATACGGCGAAATTTTTCTGGCGCATCTGGAGCGTTCGTTTCTGGAGCTCGATCAGGCGAAGAAAAAAATTAACGACCTCGCCCAGCTGGAGACGGGGTCTGTCTCCATCGCGACAACCAACGTCAGCATTTTTCCGAGTCTCGTTTCATCTTTTTTGCGGCAGTACCCCGATGTGCGAATCCGCCAGTATTTGCGCAGCGATATCAATATGTACCGCCTGCTGGAAACGGGCGAAATCGACTTCTGCATCTCGGCCGAACCGGTTGAAGGCCCCGACATCGAATGGGCTCCGCTCTACTCGGAGCCGCTGCTGCTGCTCGTGCCGCGCGAGGAGCGGTTCATTCGCCGCCATGAGGTCCGGCTCAGCGAGATGGCCGATGAGAAATTCATCCATGCCAGCGCCAACAACGATTCGGCGAGCGCGCTGGAGCATCTGTGCCGGCAAGCCGGCTTCACCCCCAAAATATCATTCGAGGGGAATGATTCCGCGGTCATCGGAGAGATGGTAAGCCTCGGTCTCGGGATTTCGTTTATCCCGAGCCTGCTGTGGGAGAAATTTTCCGACATCATTAAGGACCGGCTCCACGTTCTCGCCGTTACGGACCCGATCTGCACCGTCACGACCGGGATCTCGCGAATCAAGGACCGGTACATGTCCGCGGCGGCGAATACGTTCTACCTCTATGCCATACAGAAAACGCGGGAGCGTAAAGGGCATCGCGCGAATTAAACGCAAAAAACAGCAGCCAGCCCGGGGGAACATTCCCTCCGGGCCGCTGCCTCGTATAATTTTATGAGATTTCTGCCGTTTTCCGCTCCTGATCTTTTCCATGCGAAGCCGATACTCTGCTCGAACGATCGCGGGATGCCCCCTTTTCGAACCAGAGCAAGCACAATGCGAGGAAGATGGCGGCACCGCCCCAATACGTATAGATCAAGCCGTGCTTCAGCGATAAGAGCAAGAAAGCCAGCATCGGACCCGCGGCGGCGCCAAAGTCGAGCGCAACGGAATACAGCGTCATGATCGAGATGGAATTCGTGTCTCTGGACGTGTCCGTAGCCAGCGTATCCATCAATGTCGTCAATGCCGTTGCCGCGATCATCACCGTCAAGATGACAACAATCCACCAATAGATGCCGATCCCTAATGGCGCGCACGCAAAGCCGACAGCGGCAACAAGCAGAAAGCCGCAAAACCACGGCATCCGGCCATAAGGACCGTCCGACCAGTGGCCGAACTTTACGGCAAGGAACGGCTCCCACGCCCACCGGCTCCCCTGGATGATGCCCGACAATGTCGCCGCGGCCAAGGTAGCCTCGCCTATACTGACTTCTTCCGTGAAGAGATCATTGATAAGAAAGCTCAGCGTAGACGTCAGCACGCCTTGAATCAGCAAGGAGACCAGGAAGCCGCTGCTCATCACCTTCCACAGCCCAAGCGACCTCCATCGCACCGCTCCGGCCCGCGCCTTCGCGGAGCGAGATGCGTCCGCCGCCGTCCCGGGCCGGACAAACAGCAGAATCAGCGGTATGCCGAGCAAGGAAGCGGCTCCCATGAGGAACGCTACCCATTCGATGCCGATCAGGGTCGCCCCGCCGCCTCCAAGAAGCATGCCGAACAAGCTCCCCAGCCGGTACAGCCCGTTGTAGGTTCCCATCAAATAACCGCGATTATGGTCTTCCGCCGCCGTGACGACCGTCATTAGCCCGCCTAGCCGCAATAACGACCAAGCGAACCCCCAAATGCATCGGAGAATCAGCCAGACCCATAAGCCTTGAGCAAACCCGTAACCGGTAGTGGTCAAGGCGGATAAGACAACCGCTACAAGCAGCCCCGTTCGCAGCGATATTTTCGAATACAGCCAGCCCATGATCGGATTAAGCGGCAATCGGACGAACCGGTTAATGGATAAGATCAGACCCACTTCCCATAAAGACAATAGACCGGTTTGATGCCAATAGACCGGAAGGGCGACGTACAGCATCGAATCGCCGAGCAAGCAGATCGCCGTGACCAGCGAAACGGCGATGACTTTGTTCTTTCCTTCGTTCGGAATCGCAGACATCCGTCTAGCCGTGTGCGACCGTTAAGGCTTGATCCGTTTCCGATCCGGCTGCTTCTGCTTTCGGTTTGAAGCGTTTCATGTTGACGCGGATCAGAGCCGCCAGCTCCAGAAGCCGTTGGTCCTCGACCGGAACCATCGATACGGACAGCTTGCCGTTCTCGATTTCGATCATACGGAATGCGGGAATATCGAGGCACGCCGCCGTTTGCACGAAATGCCACTGATCGCGCTTCACAATCGATTGGACATGATTATGTCCGCAGAAGTAGTAGCCGGGGCCGGATTTGGCCTGCATGACGGACCATACGTCGAACTCGGGATGAATGCGCAGCATATGCTTTTCCGAATAGGTGGTCGTATCCGGAAGCGGGTGATGGCCGAACAGGAACACCGGCTTGTCGCCGGACTGGCGCAGCTCGTTTTCCAGCCAAGCCATTTGCTCGGGGTCGATTTCACCGCCGTAATCCTTCGGACTCATCTCTTTGGTCGTGTCCAGGAACACGAGCACCGCTTCTGCTGTATCGATCTTATGATAGCGCTGTTGACCGGAAATCGACAAAATTTCCGTCTTCGGGATATGATACGTATCGTGATTGCCCAACACATGGATAAACTGACGGGCTTGACCGAATGTGCGGACTTGATCGAACACGAACCCGAATTCAACCGGGAACCCTTCGTTCGTAAAGTCGCCCAGCGATATGTGGTAATCGGCCTCCACTCGCAAAAACGCTTCAATCATGCCGCCAAAAAATTGCTCCCGCGCCTCCAGCAGCTCCGGTGTCCCGTGCTCCATGACGGGATAATGAAAATCACCCATTAACAAAAGCTTCATTCAAGACCCTCTCCTCACGATATCGTCGTCGCCTCACATGACGGTAAAGGAATGGCATGCGAACCTCTCGGCTCCCGTTTCCGTATCCGTCTGCTTGCAGGTCTCATTATAGTACAGAGTGACGCATCATTCAATCATTTTCTGCGCTGTTTTGCATTTATTTGCTGTTTTATTCGAGATTTTTCGTGCAAAATCCGTTTATAAGCGGCAAATTCACGCAATACGATGGAAACGTCATTTACTTTACGGCGATGACTTTGATACACTGGATACAATTCTAAGAACAGGTTAAAAGGTGATTGTATGTTGGCTCCCGAACGTTACAAACGAATCATGACGGAAATCGAACAGAACGGACATGCTTCGATTGCCGATTTGAAGCAGCTTCTTGGCGTTTCCATCGATACGGTGCGCAGAGATTTGGACGCATTGGAAAAAGCGGGCAAGCTGAGCCGCGTTCATGGCGGCGCCGTGTTGAAGGAAGAAAAAGTGACGAACGAGACGTTCTCCCGGAGAACAACCGCGAACATCCAGGAAAAGCAGGAGCTCGCCGCCGTTGCGGCGCAGATGATCAAGGAAAATCAGGCGATCGCCATGAACGCCGGCACGACCAATATGGAGCTGGCCAGGCAGCTGGTTGCCCGTTTCGCCAAGCTGACCGTCGTGACGAACTGTTTGAAAGTGGCGGAAATATTAGCAGCCAACAAAAATTTCACGATCATCATTCTTGGCGGGATATTAAACAACGAGGAGTTTGCCTTATACGGCGATTCCGTCGAGGATGAAATTCGCCGCTACAATCCCGATGTCGCCTTTATCAGCGTGAACGCCGTATCGCTGGAGAAGGGGCTTACCGACTTCCGGCAAGGTCAGCCCTCCGTCATACGAGCGATGATCCGCAGCAGCAAGCAAGCGATTGCCGTCGTCGACTCCAGCAAGTTCGAGACCGTCTCCTTCATGAAGGTGTGCGACATTCAAGAGATCCGCTCTTTCGTCACGAACCGCTCCCTCGACCCGGATACGGTGCACAAGTACGAGCAGAGCGGCGTTACCATCGTTCAGCACGAATAAAAGCCCCCGCTTTCCCAAAAGCGATGCTTCGGGAAAAACGAGGGCTGTCTCGGCCCGGCTATTTGACTCTCAACGCCTCAATGCCTTTGGCGGCTTCGTCCTCCGCCTCGCGCAGCAGCGTGTTTACATCGATTTTGCCCAGCGTAAGATCGGTAATCTTGCTGCTGTATGCCGTCGTAACGGGACCGTCGTAGATCGTTTTGACGGAAATCGGGGCGAACGAGCTGTACAGCGCCGACTTGACGTTTTTGTCTTTAAATTTCGTATCTTGTGCAAAGCCGTTGACGACCGCGGCGGTTTTCACTACCGGGAGCGTGCCCCCGCGTGACACCCACGCCTGATATTCCTCGGACAGCAAATATTTGATAATTTGCATCCCCTGATCCTGGTATTTGCTGCTCGCCGTCACGCCAAAATAAGTCGGATACGACTGCGGGTGCACGTTCGGCGCTTCCTTAAATGTCGGATACGCGACGACGTCCCAGTTCAGCTCAGACACGTCCTGCGTCATGTGCATATTGGCCAGGCCGGCCAGCATCGCCGTATCCTTCGTCTTGACGAATTGGGTTACGCCTGGAATGCCCTTCAGCTCCTGCACCTTCTCCTTATAGCCGGACGCTTCCCCCAATCTGGAGTACGTGCCGAGCAGCACCTTCCATTTGTCGTTGTTAATGATCGGCTTGAATGTCTTCGGGTCTACCTTGGCCAGCGAGAGCGGATTGATGTCGAAATAGTGGCTCTGCGATAAGCCGAGTCCGACGTAACTCGTCGATCCGTCCACGCGGGTCAGCTTCTTGTTCAATTCGAAGACGTCGTCCCACGTCATGCCGTCTTTCGGGTACGGCACGCCGAATTTATCGAAAATATCTTTGTTGTAATAGAGTGAAAGCGTGTTGTTGACGACGGGAAGCGCATACATTTTGCCGTCGGACATGACCTTTACCGCCTCGAGCATCGTCGGCTCGATCGGACTCGTATCGATATTGTGCTTCTTGATGAGCGCCGTCATATCCGTCTGGATGTTATACTGCAGCATATTGGCGAAGTTGCCGATCGATTCCCAGATGATGTCAATCGGCTGACCGGCCGTGATCAAATCCTGGTAATCCGTTCCTTTGGCGCGTTGAATGTATTTGATCGTATGCTGCGGAAATTTTTTGCGGATCGCATCGCCGAACTTCTCGTTGAACGCTTCCTCCGTCCAGCCGCTTCCGGAATAAATGACCAGCTGAGCCGCTTCGGCCCCGGCCGCCTTACCGTCAACCGGCTGATTAGCAGCAGGTTCGGCCGCCGGACGATCCCCCGAACAGCCATTCAGCATCACAATGGCGGTCAGCCCGATCAGAGCGCAGCCATACTTGGTTCTCTTTCTCTTTATCATTCGATCCCCTCCGTTATTGTCGGATCATGCGTCGGATAAAGCAGTCGAAAACAAGTTCTTCATGACTGTAAGCGCATACACAAATCGTGTAAGGAAGCGGCGCCGCTCGCCGCCTCCCTCCTTCCCCCGGCTTACGAGATCCGGACCAGCCGGGCTGTGCCGGGCGCGAGCTCCAGCTGCGCCTTGCCTTGGCGTCCGCAAGGGACCGGCAGTCCGGTCGCCACATCGATGGCATGGTCCGCCTCGAGCGCCAACGTCGCGTCGCCGCTCCCGAAATTCGCGGCGAGCACGTACGTGTGCGCATCTGCGCCCTTCGCGCGAACCGCCCGGACTTCGCCCGTCTCGCACTGTATGGCCGCTGCGCAGCTGCTCTCCGGCCCGGCGTAAGCGCAGGTCGACTGGTGTCCTTCTCCCGCCTGAAGCACATAGGCGGCATCGACCAGCACTTCCCCCGCTTCCACCGCTCGCAGTCCGGTCAAGCACGGTCCGCACAGCTCGTCGGCATACAGCATCCCGGCTGAACCCGCCGTCGCGAGCTTCTCCTTCAGACCGATCTGCCGCCGTCCCGGCCGGTATATGGACAATGCGTCCGTACCGTATACGGCGATGACGCCAAGCCGGTCGTCCACATTGAGCCAGCGGGAACCGGTGCGCAGCGTTTCCTCCGCGCTGCCTGCCCCTTGCAGCGACGCTTGCCCGCCTTCCCAATAATACGTACGCGCGCCGCCGTTGAACAGGTCGTTGGGCATCAGCAGGTTCAGTCCCTTTACTTCGTGCACGTACGTTCTGCGCGCCGCTGCCATGTATTGAACCACGATCATGTGCGTCGCATCCGGCAGCGCCGCGCAGGCGATCGCGCTGCGGGCCACCACGTGATCCTTCTGCCCTTCGGCCATTAGGCCCTGCGTATGAACGAGCGTGCTCCCCCAGGTGACGAAGCCGCCGTCAAACGGCGCGCCGCCATGCCGCTCCAGCCGCTGATCCGTCAGCTTGCCGAGCCCGCGCAAGCGCGGAGCCAAATTCTCCCGCCACTCCGCCATATTGCTGGCGTTCGCGGGGAGGCACAGCCCTTGCGGCTTCTCGGCGGACTCCCATACCCAAGAGGCGTCCCGCTTGGCGCTGCGGTGCACATACGCTCCGT
Organism: Paenibacillus solanacearum; assembly: GCF_910593845.1. GTDB lineage: Bacteria > Bacillota > Bacilli > Paenibacillales > NBRC-103111 > Paenibacillus_G > Paenibacillus_G solanacearum. The sequence continues at coordinate 115,047 of NZ_CAJVAS010000003.1, read as the reverse complement.
GATACGGGTCATGCCAGCCCCGGCCGGACGCATCGCGGACGACCGGCGAACCGGGATCGGTCTGCCCCTCAGCTATGGCCGTCTCCGCAGCGGCTCCAGCCTCCCGCTTCCAGTCCGCGTCCGAGCCGCGCACAAGCCGCTTCCATGCCAGACCCATCGACAGCGCGGCGGCGCGGTCCGACTCCAGCCTCGTGTAATACAGCGGAGAAGCTTGCTCCAGAAGGCCGCACCGCTCGGACAAAAACGTACCGTCGCCGTTGCGCTCCATCTCGAGCTCCACTTGTCTCAGCCAGCCTTCCTCGAAGCGCGCGCAGTCCGGATCGCCGAGCAGATCGTCGATCATATGCCACATCGGAATCACGTAGTCTTGGCAATACGTGTAGCGGACGCGCGTATCCCCGCCAATGCGCAGCAGCCTGCCGTCTTCGAAGGTGCATAGCTTGACGACAGCCCACAGCTCCTTCATATGATGATACAACGCCTCGGGCGCCTGCATCCCCTTGCTCCGGTACATGAAGTGAAGCATAGCCATGTTGGACAGGCAGATCACCATGTAGCCGACATTCAAATAACCGTGATGATTGAGCGCCAGCGATTCGAAGAAGTTTGCGCCTGCAAACCGGTCCGCGATCTTCTTGCCGTCCAGCTCCGTTTCGCTATGGGCGTCGGACGGGATCGATATCGCGTTAACGAGAAACGTGAACGCTTTGTCGCGGTACGCTTCCGCCCGCGGGCAATCGGGATACATCGCGACCGTGCGGAGCAGAAGAGCGCCGTTCCACAAGTTGCTCTCCGGCTTGTTATTACCGTCCTTGGCCAGTAGCCCGCCGACGACCGTATAATGGTCGAGCAGCCAGTCGCATTCGGACAGAAGCACCTTCCGCAGCAGCGCGTTGTCGCCCTCCTGCATCAGCGGCTGCAAAGCATCGACGCCATGCATCATCCGCTCCAGACCGAGCACGCTGATCCACGTATGCCCCCAGGAGACATTGTCCGTGCAGCGGTAATCCCCTTCGATATGCGAGGCCAGCGTATACCGGAGCATCCGCAGAGCAAGCTCCTGCAGCTCCCTGCGCGAAATGCCCGCAGCCGTACCGTCAAAGCGCGGATCGGCCGCCACGGTTGCGAAGGCGGCGATCGCCTTCTGGTTCGTCTGTACCCCCCACGTATCCTCGCCTGTGCCGTAGCAAGCCAGGTCCGACCGGTCCGGGAAATGAAATACGTGCTTGAGCGCGCCTTTTACCCATCGCTGAAGTAGTGCAACGTAAGGCAGTGTCGTATCGTTCGTCATCGCGGTACCTCTCTAACGAATAAATTTGCGTTTCTCCTCAGGCATCATTCTTCAGCTATCCATCGCTTTCATATTCCCATCATAACAACTGCTCCCGCCGAGCAACATCGATAATATTTTTCTTTTCCTGTACAATATTTCGTTTTATACTCAAATTAATGTAAGCGCATACCTTGAAGGGGGTGCCGTTCCGTGCACATGGAAAATGTAGCGTATTTCCAATACGGCCACGCGCGGTGGATCGGTCACGGACCGATGACCAAGCCGTATCATTTGTTCATGTTCGTCGATAAAGGCAGCCTCGCCTACCGGGTCGAAGGCGTCCGCTACATGCTGCAGCAGGGGGATGTACTGTATATGCGTCAAGGCGCCGAGCGGATCGGCGAAGCGGTGACGGAGGAAGCGCACTCCAAATATTCCGCCCAATGGGCAGGCGACGGATTGTTCGGGCATTTCCCGCATTTGGCCGACTGCGGGGCCATGGTCTTCCGGCCGGCTTCGCTGTACGCTTATTTGAAACAGACGTACGCGCAGATGTACCAGCTCTGGATGCGCAAAGACGCCTACTACGAGCCGCTCTGCCAGGGCATGCTGCTGGAGCTGATGGCGCGGGTTCATCAAGACTTGACGGCGAAGCAGTACACCGGCAAGCAAGCGCGCGTCGTGCGGCAGGCGCGCGACTACATATTGCAATATTACCGCGAGCCCTTGTCCATTGACGAGCTGTCTCATTTGACCGGGCGCGGCCCCTCCTATCTCATTACGAGCTTCAAGAAGCATTACGGCGTTACGCCGCTGGAATACATGCACCGGACGCGCATCTCGAAAGCGGAGGAGCTGCTGCTGGAAACCGATTTCAATATGGAGACGATCGCCGCCGAACTGGGCTATTGCGATGCATCGTACTTCAACCGGATGTTCAAGAAGATAGCGGGACTGACGCCGTCCGCCGTCCGCAGACGCAGCATTCCGAGCAGCGTGTCCGAGCTTTCCCTTCACTCCCTGCCCGCCGATCCGACTACCCCCGAATCAGGATAGACGTGTTAACATACGATCAACCGAACGGAATGGGTCTCCCTCAATCGATAAAAAAAGACATCGGTTGGGACGATGTCTTCGCTGGAAACTGCGGTATGCTTATATCGTATCTGATTATGATTTGGCTCAACGCTACTTAATTTGGTCCTGAATCGCTTTATTCGCTTTCTCCTCCGCATCGCGCAGCGCGGTGTTGATGTCCGTATTCCCCTTATACACGTCTTGAATCGCTTGAACCATATGCGGTACCGCGACATCGTAATATTTGGCTCTCGGCGGATTTTTGCCGTACTTGTTCTTGAAGATCGCTTGTACGTTTTTGCCCTTCAACGTTTCCAGATTGGCGCCGAACGCCTGTTTGACATCCGGATCCTTCAGCGCCGTCAGCTTGCCGTATTTCGCCATCTCGAGCTGCATCTCCTTCTGCGTCAGCCAGGCAGCAACCTTAAACGCCTCATCCTGATGCTTGCTTGCGGTTGTAACCATGAGGCCATGCACTTCCGTCTCGACCACAAGCGGCTCTTCTTGCCGTCCGGGAAACGTCACCATATCCCAGTTGAGCGGCGTACCTTTCTTGTGCAAATCCTCGAACTCTCCAAGACGGGCGCCGTAGCTCGCCAGCATCGCTACATTGCGGTTTTTGCCGAACTCGGCGAATCCGGCGAGTTTATTGCCAGGGATGTCGTTAAACGCCTTCATCAGTTCAAAAAATCGTTTCCAGGAATTCGTCCCGCTGTTCGTAAACAACGCTTTGTTCGTTTTGGCGTCGACGACCGGAAGCAGAAAGCTGACCGCGAGACGCGGCGCGCCGTTAAAGCCGAGCGCGTAATAGTCTTGACCGTTGTCGGAACGTGTGATTTTTCGGGAGAGCTCCAGCACTTCCTCCCACGTCATTCCGTCTTTCGGATACGGAACGGCGAATTTATCGAAAATGTCCTTATTGTAGTACAGCGACGCAAAATTCATAAACAGCGGCATCATGTAAAATTGGCCGTTATCCGCGTACAGCTTCACTTCGTTAATCGCGCTTTGCTCGAACTTTCCAAGATCGAAATTGTACTTCTTGAAGTTCGCGTTCAAATCGGCAAGCAAGCTCAATCCGGTATATCGGATCGTGTCGAAGGAGCTGGCGTAGATCAGATCCGGGAATTCTCCCGAGCTCACCATGTTCTCAATCGTTTTCCCTTGCGAGCTGCGTACGAGCTGCATCGTCACCTGCGGAAACTTCTTCTTCACCGGCTCGGCGATGAACCGGTTGAATTCTTCGTCGGTGATGCCGGTAAATTCCTGAAAGACGGTTAAGGTGATCGGCTCCTGACCGATCGAATCGATCTGCGCCTCACCTTCCCGATCGGATGACGGCTTCCCGGAGCTGCAGCCGGTGACAACGGTTAACGCCAGGATGAGCGCCGAAGAAGCGTGGAACATCGTTCTTGTTTTCATTTCGATTTCCCCCGTCACAGATTTTAAGGACATGGATTGCAATCGCTTACAATAATGTGCCCGCCGCTGCGCCGCCTCCTTTTCGCTTGCCGTATTCTTCCTTCATCTTTACATGATTGCGCGCAAACATACATACTTTAAACCGACATTATTATGAGGAAAAAGGACATCTGAGAGAATTACCCAACGATCCGTTTTTAAGGTAAAATAACGTTATGATTCTCGGAAGCTTAGGCGGTGAGCACAGTGGAAATGAAGCATGGTCCCATCTATCATTTTCCTTCGGCCAACGGCGAGCTGCCCATCACCATCTCGCTGATCGGCATCAATTATTGTCATTCGAACTATATCAACGTCCGGAACCAGTCGCGAATCACCGTCATCGGGTACGTCTTAACGGGACAAGGCCGCATCACCTTGGACAATCGAACGCTCCGTCCCCAGCCGGGGGATGTATTCCTGCTGCCGCGAGGCCGTGATCACCAGGTTTGCGCCGACCCGGAAAGCGCCGAGCCTTGGAGCTACATCTGGTTCAATATTGCCGGCGATCTGGCTGTTCAGCTGCTCCGTTCGTACAAGCTGTACGATAGCGGCCTGGTGTCCAGCGCTGCCGTCGAGCCTTTGTTCCAGAAAGCGATTCAGCTCGCGCAAAGCGAAAACGCCCGCGAAATGCTGAACGTGCTGCCGGTTCTGTTCCATCAAATTGTGATCCGCTTGTCGAATATGGTCCATAACAGAAACAACGCTTACTCCGCGCAAGTGGAGAAAATCAAGCAGTATTTGGACAACGCCATCCAGCATTCCTTCGATTCCGATCAGTTGTGCAGACAAATCGGACTGTCCTACAAGCAAATCAATCGGCTGTTCAAGCAGGAATCGGGCACAACCGTATACAATTATGTTCTCATTCGGAAGCTGGACTCCGCCAAAATCATGCTGCTGGACACGGAGCTTACGGTAAACGAAATTTGCTACCGGCTCGGTTACGCGGACCCGCAATATTTTTCTAATCTGTTCAAGAAAAAGACCGGGATGTCTCCCAGCAGTTACCGAACACTGCATCGCGACAAGTCCCGGTCGTAATCGTTACCATCACACGTAAACTTTATGCAAACCTCGTCCAGGAACGGACCGTTTGCGCGACGTCCGCACCCTCAATCATGAAGACTCCGTTCCTCTCATGAGGATGACAAAAATCAGGACAACAAAATAAGCATAGTTTATTCGATGTCTCCCGCTTCATTATGCTTTGAGTCGCCTTACTACAAAGCCTTGCGCCTCCAATGCCACTCGTACCGATTGCGCAAAATTTGATCATTGTATCCGTGTGCCCGGTTTGATAGCATAAATCATCATAACAAGCACCGGTTGTTCCATGATCATCCATGAATCGACAAGAGGTGGCCGCAGACATGCACATACGCAGGCTTCAGTTGAACGAACATCAGCGCTTTTTACTGCGCAATGTCTCCATAATCGTGTTGGGTCTGTTCATTAATCAGATGCTGCAAACGGTCGGAAGCATCGTCCTGGCAAGAATGTTGAACGATCCGGTCAAGTTCGGCGAAGTGAACTTATTGCTGCAAATTTTCGGCATGATTGCGCTGTTTCTGAACGTCGGGTTCAACTCGGCGCTCGTCTACACGTTCTCGACCGATGCGCGCGAAGCCGTGCAGCATAAATTTCGGCTGGCGCTGGCAGGCAGCACATTCTTCGGGATCGTCATCAGCGTGCTGGTAACGGCGCTGTCGCCTTTTCTTGCGAAAGCGTACCAGCTGCCTGCGCTGCAAATGGCGCTCGCGCTCGGTTCCGTCATGTACGTGTTTAATTCCATCATCAATATGGGGGTATCGTCTTTTTCCGGCAGTCGGAATTTTGTGACCCAAGCGGTTTTTATGGTGGTGATGACCGTCTTCTCCACTTTAGGAACGATTGCGGGCGTCGTCTGGCCGCTATTTGGCGATCCGCTCTACCTGTGGGGCGTGTCCCTCTGGATGGGCATCGGAGCCGTGGTCACCGCGCTGATCACAAGCTGGAGAGTACAGATCGTCCACCGGCCCCAATGGTTCGGTCGCCTTCCCTTGGCTGAGCTGTGGGGCATGATGAAATACGGCGTGCCGCTCTGGGCGGGAAATATCGCCAAAGCGTTCCAGCAGCCGTTCCTGGTCATGGTCATCGGTTCAAGCTCGGTTGTCGCTGTCGGGCATCTGGCCAACGCTTCCCGCGTTACCGGCTTTATCGGCATTGTCACCTGGGCATTCATGATTGTGACCTTTCCGTTCGTTGCCGAAAGCTCGCAAGATTTGCAGGAAAGCAAACGGCGCGGCACGCTCTGCATCCGTTACAATAACGTCATCCTGTATCCGCTCACGCTGCTCATCTGCTGGTTCCCCGACCAAATCAACGGCATCCTATTCGGTTCGGAATACGCTACGGGCGAATCGGCCATCTATATTCGACTGCTCGCGCTCGGCGTGTTTTTCTCCTCCGTCAGCCGGCTCGGGGGCAACATTCTTGCCGGGATCGGCCGGACGAAAGCGAACTTCTGGGTCATGATCGTAGCCGGCATATTCGTCATCACGCTCGTACCGCTGCTTGCTTCCGACCAACCTGTCTGGGCGGTGTGGATCTATACGGCCGGCTGGGCCGTGTCCGCGTTATCCATGATCTGGTTTTTCTACCACGAGAACTTTGTGCCGGACTGGTGGGTCGCATACGGGGAACCATTGCTGCCAACCGTGCTCATGGGCATGATCTTGCTGGCAGGCCGCACGATCGGAGCCGCCTTTCCCTTGTTTATCGCGGCAGCGATGCTCGGTCTGCTGGCGATGTCGCTGTGGATCGAAACCAAAACATTCGCTCAAGTTAAAAGAGCTGTGCTGCGAGGCCAGTAAGTCTGCGGCACAGCTCTTCACGCCGTAACAGCCGAGATGCTGGCATCGTCCGGCGTTCGCGGCGCTAGTGACAACGTAATACAATAAAGACGCTTCCTGCCGAAGCAAGGAAGCGTCTTTGTCGTACCGTTATTGAGGGTTAACCAATGTCAGGCAGTATTGCGCAATGTCATAGCCGACTTTCGCCAACTGGTCTTTAATCGGCTCCGGCAGCCCGTTGAATTCCTTGTGCGTTTCATAAGTGAAATCGCCCTCGTATCCGATCTCGGCGAGCACCGGCAGCAATGAACGCCAGTCGACACTGCCGTGGAACGGAAACATATGCTCGTCGGAGTTCCCGTAATTATCGTTGACATGCGTCGCCTTAAGCCGCTTGCCGAGGGTGCGAAGCGCGGGACGCTGGTCCTTGTACAGGAAGTTCGCATGGCCGAAGTCCCAGCATGCGCCAACGAGCGGCTCATTCCATACGTCGATGATCGCCGCAAGCTCCGAGGCATGGCTCGCGAACCGGCGCATGGACGTCGGACGCTCGATCATGTTCTCAAAGGCGATGCCCACATTGTGTTTGACGGCAAGCTCCACGTACGGCGAGAAATGCTCGACGTTGTCTTTAATGCATGCATCAAAATCCAGCGCCGTCTTCGCACGATCCTCGTGCGGATGCACAACCGCCCATTTGACACCGAGAACCGAGCTGGCGATGATGGAGCGGCGCATCATTTCATTATACACTTCCAGCTTCTCCGCTGTGACGTTATTCGGATGCGCCGGCAGAAATACGGGATGCGATTGCGAGAATTCGATGCCCAGCTTCTCAGCTTCGTCCCGGAGTTCCTGGATCCGCTGCTCCCAATCGTCGGCTGCAAGATCGGTTTGCCCGGTTAACGCCCGGCAAAAGTTAATGTCCAGCACGTCATACCCTGCTGCTTTCAGTCTGCGGATTGATTCCTTGTACGGCGTATAGCCTCCATCCAGTCGAAGACTGAACGTGCCCGTTGTCGTTGATAATCTCAAACGGATCTCACCCTTTCGTCTGATTGTTATAGCATCGGCCAGCGGCCAGCAATGGCGCATTGGAAACGATTCCTTGTTGGTCGAGTATTCTCATCATACAATGCGGGGGTACGCTTGCAAATACAATTTTGCTTCATGCAGGATATACTATATTTCAAGACTGTGCACGGGTCGCTTCATTATTTCTTCTCGATCGCAATCGCTTTGTTGATTTCCTCATCCAGCTCCCGCAGCGTCGTATTCACGTCCTCCTTGCCCGACAAGAACGCGTTGAACTTCTTCTCCGTCATCGGCTCGGCGATTTCCCGGAATAAGTAGATCGGGTATTTGACCGGTTTGCTTTTCAAGATGCCCGCCACATGTTTGTTTTTCAAAGACTCATCGCCCTGCCCGAACGCCTTCTGAACCTGCTCATTGACGAGCGGCGAAATGCGGCCCGCGCGGGACACATTCATCTGCACCTCGTCGGAGGTCATCACTTCAATCACCTGCAGCGCCTGGTCCTTGTATTTGCTGGTCGGGGCGACGCCAACCATATAGACCGTGGAATTGCCGTACGTATTCGGCTTCTCCTTGTAATACGGATGCTGCGCGACATCCCACTGCAGGCCGGTTTTTTCCGCTTCCTTCAACTGCGAGAAAATGTTCGTCTGGTTCAGCATCGCAATCGTGCGGTCGGTCATGAAGCCCTTCGTGCCGTTCTTGTCCCCGTTGGATGACGGAGCGTTTCCAGGAATTTCATAGATTTGCTTGCCTATTTCGAACGCGCGCTTCCAGCCGTCGCTCGTCATTATCGCTTTCTGCGTCTTGCGGTCGATATATTCCATGCCGAGCGGCTGCGCCATGCGCACGACGCTCCCCATATCCCAGCCGCGATATTGCACCCCGTCCTGAACCCGCGTCAGCTTCCGGGCCAGTTCCAGCGCATCCTCCATCAGCATGCCGTCCTTCGGATACGGAACGCCGAATTTATCGAATATTTCCTTGTTGTAGAACAGCGCATGAAACCCGGTTTCAATCGGCAGCCCGTACAGCTCCCCTTTTTCGGTTGCCGCATATTTGATGTCATCGAGAAAATTGGGCTGAAATCGCTTCAAGTCGATCTTCTTGCGCTCGAACAGCGCCGTCATGTCTTCGTTGATGCCGCGTTCCTTGAGACCGGGCATATTGCCGTTAAACGAGATGTACAAATCCGGAAGCTCGCCCGCCGCGATCAGCTTGTCGTAAGCTGCAAACGAGCTCGCGCTGAACAGCTCCAGCGTGATGTGCGGATACTTCTTCTGCACCGGCTCGATGTACAGCTTCTTAAACTCGTCGTTAATCGGCAGGTGTACGGCGAACTTGAGCGTCACCGGCGTCGTATCGACGGCTTTAGCCGATTCCGCCGTGTCTGCGGCTACGTTCTTCTGCCCCGCCGCTTCGCCACCGTTATTCGCATTTCCGCAGCCCGACAATGCGGAAGCCGCCGCGACGGCCATACTTACGGCCAGTGTCATTGTTGTCTTCCTTCTCATGTTTACAGCCCCCCAGGTTTTATCATCCCGTCATCCTAAGACTTGGACATCACCAAGCATAGCCCGACAATGTTCGCGCAATGTTTGCAAGACGTGAAGAATTTGTAAATAACGGACACCGAGGTCGATAGAATAGACTGTGACTGCGGATTTTATTAAAGCGCTTACAAATGGAAGCTTGTTTGGTGGCTCAGCATGCCGGGATATTACAATATAATATACATAATAATTTTATGTTAACTATATTCGCGGTTCCATAGAAACTTTTTTTCGCCGCCGTTTGTTGTGAGGTTCAAAAAAAAGGACATCCGTTCCACTCAACAGATGTCCCTTACAACAGTTGCTTATGAAACTGCACGTTCGGACCGTTCAGGACCCCGTATCGCGATGGCGTGCTTCTCTAGGAACGCCGGTTATCGCACATGCTGCAGTTCAATGTAGTCGAGATTAATGGCTCCGCGGTCGCCCGCCGTCCGCTCGAGCGTCAGCAGGTTGACGCCTTGACGCAGCTTGACCGTGTCTTGCTTGGTCATCCACGTGCTCCACTTGGCGGCTTGCGGGAACGTAACCGTCTTGCCCGTCTGGACGACGCGCCCCTGCTCGTCCGCTGTGCTCACCTGCATCGTACTTACTGCGCCTGTCGCATTGCCGTAGCGGTAGTTCATACGGTATGTGCCGTCGGCTGGCGCTTGCACCGCGACGACCAGCTTCGCGCCAGTGTGGCCGAGGCCGTCGACGAAGCCGAAGCCGCTGTAACCGCTATGATTGTTGTTAAAATGCGTGCCGCCGAGCCATGTCGCCACTTCCGCCTGATAGCGCGCATGCGGCCCGTTCGGGGTAATCTGCACAACGCTTGTCCCGTGAGCCGGCAATGACGGCTCATAAGCGGACAAAGCTCCAAGCTGCCGGTTCGTCCACAGCTCTTTCGTGGAGGCCGCGCTGCCGAGACCGAGATGATCACGGTAGTCGATCTTGCGGACCGCCGTCTGATCGGAGCGGTTAAACAGCCCAACGACCCAGGATCCGTCGGGCAGTTGGCCGAGCCAGCGCTCCGAATCGCGCGCATAAAAATCTTCGCTGTACGAATTGCCGTTATAGTAAAGCGGCTTGCCGACGAAGCCTTGGCGATGAAGCGACAGCATGTTTTCGTTCTTGTAAAACTTTCCGGTGCTGCCAATCGTAGAATGTTGATCCGTAATGGCGATCGGCGAACCGGCCATCGTAAACAAGGAAATCGCGGATTTGCGTTCCTCATCGTTCTTGAACGTGTTCATCCGCAGGAAGTCTCCGTCCAGAATCATTTGGGAGCCGCGGCCTGCAATGTCGGAGAAGCCGGTAAATCCGAGAAACGGATTGGCCCACTGCGACCAGCCGCTTCTCCAGGTTTGGCGCTGGCCGCTCAAGTTCTCCCAGCCGCCATGCGCAAGGTCTTCGTTAATCCGGACCATGTCGCCGTACGGCAACTCGCTGGTTCCGTGATTGTCTAGGTGCGGCATCACGAGACTGATCTCCATCTCGTCACCCGCGGCTTCATGCATCCAGCGCATGGCGGTCTGGTAGTTCTGCACGCCGTGAGCCTTCCCGATCTTCCTTCCCTTATCGACGCCCGTCTCATACCAGGATAAGAAATCGATGCGCAAATATTTCACGCCCATCTTCTTGAAATACTCGACGTATCCTTGAATGTACTGCTTGGCTCCGGGCTTCGTAACGTCGACCCAGTATAAATCGTCATTGAACTTGTCGTCGGAGGACGCAATCGAGCCTACTTTATAGTTTGTCCCGACAATCGTCTTGGACGCGTCGCCGGCAGCGCTGCGCGTCACCCACAACGGGTTGTAGTAGACGCCGAGCTTCATGTCTTTGGACTGGATATAATCGGCCCAGTACGCCCAATCATGCTTCCAGCCGTCGTTATGGGATACAATGTAACCGTTCTTATTTGTACGCTGCGCGCCTTCGATCCAGCCGTCGGATACGATCATATCGTAGCCGTACGACTTGTACTCGGCGGCAATCCAATCGATATTTTTTTTCCATTCGCGCTCGTCCATCGGAGCGTCTTTCGTATATTGATATTCATAGGTGCTCCAGTAGAGCGGCCCTACCCCGCCGCGCGTAAACGAGCTTTCGCGTGCGGATGCAGGCATAGCTGCAACGATACTGGATACCAGAAGCGCGGCGCAAACCGTAGAAGCCAGGCGGCGCAGTCGAGTCTTTTTATTGTTCATAGTCATAGGAATCCAACCTTTCCAAACGAGCTGGTGGCAGCCTCGTGAAGTGATCGCAGGTGTATATACCACTCATTGTACACGCTTTCACGGTACGTTCCTATGACTTAATATATCCATGGAAGCGGCTGGAGAATGCGCCTTCATCCCACCCCTTCGTTGCAAATCGCGAGCCCGGCCAGCACCTGACCACCTCCATGGAAGGGGCGATAGCATCATGGCAAGCCGGTTGACGGCAAGCAACGATCATGTGCGTCATCCTATGGAATACACACGAACGCTGCTGCAAAAGCTATGCTTGTTCAGCCGCGGGATGAGTGTACCCGAAGACCAACTTTACGGTTAATTTCCCAACTCCCGAATCAGCCGCTTGAACGTGTCGTAAGCCGGTTTCGGCGAATAATCGTCCCGTACGATGCCGAATTGATGAAACAAATCGTCCTTGGAGCTGTCCGCATCCCTCAGTCCGAACAGGACATATTGGGTAATATGGAGCTCCTCCCGCAGCCGGTCCACCGTCCGAATCACGGTCTCCAGCACGGCGGCTTGCCGTTCATACGATCTTTCCGCTTGGACGAACGGATTTCGCCCTGTAGGCCAGCCGTTCTCGGTGACCCGGATCGGTACCGCCGCCGGGATACCCGCAGCGACCAAATGCTTCTCCCTCAAATCGCGAAGCGTCCGTTCCACGGAAGCCGGTATGTCTTTCAAGTCAAGCGGCTCCTCGAATACGTCCACATAAAAATTATGTCCTACAAAATCAATGGCATTCACAAAATCGTTCCCGCCAAGCTCGGCGAGCCGCTCCCAAAAGTGAGGCAGCGCTACGGGGCTTTCCGGCACTGAGCCGAATCCGATGTGCAGCGGAAGATCAAGCTCGCGCGCCTCCCGCTTCGCCGCCAACACACCTTCCACGAGCGCTTGCAGCACATACGGCTTGGAGCCTTCCATAAACGTCAAATTCGGTTCGTTCGTAATTTGCAGCGAAGCCAGATGCACGCCATACTGCCGAATGAGCGTTCTCACAAATTCAAGCCAGCCCGGAAGATCGATGTCCGGCGTCTGCATACAGCCTATCGTCAAGTCACCGAGCTGGCCGTTATGCAAGTACGTTTCCGCGATAGACTGAAGCTTGGCTGTAGACGCTGGCCCGGTGTAAATCATATAGTTCCGCGGCAGCACAACGTTCGTTTCTCCGCGAAGATCTCGCAGCGCGGACTGAATTTGAGCATAATCGTCCTTCGGCCCGACAGCCAATCCGGTAGGGGTACCAGCCACACCAAGCGGATAAATGCCGAACGTTAATCGGGATGCATTCATTTGAATTGCTCCTTTACTCCATGATGGGATATCGTAATTTGTTTAATTTTAATACATATTTATTTACTATTATTCGTGCAAACCTCTATGTTTCCGTGTATAATTAAGTTGTATTTTCGTTAATATCATAAGTCAAATCACGACTGAGGTCAAATCCATTTTATATCATATAGTAAAGGAATGTATACGATTTGCAAATCACACCCGATCAAATCAGCGGCAATTTCTCACGGATGCTCTCGCTCGCCTACAATAAGTTGAACAAGCCTCTGTCGAAGAGCGCCGCCAAGGCCAACGCCTCCGACATAACCCATTTGCAGCTTCATATATTGGAAGAGCTGTATCACACCAGCGCCGGCATCTCATTGACACAGCTTGCCAAGCAGATCCGTATTTCCAAGCAGCAGCTGACCCCGCTGATCGCCAAGCTGGAAGAGAAGGCATATGTGCTGAAAACGCAAGACAACGCCGACAAACGATCAATCAAGCTGCTGCTCAGCGAAAAAGGCAAAACGCGGGTAACGGAGCATTGGGAGGAATTTCATCACTTGTTCAGCGAACGGGTGGCCGGTCTCGCCGAAGACGATCGAATCGATCTCGATTATGCGATTAACAAAATCATTCGGATTTTCGGCAAAATGCAGACATGATGACCACACCGGCGGCAGCTTGCAATAGGACACAAAAATCCCTGATGCCATAAGGCCTCAGGGATTGGACTACCACATTCTGTTATACGTTGGAACTACGAATTTACGCCGACGCGCCTAGGCATGGCTCTCCTGAACGGGCAATGAAGCAGGTTCGTTGACGGGAGATTTATGCTTCATAATCGGCAGCATCGTCATCGCTCCAACCATGAACAGGCAACCGGCAACCGTAAAGATCGCTTCCAGCGGAAACGCACCCTTCAGCACGCCCGCGAATGACATGGAGACGACCATCATGCCCATAAACATCGGGTTAAGCACCCCGTTCACCCTGCCTACGATGGATTCATGCGACCATTTCAGGATCATCGTGCTGATCCCGATATGAATACACGGAAACGCAAACCCGTTCACGAATTGCGCGGCGAGCGTGACCGGAACCGACGTCGAGTAGCCGACGATGACCGTACAGATCGCGCTGATGAGCATGCCGATCGCCAGCAGCAGCTGCGGGGCGACCCGTTTCGAGAACGCCGCGACAATGCCCCCGCCGAGCAGCATGGCCGCTCCGTTCACCATCAGCAAATATTGCAAAAACTGTTCCGTCTTCCCCAGCTTCTCGGTCACGATAAACAGATTGAGCGCTTGCGCGGCGCCGACAGCCAGACCCGCAAGGATGAAAGCTAGGCCTAGTGCCCGCAGCACCTGGCTCTGCCATACATAACGAAAGCCTTCGACAAGCTCTTTGCGGAATTGGCCTTTCCCCGCTTCCGCTCGCGGCTCGTCTTGATCTTTGGGAAGCCGGACGAGCACGAGGGCGGACAGCAGGAAAATAAAGCCCATAAAAGCGATTGAGGTCTCCAGGCCGAGGTTCGTATATACATACGTCCCCAGCATCGGACCGAGCACCAGAAAGATCGCCATTAGCGACTGGAACAATGCCATTCCTTGCTGCATTTGCTCTTCTGGCACATGCTGCTTGAAGAGGCGCATTCCGGACGGCTGCGAGAACTGCGACAAGATCGCCGAAATGAACGTGACGAAATAAACGGAATACCATGAACCGTAATGGATCGTCAAGAGCACTGCGAACACGGATACGGCGGACAGCACATCGCACCAGATCATTGTCCGCTTCGGCTTCCACCGGTCGGCGAAGGTGCCGCCGATGAACGAGAACAGGAAGATCGGCGCAAACTCAACCACGCTGATGAGCGAAATCGCGTACGGATCTTTGCTCGTTTTCTCGGCGACGTACAGCAGTATCGCGAAATTCCGCACCCATATGCCGATCTGCAGCAGCACATTCGACATAATGATCGTCTGAATGAAGCGGTTGCGAAACAAGCCTGGTGCCTTGGCGGTTATTTGTTGCGAATCCAAAGGGATCCAACTCCTTCTTCAGCTAAGAATAATAGATCATTTGCTTGCTACATTATGATAAAACAAATCGCTGCGGCACATTTCTTCTGAATTGCGGTCTTGCAGCCATTCGTGCCGGGTAAGCCGGGCCGCGCTGCCGGTTAATGGTTAATGACAAAAAGCCCGCAACGAGGATCTTGGCGGCGAACGCCCCTCATGCGAGCTTTTAATGTGTTTCTTGTCTTCGATGCATGTAAATCCGTTCCGGCATTGCGCGGCGATCGGGCGAACCTGTGCCATCTCGCTCGTCGGCGGCAGCCGTATCCTCACAGCAGCTTTCCTGCCGCGCTGCATGCAGCCTACCCTTTCTTTACGATAAAAGCAAATACGCCGTCGTCTTCCTTCGCTTCAATCAGCTCATGCTTCGTCTGCCTAACCCATGTCTGAAAATCGTTCATGGACCCTTTATCCGTCGTATGCAGCTCCATCAGCTGCCCGGACGCGAGCGTATCCATCCCTTTTTTCGCTTTGACGATTGGCATGGGGCATGCGAGTCCTTTGGCGTCGACGATCAAGTGTGCCATTCGTCATCTCTCCTCTGCTGTTTTAGATCGGTTCACGCCCGCTGCACGGCTGGACATGCTGATATAACTATTGTCCCGATGAATCCCGCTCCAGATCGTACGTCCACAGCGACATGCCCGGCAGCACATTGTGAACGCTGCGAAATCCTTTATCCGCCATGATGCGGCAAGCCATGTCGCTTCGCGTTCCGGTACGGCACACAACGTAATAGACTGCCTCCGAATCAAGACTGTCCAGCCGCTGCTCCAACTGACCGAGCGGAATCGAGACAGCTCCCGGAATGCGACCGAACGCATACTCGGCCGGTTCGCGGACATCGATCACCGTGACCGGCTCACCCGAAGCAAGCTTCGCATGTACCTCCTCATTTCCGGCCGTGTGCGGATACGTTTGTTCCGGCTTCGTATCTGACGGCTCCGCCTTGCGGATGTAATGGCGAAACACGCCCCCCTCTTCCTTCATTCCCAAATAGTGATGCCCGGTACGGCCGGACCAGCTCTTCAAATCTGCGATCGAGCCTGTATCGGTCGCCCTCACTTCCAGCACTTCGCCTGCGCTCATTTCGTCGATCGTTTTTTTCGTCCGCACGACCGGCAGCGGGCAAGCCAATCCCTCGCATTCCAGCGTCCGGTTCACTTGTAACTTGGTCATCGTTGTAGATTCACCCTTTCATTTCTTTCATTAAGGCAAGCTATGCATCATGGACAGCGCAACGGTTCGGCCCGATCTCCATATCTCTTTGCTGCTCCAAAGTCGGCGTAAGCTTCCCCATATTGGTCTGCCGGATTTCTTGATAGCTGTTGGGCTGCGGCGGCAACTGTTCGGTCACCGTCATGCGAAATTCCGCTTCATCCGGTATGTTTAACCCCGGATTAGCTGCATATAAATCGCCGAGGCGAGCGCATACTTTGCCGTCTTCGCCCAGCTCCGCGGCCTTGCCGAAGTGAGCGGGCAGCACGATCAAATGCTGCGGCAGCCGCTTGTACCGCTCATACAGCGTCGTTCTCAGATCGCTCACCCAATCGTCCGCTTTGCCCGCCAGATCGGGGCGTCCGATCGATTGGACGAATAAGATATCGCCGGATAGCAAATATTGATTATCGACGACCAGCGAAGTGCTGCCAATCGTATGCCCCGGCGAATAGAACGGTTCGATCCGAATTTGAGAGCGCCCTACGGCGATCTCGGACATACCTTCCAGCTTCTCGTACGGGAAGACGACTTCTTCCGCGTCTTTCGGCGGAAGCCAGTACAAGGCTCCGGCTTGCTCGGCCAGCTGTCTCCCCCCGGATATATGGTCGGCATGTAGATGCGTATCGATCGCATGCGTGATGACTGCGCCATGCGCGGCGGCGAACCGCTCGAACACATCGGTCATGCGCACGGCATCGATAACCGCCGCTTCACCATCCGAAATGATCATATAGGACAAGCATCCTTTGCCGATCCGGATGAATTGGTACAGTGCGCCCCCATCCTTCAAGTCGGCGATTTTCACCGGTTCCAGATGCTCGCTCCAAGCTTTCATTCCTCCGATCAAATAGGAGACATCGCGGTAGCCTTGCGCTGCCAACTGTTCCGCGACAAAGATCGAGGAGCCTTCCTTCGCGCATACGACGATCACGGCCCGATCGAGAGGAACCTGCTTCAGGACGGCCTCCACATTGTCGAGCAGCTCGAAATACGGAATGTTAAGCAGCTCCACTCGGTTCCCTTCGATACTCCAATCGCGAACATCGTTTTCGTTGCGCACATCCAATATAAATACCGGCTCATGCCGAACGATTTTTGCGGCGAGCTGCGCGGCGCTCATGCCATGCACTTGCGCTTGCGTTGTCATGGGTTCGTCCTCCTTAGAATCGAGTAAATACTCTATGGGGTATATATACATACAAAAAAAATGATGCATTTCCTATTCATATAATGATCAGCGCGGCTAAACACCATCTCCTTTCGGATTATATACATATACCCCTATAAGTATATTTACATTTATAATTTAACCTATGCTTTCGCCTTCGTCAACCCCAAATTGAGCTTTTGGGTTGAATTCTTCGTTCCTCCCGCCCGCGCCAAAAGACCGCACCCTCGGATGCGTTCTCCGTGCGAATGCGATCTTTTTCGTTGCGCTAGTTACGTGTTCCCTTCCATCAGAGCCAGCAATTTGTTTACGCCGACCGCTTGAATGAGCCATGGAATGCGAGGTCCTTCATTTTGGTTTAATACCAGTTGATACACGATCGTAAATAACCGTTTTTGATTGGCCTTCATCACCTTTTTATCTTCATGATGACAGATCGCGTAGATTTGCTCCATTAACAATTCGCCTTCCAGTTCGGGACGTGTCAACAGCCGGCAGAATGCTTCGATCCAGCTGCGCTCCGTCGAGCTTAACGCATCATAATAGGCGGAATTCGGATATTCATTGACTGTTATTTGCTTTTCGGGACACCAGCGCTTGATCCAATGCTCCGCCCGCTTAACGTAAGGCTCCAGCTCCCCGGTCGTGTAGTTTTCGCCGCTATGCGATAAAATGTCCTTCAACAGATCCGCGTCGAAATCGACAAGAGGCAGTATGCTCGATACGTGGCCGAATTTCGGCGTCTTCTTCCTTAGCCCCGGTAACACGGAGAGTTCCATCGCTTCCTTCACGTCGCCCGTCAACGTGCCGGAATCATACGCTTCACGGTATCTTTCGTATTCCGAATAATTTCGAATGACGTCTTCATCCATCCCGATATGGAAGCCGGCGCCCGGCTGGTACTTGGCGAACATGAACAATATGAGCTCCGGGCTGTACACGTCGAGCAAATCGTCAGGCGTATAGTTCTGTCCGGAAGAGCTGGACATCTTGGCATGGCTGCCCTTGATGCCAATAAATTCATAAGGTAAATACATCGGTGGCGCATTCTCGAATATATGTTCCGATATCGTCTTGGACACTTGATAGCTGCCGGTTTCCGACGAGTGGTCGCGGCCGCCCGGCTCGAACAGCACGCCCTCGACTCCCCAGCGCATCGGCCAATCCACCTTCCACTGCAGCTTGATGTTGGTTGCCTCCGGCATATATACCGCAGCTTCGTGTCCGCAATGACAGCGATATTTCAGCATGCTCGACGGTTCGTCGAACGATTGGACCGTGGTGGTGTCTTTCCGGCAAGACTCGCAGTATACATGAACCGGATAGTAACGTTCCCGTTCCTCTGCGCTGGCTTCGCCTGTTTTATAGGCCATGACGATATCGTAAATCTCTCTCCGATTCTTGAGCGCATGGATGATGGACGGATTATATTTTTTCGACCGGTATTCCCGGCTCTGGTATATAAATTCCGGCCGGATGCCGAATGGCATCAAAGCCTGCTCAAACTGCCGCTCGAAATGCTCCGCGTAGGATTCGTGGCATCCGTATGGACACGGCACTTCCGTGTAAGGCATCCCGATATATTGTTCGAAGGCGGGATCGATCCCGGCAGGAACTTTGCGGAACCGGTCGAAGTCGTCCCACGAAAAAATAAACCGCACACGCTTCCCGGACTTCTCCAGCGCCCTCGCGACAAAATAAGTCGTTACGATCTCTCTGAAATTGCCAATGTGCACCGCGCCTGACGGGCTGATCCCCGACGCGCACACGAACGTGCCTCGATCCGGATGCTGCTCCATTAAACGGTTTGCTGTGCTGTAAGCCCAATGCATCGTTTCATCACCTCTGGTTTGGTTTGGAATAAATGAAAAAAAGCTCTCGTCCGCAAGATATTGTCATCTTGAGGACGAGAGCTTAGGTTAGCGTCGTGGTACCACCTCTGTTCGCGAACAGGTTGCCCTATTCGCCTCTTCGGGTACGGCCATTACGCTTATACCCTATCTCTGTAACGGGAGATCCCGTCATACCATCCTTGAGCGCTGCGCCCAATTCCATATGAAGCTCCGAGGTTTTTTTCGTTAAGAACGCCGCTGCCCCATTTCACCGTGCTGGAGCTCTCTGTGAACGCCGCTTCTTACTTACTCTTCTCATCATCGCCTGATTCGGTTTGTTATTTTATGTAATAGTAGCGTGAAGACAAGGCGATGTCAAATACATTTTTCGCGGACAACGCCGAGGTCTAGCCGCCTATGCGTCCAGGCTCTTCAGCTCTTTCTGCAGGCTGTGCAATGTATCGGCGCGGTCTTGCTCATCCTGCTTGTCCTGCAGTAGCTGCTCGATGAATTCCCATATATCCTCCAGCTTGCGTCTCCCCTGGTAAAAATGCAGCGCTTCGCGATTTACTTCATACCCGGCATGCCGTTTGCGGTACTCGCACAGAAACCGGTCGTAATACGGCATCTCCGCCATGAACATCAGGTCCGCTTCCGGCGGCGCCAGTCGCAGCCCTTCCCAATCGATCCACAGGAGCTCGTCTCCGGACTGCATCAGATTCCAGTTATGTATGTCCGTATGGCATAAAACCATCGGCAGCGTCCTTTCCTTCAAGACGGCCGACAACTGCTCGACCGTAAGGAGTGCTTCCTGAAGCTGCGGCGTATAGGACTGCAGCACCGCTTGGACATCCGCTGGCAGTTCGTAAAGCTCCGTATCGATGACGCTGCGTAGCGGCTGCAAATACGGCACGTCGAACGTTTCCTTGAGCGCTTCCGTCGGCACGGGAATTTCTTCGCCGTAAGCATGCAGCTCTGCGATCAGCTCCGAAAGCCGGCTGAATTGCATCTCGCTCAACGCCCGTTCGCCGATCGTTTCTCCATCAATGTAGTCGTAGAGTAAATAGACGCCATGTTCGTCCTCGCATTGAAACCGGCCGTTATTCGTCAGAACGGGCACGGGAACGCTCCCTTGCAGTCGGCTGTGATGCCTCAGCCATTCCATGACCGGCATATAAACATCGATCAGAGCCGTCCACTTGGCGGTTGACGCTCTGCTCTTCTCGTACATTTTCAGAAAGTACGAACGCCCATGAGCACACGTCACTCGGAACGCCAACGCGGCCCATCCGCCCTTCTGCGGCGTTACGTTCATCGGTTCGATATCATAATGCAACCGCAGTATAGGGCTAACGTCGTATCCTTGGTTCATTGCTATCATCTCCTTGCATGTTCTATTCATCCGGCCGCTACCGGTCCCGGCAGCTATGTTCCGACGATGCCGATTTCGGCGGCATACCTCGAGCTTCCGGTATCCAGTTCCGGCTCGGGCAATCATGACAGCGAACGAGTTCTCCCCGCCTGCCGCCACGACCACGACTGCAATCTTCTTTTTCTTGTGCCTGGTTATCTTATAGATGATAGAGCATAACGGCGGCTTCATCAACCGCCAACGCCGGATTTTGCCAAACGTTCCCGCTTGACATTCGACAAATCTTTGTCTATTATTTGAAACTATTCTACGTCTTTTGTCGTAATAATAGATAAAGTGAGGTGATTCGATGAGATAAAGGAGACGATCGACGATATAGTTGTTGTATCCGTCGAATGACAGTAACAACAAGAGGAGGAATAATTTTATGAAAAAACTTGTCATTGCCATTGCTGTACTACTCACTGCCGCCGGGTGCTCCGCCGCTGCTCCAAACCAATCCGCAGCTCCGGCCCCTACCGCTCCCAATTCCGAAACGACGCCGCCTGCTCAGAACCCTGCGCCGGATACCACTCCGCCCGCTACGAACCCGACAACGAATCCGCCGGCGCAACAGACGCCTGCACCGACAACACCTGCGCCGGAACAATCGACGCCAGCACCGCCAAAGCCTGTGATTCCTGCGCCGCCTGCCGGAGCCAAAGAAGTGCCGTATGTAACCAAGCAGCAGATTGACTCCATAGAACTGAACGCTACATACGACGAAGTATCCACCAAGATCGGTCTAGGCAAGCTCGTTTCCTTGAACGATCACCAAGCGGTGTATCAATATCAAGGCAAGAACGGCGGTACCGCCAAGCTGACCTTCTGGGATGGCAAGCTGAACAGCAAAGGCGTAACCGATCTGAATTAGGTTATGACCCATCAGCCTCTACACTTACATTCGGACGCGGCTGAATATGAAGACAGGGATATTGGCTGCACGTCGGCAATCCGATGCGCATGTCCGATATCCCTATTATTTGTGATCCTGAATCGTTATGTGAACATATGGAGCTGGGCTAACGCTTGGATGAGCCCTCTGCGATGCGCCTCCACCGAGCCCGTATAACGGTGGTCCTCCAGCTCGATGCAGACCGGTCCTCGGTAGCCCGTTTGGTCCAGCTCGAATGCGACGGTCTGCCAATGAACATTCCCGTCGCCGGGGATCGTATAACGCCACGGACCTTCGCTGAATTTGGGAGGCTTCGCAAATACCGGACGCTGCGAACGGCCGTACAGGTAGACGCTTTCGTCAAGAATCGCACAATCCTTGGCGTGAACATGGGCGATCCGGTCTGCAAACTCGCGCAAGAAGCGGATATAGTCGATGCCGAGACGAACCAGATGCGACGGGTCGTAATTGACACATAGCGCGGGAGACGGTACTGCGGCAAACATCGCGCGCAGCATCTCCGGCGTGCAGCCAAGCGTCGGATAATAAGGAGCAGGTCCCGGGTAGCCCTCGAGCACAAGCTTGATCCCCAGCCGCTCGGCATGCTCCACAATGGCCGGGAACACGCCGCAGAACAGGCCGAACGATTCCGTTAGCGGCGTCGCCGCCTGCTCCGGCACAAGGCACATGAAGCAGGTCGTCGCCCCGAGCCCGGCCGCCTCGGAGAGCTGGTCCGTCAGCTCCTGCACAGCAACGCTGCGTTTGTCCTCGTCCCTGCTGAGCAGCTGCGGCACTTTGCGGGCGTCGAAGCTGCCGAGCGACAAGCCTGCCTCGGATAAAGCCGCCAGCGTCTCTTTCGTAATCGACTGCAAATCGACATAGCCGAATCCGGCCGCTTTCAGCCAATGAAACCATTCCTGCCATTGCTCCGGTTCTTTGGCCATCGCAACGCCTTGCGTTAGCCTAACGCCAATTCTGCTGGACATGCGGCCTATTCAACCTCCTTCTTCTGTTAACCGATAATCCGATCATAGCGTAATCCACTGCCCTCCGTTCGCTGCGCTTGTCCAAGCGGCCTCCGTCAGCTTGGCGATGCGAAGACCGCAGGAAGCGGGAGCCGCAGCTTCTTCTTTGCGTCCGAGAATGAGTTCGACAAAGTCTTTGTCCGGATCGGAAGAGGCGGGGAATTCATCGGCGGCAATCGCTACGGGCTGGCTTTGTCCCTCCCGGGCGATGAGCAGCGTATTGTTCCGGTACATCGCCGTACCTTTGTCGCCATGGAACGTGACATCTTCATACAAGCCGATGCTCGCGCTGCCGACGACATTGAACGTACCGATCGCGCCGCCGTCGAACCGAACTGTCACCGCCGAGTCGATATCGACCGGCGTTCCCCGGTTGTCGATGCAGGCCGATACAGCTTGCGGCTCGAGTCCGGTAACCCACAGCACAACATCGAGCAGATGACTGCCGGAGTCGTTCAGCTGTCCGCCGCATGACAAGGCGGGGTCTTGTCTCCACGTTCCCGCCGTTGCCTGCATCCATCGCTGCGCCTGGTAAGCGCATACATAACGGATGCTGCCCAATTCCCCGCGCTGCACCACATCTCTGAGGTACAGAAACGGCCCCAGCACATGGCGCTGATACGCCACGGCCAAGTGCTTGTTGCAAGCTTCCGCATGCTCGATGATGCGCTGCGCGTTCTCCGAGCCCGCGACAAAAGGCTTCTCCATCAGCACGTGAAGCCCTGCGTCAAGACAAGCCATTCCTTGCTCTAAATGCTGACTGTGCGGCGTGACGATGACGGCGGCATCCGCAGCCGTGCGCGACAGCGCCTCGCGGTAATCCGCATAGGCCGGCACTTCGGCAAGCTGCGGAAACCTTCGTTTTGCCTCCTCAAGCGACGCTATGGAAGGGTCCGCAAGCGCTGCAATTTCCGCTTCGGGCACTTGCAGCAGCTTCTGAATGTGGCTCCTTCCCATTCCTCCGACACCGATCATCACAAAACGAACTTTCTCCATCACAGCATCCTCCTCATCGGTTAAACCTAACCATCGGAATCTCATCGGAGCTCTTCGTGGATGTGTTGCAGCGTACATGATGCGGCGCAAGATGCGAATATCGTACGGGCCTGGCTTATACTTCATATTCGGCGGACGAACGGATTATGACCGGCGGGTTCCCAAGCCGAGCCTGTGCGGGAACCCGTCGGCCGTTCAGGCCGGCGAGCTCCACTCAACCGGCAAGCAGGATGGCGGCAATGAACACGAATTGCAGCGCCGTTCGTAAGCCTAACGGCGTCGGCGCTCTCCCGCCGAGCGTAATATGGCTCCTTGCAGCGCGGACATTCGCGGGAAACATCGCCACGAGCAACAGCGCTAAGCCGATGGACGCCATATATGCCGTTGGCGGGTACAGCAGCAGGAGCGCGCCGGCAATTTCGGCTAGGCCCGTGAGCGTCACAATCGTGCCTGGCCTAGGCAATCCAGCCGGTACCATCCGGATCAAATCCGGCCTGCGTTTCCCCCAATGAGCGGATGCGGCAATGAGCAGCATGGCGGCAACGGCGTATTGAAGCGGCGTATGCCAATCGCTCATATACGACCATCCCGAAAGTCCGGCTCCATACAGCAGAATAAATGTCCCGACCATGACGATAAACGGTATCATGCGCTTCTCTCCCCATTATATACTTTGGCTGATCATCAAATAAAGAATAACGACCGGCAGCAGCGTCGCCGCCGTCCCGTAAATAGCCCACGACTTCGAAGCCTTCTTGTAGTCCGCGGAAATCCGGCCTGCGCCGATCGCTTCCCTGCTGTAACGAATCATCCGGCGCTGCAGCGGAATCAAGACAGCCAGCCAAATGATGCCCGTGACCGCAAACAGGATCAGCGAGGACGTCAGCCAGTTAAACCCGGCTATCGAATGCCCCCCTTGCACCGCCATCAAACTGCCGGAAACGATAATAAGCAGCAATCCCGGCAGTGTAAAGCAATAATCCGCCAGCATGACGTTGCGGGCGGCGCTGTGAATGACCTCCGGATGACCTCCGAGATCCGCCCGAACCTTCCAGAATGCGGCCGTTATAATATTGCCGACAAACAAGATGACACCAAATACGTGAAGAAATAACCAGAAGGACATGTTAGTGTTCCCCTTTTTCCGTTGGAATGCCTAGCAACTCGCCTATGAGCGCTGCATAATCGGCGGTACGAAACGCATGATCCGTACGCTCTCCGATTACCGTACGCATGCGGATGCCGAAGGAGATGAGCACGAACAGCTCCGACGTCTTGGCGGCGTCAATGTCGGCGGAGAGCACGCCTTTGCGCTGTCCAGCCTCGATCCACGTTATGGAGCGCTGCACCGACGATTCATAGAACCGGCGCAAAATATCGTTCACCGCTGGAATTCCGGCTCGACCGACCAAGTAGGCGATGACGCGATTCGTGATCTCGTCCCCCTCTTCGAGCTCTGGCAGCCTCGCCGTAATTTGGCTCAACGGACCGGCTGCGCTTTGGTCGCTCTCTTCGGCTTTCCGTGCGAACCGTTCGTCGATATCATCGAGCCGTTGTTCGAGCACCTTCGCGAACAATTCCTCTTTACTATCGACGTAATGAAAGATCGCCCCTTTCGATAAGCCGGATTGTTCCATGATATGCTTCATCGTAATCGATTCGCAGCCGCTCTCGGCAATCAGCTTCTTCACCGTTTGAAGGAGCAGCTCCATTGTTTTTTGTCTGCGTTCTTCCTGTTTCATCTGCATCACCTCTTGAACTCATTATACATACCGACCATCGGTTTGTAAATATGTATTTGGTATTCATTTACTGCTTACTACGGGATAACGAAAAAAAAAACCATCTCCCAACGATGGTTTCCCCTCCATAGCCTATTCGATTTGCTTGGCTTAACAGCCTGATACCCGCCGCGTTTCATTCGGCTGTTACTGTAACCGGCGAACGGTTTATTTGGCCACAAACTCGGCCAGCACGCTTTGCAGCTCATAAATATCGAGGCTCTTGTTGAACTTTTTCTCGACGGGCGCATGGCTTCCGGAAATGTAAATTTTCAGTTCAGCGTCCAAATCCAAATGCCCCGCCGTCTCGATGCTGAAGTGGGTTATCGCCCGGTATGGGATCGAATGATACTCAACCTTTTTCCCAGTCAGCCCTTGTCTGTCAACGAGAATGAGACGTTTATCCGTGAAAATGAACATATCGCGGATCAGTTTATACGCCTTCTCGATTTTTTCCGACTTGGCGAGTATTCTTCCGTATTCCTTCTGAACGTCCGCAACGTTCACTTCCGATGCATTTCCCATCAATCCGTCAAAAATCCCCATGCGCTATCCTCCCCTGGATCAAGAAAAGTACGGTCCGTCTCGTCAGTCTTTAATCCCCGGAAGCCGGTGCTCCAAAGCTCGCATGAGGTCCTCGTACGTTTGCCGCAGCTCAGTGATTGTGAGTAGTTCCGGCGTGCCTTGCCGTTCTTCCTCCGTATGCGATTGCAGGATCCCGTCCAATCCTTCATAGTTGAACTTCAGGTCTTTATACGTTTGGTCCAGTTTCTCCAACACCACGCCAATCAGCGTTTGATACTTCTCCATCAGGTCACCTCCGCGCCACACCCATTATATTCCGTAAAATGAATACGGAGCAATACTTTACTCGGAGCCATGTCCCTACCGGGCTGGTTGCCACTTGCGCAGCATGTGTATGGCGAATCCTCTATTCGTGGCTCCGATGGCAAACGAAGTCTAGCAATCGAAGTCTTGACCGAATTCCAAGATATGGTATACTGTTCGAGCGGAAGGTGTCCAGCGATCGGAGCACCTTCCTTTCGTTGTCTTTCCAGCGCCGTTATGAAGGGAGAAATTCCATGCCAACTGAAGAGCAGATTCATTTATCCGTCATTCACGAGTACATCGCAAGCTTGCGTCATGCTGCAGCCGTTTCAAAAATTCACAAGGGCTATTCCTTCGACGGGAAATATTTGATTTTCGAGCCATCCCAGGAATCGCCCGTTTACGTGCTGCGCACCGCTCCGCTCAAGCAGCTTGAGCGTAAGCTGGGCGAGTTCGAAGCCGTCCGCCGCGTCCATGCAATGGGCGTCAAGACATCGGAGCCGGTCGCATTCGGGACTATCGAGCCGCTGGAGCTATGCTATATGGTGCTGCGCTACGTCGAAGGAGAGGATGCGTTCGATGTGCTTCCTGCGTTGACAGAGGAGGAGCAGTACCGGGTCGGCGTAACAGCAGGCCGGGAGCTGCGGCTCATGCATGAACTGGAAGCGCCGGCCGAGCTGCAGCCATGGCATATTCGCCAATCCGCGAAGTATCGCCGTCAATTTCAAGGTTACCAGACATGTGGCGTCCGTTTGCCCGAAGAGGAAGCCGTCGTCGCTTTTATCGAACGTCACCTCCCGCTGATGGAGAACCGGCCGAACCGGTTCCAGCATGACGACTTTCACGCGAGCAATCTGCTCGTTCACGAACGCCGTTACGCAGCGGCCATCGACTTTAACCGGTATGACTGGGGCGATCCGTACCATGATTTCCTGAAGATTGCTTATTTCAGCCGGGAAGCCAGCATTCCGTTCTGCGTCGGGCAAATTCACGGCTACTTTGAAGGGAACGTCCCGGAACGCTTCTGGACGCTGTATGCGCTCTATACCGCCATTATCATGTTCCCCAGCATTACGTGGACGCTGCAAGTCGTTCCGCAGCAGCTCGACTCCATGATGAATCGGCTTCGCATTATTCTCGACGACCATCGCAACTTTGAAAGCGTAGTTCCCTCATGGTACGCCTCCTACTCTGTTCGCCTGTAGAACGCGCTTTACTAAACAGCCACTGGACTTCGGCCTCGTCTCATGGCGATGTTATCCGCTCACCTCGAACACAGCGGAGCGGAAGCCTGCGTCCCAGTCGTCGCACTTGCTGTACAGTTTCCACAGCCGCACCATTCCGTTAAGAACCGGTCCCCTCTTATTTGCTTACGAAGTACGAATAACGACGCCAATCGCCGCTCGATGGGTGTCAGCCGTATGATAGCTCTAAGCCGAACCCGGTCATTTCCCGGACCTGCTCATCCGCCATTTGAACAAGATCAGCGCAAGTAAAAGGCAGCCTGCAGCGGCAAATAATACCCTAACATATTTTTCCACAAGTGCGAATACTTCATGCCACTGTTCACCGAACGCATACCCGATGGCAAAGAAGGCAAGGACCCATAAGCAAGTACCCGTGTAGGCATAAAGAATAACTTTGCGATACGGCACGCGTATGATGCCGATGAAATATCCGATAAATTGTCTGACGCCGGGAATGAAAAAGCTGACGAGCAGCAGCTTGTCTCCGTATTTATCATAATATCGGCGCGTCTTTTCCACGAGAGACGGCTTCAGCGACAGCCACCTGCCATAGCGGTCGATCAGCGGCATGCCCAGCTTGTAGCCGATCCCATAAGTGATCGTGACGCCCAGTATCGCTCCCGTTAGGGCCGCCGTGAAGGCGGTTGCGGTATCCATAACGCCTTTGTACGCCAAATAACCGGTATAGGTCAAGGTGCTGTTACCGGGCGGAATCGGCAGCACGATGAAATCGAGCGGAAGACCGATGAACAGCACCAAATAACCATATTGCTCGAACAACCTCTCTACGATGTGAATCAGATTCATATGTTCCCCTTGCTCGATTTTAGGTGTGCACAACGTATCTTTATTTTAAGCTGTCAAAGTAAAGCAAAGGTACCGGCACTGTCTAATAAAAGTATAAGATTTTCTTAACATTCCCTTAACGTACGCGATCCGGCTAGGATCCACGATGCAAAAAACCGAAGCGCTCCTAACAGGGGCACTTCGGTTTTTCAGTGAATCGCATATGATCCTTAAGCGTGGAAGTCTTGCCCTGAGCGCACTTCCTTGATATGGCCCGCACGGATGACGAAATCGCCAAAGTGCTCGCCTTCGCGCCGCTCTTTCGCATACTGCGTGAGAAGCGGCTTCAGGGAATCCAAAATTTCCTGCTCGCCGATATTTTCCTTGTACAGTTTATTCAGGCGCTCGCCGGCAAAGCCGCCGCCCAAGTACATGTTGTATTTGCCCGGGGCCTTGCCCACGAAGGCGATCTCGGCCAGAAACGGCCGCGCACAGCCGTTCGGACAGCCGGTCATGCGGATCACGATGTCCTCGTCCCGCAGTCCGACTTCCTCCAGCATCGGCTCGATCTTGCTGAGCAGCTCCGGCAAGTAGCGCTCGGACTCGGCCATCGCCAGACCACAGGTCGGAAGCGCAACGCAAGCCATCGCGTTTTGACGCAGCGCGGAATTTTCAACGCCGTCGGTCAAGCCGTATTTTTTGGCGAGCTCGTCAATTTTTTTCTTTTGCTGCGTGCTTACGCTGCCGATGACCAAGTTCTGGTTACCGGTCAGACGGAAGTCGCCGTTATGGATTTTGGCGATCTCGCGCAAGCCGGTCATCAGCTGCTGCTGGCCTTCGTCTTTGATCCGGCCGTTCTGAATGAACAGCGTCAGATGCCATTTGTTGTTGCTGCCCTTCACCCAGCCGTAGCGGTCGCCGTTCGATTCAAAATGATACGGGCGCGGCGCTTCCAGCTGCCATCCGAGGCGCGCATGCAGTTCATTGATGAACCAGTCGATGCCGCGGTCGTCGATCGTGTACTTGAACCGCGCATGCTTCCGTACGGCACGGTCGCCGTAGTCGCGCTGGATCGTAACCGTCTTCTCCGCTACGTCGATCATTTGCTCCGGCGTGATGAAGCCGATCACCTGCGACACTTGCGGATAAGTCTTCGTATCGCCGTGCGTCATTCCCATGCCGCCGCCGACCGTTACGTTGAAGCCTTTCAATCTTCCGTCTTCGACGATGGCGATGAATCCCAAGTCCTGGGAGAACACATCGACGTCGTTCGATGGCGGAACCGCGATGCCGATCTTGAACTTACGCGGCAAGTAGACCGGACCGTAGATCGGCTCCTGTACTTCGCTGTCGCGGCTGTCGACAACTTTCTCTTCGTCGAGCCAAATCTCGTGATATGCGCGCGTGTGCGGGTCCAGATGGCTGCTTACGCGGCAAGCCCACTCGTATACTTCGCCATGCACTTCCGACTGGTGCGGGTTCGGATTGCACATGACGTTACGGTTCACGTCGCCGCAAGCGGCCAGCGTGCTGAGCAGCGCTTCGTTGACTTCCTGAATCGTCGCCTTCATGTTCCACTTAAGTACGCCATGGAGCTGGAACGACTGTCTGGTCGTCAAACGAATCGTGTTGTTCGCGTATTTCTGCGCGATCCGGTCCATCATCAGCCATTGATCCGGCGTAACGACCCCGCCGGCGGCGCGAACGCGCAGCATGAACTGATAGGCCGGCTCCAGCTTTTGCTTTTGCCGTTCGTTGCGAAGATCCCGGTCATCCTGCATGTAACTTCCATGAAACTTCATCAGCCGGTTATCGTCTTCGGGGATGGACCCGGTAATCCGGTCTTCCAGCGTCTCCTTGAGACTTCCTCGCAAGTAATTGCTTCGGCGCTTAATATCTTCTACGTCGCTGTGCGGCGCACTGTTCGGTGAAAGTAAGTTATTATCTGACATGCTGGCTATCTCCTCTCGCGATCTTCGGGACCTGTTATCTTAGTAGACGTCCCGCTGATAACGGTTATCCTGTTGCATGCGGCCCAAGTATTCCGCCGCTTCCGCTGCGCTCATGCCGCCCTCTTGCTCGAGGATCGCGGCAAACGCCGCGTGAACGTCATGGGCCATTTTCTTCTCGTCGCCGCAGATATAGACATAAGCGCCTTCCTGCAGCCACTGGTAAAGCTCTCGGCTCTTCTCCATCATACGGTGCTGCACATAGACCTTCTTGTCGGTGTCTCGCGAGAACGCCACATCAAGGCGGGACAAGACGCCGTCCTTAAGCCAGCGCTGCCATTCGGTCTGGTACAGGAAGTCGGTGGAGAAATGCTGATCGCCGAAGAACAGCCAAGACTTGCCCTCGACTCCGGTCTCTTCCCTCTCGGCAAGAAATGCGCGGAACGGCGCTACTCCGGTGCCCGGTCCGATCATAATGATCGGCGCGTCCCCGCTTGTCGGCAGCTTGAAATTCGGATTGTGCTGAATGAATATCGGCAGCTTTGCTCCCGACTCGGTCCGTTCGGCCAGATGAACGGAGCAGACGCCGTAGCGTTCGCGGCCGTGCGCCTCGTAGCGAACCGAACGCACCGTAATGTGAACCTCGTCCGGCGTCGCTTTCGGCGAGCTCGAAATCGAGTACAAGCGTGCCGGAAGCTTGCGAAGAAGTGTAACGAATTCCGCGGCCGGAACCCCTTTCAGCGCAAATTCCTGAACCAGGTCGAGCAAATCCCGCTCGCGAATATACGTCTTTACTTCTTCTTCGCGACCAGGCTCGAGCAGTTCCTGAAGCTTTTTGCTGGAGGTCAGCTTCGCCGCTTGCTCCAGCAGCGGTTTCGTCAGTACCGTAATTTCGTAATGGCGAAGCAGCGCTTCGCGCAGCGGACGCTGCTCGCCGCTCTTGTTAACAGCTACCAGCTCTTCCGCGTTCCAGCCCATCGTTTCGATCAGCTTGTCGACCAGGCGCGGATGATTTTCCGGATACACGCCCAGGCTGTCGCCCGGTTCGTATTGCAGGTTCGAGCCTTCCAGCGAAATCTCGATATGCCGCGTTTCCCGGTCGGAGCCGCGTCCGTTCAAATTCAAATTCTCCAGCACTTCGGCCTGAAACGGGTTCGAGCGCGAGTATTCGGACTCTGTTCCGGCAGCGGCTGCCAATGCGGCGCCGCTTGCGGAAGTCGGCGCTGCGGCCGTTGTGTGGCTCAGCGCGCTGACGATCTGATTCATCCACTCGCCGGCTGTTTCTGCAAAGTCTACGTCGCAATCGGCACGGGATACGAGACGTTTGCCTCCCAGATCTTCGAGACGCTTGTCGAAGTCTTTGCCAGTCTGGCAAAAGAATTCATACGACGTATCGCCGAGCGCAAGTACGGAAAACCGCAGGTCTTCCAGCTGCGGCGCGCGCTTGCTGTGCAGAAATTCGTAGAAGGTGACGGCATTGTCCGGCGGTTCCCCTTCACCGTGCGTGCTTACGACAATCAGAAGGTTCTGTACTTTCTTGAGATTATTCGGCTTGAAATCTTTCATAGACGAGGTTGTCACTTGACAGCCTTGTTCTTCCAGCCTCTTGGCAAGCTTCTTCGTCAAGCCTTGGGAATTGCCGGTTTGCGATCCGAAAAGAATCGTCACTTCCGGTGCGGCTGTAGGTGCAGCGGCTGCGGAAACGGCCAAAGGCGCGGCGCCGGCGACAGCTGCGCCCGCGCTCTGAAGCGCGGTCAAATACCCGCTGAGCCAGTTGCGCTGCGATTCCGTCAAGGTTGGCAGCAGGCGGTTCAACAGCTCGACCTGCTCTTGGTTAAAAGGACTGTTCGTTACTTGAAGTTCCAACAATATCCACCCCACGTAGTCATTGTGCATATTCGCTTTCTTGAAACTATCACAACTATCAGATCGGATCAAATCATATGATCTTATAAGTTTTATCAGCAAACGTAATAAAACCATTTCCGACCGGCGAATACTCACATTTCACATCAATTTAGTATGAATAACTGCATTATACATGGCGATGGTATGAATGTACATACCCGTTTGACTGAACCTTTGTTTATTTCTCCCGGTCCGTCCTGCCTGGAGGGCAACCAAAAGAAGCGGTCGCCCGCTCCCAACAGCGTCCGGCGTTGCGCCGGCGAATCGCCTCTCATGGTGAGCTGCCTATGTCCACTCGCCCGGATGGCCGCTCCGCCAGCGTCGGTCCGAGATCCAAGCCTCCTTGATTTCCTGCAGATACTGCGGATATTTCGGAATGAATGGCATATCTTTCCCTTCTATATAAATAGGCAGGAAACGTCATGAATCTAACGTCATCGGCACCTCTGCGGGAAGACAGAACGATATACCCCGTGTATCCGGCCTGCACGTTCAGTAAATGTCATCATGTATCGCCGGCTTGTCGCTATGTTGATTTCGGGCAGCGTCATCGGTCCTTTCGGTTGTGGGGCAGGCCAGTACAACGGTCCGCGAATATTAACCATTTTCCATATCCGTCATACTATATACGTAGGTTCAATCGAAAAGAGGAATGCGCCGTGGGGATGCCGGAAATACCAAGTGGAAAAAACAGGCCCAGCATGGAAGAAACGGGCATTGATTTATTGGAATCCATCGCTCTCGAAGAAATGGCGATCGCTCATCTAGTCAATGCGGAGGCGGAGAACGTACAGGCGTTCGTCGGAAAACATCTGAATTACCCGACAGACCCGACGAATAACGAGATTATTACGTTCAACGTGTCGATAAGCCGATTAATGGAAACGCTCATGTTCAAAGAGCTGTTCCTGCTGCGCAAACTGGAGACCATCACACAGCTCAGGACGCAGCAAAACGATGGAGAATAATCGTCATGGTCGATACAAGTCGTCAGCAAACCGTTATTTTGCAGCTGCTGCAAGCCGATAAAGCGCTGGATTCGGCCATTGTCCGTCTATTGGAGCAGTACGCCAAATGGCTGCTTGCGCTGAAGCTGAGACGCGGAGTGCATCCAGCCTTTGGCGCAAGCCTCTCCGGCCTCTTGTTGTCGTTGTCGACGATCCAGAACATTCAGCTTCAAAAAAACAAGCTGTACGCTGCGCTGCTCGAAGGCGAATCGAGGCATCGTCTAGCGGCGCAGCTGCGGGCGGCAGGAGCGCAGCTGGAGCCGAGACTGCACCGGCTCCTCCTGCCGTTCAAAAGGCTCATCGCCGAATTTGATTCGTACTCGTTTCCTGGCGCCCTCTATTATCTCAGAGAAATCGGCCGGTATGGCTGCAGGAAAAAAACGCTGTTCCCCCGGACCGACTCCGCCTCCTCCGCCCCCTGGATCAATCCGTCGCTGAATATTATGAGCTAAGAAAAGCAAGAGCCCGGCGCGATGTGCTTCCACGTCCGCCTTGGGTCATTTATCAGGCGAACCAAGGCTTCCAGCGTGGAGCTGCCATGCCATGGGGCCCTCCTATGCGGCGGCTACTGCTCTAGCGCGAAGCCGCACGTGAAGAGCCCTCATCCGCTTGGGCGGCATAACCGGAGGGCGACACACCGTAATAGTTGTAAAATGCGCGTGAGAACGAATACAAATCGGGATAACCGAGCGAAAGCGCGATTTCCGTCACGGAATACGCCGACTGCCTCAATAACTCCTCCGCTTTACCCAACCGCAGCTTGATTAAGTACCGCTGGGGACTGATGCCGAACATGCGCTGAAATTCGCTGTACAAGTGCGACCGGTGCACACCGGCCACTTGCACGACGTCCGCCACCGAAATGCCCTCCATGTAATGCGCATGGATGTGCTGGACGCAGGCATCGAGCCAGTCCTTCTTTTTGGCCGAAGCCCCGTTCGCATCGCGGCGAGCCGTAAGCTGCCAAAACATTTGATACAGACAAGCCTGAAGCATCAAATCGTCACCGTCTCGCGAAAGCCGCATGCTGCTCATCATCTGCATCAGCAGCGATTCCAGTTCGCTGGTCAACACGCTGTGCCTATACGGCTGAGCGTCCGTCATTCCGATGCGCTCGGTCAGCGCTGCCGCCTGGCTTCCTTCAAAGGCCAGCCAGCACATGCGCAGCGGCGAAGCGCTGGACGGATCGGTAACCCAGTACGTGTAAGAACGGTTGGGATGAAGACAAAACAAATCGCCCTTCCCAAGCACGACGCGTCGGCCGCCTTGAGATAGCGTGACTGAACCCTCCAGCACAAAATGCAGCGAATAGCATTCAATGACGCGCGGACCTACATAATAGTTCGCTTTGGCCCGGTTGCAGCCGGCTCGAACGGGAATCAGACCGGCAAGCTGCTGGAACGCCGATGCGGCGATATAGATGTAATCCGCGAATTCATGCCGATATTCCTTCATCGCTCCCCCTCCGTCATGTACCGAACCTCCATGCCAAAAAAGACGCAGCACAAAGTATGCGGCGTCTCCAGCTGTCCAGTAGACTTGCTTATACCTTATTATACTACGGAGCGGACGGCTTGAAAACGATTCCTGCTTCGCGAAAAAAATCGTATGCTCCTCCAAAGGAAACTGCTGACAAATGGCCGTCCGTGAAGTATAATTTCATAGTCGAATCAAAATTATGAAATGATATTTTACAACAAATTAGAACGAGCCCATCACTATGTTTCGAGAGGATCTGCTGCAATGAAATGGAGAGAGTTTCATCCGAACGTCAAGATTCGTCTGCTTGAAAAGTTTATTACCGATGTGATCGGCGGCATGGTGTTTCCGTTCATGGCGATTTATTCGGCAGAACGGCTTGGTAGCGGCTTGACCGGCGCGCTGATCATGATTAATGTTGCGGTGGGATTTTTGGCCGGATTTTACGGCGGATACTTCGCGGATCTCGCAGGACGGAAGAAAGTAATCGCTTTCGCTGAATTGCTGCGGCTGGCCGCAATTGTGACGATGGCCTTAGCCAACATTCCGGGAGCGATCTCGCCTTTTGCAGCCGCCTGGATTACGATGGCCATGATGATGATGAACAGCATTTGTTCCGGCTTGTCAGACCCGGCCTCGACTGCCATGCTGATCGACGTGACCCCGCCGCAGCACCGGCGGTTTATTTATGGCATAACGTATTGGACCTCCAATCTGTCGGTTGCGCTCGGCGGCATCGTGGGCGGATTTTTCTTCAGCCATTATTTATTTGAAATTTTCGTCACGCTCGCTTTCGCTTCGCTGGTTTCCGTCATTCTCGTGCTTTTTTTTATTACCGAAAGCCGGCCTGCCACCGGAAAAGCCTTCACCGGCAAGAAGCCGCGCATTATAGCCGACGTGGCGCAAAACTACAAGATGGTGGCCAAAGACACATCGTTCATGCTGTTTACGCTGGCCACGATGCTCGTGCTGTCGCTGGAGTTTAACTTGACCAGCTATATCAGCGTCCGCTTGAATGAGGAGATGCAAGCGCAAACGTTATCGCTGTTTGGCTACGCCATACCGGTAAACGGCGTCAGCATCCTGGGCATATTGCGCACGGAGAATACCGCGTTAGTTGTGCTGTTCGCGATGTTCGTCAACCGGCTGATCGACCGCAGCGGCGAGAAACGCTCGTTCTTTACCGGCTTGTTTATATTCACCGCAGGATTCTTGACGATCTCCTACAGCAATCACGGCTGGACGCTGATTGGGGCCATGCTCGTTGTCACGATCGGCGAGCTGATGAACGTTCCCGTCAGACAAGCCTATCTTGCCGATCTGCCGCCGACCGAAGCGAGAAGCTCGTACATGGCGATGTTTAACCTTGTTTACCGCGGAGCGATGATGATCGCAGGTCTTAACATTACGCTCGGCACCTTCTTGCCGAAAGAAGTGATGGTGCTGATGTTCGCGGCGACGGGGCTGACGGGCATATGGATTTATACGCGGATCATGCCGCGGCTTGATCGCCGGCGGTTGGCTGCGCGAAGCGAGTCTGCGAATCCATCAGCTGCCGCAATGTAAAATCGGAGGGCAGGCGCGCCGCATGTGCAGCCTGATACAAAGTATTGTGATCCGGGAGCTGGAGGAGTATGATGGTTCTATTGTTTTTTTTCAAAAGGAGCGACAGACATCATGCAGAACATATCACGAATGCAATCCTTCTTCCTCATTACCTTTCTCGTAGCGGTATGGGGCGCCTCCTGGCCGATCTATAAAATTGCGCTGGCTTACACGCCCCCTCTTCTGTTCGCAGGAATGCGCACGCTGCTTGGCGGACTGATGCTGGCGGCATTATTATATCCGAGAAGAAGCTTGATCCGATGGAAGCAAAATTGGCAAGTGTATCTGATATCTTCCGTGTTCAACGTCATTTTGTTTTACGGGCTGCAGACCGTCGGTCTGATGTACATGCCCTCCGGCCTGTTCTCCGTGCTCGTCTATCTTCAGCCCGTACTCGTCGGGGTATTCGCCTGGCTGTGGCTCGGGGAGCCGATGAACACTTCCAAGATCGCCGGACTCGTCATCGGCTTTCTCGGCGTCGCAACAGTCAGTGCCGGGGGCTTCTCGGGCCATATCGCCATCGTCGGCATCGTTCTTGCGCTGATGACCGGACTGAGCTGGGCGCTGGGCACCGTGTATGTCAAAAAAACAAGCGGCCGCGTCGATTCATTATGGCTGGTTGCCTTCCAATGCTTCTTCGGAGGAATCGTCCTGACCGGAGCCGGTTCCGTCACGGAGGGCTTTGCCGAGATCGTATGGAACATTCCTTATATCGTCGGCCTTGTTTTCGGTATCGTCATCGGCATATCAGCCTCATGGGCCGTATATTTCAAGCTCGTCCAATCGGGCGAGGCAAGCAAGGTCGCCTCGTACACCTTTCTAGTCCCGCTCATCTCCGTGTTCAGCGGCACGCTCTTTTTGAAGGAGCCGTTCACCTTCAATCTGGTCATCGGACTGATTCTGATCGGGGTAAGCATCTATTGGGTCAATCGTAAACCAGCAGCGCTGAAGCAGGCGGCCATGCCTCATCCGCACTCGGCCAAAGCTTCCGGATAAGCGGTTCGCACAACGACGACAGCCGTCGTCACCTCATACTTCAAAAACAAATGCCTCCGAGGGCTGCTCATGCAGCTCCGGAGGCATTGTATTGTTGTGAAGCGATTCGTATATATTAATAGAAGAACGAGTTAAACCAATCGTAAGGATTGCGCGGCTGCCGCTCATATCCCGAATTCCACGGATCACTGCTGCGATCGCGGTCATCATAACGCGGCGAAGTGTAATTATCGTCGTAAGACGGTTGTTCATTGGAAGGCGCCGGATGCTTGACAGGCTTCGGTGTATTGTCCGCCGGCTGCTGTGTATCCCCGTTGGATTGACGGTCGCCGCCGATGACGTCGCGTGCCGTTACGAACGTTTCGTCCCAGATGCTGCCCTTGAAGTCGGAAATGGTGACGCCGATGCCGACTTTATACGTATGCAGCAGCTTGCCGTTCCCCATATAAATCGAGACATGGTTGATCGTGCCGTCGCGATCCGTGTCCGAGAACACCAGATCGCCCGGCTGCAGCTCGCTTTTCTTCACGACTTTCCCGACCTTCGACTGCTGTCGGGACGAGCGCGGCAGTTCAATGCCGTTCTGCTTGTATACGTATTGGGTGAACGAGGAGCAGTCGAACGCATCCGTTCTTCCCGCCTCGGCCCCATGCAAGTAGCGGACATTCATATATTGTTTGCCTGTCGCGATAATGTTGTCGACGACAGAGGCTTTCGATGCGGTTGCGGCATAAGCCGATTGCGGGGCGACCGCAATCGTTCCGGACACGGCCAGCAGCATGCTGAAGCTGATACCCAGGACGGCTTGGCTAAATCGATGTTTTGTTGTGTTCATCTATGTGTACCTCCGAGTTTATCGTATTTGGCTTGTCATGTGCTACAACCACGATAACATACATTCGGCGCCCATATATTGTCACGGCAGGCATGATTCCGCTTGTTCTCTGGGATAAACCGCGTTTATTAGAAAACGATTAGAAATAATAGTCCATATTTCTCTTGACAAAATGGATAAATAAAAGAACAAGGCACCTGGGATTCGGATGCCTTGTTCGAAGCAAGCCTTGATTTATTTGGGTCGGGCGCCTGCGGCGATGTATCGGCTGACGTCCGCTAACAGCTCTTTGTGATCGAATGAACCTTTTTGCATAACGCCCTTCACGTAACCGTTCAGCTTCACCCGATCTTCAGATGTCATCGTTTTGGCGGTGCAGACGATGATCGGTATGCCGCTCCAGGCTGCCTCCTTGCGCAGCTCCGCTACGAACTGAAATCCATCCATCTCCGGCATCATCAAATCGAGCAAAATCAGCTCGGGCGTCTCCCGCTGCATGCATTCCAGTGCAATTCGTCCGTTGCCTGCCTGCGTGACGGCATACCCTTCCTTTTCCAGCAGCTTGGCCATCATTTCGCTTGTTGTCGTATCATCCTCGATGACCAGAACGGAATGGCCGGCCCGCGCCGGTACATATTTGCCCATCGACTCGATAAGCTGATCGCGTTGAATCGGCTTGGCGATAAATTCTGCGGCTCCGAGCGTGTAGCCGAGCTGTCGGTCACTGGTCATCGACCAAATGACGACCGGGATGCCGGCCAGCTCCGAATCGTTCTTGAGGAGGGACAAGACGCTCCATCCGTCCATGCCGGGCATCAGGATGTCCAGACAAATCACTTTCGGACGCAGCTTCTTCGCCAGTTCCAATCCCTGCCTGCCGCTGTCGGCAAACGCCAGCGTCCACCCTTCCTTGGCCAGATAGCGGCGCATGAGCTGCTGATTGAACGGTTCGTCGTCAATAAGCAGAATGCTGACCTCGTCCGGATGACCGTCCGCGTCCAGATGCTCTTCCGGGGCGTCCGTCTCGGAGCGGAATCCTGCCGGCATCTCCGGCAGCCAGCAGGTGAATGTGCTCCCCGCACCGAACTCGCTCGTCGCGACGATGTCGCCGCCCATCAAGCTGCAGAAGTGCTTGCTGATCGCCAGTCCCAGCCCGGTGCCGCCGTATTTGCGGGTTGTCGACGCATCGGCTTGCGTGAACGGCTGAAACAGCTTCTCCACTTGTTCCGCCGTCATGCCGATTCCCGAGTCTTTTACCATAAAGCTGTAGCCTTGGGTACCGTTCCGTGCCTCGCGGGCCACCTCGCAGGCGATCTCGCCGTTCTCCGTGAACTTGCTCGCATTGCCGAGCAGATTGAACAGCACTTGCCTCAGCTTGGTCACATCGGTCACGATGCGGCCATCCACCGTCCGGAGTACGAGCCGATTCCCGTTTTTCTCGATCAGCGGCTTGGAAGTATTGGCTATGTCTTGAAGCAGGGAAGTCAAGTCGCAGTCTTCGTAATACAATTCCATCTTGCCGGCTTCGATCTTCGAGATGTCCAGTATGTCGTTAATGAGCGCAAGCAAATGCTTGCCGGACTTGTTAATTTTGCCGAGATCCTGGACGAACGTCGGCTCCCCCATATCCTCCGCTTCTTCAATCAGCATTTCGCTGTATCCGATAATCGCATTGAGCGGCGTGCGAAGTTCATGGCTCATATTGGCCAAAAATTGACTCTTGATCTTATTCGCCTCGATCGCTTCGTCATGCGCTTTTTCCAGCTGCGCCGTCCGTTCGCGAACCAGCTGCTCCAAGTTTTCGTTCAACATACGGAGCTCCTGATTCATGATGTAGATCTCATGCGATTTTTCCTGTATTTCCGATTCTTTGGATGAAAAGCGTTTGGAAATGAAGATGCCGAGCAGGGACAGGCCAAGCGTAAACAATGTACCGCCTGCAATAAAGTATGCGAGCAGCTTATGATCAAGCATCGTGCCTGACGACAGCTCCATGTGGCCGCCCATGTTGAAATTGGCGGCAGCCATCCCCGTATAATGCATGCCGACTATCGCAGCCCCCATGATGCAGCCGCTCCCCAGCTTCTTCCCTACTTCCCCCTGCTCTGCGTCTTTGCGGAAATAAAACGCGAGCCACAACGCGGCTATGGAAGCGACAAGCGCAATCACGATGGAAAGCGCAAAAAATACCGGATCGTACGAAATATCGATCTGCATCGCAGCCATTCCGATGTAGTGCATTGCCGCTATGCCTGTCGCCAGCAGCACGCCGCCTCCAAGCAGCTGGGACAGCTTCAGACATTGCCGCCCGACGAGAAACAACGCGATGAACGAGGCGGCCACGGCAGCCAGCGCGGACAAGACAACAAGCCGCAAGTTATACGGAACCTGGACGGACAACGTAAAGGACAGCATGCCGACGAAATGCATCGACCAAATGCCCATCCCCATCGCGACAGCCCCGAAAAAGATCCACAGCCACCGCCGCAAGCCTCGGGCCGACCCGATTCTTCCAGCCAAATCAAGCACCGTATACGAGGCGACAACGGCCACGACATACGAGCAAAACACAAGCACTCCATCGTAAGAACCATGAACATGCTCCAACGGAAAACCCACATCCCCTCTTCATGTACCCCAATCTTAATTTCAACCTTTTCAACCTTACAAGTCATCTTCATTCGGCCGAACAAGCCTATCGAATATATATCGGCATTCGCGTCCCGATTTTTTAATACTGGAATGGGAAATGCCTGCAACGACCGACATTGTCCCCGCTGCCGAGCAAGTGCAAAAAAGCCCATTCCGCGAAGAATGGGCTTGCAAGGAAGCATGGTATCAGAAAAGAGTCATACCGGCGGCCCTACTTGCCGGCTTTCAGGAAGACCGGCCGTCTCAGCTCCATCCGGACGTCGCCCGAATAGACCCGGTCGACGTAAAAGCGGGAGTCCGAGCGGTGCAGCTTGTGATTGCCGTTAGCTGGGTCGACCGCGCTCGGAAAGTAGAGCATTCTCACGCCGGACGGCGTCACTTCGAAGCCTGGCGGCTGCTGCAGAACGATCGTGCTGCCGTCCTGGATTTTTTCGATGCGCATGCCGTAGCCGGAACGGTCGGGAAACTCCGTGCGCAGCCACGCGCCGCTCAGCGAGCCGTCATCCGGAAGCTTCCCGTCAACCACCAGCGTATTGGCGGCCGCCCGGTTGAGCGAGCCTTCCGCGCGTACAACCTTCAAATTGTAATCGGGCGCGCCTTGTACGGTGAAATCGCCGGCCCGGATTGTCCCTTGTCCGTACACGTATCCCCAGAGCACGCTGCCGGTCGACGCTTCCTGGCGAACGACGGCGGCTTTCCCCGCCAATCGCATGCCGGAAACCGTCCGTTCTTGCGTATCGTCGCTAATATAGATCGTGTCGGTGAACCGGTCCGTCTGGACGACCGCCGCCACCGTCATATCGTCGGCTGGATCGGGAGTCGGCCAAGCAACCGAACGAAGGAGCGGCTGCTCTTGCTTTCGCCACGTTTCGTAGATCGCGCCGTAGCGGGTCGCTTCGCCGGGACCGACCAAGTGCCTGCGGTACAAATGCCAGGCGGGGTAGTCTCCCGCTTGGGCCGGATCGTTGCCGGTACGGCGGATCGACGGAATTTGCGAGAAGATCACTTCGCCGCCCGGCACGCCGTTCATATATGCACGCACGCTTGAACCGCTGGACGCCCCCGTCCAGGTAAACCGGAAGTCGCGGCTGCCGTCGCCCGTTTGCGGCGAGCTCATTTTATCCCGGTAGCCCGACAATCCCTGCTCCTTGCCGATCGCCTTCATATAATCCTGAACCGTGCCGTCGTGCCCGGTTAAAGGCAGGGAAGCATTCATCTCCGTATCCTCGTCCTCCGACGAGTGCATGAACAGCTCATGCGCCTGACCGCCCTTCAGCCGGCTCACGTCCACTGCGTAAGCGCGGTTCCCTTCGAGCTGCACCAGCATGAGCAGCCGGCGTTTGACCTCGGCCCCGTCACGGGCCGGTCCCGGCTCGGACGCTTCGACGAGCTGCACCTGCTTCTGGCTGGCGTCGCCCGGATCGTAAGCGAGCAGCGAAGGCCGCGTGAACAAGCTTTGCGACTGCTTGTAAGGCTCCGCATCCGCGGACCAGACCCAAGGGGTGTTATGGTATACCGTATCCATCGAGAAATACCGGTTCGGGCCTTTCGGGTAACCGGCATCAGGCAGCATCTCCATGCCAGCCCCCCACAGGATGAGCCCCAGATGATTGCCGTGATAGTGCCCCGCCGTGTAAGGCAATCCTTCGGACAACGGCGGAAACGTCAGGTGCACCTGCGTCGCGTTCCGCTCGTCGCCCTGGGTCAGCGCAAAATGGCCGAAGTGCCACAGCTCGATGTTTTTCAGTTTGTTTCGCAGGATCGGATTGCCCGGCGCCACTTGAGCCGGGTCTTTGGGCCATGTATCGTGCAGGGCGACGGGCGCGCCGTTCGGAAACGCCATGATGCTTGCGATTTCTTTGGACTTCGCCAAAATCGGGTATCTGAGCGACAGATCGGTCCGGTCCAGACGCCCGTAACGAGAGTCGGTATAGCCTTCCGGGTCTTGATACGATTCCTTGAGCAGTTGGAAGGCGAGCAGCGCATTGGCCGCCACCTGGTTGTTGTACGAAGGCGTTCCCTCCTGCCACATCCCGTCGGCATGAAACTGCCGGCCGCTGAACATCGTATCGGCCCACGGCAAAAACATACGGATGATGTCCGGATCGCCGAGGACGACCGCCGCGCCGAAAGCGTTGCGCAGACCGTAAGGCACAATATTGCTGTAATATTCGTCGTTGCACAGATTATACAGATCGAGCACGGCGGACCGAATCCATCCTTCCACCAGCTCGCGCGAGGAAACCCCGAGCTTCGCGTCGACCTGCTTCCACTCCCCGGAATTGTAGATCAGGTCATATCCGTACAGCACGTCGACCGGTATGTACTTGCCGTGCGAGTGAAACAAATCATTGTCCTTGATCAGCTTCGGCACATCGCCGTGAGAGGCGGCGAACTGCGTCATGATCAAGATCGCCCGGCGCGCATACGCCTCGTCCTTCGTCTTGCTGTACAGAATCGACAGCCGGCGCGCCATCGCTTCGAATTCCGCGTGCTCGTCCACATATTTGCGATTGGCGGCCTCCGCCTGGGCGGCAGCGATCAGCTCCTGCTCCTCCATCCGCATCAAGGGCGCTACGGCTTTGCGGATGTCCGCCTCGCTTTCCTTGGCGATCGGCGTCCACTGCCACGAAGCGATCATCTTCGCCAAATCGCCCGCCACCGGATGCTTGACCCGCGAGCTATCGTATTTGCCGATGATCTCCTGCCACGCGGGGCGGCGTTCGACCGACGCCTCGGTAAACCATACGTTTCCCGGCCCGGCGAGCTGAAATTGCACGTTGACGCTGTCGGCCTCCTTCGGCGCGATGAAGTAGGCGCGCTGCCTTGTGAACTCCGTATCCCGTTCGTACACGGGGCTTTCGAACCGGATCGGCGCCGATGACTTCGTCAGCTCCTGTCCTTCGCGGAGCGGCGTGACAACGGTCTTCACCGCCGACTTGCCGGTCTTCAGGCCG
Source organism: Paenibacillus solanacearum (assembly GCF_910593845.1). GTDB lineage: Bacteria > Bacillota > Bacilli > Paenibacillales > NBRC-103111 > Paenibacillus_G > Paenibacillus_G solanacearum. The sequence goes on along the minus strand of NZ_CAJVAS010000003.1, from coordinate 71,655 downwards.
TCGGCCTTCATCCATACGTCCACCACATAGGGCATGCCGCCGTTAACCGGATATCGCTTCCCGATCGCTCCTTCCGCCGCTGCGGGAGCTTCCATGCGTATGGCTGCGCCTGCACGGTGTACCGTCTGCGGGTCCTGCGCGATGTTCATGCTTCCCTGGGCGACGGTCTTCCGCCAGCTTCCGGGATGAACGTTCGCCGCCCCGTCGTCCAGCAGCATAGGCTCCGGAGCCTGGCCCTGGGCGGAACCCGAAGACGCCGACCGATCCGGTGCGGCTTCCCCGGGCCGCGCGCGATCGGATTTCATCGCCGCGGCCGCGATCAGCAGCACCGCGCACAGAAAGACAGCTCCGGCGATAACCGCGATTCTCAACTCAACCACTTCCTTCCCCGGCCTCCGCTGCGGGCAAGCCAGATATGTCGACCGCGTCCGCGTTATTTTTTAAACGCCGCCACATCTTTCGCCGCCGCTTCCTGCGCTTCGCGCAGCGCCGTAACCGCATCCTTCGTCCCGGCCGAAATATCGGCGAAGGCGGTGTTCATCCGTTTGGCGATGGCGTCATCGTATTTCGTCACATAGGAAGGGGTCGGCCGCTTCTGCGGGAAGAAAGCGCTGACATTTTTACCTTTGAAATTTCGCCCGCTCGCCGCGTCGGCATTTTGGCCGAACGCTTTGATCACTTCCGGCGTCCGTACGATTGGCAGCGTACCGCTCTTCGAGATACTCATCTGGTACTCGTCGGAGGTTAAGGCCATTAATATGTCAAAGGCCTGATCTTTATATTTGCTCGTGCTGGAAATGTTCATGAACGTCGAATAGTTTTGCGGTCCGACGCCCGGCGCTTCTTTGAAGGTCGGCATGCTGACCATATCCCAGCTGTCGAAATCCCAGCGGCCGATCTGGTAGGCCATCATGGCGACGTTCTTCTCCTTCATGAAATTATCCGTCGTCGCCTTCTCGTTGCCTGGAATTTGCGCGAACCGCGTGAAATTTTCCATGAACAGCCGGAATTTGTCGTCGGAAACAGACACGGTCTGCGTCTTCGGATTGTAATAAGACAGCGACAGCTGATTCGTGTTGTACATGAACGGATAGCGCGTTGCGAAGCCGTAGTACGACGTGCCGCTATCGGTGCGCGTCAGCTTCTTCGCCAGCTCATACGCTTCGTCCCACGTCATGCCGTCCTTCGGATACGGGACGCCGAACTTGTCGAAGATGTCCCTGTTGTAAAAGAGCGCCACCGGGGTGCTGCTGACCGGGAAGCCGTAGATGGCGCCGTTGCCGAACAGCTTTTGAAATTCGATGGCCGTTGGCTCGAGCCGGCCGATGTCGTATTTATTTTTGGTGATGAGGTCGGACATGTCGTACAGCAGGCTGTTGTCCGCCAGCACCGGGTACGAATAAATGGAGGAAATGATCAGATCAATCGGCTGCCCGGAAATAGCCAGCTCGGCGGGCGTCGTTCCTTTGCCGGTCGCAATGAACTTGATCGTGACATGCGGAAATTTCGCCTTGATTTCTTTGCCGATGTCGCTTTCCATGAACGCTTCGGCGGTCGCGCCCGCATTGGAGACATTGTACACGACCAGCTCCACCGGCTCTTTGCTTTTGACGCTCGCTTGCGGCGCTTCCTGCGGCGGCTTGCCGGCGCCGCTCTGGGAGCATGCCGTCGCCAGAGAGAGCGAGAGCAGCAGCATCGTTACGGATGAACCTGTTGTCCAGACACGTGTTCTTTTCATTGCAGTAGTCCCCCTATGTCTTCATATATAGTCAGGCATCGGGCTGCACGCCCGCAGGGCGATACCACCCGTGCGAATCGTCAGCCCATGCCTTGAACCCGATGCCGGTCACACTAGCGAAAATGGATCTTGCAGCTTCGAGAGCCACGCTTGCAGCTGCGCCTCCAGCGCTTTGGCTTCGCCGTCATGAGGCGCGGCCGTCAGTTTTTGCGGATGCATTTGATACGGGTCCGCCTCGTTATCGAACAGCAGCCTTGCGGCGGAGGCGGAGCCGAAGCTTTTTTGCGCGACATAGGTGTACCGCTCCGTACGAATTCCTCTCCAGCCGTAGGCGTTAATGTCAAGACCTTGCTCTTTGGCTTTGCGGTGTTCCTCGACGCCTCCGGGATAATGGCAGATGAACGCGGAGGAAGGTCTGTCGACCGGGGTCTCGGATTCCTTACCGCCAAAAACCGGCGAATAATCCGTACCCTGAAGCCGGCTGCGAATCTCATCCGGAACGTCGACGTCCATCAGCCCGAGCAGCGTCGGAACGATATCCGCGCTGTTGAACAGAAGGGGATCGGTTCCTTCCTTGACGCATCCGGGATAACGGATCAGGAACGGCACCGCGATCGACTCCTCGTACCAGACGTTCTTATGCTCCATCCATCCGTGAGAGCCCATCATTTCGCCATGATCCGATGTCAGCACGACAATCGTATCGTCACTGAGCCCTTCCTGCTCCAATGCTGCGAGCAAGCGGCCGAACTGATCGTCCGTTGCGGTCACGGCGGCGAAATAATCCTGCTGATGCTTCTCCGCCTGCGCGATCCCTTCGTCCTTCACGTTCGGGCGGAGCTTGAGCGGCCGGTCAGCATACATGGCTTTGTAGTCGTCCGGCACTTGCTCGAACGGCTGATGCGGCGGATTCCAGGAGACGAACAGGCAGAACGGCCGGTCGCGGTCTCTGCCCCGGATGAAGTCGATCGCCACGTCCGTCTCGTGAGCCGTCGACCATCGGTTCGGCTCGATCATCTCCGGCGTATCCCGCCAGTAATGCGGGCGCATATGCTTGTCGAACGCATTGTAGGCGTACCAGAAATCGAAGCCGAACCGGCGCGGGCCGGGCGGAATGTAGGCGTCCCAATGTCTTGCGCCGGAGGCCGGTTCCGCTTCGTGCGATTGCTCCGGCACATCGAGATGCCATTTGCCGATATACCCGGTCTGGTATCCTTCCTGCTTCAGCACGCTGCCGATCGTATGCTCTTCGTCGCCCAGCTTCACGGGAAGGCCCAGCTTGCAGTTGGTCGTCACGCCCGTCGCCAGCGGATACCGGCCTGTCAGCATGACGGAGCGGTTCGGCGAACAAAGCGGAAAGCAACTGATCGCGTGATCCAGCGACAAGCTCTCGTGGGCAAACCGGTCGATATTCGGCGTCAGCACGTCGTCCTCTTGGCGGAACCCCACCGCCTGTTTTCTCCATTGATCGGGAAACACAAATAACAAATTCGGCCTTTTCGCAGCCATGTCAACATCCCCTCTCTACTATTGATGCCTATCGGCCGCGCTGACGAGCACGATCTCGATCGGCGCCGCGTCCTTGCAATCCAGTGCGAGCAGCGTCCGCTCTCCGTCCCGGCCGCACACGCTCGCACGGGTATCCCGGGAAGGATCGGCGAGCGCCCACGCACCCCGTAGAACAAGCGTCACCCGGTGCAGCCGGCTGTCTGCATGAACCCACGGCCGCGAGTACACGCTGACCTCCCGCTGCACGCCGTACTCGTCGTACTGGTCGGCTTCCATGCCTTCGTACAACCGCAAATCCGGATCGACGGCGCTGACGATCAGCCCGCCGTCGCCCGTCTCGCGGATCATCACCATGCACGGCGTGTCCGTCTGCTCCAGCCATCCGGTGGCAGCGGTACGTCCCGCCTCGAACATCGCGTATGCGGTCGTCGCGCTCTCGCGGTCCCGCACGACATGAGCGATGCGGTCTTTTTGCAGCACGCTATAGGGCGCTGTGCCGTCGTCCGTCATCCGTTCGGCAAAGCGGCGCATCGCCTCCGCATGCGTCCGGACGAGGATCGCATATTCGTACTCGCCGCTTTGTGGCGCTGTCCCATGCTCGAACCAAGCGGAAGCAAAATCGCCTTCCGTGTCCGATCGGTCCTTCTGATGCTTGGAAAGCTGCTTTCTTCGGGAGACGGACACCGTCTGGCCGGCGGGGATGTAATAGCCATGCCCCTGATTATCGATCAGCCCTATGGCGCTGTACCCCTGCCATGTGGCGGCATAAGGAAATAAGGCGATGACCGACGGGTCTGCCGCATGATCGGCGCCCCGGCCTTGGTTGTCGGCTGCCGCATGTTTACGCGAGTGCTCTGTATCATCCGCTCCGTCCGCTTGTGAATCTACTTGTATCCAGATCGGATCGTCGCTGTGCGCGAGCCGGTTCTGAAACAGCGTCGTCTGGGTCGGGTAAGCGCTCGTGTTCTCAATACCCGTCCCGATGGCGACGATCCGGTCGTCAAAGAAAAAGAACGACTTGCGGGCTCGCTGCGAGCCGTCGTACTTGGGATGCCCGTGCAGCTTCATTGCGAACATGCCGTTGCGGTTCTCCAGATGCAGGCTGCCGCAATACGTTTCGTCGGACAGCAGCATTTCCTCGAAGCCGCTCCACGTATCGACGTTGCGCACGTCGGCGCACAGCTCCTCCCAAGGCAGATGCACCGTCGTCGTCCCCGGCCAGCGGTTCCAGTCCCACCCTTCCGGCGCATAGCCGCTGTCCGCGTGGTTGACAGGCTCGCCTCCGGCCATGATTTGCAGGTGACCGTAGGCGATGTACCGGCCGTATAAATTGCAATCGACATACGTCTCGTTCGCCCACAAATAACGGCTGTGCCCTCGCACGCCGGCCAGCCAGCCGTCCCGCCGGTGAAGGCCGAGCGCGGCGTAATTCATCGACCAGTGGCCGCTCGGATCCGATTCCGGCCGGATGCCGGCTTGCTCCAGCCGAAGCCGCGTTTCTTCTTCGGCTCCGCGCGGGAGCAGCCGCAAATAGGCCGCCGCCGTCTCGCGGTCGAGCGCATCGCTGCCGTCCGGCATGCCCGACAGCGCCATGTATTTGAAAGGAAGCAGCGGCAGCGAGCCTTTCCCGGTCGGATGGCGGGCGGACAGGCTGACGAGCCATTCGTACTTATGGCAGTACAGCCGCATCGACAGCAGCGCCTTGCGAAGGGCGGCGTGCGCATCCTCCGCAATCCGGTACGGCGTGCCGCTCAGCATGTACACGACCGGCGTTACGCCGTTCAGACCGCCTGCGGCGTATGCCGGGTAATGGTTCACGTGATGGTACATCGAGCCGTCGGACTTGATCGCCGCCCGGAGGCCGAGAGCCGGTCTGAGCGATTGGCTGAGCCAGCGGCTGAACGCCTGCAGCTCTTCCGCCTGCTCCGCTCCGCGCTCCATCAGCAGGATGGATGCGAGCATGCCGGCCAGCGTCGTATTGAAGATGTCGATATTCCCTTCGACCTCTTGCGGGTCCATATGAATGCGCCCGGCGCCGCTGTACCAGTACATTGCCTGCTGCGCCCGCTTCAGCGACGCAGGCGCGTTCTGCGCGAGCATCTCCCTCATGAGCAGCACGGCCGGATACAACGATTGGAGATTGTAACCTAGATGATGCACCGTCCCGAGCGCGCTCCCGGCTGCCCAGCCTTGGTCATGCCAATGCTCAAGCGCTTGAATGAACGCTTCCCCGATGCCGGCCCGCAGCCGCTCGCTCTCTGCCATGCGGTACGCATAGGCGGCGTTCAGCAGCCATTCGGTATATGATTTGACGTTGACGGCATCCGTGAGCGCGGTCAGCTCCGGCTTGCAATGCACCGGAAATACTTCTTGTCCGTGCACGAGCAGAACAGGCCTCCCTGAGCGGCGCCCTTCATCGCTGGCGATCCGGAATGTGGCGAATTGCTCCAGCAGCGACGCCCATTGCTGCTGCGCATCCTTCTTACTTCTCCTGCTCCACAGCCAGTCCTCATACTTGTGAAGAATCGCTTCGGCCGACGGCGAATCCGATAGAGCGGCTTCGGTGCGCTTAGGCCGCATGCGGGAAAACCGGTACAAGCTGAGCCAGTGGTTATTCGCTCCGCGATCCGCGCGCATGTTGACCTGCGGCACCTGTTCGTCTCTCGTCGGATGCCGGGGATCGACGGGAACGGATAATACCATCTGATCGAAATACAAGCTGCCAGGGTCCTCCGTTCTCGGACCTTCGATTGTAAGCGTATCCATATCAGGCCTCGGCGTTCCCTGCATATCGCGCTCGAACATCACCCATGCGGTGCGCCAGCCTTGAAAAGCCAACTGAAATTCAAAGAAGCAATCGGTGCTTGCTCCCCGGCCGAAGCGGAATACGAGCTTGTCGTTCACGGGCTTCTCGTTATAAACCCAGACGGCGAACGTATCCCTCGCCTGATTGACCGTATTTTCCTTATACGGCTGAAAACCGATCGGCGCCGATACGGTCAGTGCGGACCGGTACGCCCGATCCCAGCGCAGTGCGAATCGGCCGTCCTTATAGCGGTGTCCGCATATGGCAAGCGCCCCCGGCTGCGCTGCGGAGAAGCCTTCCGGCACCCCTTCCTCGAATGAATAAACGGTACGGTTCACGATTGTACGCGCCCCCTTTGGTCTATACGCAAGCAGCGTTTGGGTTCATTGTAACGCGGGCAGCGTTTCCCCAGAAGATGAATGTTTTATTCCCCCTGCCGCGCTGAGCGCGCTTCGTTCCTGCGCCGGAAGCCTAGCTACGCGTGGGAAACCCGTGGCATCGGCATCGGTTCTTTGCCAAGCTCCGCCCAGATGTATTTCAGGAGCAGCTCCATCTTGATATCCGCGTAGCGCGCGTCGTCCCACAGGTTGTGAATTTCGCCGGGATCCTCTTCAAGATCGAACAGTTCGCCGTACGTTTGGCGGTAGTACACGGTAATTTTGTATTTGCGGTCGACATACGTTTTTTGGTGAATGGTCGTAGGCTCATGATGAAATTCGCATAGGGCGTGGTCTCTCGCTTCGGTCGAAGGATTCCGCCATACGTCCGATTGATCGACGCCGGTCATCGTCTCCGGAACGGGCACGCCGGCCAACGACAAGAATGTCGGAGCCAGATCGACCAAAGATTGCAGCGAATCCGATACATGTCCTGCAGGCACTTGTCCCGGGTATTTGACGATGAACGGCACGCGGATCAAATCTTCGTAGTGGAAGCCGCCCTTCGCCTGCAAGCCGTGCTGTCCGAAGAAATGGCCGTGATCCGTCGTGAAGACGACGATCGTATTGTCGCTCAATCCGAGCTCATCGAGCCGGTTCAAGATCGTGCCGATATATTGATCCATGAAGCTGATCATCCCGTAATAGACCGCTACCGCCTTCTTATGCTCTTCCTCGGTCATGCGGCGATGCGAATGATATCCGTGAATGCCGAAGCCCGTTTCCTTGTAAGCCGAAAAATCGGGCGACGCCTGCTGCGTCATGCCGAAGTGCGGCGGATTTCGGTCATGCTCGCCGGGCGTCAGCTTCGGAATCGTCAGCTGCTCCGGATCGTACATGCTCGCCCAAGGCTCGGGAACCAAGTACGGGGGATGCGGATCGGGAAAGCTCGCCCACAGGAAGAACGCGTCGCCGCTTTGCTTGTACTCGCCAAGCAGCGCGTTCGTACGCTCGGCGATCCACCGGTTATAGTGATACTGCTCGGGAATCGGCCAATGAAACTTCGTTTTCCCGTCCATGGTACCGGTCGGCGCCATAAAGTAATCTTTCCAGTTCGAAGCTCCCTGCGCCTCCATCCACAGCGCGTAATGCTGCCCGGCCAGCCATTCGTTCGCATGGTTTCGCAGCAGCTCCACGCGCTCGAAGCCGTAATACGGCCCGGTAAACGACCGCCAGAAATCATAGTCATGCAATTTGTCTGTTCCTTCCAGCGAAGGATGCTGCGTGGTTGAGCCGATCGGCTGAAAATGCGCTTTACCGATTAATGCCGTCCTGTATTGCGCCCGGCTCAACCATTCCCCGACGGTCGCCCGGTCTTCGGGCAGCTTCGTGCCCAGCGTCCACGCTCCGTGCTGGCTCGGATACATGCCGGTAATGATCGAGGCTCTCGTAGGCGTACACGTCGGATTCGGGCAGTATGCCCTGCCGAAGGTCGTTCCCTCGCGGACAAGCCGGTCGAGATTCGGCGTCCGCACCTCCGGGTTGAATGCCCCAATCGTATTCCAATGCTGTTGGTCGCTCGTAATGAGGACGATGTTCGGTTTGTTCATGGCAGCCTCCGCTTGAGTTTGCGTGTGCGTTGATACCCTTACTATAGCGCCCGCAGGCTCGCAGCCACAATGATGCAGTGTAGCTTTTACTTTGCAATTTGTAGTTTTTTTCAAAATATCTAGGCTAAATATTTTACGATATGTGCTTGTATGAATTGATGATGTGTAGGGAACAACGCGAAAAGACCGTACAGTGATCATGATTACTGCACGGTCAAATGATTTTACACTATTCCACTACCAATACCCCTTGATGCCGCACTCCACCCGCAGCAGCGCCTCCAAGTAATAATAGTCGCCCCAGATCATGAAGTCGTCCGGCGCATTATTGCCTCTCACGCTGTACGAGCCGTGAAGCAGCAGCCCTTCCGCTTCCGGCTGCCCGATTGCGGCGTAGCGCTCCGTCAGCGACCGGAGCGACCGCTCCAAGCCCTGCTGCAGCCACGCCCGGTCCGGATCGCCATCCGGCAGCTGCTCCAGCAGCTCCAGCAACGCGGCGCAGACGATCGCCGACGCCGAGCTGTCGCGGTACGTTCCTCCTTGCACCGGCACGTCAAAGTCCCAATAGGCCACCTGATCTTCCGGCAAATGCGCCAGAAAATAACGGGCCATCCGCTTGGACGTCTCCAAATAGGCCGCGTCACCCGTATACCGGTAGGACAAGGCGAATCCGTACACACCCCATGCCTGCCCGCGGGTCCAAGTCGATCCGTGGCGGTACCCTTGCGCCGTCGCGCCGCCGACCGGCTCGCCGGTCTGCTGATCGAAATAAAACGTATGATAGCTCGAATCGTCGCCGCGAACGAGGTACCGTCTGCTTAATTCCGCGTGGGCCACTGCTATCTCTGCGAAACGCGCTTCCCCGGTCGTCTGCGAAGCCCAATACAACAGCGGCAGGTTCATCAGGCAGTCGATAATAATCCGGCCGCCCTGCTCCGGGCATCCGATCGGTCCCCATGCCTGAATGTATCCGCCTTCTGCGCGCCAGCGGCCGTACAGCTTCTCTGCCGCCTGCACCGTCAACTGCTTGGCCGTTTCGTCATGTTCGATCATCCACTGCGCTTTCGATGACAGCGTATACAGGAAGCCGATGTCATGATGCTCGATCGCCTCGTTATGAATGAGGCGCCGATGGAAGCTGTCGACCGTAGCCGCCGCCGCCTCCCGGAATACCGGATCCTTCGTATATTCATAGGACAGCCACAGCAGGCCCGACCAGAAGCCGGACGTCCATTCGTTGTTCGGATTCAAATTCCCGCTGTAGCTGCCCTGCTGTCCGACGTGAGGGTAGCCGTCGCCGAACTTCCCGATATTGCGGCGCACCTTCTCAACCGCGTCGTCTATCGCCTGTTTCCACATCATTGCTTCTCTCCTTCGAGTTCATCCTTGGATAGCGGTTATCCTTTGACCGCGCCGGCGGCAATGCCTTCGACAAAGTGATCCTGCGCCAAAAAATAAATGACGATCGTCGGCACGATGGCGGACACCGCCGCGGCCATCAGCGGGCCGTACTCCGTCGCATGCTCCGATTGGAAATGCTGCATGCCGAGCTGCAGCGTAAACAAATGGTCCGAGTTCAAGTAAATGAGCGGACCGAGAAAATCATTCCACGCATGCATAAACGTAAAGATCGTCAGACTGGCGATCGCCGGCCGCGTCAACGGCAGGATTACGCGGACATAAATGCCGAATTCGCTCAGTCCGTCAATGCGCGCCGCCTCCGACAGCTCCTCCGGAATCGACATGAAGAACTGCCGGAACAAGAAGACGCCGAACGGGCTGAAGGCGCCCAACATGATCAGCGCCCAGTGGGAATCGATCAGCCCGAGCTGCTTCATGAGCAAAAACTGCGGGATCATCATCACCTGGAACGGAATCATCATCGTCGCCACATACAGGAAAAACAGCTTGTCCCGTTCCGGAAACCGGACCTTGGCGAACGCGTAGGCCGCCATCGAGCAGGTGACGATCTGCAGGACGGTTGTCGATACCGCGATTTTGACCGTGTTCACGTAGTATGAAAAAAACGGCAGCTTCACCCATACTTTCTCGTAATTGGACCCATAAAGCGTGCTCGGAATCCAGCGGATCGGGAAGCTGAACACTTCCGCCTCCGACTTGAGCGACGCCGAAATCATCCATACGAACGGCAGCACCATCGATAAGGACACGAGAATGAGTACGGCGTACAGTACAGCGCTGCGAATCTTCAAAGACAGTCGGAACGGCTTCGGAGCGGTATAGGCTTCTGCCCGAGAATGGGCCAACTTCATTGCAATCCCTCCCCTCTGCTCCGCTTAGGAGTAGTTAACCCAGCGGCTCTGCCCCTTGAACTGGATGAATGTAATGACGGCAATGATGGCGAACAGGACATAAGCCATAGCCGAAGCATAGCCGTATTCATACCGCTGGAACGCGGTATAGTAGATGTCGTAGACGAGCATATGCGTGGACCGTCCCGGGCCTCCCTTGGTCAGCACGTAGACGAGGTCGAACACTTTGAACGAATTGATGATGCCGATAATGACCGTGAAAAAAATAACCGGCGACAGCATCGGCAGCGTCACGTTGCGAAACTGGGACGCCTTGCCGGCGCCGTCGATTTCAGCCGCTTCGTACAAATCTCTCGGAATGCCCTGCAAGCCCGCCAAATAAAGCACCATGTAGTATCCGATGGAATGCCAAATACTCACGATGATGACCGACAGCAGCGCCCAATCGCCGGACGCCAGCCAAGCCGGCGGGTTGTCCACGCCTATCGTCCGCAGCAAGCCGTTGATCGGCCCCATCGTCGGATTGTACAGCAGCTGCCATACGACGGCTACCGCGATCGTCGCTGTAATATGGGGCAGGAAGATCGCTGTGCGGAACAGCTTGATGCCCCGTATGCCTTTATTGAGCGCAACGGCCGCCAATACGGCGAGCAGCAGCGTCGCAGGTACGGAGACGACGGTCATGATCAAGCTGTTAAGCAGCGAAATGCGAAACGTCTCGTCCCCCCACAGCCGGGTATAATTGTCGAAGCCGGTAAAATTGACTTGGCCGAAGCCGTTCCAATCGGTGAAGCTCATGAGGAACGAAGCAAAGACGGGAAAACAAATAAAGACGAGAAATCCGATAATATTCGGCAGCAAAAAGAGGTATCCCGTCATTCTGCTGCTGGTGACGGCTTTGTTGTGTGGCCTTAGCAAACGAATCACTCCTGTCTGGACAGCCGAGTCTCGCCTTATGGAAGACGAGACAGCGAGACCCGGCCCGGGCTTACAGCATTATTTCTTGGCTGCCTTGAAATCCTTTTCGTACTTGTCCGCCCATTCCTTCTGAACCCTTGCGCCGATCTTTTGGATTGCCTGATCGGCCGTCTGCCCGCCGGTCAAGGCGACTTCGCCTTCCTGCTTGTAAATGTTGTTGAGCACAATATTTTTCACGCCTGGCAGCAGCGGGTACTCGGCGTATTCTTTTTGCTCGACGAAGTAATGAATGTTTTTCGGCTTCATGCTTCCGTCGCCTACGTACGCTTTCCGGATCTCGTCGTTGCTGTATCCGGTCAAGAACCCTTTGGAAGCGAATAGTTTGGCGCCCTTGGCACCTGTCATATATTCCAACACTTTGAACGCTTCTTCCTTATGCTTGGAATTTTTGTTCACCATGAGCGAGACCGGCGTCGCAAGGCTCGTGTTGGCCGGAACACCCGGCGGATGCGGCACCGGAACGACGTCCCAATCGAAGCTGATCTTCTTCTCCTCTTCCGCCTGTCTGAGCTGCGCGACGTGCCAGTCGCCGATCAGGTTCATCGCTACGTTGCCTTTTTGGAAGGCGGAATTGTAATGGGCCGACGTCGAGATTTGCTCCGCCCAGGACATGATCGAGCCGTCTTTTTCCATGTCCATCCGGAACTGCAGCGCCTTCTTGAACGGCGCCAAATCTTTGTCGATGATCGTGGAGCCGCCCTGCACCGCCTGGATGTACCACGTTTGCGCCCACGGATGGAGGAACGCGCCGTATATTTTGTTCGCGCCTTCGCCCTTCGTCATTTTTTTGGCCAAATCCCGGAACTCGTCCCACGTCATGTCCGCTTTCGGATACGGCACCTTCGCCTGGTCGAACAGCGTTTTATTGTAATAGAGCATCCAATTCGACTTCCGGTAAGGAAGGCCGTACATTTTATCGTTCACCTTCAAGCTGTCATAGAGCGGGCCGAAGCCGGAAACGTCGATTTTATTTTTCTTGATATAATCGTCAAGCGGCTCTAATATGCCTGTGTCCAGGAATACGTCCATATTGCCGCCGATAATATCGATATCTTCGCCGGAAGACAACTGCAGCCGAAGCTTATCGTAATATTGCTGCTGCGGAATCGTCTCCAGCTGGACGTCGATGTTCGGATTCTCCTTCTTGAACTCGTCATACGCCAGCTTGAACGTATTCAAGTCGTCCGAGAGCACCGTCATTTTCAGCTTCACCGGCTTGCCTTCGCCGCCGCTTCCTGCCCCGTTCCCGCCTTGAGCGGACGGTTTCGAAGAAGAACAGCCAGCCGTCAGCCCCGCCGCAAGCGCGCCTGCCAAGGTCAGGCTAACAATTTTATTCATTTTACATCCACCCTTTGGTTTTGTTATGATTTTTGTATGCGCTTCCCATGACGTTATTGTAAACCGGATTCCGGAATGCCGGGAGTTGAAAGTTTTATTCCCCCGCGCATGACAGGTCCGGTCCAACTTCCCGGCTGAAGAGGTTGTCATCATGATTATCGTCACGCTTATTTTTTTATCGGTCTCGGTACTGGTTACGTACAACAAGCTGAACAGTACGTCCACACGCTTCATGTACGGCATTATCGCCAGTTGGGTTGTTTCCTTTGTCTCGTTCGTTCTTTATTTGAGCAAATTTAATTATTATTACAACATCATCGATTCCGTTTTCAATTTCAGCCCCGGCACATGGAACTATCTCGTGCTGGCCAAATTCAATCCGCTGCTGCTGATCCGGCTGTTGAATCTTGGCGTCATGCTGTTCTACTGCTCGCTGCTCGGTTTCGCCGTTTCGTTCACCCGGAGCCTCAGCCCGGGTACACAGCGCCGGACGTACATCGTGTTGGCCGCGGGATTCGCCGTTTCGCTCGTTCTATACGATCCGGCGGTCCATATTGCCGTACAGAACGAATCACTCCGTTACGCGCTGGCGTTGTCGAATCACGTCGTGCATTTTGCCAAATATGTGATGCTGGTCGGCGCCTTCACGTTGATGGTGCATTATTACTGGAAATATCCGAACATCCGGTTTATTAAAAACATGACGCTGGTGCACACGCTCAGCCTCATTCCTGTCGCGCTTCTACACGTTATGCTCTTCTCTTGGGCGCCCAAAAACTTGGTGAAAGCCACCTACTTGGAAGGGTACTACAATTACTTGCAGCCGACGTTCGGCACGCACAAGCTCATGCTGTCCATCATGCCTTATGTGGTATATGCCGCGCTGACGTTCATGCTCGTTATTGTGTACAAGTATAACTCGATTGAGACGTACCGCCGAAACCGCGATATTCAAATTAACAAAAGCATCGATACGGCGACGCTCGGAACAAGGGCGTTCACTCATGCGCTGAAAAATCACCTGATCGCGATTCAATCGGAAGCCGAGTACTTGAAGGACAAGCATGCCGGCGACGAAGATACCGTGTACAGCCTGAACCTGATGCTGAAATCATGCGAAGCGGGGATGGGCAGCATCAACGAAGCGGCGGATAAATTCAAGCGCATTCAGCTTAATTTGCAGGCGCAGCCGCTCGAAGCCCCGGTCCGGCAGGCGTTATCGCTGCTCGAGCCGCGCAGCGCGACCGTCGAAGTCCGGTTTATACCCGAATCGGTTCCCTCCCCCGTCGCCTATATCGACGCGCCGCATTTGAGTGAAGCGATCTACAATTTGCTGAAAAATGCGATCGAATCGTTAGCGGGGCAGGAGCGGGGAATCGTTACGGTGGAGATCGCGCAGCGCAACGGCTGGGGGATGATCCGCATCTCGGACAATGGACCCGGCGTCCCCGAGGAGCTGCTGGATCAAATCTTCAATCCGTTCTTTACAACGAAGGCGTCGGTGAACAACTGGGGGATCGGCTTATCGTACTGCCACAAGATCGTGACCGGCCATGACGGGAAAATTCAAGTGGAAAGCAAGGTCGGCGCCGGCACGTCCTTTACGATCTTCTTGCCTGTCGTTTGAAATAGAGAAATCGGGGGAATAAAACGTTCCCCCGTCCATCAAGGGGGCCGACATGACGGAACATAACATTCGAATCGTAATCGCGGACGATATGGAGGCGCACCGAAGAAGACTGGAGCGGGTGATCGCCCAGTCGGGGACGATGCAATGCGTCGCCGCAGCGGCAACAGGCTATGAAGCCGTGATGCAGGCGGCGATGCATCAGCCGGACGTAGTCCTGCTGGATATCGAGATGGAGAGCCAGTATGCTGGCATCGAAGCGGCCAAACAAATCAACGAGAAGCTGCCGCATATCAAAATTATTGTGCTGACCGTGCACAAAGACGACAACTTCATCTTCGCCGCATTTCAATCCGGCATTCACGATTATTTGCTCAAGACGGCCGCCAACGAGGAAATTCTCGACGCGATCCGTTCCGCTTACCACAATCAATCCCCGATCCGGCCGATGATCGCCGAGAAAATACGCGAGGAATTCGCCCGCGTGAAGCGGACGGAAAGCAGCCTGCTGTTCGTCATTCAGATTATTTCGGAATTGACGCCGAGCGAGCTGCAGGTGCTGCGTCAGCTGTGCGAAGGGAAATCGCGCAAAGCGATTGCCGAGGAACGAAGCGTCGAATATGAAACGATCAAGAAGCAAATCAACAGCATCTTGAAAAAATTCAAGCTTTCCAGCATTTCCGACGTGATTCGCAGCGTCAACGAGCTGCGCATTTTCGAAACGCTGAAAAAGCTGTAATCGGCAGAAGCTGAAAACGAGATAACATATCCATGCAATATGTGCGATTAAAAAAGAAGCTACAGGCGCAGTCTCCCCATGGAGAGAGAGAAATGCAGCCTTTTGCTTCTTTTTTTGCGCAGGTACGAATACGGCATTCCAATGGATGAGTATACTCTGTGCTTATAGAAATGCCGTCTTGCCGCCGCCGTCCGGACCTGCCAGCCGCAGCTGCCCGCCCCCGCGGACCGGCTCTCGCACCCCGTCGCGCGCCGGATCGGCGTAGCGGACAAACCAGCCGTCCAGCTCCGCCTTCATCCGGGCGATTCGTTCCTGCTGCTCCGATGCGTTGATCAGATTCGTCCGCTCGTCCGGATCGCGCAGCAGATCGTACAGCTCATGCGGCCCGTACGGGTACCGGTGCACATATTTCCACTCGCGGCTCCGCACCATGCGCACCGGTCCGTACTCATCGTAGATGAATACATGCTCCCGCTCCGTCGTCGTCTCACCCCGCAGCAGCGGCGCGAAGCTGACCCCCGGCAGTCCGTCCGGTATCGCGCCGGCCAAACCGGCATACTCCAGCAGCGTCGGCATCACGTCGTAACCGCTCAGCATGGAAGCGCACACCGTTGCTTGCGGAATCGTCCCAGGATGACTGAAGATCGCTGGCACCTTGACCGACGTATCGTACATATTTTGCGGAAACGTGCCGTTGCCTTTTCCCCAAAATCCGTGATGGCCGCAGTTGAAGCCGTTATCCCCCATGAACACGATCAGCGTCTGCTCCCGCAGCCCTTTCTCCTCCAGCCGGTCGATCAATCGGCCGATTTGCAGATCCATTGCCGTAACGGCGGCAAAATACCCCTTCAGATTCTCACGCCAGTTGCTGCCCCAAGGCGCATTCGGGATCGTCCACGGATGAGCAGGCTCTTGAGGACAGCTATCGAACGGGCAGTCGTTGTACAACGCGACGAATGGTTCCGGATGTTGGCCGATCCACGGACTGTGCGGCGCCGTATAATGCACGCTCAGGTAGAACGGAGCCTGTCCGGTCTGCCCGTCGATAAACGCCAGCGCATCTTCCGTAATAACCTCCGTGACATGTCCCGGTTCCTTTCCCGGCTTGCCGTCGCGTATCATCGGCGCGTCATAATAAGGACTTCCGCCCGATTGATGAACGAACCAGTGAGTGAAGCCTTTTTGCGGTGTCACGCTGTCGCCCAGATGCCATTTGCCGCTAATCCCGCATGTATACCCGCTCGCTGCGAGCAGCTCGGTGTACGCGGTCTGCCCATCGTCCAGATAAGGTAAAGCGCCTTCCCCCATATTCCCTTCCTTGATCCAGTCGTGCACTCCGTGCTGCGACGGGATTCGCCCGGTCAGCAGCGAAGCGCGCGCCGGCGAGCACACGGGAGACGTGCAGAAGAAATGGTCGAACCGGCTGCCGGTGGCGGCGAGCCGATCCAAATTCGGCGTGCGGATCTCGGGGTTGCCTGCGCAGCCCATCGCCCAAGCGCCTTGGTCGTCGGATAGAATAAACAGGATATTCGGTTGAGTCATGACGATGTTCTCCTCTCAGCGGTTCGATGCCTAGCCTTACTATATCGCGACGGGCTAGCGCCGGACAATTGCATTTTGTTTCAAGCGCTTTGCAATTTGTAAGGCTGCCCGTATACTGAGGAGATAAAGCGCTACCCGGGGAGGCACGGCGATCATGCAGGAATACGCGCAGGAGTTTGCGGAAAACATTTATTTTTCTCCCGACGAATTGAATTACTCCATCGGGCTGTGGCCGGTCCGCATCGGGCGGAACCGCGCCAAGCCGAACTATGGCGCCGGCCCGCGGACGATTGAGCATTACAGCGTTCACTTTGTTCAAGCGGGTGCCGTGCTGTTCCAATTCGGCGAGCAATCGGTGCAGCTGCGTCAAGGCGACCTCTTCTGCCTGTTCCCGCGAACTTCGTACAGCTACCGGCCGGCCGGCACGGACGTTACGCTGGAGATGGCGTGGATCGCTCTCGACGGTCCGCTGTCGCCGGCCTTGCTCGCTTTGGCCGGAATCCGCGAGCATACTCCATGGCTGCAGGACGCGATGTCTGCGGAGATTGAATCGACGCTGCAGCAGTTCTGGTCGGTCGGAGCGCTTCGCCCTCATGACCCCCGCCTCGCGTACGCCAGTCTGCTGTTCAAATTATTCGACGGGCTGAAGCACCGGACGGAACCGGCGCAGCCGCCGAAGGACCGGCAGAAGGACTGGATCAAAAAAAGCGTCGACTATATGCATACCCACTACGCCGAACAAATTGACGCGACGCATGTCGCGATGCATGCGGGCATCCATCGCACGTATTTTTCCAAAATATTCGCCGAACAGATCGGCATGTCGCCGGCCAAGTACTTGATGAAGCTGCGAATGGACAAGGCCATGCGCCTGCTGCAGGAAACCTCGCTCACCGTGACGGAAATCGCGCTTAGTCTCAGCTACTCGGATGCCGCTTCGTTTTCCCGCGCGTTCAGCTTGTATTACGGGTTTCCTCCGACGCACTACAGGCTGAAAACGGACGAAGCCCGGCTGCAGTAGAAGTCTGCGGTGCATGGGCATAAAAGAATCGGTTATTAGCTGTTTAGTAACCCCAAAGCCTGGTTACATCCGTCAGCTTTTGACGCTCGATTCGCAGTCTGTAAATATCGGGCATCGTCGTGGATTGCCAAAAAGCGTAGTTATACCGGGGATCGAAGTGGTTCATCATGAGCGTCATGATGTCGCCGTGCGTGCCGATCACGATCGATTCGCCCGCATGCTGCTCCAGCAGCCGCGTAAGAACGCGTACCGCCCGCGACTGCGCCTGTCGGCTCGATTCCCCGCCCGGGAACGAGTAATTCCAGTCTTCGTACACGGCACGCTTCGCGGAAAGGAACTGATCGATTGCCAAGCGATGCGTCTCACCTGCAACCTGTCTCTCCCGCAAATCTTCTTCGACGGCAATCTCCAGATGCAATGCGTCCGCCAATCCCTTAACCGTAGCGATCGCGCGTTCATATGGACTGGAAATGATCGCATCGATGCGTTCGTCCCGCAGACGCTTCGCCACTTGCGCCGCATCCGCCGTTCCTTTCGAGGATAGTCCCCTTGTGCGCTCCATGCCCGGAATGTAAGGCGAATCCGCATGCCTGACCCAATAAAGCGTCGTAATCACTTCGTCTCCACCCGCCTTCCTTTTTCCGCGTGGCAGCAGTCCATTCTCCACCACGGCGTATCGCCCATTATAGCACGGCAGCGAGACTTGGAAAATATTAGTTTATGTATAAAAAAGCACCCCTGCGCAATCTCGGGATGCCATGACCGTCCGTATGTTCATGATTGCGATGCTCCATCAGGAAATCATGGAGACAACAGGTTTGCTGCCAATCGTCTGCCGCGGCTCAAATGAAGAAAGCGGGCAGCGACACCAGCGCCGTCAAGGCGAACAACGGCCAGATCCACCATAACCCGGCTCCCCATCCCCAGCTGCCATAGCCCCAACCGAAAGGATACCCGTAAGGGCCAAACGCCTTGATCTGTGCTTTGCTCTTCAAATTCATCCGTTTCATATTCCGTTTGGACTGCAGGACAGCCGACCCTTTGACTTGCGGCAGCGCGCCCATTTTCTTCTTTAAGCTTAACACGGCCGCCTCCGGAACACCGAGCGGCTTGAGCACCAGATTCCCGTTATGGATGCATTGAATAACCCCGCACACGAATTCGCCATCCGGCAAAATGGCTCCGATCGGCCGGCCGATATAAGGCGTAATGACCGACTCGGACAGCGGATATTGACCGATAAATGTCAAAACGTTTCCCTCCCGAAACATAGTGTGAACTGCATGTCTTCCGTCCCGGATGCGACGGACGCCTCCACGCAAAGAGAGGCCCCGCTCAATGGGACCTCCATTTCATGACCTCCCCGCTCCCGGACCATTTAGCCATGAACCGGGGCAAGAAAACGTCAGCCTATACGGGACCCTGTGTACGCTATACGTATGGCGCGTATCATCCACAGTAAAGAATATGAAGTCCGGCCGGCGGTTGCATAGACGGAAGGCCACCGCAAATACCTATTTAGAGTTGACTGTCCATTTTAACGTATTTTTCATTAAAACCAGTGACATCCAGAATAAGAGCAGCGCATTGACGGTATGCAGCGCGGGGAGCACACCGCTGAACAACTGCAGTGTCATATGCTGCAATACGGTGAGCGCGAACAACCCGAGCGGGAACCAGCGCAACACGCCGCGGATACGTCCCGCAAACGACAATGCAAACATGACGACGGAAACAAGTTCAAACGAATTGGCAAATGTGCGATGCCACTGCCAGCTGTTCGAGCTTACGAATAAACCCATACCGGCCAGAAACACTTGGACGATCACGCATAGACAATATATCGCCGCGAGCCAGGCGTAGACGATACGCACCGATCGAATTCGCCGGCTCTGACCGGTGACAACAACGTCACCATGGAGGCGTTCGGGGGAATCGTCATTCATCGGATCGAAACTCCTCTCTACACCCAAAGGTTACTGGCGGTGCCAGCCGCGCCCTATCGCCTCGTGATTCCCGTTGCGAGGCTGCACCGTTTCCAATGGCTTATCCGTCAAGTCAATCCGGTCGGATACCGTCCGGTCTACGTCGGTAATATGCGCATCAAGCTGAACCGCGATCACGTGGTGAACGCCTGCCTCGTCGTTACCGGTGACGACGAATTGCGCAGTTTGCCGTTCCATTCGCGCATCGGGCCCGAGCTTCGCCGCTATGTGAATTTGCTCCAGCGCAGTGTTATTGCTCAACCTTGGCATCTGCTCCCATTTCGGGTTGTTTGCAGCTTTGGAAAGAATGAACGAACTTACCGCTTTCACGGGAACGGGAAGCTCGCTCCCGGTCAGATCCAGCGTAATTTGCGTGCCGCCGTCATCTGCCGCTTCCACCTTCGCATGCTCCCACATGCGGCTTGCCACGTTGTCGATGACATGTCCCACGATTTGGGGCGGACCGTCCTGCTTCCACTGTGTTGGACCGCGCTCGACGACTTTATACACGTCGCTTTCACTGCTTTTCACAATCATTTGTCCATCCTGGCGGTACATGTTCATGGAATGCGTCTCGCCCAGATGATCGACGGTTGCCGCTACGCTGACCGTTTCCAGCTCGCGGTTATGCTTGACAGCCGCCTGCGCATCGGCCACCTTCGCCCCATTATCGGTTACAGACACATCGGCCGTCACCGTGAAGCTCGCCGCCGAATGCAATTGCTGCAGCGCCGTCTTGTACATCTCATACCCGGGCGCATCGGCTCTGGCCGAGTAGGCCCCGCCCGCCAGCAGCATGACGCCTATCCCGATGCATGCGCCTGCCGTTAACCATTTGTTCTTCATCCTGTTTCCCTCCGCTTACTATCGATTTGGAATGGTACCCGCTTCAGAAGCGTTCGCGTGTGCATGACCGCCCATCCGGCGCTGCCGAAGCTTTCCGTATCTCTATCGTAACGAACAGGTGTAAAGCGCCTCTAAATGAAATCTAAAAAAAGTATAAACCGGGATTGTCCCGAAGGTTTCCCGGATAACATACAAAAACCGCCCGTTCCAAAAAAGGAACGGAGCGGTCTGTCAGCATGGCCGTTACCCGGCCGCGCGTTTCAAATGCTTCAAATACCGGGAGCGAATAAAAAGGAAGTATACGAGCTGCGCGGCCAGAAAGAGGCTGCACACGGTTGTCGCCGAACGCACGACGGGCGATTGCAGCAAATTATGAAGCGCGTACAGCGCAACCGAGCTGTGAATGATGGCAATCGCGAATGGAATGAAGAACAATAGCGCAATTTGCCACGAAGCGACCTTGGTCAGCTCTTTGTCCGTCAAGCCCAACTTGCGGATCGAACGGTACTTTTCCTTGTCGTCGTTCAGATCGGTATACAGACGGAAGTACAGGAAGCTGCCCGATGCGACGAAAAATACGCAGCTTACGAACAACCCGACGAACAGCAGCAAATTATATCCTTGCTTCACCTTCGCGATAACGAGTGCCGACGAAGCGAACCAGTAATCTTCGGCTGATTTTGCCGCTTCGAGGCGCTTGGTTACCGCTTCCCCCGTCCCCACCGTCGATTGGGAAGCCTCCGTACGATACGCCGCGTACAGCTGCCGCTTGTTCGGAGCCGGCGCCGTGTCAAAGGCTTCGTCGGGAACGACGAGCACCGGCCCGCCGATGACCGGTGGAAATACCGTTTGCCCGATCACCGACTTCACCTGTAACGTAAGGCTCGTCCCTTTGATCGTCCAATCCCTCTCTGGCAGCGGCGCGGTCTTCACAAGCCAGATGGCGGCCGCTTCGTTTCCTTGCAGCGTCTGCTGCGGCTGGTTCAGTGCCCTTGCCAGCTTGTTGTAATCGGACAACCGGACCATCGTTGCCGTTTTGCCGTCCTGCAGCTCATGCGTGTGCAGCCGCGCTTCCAGCTTATCGTAACGAACGCCGCGTACGGCCAGCTCGTCCTCCATCGCTTCGATTTGCCGAGGCATCGCCTTGCTGTCCTCGGCAGACATGTAGCTGTATGCAAACGGATAACTATCCGTAATTTGCTTATGGAACGCTTCCTGGAACCCCATGAACGTCCCCATCGCGCAGATCGACACCGTCGTCACGATCGTCACGAGGAAGAACATGCGCGCATTATCTTTCATGCGGTAAGCGAGATCGGAGAACAGCAGCACGTTCGTCTTACGCAGGAACAAGTACCGGTTGCCCCGAATCGCGCGAATGACGGTCACGCTGAGCTGAGTGAACATGAAGTACGTCCCGACCGTAACCATGACGGTGACGGGCACGAGCGCGGCGGCCACGGCAAAGCCTTGAACCAGGAACGAGATCACGTAGCCGGTCAGCAGCAGCACGGCGGCCACCACCGAAAGCATGAGTGACGATTTCGGCTCGGGCTTCGGCTTAGCGCTCCCCTTCAGCAGATCGATCGGCTTGCTCGCCCGTACTAACACAGCGGTAAACAGCGAGATGATCAGAAACAGTGCGATGAAGGCGGCACCCGTAAGCGCAACCGCCCGGTACGGCATGTAGAAGGGCAGCTCGCCCATGCCCATCATGCTGGAGGCGGTCATCATGAACAGCTTCACGAACAGCAGGCCGACAACCAGGCCGCAGGCAATGGCGGTCACGCCAATCACCATATTCTCGATGAACACCATCCATCTCAGCTGACGGTACGTCATCCCGTGCATCACAAGCACGCCAAACTCCCGCTTGCGCGACTTCAGGAAGCTGCTGACCGAATAAAATACGAAGAACACCGAAAAGATGTAGACAATATACTCCGCCAGCGTCATCGCCATCACGGCCGCACGGTGGAATTGCGCTTCCGAAATGGCCGGATGGAAGATGAACGCCGCATAAATGAAAAAGATCGTCACCGAAAACGCGCTGCTCAAAAAAAACGCCGCATACGTCCGTTTATTCCGGCTTACGTTGCGAAAGGCGAACTGGCGAAATGTCATTTCCGTTCCCCTCCTAATTGACGCGCAATGGCGACAGCTCGTGAGCATTGCCGCCCAGCAGCGAGAGCACATCAATGATTTGCTGGAAAAACAGCTGCCGGTTGTGACCGCGATGAATTTCGTTGAACAATCGCCCGTCTTTGATAAAGACGACCCGGTGGCAATAGCTTGCGGCCAGCGCGTCATGCGTGACAAGCATCATCGTCGTCCCGTCCGTCTGATTGATCGTCTCCATCGTCTCCATCACGTCGCGCGACGATTTGGAATCGAGATTGCCCGTCGGCTCGTCGGCCAGCAGCAGCGAAGGCGAATGAATGATCGCCCGCGCAATCGCGGTGCGCTGCCGCTGTCCACCGGACACCTCATACGTGCGCTTGTCCAATATGGGCGTGATGCCCAGCTTATCCGCCACCTGCTTGAGCTTGTCTTCCATGACTTTGACGCTTATCCCATCCAGCGTTAACGGCAATATAATATTTTCTCCGATGGTGAGCGTATCCAGCAGATTGAAATCTTGAAATACGAAGCCGAGATTGCGTCTGCGAAACAGCGCCAGCTTATGGCTTGACAGCTGGTGCGGATTTTCATTGTTGATCAGCACCTCGCCGGAGGTGGGCGAATCGATCGTCGATACCAGATTCAGAAGTGTCGTCTTGCCGCTTCCCGACGGCCCCATAATGCCGACAAACTCCCCTTTCTCGATCACCAGATCAATGTCGCTGAGCGCTTGGTACGAGACGTTGCCGCCGTATACTTTGCCCAAATGTTTTGTTATCAGCATCCCCATCGCTGTGTCTCTCCTTCCGTTCCGGTTGTTCTATGCTGCTTCTGCATACCGGATCTTCATCTCGTCTCCTATCCTAACGCATCCGACGCCGGCGTCCCATCGTCCGATCTTAAAGAAACCTTACAATGTTGTAAGGTGGGCGGTCCGCATCCATATGCGCACCGTCGTTCCTTGATCCGGTTCCGATTCCAGCTCGACGCGGTGATCCAGACGTGTGCAGATTTCCTTCACCAGATACAAGCCCATGCCGGTCGACTCGCCGTACCTCCGGCCGTTCTCGCCTGTGAAGTACGGGTCGAACACCCGCTTGATGTCGTGCTGCGGGATGCCGACGCCTTCGTCGCGAACCTCCAGACATGTCCGGTTCCCGTGAAGGTATGCGGCGATCGTGATTCGGCGGCCGTGTCCGGCGGAATAACGAACGGCGTTCGTTACGAGCTGGCCGAGCGCGAACGCCAGCCATTTGTCGTCGGACATGACGGCGAGCCGCTCGTCCAACTGAACCTCCGGATATACGCTGCTGCGAATGAACAAATTTTTATGCTCGGATACGACTTTGCCGACCAAGGAACGGAGCTTTACCGGCTCGACGACAAAATCTTGCTCGAACGCTTCCAGTCTGGCCGCATACAGCACCGTCTCCAGCCCTTTCTTCATCCGGTCCAGCTCCTCGCGGATGCTGTCGAAGACGGGGTCATTCTCCTCTTGAATCGCCAAATGGACGACGGAAAGCGGCGTTTTCATCTGATGCACCCACTGGTGAATGAACGTGAGCTGATCGTCCAGCTTTTTGCGATACCGTCCGATATCGTTCTGATAAAGCCGGTATTGCGTCTGCATCAGCCGTTCCAGCGCTTCCGGCAGCGGAGCATGTCCCAGCTGCATGATCGATTCGTCCAGCGTCTTCGGCGGCCGAGCAAGCATTCGGTACAGCCTGGCATGCGTCCCGCAGCGATACAGCATATAGAACGCCAACAGCGACAGGCTGAGAAGCGCAATATATGCCAGCGCGGAATCGTCCGTAAACCCGGCCAATCGGCATACGAGGATGGTCAGCAGCAGCTGGCCGGCATACACGAGAATCAGCGGAACGTGCTCGCGCCAGAACAGCTTCACGACAGCTCCCTCCAGATTGGCTTCAGCATATAGCCGGTGCCGCGCACCGTCTCGATCGCCTCTTCGATCCCGAGCTCAGCCAGCTTCTTGCGCACGCGCGTAATATAGACGTTCAGCGTGTTGTCGTCGACAAAATGCTGCTCGTCCCATAATTTGTCCAGCAGCCGGTCGCGGCTGACGATCCGCGGGCAGCGTTCCATCAGCGTTTCCATCAGCTTTGACTCCTTCTGGCTGAGCTCAACCGCTCTGCCCTGCAGCGTCAGTGTCAGCCGCTCCGGATAAAGCGCAAGCCCGGCGCATTCCACCGTTCTTTCATTTTTGCCGGAAGCGTATGAGCCGTAGGCGCGGCGGAGCTGGCTTTTGATTTTGGCCATGACCACATCATAGTCGAACGGCTTGGCGATATAATCGTCCGCGCCGTTTTCGAGGGCCATCACCTGCTCCATCGTGCCCTCGCGGGCCGAGATGAACAGAATCGGGCATGTCGACACTTTGCGAAGCTGCCGGCACCAGTAATAACCGTCGAAGCGCGGCAAGTTCACGTCCATCAGGACAAGATCCGGACGCATCTGCATGAACGTCTCCGTCACTTGCTCGAAATCCGTTACAGCAGCGGCGGTATACCCATATTTCTCAATATGCGAACGCAGCAGCTGCGTCAGCTTCGCGTCGTCTTCAACAATCATGATCGTAAACATGGCAAAAACCCCTTACGAGAATAGGAATATGGGCGCACTTCACCCTCCATCATATCGGAAAATGCGGGCGGAAACCAATCGACAAGCAGCAAAAAGCCGGTCTCCCGTTGGCGTGTATCGGGAAACCGGCTCTTGGATCCAGCTTGCAAAAAAAAGCAATGTTATTCGTTATTCGTTCTGAAATGCGACTATCCATCGCAACTTACATTTCCAGCTCGCTGTAGACGACGAGCCGCTTGTCGTAGCTAAGCGTCTTCGCGCTGAAGGTTCCGGTGCAGGTGATCAGGTTCAGCCGCGGCACCGTGGATTCCCCGAAGATGTCCTCGAGCGGCGCGTCCTCCGGCTTATACATTTCCAGCTTCTTGACGACGAACGTCAGCTTCTTGCCGGCTTCGTCCGCGACAATGATTCGATCTCCGGCCTCCAGCGACTTGAGGAAAAAGAATACGCCGAGCCCTTCCCGGTTATCGACATGACCGGACATGACCGCATTGCCCGGTTCGCCGGGCAAATAGCCCGGCTCGAACCATCCGGCCGTATGCCAGTCCTCCGGCACGTCCATCTCGCCGCTCGGCAGCAAGCCGACCTTGATTATGCTGGAAGGCGGCAGCTTGATCGCCGGAATTTCAATGGTCGCCGGCACGATGCCCTCGAACTTCGGCGGCACATATACCGCCTCGGTTACTGTGCTTGAGGCGGCGGGAACGCCCGGCACCGCAGCCTCAGACTCCTGTGCGGCCTCTAGCTCCTCCGTCGCGAGTTCCTTCGCCAATTCCTGCACGATGCGGCCTGCCGCCGTTGTCCCCGCGCCGGGCGCCGCCGCGACGTCTTGCCGCAAATAATCGGCGATCTGCCGCCGGCTCTCATTGGCGCTGGCGTATTCTTTCACCGCCATCATGACGCAGAGGACGGATGCGGCCATCAGGCAAAGCGCCAGCTTGTTGCGCCGCAGCCGGGACCACCACTTGTTCACTTGCATCCCCTCTCAAATCATGCGATTCGTGAACCATGCGTTGCAATTCATCCGGTTCGCGGAAATTTCCCCTCGCGGCGCGAAAGCGGCAGCAAGCACAGTCGGCTTGCTGCCGCAATAAGCGCTACTGCTGCTGTGCGGCTTTGCGGCGCACTACGGCGACTGTAGCGGCGACGGCCAGCGCCAACGCGCCGGCAGCCCACGGCAGCATGCCGGTGTGATCCACATTCTCCGCACCGCCCAGTCCTGTCTTCGGCATCGCCTGCGGGACTGCACCTTTGGCGGTGGAAGCGGCCGGAGCCGGAGCTGGAGCGGAAGTCGCGGCGCCGGCGATTTGCCCGGAGCGAAGCTTGCCAAGCGTGATGTCCTGCTTCGCGCCCAGCAGCTTCGTCGAACCGTCGGCGTTGTAGCCGTACACGAAACTTTTATTCACTTCGACGGCCACGTCCTTGTCGTTGTAAGGCGCGCGGCTCACTTCTTTTTTATCCGGGGAAGCGACGAACAGCACGCGGCGGGAGCCGTTAGCCATCCCATCGGATTTCACGCTCACGACTTGGTCTTCTTTAATTTTCCAATATTTAGCGAAATCGGCTAAGGAAACGCCGTTCTTTTCCTGTTTAACCCACACATATAAAAATCCGTTGGCTGGAATCGTTTTGTCCCCAAGGGACCAAATCTGGTTTTTGGCGTCGTTAATGTCATCGCTATAAGCGTAAACGATATTGTGCCCTTTCGTTTTGAACTCTTTGCCGCTGGCATTGTACAGCTCGACAAGCTCATATCCGTCGCCGGACGTTCCGCCCAAATCGACATTATCCGTGTCCGGCACGATTTGGGTAATGACCAGTGCGGGTACACCGGCGGCAAACGCCGAAGAAAAAGCAAAGGCAAAGCTTAACACCACGATTGTTAACGCTTTCAAATACAGATTTTTGTTCCGAAGCATGCTTGACATGGATACGATTCCTCCTCAACAACTTTAGTTCCAATCTCTGATTTGCAGCTTATGTACCGTCGGTTAAGTTCGGTCCCCCTCTCCAACCAGGAGGTAAGCGCTTACCGAAAACATGCTCGCGTTCCCCCGTAATGCCATCCTTTAGCCACTATTTCTCCGGACAGCTTGCAAGCGGCAGCGACCCTGCTCGGCACTCAAGCGCTTACCGAAGTCCTAGTCTTTTATAACCACTTACCTATTATAAAACGTTTTCATAAAATTTGTAATATTTTCTTGACTATTTTTCTAAAATTTTCATAATGTACGAAAAGATGCCACCCTTTAATCCTTTCGGATCATTAGAGCGGCGTCCTCTCCTCTTCAGCATGCTGGGAAACTTTTCTTCAACACATGCTATTTTTTGGCTGCTTCGATCGCCTTGATCAGCTCTTCGTCCGCTTGCCGGAGCAGTGTGTTCGCATCGGTCTTTTCGTTGATATAATCTTTGATGATTTTCGTGACGGCGGTTAAACCCTCGCGGTCGTAAGCGCCGAGCGGCGTGGCCGCGGGCTGGATGTTAAAAATGTTTTTCAGATTTTTCCCTTTGGCCGCCGGGTTATTCTCGAATGCATGCTTGCGAATTTCCATATCGTTCAGCGCGGTAATCCGGCCGTTTTGGGTTGCATCCAGCTGCACCTCCGGATTGGTCGATAAGTAGCTGATGATTTGGAATGCCAAATCCGGGTACTTGGACGTCTTCGTGATGAAAAATCCGTCCGAGCTGACGCCGGTGCCGATATTCGGTTTATCCTTGAATGTCGGGTAGGTGACGACGTCCCAGTTCAGCCCGTTTTTCTCGGCGGTCACCATATCGTAGTTTTGCAGCATCAGCAGATCCGGCCAAATCGCCAACGTTTTGTTTTTGGCGAAATCGTCCCAGCCCTTGGCAAAATCGGTGAACTTCGGCTGACCCGGAACGTTATGCGAAGACTTCCACGATTCCAGCATCTTCTTCCAGCGCTCATCGGTCGTGAACGTCGGTTTGCCCGCCCCATCAAGGTACGGGACCCCCATCTGCAATTGCGTTCGGTTCGCTTCCCGCTGCTGGATGCCCCGGTACTGAACGCCGCCGTCATTTCGCGTGATTTTGCGGCCGATCTCAATCATGTCTTCCCATGTCATATTATCCTTCAAGTAAGGAATACCGAGCTTATCGAAAATATCTTTGTTGTACTGCGTAGCGAACACGAACGAATTATACGGCATAAACAGCATTTCGCCCTTGGCCGACAACGACTTGATCATGGCCGTCATCGCCGGATCGTACTTGTTGAAGTCGAACTGATGCTTTTTGGCGAGCGGCGCCAAATCGAGCGGAAGATCCAATTTGGTGGCGGTGGTCGTCAAATACCACAGCCCTTCCCACACGATATCGGGAACTTGCCCAGCGGCGATCAGATCGGACAGCTCCTGTCCTTTACCTCGCTTCACGATCTTCAGCGTGACATTCGGGAACTTTTTTTGAACAGGCTGCACGATGTACTTGTCGACATCGTCAATCGTCGTCTGCAAGTAAAACGTCAGCTCCACAGGTCCTTGAGCCGCGGTATTGCCCGGCTCGCCCGATTTGCCCTCCTTCACTGCGCCGCCCGCTTCATTTCCGCCTGCTCCACATCCGGTCAAAGCCGCTGCTGCCAGCATCCCGGATAAAACGATCGATAATTTTCGCACCATACAAATCCCCCCAATATAGAATTGAAAAAGGAAATCTATTTAAGCAGCATGATCGTAAACGCTTTCAACAGTTTGACGTCCTTATCGTTCAAGCAAACAAATCCCGGTGAATTTTCACGACCAGCTTGACGATTCGATGCCCGCCCTCTTCGCTGCAATTCGGACGATGAGCTTCCCCCGGCCAGTACACGGTGAACGTGCCGGGCTTCAAGCGGAGGAATTGCTCGCCTGCCACTTGCTCGAACAAAGCGTAATCTTTGTGCTCCAAATGATCCTGCACCATCTCGCTGCTTACGGAAGAAGGAGCGTACCCTTGCAGCTCCTCTCCTTCCAGAACGAGATGAATATCCGCGTATTGCCGATGAATTTCCGCAAGCCGCTGCGAAGGCCGAACGGTTTCCACCGTTTGCTTCATGACGTACATCCGGCGGCCATCGATGTCCACCCGGTCCGGCATGTCTTCCACGTTCAGCGATGCGATAAACTCCAATGCGCGCCGCACGGCATCGCCGTATGGGCTCTTGTAGCGGTTCAGATTGTCGATGGTGTCAAATATCAAGAAGAATTAGCCTCCTGTCGGTCTAATGCTGTAGATGATCTTGAGCTTTCGCCCGTCATGCGCCGCCGTGTACGGCGGTCGTCATCTGCTTGTTCAGCTTGCCGTGCACCGCAATGAAGCCGATCAGCGACGCGATGGAAAAGACGGCGGCGATGCGATACACGGCATGCGGTCCGAAATGATCGAATGCGTAGCCGCCGATCAAGCCTGCGGCGATGCCCGCCAGCCCCGCCCAGACGATGGAAAAGAGCGCCTGTCCGGTGGCACGCAGCTCATCCGGCACGATGAGCTTCAAGTGGGATACGGCCGCGTAGATGAATACGCCGAACGATAGACTGTGCAGCGATTGCAGCGCAATGACGGCAGCCGGGTCCTTTACAAAGCCGAGCGCGGCAAACCGTATCGTGTACACCGCCGCGGCGAAAGCGAGCAGTGCCAGAGGCCTGAACCGGTGACCGTACCGCGCCAGCAGGAAGAACACCGGAATTTCCAAGCCCGATGCGAGCAGCATCGCCCAGCCTACGAGCGGTCGGCCGCCTCCAGCCGATTGAATGAACAGCGATAGGAAGGCGTCGTTCATGCGGTGGGCTACCGACATGGGCAGCACCATCGCCATGAACGACAGGAAAGGCGCGGAGCCGAGCGAGCGGGCGAGCGATCCGAGCCGGAGCCCGCCCGGCTCGCGCCGCCGTTCCGGCAGGAACGATACGCAAGCCAGGGAGACGGCGACCGTCGAGAGACCGAGCCACGGGACGGCGCGTAAGCCATACGCTTCGATCAGCATCCCGAATGCCGGCACGCTCGCGGCAAACCCGACGGAGGCCCATATCCGATATGCCGCATAGCTGCCTCCGCGCTCCCGGATATGATGAAGGAGCATGCTGTCGTTCAGCGGAATGATAGGGCTTTGACAAAAGTAAAACGCCAGCATGACCGCCATCAGCGCAAAGAATGAATCGAGCCGGTCCAGCATGAACAGACAGGACAGCTGCCCGATTAAAATGGCAAGCATGATGTTTTTGACCGTTCGGAACCGGTCGCTCATGAGTCCCGTCAGCAGCGTCGACGCGATCCCCATCAGCGGCCCGGCGCCGTACAGCACGCCGAGCTGCAGGCTCGAATATCCTTTTGCCTGAAAGTACAGCGGAAAGTACGGCCCGATCACGGCCATCGTGGTGTAAAATGAGAACGTGCCGGCCTTTAGCCGTTGTTCCATAAAAAGTCGTCTTCCCGCATGCTGTAGCCGCGAATCTGCGCGTTCGGGGCATCGTCGACAATATAGTTAACGACATAAATTTCACCATCGTCGAATTGTACCCAGCCGGAATACCCGAGGTCGGACACGGGGCTGCGGTCAAAATCGATCGGCATGATTCGCGTCGACTGTTCTTTCCGCTCCGTCGCGAGCGCCGAGCCGACATCGGTAAGCGCAGCAAAAAAGTTTTGCGTCCACGAGCCGAGCCAGCCCTTGCCGCCTTGATGGAACCGGTACGTGATCAGGATGCGTCCGCTTTGCAGCAGGCCCGATACCGGCCGGTGGCAGCCCGGAATCGGCATCCGGTACGGACCGTCCCAGCTCTCGCCTCGGTCATGTGAGATCGACTTGTAGCAATCCCAGCCTTGACCCGAATTTTCCCGCATCAAGGCGACCAGCGCGCCGCCCGGCAGCGGCAAAATGCTCACCTCGCACAAGTTCAAATCCGGGCGGCTCGCGACCGTCACCGGTCCGCTCCAGCTCTCGCCCTTGCTGTCGGAGTACCACAGCAGCTGCTCCAGCTTGCCGTGCTCGGGACTTTTCTGATGGGCCGAGAGCAGCCAGCGGCCGTCCGGCAGCTCGCATAATTTGTCCGGGACGATGCCGTAGGCTGGCGTCTCGATCGGCCCTTCCCAGCGGGTGCCTTCGGCATCCCCGATCCACATATAGTTCTTGGCGTTTGACTCCCGCTCACCTGCTATTTTGTCGGCAACGATGACGAGCCGGTTGTCGGACAGGCGGGATATTCTCGCGCAATTCCAGTAAGGCCGTCCGTTCGTTCCTTCCGTCAGGGCGATTTTCTCTCCCCAGGTGCGGCCGCGGTCTGCGCTTTCCTTGTATACAATCCGCGTATACGAACGGTCTTTATGATGCGTGCATTCGGAGAATACGCAGATCAGCTTGCCCTGCTCGGTCAGCGTAACATCGGGCCATGCTTCGTAGATGGAATCGTCCCGGCTTACGGTAAATTTTTGGATAGGCATGTTCTCGCTCCTGTCTGATTGTTATGGTTTATGAATGCGTCTTCGTCTTTGCCGCCTGCGCGTTTGCGTCATACCGGTAACGACGCAGCGTCGGGCTGTCCCGGTAAAAGTCCTCGATCTGCTTCCGTTCCTCGGCGGTGAACTGCTTCAGCGGCTGGCGAACAGCCGGCGTTTCGAATACGCCCTGCAAATACAATATATATTTCTCGTACGGGATGACGTCGTACCCGATCATATGGGCGATGACATCGTTGGCCTCCGCCTGCGGCTGCTGCACGGACGGCCAGCTTCCTGCGGTCAGTGTGCTGAACATCTCCACGAACAGCCCCGGCATCATGTTGAATGTGCTGCCGATGGCTCCGTCCGCCCCCATCAGCGCGCCGCCGGCGTACACTTCGTCATGCCCGTTGAAGATCAGGAAATCGGGGCCGCATTTGGCGCGGATTTGCTGCATTTCGAACAGATTGAGCGAAGTGAATTTGACACCGATACACTGCGGATGGCGGGCCATCTCCTCGTAGAAATCCATGGACAGGCTGATCCCCGTCGCTCCCGGGAAATGGTAGATGATCATCGGCAGCGGGACGGCGTCCATGATGGCCGTGTAGTGCTCACGAATTTCCTTCATCGACACTTTATAATAGAACGGAACGACCGCGGAAATCGCGTCTACGCCTTGCGATTCGGCATGGCGCGCAAGCCCGATAGCCTCCATCGTGCTGATGCAGCCGACATGAGCGATAATCGTCACCCGGCCTTGGGCGGCACGAACGACGGTCTCCAGAACCTGCATCCGCTCCTGGGCGGTCAGAATGAACCCTTCCCCTGTGCTGCCGCCGACGTAAAAGCCCTTGATGCCTTGCCCGATCTGGTGCTCGACCAATCGCGCGAGGGAGACGAAATCAACCGTCCGGTCCTCGTACATGGGGGTGAGCAGCGCTGTAAAAATGCCTTTAAATGGGTCCTGCTTGTTCGCCTGTGTCATCATTGGCCTGTTCCTTTCGCACTCTCGTATAGTTGTTTGATTTCGGCATCGCTCAAAGCGTAATTGTAGAGCCGCACTTCGTCAATCGCCCCGGCCCAGTAACGGGTCTCCCCGGTCTTCGGCTTCCCGATCCGCAGCGCGTTCGATTTGCCGTTCACGTCGAAGTTCAACGTCGTTACCTTCGTCTGCACTTCCTGCCCGTCGATATACAGCTTCATGACGTTGCCTTTTTTCTCAGCGGCGATATGCGTCCACTTCCCGGGAGTCAACACGGCTTTGCTCGTGCCCATCAGCGTTTCGCCGGTGCCGCCGCCCGTGCGGAAAAATAGTTTGTCATGCTCCTGCGTACGGACATACCAGCCGTTCGCGGTCGCTCCAACATCTCCATACCAGAGCAATGTCATGAATTCATCCAGCCGGTCCGCCTTGGCCCACAGCGCAGCGGTGAAGTCGCCGGTGCCGAACGCGAACCCTTTTCCGTCTGCGATGTCGACATAACCGCCGCCGAATTGAAGCGCGCCGCCCGCTTTGCCCGGCACTGCGGTCACGCCCTTGGCCGTGCCGTCATTATGCATTTCGCCTTGGTCGGTCACCTTGCCGTCTTCGCCCACTTGATCGAAATTCCAGTAGCCGACCATTGTGCCCTTCGGCAAGCTTTTGCGCACGGTGACGTTGTATTCCGAACGCACCTCGCCTTTCGGCGATTCCACCGTCAGCCGAAGCTTCGTTTCTGCGCCGGATTGGAGCGATACTTTAAGATCGCCTCCGGCCGACAGCATCTGGCCGTTGATCTTCACTAACGCCCCCGAATGAGCAGGCAGCTTGGGTGTGACGGTTATGGACGTCAGCTCTTCCCTCACGTCCAGCGTAAATTCATGAACGCCGCTTCGGAACGATGGGGTCAGTTCGCCGGTGTCGAAGCTCAAGTTTTCCAGCTCTTCGCCGCTCATCAGCCACGCGGCATTCAGCCGTACTGCTTTAATGCCGACGCCTTGCTCATAGAGCAGATGGATCGTCTTGTCAGGCGCGACGTTGACGTCGGAGTAGGCGCCTTGACCCGGTTGTACGACCCGGCTGTAGGTCCATGTCTTCCCGTCGTCTTCGCTCATGCGCAGCGTAATGTTCCGGCGATGGGCCGCATCGTTCGCATTGGTAAACAAGATCCGGTTATGGCCGTTCTCCTCCCGAAACGAGTATCTGGCGATTCCTGCAAAATTGCTCGGATCGACGAGAACTTCATCCGGCTTCATCGGAGTCCAGCGGCTGATACCGTCCGGACTGACGGAGACGGAGCGCATCTTGAGCCCGCTGCGGATATTCATCATGACCGAGCCGTCCTGCAGCTCCACTGCGGTCGGTTCGCCCGGGCTTTTCACCTGCGCGGAGTCATACAAAATTTCACCGGTCTTCCACGTTGCGCCCTTGTCGTCGCTGTAGATCGTCGTGACGACGGATGGGCCATGATTGCGGTCGGTCGGTCCGTTAGCGAGCCACACCGGCGCCAGAAGCCTGCCGTTTCGAAGCTCGATGCCGTGTCCCGGGCCGGCCGCTACAACCTTCCACTGATACGGCCTCGGCTGCTGGCCTTCAGCGCGAAACTTGGCGATCGTCGAATCGGTCAGATTGACCGGTTCCGTCCAGTCTTTGCCGCCGTTCTCGCTTTTCATATAAAATACTTCGTGGTAGTTTTTGCAGTATAAAAAATGTACGACGTTACGCCCTTTCTCGGCAATCATATACGGGTTATTGTAAGTCGTACTTTCCGACGGCGCGTTGCGGACCAGCACCTGCAGCGCTCCCCACGTTTGTCCGCCGTCTTCGCTCCGCTTCATGACGAGATCCATCTTCGCCCAGTCGCTCGTCGTGCTGCGCGCTTCCGCGTAGGCGACCAGCGTTCCTTTGCCTGTGGCGACGATTCCCGGAATGCGGAATACGGGGTACCCGCCTTCGCCCGGTTCAAACAGCTGCCGCTCCTCGAATAACGGTTTTTCGTTCATCTGATCGGCCTCCTTGCCCCCATTCATCGCCGGTAACATGACAATCAACAATAACACCAGTACGGCTGCAGCGATGGCGCCCCCTATGGCTTTAACCCGATAACGGGACAACCGCATACGGCTCCTCCTTTCGTATTCTCGCGTGCAGCGCCCTGAGCCTTCCCGTTCCCGAAGGAAGCCGCGGTGCTGCATCTCGAACGTCTGTCCGCCGCTCTACTTCGCTTTCATCTGATCGATCGCTTTATTGAGCGTTTCTTCGGCGTCGCGAAGCGCCGTATTGATATCTTTCTCGCCCTTGACTACCGGTCCGATGGCCGGACCGCCCATCACCTTCTGCGCTTCCTCCCCGTATTTCGTCACGGGGCTCGGTTTGGCCGGCTGGGACAAGAAAGCCGCCTTCAAATGTTTGCCTTGCAGGTACGCCACTTCTTTCCCGAACTGCTCCTCGACCGTCTTGCCGGTAAGCACTGGGAACCGGGCGTTGCGTGCCATATCAAGCTGCACTTCTTCGGACAACACCGTGGCGATCACCTGGAACGCCTGATCCTTATACTTGCTCTGCTTGGTCACGTGGAGAATCCATTCGTCCACGCCCATCGATGTGTTCGGCGCTTCCTTGAACTGCGGATACTGCACCATATCCCAGTTCAGCCCTTCCGCGTCTTTGAACAGCGGCAGCCGGTTCAGCCCGGGCAGCATCGCCAGATTGCGCTGCTTGAAAAATTGCGTTTCCGCCGCGGCGCCGAGCTTGTATTCTCCGTTGCCGGGAATGGCGTAAACCGCTTTCAGCAGTTCGAACACTTTTTTCCAGCCGTCGTTGTTGATCGTGGCGCGTTCCGTTTTGGCATCGACCATGCCGAGCCCCAGCACCGACGCCACCCGGAACGAATAATCCGGCTCCAGCCCGCGGTATTTGACACCGCCGTCCTCGCGCGTCAGCTTTCGGGCCAAGGCTACCGCATCGTCCCACAGCATTCCGTCCTTCGGGTACGCCACGCCGAACCGGTCAAACAGGTCTTTGTTATAATACAGCGCGTCGAAGTGCATCGTCCACGGTATGCCGATCAAGTAATCGAAGCCGCTTGCGATTTTGACCGAATCGACGGCGACCTTGTTCAGCTTGGAAAGATCGAAGCCGTGCTTCTTGATGAGCGGCTCCATGTTGTCGTGAAAGTCGACCGTCGTAATCCGGTGAATAAGCGGATTGGCCGTCATGACCAGATCCGGCGTCTGCCCGGCGATCGCCAGCTTCTCGAGCGTCGTCTCCTTCGCCCCGGTATCAATGATTTCAAGCGTGATATGCGGATATTTCTTCTTCAATGGATCGATCATATATTTCTCCAGCTCGCCCTTGCCGAGCCAGCCTTTGCTGATGGCCAATTTCAGCGTGACCGGTGCCGTGCTCTGCTGCGGCGACGGTTGGGGCGGAGCCTCAGCCGCGGGGCCGTCCGGTTTTCCTTGACCTCCGGCGCACCCGGACAACGCTGCAATCGCGAGCGAAAGCGCACCGAGCATGCATACTTTACTTGAAGCCTTATTCTTGATTCCTCTCAAATCGGTTGACCCCCCTGTCTTCTTTCCAGCCTTCACAGCTATCCGCCGTCTACGCGGATGCGTTCATAATCTCCGGTATAAGCTCGCATGCGACCGGCCGCAGCCGCTCCGCTTCCGACGCCGGAATGCTGCGATACGGCCAGCGCATGCGGCAGCCGACATCGGCTACTCCGCCGATGACGGACATCAGCTTGTCGCAGGCGGCGTTGCAATATCCATGCTGCATGATGAACGGCGCAATATGATTCGCCATAAACCGCTGAATGCGCGATTCCAGCTCCAACGCCTTCGGCAAATCGGTCAGCATCGTATCGTACCATCGCTGCGCCCCGAGCGGCTGGAGACATGCAACATTCGAGTAAGCGCCATGCGCTCCGAGAGCTATGCCCGTGGCTAGATGATGGCCCGGAACGAAAATCGATATTCCATGCGCATACTCCTTCATGGCCGCATACCACGCCGCGTCTCCCCCGGCGCATTTGATGCCGACAAGACCGGGCACTTCTTTCTTCAGCTTGCCGTATGCCTCGGGCGTCAGCACCCGCTTCGCATGCGGCGGATTGTACAGTACAAGCCCGATGCCGTCCGCCGCTTCGGCCATGCGCTTCAAACAATCGGCCGCTTCGTCGTCCTGGAGCGGAAACCAGTCGGAGAGAACGACCTGAATCGCGCTGGGCCGGTAAGCCGCCGCTCGCTTGATGCGCTCCAGCGACAGCTGGGGGCTCATGTGGCTCGCCCCGATTTGAAACGGCATTCCGTAACGGTGACAGCGGTCCGCCGTCAATTCGCTCACGCGTATGAACTCTTCCTCGCTCTGGGTATAAAATTCGCCGGCCGTGCCGTTCGTATAAATCCCATTCAGTCCGAGCGCCGCCATCCGGTCGACAAGCTGCTCGAGCCGGACGAAGTCGATCGAATCGTCCTCTCGAATCGGCAGCATCACCGTCCCCCAATTCCCGGCAATCTCATGCGCTTGCATCGGTTTCACTATGTTTTCACCTCCCCGCATTGCCTGTCGGCCGTTTCCCGCGAATAAGCTTGCATCCCTTTGCTTCAAACCGATTGTAACCCCTTACGGCAGAACAGATATTTCATTTTTTAACGCAAATATTTCAAATTTTTACTTATCTCCGGCAAGGTTTCCATGTATAATTTGACCATCCACCATACGAAAGGAAGCATGCCGATGTATCCGCAATATTTATTTGAATACCCGAACATGGATACCGACTTCCCGTTCTATATGAAGCAGAAGCGGTATACGTCCGTTCCGCCCCATCGGCACGATTTTATCGAATTGTCGTTTGTTCTGGAAGGAACAGGAAGCGAATTCATTAACGGCGCCGAGCATGTCATGCTTCCCGGGACGCTGGTGCTTCTGCTGCCGTACCAAATCCATCAGTATCGCGCTCAAACAGGCGACTCGCTGCTGATGTATATTTGCAATTTCAATATGGAACTGCTTACCGAAGGCGCGGAATCGGGCTGGGGCTTGCGCGATCTCATCCTCGGGCGGGATAACCAGCAGGCGGCCTACGTGCAGCTCGAGGGAGACGATTACGCCGAAGGGAAGCGGATCTGGGATAACCTGTACAGAGAATACGGCGGTTCCTTGCCATGGAAACCGATTTTACTAAAAGCGCTGCTTCTGGAAGCGCTCACACTATTTGCCCGCGCCAGCGGCATCGCCTCCAAGCAAAGCCGGCCGCATGACGGCAAAGCTTACAAAAAAACAAAAAGCTTATGGCCGCTCGTCCAATATGTGCATAACCATTACCTGGATCCGCTGACGCTGACGATGCTGTCGGAACGGTTCCAAATTCACCCGGCCCATCTAAGCAAGCTGTTCGGCGAGCAGTACGGCATTCATTTCGTCGACTTTTTGCACGAGCTGCGGATTCGCCACGCATGCAGTCTGCTCATTACTTCCGACATGCCGATTACGCAGGTAGCCTTCGAATCGGGCTTCTCCTCCTATCCGACGTTCTCCCGCGTGTTTTTACGCATTAAGGGCATTACACCTCGCGAATACAGGGAGCAGCGGCGCAAAGCGTGAAGCAGCAAGAAGTCCGTTCGCGGAACGAACAACGGCGCAGCCGGTCCGGGGCCATGGAACGTCTGTCTTAGCCTTAGGAACGCATGTCTCGGTCTGCCGAGATTCCGGCCCGGGGCTCGACACAATAACAAGAGCAGTCCGACACCCCTGGTCAGACTGCTCTTGAAGCTGCTTTTATTTTTTCTCCTGCTGCGCTACATATTGGCTAATTTTTTCCTCCGCGGTTCGAAGCGCAGTATTGACATCGTTTTTGCCGGCCAAATCGTTTTTGTATTCCGCGTCCACCAGCTTGCGGGCTTCCAAATCATATTTGGAATACGTCGTTCCTTTGGCGCTGCTGCTCTTGAAGATGCTCTGAATCCGCTTGCCCTGCAGCAGCGGCATATCCGCGCCGTAAGCTTCCTTAAACTTCGGGTCCTTTAGCGGCGACAGCGGCGTTCATGGGATCGGGATAAACCTTGATGAATGCAAATAATTACACAAAAACGCTTCCCCGATAAACAAGATCGTGGTTCCTAATACGGTCAATTGAACTGTTAATGGCCCTATACGAATTAATTTTAAGCCAAAGATAGCCAAAAAGCATTATAACAGCCTCAATCGAATAATTCAGAGCGTTACCCCTCCCTCAACACAACATCCGGTTCTCCGATCTCCTTAAGCCGCAGCGCTTCCGTGCGTCACTTCTTTTTCTCCGTTTCGATATATTGCGTAATTTTCTCGTCCAGCGTTCGAAGCGCGGTATTGACGTCCATCTTGTCGTTGACGTAGTCGATGAACAGATCGCGGGCCATGTCGATCGACTTGGCATAATAAGGAGAGAACGCCGGGCTGGCCGGGGATTTGCTCTTGAAGATGCTCTGGATGCGTTTGCCTTGCAGGTAAAAAATGTCTTGTCCGAATACTTTGCGGTATTCAGGGTCCTGCAGCATCGACAGGCGGGCCGTCTTCTTGCTGCTGATCAGCTGCACCTCGTTCGAAAAAAGCACCTCCAGCACGCGCATGGCGTCGTCTTTGTTCGCGCTCGATTTGGATATGAGCATCGTGTGCAGATCGTACATGCCGTATTGATTCGGCCGTTCCTTATAGCTCGGGAACTGGGCGACGTCCCAGTTCAAATCCGGGTACTGCTTCAAATTGTTGAAGATGTTGATCGTCGCCAGCATGCCGACGTTCTTCTCCTTCATGAACGCGGTAATGGCGCTCTGCTTCAGATTGGCCGGTTTATTGCCCGGGATCGCATAAATCGCCTTGCCCGTCTCGAACACTTTGCGGTAAGGATCGCTTGTCACCTGCGATTTGGCCGTCTTGAGGTCAATTAAATTAAGGGACATCGGGAACAGGATGCGGGTCAAATGATCGGGGTCGAGTCCCCGGTACTGCACGCCGTTGTCGAGACGGGTCACCTTCTTGCCCAGCTCGATCGCGTCCTCCCACGTCATGCCGTCCTGCGGATACGCCACGCCGAATTTCTCGAACACGTCTTTGTTGTAATAAAGCGCATTGAACTGCTGCGCATATGGGAGCGCATACAGTTCCCCTTTGTCGGACATGCTGCGGATCGTCTCGAGCGCCGCCGGTTCGAAGCGGCTCAAATCGAATTTGTGTTTATTCAACAGCGGCGTCATGTCTTCGTACAAGCCGAGGTCTTGGAAGGAAGGAATATTGCCGTTCCACATCGCGATCAGATCGATCTGCTCCCCCGCAGTGACGGCTTTCTCAATGTTCGTATCTTTGCCGAGTGTAATTGTAATATGCGGGTATTTCTTCTTCACCGGCTCGGCGATCAAGAGGTTGAAATCCTCCTGCGTCAGCAGCGTCTGGTGCTGAAACAATTGAAGCGTGACCGGCTTCATCGGTTCGGCCTTCACCTCCGGCGGAGCCGTGCCGGCCGCTGTTCCTCCCCCCGCTCCTCCCGCACAGCCGGAGAGTACGCCGGACAGCACCGCTGCCGCTATGCTTGCTTTCCACAGATTTCCCATCATATTCCCCCATTGCCTCTACGCAGCTTCGCGCCGCGTAAATTTCAGAATGACTGCTCATGACGAAAGGGCTTACATTCATCATTTACCATGATTGTACTCGCCATGAAATATCCATATATTTCATTTTTTAGCGGGAATATTTCAAATTTTATGCTCTGCGGTTGCGGATTCGGCGTGGTGTCGTCATCGGCCTCCAACAAGAAGAGGCCTTTCCCCGCTGTCTTACAGCGATGGAAAAGCCTCTTGCCTTCGGCTGCTTTCCGGCGGAACGTTACAGCAGCTTCTTTACTTCCGTGACAGCGGACGGATTGTCCGCCTGCTCGTTCTCTTCGACGATGCCGCGTGTAGAATTGCGGAATTCGCGAAGCGTATCGCCGAACGCGCGCCCGAGCTGCGGCAGCTTGGACGGCCCGAAGACGATCAAAGCGATCGCCAGAATCAAGAGCAGTCCGGAAACACCAATATTGTTGAACATCAGAATCCACCTCCTTCCGCGTAATGTAAACCGTCAGCGGTTCGGAACGGTTTGCTGCATTACCCGCCACTGCCTGCCGGATACGGCTACGCTCAGCTCGAACAGCAGGATGAGCGGAATCGTGACCGACAGATGGGATACCATGTCGGGCGGTGAAATGCAAGAGCCTGTAATCGCCAGGCCAACGTAAGCGTATTTCCTCGTCTTGCGAATCCGTTCCGGTGTGAGCAGTCCGATTCGGGTCAAAAACAGCATGACAACCGGCAGCTCGAACGCGATCGCCATCGGGAAGACGATATCGAACAGAAACGAAAAGTACCGGTCGATCCCGTACGTTTCGACGGCGCCGATCGATTGATTCATTTTTTTCATGAACCGCAGCATCATCGGGAATACGACGAGATAGCTGAACGCCACACCGGACAAGAAGAGCGCGAAAGCGGCGGGAATGTACGGCAGCGTGCCCCGCGCTTCCGACTCCGTCAGTCCCGGCTTGACGAATGCCCACAGCTGATACAGCAGGACGGGCAATGTGAACAACACCGCAAAGAGCAGCGCGCACTTCATATAGATCATCAGCCCGTCCGTAAATGAAAAGACGTTCCACTCGACGTCCGCCGCCGCCCGCTGCGATTTGACGTAACGCAGTATGCCCGGCGATACGTAGAGGCCGACGCACAGCGTCGCCACGAACCAGCCGGCGGTCACCGCCAGCCGCTTGCGCACTTCCGTCAAATGCAAGATCCAGTCATCCTGTTCCATTCCGTCCTCCTTCCCGCGACGCGGATAACGGCCGATGCGTTACACCACCATGCCGCTTCCCTGCTTGATGTATTTGGCAATGCCTTCCGCCGCCCGGTACGACAGCGCGCCGACAACAGCCGTCGGGTTGTAGCCGCTGTTATGCGGGAACGCGGAGGCGCCGACGACAAATACGTTCTCCGCATCCCACATTTGCAAATACGAATTGACCGCCGAGGTGGACGGATCCGCTCCCATGATGACGCCGCCGGTATTGTGCGTCGATTGATACGGCACAATATTGTAAGGACCGAGCTGGTCGCTTGAGCCCATCTTGGTCGGGCCCATCCCCTTCATGATCTCCGCCGACTTGCCCGCTACGAACTTGATCATTTCGCGGTCCTGATCCTCGAAGTCGAACGTAATTCGAATGAGCGGCAAGCCGTACGCATCTTTGTATGTCGGATCCAGATCGAGATAATGATGCCTCCACGGCATACTGCTGCCCTGCGGCGACACTGAAAGGACGCTGTAGGCGTATTTCAGCGAGGCTTTCTTGAATTCCTTACCCCACGACGGTGTCCCTGCCGGCACCGAGTTGGTTCCGATCGGCCGCTGGCCGGTTTGCGAAATACGAATCCCCGCCCCGTGAATGAAGTTCAGGTTCGAATGGTCGAAGTTGTCCCCGTTGAAATCGGGGACTTCCATCCCGAGCGAGCCGGCACCGGCGTACATGTTGAACTGCTTCTCGTCGAAAAATCCGGTGGCCGCTCCGCCGTTCGTCTGATAGGCGTAGTTTTTGCCGATGACGCCTGTACCGGTCGCAGGATCATACGGCTTGCCCAGCTTGGACGTCAGCAGCAAGCGGGCATTGTTGAATACGTAGCTGGCCATAATGACGACGTCGGCCGGCTGCTCGAATTCTTCGCCGGTCACCGTGTTCACATAAACGACACCGGATGCTTTTTTCCCGTCGTGTATCACACGGGTTACGTTTGAATAGGAGCGCAGCTCCAGATTGCCCGTCTTCTCCGCCACCGGCAGCACGGTGACGACCGGATCGGCTTTGGCGCCGTATTCACAGCCGAACCGCTCGCAATAGCCGCAGTATTGACAGGCCGCGCGGGTGATGCCGTCCGGGTTCGTATACTGCTCCGACAAGTTGGCCGACGGCATCATATACGGATGATAACCGAGCTTCTTCGCCGCATCCTCGAACAGCTTGAGCGCCGGCGTCTTGATCATCGGCTTCGTCGGGAACGGCGCGGACCGTTTGCCTACGAGCGGGTTCTGCTCCTGGTCTCCGGAAATGCCGGCCATCTTCTCGAACTTATCGAAATACGGCTCGATCTGGTCGTATGTAATGCCCCAATCCTGAATCTGCATGCCGTCCGGTATTTTCTTTTTTCCATACCGTTCGACGGTCTTACTGTAAATTTCAAAATCATAGGGCAAAAAACGGAGCGTCTGCCCGTTCCAGTGAATGCCCGCTCCGCCTAAGCCCTCGCCAAGGAGGAAGGAGCCGTATTGGCGCATCGGAACGGCTGTCAGCTTTTCCGTGTTGCGGAACGTGATCGTCTCCTTCGACAGATCCTGCATCAAATCATAGCGCTGGGCATAGCGCAGCTCGTCATGCACCATGTAATAATCTTTTGTCCCCCGCGGTTTCCCGCGTTCCAGTCCGAGAACCTTAATTCCCTGCTTTGTCAGTTCAGCGGCAATAATGCCCCCGATCCATCCCATGCCAACGATGACAACGGGCACTTTCGGCATTTTCGTAGCCATGCGCATTTCCCTTCTTTATCGATGATTTTCAGGTGAAGCCAGGCGATCAATGCGTAGCGAAATGGTCATGCAGGCTGCGCGGTTCCATCGCAACGAACTTGTCTTCCGCCATAATGTTCGTAAAGCTCATCTGGTTGCCCGGATATTTGCGCATTTTCCAGCCTTCCATGTTTTTGTTGCCGCCGTATACCGGATCGGAATAGGCCCCTTCAATCGTCATCATGCGCAGCAGATTGAAGAAGGTTTTGCCTGTAATGCCGTTGACGACCATAATCTCGCCCTTCTCCATGGAACCGAGAATCGCGTCCTTCTCCTCATCGGCCAAATCGATGAACGTCTTCTGATGTTTTTTGTTGCTTGCGTCATCCAGCGCCTGCAGCCCCATCGTGAACACTTCATGGCGCAAAATGCTCTGGTAATCTCCCTGTGTCGCTTCTCCGCGGACAAATGGCCCCGTCCGATACTCGCGCGCATTCACCCCGTAAGGGCTCGCGAGCTGGTGATCGATATAAAATGCGACGCCGAGCTCCGCCGCGCCAGGTCCGTTCTCGTCCTTCGGAAATATGCGTTCGGCGGCCGCTTCCGTAATCTGGAGCTGCGATTGCGTGAAAAACATCGGCGCTTTGTTGAAATCCGCGACCGGCTTGGCCGGTTCCGGCGCTGCGGGCGCAGCCGGTTTTTTGCCGAAGCCGCCGGTCAGTGCGCCGACGATGCCTCCGCCTACAACCGCGCCGCCGATCGCCGCTCCCGAATATTTCAAAAATCGGCGTCTCGACCGGTCCGGCGGTTGTTCCGTGTTTCGTTCTGCCATGTTCCTCGTTCCTCCTTCGTCGTTACGAGAATAAATCCCGACTCTACCGGGTATTTGTATTGTGTTACTGTATGAGATTTCCTATGCATGAAAATTCAAGGGCGGGGGCAATCTAATTGTCAAACAGCGTTCTATGGAGGAGACCACATGATGAGAAAAACCGTAGTCTATGCTGCATTGCTGTTCGCGCTGAGCTTGTCCGTATCCGCCTGTGGCAAAACGAACACAGCGCCGCCTGCCAATCAAGGAGGCGCAGCGACCGGCGGCGGGACAGCCG
This sequence comes from Paenibacillus solanacearum, assembly GCF_910593845.1. Classification (GTDB taxonomy): domain Bacteria; phylum Bacillota; class Bacilli; order Paenibacillales; family NBRC-103111; genus Paenibacillus_G; species Paenibacillus_G solanacearum. Next base: position 27,437 of record NZ_CAJVAS010000003.1, on the reverse strand, counting down.
GAGGTGCGGCTACGGCCGACGCCCAGGCAATCTACAAACAAAACTGCATCAGCTGCCACGGCAACAACCTGGAGGGCGGCGTTGGTCCGAACTTGCAAAAAGCCGGTTCCAAATATTCGAAAGAACAGATCGCTACGCTGCTGAGCAACGGTAAAGGCGCGATGCCTAGCTTCAAAGGCAGGCTGTCCGATACGGAACTCGGCGCGGTTGCCGACTGGCTGGCCGCGAAGAAGTAAGCCGCAATGCCGCAATAGGGAAACAGACGAACAGCGCTCTGCCGGAATCCGATGGATTCATCCGGCAGAGCGCTGTTGTTTTTTGGGGTATATGCGCAAGATAGCATCAATAGGTCGTTGATGATGCGTTGATCGGTACGAGGGCATGGCATTTTACGGGCTACATGCTGCTTATTGGGCATCGTGAAAGATGATGCCGAGGCTGAAGCGCGTGCCCCATGTCACCGTGCTCACGCCGTGACGGAGCGTCGTCTGGTACGTTCCGCGCGTCCCGGACACAGGGCGGCGCTGCGTCGGAAATATAACCGCGCTCCCTTGCTCGATCGCAAGGGCATGTCCTCGGGACTGCGCCCGCGGCCTTTGCTCCACGAGCAAAAATTCGCCTCCGGCGTAATCGATGTCCCGCCGTTTCAAGGCGAAGACGACCTGGAACGGAAAGTAGACGTCCCCGTACATATCCTGATGCAGGCAGTTATACCCGCCTGCTTCATATTTCAACAGCAGCGGCGTCGGCCGCGTCTGGCCGTGACGATGGCATTGCTCGAGAAACGGCTGCAAGTCGGCCGGATAGCTCGCTTCCTTCCCCAGACGCAGCAGCCAACGGTTGGCCGCAACCGCCAGCTCGGGATACAGCCTCTCGCGCAGCGACTGGATCAGCGGCGGCAGCGGCGCCTGAAAATACCGGTATTCCCCGATCCCGAACCGGTATCTGGCCATGTCGATCCGCGTGCGGAACCGCGCTTCTTCCTCATACATCGCCCGCAGCGAGGCGCATTCGTTCTCCTGCAGCAATGCCGGAATTTCGGCAAATCCCTGCACGTCGAGCACCTCATGCAGCGAAGCCCAGTCCAGCGCGTCTATGCGCTTGTCGATGCCGTTAATCATATGAAGCACCGGATTGCGCAAGCGAGCAGCTTTGCTCCAGCTGCAGCAGCCCGGCCTTCATCTCCAGGCCGCCCCGATATCCGGTCAATTTGCCGTTCTTGCCGATAACCCGGTGGCACGGCACCGCGATCAGCACCGGATTGGCCCCAATGGCGGTGCCGACGGCACGAACCGCTTCCGGCTTGCGGATACGCTGCGCGATGTCCGAGTACGTATACGTGCGGCCGTAGCCAATCTCGTACACCGCATTCCAGACGGAACGGTGAAACGGCGTGCCGACAAGATCAAGCGGCAGCGTAAAGTCGGTTCGCGCCCCGTCGAAGTATTCGGCGAACTGTACCGCATACGGCTGCATCCTCCGATCGTCGCGTACAAGACGCCGGCCGGGCAGCCTCGTATTCGCCCATTGTTCCAATTCATTCACGGTCCCATGGACCGAGCCCACGTAGCACAGTCCGTTCTCTGTGGCCGCCATCGCCATGTTCCATGCGCCATGGACAAAAGGTGTCCAGTATAGGACCTGATCGTCAGTGTGATTCATGTCTCATCCCTCCATCCGATTCGTTAATTGCCCGGTCTGCGCGCTCCCGGTATTGTGTCGGGGTCAAACCGGTTTTCTTCTGAAACACGGTGGCGAAATGCGCCGCATTCGGGATACCAACCGCAATAGCGATATCCATGATCGAACGGGCGGTTGTCCGAAGCTCCGTCATCGCTTGGCCGATTCGCGTCTGCTGGATATGCTCGGCCAGCGTAATCCCTTTAACGCGTTTGAACGTCCGATGCAGATGATAAGGGCTGCCATGGAACAGCTCGGCCACCTTGCCGAGCGTCAGTGTCTCCCCATAATGCCCTTCAATCCACTGCTCGATCTGGGCCACCCATTCCTCGTCCGGGAGCCGCAAACCGTCCGGCTTGCATCGTTTGCAAGGGCGGAATTGCGCTTCGAGCGCTTGCCGAGCGTTGCGAAATATGCGTACGTTCGTTTGATTCGGCACTCTCGATTTGCAGGACGGGCGGCAAAAAATACCGGTCGTCTTGACCGCGTAAAAAAATATGCCATCGTATGACGCATCGTTTCCGATGATCGCCTGCCACGCTTCGTCGGTCATGCCGCCTGCTTCTACATCCGTGCTATCCGATGCGGCCGGCTCGACCCGATGTCCTGCTTTTCCTTGCCCGTTCATTTGCGCCATGAGAAGATCACCTCAAGTGAAAGTATAACCCGGATTAGAGCATGACGTAAGGCGCTGCGAATACAAGCGCAAGATTACAAAAGCCGACCGGCAAGTTGTGTGATACAACAAAGATAGATTATGATGAGTTGAGTTTGCTTGGGAAAGGAACCATGCCAATGAATAATACACCTATGCTGGAGCTCCCGCTGCCGAATCGGTTCAGCTTCGACGAAAACTTGCGTTACCTGTCGCGTTCGGCCAACGAATGCATGTTTCATATCGAAAACGGCCGCATCTATAAACGTATTCCGGCTCTGCCGCATAGCCCGCTCGTCGAGATTAGCGGCGATCGCGAAGATACACTCGTCATTCGTTATTTAGACCCTACGCTCCCGCAGTCGGACCTACTGAACGATGCCGTTATCCGTTATGTGCGGGACTGGTTTGATCTGGACACCGACCTGGAGCCGTTCTACCATATGACCGCCGCCGATCCGCTGCTATGCAAAGTCGCGGATGAATTTTACGGGCTGCGGATCATCGGGATTCCGGATTTGTTCGAGGCGCTGTGCTGGGGAATTATGGGGCAGCAGATCAATCTGACGTTTGCCTACACGTTAAAGCGCCGGTTTGTCGAAGCATTCGGCGATCGCGAGGAATACAAGGGAGTGAGCCATTGGTTGTTCCCTGAACCGCAGCGAATCGCGGAGCTGTCAACCGGCGATTTGACCTGTCTGCAGCTGACAGGCAAAAAATCCGAGTACATGATCGGCGTAGCCCGGCTCATGGCCGAAGGCTCGCTCTCCAAGCAAAGCTTGGTGCAAGCAGGCGACCTTGCGGCAGTGGAGAAGCAGCTCGTCAAGATTCGGGGGATCGGACCGTGGACAGCCAACTACGTGATCATGCGCTGCCTTCGCATGCCCGCCGCCTTCCCGATCGACGACGTCGGACTGCACAATGCGATCAAGCATGTTCTTGAGCTGGATCATAAACCGTCGATCGCGCGCATCCGGGAGCTGTCCATGCCCTGGGGCGAATGGAAAGCGTACGCAACGTTTTACTTGTGGAGATGCTTGTATTGATTTTAAATTAACTATGCGAATCATTAATCATATTAACTAATATTTGCGTTAATTAAATAGCTAGGCGGAAACGCGGAATAAAGCTCCTCCCTGTTAAGAGGAGCTTTCCGATTTCAACTCCAGCAGTGTAACCCGGCGCTTGCCCAGCTTCCAGTGGACCACCCGGTCGTAACGGTCATGCGATATTTTCTGTTCCTTGCTCGAAACGATCGCGACGAGCGATACCGGAGCGAGCAGCGGGATGATGTGGCTCAGCAGTTGATTGACGGGATCGCCGGCAGCCGATTGCCAATCGACGACGTTGCCGTAAGGCACATCGGTTATGATCATATCCAGCTTGCCGGCCTTGCCTGTCAGTCGATCCATCGGCTTGGTCGCGTCCGCCTCGAAACAGTCGATCGCTACAGGCTTGCTTCGCGCTTCTACCACCGACGCGAGCCTCTTCGCGCTCTCCAGCGCCTCTTCATGCGACGCTTTGCCGAATTGCTCGTACAGCTCGCGGATTTGGCCGATCCGCCGCTCCATCCCTTCGGGCGTCAGCAGCGATAAATTTCTTGCGGCTAACGACACCGCCGCGGGGTTCGTGTCGGATGCGGTCATTGCGCGAAGATCCTCGCCATGCAAAAATCCGAGTGACGTCAGCAAATACGCGCCGCCGCCGCACGGATCGTACAGATGATACGGCCCCGCATTTCCTTTACGGGTTAAGTGCTGCTTGGCACGCAAAAAGATTTCGCTGGCCAATCGCACGGGAAAAGCCGTTGTGCCGTGCTGATTGTACAATACACGTCCGCTGGCCAAATCTTCATAGTGATGGTCTAATGTAAATCGGTAACTCACCTGGTAACGGTCACTCCATTATTGAATCGCGCTTACCCGCGTCAATCGTATTTGTCTTCCTCGTCTCGAATGACATGCTCAAGTATGAATTCGGCTTCGGTCTCGAAATTCAAATAGAGCGGCGCCGGGAGCCGTTCTGTTAGCTCCGATACCTCGGGCAAAGCCAGAAGCTGCTCCATCGTTTGCGGGCGCGGCTTCAGCCGGTTGACCCACTCACGAAACGTATCAACGAAAGCGTAGAATGAAGCCTCGAATCCGTCGGCGGTTCCCTCCGCCTCCTCTTGCGACGCCTTGCCCATCGCCGCCCAGTTCGCGAGCGCCGTATCGAGCGCTTTCTTTACTGCTGCATCCATCCTGTCACCTCGCCCTCACCTGACGGTATTTGACAAAGCTTCCGACACGCCATACGCAAATGTACAAGTAAGCCATCACCATCGTCAGCACCGTGAATTCCGTATATTCCAGCCCTTTCAAGTACTGCGACAAGGCGACCCGGATAACGACGACGGCAATGATTACGTATTTGAAATTTTTATTGCGCTTGGCGTAAACCAGTCCGTCCTCCCGTTTCTCGTAGCCGGTATGGTACAGCATGATGCTGCCCAGCCCGATCCCGAGCAAGCCTGCGCACAGCAGCTCCCAGAGTGCCGGCAGGTGAAACGGGTGATCCGGCAAACGGGTCAGCGATTGAAGCGAAAAGCCGAATACGACAAGCAGCAAAGCGACGGGCACGAGCATGCCGAAGCCTTTGTTGCGGATCGGCCGTTCCTTCCTGCGGGATCTCAGCCAAATGACCAGAACGACGATGACGGCGGCGACGCCGTAGCCGACCAACGTTTCCGTGTTCATGCGCTCACATCCTTTCTTGGCGGTCATGCGAAAAGGCCAGTATTCCGTACTCAACCATTCATTATATACGAATTGGCGCGAAAACAAAATTCCGGCGGCCACTGGAACAATCTGTACGGCCGGGGAGGTACCATGTATAATGAAACTATCAAGATCAATCTATTAACCTTAAGGAGATTTTATCGAATGACAACCCTCGTCACGGTAATCGGCACGATTTTTGTCGATTGCAAAGGCTTTGCCCATCAACATTACAATCCGCTCGGCCGCAATCTCGGCAGCATTCAATTCGTACACGGCGGCGTAGGCCGCAACGTTGTTGAAAATTTGGCGAATCTGGGCGTTCCGTCCTCCTTCGTATCCACAATGGACGAATCCGCACTCGGCGAAGACATCAAGAAACGGTTGAAGGAGGCGAATGTCTCCATCGATCACGCGCTGCATACTCCAAGCGAAGGCATGGGCATGTGGCTCGCCGTGCTTAATGAGAACGGTGATCTCGTCGGATCCATCTCGCAAATGCCGAACCTGATGGCATTGCAAAACCACGTGCTGCAGCACGGCGAAGAGATCGTCAAACGTTCCTCCCATCTTGCGCTGGAGCTGGACTTGACGGAGCCGATCTCCCGTCGTTTCCTCGAGCTGGCCAAACAATCGAACAAGCCGGTGTACGGCATTCCCGGCAACCTCGACATTATTCTCAAGCACCGCGAGCTGCTTGACCTGCTGGACTGCTTTATATGCAACAACATCGAAGCCGAGAAGCTGATCGGCGATACATTCAACGAACTGGACCTTCAGGGTAAAATCGCCGCGTTAACCGGCTATGTCGATTCGATCGGTCTTCAATCGATGGTTGTCACCCTCGGCGCGGAAGGCTCGATCTATTACGATCGCCGAACGAAGCAATCCGGTTATCAACCGGTGTTCCCGGTTCAGCTCGTGGACACGAGCGGCGCCGGCGACGCGTTCTTCTCCGGTACGGTGACAGGCCTTGTGCGCGGTCTACCGCTCAGCGAAGCGGTCGTATGCGGTACGAAGGTAGCGGCCTGGACGATCGAGTCCAAGGAAAACAACTGCCGCGAGCTGGCGGAAAAAACGCGCAACGACGAAGTGTTCCAAGCGCTGCTGGTGAAATAACAATCGCACCGCACTGAAGCACGATTGTGAATCGTTCAAAAAAAAGGAGAAGGGCCAGATTGCACGGCCCTTCTCCTTTTTCTTGCTATCGCACTTCTTAGATGACGCCTTGCGCGATCATCGCGTCGGCAACTTTCTTGAAGCCGGCGATGTTGGCGCCAACGACGAGGTTGCCCGGGTGTCCGTATTCCTCTGCTGCAGCTACGGACTCTCTGTAGATGTTTTTCATAATCTGATGAAGCTTGTCGTCCACCTCGTGGAAGTTCCACGAATATCTCATGCTGTTTTGCGACATTTCCAGCGCGGATACCGCCACGCCGCCCGCATTCGCAGCCTTAGCCGGTCCGAACAGCACGTTCGCGTTCAGGAATACTTCGATCGCTTCCAGCGTGGAAGGCATGTTCGCACCTTCACCGATCGCTTGAACCCCGCCGGCTACAAGCTTCTTCGCCGACTCTTCGTCGATTTCATTTTGCGTTGCGCAAGGAAGCGCGATATCGCAAGGGATCGACCAAATGTTTTGGCAGCCTTCGGTGTAAACCGCATGCGGATGTTCAGTGACATACTCGCTGATGCGCTTTCTCTCCACTTCTTTCAAGCGGCGCACCGTTTCAAGGTCAATCCCTTTCGGATCGTAAATGTAGCCGTTCGAATCGCTGCAAGCCACTACTCTCGCGCCGAGCTGAGCGGCTTTTTGGATCGCGTAGATCGCCACGTTACCGGAGCCGGAAACGACAACGGTGCTTCCCTCGAAGCTGAGCCCTCTGGAGTTCAGCATCTCGTTAACGAAATACACGCAGCCGTAGCCGGTTGCTTCCGTACGGCCCAAGCTGCCGCCGTAGCCGATGCCTTTGCCTGTCAGGACGCCGGCTTCAAAGCTGCTGCGTATGCGTTTGTACTGGCCGAACATGAATCCGATTTCCCGTGCGCCGACGCCGATGTCTCCTGCAGGCACGTCTGTATCCGGTCCGATATATTTGTATAATTCCGTCATGAAGCTTTGCGTGAACCGCATGATTTCCCCGTCGGACTTGCCTTTCGGGTCAAAGTCGGAGCCGCCTTTCCCTCCGCCGATCGCTTGGCCGGTGAGCGAGTTTTTGAATGTCTGCTCGAAGCCGAGGAACTTGATAATGCTCGCGTTAACGGAAGGGTGGAACCGCAGTCCCCCTTTGTAAGGGCCGATGGAGCTGTTATACTGTACGCGAAAGCCGCGATTTACGCGAACAACGCCTTGATCATCCACCCACGGCACACGGAACGTAACCAGGCGCTCCGGTTCGACGAGGCGCTCTAAAACACCCAGCTGTCTGTATTTCGGATGTCTTGCAACGATAGGGACCAAAGAGTCCAAAATTTCTTTGACCGCTTGGTGAAATTCAGTTTCATTCGGATTGCGCTTAACGACCGTGTTGTAGACTTCCTGTACGTACTCTTTTGCTGCCGTTTCTTCTGTGTTCAGCGTTTGAACATTGCTCATGTGTGTTTCCTACCACCTTCGTAAAATGAATTCTTGCGCTACGTTATTGATGTAGTTAAATAAAACCATTCGACTTGTTTTATTTTTACACAATACGCGCAAAGCTTCAAGAATTTTTTACACGATGCGTGAGTTTTACCTAGTAATCCACCCTATTTTTACACATTTATCAATGCCCAGGCTCCCCCGGAACTCAAACTGCTGGCGTATGGGAAGACGCCTTTACTCGACCGTCAGCACGACCTTGCCACGCACGTGGCCGGTCTCCACTTCCTTGTGCGCGTCGGACGCTCGCTCCAGCGGGAACGATTTCCATATGCTGACACCTAGCTTTCCTTGCTCATACAGATCCAGCAGCGCGTTCAGCCTATGGACCGAACGCTTGCTGCGAAGCGTTCGAACGCCAAGCCTCTCGGCGGCAGCGTAGTCGACGATCGTGCCGATGCGCACCTTGTCCGCGACCAGCTCCGCCGACACCCGGAGCGCTTCGCCACCGACCGCGTCAAACGCCGCGTCGACTCCGCCCGGAGCAAGGGCGCGTACCCGCGCGGCCAGCCCCTCGCCGTACGCAACCGGAATTGCACCGAGCGACCGCAAATAATCGTGATTGCGCGGACTCGCCGTGCCGATCACAGTCGCCCCCGCCGCATGGGCGAGCTGCACCGCCATCGTACCGACACCGCCTGCGGCGGCGTGCACCAGCAGTCTGTCCCCGGCCCCCACGCCCAGCTCTTCCAGCGCCGTATGCGCCGTTTGCCCGGAAGCGCTCAAGGCGCCGGCTTCAAGCCAAGACATCCCCTCCGGTTTGAGCGCGATCTGATCGACGCCGACAACCACATACTCGGCATAGCATGCGAGTACCGACCAGCCGAGTACCCCGGCGCCCAACGCGAAGCCGGTGACGCCCTCGCCGATCTGGTCTACCAAGCCTGCAAACTCATTACCGACAATTTGCGGAAATTGGACGGGGAAGCCGTTGCCGCTCCAGCCGCCGCGCACCGCCGTATCGACCGGCTGAACGCCGGCGGCCTTGACGCGAACCCTCACTTGCCCCGGGCCGGCTTGCGGGTCGGCAAACCGCATCACCTGCAACACCTCGGCAGGACCAAAGGAAGAAAATGCCGCTGCTCTCATCTGAACCCACTCTCCTTCTAACCTTGTTATCGCTGTTTTGATTACAAAACCAGTGTATACGAGATGATCCATAATGAAAAATAGATGTTATTATATGTTATATATATACTCTGGTATATGAATGAAAGGAGAACGACGCGCATGGAACTGCTGCAATTACAGTATTTCCGAACGGTTGCCAGACTGGAACACTTGACCCAAGCGGCACAGGAGCTGCGCATCGCCCAGCCCGCGCTCAGCAAGACGATCGCGCGACTGGAGGAAGATTTGGGCGTCCCGCTGTTCGACCGGCGCACCCGGCAAATCCAGCTCAGTGCGTACGGCAGAGCGTTTCTCAAGAAAACCGAGGCAGCGCTCGCTTTGCTGGAGGAAGGGCGCAGGGAGATCACCGAAATGGCTGGATTGGAACGGGGCTCCGTCGTGCTGGCAACGACGACGCTGGAGCGCTTTTCAACGCCGCTTGGCGAATTTGTGTCGATGCATCCGGAAACCCGGTTTCGCTTGAAGCAAGCCTCGATGGAAGAAATCGGCACGCTGCTGAATGAGGGAGACATTGATTTTGCCATTACCGCCATGCCTCCGAATCGATCAGGGGTCCGATCGGTGCCGCTGCTGAGCGAAGAAGTGTATCTCGCCGTTCCCCCGCGCCACCGGTTCGCGCAGCGGGACAGCGTTGCGCTATCGGAGGTTGCAGATGAGCCGTTCATCGACTATAAAGAAGGGCATCCGTTTCGCCAAATGAATGACCGGCTCCGGCGCGATGCGGGAATGGAAGCGCGAATCGTCGGCGAAGTCGACGAGCCTGCCGCAATCGGCAGCTTGGTGCGGGCCGGACTTGGCGTCGCCTTTGTCGGCGCATGCAAATCCGATCAGGCGACACCGCTCATCAAATTAACGATCCGGAATCCGGGTTTTCGCCGCACGTTCCGGCTCGCCTGGGACGAGTCCCGGTATATGTCCCAGGCGGCGCATACGTTCCGTGAATTTCTAATAAGCTACTTCGCCCAGGAGTAGGACGTGCGCAAAGAGCGGACGCTTGTCGCGCGATCCGGCTTTATACACAGCGGTACGCCCATATCGGGTATATCCAAAATAAAACGGGCTGCCATCCACCGTTACACGGATAGCAGCCCGCTGTTCAACAGCCGCGGCAAGGGGGCAAGCCTCCTGCTCCTTAAGGCTTAGCCGAAGCGGTTGAGTCTGCCGACACTGCCGAACCGGGATTCAGCTTCTCGTCCTTCGGCAGCAAGGCGGCGAGCAGCCCGATCAGCGGCAGAAAAGCGCAAAGACGAATAACAAACGAAATGCTCGTCACATCCGCCAGCGTACCGAGCACGACCGAGCCGATGCCGCCGAGACCGAACGCGAGGCCGAAGAACAGCCCCGACACCGTCCCCACCTTCCCCGGCAGCATCTCTTGCGCATAGACGATGATAACCGAAAAACCCGAGAGCAGTATAAATCCGATGCAGACGCACAGCACCGCGGCCCAGAACACGTTCACGTACGGCAGAAGCAGCGAAAACGGCGCCGTACCCAAAATCGAGAACCAGATCATGTTGCGTCTTCCGAACCGGTCAGCCAGCGGGCCGCCGAAGAATGTGCCTGCCGCTCCGGCAACCAGCAACGCGAATAAGATCCACTGCGCCTGCTCGATCGTAATGCTGTAACGCTCGATCAAGTAAAAGGCGTAAAAGCCGGTCATGCTGGCAACGTACACGAATTTGGAGAATAGAAGCATGATTAAAATGAACAGCGCAAAAGCGATTGTCGTTCTCGGCAGCGCATACGCCGCTGCGGCCGCCTTCTTCCGTACCGGGCGGCTGGCCAAATCCCTCATGTACCAGCGGGCGACGAATATTTGCACGACAATGGCCACCGCTGCGGCCAGCGTAAACCAAATAATACCGAATTGGCCAAGCGGCACAAAGATCAAAGCGGTGAAGATCGGAGCCAGCGCCTGACCGATGTTGCCCCCGGTTTGGAAGATCGACTGCGCCAGCCCTCTCCGCGGACCTGCCGCCAAATACGCCACCCGCGACGATTCCGGGTGGAATACGGAGGAGCCGATCCCGATCAGCATAACCGACAGGATGACCTGCATGAAGCTGCCGGCGAATGCCAAGACGACCATCCCGATCAGCGAGAAGGCGACGCCGAGCGGAAGCAAGTACGGTTTGGGACGGGTATCCGTATAATAACCGATCAGCGGCTGCAGCAGGGATGCCGTAACGTTCAAGGTGAACGCGATCCACCCGATCTGGGCAAACGTCAAGCGCAGCGATTCGTGAAGGATTGGGAAAATCGCCGGAACGACCGATTGGATCGAGTCGTTCAGCAGATGCACAAGGCTGATGGATAAAATGATCGAAAATGCCGTCGCTTGCGACGAAACGCCCGGTGCGGCGTGAAGCTCCGTACCGGCAGCGCTGCTAGCGGCGCCTGACGGTTCGTTTGGTTCCCGATCGGCCGTTTGGTCGAACGATTCCTGCGGGGCCGGTTGAACGGTTGAATGACTCAATGGAAATCACCTCTTCATAATTATTCAGCATATCATCTGACGTTTAAGGGCAAACTGCTTTTAATCGGTTTTGGCCGATTTAGTCAGCAGCGCGACGGTAGCATTCAAATTTTGCAGCGTCCAATGTACTGCGGCGTCCGCATCCCGCGCTTTAATCGCTTCATACAATCCTTCATGATACGCGTTATGCGGATCATGCGCCTCCCGGTCCATCACGAGTTTGTTCAGCGCATCAAGCAGCTCGGATGAGAAGGTCCGGTACAAGTCGACGACGACTCCGTTCTTGCTTGCCACGGCCACCGACTGGTGAAATGCGATGTCCGCCTTCAAATAGCCGCCCATGTCGTCTTTCTCCAGCGCCTGCAGACGCGTGTCCAGATGCTCGCGCATAAGGCTAAGATCCTCGCCATCGCGGCGCTCCGCCGCCAGCTTCGCAATTTCGATCTCCAGCATTCTCCGGACTTCATACACCTCCAATATTTCCGCACGGCGCAGCCGGTGCGACAGCGGCTCCTGAATAATGGGATCGGAGATCAGGTATGTACCGAAGCCTTGCCGCTTCTCCAGCAAACCGGCGTGAACAAGCACTCTCACCGCTTCGCGGATCGTGGATCGGCCGACGCCGAACTGCTCCATCAATTCCGGCTCCGTCGGAATTTTCTCGCCATGTAGTATTTCGCCGCTCGATATTTTCTTTTGCAATTGAATCACGACATCGTCAACCAGCTTATGGCGATTCAACGCTTGAAACGTCACCTTTGACTTCATCTGATCATCTCCTGTCAGCACATCATAACACAGCCGGATTCGAAACTTCAATCAACATTTTGGAAATTTCGCACCCTTCATCCACAACACAACCTGTCCAACTACACTGCAAAAATTGTACTGAAGCTGTTCGGAAAGAGCAACTTTCTTTCTATATTTTGTAAGTTTTCCGCAACAAAAGCCGGCTTGTTCCACTGGTGGCCGAATAAGAAGCCTCATTCACAGACACATGTCCATCCGTATTCCGCGTTGCGCGGTTCAAGCCTTGCCGCCGCCTCTACGCTGTCTTACGCCTTGCTTTGCTTGATGGCGCATAGGGTTCGGTTCGACAGACCAACCGGGCGGTGCCTCTAAGCACGACTGAGAGGCTCGATCATGTGCGAAGATCGGGGCAAGCCCGCTTCGCAGCGGCGCTGCGCGCCTGTCATAGCACGCGCCGGCTCATGCCGCTGCGGCATGGTTCATCTGCAAAAAATGCGGTGCATGCAAGCCGGCCCGTCTCTTGCCCCGGAAAAGCTACATGCGTATTTCCGCCGCTTTCACGTGGCAAGGCAGCTGTTCGTAGGCGCCCATTTGCTGAATGACGGGCAGCAGCTGCTTCAAGGCGGTCTGGCTGAGTTTCCCTATGGTGGAGCACTTCACCATATCCTTGGAGGTCACCCCCGAGAACGCTTTGGCGAAGCCGTTCGTCGGCAGCACGGCGGTAATCCCGATCGCATAATTGGCCGCCGAGAACGGCGTATATTCGCCGAGCACGATTTCGCCTGCGTGCTTCAGCTGCTCCCGTACGCTCGTCTCCCGATCGCTGCTGCACATCACCATGACATGCTCCGGCGCAAAGTCGTTGACCAGTTCGCATGCCGAATCGATATCCACCGCGACGATGATCGTCCCTCTCCCTCCGTCTCCAAACACCTGCCGCAAATGCTGCCGGCGCCGCTCGTCCTCCACTTCTCCGATATATTGACGGAGCAGCTTCTCCGTCTCGACAGCCAAGCTTCGATCTGTCGTGACCAGCAGCGATACCGAATCCGGGCCGTGCTCCGCCTCATTCATCAAATCATAGGCAATGCGCGACGCATCCGCCGACGCGTCAGCGATAATCGCCGATTCGGTCGGCCCGAGACCGACGACCGTCTTTTTCCCGTACGCCACGGCGGCGCTCATGGCCGCCGCGATGCCTCCCGGCCCGGGGCCGTACACGCCGTCCACCTCCGGGATCGACGCCGTTCCTTGGCAAAATGCGGCGATAACGGCGACGCCGTTGCCTACGACGAACGCGTCCGCCCCGACCAGCTTCGCCGCCGCTACGGTGCCGGGATCGCCCAAGCCGCTAGGCAGCGGCGGCATTCCGACTACGATGCGCGGCACGCCCGCTGCCTTCGCAGCCGCAACGAGCATGATTGCGGTGGAGAGCAGCGGTCCTTTTCTCGCCGGAATCCAGATGCCGACCGAATCGAGCGGGCGGACGGCTTCTCCAATCACGGTTCCCGGCCGGATCTCCGTCTCCCACGACCGAGGCAGCAGCGCCAGATTGACCTGCATCACATTGTGGATCGTATGATCGATCGCCCCCCTCAGCGGCGCAGCCAGCGATGCTATACATTGCGCTGCGTAGTCTTCCGGCAGTGCGCTCTCCTCCAGCGCCACGCCGTCGAATCGGCGCGTTGCCTCCAGCACTCCCGTATCGCCTCTTTCCGCGACGTCGTCGAAAATCGCATACACGCCCGACAGTACACTTCGGTCAAACAGCTTCGTGTGCTCCGCAAATCGTTCTTTCAGCAGATCACGGTCTCTCGGATAATCGCAAATCATCGTTTTCATGGCATTACCTCCGCAAATAATCGATTCGTTAAACAAAAAAAGAGCCATGTAGGATAAAAAAATACCTACATGACTCTTGTGTCCGTAGGTACAACGCGAAATGGCGTTTGCACCTACGGAAAAATTTTCCGTGTACAAACGCTCAGCTATGATGATGTAGTTGAATGGCCCGATTCCGATCAAGCTGGAACATCATGGAGAAAAACCCCTTTACGGATATTGAACGTTATTATAATCAGATTCGATTCGATTGTAAAGACTTGCCATGTCTTTTTTCGGAGATCTCCCATTCCGGCCTCGGTACCTTGCAGGCGTCTTCGGCTAACGCCCCTTCAGCGTCTGCTCGCTGGTAAACCACAGCTTGTAGCTGATCAGTCCGAGCACCATCGCCGTCAATGCGGCGGAGGCTGCCAAAATAAACATAATCAGAATCTGGTAGCGCACGGCTTCAATCGGGTCCGCACCGGCAACGATCATACCCGTCATCATGCCGGGCAGTTGCACCAGCCCGACCGTCTTCATCCCGTCGACCGTCGGGATCATGCTGGCGCGGACCGACCGCTTCAGCGAGCTCTGGATCGCTTGCCGTACTGTCCCCCCGAGCGCCAGCAGCGTCTCGATTTCACCGCGCGCCGTCTCCATCTCGCGGTTCATCTGATTCAGGAACAGCCCGGATACGATCATGGCGCTGCCGATCGTGATGCCGCTGATCGGGATGATGAACTGCGCCGTCGGTTCGATGATCCGCAGGCCAAGCAGGATCGCCATCGTCAAGGCTTCCGTGATGCCGATCGACACCGCAATACGAAGCCGGATCCCCCGCAGTCCACGCGACCGGCTTCCCGCGTTCCAGGAAGCGACGCCGATCATCATGACGATGATCGCCGCAATCAGCAGCGGCTGCTCGGCATGAAAAACATAATGCAGCACATAACCGATCAGAAGCAGCTGGACCGCCGAACGCAGCGTGCCGACGGCAATTTCTTTTTCGAGGCCAAGCTTCTGGCGAATGGATAAAAACATCGTGACGGCGACAAACACCAGGGTACATCCTAGAGCAAGATTAGACATGCGGCACCGCCTCCTCCCCGCCCGCGGGACGGCTGTCACCCGGCCAGGAAATGAACTGCCGGGCTTGTTCCGTTCGCGGACATGCGAAGAAAGCCTGCGTCTCTTCCTGCTCCATTAATTGACCATCGGACATAAACCAGACCCGGTCGCTCACTTGCTTCACCTGCTCCAGATCGTGGGTAATCCACATATTCGTCGTCCCTTCGCGCCGCGACCATTCGTTCAACAGCTGCTCCACCGCTTTTTTGCTGCCGGGATCAAGCGACGCCGTCACCTCGTCCAGCAGCAGCACTGCCGGGCACATTAACAGCGAACGGATCAGCGCAACGCGCTGCTTCTCGCCTCCCGACAGCTCGGCAGCCGGCTTCCCCCAATAGGACGATGCCAGTCCGAGCGCTTCCATACAGCGCACGGCCATCTCCCGGTCAAACGACGTACCGTGCAGCCGGCTCGCTGTCTGCAGATTGTCTTCGACGCTGCCGGAGAGCATAACCGCCTGCTGCGCAACGTACCCTATTTGCTTGCGCCAATCATTCGGCCTCCATTCGCGGTAAAATGTCCCCCCGTACAATACATCCCCTTCATCCTGGGCTTCCAGACGTGCCATAATACGCAGCAGCGTACTTTTCCCCTGCCCGGAAGCACCGATCAGCGCAACGCGCTCCCCAGGCTCCAGCACCGCTTCGCTGATGTGAAATAAGGGCCGGTCGGGCGCATCGTATCGGCGCTTCAGCAGCTTCTGTAAGGTCAACATCGCAGTCATGCTGATTGCCTCCTCCTCCAACGCGTTGACCCCTAAACGTAAACTTGATCAAAAGTAAATCATCATTCCGCTAACCGCTGTATCTGATACGGTTCGGTTCGATCCCCGCTATACGACACCGGAGACGCGTGCCTGGGTTTGCGCGCGCCGGACGTGTTCATAAGTCATTGGAACGTTAGCTCACGTAACCGATCTACCTGTCAGCGTTATGCAATATAAAATCGGTGGTAATCGGACGGTGATCGGAACCGTTCGTCTCCGTCACGAACGACGATAGTGCACGCAGATGCGAGCTTCTCAGGATGTAGTCGATTTTCCGGTCCGGATGATCCGCCGGAAACGTAAGGCCCTCGCCGTCTCCGTGAACGTCCTGCCAGCTGTCCTTCATCGTCTCAAACAACGGGACGAGCTCGGGAGCATCCGGTTTCGCATTAAAGTCGCCTAGCAGCAATTTCGGTCCTTCGACCTGCGCAATCATCTCCAGCAGCTCACCAATCTGGATTATTCTTACAGACGGATCGGGACGATAATCGAGATGCACGACATAGACGGCAACCTCGGTTCCTTCCACGTCAAGCAGCGTCTCCGCCACTCCGGCCATCGTCACAGGGCCGCGATTCCGGTCCTCCGACAGCGTCGACAGCCGGGTCATTGGCCGGTTGCTCGCGCGAACGATCGGGAATTTGCTCATGAGGGCAACCCCGAACTTACGGTGCGGCTCGCCTTCGTTCTGCGGCGGGAGCTCATAGATCGGAGCGAAATAAGCATGCATTCCGAGCTGTTCGGCCAGCATGGCGACGCTGTCTTGAAACCGGCTCCGCTTGCCCCAATGCATATCCACCTCCTGCAGTCCGACGATATCCGCACCCGCTTCGCGAATTTCTCCGGCGATCCGGTCCAAATCGTACTCATTGTCCATCCCGATGCCGCTATGGATATTGTAGCTCATCACCCGAATTATAGCTTCCCGTTCCTGATGCGGCTCCTGATGCCATTTTTGCTGCGGTTCCCGTTGTTCCATCGCCATTTTCCTCCGTTTCGCATTGCCGCTAAGGCATCACTTGTCCGCTCTTCTTCTTCGGGATCGAAGTCGTCACATAGCGATCGTCCAGGCACAGCTTGGCGATATACAGCATTTGCCCCATATGCTCCGAAAAATGCGTCGCGCATGTGATCAATACTTCCAGATTCATTCGCTCCCGGCTGCGCACGAGCTGCGTTTGCGCCAGCACATCGGGGCCGATCGTTTGCAGCGTATCGATGACTTCGCCGAACGAATCGCGCACGATCCGTTTCAGCTCCTCCTTCGTAAGCTGGACCGGTTCAAACTCTTGATCCCGATCTCTCGTGTTAGGTTCCTTGCGGATGCCGCTTGCGATTCGCTCGCCAATATTGCCGCGAATATGTACGATCAGGTTGGCAATGCTGTTGCTTGCCTCGTTCGGACGCCAGTTGACCTGCTCGTCGTTCAGTTGATCCAGAACAAGCTGGATCCGCTTCTCGATCTCTTCAAACTTTTGGATCAATATCCGTTTCACGGCATCCATACTACCCATCTCCCCGCGCTAACATAAAATGAACTCTCCTTCGAAACATTGCTCACCGGATATGCTTCTCATAGCACAGACTGGCCTCGCAGTCGACATACGCCCCAAACCTGTCGATTTCCTTATACCCGTGCTTTCGATAAAACCGGATCGCTTCCGGCTGCTCGTCCTCCGGCTCCACCGTCCAAATCTCAATCCCGTTGTCCATTCATGCACGCTCCCCTTCGTCGATGGTCTGCCCGTCCCCACCGCATACGCGTCTTGATACGAGCAGGTCAAGAATACGATCATCCCAAATTTGTGCCTCGATGTACCGTTCCGGCCCGTTTGCCCCGTCCGCATTCCATTGCTGGGGCCAGCCGTATTGCCCGATCAACTCCATCATTTCGCGCTTCACATACACCTGCTGCCGATAAGGCTTGCCGTCCGCATATCTCATCGTCGGGAACAGATCTCCATAGGTGAAGCTGATCGATAGCGGATCCACTTCGTCCAGCCGTACGCGCAGCAGCCGTCCGTCCACGTACCACTGCCGAATCCAATTGCATTCACCTAGTGTCATATAATGCGGATACGGCTTCGCCGGCCGGCCGCCTTTGCGGATGAACAGGTCCCTTGCTTTTTGCTCCAGCTGTCTGCGAACGGTCATGTAATCGTCCGGCCGCTTGCCGGCAAAGGCAGCGCCTTGCCGCTTTAACTCCTGCATAACGCGCGCCGCTTCTTCTTCGGATAACGCGGACAAGCTCCTGAACGGGCCGTGCTCCGCTTCGTAATAGTGGTACAAGTACAGCTCGCTCATCGCCGTCATTCCTTTGCGCCGACATGCTGAAGCGGGTCCGCGTCACCGCAGCCCGCATGCCCTAAACTGATTTTTATTATATCAAAACCAGCAATATTTGGAATCAAATAAAAGAAAAGGCGAAGCTTCATATCCCGGTTCGGTCCGCTCGACGGGGAAAAGCCTGCTTGCGATGACGCACCGAAATAATCCAAGTTTTCCAAAATAATGGCAAGGTCACCTCACCTTCAAGCTCAAAAATTTCGAATGATTACGGTTTCAAAATAATATATAATGATATCGTTGGGTGAACAATTTCTTACCGATAGAACAATTGCTTACGAAACCGCCGGTTTGAAAGCTCATTCAATCAAAAACCAATTGATTATGGAGGTTAGTGTATGAAGCGAATGTTTGCAAGTAGTATGGGAACGTTGGGAATACCGAGAAAGCGTCTTGTCATGTTTGTCGCCATGTTCCTTTGCATCGTCATGATGGTTCCCATCACCGCCAGCGCCGCATATTACAACACCTACACCACCGTCGCATCGCTCGGTAATGCCAATGGCTGCAACGCCGCACAAGGATTTGCCGTCGGGTCCTCCTACACCTATTCCGTAAAAATCAACGGCGACGAAACGAAAGCCGTCATTTACCGCACCAAGATGAGCGACGGAACCACTACCCTCATGACCAACGGCGATAACGGCACGACTTACGCCACCTACCTTGGCCATGCCAACGATGTCGTGTTGAGCACCATCGACGGGGAATATTATATGTTCATCGTCACCATGAACACGGGCAGCATGAGTCTTGTGAAGCTGAAGTACGTAGGGACGACCTTTTACAAAGTCGGTAACTACACGATCAAATACAACGGCGCGGACAAATCAATGTCCGGCGTGAAAATTACGAGCAAAGACGCCAGCACCATCAACTTCCTCTTCAAATCCGGCCGCACCTTCTACAAAGGCACCCTCCCGCTCACTGCAAACAGCGGCACCATCAATCTGACTTACGGATTTTACCTGAATATTGAAGATGCGAAGGTCAACGGAAGCACCATATCGAACATCACCTCGTATGTATTCCAGGGCTTCGGCTATTACAACAATGCCATCTACGTTCCGCTGACGTACCAGAACGTCAGTATCGTCCTTGTTTACCGCAACATATCCACGGCCTCGGGCACTATTTTGGCGGACAATAATTTGTCGTTCCGTATCACGTCCGCTGCGTATCCCGACCTGTTCGAAATCGAAAGCGTCGGCGTCGCCAACGGGGATAAACTATGGTTCAGCACCAACCGGCGAACAGCGCCGGGCGATACGGCTTCTGACGGCGTACATTACTTTAACGATTTCAGCGCCTCCTAAAGCAAACCAGCCGCTCGGTCTTCATCGAGACGGGTGAACGGAGAGCGGGATCTGCCCATACCGTCGAACTTCTTTTCCTCCTGCGCGCGTAGGAGGATTTTTTTCATATCCTCGCCGTTCTCAAGGGCACAGCTAACAGCAAAAAACGCCCCGGACGATGTCCATAGGCGTTCATGCGGTTGAGCTGCGATTATTGAATGTAAATCGTCGTTACCGTTTGGCCGGTGCCTTGCAGCACGACTTGCTGGTTCGCCACCAGCTTGGAGGAATCTCCGTAGATCGTGACCGGCGAAGTGACGGTGTAGGTGATCGTTTGCGTCGTGCCGTTCGTATACGTTTGGTTGATCGAGATGGTCGCAATTTGCCCTTGGCTGTTCAGCGTCTTGCTGGAGAAGGTGCCCACAGCCGTAAAGCTGAGATTGCCGTTGCTGCCGTTCTGCGTCACCTCGACGAAGATGACCGCGTTGTTGTACGAACGGATGTTGAGAATATCGCCCGTTTGCAAGTCGGTAGCGTTGACTCTGACGCCATTACGCATAATGAACGCGCCTGCGTTAAGCGTAAGGGACGACGCTTGCCCGCCGTTCAGCACGGTCAGCGTGTTATTGCTGACGGCCGACAGCAGCGTTCCCGTCGTCTGGGTAACGACCGGCTGATTTGAGGATCCTCCGGCCAGCTGCGTTACTTCGGCGTATGCCACGATATTGTTGTAATAACGCACCGTGATGACGTCTCCAGCTTGCAGCGCACCCGGACCGGTTTGACCGCCTCCGCGGAATATGAACGCATTGCTGGTGTCAAGGTTCAGCGCAATGTTTTGGCTGCCGCTGGTTACGACAAGCGTATTGCCGTAAGCTGGCGCCGCCACGGTTCCTGTCAACGTGCCGTTGGAATTGCTTGGCTGGGTGACCGTCTGCGTCACCTCGGCGATGGCTACCGTGTTATTGTAGGCATACACGCTGACCACATCCCCGACCTGCAGCGCGGAGACGCTTACTTTGGAGCCGCTGCGGTACAGGAACGCGCTGCTGTTCAGCGACAAGCTCTCCACTTGTCCGCCGTTAACCAGCGTCAGCACATTGCTGCCTGTAGATACGACCGTGCCGGATAGCTGTCTGGTGTATGTCGGCTGCGATCCGGTGCTGCCGGCCGGCTGCGTCACTTCCACAAACACAATAGCGTTGTTGTAAGAACGCGTGCTGACGATATCTCCGATTTGCAGCGCCGATGCGTTCACCTGCGCCCCGTTGCGGAAGAAGAGCGCATCGGCATTCAGCGGCAAGCTGACCGTCTGGCTTCCGTTTGTCAGCGTCAGCAGATTGTTGTTTACAACGGAAGTGAGCGTGCCCGTATTGGTCGCGGAAGGCAGCGTCGGCTGGGTCGGTTGCGTCGGCCATGTGCCTACATTGTTCGTCACTTCGGCGAAAATAATGACATTGTTGTACGAACGCGTACGTACAACATCCCCGACTTGCAGCGCCGATGCGCTTACTCGCGTACCGCCTCGATAGATGAAGGCATCAGGGTCGAGCGTCAGCGTTACCGTTTGACCATTTTTGTTCAGCGTCAGCACGTTGCCGACAACCGGCGTCGTTACAGTGCCTGTCACGACACCGACATCGCTACCCGGCAGCTGATCTCCCGCCCGGTCGAGCAATGCCGCGATTTGCGCGCGCGTCACCGGCTGCGTTGGACGGAAGGTGTTATCCTCGAAGCCGTTCACCAGTCCCCGCTCGACGGAGACGGCGACGTAACCGACCGAGCCTGCCGGTATTTTGTTCGCGTCAGAGAACGACAGCTTCACGTTCATTTTCGTCTTCGCTTCGCTCTCCAGCTTTAGCGCCTTGACGAGCAGCGTCGTCGCCCACAGCCGGTCCGCCGGCTGGTTCGGCTGCACCATCGTATCCGCTTCGCCGAACAAGTCGTTTTTCAGCGCCACCGACACATAACCGACTGCCCATGCCGGCACTTGATTCGCATCCTTGAAATTCAGCTTCGTCGCCATTTCCGTCGCCGACTCCGCCTGATCGCGCAATCCCATCAGCCGGACAGCCGCTGTAATCGCCTCGATGCGGGTGACCTTCTCGTTCGGACGGAACGTGCCGTCGGAATATCCGTCAAAAATATTGCGGGATGCAAGGCTTGCAATATAGCGCAGCGCCCATTCCATATCTTTGCCTTGAATATCTTTGAAGTCCAGCCTGCCCTTCTGCCCGTTCCAGCCCCGGTTGTCGTTTTTATTGCTGCTCTGCTGCTTCGAATCTTTCCGATTATCCCAGTCCTTCCAGTCTTTCGAGTCTTTGGCGAAGGCGCTTGTGCCGGCGCCGAGCACCATCGCTGCAGTCAAGCTGGTTACAACAAGCTTTTTCATGGGCAAGTGCTTCATTTATAAAATCTCCCCTTAAAATAAAATAACAGCATTATTCAGTATTACTTCTTCCGTCTCTACAATCATTCGGGCACCAGCCAATAATTGGGGGGTACGCGCAAAAACATTTTTAACGGCATAGCAAAAAGCGCCTCCCGCCTGCAGCAATGCAGGGAAAGACGCTTTTTGTTTGCTTCATGAAGCACAGCACTGCGAGGATCCCGTCAAGGATCTTGCCCAATACTGCATCACTTCGATTCAACCGATCATGCCCGGGAAAAGTATCAAGACCTCCGGTCGTAACGCATTATCTCGACCGGGGACGATACACCTCTCCGTTCTCCAGCACGATCCATGGCTTGCTGCCGCCTTCCGTCAGCTCCAGCCCGGCGATCCGATGCGAGAACCGTACCGAGGTCTGCACAGCCCCTTGATCGCTGAGCGTGTACAACAGGCCGTTGTCCGCCGCAGCGAGGTAACGGGTCTGGCCACTGAGCTTCCACCCGTCCACCAGCAGCACGCGGTCTTCCAGCGCCGTACGGAAGCGAACCGAGCCGTCCGCAGCCAGCGCATACATTTGAAAGCCGTCCGTGCCGGCCAAAATTTCCACTTCGCCGTCGCCATTGTAATCGGCTGCGCGAATATCGTTCACTTCACCGCCGACATTACGTACCCAGCGTTCCTGAAGCTTGCCTTTGTACTGGATGAGCCGCACTTCATTCTGCTTCGTGCCGAATGCAACGGCGGGCGGTTCATCTCCGCTCCACGATTCCAGCGCTTCGGCCACTTTCCAGCCGGGTCCGCCGGTTGCGCTGCTGCGCGTAATCGCCTTCTCGTTCCAATACGCATAGTACGCATACTCCAGTCCGAACATGCCTTCTTCCTTGCCGTCGCCGTCAAAATCAGCGAATTCCATATCCTGGATTCCATAATAGTAAAGCAGATCCTCGTACTTCAGCTGCCCGCTTGGATCAAGCCCGTAAATATAGCGGAACTGCGTGCCGACCATCACCCACGGCTCCTGATCGGTTCCGTTCACGTAGGCGACCCGCACATTCGTGATGCCGACGAGGTTGCCCTTCTGCTCCCGATGCGCGGTGTCACTCGGGAACTTGTATTTCCACTTCTCGCTTCCTTGCGCATCGAGCGCATGCACGTACCAGTTCTCCGTCGCGACGAAAACTGTCGGCTGCCCGCCAAGCTGCTGCACCGTCACTTCGTTCACCCGGCCCTGCGCAGCGAAGGACCACAGCGCCGTACCGTCTTGAGCGATCGCGGTCACCTTGCCGTCGCTCCCTCCAAGCACAAGCTCTTCCAGGCCGTCGCCGTTCAGATCGCCTGTGGCGGAGCTGGTCACCGTTCCTTGGAATGCGAATACTTTTTGCCAATCCGCTCTGGGGTCCCGCCGATCCGGCTGCGGCTTCTTCCACTGTCTCGGGTTCTCCCTGTCGAGCACGGCGTGCTCCAGGCGCTGCTGCATCGGCCTGGTCCACGTCGCAGTGCCGGAGTCGATCGCGGTATCCCGGACCGGCTGGCCTTGCGCGTCATAGTGTACCTTGCTTTGGCGCATGCCGTAAGCCGTCCATCGTCCCGTCGCCGTATCGAGCTTGAATAGGACCGGCTGGGCAAAATGCAGCGCCGTGCTGCCGATCCGCACTTCCGTCGCTTCGGCGGCCAGCACCTGCCCTTCGCCGATAAGATGGAACGCGCCGTTGGAGCTGAACGATTCGGAATCTACAGCCGCTTGAACCGCAAGCCAGCGGGCAGATCGATCCCGAATCTCCAGCGTCGTTTCGTTCAGCCTTCTCGTTCTCAGCGCCGGCTGATCCGACTTGCGGCTCGACAGCACATTGATGAACTGCTGGCGCTCGCCGGCTTCATACGGTTGTTCTTCGATGACCTCGGAGAGCACCGTTTCCTTATTGGCATACGGATACGGATACACCGTTTTCCAATACTTGACGAAATGCCCGTATCGGTCCTGCAGCCGGAGATCGGACGCATCGAGGCTTTGCAGCTGCATCGTAACGCCCTGCTGCTCGACTTCGAAGCTATCCCTGCGTATGCTCGCATCGCCCATCGATTGCCACAAGTTTTTCAATACATACCGGCCGTTCTCGCGGAAGGAGACCTCGTCGTAGACGACGTAAAAATCGCCGTTCGGACTGACGATCGAACGCTGCCAATCGGTTCCGTTATAGTTCGGCACCGTACTGCGGCTGATGCCGGTTCCGTCGATCTCCGCCGCCCATTCTAGCTTGGTCAGAGGCGGCTTCTTCCGCTGCTCGCCGTCCTTGACGACAACGAGCCCGCTGTGATGCTCAGGCGTATTCTCGATATAATCGCGGTCCGTCAAAAACAGCCTGCCGTTGGCGCTGTAATTCAGAATCGCATTGCCGTCCTGATGCCCGTGCTTGCCGGCGGAGAAGCCGTCGACGATCAAGTAGCTGTCATCCGCGCCGAACCCTTCGCGGAACGTCATTTTGTGAAATGCGTCTTCCTGCTGTACTTCCAGCGGCGTTTGTTCCGTATCCTTGACGTCGTCGTAGACGCCTTGCTCCACAGGATATGCCTGCAGCTTGGCGTAATTGCCCGCCGGCAGCTCCGCTGCTGCGCCGTCTCCGGCAGCCGTGTAGCGATGGATCGGGTAATCGAGATCGCTCATCTTCTGTCCGGGGAACGGTCCCGTCTTCGCCCGTTCGAGCAAATACAAGTACAGCGGGTCGCCGTAAAACCAGGACGCCGCATTCATCACCTGCGCATGGCCCCAGGAATAGGCGGAGCTGGCGCCGAACGGATACGTATCCCCGCCGCCCGACATCGTGCCCAAATTATCGATCATCATCGAGTGTAGATCGGCGCTCGGCCTAAGGCTGCGCGCAATGAAGTCGAGATTGCCCGTCGCCATCGCGTAGTCGATATTCGTCATCGGCACGTGCATCAAATAGTCGGACCCTTCGTCCAGACTGATGTAGGACGTATTGCCGGTAAATATCCGGTCCCCGAGCTGCTTCCACGAGACGGTTTCCGGCAGCCGGTAATATTTGCCGAAAAAATCACTTCCGGCCAGTAAAGACAGCGCCGGGAATATTTCATGATTCCAGCGCGGAGCGGACGGCCTCGCGACCGCCAAATACCGGTCCTTCGCGTTCGCTTCGTACGTCAAATAGAGCGCAGAGGTAATCTGCTTCCGGTCAAGCGCCGTGAACACCGGAGACGCCTCCATGACCGCCCAGTTCTGAATGAGCGTATCGCCGTCGGTCCACATGTTGCCGGACTCGTTCAGCTGCCATTTGGCCTGTTCGGGATAGCGGTTGACAAAGTCAGCATAGCCTTTGAGCAGCTTCCGGTATATTTCGCCGAAAGCGGGATGGCCGCTCAGCTGATAGTTTTCGCCGAAAATTTTGATCCGCGAGAACAAATACTGCAGCGCCGTCGCATCCGCCTCGTTATTGGTCGTCGGCTTCAATGCGGCGATCCACTTATCGGCATTCGTAAGCGCCGTTCGAAGCTGCGCCTCGGTCGGATGGCCGTCGTACTGCAAGTACGTCTCGGTCTGCGGCGCAAGCTGCGCCTCAGCCAGCCATGGCAGCTCCAGCGCGGTTTGCTGATCGAGGAGCTGAAGCAGCCGGTTCGTCCCTGCACCCGCACCGGTCACGTCGCTAGCCCCAAGGACGATTGTATTCCCGCCGAGACCGAACGGGTCAATGACCGTCTGCAGCTGGTATCCTCCCGTCCCCGGGTACACCGCGTCGGCATACGACATGCGCAGCCCGTACAGCCGCGCCATTTGCCGGTTGTTGCCGAGATTCCCCAGCATCAGCGTATTGCCGCTCCAGCCTCCGCTGAACTTCCCGACATCCGGGGCGACGACTTGCGCCTCGATGTTCCACTTTTGGCGCAGCTTGCTTGCGATGGATTGCCCCAATGCGGTCCAATCTCCCTCTGTCGGGGCAACGATATGCAGATCGGTCATGCTTGTCGCCTTATGCAGCGTGCGCGGATGAATGTTTTTGTAAGGCGGCACCTCGCCTGCCCCGAACACGTTGACTTCAAGAAACGCTTGAAGCGCTCCGTACGTAGCGGTCACAACCGTGGAGCCGGAAGCGAGTCCGGTTACGATGCCTTGGGAGACGGCAGCAATGCCGGGATCCTGCACGACATAGGACGCCTGCTCTTCCAGCAGCCGGACATCGCCGTCCGCGTAGCCGCCAAGCAAATGCACTTGCCCCGTCTGTCCTTCTTGCACATTGATCGAATCCGGAACCATTTGCAAGCTTTGCAGCGGGCTATTCGGCAGCCCTAAGCCGCTGCGTATGCGCACATTATCCATATAGAACGTCCCCACACTCGTACTGATGGTCGCGATGCGGAACAGATTGACGTTCGCTGCGGTCGCATCGCGGAACGCAGTATCCTTTTTCCACAGCAGCAGTTGATTGTCGCCGTCAAAAACGTAAATCGTTTTTTTATGCGTATCGGCGTGGACATCGACGCGAAAGCGGTACCATTTTCCCGTTTCGTATGTTTCGCTTGAAGTAAGGCGCGTTGCGCCGTCGTAATACTCGAACGTTCCGTTCGCCAGGAAGCCAATCCACTCCACCGGCTTCGTTCCGCCTGTTCCCGTGCTTTCGAGCAGCATGACGAAGCGGTCGGCGGTATCAGCCTTGGCCCACCATTCGACGCTGCCTGTTTCCAGAGGCGGGAACGGCAGCCGCGCCCCCATCGCCTTCGTCTTGTCATTGTCGACCACTTTGACGGTTTTGCTCCCGCTCACCGCGTACACTTGATCCGTCACGGTAACTTCGGGGCTCGCGTTCGTCCATCCGAACTGCCCGTTTAACGGGCCGAGCGCGAACGATTCAAAATCGATCAGCTGATCGCCGGTCGCCTCAGCCCGAGAGGCGGCAGGCGCAACGATGGAACTGAAAGCCATCAGCATAGCAACCAGAAGATGGAGCGACGATCTGGAGAAAAAGCGTTTCCCGTTCCTTTGGGCAGTCCCATTCACAACCATTCCCTCTCTCTCACGATTGAAATATGCAAGCAGTCCACGCCCGCCTGCTAGATCTCCCCTCCCCACCTCCTGTGGATGCGCCGTCCATCATGGCATCACCGCGTAAATTGTCGAAATAATCTGACATATCGGGACGCATCAAATTTTCCCGTATGCAAGTGCACATACAGGCTCTGTGTAGGTTCCCAGTTGCTGGTTGACTATCCCAATTTTAGAAAACGGGCTGGCGGGTGTCAATCGATCTGCCACTTCCCGTCAATTAATAGACATCGTTCCAGGTTCGGGAAACGGGAACGATAGCGCCACCGCTTCTGACATTATAGTGTCACCGGTGGAAGGTCCGCTCGCCACAAAACACGAAAAGGACCGTCCGGTATATCGCCAGGCCACTGAAGAACTTCCGTTTTTTCTACTGGCGTCCCTCATAAGTTGCAAAAAGACATCTACCTCCATTTTTTAGGGGCGGATGTCTTTTTTTGGGGCTCTAAATCGGTTTACTCGCTGTGTTTTTTAATCTATCAGTTTCAATATTCGCTTTAGATTTACAGCGAATATAGTCATTGCACCTTGCATTTCCATA
>NZ_CAJVAS010000002.1:119397-449697 GCF_910593845.1 Paenibacillus solanacearum | reverse complement strand
TACACTGCCTACAGCCAAGGAAAGTTGGCTAAGTTGGATTGGTACATTATTCAGCGTATCACAAGATGGTATGCGAAGAAACGACAACGAGCGAGATGGATGGGATCTCTGCAAGAAGTAAGGCAACGGATAAAGCTGCATGGATTAAAGACGCTCTTGTAATCTGCATGCACATGAAAGACGAACATCGGAAAGCCGTATGAGGGAAAACCTCACGTACGGTTTGATGAGGAGGGGCTGAAAGTTTCAGCCCTTCACTCTAGCAAGTATAACACGATCCTTCGCACTACTTCTTCATATTCTCATCAATATATTTGTTAATCTCTTCCTCCGCTTTTCTCAAGGCACTGTTCACATCGATTTTCTCCAGACCGATATTGACCGGGTCTCTACGCGTAATCGTATCCGCTTGGGCATCGAAGTCCGTCTTTGGGGCGATCGGAGCCAGCTTATTCACAAATAAAGCGTTAACGTTTTTCCCCTTAAGCACTTCGCTTTCGCTTAACGCTTTGCGAACCGCATCGCTTTTGAGGGACGATATGGAACCTTCTTTTGCTCTTCCCAGTTGATATTCGTCGGAGGTTAAGTATTTGATGACCTCCATGGATTGCTCTTTGAATTTACTCGTTGAGGTAATACTCAGGTAAGTAGGATACGATTGCGCTCCAATTCCAGGCGCATTTTTCAATGTTGGCGCCGATACCATGTCCCACTGCGGTACCGGACTCACCTGATGGAAGTTGGCCAAATAGAGGAACATGGCGACATCTTGCTTTTTAACAAAAGCGTCGAGATGCAGCAGCTTATCTTTTTCCTGCTCCAGTCTTTGGCGGAAGACGGAATTTGCTGCGGTATCGACAAAGGCTTGTTGAAATAATGCCTTCCAGCTATCGCTATTGACGGCGGCTCTATTGGTTTTCGGATCCACGAAAGGAAGCGAGTAGTTGTTCAATCTAGCCATATGAAGAAGCGATAGGCTGAAACCTACATAAGATTTGCCGTCCTCAACTCTTGTTAGATTTCTGGAAAGCTGCAGCGTTTCATCCCACGTCATTCCATCCTTGGGATAGGGAACGCCAAATTTATCGAATATTTCTTTGTTATAGAATAGCACCAGCGTAGTATTGCTGGCAGGAAGGCCTATGATTTTCCCGTCAAACATCTGCTTCATACTATCAATGGTTGAAGGCTCGAATCGGTTCAAATCCACATTGTGTTTCTTCATAAGGTCGGTCATATCCATCGACATATCATATTTGACGATACCACCCATAAACTGTCCAATCGATTCGAAATAAATGTCGATCGGCTGCCCGGCAGTAATGAGTTCCTGCAGTTCCGTGCCCTTGCCGTCGTTTATAATATACTTTATGGTATAATGAGGAAATTTTTTCCGTAGAGGGTCCCCGTAAGTTCTGTTGAAATCGTCTTCCGGCATCTTATTTCTAGAGTAGAATACGAGCTCCGCCGGCTCTGAGTTCGTTGGTTTCTGGGCATCTCCTGTCTTTTGCCCCATTTCTTTTCCCCCGCTGCAACCTGTAAGTGAGCCGGCAAGCAAGGCCATCGACAATAAACCGCTCCATTTTGCTTTCATATAGATCCCCCTTTTAATTTTATGTATGGCATTTCGGTGCAAGTTCAGTCAGGTTAGTTTGGAAAGCTCTACGTATTTCCATTATTGTCCTGTAATGATAAGATTCCGGATTCATTCCTTTCATCCAAGAACTAAACATGCCATGGTCCTGACGGCTCAGCACTGTTTGTGAGCTCGTAAAATGGTGCTGACCTTCCAACAGCAGTAAGTAGGCTTTAGTTGGATCGGATGGTTTGACTTGGTGCGCCGTAACCACTGCGTGAAGAGAGTTGTTGAGGAGCAGCATGTATTGGACGGGCGATTGGATGATATCCTGATAAAACCGTTTCCCTTGCTCGGGAAGATCATGCATGATCAGGTTCGCTTTTTCCTCGATCACACAGAGCTTCTCTATGGATTGACTGTAGCCTATGCGGATTGCCTCGAAAACATCATTGGCGCCGTTATCCTCTGGGGATATTCGCAGAAATTCATCATGCGTCATGCCTGTTTCCAACCCGGGCTTATTTTGGAGTATGAGCAAGAGGGTTCGCAAATAGCGCAGATCCTGAAAAAGATACTGCCGCGCAAATCCGGGAATCGTAGGCTTGCGCTGCTGCCAGTAGGACATCAGGAAATCTTTGTAAAGCTGTGCAATCTGCGGGGAAGCTTTGTCGCCAAAATATTGCTTGAAAAATTCATTCATAAATGAATCCGACTGATATTCATCCCACGACCACATCATTCGAGCGGCGGCAGCGCCTTCAACCACATGTTCGCGAATATTCCCGATGTTCACCTCAATAAATTCCAACGGGCCTTTGCTTAGCGCATTCATGATCTTAAAGCTGTGCTCCGTCTTCCAGGGGCCTTCCGCTTGTGCAAAGTGGGAACCTGTAGAAGTAAACTGAAAGTTCATGTAATATCCGAGAGGCTGATGGCCGAAATCGGTGTCTCGAATACGGTCGGGTGGAAAATGATCGCGGCGCGCGGAAACGAAGTTATAGATTAGAGATGGATCATCGGGCAGCTTGAGCATGCCTTTGGCAAAAAAATCGGAAACTTCGTTATAGAGCGTCGTGCGAACAGGGGCATATCTCGTTCTTGTTTTTTCCCTCAGCAGCTTCAACTGCCCCTCCAGCATGGCTTCAAGGATGGCCGCACGTTCTTTCTCCGTCGCCGGGGCGTCGTCAAACACTTCCCAGAACGGATGATCCCGAGCTCCCCGGAAAGCGAGCGTCCACACGATTTCAATATTTTCCTTCAGAATGCATTCCATATTGTGAGCCCACATCTCGAACAGCTCGTCCGTTAAAGCAAGGCTTAGCTTCGGCGGAGGGGTTCCTTTAACTTGTAACCAATAATCGTTCCAGTTTTCCAGCAGCCGCTGTCCAAAAGGCGATATATGGGTGGAGGAAACGATAAGACCATAGGAACGAGCCGTACTTGCAGTAGAGCTGAGATGGGTTGAACCCGATAAAATATTATCCAGCACAATCGTATTCAGTTTTAAACGGAGCATGGTTTCAGCCCATACCGACGCATTGTCCGGGCTTCGTTTACTCCAGGGTGAAAGGCGCGAAGTATCGTTCGGGAACCAGGCGCGATACTTCACATAGGGAGTAGGGAACCGCAAATTCGTGTTAACGGGAACTTCTATGTTTTGCTGCCGCGTCGGTTCCCATGAGGCCCAAAACCATAAAGGAGGGATTCCGAGCAAGTGCTCAGACAATGAATAAATCGCATAGATGGCTCCTCGAATATCAGCGCCTTGGGCTAAGAGATAGGTCGTTCCGTCACATTGAGCTACAATGACTTGGTGCGCTTCCCTCCCGTGTATCCACCGCTCCTTTCCGATCGTCAGTTTGGAATGAGGGCTTAGGATTGCGATGGCTGCACGCCGACCGGCATCAGTCGAATGAACAATAGGGGACTCTGTTCCGAAAACCTTCCGCAAATCTCTCTGCAGGTCTCTAGCAGCTCGCTGAACCGGTTCCGGCTCATCCCTCGATAGCAGGATAGGAATTCCGGGTTCCAAATAGAATGGCATTGATTACCTCCGGTTTGATCGTAAGGGATAAAATATCGCTTTCATGACTTTATAGGGAATAACCTGCGTTCTTATAGTCAGGCACCGCATCGGGGCCGAAACCAAGCTCCGCCCTGCGTTGTCTAAATTCGCGCACGTGCTCTTGATAATTCAAATCCTCCATGAAATTGATGGTTTCTTCCGGGTTGCGCTGCAAATCGAACAAGACCTCAGGCATTTCTTCGCCGTAATACTGGTACTTTAGATGGTCTTTCTTGATCATCAGGTTTGTCCCGCGAAATTGAGAAACAGCTTCATTCAGCCAATTGGGGGCAGGCTCCTCCATCAGCGGCACCAGGCTTCGGCTGTCCAGCCCCGGAGGAATGGGGATCCCCGTCAAATCGCATAATGTTGCGAATACATCGCAAAGACTGACATTATGTCCAATCGACCGTCCTCCGGTCAATTTCCCCGGGTACCGAATGAGCAAAGGGACACGTACGCTGGCCTCAAAAAATTTTTGCTTCTCCCAAATGCCATGCTGACCCAGCATTTCTCCATGATCGCTCGTATAGACGATAACCCAGTCATCAAGATGTTGTCCCGCCTGTACAAGCGCCTCCATCACCTGACCCAACATGTCGTCCATCGTTTCAATCATGCCGTAATATGCGGCTGTAGCGCGAAGAAGATCGCGTTCGGTCACATCTACCCCCGGCTTGACTTGACGTTGGCGGAGGAAGGGATGGTTGAATACTTGCTCCTGCAAATAAGGCTTAACTCGATTCAAGTAATACTTGAACTTGTCCTCGCTTGTTAAGTAAGGATAATGGGGCTGCATCAAGCTTACCTTCAGTAGCAGCGGATGCGTTTGCACACGATCGTAGTAGGGGTTCGTAAAATAATCTTCTATGAATTGGACCGCACCTTGTACCGCGTATTCATCCTGAGCGATATAAGGGCCTCTGCCCACGCCGGCTCGCATGATTTCTCTGGCATCATTCCATTTGAAGGAACTGAACGATCGTCGCTCCTCCCTTGCCTTCTCGCTTAGATAACGGGGATCAGTATGCATATCGCCGCTGATTCGCGTAGTCCAGCCTTGCATTTGATCCGGACCCAAGTGGTGCAGCTTGCCGCTGACGACAGCTTCGTAGCCGTACTCCGCGAGTTGACGGGCAAAGGTCATATAGCCGGGAGTAAGATCGTCGCCGAACCGTTCGCATTGACATGTTCGGGGAAGTTGTCCCGCCATCATCGACTGCCGGGCAGGGATGCAGATCGGCGAGGGGGTATACGCAGAGGTGAATATCGCACCGCCGGCGGCCAATCGATCCAGATTGGGAGTACGGACGACTTCGTTGCCTGCGTATCCGATGACATCGTACCGATGCTCATCGCTCATGAGAAAAAGTATGTTGGGTCTTTTTGAACTCATTGCATGACCTCCTGTGCTCGATATCGTCCTCCAGGATATCTTGCTATAACCACTTATATAGATGAACGTAGTGACGTTTACAAAATAACAATATCGTAATAGCGGGGCAACGGATATCCACGGATTAGCAAAAAATGTTGCTGTCTTAACTTTATAAAGCGGTTACACTATGATATAACTAAAATACCGGCACATTCCAAAGTCCGACTGCGGTTGCCTGGAGGTGGAACTGATGAAAGTAAGCCCGGTCTTTCAGAACTTTCGGCTCGATCGGAAGCCGTACAAGCTGCATTCTTATGACAAGACCTACGGTGAGGGTGCGATTTGGGATAAGAACCACGCCCACCAAGGCATGGAGTTTGTTTATTTGCAGCAGGGCGAAGGCATCGTCATTATCGATCACAACATTATGCCGATCAAGCCGGGGACTATCATGTTTTTCCAGCCGTTTCAATTGCACCGCATCAAAATTCATTCATCTGAAACCGGATACTATATTCGTTCCAAAATCCTCTTTGAGCCCGAAATCTTCTATCCGATATTTCAGCATTTCCCTGTGCTTCAGAAATTTTTTGTCATGCTGTGGAAGGAACAGCTTACAACGCAAGTGATAGACCATAGTCACCAAAGGGACGCATTGGATCGTTTATTTGAAGAGTTCAAACCCAACCACGATTTACCTGCCGAGGAACAACAAGAACGTTTCTCTTTATTGCTGATACAATTTTTGCAGCTGATTAAAAACACATGGAAGCCCGTAAAGCATACAACATCGGAAGCGCCCCGAACCTTGAGTCACGCGGAAAAAGCATTTCAATGGATCGAAACTCATTTTCGGGAGCCTTTTGATTTGGGACAAATGGCCAGCGCGCTTTTTTTGACGCCGCAGCATATTTCCCGGCTCTTTCGCAACACGACGGGAAGTACGATATCTGAATATTTATTGTCCCGAAGACTAAGAGAGGCATGTCTGCTCATTTGCACGACCGAGCTCCCCATCCAGGAAATTGCTATGCATGTCGGGATTCCCCATGTCTCTCGCTTTTGCCAAGTGTTTAAGCGAAGAATCGGAATGACTCCCCTGCAGTATCGGGCCGCCAACAAAGCGACCACTCCTTAATTGACAAGAACGGAGAGGACTTCATCATACCGATCAGGTCATCGGGCTATTTTGCAACAACACAGCCCGCGTCTACCTACGGCCAGCGCCCATTTACGGAATGTGGTACAATGATGCTAGCCTTGTACGAACTTTCCCTGGAAGCCTGTGCAAGATTCAGGAAGGATGAGACGCTTTGATCGTGTTAAGATGCACTCAATCGCTATTAAAAGACATGAAAGTGAATCCGGCGGAACATGAAGAAGTTGACCCGTTCTGGAGCTGGCATGCGAATATACATCGATTAAACAACCGAAAACATATCTTATTTGTTAATGATTTAACTCGCCTGTGCATTATGGTGAATGGCGTCAGATCCGCACAGCTTACAACGTTGAAGGAGAAGTTTATAGCTACGCTGATCAGCTACCTCCAGAGCGAAGGTGTCAATTCGAGCTTAATCCATGCTTATGTAACTGCGGGAACAGATCTGATGATTTCCAAAACAAACAATAGAAGCGTGCTGGGAACAATGAAAGAAATCATGCTTTCTCCTCGGATGATTACGATGATGATATCGATCGGTTGAAATGGCTGAATACCATCATTTACAAACCAATCGCTTATAAGGAGCCGATCAATGTCTTCAAGGAAGCATTGTTCAAGAATCCGCAAGTTAGAACGAATGTGAAGAATAATCCCTAAGGGGCACCCGCTCCCATGCTGTCCTATCGCTGAATTAAAGTATCTAACATAAGAGTCTCACAGCTAACGGTTGTGAGGGGGATCCATATTTGCTCTGGCGGCACAGCGTCAGAGCTTTTCGTGCCTGCGGGACCAAATTTATAGTAGAATGATTTTGCGATACGCTGAAAGATGCAAAGCGGCGAGACGTTCATTGGGTGAAGCCAGACAGCGCGCTGCACAAGACCGAAGGGAGGCGCTTCGATGAAGCACGAAGATCCGAACCATTCAGCTGTTAAGCGGCTAGTCTGGTTGATTTTTATCGGTTACAGCGCTTGTTTGCTGTATTGGATGCTTTGGGGCTTCGGCAGAACGGTCCTCGCGGAAATCCGGTTCAACCTCGTGCCGATGAAAACGATCATACATTTTATGAGCACGATGAGCCGTGGGAATACCGTCTTTCCGATCATTAATTTAGCGGGAAATATCGGCGTATTCGTTCCTTTTGGCGTCATGCTGCCTTATTTATTCACCAAGCTGAGAAATCGTTATTGGTTCAGCCTTTGCTTTATAGGGTCGATCATCGTTTTGGAAACAGGCCAGGTGCTGCTAAGAAGGGGCACAGGTGATGTAGATGACGTTATATTGAATACCATAGGCGGAATGATAGGTTACTTTCTATACGATGTTCTTTATGTACGGCGAACCAACCGAATGCGCCGACCCGGCAAACCAGCGTAAGGCTGAAGTATACATAGGAACGAGAAGCGGGGAGAGACGGACCCTTCGTTCCAGCCGGGCCGGATTGGAAACATGGATGCAGAATATAATCAGAGAGGGGGAGCCGCCATTGAAGATACGGAATTCGGCCAAGGCGATCATCATCCGGGACGATAAACTGCTTGTTGCCAAAATGCAGGATGACAGCGGGATATATTACTTGCTGCCGGGAGGTGGACAGGAAGCGGGAGAAAAGCTGCAGTCATGCCTGATTCGGGAATGCATCGAAGAAACCGGATGGCTCATCGAGGTCAAGGAGCTGCTCTATGTCAGGGAATGCTTTGCCGATAAAGACATCCATCGGGTAGAGTTTATGTTTAGAGGTGAAGCCGTTCGGCCCGTGCAGGCGACAGGCATGGACGCGAACCAGTTAGGGACGGAGTGGGTGGAACTGGACGAAATTCTTGATGCTCCACTGTATCCGCGCGAGCTTCGAACGATCATTGCATCGCACCGCAGCGGTCATGCGGGACCAACGTATCTTGGGGAAATACAATAGCTCACAAGACATGGACCGTCATCGCATGCTCGTCGCAGCTCGAGAACTTTGAGCAGTGGAGGCAGTCTTTCCAAATTTTCGGCATCGGAAGTTTCTCTTTGTCAACGAGCTGAAAGCCGCATTTCTTGAAAAAATCGACTTGGTACGTTAACGACAACAGCGTTTGCACGCCAAGCGCTTTCGTCTCGTTAATCACTGCGCAGACAAGGGATTTACCGATCCCCAATCCGAAATGCTGCGAAGAAACGGTGAGCGACCGCACTTCGGCAAGATCTTTATCTAAAATATGAAGACTTACGGTCCCGATCACATGCCCCTTCTGCTCCGCAACGAAAAAACATGGCAAATGTTCATAGATCGAGCTGAGGGTGCGATGGAGCAGCTTCCCTTCTTCGGCGTAGGAGCGAATGAGATCGTACATCATGGCCGTATCCTGAAATCCCCTCTCTTTTCGGCATTGATTGGAATTAATATACATAAAATTGAATAAAAATACAATCCCTGGGTTTATATCCGCTTTTATTTTTTTACGACCGCTTGTCATGCGTCTACGGTATTCCGTCTGAATGCATGCGAGGGCGAACGTTCGTTTATCAAGCTCCGGCACTGGAGGGTTGCACAATGAAGTTTCATCGCCACTTGGGCATGTACGGCGTATGCGTCAAAGATCAAAAGCTGCTGGTCATTCACAAAAACGGAGGCCCTTATACCGGGAGATACGATTTGCCGGGAGGCAGCATTGAACCGAATGAAACGATTTTGAACACAGTAGCCAGAGAATTTCTCGAGGAAACGGGCATCCAGGTACGGATCGTGAGCCAGATCGGAACCCGTGATTTCGTCCTGCCCTGGACAAGGGAAGGGTTTGACCATACGCATTGCCACCATATCGCGGTGCTGTATGATACGAAATACGTGTCGGGGGATGTAAGGCATTCCCCCAACATCGACGATTCATTGGGGGCGGAATGGCTGTCCGTATCTCAAATTAACGAAAATAATGCTTCTCCGCTCGTAGGGGCGGCGAAAGAATGGCTGTTGTCCGGGACGTGGAGCCTGGAGACGAAAACGTATTTGGAATGGACGACCAAGCGTCTTTAAGGGAAAGTGCAAGCGCGTTGGGGTGCTAAACGCAGCTTGAGGAGAAGAGATTAATCATAACTGAAGAGAGGATGACCCCGCATGAAAACAAATCCATTCCAGCAGCGAATCACTTCGGAACAGCAGCTTCGGGAACTGCTTGGCTATCCGAGCGAGCTGGTCGCGAGCAAAACGATAGGACAGATCGACGAGCATTGCCGGGCATTCATTGCGCAATCGCCGATGGTATGGATCGGAACGGCGGATCAATCGGGGGCGTGCGATGTGTCACCGCGCGGGGATGGCGCCGGGTTTGTGCACGTGATCGACGAGAACCATCTCGTGCTGCCGGAACGGCCGGGCAATCGGCGGCTGGACTCGATAAGAAACATTTTAAGCAATCCGCATATCGCCATCCTATTCTTGATCCCGGGCTTGGAAGAAACGCTGCGCATCAATGGGAAAGCTTGCATTACTCGCGATGAGCAGCTGTTGGAACAGATGAAAGCTCACGGCAAAGCGCCGCTGCTCGGCATCGGGGTGGAGGTGGAAGAGTGTTATATGCACTGCGCCAAAGCGTTCAAACGTTCGAAGCTGTGGGAGCCGGATACGTGGCCGGAGCAGAAGCAGTTGCCGAGCGCTGCCCGGATCATCGCGGATCACGTCCGCATGCAGGGCGTAACGGCCGAAACGGTGGCGAAGTCGTTGAAGGAAAGCTATGAGAAGCGGTTGTATTGAGCGGAGGCGGGCTTTGCGTCGCGGGTTCCATATGATTCCTGCGACCGACCTGCCTGCTGCAGCGTATGCTGTTGTATAATGGAAATACGATTACATAGAACAGAAGGGGGAGTCCTCGGTGCCACCCCGAGACAAACAGTATCAACAGCCTCGCCGCGAATACGGACAAGCGAAGCCGTCTGCAGCAGCAAGCGAAGGTCGCCGCCGTTTACGTTCCCGCAAGCTGCTTGCGCCGATTTTGTGCGTAGGCCTTGCGCTTGCCGTCACGCCCTGGTGGAACGGCACAGCGCATGCGGACGCGATCTGGGACCGCTGGCAGGCAGCGGATGCCGCTGTAGCGAAAGGCGATCCGGGCGCGGCCGTCCCGCACTGGAAATTTCTTGTCGAGCATTACGCGTCCAAGGGCGACTGGGAGAGCGCGGCGCTATTCAGCGGCAGATTGAACGAATATTTTGACCATACGAAGGATTACGAGCAGGCGATCCGCTATTACGAGCTGGAGAACGAATATTGGCTCAAATTCGGGAAAGACTGGGGCGCTGAAGACCTCCAGCGCGCAGAGCAAATTCGGACGACCGTCGAGCTGTATATGACAGTCAACGATACGGAGGCGCTGCGGAAGCGATCCGCGCCGGCGAGCGGGCCGCTATCCAAGTACGAGCCGGAATATGGCACGTATATCGGGCTGTACAGCGAGCGCGATCCGAAAATGCAAAATTATTTTGACCGGTCGGAGCAGTTTTACGGCAAAAAGCACGCGCTGTACCTTGCGTATTCGCCGGTGAACGCCACGTTTCCGAAGGCCTATGCCACGCGGGCGAAGCAGGCGGGATCGGCGCTGCAAATCGCATGGGAACCGTCGGACGGCTTGGAAGCTGTCACAGAATCGGTCGTTCGCAGCTGGGCGAAGGGAGCGAAAGAAGCGGGAATACCGATCTTTCTGCGCTATGCCAGCGAAATGAACGGAGATTGGGTGGTATGGCACGGCGACCCGCAGCTGTACATCGAGAAGTTCCGTATGGTTCATGATGTCATGGCACAGGAAGCGCCTAACGTGGCGATGGTGTGGAGCCCGGCGGATGTGCCGATTTACAAGATGGATGCTTATTATCCCGGGGACGATTACGTCGACTGGGTAGGCGTCAGCTTGTACACGGAGCCTTATGAGAACGGCGACCCGCAGCAGGCCAATATGCAGGCGACTAGCCCGATTGAACGGCTCGATTATTTGTACGACAAATTTGCCGAGCGCAAGCCGATCATGCTCAGCGAATCGGGCGTTTCCCATTATGCGAACCTGCCGGATGAATCGTTTGGCGACTACGGATTGCTCAATATGCAGCGCTTGTACGAGATCATGCCGGCCAAATACCCGCGATTGAAGTCGATCACCTATTTCAATGTCAATCTGGCGATGACGGAGTCGAAAAACAACTACTCGCTGCGTGACAACGAGACGATTTACAAGCTATACAAACAAATGATCGCTTCGCCTTTTTACTTGAACAAGGTGGAGAATGGGGCAAAGCCCGCCGATGCGCGCGGAAATGTCCCGGCCGATGGAAAATACGCCTTTACAAGAAATACGGAGCTTACGCCGTTTGTAAAAATACCGGATATTTATATCGGCAAACTGGAGTATTATTTGAACGGCAAGCTGATCGATACCCAGTCAAGTCCTCCGTTCGGGATCGACCTGAAGGCAGGAGACGTGCCGGATCATTCTGAAATTGAACTGGCAGTCTATAATAAGCAGGGAAGCAAAGTCGCGGCCCAATCGTTTCCGATCGAGTCGCATATTGCCGTCATGCTGAACGGCAAGGAGCTTGCCTTCGAACAGCCGCCGGTCTTGCGTGAAGGCAATACGCTCACGCCGATCCGCGCGATTTTCGAAGCGGTGGGCGCCACGGTGAAATGGGATGCGGCGACGCGTACGGCTACGGCGCAGAAGGGCAATACGACCGTCGCGGTGCAGATCGGCAGCAATACGGCGCTGCGCAATAACGTCCCTGTACCGCTGGAGGTGCCGGCGCAGCTGATCGGCGGGTCGACGATGGTGCCCGCGAGATTCGCGGCGGAAGCGTTCGGCGGCGCGGTCGGCTGGGACGGAGAGACGCGCACCGTGCAAATCCGCACCGACGGCAAGGCGGTCGCGCAGTTGAGCGAGCCGGCGGTATGGTCGACAGGCGCGGTCACAGCGATAGGGGAGGGCAGCGAGCCTCAGATGGGCTCTCGGTTGGTTGCTTGGGTGAAGCTCCAGCTCACCAAAGTCGCCAAATGGTGGGGAGCCTTCGCGTAACCGTAACCGTAACCGCACACAGTGCATTCCAAACAACCGCGCTGTATTCCAGTGTGTTGGAGCAGCATAACGAAAGGCTGCATCAGCGCCCAAAAAGGCTCAGCCTCTTGATTTGCCGCATTCGCGGCAGCCAAGGGCTGAGCCTTTCAATTTCATCGATATTTACACGCGAACCGGCGTCTTGATTTCCTCCAGAATCGCTTTTGCGGCTTGGCGAGCGCTGGAGAATGCCCGTTCGGCAAGCTCTCCTTTGCCTTCGCAGCCGTCGCCGCAAAAATAAAACGGCACGTTGACGATGCGGGTCGGCAGCAGCTCGTTGCCTTTGATGTTTTTGACGCTGGCGACCATCGCTTTTTTCGATACGCGCTTCACTTCCGTCGCCTCGCGCCAGCCCGGATAATACTGGTCGAACAGAGCTTCCATCTGCTTCGTCTTGTCGTCCAGATACGCTTTGCGCTCCGCTTCGTCGGCAAACCGGTCGCTCAAATAGGCGATGCCCTGCAGCAGTTGCCCGCCTTCCGGCACGAGGGTGTGATCGGTGGCCGATACATCGCTGATGAACAGCTTGTTGTCCATGTCGCTGATATAGCTGAACGGCCGTGCGACGACATGCTTCAAGCCGATATCGTATACCATGACTTCCGTCGCGGTATTTTCTTCGTAAGGAGCGAGGAACGGCTCCCACGGCGTGCCCTTAAGCAGCTTGCATACCTGCTGCACCGGCATCGCGAAGATCACGCGATCGAAGGCGAGCTCCCTAGTTTTGGACTTCAAATAATACTTGCGGTCGGCATAACGGATGCTCTCGACGCCTTCCTGAAGGGCAATGTCCCAGCGGCCGGAAATTTCGATCTTCTGGCGAAGCTGATTCGTAATGACTGCCCAGCTGCCGAGAATGTAGTTCACCGGTTTACCCGACAAAAATAAATTATGGTAATATTCGCTAATGACCGGTCCCGGGACTTTCCGCGCTTCCTCCGGGGTAATGAAGAAGTTCGAGCATACCAGATGCTCCCACAGCTCTTTCACGTCTTCGTCGGCGTCGGACTGGGCCAAATAATCCCCGAGCGTCTCATAGTTCCGGACATTATGAATGTTCGCGATAATGGCTGTAATTTCTCCGACGAACCGCATTTTTTGCATCGGATTGAGCAGCTCGGTCCGCATCAAATTGACAAAATCGAGCGGCGCCGGCGTGAGCTGCTCGTTTTTGGCGTACATTACCTTGCGTTTGTCGACTTGCTTCGAGCTGAACGACAAGCCGAGCTCGCGCTCCATGGACGAAATGGTATGGCGGTCGATCCCATAAATGGCATGAGCGCCGTAATTGAGTGTGAAGCCGGCTTTTTCATAAGTAAACGCGCGTCCGCCCAGCTGCGGGCTGCGCTCGAACAGCGTGCCCTCTACATTTCCGTTCTCCGACAAATAAGCGGCTGCGGACAAACCCGCCAAACCGCCGCCGATAATGGCTACTTTCATCATCTGGTCCCCTTTCTTCTCCGGCTCGGCAAGAACCGGCTTTGCATTGTGGCTCGCACGAAGACCAGACCATGCCCAAGCAAGCTGCCTGCGCATCAGATCATTCAAATCGTGTTCATCCTTCATGCACCATAGAAACAACGTGCCCGTATACGTCGCGACAAGCAGTCTGGCTTTGTCCGGGTCCGGCAGCCAGCGCAGCAAGCTTTCGAACAGCGTCCGGTTCAGCTCATCCGTTGCCGATTTCAGGCTTTCGTTTTGCAGCGACAAGGCAAGGTAGCTTCGCATCAGGCGAGGGGAACGGTCCGCCAGATCCGTCAGGTCAAGCATCAGTCGGTTGACATGGCTTTCAAGCGAAGGCACCTGAGACGGCGTGCGGCTGGCCCAGGCCTGAATCAATGCGGTTTGCTTCAGCGGAATTTCGCGCAATATTTCGTCTTTTCCTTGAAAGTAATGATAGAACGTGCCTTTCGAGGTACCGGTAGCCGCGATGATGTCGTCGACGGAAACCTGCTCATAGCCTTTCTCGATAAAAAGCTTGAGCGCAACCTCCATCATATATTCCTTTTTTTTGCGGGTTGCGGCGCGCATGAACTTACTCATAGCATCCCCCTGCCTTGCCGTTTCAATGATTTAATATCATTATATGCAATATTAGACTGGGAGTCTATATAAATTCGCGGAGCTTGACGTGGTGTGAAAAAAGGGGATTGGATTTTTATGCGCCAATTCGGTATGATATAGGAATCATTATCCAGCGGAGAGCGAGGTGGACAAGCATGGATTGCATTTTTTGCAAAATCGTTGAAGGAACGATCCCTTCCAAAAAAGTGTTCGAAAACGAGCACGTGGTCGCTTTTCACGATATTCAGCCGGCCGCGCCGGTACATGTGCTCATCATCCCGAAAAAACATATCGCGGCGATGAACGACGTGGCGGAGGAGGATTTGCCGTTAATCGCGGAAATTCACCGGGCTGCGCTGCAAATGGCCCGCGAGCTGGACGTCGCGGAATCCGGCTACCGGCTCGTGAATAACTGCGGCAGGGATAGCGGACAAATCGTATTCCATCTGCATTATCATCTGCTTGGCGGCGAAAAGCTGGGTGCGCTGAACGCAAAATAGCCTTTCGCGTCGATGACTGCAAATCTTTTCGCGTTTAGGTTGACACCCTGTTTCCTTATAGCCTATAATGAAGTTTGATGAATGTCTTTTTTTTCGTCTTGGACGGTCTGTTCGGAGGGAGGGAAAACTGGTGTCAGAAACTCGAGTTCGCAAGAACGAAACTATAGATGCTGCACTTCGCCGCTTTAAGCGCTCTATCGCTAAGGATGGCGTTTTGGCGGAGGTTAAGAAACGCAAGCATTATGAGAAGCCTAGCGTAAAGCGCAAGAAGAAGTCAGAGGCTGCTCGTAAGAGAAAGTTCTAGGAGGCTTAATCGATGAGCTTAAGCGAGAAATTAAACGATGATATGAAGCTCGCGATGAAGAGCCAAGACAAGTTTAAACTCTCCGTAATCCGTATGGTTCGCGCCGCTATCAAGAATATCGAGATAGATCAGCGAAAAACCTTAGATGACCAAGAAGTGCTTGACGTTCTGAATCGCGAGATCAAACAGCGTAAAGATTCCCTCCAAGAATTTGAAAAGGCCGGTCGCGAAGACTTGGCCGAAGGATTGAGGGCGGAACTTGCGATCCTGATGGAATACATGCCGCAACAGTTTTCGGAAGAAGAAGTAAAAGCCATTGTACAGCAGACCATCCAGGAAGTGGGAGCTTCTTCCAAAGCGGACATGGGGAAAGTCATGGGCGCATTGATGCCTAAAGTCAAAGGACGGGCTGACGGCAAGATCGTCAACCAGTTCGTACAGCAGCTATTGCCTTAACAACAAACAACGGAAAACACTCCTTCTACCGGAGTGTTTTTCTTTTTTACACACAGGAATGAATCGAACGCCAGGCAATTGCGTATTACCGTTATAAGGCCATAATACATGGTACAGAAGGAGGGTATCGATATGCGGATGCGTTTTCGATCCGGCCGGCAGTTTCTGGCCTTGCAAGCGGCTTCGGTGAGATGGCTGCTGGCGGCGATGGTGCTGCTGCTGGTCCTTTCGTTATTTCCCGGCTTGGAGCGGAAGGCGGAAGCCGAACCGGGAGCGCCGCCTGCAGCGGCACCTGTTGTCGTCATTCCGGTCCATCAGACGATTGAGACGGGTTTGGAGCAATTTCTCAAACGGGCGTTCCGGGAAACGCAGGAGATGCGGGCGATGTATATCGTTCTCGACATCAACACGCTTGGCGGCAGGATCGATTCCGCCGAACAAATCGGCGAAATGATCCGGGAGAGCCCGATCCCGACGATTGCATATGTTCACGGGAAAGCGGTATCAGCCGGCAGCTACATCGCCATGAACGCCGGCAAGATCGCGATGGAGCCGGGGAGCTCGATCGGCGCCGCAGCGGTAGTGGACGCTTCGGGCAAAGAAGTCGACAATGTCAAGGTCATCTCACATTGGTCGAGCCAGATGAAATCGGCAGCTGAGCTTCGCGGCCGAAATGCCCGGATCGCCGAAGCGATGGCAGACAAGAACGTCGGCGTAACGATGCCGGAGATCGGCCGGACGGTGGAGAAAGGACAGATCCTGTCCCTGACCGCCGAGGAAGCGGTCAAGGTCGGCTATGCCGAGACGCTGGCGAGCAGCGTTCAGGATGTCATTCGCTTCATCAAGGCGGAAGACCATCCGGTCGTGAACATCGAGTTGAGCGCAGCGGAACGATT
This sequence comes from Paenibacillus solanacearum, assembly GCF_910593845.1. GTDB lineage: Bacteria > Bacillota > Bacilli > Paenibacillales > NBRC-103111 > Paenibacillus_G > Paenibacillus_G solanacearum. Next base: position 433,219 of record NZ_CAJVAS010000002.1, on the reverse strand, counting down.
CGCAAGATTCATTACCCAGCCTTGGGTTTCGATGCTGCTCCTGTTCATCGGGATTGCGGGCGTTGCGATCGAAATCTTCGTTCCGGGCTTCGGCGTCCCGGGTATCCTGGGGTTACTTGGCTTCGGGTTTTATTTCTTCGGTCACTATATTGCCGGGTTTGCGGGCATTGAGGATCTGGTGTTGTTCGCGCTGGGGATTGTCCTGCTGATGATCGAGGTATTCGTGTCAAGCTTCGGAATTCTCGGAATCTTGGGTGCGATCAGCTTAATCAGCGGCGTCGTGATGGCTGCCTACAACACCCAGAAAGCGATGCTCAATCTGGGAATCGCTTTCGTCCTGGCCATCGTCGTGGTCGCGATCGTCATCAAGTACTTCAAGCATCGCGGCGTCTGGAATCGGTTTATTCTTAGCGAACAGTTGACTTCCGACCAAGGGTATACGTCGGCGAAGTCGAGAACCGATCTGATCGGTGCGACGGGTCAGGCGCTGACGCCGCTGCGTCCGTCGGGCACCGCGTTGTTCGGTGAGGAGCGCATCGACGTCGTGACGTCGGGCGATTTCATCCCCGCAGGACGCCAGGTCATCGTTATTCAATCGGAAGGCAGCCGCGTCGTCGTGAAGGAGAAGCATCGGAACTAACTTCGCGGTACAATTTACTTTATAACGTTGAGAGGAAGTGTGTATATGGATTCGATGGTTTATATTTTTTTGCTGGCGGCGATCGTCATTATCGCCTTGTCGGTATTTTTTAGCTTCGTGCCGGTCATGCTGTGGGTTTCCGCGCTGGCTTCGGGCGTGCGCGTTCGTATTATTACGCTGGTCGCGATGCGCCTCCGCCGCGTCATTCCAAGCCGGATCGTCAATCCGATGATCAAGGCGACGAAGGCGGGTCTGGAGCTGACGATCAATCAGCTCGAAAGCCATTTTCTGGCCGGCGGTAACGTGGACCGCGTCGTCAATGCGCTGATCGCGGCGCATCGTGCAAATATCCACTTGGAGTTCGAGCGCGCGGCGGCGATTGACTTGGCTGGACGCGACGTACTGCAAGCCGTACAAATGAGTGTTAATCCGAGAGTAATCGAGACGCCGACGGTATCGGCGGTTGCGAAAGACGGCATCGAAGTGAAAGTTATCGCGAGAGTGACGGTTCGCGCCAACATTGAACGCCTCGTTGGCGGCGCTGGGGAAGAGACGATCATCGCGCGGGTTGGCGAAGGGATTGTCACGACGGTCGGTTCGAGCGGCTCGCATAAGGACGTATTGGAAAATCCGGATATGATCTCGCGCACCGTTCTGGGCAAGGGACTTGACGCCGGCACCGCATTTGAAATTTTGTCCATCGACATCGCGGACGTGGACGTAGGCAAAAACATCGGCGCCCATCTGCAAACGGAGCAGGCGGAAGCGGACAAACGAATTGCGCAGGCGAAAGCGGAAGAGCGCCGGGCAATGGCCGTTGCGCAGGAGCAAGAGATGCTCGCGCGCGTCGTGGAGATGAAGGCGAAGGTCGTCGAAGCCGAATCGGAAGTTCCGCAAGCGATGGCCGAAGCGCTGCGCGCAGGCAAAATGGGTGTGATGGATTACATGAACTTGAAAAATATCGACGCCGATACGCAGATGCGTTCGTCTTTGGGCAAAATGAACGGACCGGGTAAAGACGGCGACAATGCTTAACGAGCCGGTCCGCGGAAAGGCGGTGGTTAACGGGTGAACATCATCGAATTCATTTTGAACAACTGGTTTATCGTGGTCATTTTATACGTGGTGGCGACTACGGTCCTGAAGCGTGCCAAGGGCAGCGGAGCCAGCCCGCAGCGTCCCGGCCGCGTCCCGAGTAAGGGAGGCATGCCTCCCTTCGGCGGAGGCGGCGGTCCTTCGGGTTGGCCCGGACAGCCGCAGCAGGGCGGCGATCGCTCGCCGTCTATGACGCAAGCGGCGCCCGCCCCGGCGAAGGCGGCTCCTGCCGTCAAGCCGCAGCCTGCTGCGACGGCGAAACCGGCCGCGGCACCCGCTTACGCCCGCATCGATGCGCGCCAGGCACGGCTGCTGCCCCAGCAGGAGCCTGCCGCCGCGCGAGGAGAAGCGACGCCCACGCCGCTTGCCGTTTCTCCGCAGGATGCGCTGCGCGGCGTCGTGTGGGCCGAGATTTTGGGCCCGCCGCGCGCGAAACGGCCATACCGCTACAAGTAATAGCGGGATATATACAATACCTTTTCCGGACGGATTCCGTCTGGAAAAGGTATTTTTTTGTCTTCTGCGCTAATTGCGCAGCGGAGCGCGGCGCTTTCATCATATTTTCCATACGTCCGGCATAAGGTGTAAATAGCCTGTGTTCCGCTTATTCAAGCCTGAGGCGCAGCCATTTACCGAAGGAGGTTAAGTATGCGCAGCCTGACCCGTCGATTCAACCAGTTCACCGCCAAACTGCTTGACCTGCCTCAAGATGTCGTGATGGACTTGCCGCGTGTAACGATGATCGGCAATCGGCAGCTATATATCGAGAACCATCGGGGAGTGCTGCATTTTTCGAGCGAGGCGCTGAAGCTGGCCCTGAGCAAAGGAAAATTGGAAGTATACGGACAGGAGCTTGTGATCCGCGCCATCATGACTGAGGAAGTATTCATCGAGGGCGTCATCCAAGATATCAAATATATCCCGTAGCCGGAAAGGGGAATTATCCGTGAAATCATCCTACCTGGATCGCTTGCGCGGCTTTGTAGCTATTGAAGTGAAAGGAGCTCGGCTGGAAACGCTGCTCAATCTGATGACGGAGAAACGAATGTCCGTATGGGACATTCGGTACAGCGGCGAGCAGAAGGCGGAGCTGTGCATTTCGATTCGCGATTTTTTCGCGCTTCGTCCGCTCTTGAAGCAGACAGGCTCCCGAACGCGGATCAAAGCCCGCCACGGACTTCCGTTCTGGCTTGGTCAAATGGGCAAGCGCAAATTTTTTGCCGTCGGCATCGTCGGTTTCATCGTCGGCATGTATTTGTTGTCCTCCGTCGTCTGGCAGGTGCGGGTCGAAGGGAACGAGCTGCTCGCGACCGAACAAATCTTGCAGGCGGCGAAGCAGGAGGGGGTATACAAGCTGCAGTGGAAGTTTCGTCTGAAAGATCCGGACGAGCTGTCCAGGCAGCTGCAGAGCCGCCTGCCGACAACTGCCTGGGTCGGCGTACAGGTACGCGGCACGAACGTAATCATCAAAGTCGTCGAGGCGACGGTGCCCGATAAGCCGCCGCTGATGAATCCGCGTCACCTGGTCGCGTCCAAAAGCGCCTTGGTCACCGAGATTTTCGCGGAAAAAGGCCGCCCGCTGGTCAAGACGAATGCTTACGTGCGTAAGGGCGACATCTTGATCTCCGGCATTTTGGGTGATGAGGTGAATAAGCAGACGGTCGTCGCTTCGGGGCGCGTGAAAGGTCTTGTATGGTACAAGCCGACGGTCGAGGTGCCGTTGTCGCTTCAATATAAAACGTATACCGGCGAGTCGCGCAAACGGTTTTACTTGGTGTTCGGTACCCGGGCGGTTCAGCTTACGGGATACGGCGGCATTACATACGAGCATTACGAGACGATACCGGAGCGCAAGACGCTGCAATGGCGGAACTTCGTGCTGCCTTTCGGCTGGATTAACGAAAAGGTGATGGAAGTGAGCATCGTCGACCAGCCGGTCGATCCGAAGGAAGCGTCGGCCATCGGAATGGAACAGGCCGCCTCTGAAATTTTGACAGCAGCCGGCAAAGATTCGCGCGTCGTTTCCCAAAAAATTTTGCATGAGAAGGCGGAGAATGGTAAAGTTTATATGGAAGTGCTTTTGGAAGTCGAGGAACAGATTGCGGTCGAACAGCCGATCGTACCATAAAACTTTATCACGCATGATTTTGGGCAGGGACCCGCGCTTCGCCCAAAACGCCGGAGGAGAGACAGCCTGTTGATTGAACAAGCGACAACTGCCAAGGTAGCATTAAAAAACACCAATGAAGGATTAGCTTTATTCGGCCCGCAGGACAAGTTCCTTCGCTTGATCGAGCAGGAGACGGACGCGACCATCTTCACGCGCGAAGAAGAAATCGTCATTCAAGGGTCGGCGCAGGATGCGGCGCGTCTGGAGCAGTTGTTTTCCGTCCTGCTTCAGCTGATCCGCAATCAGTATGTGCTAACGGAGCGCGATGTGCTGTATGCGCTGGACTTGTCCAGGCAGATGATGGCGGATCAGCTCCTTGACTTGTTTAAAGGCGAGATCGCCGTTACGCACAAGGGGAAGCCGATTCGCATTAAGACGATCGGACAGAAGCAGTACGTGAGCGAGATCAAGAAGAAGGACATTGTCTTCGGCATCGGACCGGCCGGTACGGGCAAAACGTACATTGCCGTCGTTCTCGCCGTCACCGCGCTCAAGGAAGGCAAGGTCAAGCGGATCGTGCTGACGCGGCCGGCGGTCGAAGCGGGCGAAAGCCTCGGATTTCTGCCGGGCGATTTACAGGAAAAGGTTGACCCTTATTTGCGGCCATTGTATGATGCACTTAACGACGTGCTCGGACCGGAGCAGGTGCTCAAATCGCTGGAGCGCGGGCTGATCGAGATCGCGCCGCTCGCTTATATGCGCGGCCGTACGCTTGACGATTCCTTTATCATACTGGACGAAGCGCAAAATACGACGCCCGAGCAGATGAAGATGTTTTTAACGCGCCTTGGCTTCGGTTCCAAGATGGTCATTACCGGCGACGTGACGCAGATCGACCTGCCGCGCGGGAAGTCTTCCGGGCTTGTCGAAGCACGGCGCATATTGAGCCAGATCGAAGAGATCGGTTTCATTATGTTTGCGGAAGCGGATGTCGTCCGGCACTCGCTCGTGCAAAAAATCATTATGGCCTACAACGAGGAGAAGGATAGCCAGGGATGATCGCCCCTGCGGCGCCCGCATGCGTCGTATGATCGGAAATCCGGCATCGCCGTGGCACATACTTCCTGAGAACCAGAGAAAGGGTGAACCTTTCCGATGAAACCCAAGGGTTCGATTCAAGGCAAATTTCAATACCGGCTGGCCGGTTGGAGATATAGCGCCCTTGTGCGCTTTCTTCTATTTTTTGTACTGGCGGTCGTGATTTACTTTGCCCTCTATCACCGGGTTGTTCCCCAAACCTATGACATTCAGCTAGGCTCCATTGCCGAAAAGGATATTTTGGCGCCTCGATCAATCCCGAATGAAGTCGCTACGGAAAAGGCAAAGGAAGAAGCCGCCGGGCGGGTTCAATCTGTGTACAAAATCGTTTCGCTTAAAAATGAAATTGCCGTCGAGACGATTTTCGAGAAGCTGCTGCAAATCAACAGCGATCAGGACGTATCGCTGGCCGATAAAGTCAATATTTACAAAACGGTGATCCCGACGCTAATCGAGGATCATTTGGACCGGGTACTCAAAACGTACGCCGACAGCGGACAAACAAGCGAGCTGCTGCTCGTCGAAATGCGCAAAAATTTTCGCGAGCAGCAGTACCGCATTCCCGAGGAATCGTTCTACAAAATTCCGCGGTTGACCAAGGACGACTTGGCGGCGATGGAGCCGGTAGCCAAAGAAATCGTACTGAAGCTGATGAACGATCAGATTCTCGATGCGCAAACCGTGCGCGTCAAAGTGCCCGAGCTGGTCAACGCATCGACGCTCAGCAAGAGCATCACGAGAGAGCTCGTGCAGGAGCTCGTCCGCGCGGCGCTGACGCCCAACAAGTTTTTCGACCAGAAGGGAACCGACGAGGCGAAGGGACATGCGCGGGACAGCGTGAAGCCGGTGCTGATCAACAAGAACGACGTGCTGGTCGCCAAAGGCGAAGAAATTACCAAAGAGATATACGATCATTTGAGCAGTCTGGATCTGCTGAGAGACGATACGAGTTATTGGCCGCATCTGGGGCTTTTATTGTTTACTTTACTGCTGTGCCTTGTGCTTTATATGTATATCCGGCAAAGCGCGCTTTCGATCAGCTATTATAACATTCCGCTGCTGATGTTCGTTCTTATTGTTATTATGACGATTGCCGGCATGAAAGTATTTTCCATGCTGCAGAACTTGGATTATCCTTACATCGCCTTTCTGGCGCCGACGGCGATGGGCGCGATGCTGCTGGCCATATTGCTCGATGCGCAGCTTGCCTTCGTGGCCGCTGTCGTTTTCGCCGTCATGGCCAGCATCGTGTTCAATGCCGACCATGTGCAGACGTTCGATTACAAGTACGGTCTGCTGACGCTGACCAGCTCGTTTGCGGCAACGTTCTCGATCCAGCGTGCCAGTCAGCGTGCCTCGATCTTGAAGGCGGGACTGATGGGTTCGATCTTCGGCGTCGTACTGGTCGCTTCGCTGCTGCTGTTTGAAGACCACGGGACGAACAAGGAGGCGCTCTTCGCCGCTTCGTTCGCGCTTGGCGGCGGATTGCTGACCGCGGTCTTCGTCATCGGCCTGCTGCCGTTCCTTGAAGTCGCCTTCGGCATCTTGTCGCCGCTCAAGCTAGTCGAGCTGTCCAACATGAACCATCCGCTGCTTCGGAAGCTGCTCACGGAAACGCCGGGCACATACCATCACAGCGTGATGGTCGGCAATCTCGCGGACACCGCGGCGGAAGCGATCGGCGCGGACGGACTGTTGTGCCGGGTCGGCGCGTACTACCATGATATCGGGAAGACGAAGCGGCCGAGTTATTTTATCGAAAATCAATCGAATATGGAAAACCCGCATGACAAAATCGATCCGGCGCTCAGCAAATCGATCATTATCGCCCACGCCCGCGACGGGGTGGAAATGCTGAAGGAATACAACATTCCGAAGCCGATTCGCGACATTGCGGAGCAGCATCACGGCACGACGCTGCTGCAATATTTTTACCACAAAGCGAAGAAGCAGGCCGAGGAGAAGGGCGAGAAGCCGCCGGAGGAGAGCGAATACCGGTACCCGGGGCCGAACGCTCAGACGAAAGAAGCGGCGATCGTCGGCATTGCCGATTGCGTGGAAGCGGCGGTCAGGTCGCTGCGCAACCCGACCGTGGAGCAAATCGATTCCATGGTGCGCAAAATCATCAAGGGACGGCTGGACGACGGGCAGTTCAACGAATGCGACTTGACGATCAAAGAGCTGGACCGGATCGCCAAAGCGCTCAATGAGACGCTGCTCGGCATATTCCATTCGCGAATCGAATATCCGGCCGATACGATATCGCACAAGCCAGAACAAACGAAAGAGGTGCAGCCATGAGTTTGCAGCTTTCATGGAATACGGAACAAGAACAGTTTGATATTTCTCCCGAATTGATCGATCGGTTGGAGCAGCTGCTGCGGCTTTGCGGCGAGCAGGAGAATGTCAGCGACGGGGAAGTGGCGCTGACGTTCGTCGATGATGAGGCGATCCGGGAGCTGAACAAGCAGTACCGGGGGTTGGACAAACCGACGGACGTACTGTCGTTCGCCATGCAGGAAATAGGCGACGAGGAGCTTGAGATCATTTACGGCGAAGACGATTTCGAAGATTCGGACGACGCGGATGGCGAAGAGGAGGACGGTTTCGAAGAGCCGCTCGGAGATATCGTCATTTCGGTCCCGCGGGCCATCGCGCAAGCGGAAGAATACGGGCATTCCGTCGACCGCGAGCTCGGGTTCCTGTTCGTCCACGGCTTCCTTCACTTGATCGGTTACGATCATCAGACCGAGGAAGAAGAGAAAGCGATGTTCGGCAAGCAGGAACAAATTCTTCAGAAAGCGGGTCTTACCCGTTGATTCAGCCGACCAAATGGCAGCGCAGCTTCCGTTACGCGTATGAAGGAGTCAAATATGCTCTGGCGACCCAGCGGAATATGAAGTTTCACTTTTTTGCGGCGCTGGTCGTTTTGGCAATGGCTTTCTTTTTTAACTTATCGAAGTTCGATGTATTGTTCATTTTGCTTGCCGTTACGCTCATGATTGTTACGGAGCTGATCAATACAGCCGTTGAAAAAGCGGTCGATCTGGCGATGCCGGACATTCACCCGCTCGCCAAGATCGCCAAAGATACCGCTGCAGCCTCCGTTCTGGTGTCTGCAGCTTTTGCCGCTGTTACGGGCATGATCGTGTTCTACGAGCCGGTCGACAACTTGTTCCGCCTCGCTCGCAGCAGCCAAGGACAGTCGTTCAGCGCAGGTACCGTATGGGTGCTGCTTTCGCTGATCATCCTGACGGTCATCGTGGTGGAAACGCGCTTTGCAAGCAAAGGCAATTGGATCAAGCCGAGCCTGCTCACTGCGGTCGCTTTTGCCGTCGCCACTTTGCTGACATGCCAGACGCAGCAGACGCTGCCGTCCATGCTCGGATTTTTTCTGGCATGCATGCTGCTGATCGTACTGTACGACAGAAGGACGCGAACGTTCGGTTCGCTTTGGCTGGGCGCTTTGCTCGGCAGTTTTATTACGGCGCTCGCGTATTATTTGTACCATATCTATGTATAGCCGGGGAAAGGGGCGATGGTTCCCGATGACCAAAGAAGAACTGATTGCCAAGGCACTGGAAGCGCGCGATAAAGCATATACGCCTTATTCCAACTTCAAGGTGGGCGCCGCGCTCCTCGACGGCGGGGGCCATGTCCACTTGGGCTGCAACGTGGAGAACGCCGCCTACGGTCCGACGAATTGCGCCGAGCGTACCGCGCTGTTCCGGGCGATTGCGGACGGAGAGCCGGCGAGGTCATTCCAGGCGATCGCGGTCGTCGGCGACACCGATCAGCCGATTTCGCCGTGCGGCGTATGCCGGCAGGTGCTGATCGAGCTGTGCACCCCGGAAATGCCGGTTTACTTATCCAATTTGCGCGGGGAAGTTGCTGTCACGAACGTTGGCGCACTGCTGCCTGGCGCATTCACATCACATGATTTAAACGGAGGAAACTAGACTTGATGTCATCGAAAACGCAAGCGGATGGAAAAAAATTCAAATCGGGGTTCGTCGCCATTATTGGCCGTCCGAACGTGGGCAAATCAACCTTGATGAACCAAATTATAGGACAAAAAATCGCTATCATGTCCGATAAGCCGCAAACAACAAGAAACAAAATTCATGGCGTCTATACGACGGAGGAAGGGCAGATCGTATTCCTGGATACGCCCGGCATCCACAAGCCGCAATCGAAGCTCGGCGATTATATGATGAAGACGGCGCAAAACGCGCTGAGCGAAGTGGATGCGATTCTGCTGCTGATCGACGTCGTCGAAGGGCTCGGCGGCGGGGACCGTTATATTATCGAAAACTTGAAGAAGGTCAACACGCCTGTGGTCCTCGTTATGAACAAGATCGATCAGGTGCATCCGGAAGCGCTGCTGTCGATCATTACGACATACAAGGATTTGTACCCGTTTGCGGAAATCGTGCCGATCTCGGCGATGCACGGCAGCAATGTCAATACGCTGCTGGAGCAAGTGATGAAGTACTTGCAGGAAGGCCCGCAGTATTATCCTGCCGATCAGGTGACCGACCACCCGGAGCAGTTTGTCTGCGCCGAGCTGATCCGCGAGAAAATTTTGCATTTGACCCGCGAGGAAATTCCGCATTCCATCGCCGTATCGATTGAAGATATGAAGGTGGAGGACAACGGTGTCGTTCACATCTCTGCCGTCATTTACGTCGAGCGGGACTCGCAAAAGGGTATCATCATCGGCAAAAAAGGGGCGCTGCTCAAAGAAGTCGGCCAGAAGGCGCGGGCTGATATCGAAGCGCTGCTCGGCTCGAAAACGTTCCTCGAGCTGTGGGTGAAAGTGAAGAAAGACTGGCGCAATCAAGATCGGGTATTGCGCGATCTCGGCTTTCGTCACGATTAAGCTGGGCTTCTGTGATTAGCAGGCTCGTCCGAATGTGCTCGCATCATGCAAGCAAAAAGTGCATTCGCTGATTCAAATCCGGACTTTGCGTTTAATCACTCCATACATGCCAGTTTTTACGCAGCATACTTCTAATCGAATCGTATCATCCTAAGCTTGCAGCAGGTATTGTAGTCATGCTAGCAAGGTTGCACCTGTCGAAGCGGCAGCCGTCGATTCGTCGTCGGCCGCTGTGCCGGGCGAACGGGACATAGCCGTTGCCGAAGCTTCACAGCCGATCCGGCGGCAGCGCCGGGATCTGGCAAGCAGCGAAGTGCGGCGGCGCTTTGACAGCGAATACGGAACCTATCGGTTGTTGGTCAAAGGGAGGATGAAGCATGAGAGATTTTTCATGGAAGTATTTTTCGATGACCGGAGATGTGGATGCCTACCTGCTTTATAAGGAAATGATGATTAAGGACGTGGATCAGTTGGACGAGGACGAGGAGCCGGAAGCGGAACCGGGCGACTGGGTTCAGTAGCTTCGTCCCTCGGGGAAACAAACGAATCAAGTATAGTACGGGGACCGGGAGAGGCTGAGCGTGCAGTACAGAGTGCAGGGGATTGTCATTCGCAGTATGGATTACGGGGAAGGCAACAAAATCATTACATTGCTTACAAGAGAACACGGGAAGCTCAGCGTTGTGGCGCGCGGCGCCAAAAAAGTAAAAAGCCGCTTCGGCTCCTCTGCACAGCTCTTTACCTTCGGCGATTATTTATTTTTTAAATCCGGTCAGCTCGGAACGCTGAATCATGCGGAAATAATCGAACCGTACCATAAAATCAGGGAAGATTTGCACCGGGCTGCGCACGCCTCCTATTTGGCCGAGCTCACGGACCGCATGCTGGGGGATCAGGAGGGGCAGCCTATACTGTTTGACCAGCTCAAGGGCAGTTTGACGGCGATTCAGGAAGATAAGGATTATGAGATTGTCGATCACTTGTACGAAATGAAAATGCTGATGTTTGCAGGGTATACCCCGGAGCTGTCGCAGTGCGTCGTTTGCCGGGAGAGCAGAGAAGCGGCGGCCTTCAGCATCGGACTGGGCGGCATGCTGTGCGAACGCTGCATATTGCGCGATCCTCAGGCGATCCGAATATCAGCGGGAATAGGGAAAATGCTGAAGCTTTTCATTCAAGCGGATGTTCGGCGAATCGGTCAAATCGATGTCAAACCGCAGACGAAGCAGCTGCTTAAGCATTTGATGCGGTCGTACATGGATACGCATGTGGCGCTTCGGTTGAAATCGCGAGATTTTCTGGATCAAATGGAGAAATACGGCGTATGAGGGCGTATGAGAAGGTAACGCCTGCGGCGCCCAGGTTACAGAATTGATGGTGAACTAGAATATTTGACATGATTTGGGCATAATGATATTATGAAATGATACATCCTTTGAGGAACTCTCGTTCTAGGTCTGCCTACAGGCTATAGTGGCGAGGTTTTTTTGTTTCAGCCTGTGAAAACGAGATGTGAAACATTTGATCAGACCTGCCGTAATAGCTAGATAAGAACGCTTCAAGGAGTGATTCAGCGGCTCTAATCGCGACGATTAGAGCAAGAATAGCGGAAAGGCGGGGCATCATGCAGCAAACGAAGCCAGTCATATTCGTCGCATCCGATTCGGCGGGCGAAACGGGAGAAGCCGTCGTTCGCGCCGCAGCCGTACAATTTTATCCGCAACAGGTCGAAATTCGCCGCATTCCTTTTTTGCAGGATAACTCCGATATCGACCGGATGATCCGTACGGTGCTCGAGCGTAACGGCATTATCGTCTTTACGCTGGTCATACCGGAATTGAGGGATTATTTGATCGAGCAGTCCATAAGATACCGAATTCACCACATCGATTTGCTCGGACCGATTATCGAGAAGCTTGAAGCATCGCTTCATCAGGAAGCGCGCCATCAGCCGGGCATGATCCATAAGCTGGACGAAGATTACTTCAAGAAGGTTGAAGCGGTCGAATTTGCGGTGAAGTACGATGACGGAAGGGATTTTAATGGGGTCTTGCAGGCGGACATCGTGCTGGTGGGCGTATCGAGAACGTCGAAGACGCCGCTTTCGATGTATTTGGCCCATAAAATGTTCAAGGTGGCGAACGTTCCGCTCGTTCCCGAAATTGCTCCGCCGGATCAGCTGTTTACCGTTTCGAGCAAAAAAATCGTCGGCTTGCGCATCGATCCGGTGAAACTGAACGTCATTCGCACGGAGCGGCTCAAGACGCTGGGGCTCCCCGGAACCGCATCTTACGCCAACGTGGAACGCATCGACACGGAACTGGCATACGCCGATTCGATTATGAAACGCATCGGCTGCACGGTCATCGACGTATCCAATAAAGCCGTTGAAGAAACGGCAAGCATCATCATTGACATGTACCGGTCGCGTTAATCGGTTTTTTCCCTGAAGTGAAGAAGGATTTTTTGCAATTTTGCCGTATATAATATTTATAAGTAGGGCTGAAGTCACATTTTTTGCGGCGGTACAAAATCATGACAATGAAGATTATCGTGGATGCCGACGCTTGTCCGGTCAAATCGGAGATCATACGCGCGGCGGCACAGTTTGGCGTACAGGTGCTGATGGTGGCGTCGTTCGATCACCGGCTGCAGCCGGCCGAGGGCATACAAATCGTTCAGGTCGACCGTTCGGACCAGTCGGTCGATTTGTATATCGCCAACCATATCAAGGCGGGAGACGTGCTGGTGACGCAAGATTTCGGACTCGCGGCGCTGGCGCTCGGCAAGAAGGCATGGGCCGTGTCGAATCGCGGACAGTTGTACAGCGACCGGACCATCGATTTTTTGCTTGAACGGCGGCACGAGCAGGCCAAACAGCGGCGCGGCGGCAAGCATTCGAAAGGCCCGCGGGCGATGACGGATGAAGATCGTGTTTTTTTTCTACAATGTTTGACAAAACTTTTGCGAAGTTTGCAGGAGAATGAAACCAAATAGCGAATAGTATTACGTGTTAATTTGAATGAAGGTGGAGAATATGAGTAACGGACGCATTCCTGAACAAGTGATTGAAGCGGTCCTGAAAGCTCATGACATCGTGGAAGTCGTCGGCCGGCATGTTCATCTGACGAAGCAAGGACATTACCTGAAGGGGCTCTGTCCTTTTCATTCGGAGAAAACACCTTCCTTCACCGTCACGCCGGAAAAGCAAATATACCACTGCTTCGGTTGCGGAGCGGGAGGGAACGCCGTCCGGTTCATTTCGGAAGTCGAGGGGCTTACTTTCGGTCAAGCACTGCGCAAACTGGCGGCCGAAGCGCATTTGGATCTCGGACTGCAGCCGCAGCAGCATACCGCCGCGGAAACGAAAGAGAATGCCGACCGGGCGAAGCTGCTGGAAGCGTACGAACTGGCTGGGAAACTGTACCGGTATTTGCTGATGAATACCGCGGAAGGCAAGCCTGCACTTGACTATTTGCGTTCCAGAGGGATGACCGACGCGTTGATCGAGCTTTTCGGTATTGGCTATGCTCCAGCAGGTTGGGAGACGCTATCCAAGTTTTTGGAGGGCAGGCAATTTCCGCTTCCCTTGCTCGAGCAAGGCGGTTTAATTTCGGCAAGACAGGACGGGAGCGGTTATTTCGATAAATTCCGCGATCGCGTCATGTTCCCTATTCTGGACTGGAAGGGACAGACGATCGCCTTCGCCGCACGGGCCATGGGCGATGCGCAGCCCAAATATTTGAACAGTCCGGAATCGATGCTGTTTCACAAGAGCCGTACCTTATACAATCTGCATCTGGCAAGACCGCATATACGCAAGTCACAGGAGCTCGTGTTGTTCGAGGGCTACATGGATGTGATCAAGTCGTGGGAATCCGGCGTGACGAACGGCGTCGCTACGATGGGCACGGCCTTGACGGCGGAGCATGCCGAAGCGATTCGAAGGCTTGCCGATCGCGTCGTCGTTGCTTATGACGGTGATGGTGCAGGACAAACTGCGGCGTACAAGAGCATCCCGATTCTGGAAAATGCGGGCTTGGCGGTTCGCGTCGCGCTGCTGCCGGGCAATCTTGATCCAGACGAGTATATTCGAAAGCATGGTTCTGAACGATACGTACGCGAGGTGATTACATCCGCCGTACCGTCGATCAAATATAAGCTTTTGTATTACCGCAAAAATTTCAGGCTGCAGGAGGATGGAGAGAAGCTCCGTTATATAAGGCAAGCTTTCAAGCTGATTGCAACCATCGCATCGCCGATCGAACGGGAGCATTACGTCAAAGAGCTGACGAATGAGTTTCAACTCAAGTTTGAAACCGCAATGCAGGAGCTGAACGAAATCAGGCTCCAGTCGGAAAAAAACGAAAGATTTGGGGATAATAAAGATAAACCGTGGAATAATGTTATGAATGACGGGAAACCCCGTGAACAAGCCCCGGCGATTTATCCCGCTTATCAATTTGCGGAGCGTCAGCTGCTATCCGTCATGATGGCGGACCGGGATATTTCCGGTTATGTTCAGAAGCAGCTCGGCGAACATTTCAATGTGGAAGCTCATGCGGCGCTGGCTGCGTACTTGTATGCGTATTACGCGCAAGGAAGCGAGCCGAATGCCAGCACGTTCATCGGTACATTGCAGGATGACAAGTTGGAGAGCCTAGCGAGCTCGCTGACGTTAATAGATAACCGGAATGGGATCAACGATGCCGTCATCGACGATTACATCCGGGAAATCCGAAAATTTCCTTTGCTGCAGATGCTTGAACAAAAAAGAAAAGAAATCAAACAGGCAGAGCGTTCAGGGGATCTATCAACGGCTCTGCAATTAGGCAGTGAGATTATAGCCCTAGAAAAGAAGTTGAAATCATCCTGATCTTTCGTCAGCGCCACGCGTCAGGATGAAATTCTAGGGAGGAGGGAGCCCGACTATGGCGAACGATCAACGTACAGAGATAGAGACAGAACTTACGTTGGAACAAGTGAAAGATCAATTGATTGAACAAGGGAAAAAGCGCTCTTCCTTAACGTACAAAGATATTATGGAAAAGTTGGCCCCCTTCGATCAAGACCCGGAGCAGATCGACGAGTTTTTCGAGCAGCTGCAGGAAATGGGGATCGACGTTGGCAACGAAACGGATGAAGAACATGGCATGAGCCCGATGGAGCATGAACATGACGAATTTCATTTTGACGACGATCTGTCGCTCCCGCCAGGCATTAAAATCAACGATCCGGTGCGCATGTATTTGAAAGAAATCGGACGCGTGCCGTTGCTGTCGGCAGAGGACGAGATTCAGCTTGCCAAACGTATCGAGCAGGGCGACGAAGAAGCGAAGCGCCGTCTGGCGGAAGCGAACTTGCGGCTTGTCGTCAGCATCGCGAAGCGCTATGTTGGCCGCGGCATGCTGTTTCTCGATTTGATTCAGGAAGGCAATATGGGCCTGATTAAAGCGGTCGAGAAGTTTGACCATGACAAAGGCTTCAAGTTCAGTACCTATGCGACATGGTGGATTCGTCAGGCGATTACGCGGGCTATTGCCGATCAGGCGCGGACGATCCGGATTCCGGTACATATGGTCGAAACGATCAATAAATTGATTCGGGTATCCCGCCAGCTGCTGCAAGAATTGGGGCGCGAACCGACACCGGAAGAAATCGCGAAAGAGATGGATCTCAGCACCGACAAGGTAAGGGAAATCATGAAGATCGCGCAGGAGCCGGTTTCTCTGGAAACGCCGATCGGGGAAGAGGACGACTCTCATCTGGGCGACTTCATCGAGGATCAGGAGGCGCTTGCGCCGGCCGATGCGGCGGCGTACGAATTGCTGAAAGAACAGCTGGAGGACGTGCTCGATACATTGACCGAACGCGAAGAGAACGTGCTTCGCTTGCGCTTCGGTCTGGATGACGGTCGTACGAGAACGTTGGAAGAAGTCGGTAAAGTATTCGGCGTTACCCGCGAACGGATTCGTCAGATTGAAGCGAAAGCACTGCGGAAACTGCGCCATCCGAGCCGAAGCAAACGGCTTAAAGATTTTCTTGAATAAGCTTTGTTTCCAGACCTTGCTGCCCTTTCGCAGCGAGGTCTAATTTTTTATGCGGCATCCGCCGATAAACAATGAAGAGTGACGATACGATCAGTCGGGGGAACGCCGGTCATGGACGAAAAGAAAAAAACGTTAATCCGTGAAATCGAGCACTGGCGCAGAAGCAAGCTTCTGCCGGAACAGTACTGCGATTTTTTGCTCAATCTGTATTTGGAAGACAGCCGAGAAAAGCCGGGGGAAGCGGCGTTGTTCGGCTTAAATCACACGAATGTTCGTAACAGTAATTGGAAAATTTGGTTGCTTGTATTCGGCGCGCTATGCCTTTTATGTATGATTGCTCTTAATTTTAACGCTTTTGATTTACCAATGCAAATCGGAGCTTCGATCCTTTTTTTGGCATGCTTGTATGGATGGAGTGCGGTGAAGCGAGAGAAGGAGCCGCCTGCGGCGCTTGTGCTGCTTGGATTGGCTTCATTGTTTTGGCTGTTTATCGGCGTTTATTTGATGAAGATCCATGGCGTCGAGGATCCTGTCCTGATCGTTGCTTATGTCGTGCTTGTCAGCATGATATGGATTATAACGGGATTGATCTCACGATTTGCCCTGTATCATCTGTGCGGGTGGGTTGGTCTGGTGTTTTGCTATGGATGGCTGCTGCATCATCAGCTTGCTTCGATTCAATGGATAACGCTGGAACTGAGCTGGGTGCCGCTCGCCATCGTATTTTGCTGGATGTCCTGGATGGTTCATGAGAAAAGCCGCCAGAGCGGTTTTGTCTTTTTTATCGTCGGGCTGATCGTTTGGTATATGCCGGAATTGTATGGTATGCTTTATTCGGAGCAATATGGCGAGATGACTGTGCAGTGGTTGCTGTTAGGCAAAATCATGGTCGAAGCGGCGCTGCTCTTCTTTTTTCGAAAAAAATGGACGGAATGGGTTGTTTTTTAATGTTGCGATTATCGAAGCGTTTGGAAATGATTGCGGAGCAAGTGCCTGCAGGCAGCCGGCTGGCCGATATCGGCTCGGATCATGCACTGCTTCCTTCCTATTTGGCGGAGCGGGGGACGATCGTTCGCGCAGTTGCGGGCGAAGTGAATCCCGGACCGTTCGAGGCGGCTGGCAAACAAGTTCGCTCCTCCGGTCTTGATCATATCATCGACGTAAGACGCGGGGACGGTCTGGAAGTGATTGCTCCGGGGGAAGTCGACGTCATTACGATTGCCGGGATGGGAGGCGCGCTGATCGCATCGATTCTGGAAGCGGGTCAAGCCAAGCTGGACGGCGTATCCAGGCTCGTGCTGCAGCCGAACGTCGGCGAATCGCTGGTGCGTGCATGGCTGCTGGAGCATGGCTGGACGCTCATTGGAGAGCGCATCGTCGAGGAAGACGATAAAATATACGAAATATTAACCGCCGTTGCCCCGGAGCCGGGCGATACGGCGTATACCCGAGTCTATGAGCCGCTGCTTTTTTCGGAGGAAACGACAGCCGATCGGGATGTGCTGCTCAAGATGGGACCTTATTTGACGAGAGAAGCTTCTCCGGTTTGGGTGAAAAAGTGGCGCAGCGAGCTGGAGAAGCTGGAGAAAATATGCGCCGCTTTGTCTCAGTCGGACTTGGAAGCGTCCAAGCAAAAGGAACGCGAGTTTCGCCGCGAGATGAACAGGATTGAGGAGGTGCTTGCATGTACGCAAAAGGCCAGGCCGTCATTCAATTGATGGAGGAGCTCGCTCCGAAAGCGTATGCCGTACCGGACGATAAAATCGGTCTGCAAATCGGGACGCTGCAAAAAGATATCCGCAAAGTGCTGGTTGCGCTGGACGTTACGGAAGAGGTGGTAGCGGAGGCAATCCGCGAGCAGGCCGATTTGATTATTGCGCATCATGCCGTCATCTACCGTCCTTTGCCGCATATTCAGACGGATACGCCGGCAGGACGCCTTTATGAAAAGCTGATCAAGCATGACATTGCCGTATACATTGCGCATACGAATTTGGATACGGCCGACGGCGGCATCAACGATATGATGGCCGAGGCGATCGGCTTGACCGACACCGAGCCGCTCGATGAAGTACATACGGATAAATTGAAGAAGCTGGTCGTCTTTGTTCCTGTTGATTATGCGGATAAAGTAAGGCAGGCGATGTTCGATGCGGGCGCCGGCTGGATCGGCGACTACAGCCATTGCAGCTTCAACATCGAGGGCAGCGGAACGTTTATGCCGCGGGAAGGCACGGAGCCTTTTATCGGCAAACAGGGCAAGCTGGAGACGGCGAAGGAAATCCGGATTGAAACGATCGTGCCGCAAAGTGTGGAACGGCGTGTCGTGCAAGCGATGCTCAAGGCACATCCTTACGAAGAGGTCGCATATGATCTGTATCTGCTCGATCTGAAGACAAGAACGTTCGGGCTTGGGCGTGCCGGCAAGCTGCCGAAGCCGCTTACGCTGGCTGAGCTGTGCGAGCAGGTGAAGCAGGCGTTCGATGTGCCAATGCTGCGGGTGGTGGGCGATCCCGACCAAATGATGCGCAAAGCCGCGGTATTGGGAGGTTCAGGCAGTCGCTATATGAAGCATGCGATGTTCAAAGGAGCCGATGTGCTGATTACGGGCGACATCGACTATCATACGGCGCATGACGCGTTAGCCGCAGGTATCGCTCTGATTGACCCGGGGCATAACGTGGAGAAAATCATGAAACAGGGCGTCGCCGAGTATTTGCAGCGCAAGCTCGCCGAGCGGAAATGGGCGACGGCCGTCGTGCCTTCGGAGCTGAATACGGAACCGTTCCGGTTTGTGTAAAAGCACCAGTTGTTTTTTTGCCGCATACCTTGTATACTAGCAAATGCATCTATTGCAAAAGAAAGTTTGACAGACAATCGCTGGTGGCTTGTCCACGAGAGGAAAGTCCGGGCTCCACAGGGCAGGATGCTGGATAACGTCCAGTCAGCGCGAGCTGAAGGCTAGTGCCACAGAAATGGACCGCCGATGGCCGCGCAAGCAATTGCGCGGATCAGGTAAGGGTGGAACCGTGGTGTAAGAGACCACGAGGAGCAATGGTGACATTGTTCCTGGTAAACCCCATTTGGAGCAAGACCTAGAGGAACGCACGTCTTTTCTTTCGAGAGGAGACACCCTTTGCCCGAGGGGCGTTCGGGTTGGTCGCTTGAGCCAGGCAGCAATGTCTGGCCTAGATAGATGATTGTCGCTTCAACGGTGGGAGGGTGGCACCCGTTACGACCACTGGAAGCACAGAACCCGGCTTACGGCAAACTTTCTTTTGAGCCATACTGCAACTTACATTGAGCGTTTCAGCCAATGGAAGTTGTCAATCAAATCGCAACGGTTACGTCAGGCTATGCCGACGTTAACTACAGTATCCGCAATAGCTGCACTCGATGAACATGTGAAAAACCGCCTCAGTGGGCGGTTTTTTGCTGTGCGCTGATATTGGCTTTATCGTCCGAACAGCTGATTCCAGAAGCGGCTCCAGCCGGACCATTCATCAAGCGGTTGGTCGCGCGAAGTGTGGCCTTCCTGCGTGGCAGTCCCGGCTTTGCCGCCCGCCGCTTTCAGCGCGGCCACAACATCGATCAGGCCGTAGCCGAAATATTTGTCTTTGCCGGCCGGACCGATGTCCATGGCGGTATCGCGCATGAGCTGCATCACTTCGGTATTTTTCAGGCTCGGATTCGCCGAACGGATCAGCGCCGCGAGCGCCGTTACATGCGGGCTGGCCATCGAAGTGCCGGATAGCGCAGCGAATTGGTTGTGCGGATACGTGCTCGCGATGCTTACGCCTGGCGCTGCAACATCGATGTAGTCGCCGTAATTGGAAAAGGACGCCTTCGACTTGTTCGAGTCCGTCGCAGCGACAGCGAATACTTCCGGATAAGCGGCCGGGTATCCCGGTCTTTCCGTATTGTCGTTGCCGCTTGCCGCAATGAGCACAACGTCGTGATCGTAAGCATATTTGATCGCATCATGCAAAAATTGTGCGTCCGCGTAGTTGCCGAGGCTCATGTTAATCACTTTGGCCCCGTGGTCCGTCGCCCAGATGATGCCCTGTGCGACGGCGTATGTGCTTCCCGCGCCGCTCTGGTCGAGCACCTTGATCGGCATGACGCGATTGTACCAGCTCATGCCCGCGACCCCGAGGTTATTGTTGACCAGCGCGCCGATGACGCCGGCTACATGCGTGCCGTGACCGACATCGTCCAGCGGTTCCGATCCAGGGTTGACGACGTTATAGCCGCTGACGAGCTGATCCTTCAGATCGACATGATTCAAATCTACGCCCGTATCGACGACGGCGACGATCACATCTTCCGATCCTTTCGTCACGTTCCAGCCGGCTTCCGTCTCGATGAGCGGCAGGTTCCATTGATATCGCCGGTAGAGCGAATCGTTTGGAGTGAACACCGATTGGGAATTCGGCGGATTGGAAGGTGCGGCTTCGTCCGTTTGGTTGGTCAAATACAAGAAATGGGGCTCGGCATACTCGATGTTCCATTTCTTGAAGTAGTCCATCAACTGCTTCGCTTCCATGCCGCTGGATTCGAAAACATACGTATAGCCGAGCTTTTGCATATGAGCGCCGCCGATTTCCTTTTGGATACGGGCCAGGTCGCTCGCCGACGGTTCGTTTTTGAATTTGACGACGACTTGGTTCATATGATAATGGCTTGTGCCTTCGTTGTCTTCCGGATGGTCGACGTGCACGTCCTTCAGCGTCCGCGAATCGACCGATTCGATCTTGTACCGGCCTTCGCTCGGGTAAGTGACGATGCGCAAATTTTTTCGCTGATGATCGGTCACCTGCTGCAAAATTTGCTGACGTACCGCCCCGATAATGGCGGTCGACCCATCGTCGGAAGGAACGCCAATGACGAAGTAGGTTCCCTCGCCGGTTTGCAGCGGCTGGGATTGATACGGTTTTCCTTGATCCGCCGAACGTTTGGCTTCGTCCAATGAAGCGGATAACGCGCTTTGCACCGCCGGCTTCAGTGTGCCTGCCGAGACACCTCTGTCGAGCGGTTCGCCGGGCTTGGTCCAGGTAAGCCGTTCCATGTGCGGATGCTCGCTCTGCAGCGTCTGCAGCCGCTGGCTGATTTTATCGGCGGGCTTCGACTTCATATCATTGGCGGCGCGGCCAATCTCGTAGCTGCATTGCGTTCGGCACAATTCATCGGTTCTTGCGACATCCTGCTCCAGCGCCGATTGTTTCAATTGCAGCTCGGCGGCGGGGCTGATCGATTCCGGTTTCATGCGCTCTTCGCCATGAGGGAAGAGCAATGCTGCGCCGACGATCAGGAATACAAACGAAAGCACGTATTTCCACATGACTGCTGCCTCCTAAGATCATCAATGTATCGTTAGATTTCCCACGTATCCGCATTTTTTAGCGGCAGGGGAATAATTACACGATTTGCATACGGATGACAATCGGGAAACTGGAAGCGATAGGTTTTTGTATATTACTTTTATGTTGGATTTGTGGTACGATGTTGATAGGCACTGTATTCAATGATTATAACTACGTTTTGGTTTCAAAGTTTAAGGAGGTCTAGCCCAAATGGCAGTATTTAATGTGAAAAATGTTTGCGAAACGACAAGAACAAAGTTGAGCGAAGCCATCGAGAAAATGGAAACGTTCCTGAACGGTCATGCTTTGCAGCAGCTTAACACGGATAATGACGAAGCAATGGAAGAATTTTATAAGGGCTTCTTGACCGATACCAGACATTTGCTAGTTTTTTGCGAAGTGGCTTACGAAAAGCTGGGTGTGGCGCTTCGCCGCCCGAATTTCAATGTCGATTATTCCGAAAAAGTACTTTACGAGGTGTATCACAACTGCGTTAACAGCTTCTTTTATCCGAAAAACGAGTGCTATTCCGAAGACGGGCGCTACGCTTACACAGGACAAGATGCTATCCGTTTCCGCAAAAAGCCGGTTCGGGTCGTGCGCGATCTGACGATCGAGCTGTCGAAAGTGTTTGAAACGCTGCGCGAAGATTTGGCTTACTACGAAACCGATTATATTACGCAAAAAAGAATGCAGGGCGAACGAGTATAACGTCAGCCCGTTTGAAATAATATGTAGGAAAGAGGTGCTGCTGACAAGCATCTCTTTTTGTTTAAGGGGGAATCGGATGAATCATCTTTCGAGCGCCGCCGATGACTTGGCGGTCGCAAGCAAACGATTGATCGCTTGGAACCAGCATCCAAGCGGGGGATACATCGCCTCCCCGTTATTTTCACAGTACGGGTTTAGCTGGCTGCGTGACGGCAGCTTCATTGCTTATGCAATGGACTGTGCGGGTGAGACAGGCAGCGCGGAGCTGTTTTACGATTGGGTGCGCCGCATCATCGAAGGGAAGACCGGTTACATTCGCGAACTGGTTGAAAAGAAGAAGCGCGGCGAGGCGCCGCAGCGGCATGAAATGCTGCATACCCGATATTATGTGGATGGAAGAGACGATACAAACTCGGAATGGGGCCATTTTCAGCTGGACGGATACGGGGCTTGGCTCTGGGGACTGGCGGAGCATCTGGAATGGACGGGTCACAACAGCTTGCCGGCGAAGTATCGAATGAGCGTAGAGGCGACATGCGATTATTTGCGAACATTTTGGCTCATGCCGAATTTCGATTGCTGGGAAGAGCATCCCGACCAGGTCCACACCTCTACGCTGGCGTGCGTTTACGGTGGGCTGAAACGGATCGCAAAGCTCGACCATAGCGATGCGCTCGAAGCGTGCTGCCGCGAAATAATGGCTTTTATAATGGAGCGCATGGTTCATCCGGAAGGCCATTTCGTGAAATATATCACGCCGGTTTACCGGGATGAGGCCGTGACATTCGACATCGGTCATCCGGGTGTCGATGCAAGCTTGCTCTGGCTGTGCGAGCCGTTTGGCATCGTATCTGCGGATCATCCGGCGTTCCGGGCGACGCTCGGCCGAATCGAGCAGGAGCTGCGCACAGATCAAGGCGGGGTACGCCGCTATGCGGAGGATACATATTATGGCGGAGGCGAGTGGCTGCTGCTGACCGCATGGTACGGCTGGATTCAGCTGCGCCTCGGCAGCAGAGAGAAAGCGGAACGATCGTTATCGTGGATCGTCTCCAAAGCGGATGCGCTGCTCAGGCTGCCCGAGCAAGTCCCGGATGCGCTGGCTTCCCGTGAAGGATACGATGCATGGGTCAGCCGATGGGGCACGCCGGCGCTGCCGCTTCTATGGTCGCATGCCATGTATCTGGTGTTATATAGCATGCTCAAAGAAGACCGCTAACGGGTATATCCCTATTTCAGAACGGGCAAGCTGAGATGGGGGTGATGAGGATGCCATTAGTTAAATGCAGCGTAGCCAACTGTGAATATTGGGCGCAGGGCAACAACTGCAATGCCGACACGATTAGGATCGATGTCGACAAGCATGCCGATGTGGATTACAAGACCGAATTTGCTCAAGATTTTGATGCGCATCAAGATAAGGCGGCCGACATCAGAAGTACCTGTTGTCACACCTTCGAGCCTAGAAAATCGCAAAGCTGACGACAGCTCGCGAATTTCAGGAGAGAAGGTGGCCAAATGAACGACAACCCGAAGAAGCATCGCGAGACGCATTCATTGGACGCCATGGCAGAAGAACGGTTCAAGAAAGATCAGATAGAGAAAGAATCCGGCGGGTCGGGATACAAGGAGGAGTACGCGGCGGAAATCGCGCCTCCTGCAGCTTACCGTCCGGATATAAGACAAGCTGCGGATCACTTGCAGGAAACAGACGGCGATACCGGACATGTGGAGGGCGCGCAATCGTTTCGCTGGCTCGGTTATACCGCGCTGCTGCTCTCCATCGCATCGCTGTTCGTATACCCGGCGCTGCTGGGCACGACTTCGGCGCTGTTTGGTTTCTTTGCCTATATGCTCGGTTTCCGCGCGCTGGGCGCCTGGTCGATGGCCATTGGGCTCATCTCGCTGGCAGGGTATTTGTTTCTTGTTCCGCTGTATGCGTAGCTGTCTTGATTGAGCAGGCCTTTTGCGGTCTGCTTTTTTTTGTCGATATTTGCTATTTTGGTCTAGCTGATCGAAGGAAAACAGTGTACAATAAGCAGATAAGAAAAATTTGTGCACATTTGAAGGAGAGCCGGCTTCAAGATGGGAATGGATCCGCACACGATCAAAGAGCTGCTGCAACTGCAAATATGGAATCGGTCGAGCTTGCTTGCTTCCGGCGGAGCAGCGGCGAAATCGGATGATGATAGCGAGTTTTCCGGGCTGCTGAACAGCTTGCTTGCACGCCAGCAGGACGGACAGACGGAGGAAGGAAACGTCCGGAACGAACAGCGTACAGGCAAAAGTATGCTTGCGGCTGCGATGCTGGCAGGCCGCGCAGCGACTTCTTCCTGGAGTCATTACTTCCAAAGCGGCGATAACGCAGACCAGCCGCCGGCTTACGATAGCACCATTCAGGCGGCCAGCCGCAAGTTCGGCGTTGACTCAGCCCTTGTCAAGGCGGTAATCAACGCGGAATCCTCCTTTAACCCGAACGCCGTATCGCGTGCCGGGGCCAAGGGACTGATGCAGCTGATGGATGGGACCGGGCAGGCGATGGGCGTTGCCGATCCGTTCGATCCGCTGCAAAATATCGAAGGCGGGACAAAATATTTGTCCGGCCTGCTGAGAAAGTACAACGGGAATCCTGGCGCTGCCCTCGCGGCATACAATGCCGGACCGGGCCGCTTGGACAAGCTTGGGATTAAGGACGACCGCGATCTGGAAGCGAAGCTGCACCTGCTTCCGGAAGAGACGCAGCAATATGTTCGTAAAGTAATGCAGCTTAAGCATCACTATGAGGCATGATGACGAACGCGAGACCAACCCTTGAACGCTCCGCGGAGCATCAGAGGGATTGGTCTTGTTTTTGTCGGGGACGGAGGCAGCATGCAAGTACATTATATGGATAACGCGGCGACAACGCCGATGTATGAAGAAGTGATCGATACGATGGCCGAAGTGATGAGAACGTATTTCGGCAATCCATCGTCTTTGCATAAGCTGGGCGTACAGGCCGAGCGGCTGGTTCGCCGCGCCAGAGAGACGATCGCTTCCGGGTTGCGCTGCAAACCGGAAGAAATCAGGTTTACTTCCGGGGGCACCGAGAGCAACAATCTGGCCATTCGCGGCGCCGCTTACCGCTACCGCAGCAGAGGCATGCGTCTGATTACGTCTTCCATTGAGCATGCCTCCGTGTATGAAACGTTCCGGCAGCTCGAGAAGGAAGGATTTCAGGTCACGTATCTTCCTGTTGATGCGACCGGACAGATTGTGCTCGGCGCGCTCAAGGAAGCATTGACCGACGATACGACGCTGGTCAGCATTATGCAAGTGAACAACGAAACCGGGCGAATTCAGCCGATCGCCGACATCGCTCGCATGCTGCGGGAGCACAGTCCGGCAGCATTGCTACATGTCGATGCGGTACAGGCCATCGGCAAGCTTCCGGTGACGCCCGGAACGCTCGGGATCGATCTGTTGACCTGCGCGGCGCACAAGCTTCGCGGTCCGAAAGGGATCGGTTTCCTGTACTGCCGCGCCGGCGTCGAATTGTCGCCGCTGCTGCTCGGCGGAGGACAGGAGAGCGGCTTGCGCTCGGGAACGGAGAACGTGCCCGCGATTGTAGGGATGGCCAAGGCGGTTCGCCTTGCGCTGGAAGAGCAGCCGGCCTTTGCCGAGCATACGGCGGCGCTGCGCGGCAAACTGACCGATTGCATCGGGCAAATACCGGAGCTGGTATTGAACGGTTCCTCCGATCCGGCAGCGATGGCGCCGCACATTGTCCATTTTTCGTTCCCGGGTATGAAGTCTGAGGTTCTCGTGCATGCTTTAGAACAGCATGGCATTTATGTGTCTACGCGATCCGCCTGTTCTTCCGGCGCCGAGAAGCCCAGCCGGGTATTGACGGCGATGGGTTGTCCCCGAGAGAACGCGGTAAGCGGTATCAGGCTGAGCTATTCGCTCATGCAGACGCTGGAGGATGCCGATTATGTATGCCGCATGCTGAAGGAAACGGTCGATCGACTGAAGCCTTCCGCATCGCTGCGCGGAAGGAGGTAGCGGATGAGACCGGATCGAATCGTTCTCCGTTTAGGGGAACTGACGCTCAAGGGACGCAACCGGCATCGGTTCGAGAAGCAAGTAATGGAGCAAGTCAAGCGGGTGCTGCGTCCGTTTCCTTCCATTGCTTACCGCAAGGAATTCGGTCGAATCGTCCTGCTGACCGGGGGCCAGGATGTGGAAGCGTTAATGGACCCGCTCCGCAAAGTGTTCGGGATCACGTCGCTCAGCCCGGTGTTTGCGTCTGCGCTGGAGCAGGAGGCGATCGAGCGTACGGCATTGCAAGTGATGCAGGCGCTGCCCGCGCCGCCGCGTACGTTTAAAGTGAACGTGCGCAGAGCGAACAAGCGCTTTCCCCTCGATTCGCAGGAGATGAACCGTCGTATCGGCGGGCATGTGCTGCGGGCATTTGCCGATTTGAAAGTGGATGTCCGGGAGCCGGAAGTGGAGCTCAAGATCGAGCTTCGCGAAGAGGAAGCGCTGATCTATTGTTCGCGAGTGGAAGGAGCAGGCGGTTTTCCGGTCGGCTCGAACGGGAAGGCGATGCTTATGCTTTCGGGCGGGATCGATAGCCCGGTTGCCGGCTATTTGGCCATGCGGCAAGGGCTGCGGCTGGAAGCGGTGCATTTTCACAGCTATCCGTTCACAAGCGAGAGATCGCAGCAGAAAGTGAAAGATTTGACGGAGAAGCTAAGCGCTTATTCGGGACCGATCAAGCTGCATATGGTGCCGTTCACCGAGGTTCAGACGAAAATTCATCAGGCCTATCATAAAAACTTGCTCATCACGCTGCTGCGCAGGGCGATGATGCGCATTGCCGCGAAACTGGCGGCATCGTCGGAGGCCGGTGCGATCGTCACCGGAGAAAGCTTGGGACAAGTGGCCAGTCAGACGCTGGGAAGCATGAACGCCATCGGACAAGTGGTCCAGCTGCCGCTGATTCGGCCGCTCGTATGCATGGATAAGCAGTCGATCATCGACATTGCCGAATCGATCGATACGTATGCGTTGTCGATCTTGCCATACGAAGATTGCTGCACATTGTTTTTGCCGCCGAGTCCGAGCACCAATCCGAATGTGAACGTCATCGAGAGCATCGAACAAAGCATGCCGTGGCTGGAAGCTGAATTGGATGAAGCGGTGCGCCGCACGGAAACGGTATGGATCGGGGACGATCGCAACAAAACAAACGACCCGTTTGCTTCGCTATTTTAACTATGCGTTTACGATATCAGGAGGGTATTATCGATGTGGGATTGGTTTGTGCTTTTTTTGGAAATTATGCTTATTAATATCGTTTTAAGCGGCGATAACGCAGTCGTCATTGCGCTCGCCAGCCGGAACCTGCCTGTGAGCCAACGGAAGCAGGCGATTTGGTGGGGCGCTTTCGGAGCGATCGGTCTGCGCGTCGTGCTGACGATCATCGCCGTTTACATATTGGACATCCCGTTTATTCAATCCGCCGGATCGTTGTTGCTGCTATGGATCGCCGTCAAGCTGCTGATCGACGATGAGGGGCATGCCGACGTCAAAGAAGCTTCTACGCTGGGCAAAGCGATCTGGACGATCATTGTAGCCGACTTCGTCATGAGTCTTGACAACGTGCTGGCAATCGCCGCTAAAGCCGAAGGCGAGATCGGCGTCATCATTCTCGGGATCGGGCTCAGTATTCCGATCATCATTTGGGGCAGCAATTTGGTCGTAAATATGTTGAAAAAATTCCCGATTCTCGTCTACATCGGAGCGGGCATTCTCGGCTATACGTCCGGCGAAATGTTTCTTGCCGACACGAGAGTATCTGAAGCGATTTTGCACGGCGTTCCGCATTACATCGTGCCTGTCGTTACGACGGTCATCGTCATTGGCGCCGGTCTGCTGAAGCGATACGTGTTCAAACCGAAGCCGAAGCATTCGTAATATAAGCGGGATTTGTAAGCGCAAAGTTAAAAATATTGTCAGTTTCTTGCGTTTTATAGTGAAACTCCGTATAATGAAGTGTGAATTGTAGCGTCGGCGCTTACGTCCGACGCTTCTTTTGTGAACGGGCTTCCGCTTTATTCATCCAAAGAGCAGCATGCGGATACCAAGTTATTTTCTAAGAGAGGGTTTTGGGACAAATGCATTCCAGAGACAAAATTCGTAATATTGCTATCATTGCACACGTTGACCACGGAAAAACAACGCTCGTCGACCAATTGCTTCAGCAATCCGGCACATTCCGCGAGCACGAGGCGGTTCAGGAGAGAGCGATGGACTCCAATGATTTGGAGCGCGAGCGCGGCATTACCATTCTGGCAAAAAACACGGCAATCAAATACAAAGAGTATCTTATTAATATCGTAGATACACCGGGGCACGCCGATTTCGGCGGCGAAGTGGAGCGGATCATGAAGATGGTCGACGGCGTACTGCTTGTCGTCGATGCGTTCGAAGGCACGATGCCGCAGACGAAGTTCGTACTGCGCAAGGCGCTGGAGCAAAACCTGACGCCGGTTGTTGTTGTCAACAAGATCGACCGTCCGAACGCGCGTCCGGCCGAGGTCATCGACGAAGTGCTTGACTTGTTCATCGAGCTTGGCGCGAACGACGATCAGCTCGAATTCCCTGTCGTCTACGGATCGGGGTTAATGGGAACGTCGAGCCTGGATCCGGAAAAGCAGGACAGCAACATGCAGGCGCTGTACGATACGATCGTGGAGAAAATTCCGCATCCGACGGAGCGCGTTGACGAGCCGCTGCAATTCCTCGTGACATTGATGGATTACAACGAATATCTTGGCCGTATTGCCATCGGCCGGGTGAACCGCGGTATTGTACGCCAAGGGCAACCGATCGCCGTCATTAACCGCGAAGGGCAAGTGAAGCAAGCCCGCGTGGAGAAGCTGTTCGGCTTCCAAGGGCTGAAGCGCTTGGAGATCGAAGAAGCGGGAGCGGGCGATATCGTCGCGATCTCCGGCATCAAAGATATCAATATCGGCGAGACATTGGCCGATCCGGCCCGTCCGGAGGCGCTGCCGGTGCTCAAGATCGATGAGCCAACCTTGCAGATGACGTTCTTGGTCAACAACAGCCCGTTTGCAGGACGTGAAGGCAAATGGGTTACCTCCCGCAAGCTGCGCGAGCGTCTGATGAAAGAGATCGAAACCGACGTGAGCCTTCGCGTGGACGAGACGGATAGCCCGGATGCGTTCATCGTAGCGGGACGCGGCGAGCTACACCTCGGCATTCTGATTGAAAACATGCGCCGCGAAGGGTTCGAGCTGCAAGTATCGAAGCCGGAAGTCATCATTAAAGAGATCGACGGTCAAAAGATGGAGCCGATCGAACGTCTGATCATCGACCTGCCGGAAGAAAGCATGGGTTCGGTCATGGAGAGCCTGGGCACGCGCAAAGCGGAGATGGTCAACATGATCAACAACGGTAACGGCAACGTGCGGTTGGAGTTCCTGATCCCGGCCCGCGGCTTGATCGGATACCGCACGTACTTCCTGACGCTGACGCGGGGATACGGCATCTTGAACCACGCCTTCGACAGCTACGGCCCTTACGCCGGCAGCGGCGTCGGCGGACGCCACGAAGGTGTGCTCGTCTCGAGCGAGACAGGCAATTCGACCTTGTACGGCATCTTATCCGTAGAAGACCGGGGGACGCTGTTCGTCGAGCCGGGTACGGAAATTTACGAAGGCATGATCGTCGGCGAGCATACGCGGGATAACGACATCATCGTCAATATTTGCAAAGAGAAACAGCTTACGAACGTGCGTTCGGCGACGAAGGAAGACACGGTGAAGATGAAGACGCCGCGTCTGTACTCGCTGGAACAGGCACTGGAATATTTGAACGACGACGAGTATTGCGAAATTACGCCGAAGTCGATTCGCCTGCGCAAAAAAATATTGAATAAAAGCGAACGGGAACGTGCAGAGAAGCATCGCAAGATGGCCGAAGCCGGCGCGTAACGCAAGGTATGCGGGAAAAGCTCTGAGTGCTCAGAGCTTTTCTTTGCAGCTTGCGGGCATTTCGCATTACTATATAGGTATGATGTATTTCGGAGGTGGACCGATTGACGGAATGGTTTGGTGAACATCCTTGGATTACGTTTCTTTTGATTTTTATTTTAATTACATATGTGTACAATAAAGTGTTTCGTACACGCAAGCTGCCGGTATTGAAGAGTGCCATTATTTATTTGCTGCTGGCTCTGGGATCGTTTATGCTAATGTTTTTCCAGATCGCGGGGCTGCCGATCGTCCCTTCGCTTACCGTGGCCGTCGCACTGATGCTCATGGTGCGTATTCGCTACTTTATCCAGGAACGTTCGGCCAAAAAATAACGCGGGAAGAGGCGGTTGCTATGGCTAAATGGTGGCTCGTTCCGGCACGGTGGGACGGCATGACGCTGGAGCTTTATCCGGAAAGACTGCTTCTCGAGCCGGAGGAGCGCAAAGCGCAGCTGCTGCAAGCCGTGCAGCAGGTGCATCCCCACCTGCTGTTGATGTTCAAGGCGGCGCTGCTGCTCGGTGATGAAGCAGCTGAGGCTTGCGGCGCGGACGAGCTGCCGTTTGCGCTGGAGCGCGAAGGCGTCATTCGCTTGGCCGCGGCAGAATCGGATGCGCTTACACATGTCGATGCGAATACCGAACCGCTATGGCCGCTGTCTCATTGTGCGGAAGCTTACCTGCACCGGCTGATCGCTCCAGCGGAAGCGGCGCAGCGGATGGACAGCATCATCGCGGAGCTGGATATGGAGCCTTGGATCCGGGCGATGCGGAATTGGTACGAGCAAGGGCTGCACGTCATTATGCTGAGAGAGGATGGGAGCCTATGACTTTGCAGGACGCGCTGTTCAACTGGCTTCAGATCAAGATCGTGGCCGAAGCTAGACCCGACGACCGGGCGGCGCAGGAAACGATGCAGTTTTTTGAGGAGATTTTGCGGGAAGATCATCATCTGGAGCAATTTGCCGTAACTTCGGACGAGACGATGTACCGGATTCAATACGGCAGCGCCGGGCAGCTGAAACTGCAAATGTACGACCGCGAATCGGCGGAGCAGCTGTTAAGCGATATAAATTCAAATCCAAAATACAATGAATGACATATAACCCGTCTCCTCTTGATACAATAAGTTATCAAGGTTCGAAGGGAGTGTCCATGATATCTGTTTGTGGTTGCAAGACGGTTCCTATGCTATAATGAAAGTGTTTCACCATGCTTGCAGGAGGGGAATCCATGGCCGAATTAGTCACAGCTCTATCGGAGCAACAGTACGAACTCTTACAGACCGAAGCATTTGCCTTGCTGAGCACGATTGACCACGAAAACAGCGCGACCGCAATGAATGCAATCTCTTGGGTATACGCCAAAGACGTGAGCACCGTACGGTTTGCCGTGGATCAGCGCTCGCGCATCGTCACGAATATAAAGCAAAATCCGAATGTCGCCTTGACGGTCATCGGCGCAGGTTCCGTGCATGCAATTTATGGTCATGCCCGGCTGGTCGTCGACGCGCTGGAAGAGGTTCCGTTCAAATTGGCGTGTTTCGACATTGAAATCACGACGGTTCGCGACGCCATGTTTTACGGATCGCGCATCTCCGTCGCGCCTGAATACGAAAAAACATATGACAAGCGTGCGGCTGAAAAGTTGGACACGCAGGTGTTTACTGCCATGAAAAAAGCCTAGAAATTTCGTTCTAGGCTTTTTTTCAACAATACAAGCATTTTGCTATAACGCGCAGATTCGCTTCATTTGTATAGAAGGTTTCTGCCGGAAGATGTTCTACTAACGGTTACGGATGGTTGACAGGTCGGTTCGGGGCTGCATGTTGCGGTTGATTTCCTTGCGGCGGTGTCTGAATGTCTCGGGGCATCTGAGGGACGATTCTTCCGATAATCGCCGCCATTTCCTCCGCCAATCCATGCACCGGACGGCCATTCCGCATATTCGTTCGAATATTTCTCAAGCGTTCGGCCAAATCCATATCCGCAGTTACCAGTGCGTCCACACCGTAAGGATCTTTCTTCAACGCTTCGGCGACAGACAGCTTGATGGTACCGACTTTAGCCCGGTCCATACCGGGAGGCACATTGATCCCGACGACCGCCGTATTGCCGAACACGACGCAATTGGCGCTTTCCACATTCGGAATGCTCGTTGCGATTTGCTCCAAACGGTCGGAGACGGCGCGCGGATCTTGAATTTGTTTCTTCTGAGGAGCCGTTTGATTGACTTTCACTTGTCGATTTTGATCAGCTGTCTGGAGGGGAGAGGCTCCATTTTTTGGTGATTGGGCACAACCTGCCATAACGACGGACAACAACAAGATTATGAAGACAAACATCCGCATAAATTCATCATCCTTTCATTTGCAGTATCAGTTTTGGTTAGTTTGTCCGCACAAGGCGGTTCCTATGTAGACTCACGCCAAACACCAAGCCTGGGAGGGAACTCAAATGAAAAAAATTTATGTGCTGGATACCAATGTGTTATTGCAGGATCCGAACGCCATATTTGCTTTTGAGGATAATGAAGTGATCATTCCAGCCGTTGTGCTTGAAGAAATTGATACGAAGAAACGCAACGCGGATGAGCTCGGGCGCAATGCGCGCCAAATCTCCCGGATGCTTGACGGACTGCGGAGCGAAGGACGATTGTTCGAAGGCATTGAGCTGCCGGGCGGCGGTTCGTTGAAGGTGGAATTGAACCACCGGAGCTTCGCCAAGCTGCAGGAAGTATTCGCTGACGTGACGAACGACAACCGGATCTTGGCAGTCGCGCTCAATTATCATTTGGAAGAAAAAAGTACCGATTTGCCGAGACCGGTCATTCTAGTCAGTAAGGACGTGCTGGTCCGTATCAAGGCAGACGTGCTCGGGATTACCGCACAGGACTATTTGTCGGACCGCATCGTGAGCGTGGCCGATGATATTTATAGCGGCCATATGACCATTCGGGTGCATCCATCGGTGATCGACGAATTTTATACGTACCGATTCCTCGGCGTTCAGTCGCTCAATCTCGGCTATCCGCTTCATCCGCATGAATTTATAATTTTGCGGGACGAGATGGGAACGAGCAAATCCGCGCTGCTCAAGGTGAATGCCGACGGCAAGAAGCTGGAGCCGCTGTATCTTAGCAATGATCCGATCTGGGGCATCGCGGCACGTAATGCACAGCAGCGAATGGCGCTGGAGCTGCTGCTCAACGACGATATTCCGCTGGTGACCTTGACGGGGAAAGCGGGAACGGGGAAAACGCTGCTGACGCTGGCGGCCGGTCTGATGAAGGTGGAGGACGAACGGAAGTACAAGAAGCTGTTGATCGCCCGTCCCGTCGTACCGATGGGCAAAGATATCGGCTATCTGCCTGGGGAAAAAGAGGAAAAGCTGCGGCCCTGGATGCAGCCGATTTACGATAACCTGGAATTTTTGTTCGATACGAAGAAGCCTGGCGACATCGATAAAATATTGCATGGTCTCGGCAGTATCCAGGTGGAGGCGCTCACATATATACGCGGGCGGTCGATTCCGGGGCAGTTCATCATCATCGACGAGGCGCAAAACTTATCGAAGCATGAAGTGAAGACAATCGTGTCCCGTGTAGGGGAGGGCAGCAAAATTGTGCTGCTGGGCGATCCGGAGCAGATTGACCACCCGTATCTGGACGCCTCAAGCAACGGCCTCACGTATGTCGTAGAACGGTTCAAGGAGCAAACCATCAGCGGACACATTATGCTGGAGCGCGGCGAGCGTTCCCATTTGGCGCAGCTGGCCGCGGATCTGCTCTAAACGAAAGTCAAAGATGAGCTATAAGAAAAACGCATCGGCCGCGGCGACCAGTTCGCCGTTAAGCTGATGCGTTTTTTGTGCGGTTCTTTCGGATGCGCCGACTATGCTACCCAGCGGACCGAGCAGCCGTACGCTTTGGCGATACCTTCCGCCAGCGGCCTATGCTGCGATTCGATCGCATACAGCGTATGACCGGAATCGGCTGCGCTTGCCGCCAGCAGATGCTCCTCCAGCTGCGCAAGAGCGGCGGACAGCTCGGCAGGGGGCAGGGATGCTTCGTTACTCGCCGAAGCGGCTTCCAGATAAAACAAGCTGACGAGATCGGCATATACATAGACGTTCTCCATCCGGCTCGTAAATCCGAAATCGCTGAACGTCCGGTACAGCGTCACCGGGGCGGGCAACTGCAGCAGCGGCAGCTCGTCCCACGGAATGGCGTACTGCTCCATCACAGGTACCGCCTCGCTGCGCTCCGCTTCGGAAGAAAAGATAAGCAGTTCTTTCTCCCGGTCGAACAGCGACGCCTTTCCGGCCAATGCTTTGACGACCTGCGCATAATAACCGGCCCGCTTGCCTTCGGGGAGATCCATGGCAAGCGCCCATTTGTGCGAATACTCCATTTGACTGATCACGCTCCTTGGTATAGCTCTATTATCCGGAAAAAAGCCGGCCGCCGCAACCTTCGTCACAACGCCAGCTTCAAGTAGATGCTTAGCTTGCCTTCTTCCAGCTTGAGCCCCGATACTTGAAGGAACGAGGCGATATTTTGCGGGTAAATGCCAAGATCGAATTGTTTCTGCAAGTCTTCCACCGTTGCCGCCGGCAGCGTATAGCCGTTGAAGAGCAGCTCTTGAATGGTATAACGAATGTATGATTTCGATTTGCTGTCGTCTTTGGAAGCCATCTCGTAGCGGCCCTTGATGGTCAGCGCAATGTCGTCCTGCTTGCCGGTAGCGATCACGGCATCTTCCGCGAAGCGAAAGTCCATATTGCGGAATAGCGCGTTTTTCTTTTGCAAAAAGGCGTTCAGCTCTTGATCGGTCATCTGAAACGTGTAGTTGAAGCCGTTCATTATGAGATGGGTCGTTTTACCGCTCGTTCCCGAGCTTCCGGATGTGATGATTTCAGGCAGATCGTTCATGGCTTTCGCCAAAGCGTGAAAATACGTTTTGAACAGCGGCACGCCTTTGTCCTGCCACTGGCGGTTTAGCTCGGTCATTTGCTGCTGCACCTTGACCGCTTCTATATTTTTGGCCAGCAGCGCCTCCACTTCCTTTTGCAGGCTGACCAGGCGCGTCCGTTCGCTCGTGTACCGTTCTTTCAGGTCGTTCAGCGCGGCTTGTGCTTGCGTCTGCTCCGATTGCAGCGCCGTCAACTGCTTCCATGCCGTATCGTGGCGCTGGAGCGCCTGCCGGTCCGTACGGAGAATCATCTGCAAATATTCCATCACCGACAAGGCGTCGGATAAAGAATGAATACTGAACAAAACCATCCACAGCGAATCCCGGTCCCCCTGGTAGTAAGCACGGATGACTTTGGCCGCATGCTGCCTGGCCTCGGCGGAAGCGGTTCGCGCCGCTTGCAGCTTCTGCTCTGTGTCTTTCAACTGTGCCGATAGAGCGGATTGCCGGTCGGAGATCCGCCCAAGCTCCCGGTCGATTTCATAGACGTTCAGCCCTTTTTGCAAAAGCTCCCGATTCGCTTCCGTCGTTTCCGCCCAAACCGCTGACCGCGGGAAGGCTGTAACGAAGCATAACCACATCAGCAGCAGCACTGTCCCAAACCGCTTCATTTCCCGCTTGTCCTCCTTCGGTTGGAAACAAATCTCTCAACTAAAGAATATCATGATTTTCTTAAAAAAATGCCAAAAAAATAGTTCTCACGCTTTCGTAGGTGAAAACTATTTTGGAACGCCTGCCTGCATAACCGATAGTCAGTTTGCAATTCGCGCATATAAGGTGGACGCTTGGCAAGCGGTCGCGCACTCTGTTATCTTTATAACAGATTCACATGCTTGCTGCCTTTCTTACGGCCGCAGCCCGGAAAAGGGAAAGGGTTCATTATATACATCGTTTACATTTGCAATAAAACAAAGGGTAGGGTGAGATTGTGAACAGCGCGATGAAGGACAAAGGCCTCGGCTTGCGAGAAGCGATCGAACAGGAAATCGCAGCCACGCCGGAGCGGGCGATCTCGTTTCGCCGTTATATGGAATTATGCTTGTATCATCCCTTCTTCGGCTACTATATGAGACCGGAAGAGAAGATTGGCCGCGAGGGCGATTTCTATACGTCTGCGTCGATCGGCAGTCTCCTTGCCGAGACGATTGCCGAATGGATCGTGAAGGAGCCGTTCTGGGATGCTGGCTCGGCGGATGGCATTCGCATCGTCGAATGGGGCGGCGGCAGCGGGAAGCTGGCGCAGCAGCTGCTTGATGCGCTGCAGACCACAGCGCCGGAGCTGTATGCACGGCTGGACTACATCAGCGTGGAAGCGAGCGGCTATCATCGCGAACTGCAGTCTGCCGCGCTTGCGGCGCATGCGAAGCGGCTGCGCTTTCTTACGGCGGAAGCGTGGTATGGAGCGGGGCCCTGGGACAATACGCTTGTTCTATCGAATGAGCTGCCCGACGCCTTCCCGGTGCATCGGATCGCAGTGCGGGACGGCCGATGGGTCGAGAAGCTTGTGAGCTGGGATGAACAGAGGGACAAGCCGGCGGAAACGGAGCGTCCGCTGTCGGACGAAGCGGTGTTGGCTTATATCAATGAAGAACAGCTGCCGTGCCGGGAAGGCCAGCAGTTCGAAGTGAACCTCGCCGCATCGGATTGGATGCGATCGGTTGCCGCGGCGCTAGGGCAAGGGGCGGTGCTTACGATCGATTATGGCGATGTCGGCGAGGAGCTCTACGCGCCGCATCGTATGAACGGAACGCTGCTGTGCTACCGGAAGCACCTGGCTTCCGATACCCCGCTCCAACATCCGGGAGAGCAGGATATGACCGCCCACGTTAACTTCGGGGCGCTGATTCGGGCGGGAGAGCGGGGCGGCTTAGGACAGGCCGAGCTGATGACGCAGAAGCAGTTTCTCGTCCGGAACGGGCTGCTGCAGCGGCTGCAGTCGCATGACGCGCGCGATCCGTTCTCGCCGGAAGCCCGGCGCAACAGAGCGATCCGTCAGCTGCTGCTCACCGACCAGATGAGCGAGCTGTTCAAGGTGCTGATTCAAAAAAAAGAACCGTCTTCCTGAGCGGAAGCGCGGTTCTTTTTGCCGTACGTTCACTTGATGGCATTGGGTTGCCGGGGGAATGGTTACACCGTCATCTTGAAGAAAGACCAGTACGTGAAACCGGTAAACGATACGATCATGTACCCCCAAAAAATCAATATGTAGGCGCGTTCGGATAGTTTCATGTATCCTAAAAGCACGAAAATCGCTGTCTGGGCAAAAAAGATCAAAGCCATCGGAATAAAGTCACCGGCAAGCGCCATGAGCCCGATAGCCAGCGTCCAAAAGCCTAGAACTCGAAACATGCGATCCATCCTGCATCCCCCTTTCTACGGTCACATCTAAAGTTACTATCCAACATTATAACTTTTCCACCTGCAAGTGTAAACGTCAAATCCGTGACGAATTTAAGTCAATTTGCTCTTCTATGACATATCGTTCCCTGTTCAGCGCCAAACATGTATGGCGCCCTGAAAAAATGGCAATACAAAATACTAGAAAAGTATTCTATGAACTCTACCATGGGCATAGAGATAAAGTAAAGCATCACATAATTTGCGAACCACCATTTATAGATGTGGATGAAACCTTTTGGGTTGGGAGGACTGCTTCGATGACGGCAATCAGACAAGATGCATGGAGCGAGGAAGACGATTTGATATTGGCGGACGTGACATTACGGCATATCCGCGAAGGCAGCACACAGCTATCCGCATTCGAGGAGGTTGGGGAAAAAATAGGCCGAACCGCGGCTGCGTGCGGATTTCGCTGGAATAGCTTTGTAAGGAAAAAATACGAAGCCTCCATTCAAATCGCAAAGGCGCAGCGTCAAAAAAGAAGCCAGCAAAAGAAGCAATCGCCTTCATTTGCTTCGGTGGCGGGCAGCGTGTCCGGGTCCATCGGAGCCGAAAGTGCTGTGCGAAGTGACGGAATCGTAGAAGAAATATCGATCGATGCAGTCATA
Source organism: Paenibacillus solanacearum (assembly GCF_910593845.1). GTDB lineage: Bacteria > Bacillota > Bacilli > Paenibacillales > NBRC-103111 > Paenibacillus_G > Paenibacillus_G solanacearum. The sequence goes on along the minus strand of NZ_CAJVAS010000002.1, from coordinate 395,249 downwards.
CGCTTTTTAAGGCAGTGGAAAGGAAGCTATCAAGAGATGGTGCGGCATATTCGCCAGCTTGAGAAGGAATTGAACGACAAGCAGGATGAGCTGGAGAAGATTCGCGGCGAGAACGATGTGCTTAAGAGCCAGGTAAACGAAGTGTCGACGGACTACCGCGTCGTAAACGACGACTACAAAGCGCTGATCCAGATTATGGACCGGGCGCGCAAACTCGCATTTTTGGCCGAAGAGGACGAGGAAGCGAAGACGCGGTTTAAGATGGATGAGAATGGCAATTTGGAACGAATCGAATAGACGTGCGGCGTGACGCCCCGGGAATCCTTCTTGCAGGAGATCCGGGGCTTGTTCGTGTTCGGGGATCTGCTATGATAGAGAGAAAGAAAGATTGGAATGGGGGAACCGGATGGAATCGCACCGCATAACGGTCATCGGGGCAGGCGCGATCGGCCTGCTGTTTGCCGCGAAGCTGGGCATGGCCGGCTTGCCGGTTGAGCTGTGCGCAAGAACGGACGAGCAGGGGCGCTTGCTGCTGAACGACGGCGTGCGCTTTCGCAGCGGTCCCGAGAGCTCGGCGAATGCGCGTGAAACGATCGTGCGCCCGTCCATACGCACGCTGGAAGAGGCTGCTGTTAGAAGCGAGAGCGGTGACAAGGCAGACGTGCATTTTATTCTGCTTGCTGTGAAGCAGGCGGCCGTTACAGCGGATCTCGTAGAGCAGGTCGCGCGGCTGAGCGGGCCGTCAAGCTGGGTCGTTTGCCTGCAGAACGGCATCGGCCATGTCGAAGCGCTGTCGCGGCGGGTGCCTGCGCACCGTATATTTGCCGCCGTCACGACCGAAGGCGCCTTGAAACCGGCCGGCAATGAAGTGGTACATACGGGAGTAGGAACAACCTGGATCGGAGCCGTTCGTTCAGAAGGCGGCAAGGCGCAGGACGAGGCGCAAAAAAAACTGGTGGAACTGCTAAATCTTGCAGGATTCCATACATTTTTGTCGAAAGACATCACTAGCAGAGTTTGGCAAAAATTGATTATGAATTCCGCGATCAACCCACTGACTGCGATTCTGCGGGTGCATAACGGCGAACTGCTGAAGCGGCGAGAAGCGCTGAAGCTGATGCGGACGCTGTATGACGAAGCAGTGGCGACGGCCGTCAAGCTGGGGCTTGCTGTCGATTCCGACTTGTGGGAGCAGCTGCTCGACGTTTGCCGCAAGACGGCCGGCAACCGTTCGTCGATGCTGCAGGATGTGCTGGCCGGCAGGACGACCGAGATCGATTACATTACGGGCGGCATTATAAGAGAAGCGGAACGGGCCGGTCTGGCCGTACCTTCGCATCAAACGGTTTATTTGCTGGTGAAGGCGATGGAAGCGGGGGCGGAAGCCGACGGCCGAACTCAAGTACTGTAACGAAACGGTGGGAAATGCATGAATATGCTGCTTGATTGGCTTCACAAGCTTTATACCGCGCTAGCGCTCGCTCCTTTCGTGGCCTTTTTCATCACCTGGTTCATTACGTATGGCATAAGCCGCGATAAACGGAAAGCGACGCATCTCAGTATGGATATTACAACGCTGTTTCTGGTCGGATCGGTCGCTTACATGAGCCGCAGCATTTTCGGATCGGGCATGCTGGTTTGGACGATCGTGCTGCTGTTTCTCGTAGCGGCAGGGATGCTCGGCAATCTTCAGACCCGGGTTAAGGGGCGCGTCGATCTGCTCAAAATCGCAAGGACGCTCAGTCGATTCGGATTTATCGTGCTGACGGCTTGTTACGTACTGCTGCTGTTTGTCGGTATCGGAAAATTTATGTTTAAGTTGTAGAAGGTCGCAGAAACGTGCGGTCTGGAAATCTTTAAGGATAATGAATAATTTTCATGCAGAAATGGGAGCCTAAGGATTAGGCTCTTTTTCTTTTTGTTCAAATTACTGGAATAATCGAATGAAAATGGAAGCATATTTTGACATCTGTAAAAATATGTTGCTAGATTTTATTGACCGTTGGTTGTATAATTATTTATTGGTAACGGTTTCAATGTATTTACATTTTGTCTGAATTCTTATATTATCAGTAATGGATTATTTGTGTTACCTATATGTCATTAAAAATAACATGATATATAGTTACCATATAATTACATAATCGAAAAAGGGGATGGATTTATGAAGTTTCAAAAGCTTCTGGTTTACGCTACGGTAACGGCCATGCTCGGAGCTGTGGCTACCGGATGCGCGGATAGCGGCAAGAAAGATGCAGGGGGAGCTGCCGGAGAGACGAAAGCTCCAGCGCAGGAGCTGCGGATCAACTTGTCGGCTGAGCCGCCTGCGATCGACAGTTCGATCGCGACGACGAACCCGTCTTTCACTATTTTGAACGCCGTTAACGAAGGTTTGTACCGTTTGGACGCTGACGGAAAGCCGCAGCCTGCACTGGCTAAGGAGCTTCCGAAAGTTTCGGCCGATGGGCTCGTCTATACGATCACCCTTCGCGACGGATTGAAATGGGCTGACGGTTCGCCGCTCAAAGCCAGCGACTTCGTCTGGGCATACCAACGGACGCTGGATCCTGCGACAAAAGCGAAATATGCGACGATGCTCGCCTGGATTAAAGGCGGCGCCGCTTTGAATACAGCCAAGACGGAAGAATTGGAAGCGAAGAAAGCGGAGCTCGGCGTAAAGGCGAAGGACGACAAGACGCTGGAAATTACGCTGGAGAAGCCGGTAGCTTTCTTTACGGATCAGCTCGCGATGCCGTTGTTCTTCCCGCAAAATCCCGATTTCGTGAAGAAGCAAGGGGATAAGAACGGCGCCGATGCCGACAAGATTATGGGCGCCGGTCCGTTCAAAATGGAGAAATGGGATCATGAACAGCAGCTGGTTATGGTCAAAAACGAAAATTATTGGGATGCAGCCAACATCAAGCTGACCAAAGTAACGGTTAACGTCGTGAAAGACCCGAACACGTCACTCAATATGTATGAGACGAATCAGGTCGATTTGACGGAGCTTAAGGGCGATCAGCCGAAAATGTACCAAGGCAAGCCTGATCTGGTATTTAAGAAAGAATTCGTTACGGCGTATGTGTTGTTCCAAAACAAGAAAGTGCCGGCATTCGCCAATGCGAAGATCAAGCAAGCGCTCGGCATGGCGATTGACCGCAAAACGTTTAACGAAGTCATCCTTGGCGGCACTTCGATTCCGTCGACTGGCCTTGTTCCGGGAACGGTGCTGGACGGCAACAAGCAGGAATTCCGCAAAGTGGCCGGCGATACGCAGCCTACTTATGATCCGGCCAAAGCCAAGCAACTGCTGGCTGAAGGCTTGAAGGAGCTGAACATGGCTTCGCTGCCGAAGTTCAAGCTGACTTCCGACGACACGGAAACTTCGAAGAAATCGATCGAGTTCATCCAGGCGCAATGGAAGCAAAATCTGGGGATCGACGTTGACGGCGAACCGCTGCCGTTCGCGCTGCGCGTGAAGAACATGCAGGAGTCGAACTTTGATGCGCTGATCGGCCTGTGGGGCGCGGATTACAACGACCCGATGACGTTCCTTGATATGTGGGTGACCGATAATAAGTCGTTTAACTACATGCAGTACAGCAACAAGCAGTACGACGATCTGGTGAAAGGCGCGGAGAAAGAGGTTGACCTCGCGAAGCGTTCCAAGATGATGGTCGATGCCGAAAAAGTGCTGATGTCCGACGCTTCGATTTCCCCGCTCTACTTCCGTACGAGACCGTATGCGAAGAAACCGAACGTGGAAGGCTTGATTCTGCCTGCCATGTCCAAAGAGTGGGAGCTTCGCTGGACTTACCTGAAATAATTCAGGATACGCAGCTTGCCGGATTACTGCGCGCCGCGTGAATCGGCTTGCAGTTGCAAGGGTTGACAACTGCCCGCTATAATCTTCGGCGCTCAGTTGCAACGGGGGCCGTTCCCATCATGGAACGGCTCCGATTTTTTCAAAATCGAGGAAACCGTTCGGAACTGCTTCGCAAACATAGCCGTGCTACAAGTCTATGCTTGCGAAACAGTTCTGCCTGCGACTTATGCAACGCCGCAACTGTTTGACGTTTTACCGAACAAGCTCAGGAGGTGTGCCATGCTTCGCTTCTTATTGCGCCGGCTGGTTTATATGGTCATGACATTATGGCTCATCGTCACGTTCACTTTCGTTCTGATGAAAAACTTGCCGGGAGATCCGTTCGGCGAAGATTCGCAGAAGATGACGATCGAGCAGAAAAAGATTTTGTACGCCCAGTACGGCCTGGATAAGCCGATTTGGGATCAGTACTTGCAGTATATGAACAACGTCATTCATGGCGATCTCGGCGTTTCTTTCGCGTTTCCGACGCGGAAAGTTACCGACATTATTAAGCAGGGCTTTCCCGCTTCGCTGGAGCTCGGATTATGGGCGCTCGGTATTGCGATTGCCGTCGGACTTATCTTGGGGATTATTGCTGCTTTGAATCATAACAAGGGGCTCGACATTACCGCGATGTTCACCGCTGTGGCCGGTATTTCGATTCCGTCGTTCGTGCTCGGCCCGCTTTTGTCGTATTTTGTCGGAGTCAAGTTAGGCTGGCTTCCGCCGGGGATGTGGACGGGGCCTTCGTCCAGGGTACTGCCCGCCATTGCATTGTCCTTCGGGACGATTGCGATATTGGCGAGGCTGATGCGAACGTCGATGCTTGACGTATTGAACCATGATTATATTAAAACCGCCATGTCCAAAGGATTGTCCCAGCGCGCGATTGTCGTCAGGCATACGCTTCGCAACGCGATTTTACCGGTCATTACCGTACTTGGACCGGTTTTCGTCAACTTGATTACCGGTACGCTCATCGTCGAGCAAATTTTTGTCGTGCCGGGCCTCGGCAAGCACTTCGTCCAGTCGATTTATTCGAATGATTACACGATGATTACCGGACTCACCATCTTCTATGCCTTTATCCTTGTTGTCGTTCTGTTTATTACCGACATCATTTACGGCTTGGTTGATCCGCGCATACGTCTGGCTAGAGGAGGCAGCAAATGATGGAATTGTCCAAAGATATGTTTCAGCCGATGAACAAAGAAGCCGTCGGCAGCGAGTCCATTGTGCGCCCTTCCCTGACATACTGGCAGGATGCGTGGAGAAGGCTGAAGAAGAACAAGCTCGCGATGTTCGGCTTGTGCAGCTTGATTTTGCTGACCGTCTTTGCAATCTTCGGGCCGATCTTTTCCCACTTCGACTACGCGACACAGGATTACGCGATCAAAAATCAGCCGCCTTCGGCCGCGCACTGGTTCGGGACGGACGATTTCGGCCGCGACCTGTGGGTGCGGGTTTGGTGGGGCACCCGGATTTCACTGCTGATCGGCATTACCGCCGCGGCGCTCGATCTCGTATTCGGCGTGCTGTACGGCGGCATTTCCGCCTACTACGGCGGGCGGGTCGACGACATCATGCAGCGCATTATCGAAATCATTTACTCCATTCCGTTTTTGCTTATTTCGATTTTGCTCATCGTCGTTATCGGTCCCGGCTTCAAAACGATCATTATCGCTTACGCGATTACGGGCTGGGTGCCGATGGCGCGGCTCGTGCGCGGTCAAATCTTGACGCTCAAAGAACAGGAATACGTGCTTGCCGCCAAGACGCTCGGCGCCGGGGGAGCTCGCATTATATTGAAGCATCTCGTGCCGAACGCGCTGGGCTTGATTATCGTGCAAATTACGTTTATCGTACCGTCGGCGATTTTCGTCGAGGCGTTCCTCAGCTTTATCGGTCTCGGCATTCGCGTGCCGCTGGCTTCGCTGGGCTCGCTGCTTTCCGACGGAGCCAACAATATCCGGTTGTACCCGCACCGGGTCATTTTCCCGACGATCGTCTTCAGCTGGATTTTGCTCAGCTTCAACCTGCTTGGCGACGGTCTGCGCGACGCGCTTGATCCGAAGATGCGCAAGTAACCAAGCAATCAGTTCATGGGGAGGTGCTGCACATGATGAATAACAATATATTGGAAGTTCGCGATCTGAAAGTATCTTTCCGCACGTATGCGGGAGAAGTTCAGGCGGTAAGGGGCGTCTCCTTTGATCTGAAAAAAGGGGAAGTGCTGGCGATCGTAGGGGAATCCGGCTGCGGAAAATCCGTAACCGCGCAAACGATCATGCGACTGATTCCTTCGCCGCCGAGCATCATCAAGAACGGATCGATCAAATTTAACGGGAAGACGGAAATTACCCGTTTATCGAATAGAGAAATGGAAAAAATTCGCGGCTCCGAGATGGGGATGATCTTCCAGGATCCGATGACTTCCTTGAATCCGACGATGACCGTAGGCAAGCAGATTACGGAAGGTATCGTCAAGCATCACAAGGTGAGCGGCGAGGAAGCGAACAAGCGAGCGCTCGAAATCTTGAAGCTTGTCGGCATGTCGAACCCGGAAGGGCGCATGCAGCAATATCCGCATGAATTTTCCGGCGGGATGCGCCAGCGCGTCATGATTGCGATCGCGCTCGCCTGCAGCCCGAAGCTGCTCATTGCGGACGAGCCGACGACGGCGCTCGACGTCACGATTCAGGCGCAAATTATCGAGCTGATGAAGAAGTTGTCCGAGAAGACGGAAGCGTCCATTATCGTCATTACGCACGACCTCGGCGTCGTGGCCGAGATGGCGCAGCGCGTCATTGTCATGTACGCCGGCAAAGTGGTGGAGCAAGGGACGGTCGACGAAATTTTCTACGAATCGAAGCATCCGTATACGTGGGGACTGCTTCGTTCCGTTCCGCGGCTCGATCAGGACAAGGACAACGAGCTGGTGCCGATTCCCGGCACGCCGCCGGATTTGTTCTCTCCTCCGAAAGGCTGCGCGTTCGCGGCCCGCTGTCCTTATGCGATGAGCGTGTGTGGGCAGATCGATCCGGAGCACACCGTATTGTCGGAGACGCATTCGGCGGCTTGCTGGCTGCTGCATGAAGGCGCGCCGAAAGTAGAGCGTCCAGTGGAAGCGGGAGGTGCCGCGCGATGAGCAAACGACAACCATTGCTGGAAGTACGCAATTTACAGAAGCATTTTCAACTAGGCAGCGGCAAAACGCTGAAAGCTGTCGATAATATCAGCTTCGCTATCGAGCGAGGCGAGACATTCGGCCTTGTCGGGGAATCCGGCTGCGGCAAGTCGACCACGGGACGCACGATCATCCGGCTGTATGAATCAACGAGCGGGGAAGTGCTGTTCGACGGCGAGGACGTGCACAAGCTACGCGGGAAGAAGCTGCTCGATTTCCGCCGGAACATGCAGATGGTGTTCCAGGATCCGTACGCTTCGCTGAATCCCCGGATGACCGTGGGTAACATTATTGCCGAGGGAATCGACATTCATGGGACGCTGTCCGGCAGCAAGCGCAAGGAGCGCGTGTTCCAGCTGCTGCGCGACGTCGGCTTGAATGAAGAGCATGCAAGCCGTTTCCCGCATGAGTTTTCCGGCGGTCAGCGCCAGCGGATCGGCATCGCACGGGCGCTGGCGATCGAACCGAAGTTCATTATCGCCGACGAGCCGATTTCGGCGCTGGACGTATCCGTACAGGCGCAGGTCGTCAACCTGTTCAAGAAGCTGCAGAAGGAGCGGGGGCTGACCTACTTGTTCATCGCCCACGATCTTGCGATGGTAAAGCATATTTCCGACCGAATCGGCGTTATGTACCTCGGCAAGCTTGTCGAGGTGACGACGTCGGACGCGTTGTACGCCAAGCCGCTGCACCCGTATACGCAGTCGCTGCTGTCTGCTATTCCGATTCCGGATCCGGAGGTGGAGCGGAACAGGGAGCGCATTATTCTGGAAGGTGAAATTCCGAGCCCGCTCAATCCGCCAAGCGGCTGTCCGTTCCGTACGCGCTGTCCGATGGCAATGCCTGAATGCGCCGCGGCGATGCCTGAATTCAAGGAAGTCGAGCCCGGTCATTTCGTCGCTTGCCACCTGCACAAATAATATAGAGGAAACAGCCCTCCGTTTCGCAGCGAAGGGCTGTTTTTACTTTGACGATTACCGGGAACATGTGTACAATAGATTCAGCTTCAATTATTCGACAATGGAGCGTATTCGGGCTGTTGACCCGGGGCGCATCTCAATACATACGGAGGGTGGCGGAGAGCTTTGCAAGTAGAGGCGATTCAGTGGAAGTCCGGCCAGCCTTTGACGGAGGACTATATTCACCGGTTTGATCAAGTGAGCGGGTTGTTCGACTACAATCCGTGGAAGGCGGACGATTGGAAGCAGCGGGCTGCTTGGCTGGACAAGGAGCGTCCGGACGGAGCCGATCGGGAAGCCCTGTCGGAGGCGCTAATCCGGTTCAACAGCGCGATCGGCGGTTCGGAGGCGACGATCCGCCATGCGGAGCTGCTGAAGGACCGGCGTACGCTTTGTATCGTCGGGGGACAGCAGGCAAGTTTGTTCACGGGCCCGCTGCTCGTCGTATACAAGGCGATCACGCTCATTCAGGCGGCAAGGCATGCGTCAAGCGAGCTGCAGCGTCCCGTGATTCCGGTGTTCTGGATCGCGGGAGAAGACCATGATTTTGACGAAGTGAATCACTTCCATTACCTGTCATCGGACATGAAGGTAGAGAAGGTGAAGCTGGACCACCCGACAGGGCTGCGCACGTCTGTGAGCCAGACCGCAATTTCGCGCGAACAGTGGGAGGAAGCGCTTGCGAGCATGGAGCAGGCGCTCATGCCGACGGAGTTTCGCGCAGAGCTGATGGCTTCGCTTCGCGGAATGGCGGACGCGTCGGCCACGCTGGTCGAATATTTCGCCCGCATCATGGCCAAGCTGTTCGGCGCGTACGGTCTCGTGTTCGTTGATTCGGACGATCCGCACATTCGCAGGCTGGAAGCACCGATGTTCCGCCAGCTTGTCGAGCGGAGCGACGAGATTCACGGCGAGCTGCTGAAGGGCAAGGCGCGCATACTCTCCGGCAGCTACCAGCCGCAGGCGGAGCTTCACGACCGCGGGGCGAACTTGTTCGTATACGACGGCGGAGAACGTATCTTGCTCTACCCGGCGGAGGACGGGAACGGTTTCACGGACAGAAGAGGCGAGCGGCGCTATTCCCGCGAACAGCTGGCCGAGCTGGCCGAATCTTCGCCGGAGCGTCTGAGTAACAACGTGATGACGCGGCCGCTGATGCAGGATTACTTGTTCCCCGTGCTGGGCGCCGTTCTTGGACGGGCGGAGATCGCTTATTGGGGGCTGACCCGTGAAGCGTTTCACCTGCTCGGCATGCGGATGCCGCTGCTGCTTCCCAGACTTGAATTCACGCTGCTGGAAGGCACCGTGCAGAAGAATATGAGGAAGTTCGATCTGAGTCTGGAGGATGCGCTGTTCCGGCTGGAAGAGCGGCAGCAGGACTGGCTCAAGGAGCAGGATCAATTTCATCTGGAGGAACGCTTCGGCGAAGTCAAGTCGCGGTTCAAAGACAGCTATGAGCCGCTGGTCGAGGCGATCGGCGCCATTAATCCGGGGCTTCGCAAGCTGGGCGAGACGAATCTCGGCAAAATTATCGAGCAGATCGACTTTTTGCAGCAGAAGTCGGAGGATGGCCTGCGATCGCAATTCGATGCCGGCATTCGTCAGTTCGAACGGATCGGCATGTCGCTGGTTCCCGGCGGCAAACCGCAGGAAAGGGTATTTAACATAGCCTCGTACATGAACAAATACGGCGAAGGGTGGCTGAAGGAATTGCTTGAGCTTCCCTTGGTACCGGACGGCAAGCACAGGGTATGTTACATATAAACGCAAGATCAGGCATAATAGAGAGACCATTATTTTAACGACTCAGGGAGGAATTTTATTCATGGCAAGCACAGTGAACCAAAGCATTATTCGCGATATCAAGCTCGCCCCGGAAGGGCATTTGAAGATTGACTGGGTTAACGCTCACATGCCGGTGCTGAACCGCATCCGCGAACAATTCGAGAAAGAGCAGCCGTTCAAAGGGCTGAAAGTCGCGATTTCGCTTCACCTCGAAGCGAAAACGGCATATCTCGCCAAAGTCGTACAAGCCGGCGGCGCCGAAGTGGCGATCTGCGGCTCCAACCCGCTGTCCACGCAGGATGATGTATGCGCGGCGCTGGTGGAAGACGGCATCACCGTGTTTGCGAAGTACAATCCGGACCCTCAAGAATACAAGGACCTGCTGGTCAAAACGCTGGAAACCGAGCCGGACCTCATCATCGACGACGGCGGCGACCTCGTCACGGTTCTTCACTCCGAGCGCAGAGATTTGCTGAAAAAAGTACGCGGCGGCGCGGAAGAAACGACGACAGGAATCCTGCGTCTGAAATCTCTGGAGAAAGAAAACCAGCTGCAATTCCCGATGGTGGCCGTAAACGACGCATTCTGCAAATACTTGTTCGACAACCGCTACGGCACGGGGCAATCCGTGTGGGACGGCATCAACCGGACGACCAACCTGGTTGTTGCGGGTAAAACCGTCGTTGTCGTCGGCTACGGCTGGTGCGGCAAAGGCGTAGCCATGCGCGCCAAAGGACTCGGTGCGAACGTCATCGTAACCGAAATCGATGCAATCAAGGCCGTCGAAGCTTATATGGACGGTTTTGCGGTAATGCCGATGACGGAAGCGGCCAAGCTGGGCGACTTCTTCGTAACGGTAACCGGCAACCGTGACGTCATCCGCGGCGAGCACTACAAAGTGATGAAGGACGGCGCGATCTTGTCCAATGCAGGTCACTTCGACGTGGAAGTGAACAAGCCGGAGCTCGAAGCGATGTCCGTATCGAAACGCACCGTTCGCCGTAACATTGAAGAATACAAGCTGCAGGACGGCCGCAAGTTTTACATTTTGGCCGAAGGCCGCCTCGTGAACCTGGCAGCCGGCGACGGTCATCCGGCAGAAATCATGGACATGACGTTTGCATTGCAGGCAATGTCGCTCAAGTACGTGAACGACAACTACAAGCAAATCGGCAACAAAGTCGTCAACGTTCCTTACGAGCTGGACGAGCAAGTTGCACGCTTCAAGCTGGCCGCTATGGGCATGGGCATCGACGCGCTGACGTCGGAGCAGCAAGCTTACCTCGACAGCTGGGCCGAGCATTAATATACTGCGCTTCGCTTAACAGGCGGGCGTTCATCCGACTCTCTCGATGATCAGTCATCGGGAGAGTTTTTTTGTTGTTCCGCAGTTGAAAATCCTTGGTTAGGCTGCCAGTATCATGCAACAATGCCGAAGCGGGTACCGTCTATGGGGTAGCGGGCTGCTTGCGAAGCGGTTCGCGGCAAGTATTCGCGACAATCAAGGGGGATTAGCGATGCGAGACAAATCAAGAAACGGCCTCAGGCGGCATTCCCGGGGCTATCGGGGTCTGAGGAAAGGGATGGGCGCGGCGCTGGCGACGCTGTTTGCGGTTGCCGTGATGCTGACGGGCTGCGGCGCCGGCGAATCGGCGGCATCGAAGAGCTCGGAGATGAGCCTGGCTGCGCCGAGTCCGCAGCAGGCGAACGGCGGAGGGGCTGCGGACCGAGCGGTGGAGACGACCGACGCCAAGGCGGTTTCGAATGCCGCGGCCGGCGGCAGCTTTATGGGAGAGACCGCACCGGAGGCGGCTGATCCGTTCGGCCGCAAAATTATTTACAAGGCGAATCTGATGATGCAGGTGGAGAAGTACCAGGAGACCGCGGCCAAAATACAGGAGGCGGTCACCCAGTCTGGCGCGTACATTTTACAGTTCAGCGAAAATGTGGCAACTGCCGAAAAAAGCGGTACATTCGTCATCAAAGTTCCCGCGAACGGGTTTCAATCGCTGTTGTCGAGGCTGGAGCAAATCCACCCGGCGATGCAAAAAAACATGCAGGGACAGGACGTCACGGAAGAATACGTTGATTTGTCATCGCGGCTAAAGGCCAAACAAGTGGTGGAAGAGCGGTTGATTTCCTTCATGGAGAAAGCGACGAAAACCGACGAGCTTGTCGCATTTTCCGCCGAACTCGGAAAAGTGCAGGAAGAAATCGAGCGCATCAAGGGCAGAATGCGCTATTTGGAACAAAATGTCGCTTTCTCTACCATTGAGCTGAGGTTAGCGCAAAAGATCGGCTCCGCCGAGGTCATCGGATCGAAAGACCGGGGGCCGCTGTTGAACCGGGCCGCAGCCGCGCTGAACGGCAGCATGACCGTATTGTCGGTTATGATTCAGTGGGTTGTCGTATTTGTAGCCAGCGCGCTGCCGGTGCTGGCGCTGCTCGTCGTGATCGGCGTGCCGCTGTGGTTCGCGCGAACGAATCGAAAGAAGAAGCTGTCGGGTATACGCAAGCAGCTCGCCGAACATAACAGGCAGCAGCCGGAACCGGCGGACGGCGCCAAGAAAGAAACGGAATAGCTATGGCCTATGAAAAATCCTGCTTCGTCCCTGAGACGAAAGCAGGATTTTTTGTTTCATACAGCGAATTATAGTTTACAGGTGGAGGAAAGTGGGTTAAAGTGGTGGAAAGGGGGTGGCGAGTGGGATGTTTATGGGGGAATATCAACATACCGTTGATGAAAAAGGCCGGATGATCGTGCCTGCGAAATTTCGCGAAGCCCTCGGAACATCGTTTATCGTCACTCGCGGCCTGGACCAATGCTTATTTGTTTACCCCATGGATGAATGGGCGGTGCTGGAGCAGAAGCTCAAAGCGCTGCCGCTGATGAAGTCGGACGCTCGTGCCTTTACCCGATTTTTCTTCTCCGGAGCGACCGAGTGCGAGCTGGACAAGCAGGGCAGAGTCAATCTGCCGAACAATCTGATCGAACATGCCAAGCTGGAGAAAGATTGCGTCGTGATCGGCGTTTCCAATCGGGTGGAGATTTGGAGTAAGGCAATCTGGGAAAACTATGCCGAGCAATCGGAAGAATCGTTCAACGAGATTGCCGAGAAATTGGTTGACTTCAACTTCGACTTGTAAACGCTCAGGAGGATAATGGCATGTTTCATCATATTACCGTATTGAAAGAAGAAGCAGTTCACGGACTGCATATTAAGCCGGACGGAGTATATGTTGACTGTACGCTCGGAGGAGCCGGTCACAGTTTGCTGGTTGCAAACCAGCTGAATGAAGACGGCCTGCTGATCGCATTCGATCAGGACGATGCCGCGCTGGCGAACGCGCAGGAGCGTTTGGCCCCGGTCGCGGATCGGGTGAAGCTGGTACGCAGCAATTTCCGCTTTTTGGAACGGGAGCTGTCCCGTATTCCGCGGGCGATGAAGGACGGCAAGCCGCAGGTTGACGGCGTGCTGTTCGATCTTGGTGTTTCATCCCCGCAGCTGGACGAGGCGGACCGCGGCTTCAGCTACAACCAGGATGCTGAGCTGGACATGCGGATGGACCAGACAGCGCCGCTGACCGCCCGGGATATTGTGAACGACTGGTCGGAGCAGGAAATCGCAGAAATTTTGTTCAAATACAGTGAGGAAAAGTTTTCTAGACGCATTGCCGCCCATATTGCAGCCGCCCGGGAGAAGAAGCCGATCGAGACGACAGCCGAGCTGGCGGAGCTGATCAAGCAAGCGATACCCGCCGCGGCGCGGAGAACGGGACCGCATCCGGCTAAGCGAAGCTTTCAGGCGCTGCGCATCGCGGTCAATGACGAATTGGGCGCTTTTGAAGAAGCGCTGGAGCAGACCATTCGCTGTCTCGCTCCCGGCGGGCGCGCATCTGTCATTACGTTCCACTCGCTGGAGGACCGCATCTGCAAGCAGACGTTTAACAAATACGTGGCTAGATGCACATGCCCGCCGGATTTTCCGATGTGCGTGTGCGGCAATAAAGGGATCGTCAAACTTGTCAATCGTAAGCCGATCGAAGCCGGAGCGGATGAATTGGAAGCAAATCCGCGGGCACGTTCGGCGAAGCTTCGCATAGCGGAAAAACTTTGAAATCAAAGGGGGAACCATCTTGCCGGCTTATATTCATGGGAGTTTAGCGGTGGAGCAGCGCTCGGAGAACAAAGTACAAGCGAAGGAACCGAAAAAATCGGTTAACCGCAACAACAAGTCTCTGCCGGTGCAGGAGAAGCTCCTGTATTTGTTCACGGTAGCGATCTGCGTGGTGGTGGCGGGCCTTATTATTTGGCGTTATGCCCAAATCTATGAAATGAACACGAACATTAATAAAATCGAGCAAAAAATCAAGCAGCTGGAGGCGGAGAACAGCGTGCTGAAGCATAAAGTGGATGCGCTGTCGTCGCCGGAGCGGCTTGGGGAAGAAGCGAAGAAGCTCGGTCTTGTCGTTCCCGACGAAAACCAGATCAAATCGGCAGGCAGCTCGAAAAGCGTTGGCTCCGCTTCGTCCAAACCGCCTGCGGGCAATGGGCCGTCCGGCTCGGCCGCGGCCAAAAAAACAAAGGATCAACCCTGATCTGTTAGCGGGAATAGGGGGAGAACGACATGACGAAAAAAGTGAAATTGCGTTCGCTGCTGATCGGAGGGATATTTACCCTCCTTTTTCTTGTCCTTGTAACGCGCTTGTATTGGGTCCAGGTGGTTCATGGGGAAGAACTGCTTACGATGGCCAAGGAGAAATGGGCGACAGACAAGGAACTGCTGCCGATTCGCGGCGCCATTATGGACCGCAACGGCAAAGTGCTGGCTGAAGACGCTCCGGCCTACACGCTCGCGCTCGTACCCAAAACGATTCATGATAAAGGGCTGGAGAACGTCATCGCAACTGAGCTGGCGGCGATTCTGAAGCCTACCGAAGATCCAGCCGCCGCTGATACACTCGCGGACCGGATCCGGGAGCGGCTCAATAAAAAAAGAGCGAACGGCGATTATTACGCGCAGGTGGAGCTCGGCAACGACGGCTGGAAGATCGACGTGGAAGTGGCCGATCAGATCAAGAAGCTGATCGAGCGGCTGCAGCAAAGCATTGAAGGAAAGAACAAGAGCGTCGGCATATTGCTGAGACCGGAGAGCAAACGTTTTTATCCCGGCGGCAAGCTGGCGGCTCATCTGCTCGGCTACAGCGATAAGGAAGGCGTGCCCAAGATGGGGCTGGAATCGCAGCTCGATACATACCTGAAAGGCGTTCCCGGATCGCTGAGCTATGAGTCGGACCGCTTCGGCGTGGAATTGCCGAATTCCAAGGCGGAATACAAGAAGGCGATTAACGGCAGTAACGTCACATTGACGCTGGATAAAAACATTCAGTTTTATCTTGAGAACGCGCTGGATAAAGTGAATGAGAAATGGCATCCGAAAAGTTTGACGGCGATTGCCGTCGATCCGATGACGATGGAAATTCTTGGGGTAGCCAATACGCCGGCCTTTAACCCGAACCGTTATTGGGAGACCAAGCAGATGAGCGATTTTCAAAATCATGCGATCGTATCCCAGTACGAGCCAGGTTCGACATTCAAGATCGTTACGCTCGCCGGTGCGGTCGAAGAAAATTTATTCAATCCGACGGATTTGTATCAATCGGGCTCCATTCAAGTTCCCGGGCGTACGCTGCATGACCATAACATCGTGGGATGGGGGAAAATTACATATTTGGAAGGCCTCAAGCGCTCCAGCAACGTCGCGTTCGTCAAGCTGGGACTGGAGAAGCTGGGACAGGAAAAACTGAAGCAGTATATCGACAAGTTCGGCTTCGGCGTGAAAACGAACGTAGATATTCCAGGGGAAGTGCCTGGTATCGTCAAGATGAAATATCCGGCTGAATTCGCGACCGCCACCTACGGGCAAGGGATGACGGCGACAGCGATTCAGCAGACGGCCGCTTACGCCGCCATCGCCAACGGCGGGAAGCTGATGTGGCCGCATCTGATCAAGGAAATTTACAACCCGGAAACCGAAGAGGTCATTCAGAAGAACGAACCGAAAGTGATCCGCGAGGTGGTGTCGGAGAAAACCGCGAAGCAGGTCAGCGAATATCTGGAAACGGTCGTCTCCGACCAGCAGGTCGGTACGGGCCGCAAAGCTTATATCGAAGGGTACCGGATCGCAGGCAAAACCGGAACCGCAAACCTCGTGGAGCCTGGGGAAAAAGGGTACGCGGAAGGCAAATGGGTTATCTCCTTCATCGGCTATGCGCCGATTGAAAACCCGCGTATCTTGATTACGCTCATTGCCGATCAGCCGGACCTGGGCGGCAATTATCATCTGGGCGGCGATGTGCTCACGCCCGCGTTCAAGGAAATTATGTCCCAATCGCTGCGTTATCTGGGCGTGGCGCCGTCGACAGTGACGAAGCCGCCCATTCAGGCGTCCGATCGGGAGATCCGCACTACGGTTCCCGACTTTACGGGTGTATCCGCCGAGCAGGCGCGTACGACGATGAACTCATTCGGCATCAATGTGGAAACAATCGGCAGAGGAAATGAGATTATCGCCCAATCTCCGACGCCAGGTACTGAAATCGGCGGCGCGCAGCGAATGTATGTATTACTTCAGGATAGCGGAGAAATCGCCGTGCCGGATTTGACCGGCAAATCGCTCCGCGATGCCATGGAAGTGTGTTCGTTCATCAAAACCCGCTGCACGTCGACCGGCGAAGGCTACGTCGCTGCGCAATCGCTGGAAGGTGAAGGGGATGCGCGCGTGGTGACGCTGCAGTTGAAACCGTACAGCCAGCTTGCCGTTTCCGACAAGTCGGATAAAAATGCCAAATCGGATGCGCCTCCGGCCAAAGCGCCGGCTGCGCCGCCGCCGAAGAAGAATGCCCCGACCGGTACGGATAAAAAGACCGCGCAGCGCTGACGGCGGACTGCGGGTGCCCTCGCTGTCTCTTCTATATCGCATGCCGCAAGCACGCAGCATGATCCAGTGCAACCGTCACGCCTTCCGGGCTGTGACGGTTGTCTGTACATCGCCCGCAAGCTTCATCGATAGCTTGTTCTAACCCCGGGTTGTCCCGAATAGGGATGATATGAACGAATCTCTGTTCAGGGAGGAGAAGAAGCGGGCATGAGGGCATCGAACGTAACGGTTCGCCGCAGGCTATTCGCCGCACTTGTTGTAGGAACGATTTTATTTTTTGCACTTGTCGTGCGGCTCGCATATGTACAGCTGTGGGCCGGTCCCGAGCTGTCGGATAAAGCGGAGGAATCATGGCGGCGCGACATTCGCGTTACCGCCAAGCGAGGGGAAATATTGGATCGTAACGGCATGCGCCTGGCGTACAATATCAGCACGCCGACTGTGCTGGCGATTCCTGCGCAGATCAGGGACCCGCAGCAGACGGCAGCCAAGCTGGCCGCGGTGCTCGAGATGAGCGAGGAGACCGTCTATAAGCTGATTACGAAGCGCGAGAAGAGCGTCTACATTAACCCGGCCGGCCGGAAGATGACGATGGAGAAAGCGGTGGAAGTCCGCAATTTGTTTTTGCCGGGCATTCGGGTGGCGGAAGACAACAAGCGGTACTATCCGTTCGGCGGGCTCGCCGCGCATGTGCTTGGTTTTACCGGAATTGATAATCAAGGCTTAACAGGCATAGAGTTGAAGTATGATAAAAATTTAACCGGCATCAACGGCAGCATATCGTACCTGGCAGCAGCCAACGGCAAGGAGATGCCGGGTTCCAACGACGAATTCAAGCCGCCGCTGGACGGAATGAATTTGCAGCTGACGATTGACGGCCACATTCAGTCCATTATGGAGCGTGAGCTGGATCAAGCGATGGTGAAGTACCAGCCGAAGCATGTCATTGCCATCGCGATGGACCCAAACAATGGGGAAATCTTGGCCATGGGATCGCGCCCGGGCTACGAGCCTGGCAATTATACGCAATATCCGGTCGAGAATTATAACCGGAACCTGCCGATCTGGATGACCTACGAGCCGGGTTCTACGTTCAAGATCATCACGCTTGCCGCAGCATTGGAAGAGAAGAAGGTCAATCTGAACGAGAGCTTCTACGACGACGGCGCGATCGAAGTGTCTGGCGCCCGGCTCCGCTGCTGGAAGCGCGGAGGGCATGGAAGCGAAACGTTCCTTGGCGTGGTGGAAAATTCATGCAACCCGGGCTTTGTCGTGATGGGGCAGCGGCTGGGCAAAGATACGCTGTTCGACTACATTTACAAATTCGGCTTCGGCAAAAAAACGGGCATTGACCTGGGCGGTGAAGAAAACGGGATTATGTTCAAGCCATCCCGCGTAGGTCCGGTGGAACTTGCAACAACATCGTTCGGCCAAGGCGTATCCGTGACGCCGATTCAGCAGATCACTGCGGTGTCCGCTGCGGTGAACGGCGGCAATCTGTTCAAGCCGCATGTGGCGAAAGCCTGGTATAAGCCGGACAGCGGAGAGATCGTGGAGACCGTTCAGCCGGAGCTGGTGCGGCGTGTCATCTCGGAGGCGACCTCCAAGCAGGTGCGCGAGACGCTGGAGAGCGTCGTAGCCAACGGGACCGGACGCAATGCGTTTATCGACGGCTACCGCGTCGGCGGCAAGACAGGTACCGCGCAGAAAGTCATCAACGGGCGTTACTCGGCCGACGAGCACATCGTGTCCTTCATCGGCTTCGCGCCGGCCGACGATCCGAAGATCGTCGTATATGCGGCAGTTGACGATCCGCAGGGTATTCAATTCGGCGGGCTCATCGCTGCGCCGCTCGTCAAGAGTATTATGGAAGATTCGCTGCGATATATGAAAGTGCCGCAGCGCCAAGATCAGCTCGACCGCAAATACGTCTACGGCGATACGAAAATTGTCGAAGTGCCGAATTTGATCGGCATGACGATCACGGACATTTACGAGGACTTGAACATGAACTTCCAGCTCGCCAAGTCGGGCGCCGGGAAGAACGTTGTCAATCAGGTGCCTAAGCCGGGCTCCCGGGTAGAGCAAGGCTCTACGATCCGCATTTATTTGTCGGATGCGGCGCCTCCGCCGGAGACACCGTCGAAGCCGTAACGAACGGGGCTGACGGGAAACCGACAGTTCACTTACTTTTCGAAATTTAGGCTTTTCAGCGTGCATTTTTTTGTCCATAATAGATACCATGTGTAAAAATGGAGGGGACCCGGAATGCAACTGAAAGAACTCGCTTCGTTGCTGCCTGTCAGCCGGATTGTCGGCGAAGGGAGCATCGAAATTACCGGAGTGCAAATGGATTCCCGCAAAGTGAAGCCGGGCGATCTGTTCATTTGCATTGCCGGCGCGGCGTTTGACGGCCATCACTTTGCCGAACGCGTGATCGGACAGGGGGCTGCGGCGCTTGTGGCGGAGCGGGACTTGCAGGCCGCGGTCCCTACGCTCATTGTCAAGGATACGAGATACGCGATGGCTGTCATTGCCGCTCATTTTTACGGCTACCCGAGCCGGGAGCTGAAAGTGATCGGCGTAACCGGAACGAACGGCAAGACGACGACGACGTATTTGCTGGAAAGCATATTGAGCGACCACGGCTTTCGTACCGGACTGATGGGGAATATTCATGTGAAAATCGGCACGCAGTTTCATCCGAATCACGCGACCAATACGCAGGAAGCGCTTGAGCTGCAAAGAATACTTCGCGAGATGGTGAACGCGGGGACCGACTATTGTCTGATGGAAGTTTCGTCGCATGGATTGGAACGGGGGCGGGTCAAGGGCTGCGGCTTCCGCACCGGCATCTTTACGAATTTAACCCAGGATCATCTGGATTATCATAAGACGATGGAGCGGTATCAGGCGGCCAAGGCGCTGCTGTTCTCGCGGATGGGCAACGAATATGACGCCGATCCGGACCGCCGCCGGTTTGCCGTGCTGAATGCGGACGATGCGGCATCAGGCGACTTCGCCGACCAAACGTCCGCGCATGTGATCACGTACGGCATCGACGACACTTCCGCCGACGTACGGGCGGAGGACATCGAGATGACGTCCGGCGGCACGCGGTTTCGCTGCGTCACCTTCCGAGGCACGGCGGAGATGCAGCTTCGCTTGGTGGGCCGTTTTAACGTCTATAACGCGCTGGGCGCTATTACCGCCGCCTTGGCGGAAGGGCTGCCGCTGGACAGCATCGCCGAGAGCCTGAGCCGGGTTCGCTCCGTGGAAGGCCGGATGGAGATCGTCGACGCCGGACAGCCGTTCCTTGTGCTGGTGGATTACGCGCATACGCCGGACGGACTTGAAAACGCGCTGTCGACGATCAGCCAGTTTGCCGAGGGCAACATGATTTGCGTTTTCGGCTGCGGCGGCGATCGCGACCGGACGAAGCGGCCGGTGATGGGCAGACTGGCGGCGGAATACAGCGATTACGTCATCGTCACCTCGGATAATCCGCGTACCGAAGAGCCGGAAGCGATCATCCGCGATATCGTGCCGGGACTGATCGAAGTGGGTTGTGAGCAGGGCGGCTACGAGCTGATTGTCGACCGCAGGCAAGCGATCGAAAAAGCGGTTGCCATGGCCGGCCCCGGGGATGTAGTATTGATTGCGGGAAAAGGACATGAAACTTACCAGGAGATCATGGGGATCAAGCATGATTTTGATGACCGAAGGGTCGCCGAGGATGCGATAAGGGGACGATGAAGTGATCAAGAAGACGTTGGCGGAAATCGCCGCTATGGCCGGAGGCCGGTTAGCGGAAGGCGCTCCGGCGGACAGGATAATCCGCGGGGTGTCGAAAGACACGCGCACGCTTGGCGAAGGCAGCTTGTATGTGCCGCTGATCGGCGAATCGTTCGACGGCCATGACTTTGTCGATGCGGCACTGGCGCAAGGCGCAGCCGCCGCCCTGTGGCAGATCGACCACGCCGCGCCGCCTGTGGGAACGCCGCTCGTCATTGTGGACGACACGCTTGCGGCACTGCAGCGATTAGCCAAAGCGTACCGCAGGGAGCTGCCGGTGCGCATCGTCGGCATTACGGGCAGCAACGGGAAGACGACGGTCAAGGACATGACGGCGGCCGTTCTGTCAACCGCATTCGAAGTGCATAAGACGGAGGGAAATTACAACAATCATATTGGCTTGCCGATGACGCTGCTTCAAATGTCGCCGAGCACGGAGCTAGCCGTGCTGGAGATGGGCATGAGCGGACGATGGGAAATCGACCTGTTGTCCAGACTTGCCGAACCGGAAGTTGCGGTCATTACGAATATCGGAGAAGCGCATCTGCTTCAGCTCGGCTCTCGCCAAGAAATTGCGCGCGCCAAGACTGAAATTTTGGCGGGACTGCAGGCTGGCGGCTTGCTCGTATACAACGGAGACGAGCCGCTGATTCCGGAGGTGCTTCCGGAGATGGCGGAGGCGGGACGCATGCAGAACGGCGAATATACCGTCACCCGGTTCGGGAAAGGCTGCGGCAACGATTTGTATCCGCTCGAGATTGCGGCGGATGCAGGCGGAACCCGTTTCAAGGTAAACGTCGACGCACAGACGCAGTACCGCATCCCGGCGCTTGGCGGACATAACGCCATCAACGCGCTTGCGGCCATCGCCGTCGGCCGTCATTTCGGACTGAGCTCGGAGCAAATTGCGGCCGGGCTGGAGCATGCGGTCATGACCGGCATGCGGATCGAAGTGATGCATTTGCCGAGTGGGCTTACGCTGCTGAATGACGCGTATAACGCGAGTCCGGCGTCCATGCGGGCGGCGATCGATCTGCTGCATGAAATGAAGGGCTACCGCAGTAAATTCGCGGTGCTCGGCGACATGCTCGAGCTCGGCGCGCAAGAGGCCGAATTTCACCGCGCCGTCGGGGCGATGCTCGATCCCGCCGAGGTGGAGGCGGTGTACCTGTACGGTCCGCTGGCAAACGATATGGCGGAAGGCGCCAGGTCGCGTTTCGGAGCGGACCGGGTGCTGCATTTCACAGACAAAGAAGAGCTTGCACGGGCATTGGCATCCCAGACCGCAGCGCAGGACCTTGTCCTCATCAAAGGTTCGCGCGGAATGAAGATGGAGCAAGTTGCGGCCTTTTTGAACGATTCGGGATTTTGACGTTCGCCGGAGCAAGAAGGCGAACCGCGAAATGCTGAACCAGGAAAACCTGCCGTGAAGTCGAGGCCGTTCATCCTTGAACGGCTCCGATCCGGGTTTTCTTATGCAATTAGGGGGGATCATCCGTGGATTTTAAAATTGTCATGATTACGCTGGGCGCGGCTTTTTTGCTGGCCCTTATTATGGGACCGCTGTTTATACCGCTGCTGCGCCGTCTGAAGTTCGGCCAGCAGATTCGCACCGACGGGCCGCAGGGCCATTTGAAAAAAGCCGGCACCCCGACCATGGGCGGCATTATCATCATGCTGGCGCTCGCGCTGGCTGTGCTTCGCTTCGGGGAGAAGAACCTGGAGACGATGACGCTGCTCGTGGCGTCGCTAGGCTACGGATTTATCGGATTTTTGGACGATTACATCAAAATTTTGTTCAAGCGCTCCCTCGGACTGACCGCCAAGCAGAAGCTGCTCGGCCAATTGATCGTATCGATCATCGTGTGCGTGCTGCTCGTGCAAATGGACCACAGCACGGAGATTCGGATTCCGTACGTCGGTTTTTCGTTCGACCTCAGCTGGCTGTACTTTCCGTTTGTCGTCCTGCTGATGATGGGCACGTCCAATGCCGTCAATTTTACGGACGGTCTCGACGGACTTCTTGCCGGCACCAGCGCCATTGCCTTCGGCGCGTATGCAGTTATTGCACTGAATAATTCGCAGCCGAATATCGCGATCTTCTCGGCAGCGATGGTCGGCGCCGTACTCGGCTTTCTGGTGTTCAATGCGCATCCGGCCAAAGTGTTCATGGGCGATACCGGGTCGCTGGGCATCGGCGGGGGGCTTGCGGTCGTCGCGATGCTGACCAAGTCGGAAATATTGCTGGCCTTGATCGGCGGCGTGTTCGTCGTGGAAATTTTGTCGGTCATCATTCAAGTCGTTTCCTTCAAGACCAGAGGCAAGCGTGTGTTCAAAATGAGCCCGATTCATCATCATTTCGAGCTGGTCGGCTGGTCGGAATGGCGCGTCGTCATTACGTTCTGGACCGCTGGGCTGATACTTGCCGGAATCGGATTATATATTAATGAGGTGTTGTAAGCATGGAGCATCCAAATGCATACCGGGGCCGCCAAGTCGTCATTCTGGGCTTAGCCCGCAGCGGCGTCGCCGTGGCCAAACTGTTTCACGATGCGGGTGCGCTTGTCACGGTTAACGATAAGAAGGAACGCCACTTATGCCCTGAGGCCGACGAACTATCGGCTCTGGGTATTTCTGTTGTTTGCGGCAGTCACCCGTCGGGGCTTATTCACGAGGGCATTGCGCTGGTCGTGAAAAACCCGGGCATTCCGTATACCATCGAGCCGATTCAGCGCGCGCTGCACTTCAAGATTGAAATCATAACGGAAGTGGAAGTGGCGTATCACATCTGCAAGGCGCCGATCATCGGGATTACCGGCTCGAACGGCAAAACGACGACGACCACGTGGACGGGTCTGATGCTGGCGGCGGGCGGGCTTCAGCCCATCGTGGCCGGCAATATCGGCCGGGCGCTCACGGAAGCGGCGCTGACTGCGACAAGCGACAACCGGATGGTTGTAGAGCTGAGCAGCTTCCAGCTGAAAGGAACGTCCGCGTTTCGTCCGCAGATCGGCTGCCTGCTTAATATCTATGAAACGCATCTCGATTACCACGATACAATGGAAGATTATATCGATTCCAAAGTGAAGCTTTTCGCCAATCAAACGGAGAGCGACACCGCCGTACTGAACTGGGACGACCCGGTGTGCCGGGATCTCATGCAGAAGGTGAGGGCTTCCGTGCTTCCGTTTTCTACGAAAGCGGAGCTGGATTACGGCTTTTATCTGCAGCCTCCACTCGCGAATGTTCAAGATGACATCGCTAGAACGATGGTGTACCGCGATGCGCATGGGCAAGTCAATCCGTTTATGCCGGTCGATGAACTGGGCATTCCCGGTACCTTCAACATGGAGAATGCGCTGGCTGCGAGCGCGATCGCTCATACGGCCGGCGTTCCGTTGGATGTCATTGCCGGGGTGCTGCGGTCGTTCCGCGGCGTGGAGCATCGGCTCGAATTGGTCGCCGAGCGGGACGGCGTGCATTTTTACAACAATTCCAAGGCTACGAATCCGACGGCGACGGTCAAGACGATCGAAGCGTTCAAGCAGGACATCATTTTGATTGCGGGAGGGCTGGACCGCGGCTCCGACTATATGGATCTGCTTCCGGTATTTCAGCGTCAGGTGAAGGGGCTGGTTGCGATTGGCGAAACAAAGGAAAAAATCGCCCGCGTCGCGCGCCTGGCAGGATTGAGTCAAGTGAAAACGGTCGATACTGCTAACAATGTGCAGGATACGGTCGACGAGGCGGTAAGAGCGGCTGTGGCGATGGCAAAGCCGGGCAGCGTCGTGCTTTTATCGCCGGCTTGCGCCAGCTGGGACATGTTTCCTTCCTATGAGGAAAGGGGACGAATGTTTAGGCAGTCCGTGCATAACCTTTAAGAGGAGGGTAAACAAGCCTATCCGTCCGGTTGTCGGCGATGCATGCCGGCTGACGGCTGCGGAATAACGGCTGATGCCCGCCTTAAGTCTTAAGGTTAGAGGTGTGGGCGGTATGGTTAAAGCGCGATCGACTCCGGATATGTTGTTGTTAGGTTCCACGATGATGCTGCTCGTGATCGGCATCGTGATGGTGTACAGCGCGAGCGCCGTGCTTGCTTTTCGCGAGTTCGGAGATTCCTTCTATTACTTGAAGCGCCAAGCGCTGTTTGCCGTACTGGGCGTCCTGGCCATGATGTTCACGATGAACGCCGACTACTGGATTTGGAAAAAGTACGCCAAGCTGGCGCTGCTCGTCTGCTTCGTGCTGCTCGCGGCGGTGCTCATTCCGGGCATCGGCGTCGTGCGCGGAGGCGCCCGCAGCTGGCTCGGGATCGGCGCTTTCGGCATTCAGCCGTCAGAGTTCATGAAGATGGGCATGATCATCTTCATGTCCAAGTGGCTGTCCGAGGAGCAGGGGACGATCACGTTGTTCAAACGGGGCTTGCTGCCGCCGCTCGGCCTTGTCGGCCTAGCCTTCGGCCTCATTATGCTTCAGCCCGACCTCGGTACCGGCGCCGTGCTGGTCGGCGCTTCGCTGCTGATCATCTACACGGCGGGAGCCCGGCTGAGACATCTGTCATACCTCGGTCTGGTCGGCCTAGCGGGCTTCGTCGGCCTCATCATTGCCGCTCCGTACCGGCTCAAGCGGATTACGGCCTTTCTCGACCCGTGGCAGGATCCGCTCGGCGCGGGCTACCAGGCGATTCAGTCGCTGTATGCAATCGGTCCGGGCGGGCTTGTCGGTCTTGGCCTCGGCATGAGCCGTCAAAAGTACAGCTATCTTCCCGAACCGCAGACGGATTTCATTTTTTCGATCATCGCGGAAGAGCTGGGCTTTATTGGCGGGACATTCGTTCTCATCTTGTTTACACTGCTGCTTTGGCGCGGCATGCGGACCGCCATTACGGCGCCCGACACATTCGGCAGCCTGCTTGCCACAGGGATCGTCGGGATGATCGCCGTTCAGGTCATTATCAACATCGGCGTCGTCATCGGCATGTTTCCGGTCACTGGCATCACGCTTCCTCTCATCAGCGCCGGAGGCTCCTCGCTCACCTTGATGCTGACCTCCATCGGCGTGCTGCTTAATATTTCCCGTTATTCGAGGTGATGTCCTTATGAAAAAAATCGTTTTTACCGGCGGAGGAACGGCCGGCCATGTAACGCCGAATTTGGCGCTGATGGCCCGGCTTCGTTCCCAAGGCTGGGAAATGGAATATATCGGCTCCCGCGACGGAATCGAGCACGAAATCATTCGTCACGAAGGCATTCCGTTCCACCATGTGTCGTCCGGCAAATTACGGCGGTATTTCGATTTGAAAAATTTCAAGGATCCGTTCAAGGTGCTGCAGGGCATTGCCGAAGCCCATAAGCTGCTCCGCCGAATCAAGCCCCACATCGTCTTTTCGAAGGGGGGCTTTGTTGCTGTCCCGGTCATTTTGGCCAGCCGCTTGAACGGCATCCCGGTCATTTCGCATGAATCCGACCTGACGCCCGGCCTCGCGAACAAAATTACGATGCCGTTCGTATCCCGGATCTGCGTCACGTTCCCGGAGACGATGAAGTTCGTCCGCAGCGACAAGGCGGAGTGTACGGGATTGCCGATTCGCGAAACGATGCTGCAGGGAAAGCCGCTGCGCGGGTTGTCGCTTTGCGATTTTCACTCGCAGAAGCCGGTTCTGTTCGTGATGGGCGGCAGCCTTGGAGCGCAGCGCATCAATCAGGCGATTCGCGAATCGCTCGACGCGCTGCTGCACCAATTTCAAATTATACATATTTGCGGCAAGGGGCACGTCGATTCCTCGCTGTCGCAGGTGAGGGGATACCGCCAGTTCGAGTACGTCAAGGATGAGCTTCCGGACCTTCTGGCCAGCGCTGACATTGTCGTATCGCGGGCGGGCTCCACGTCGATCTTTGAGTTTCTGGCGCTGCGCAAGCCGATGCTGCTGATTCCGCTGTCACGACAGGCGAGCCGGGGCGATCAAATTTTGAATGCGGAATCGTTTGAGAAGATGGGCTACGCCCGTGTGCTGCATGAAGAAGATTTGAACGCCGATACGCTGCTTCAGCGTCTTGGCGAGGTACAGGAGCAACGCTCGGAGCTGAAAGAGCGGATGGCGTCCAGTCCGTTCGCCAGCGGTACTGATATGATCGTGCAGCTGATCGAGAAGCACCGGCTTCCCGGACGCTAAGGAAAATGAATAGGCGATTGTCACACTATTTCCGATTTCACATAAACTACACTATAACCGTGACAGACGCCCGGCGAAGCGGCAGGCCGCCAGCGCAAGAGAACGAAAGAAAACGCGCGTACGGCTGCTGCCGCTTCCGATTATCGAGCTTATATCGAAATCGGCGCTCCGGCTGTTCTGTAAAGGAGGATTCCCATGCAACAGGTCAAACTTGAGCTCTTGAGCGGCTCCTACGGTGAAGTTCGATTGAACGAACCGCTCGCTCCCTACACGACGTGGAAAATCGGCGGTCCCGCCGACATTCTGCTGGTGCCGCAGACGAAAGAACAACTCGTCCGCGCGGTGAAGCTTTTTCATGCGCATCAAACGCCCTGGTTTGTGATCGGCAGAGGCTCGAACCTGCTCGTTTCCGACAAAGGCATACGAGGCGTCGTGATCAAGCTGGGGGAAGCGCTGGATAAGGTGCGCATCGAGGGGGAACGGGTATACGCCGGAGGCGCCGTTTCGTTCATCGTCTTATGCCAAAGGGTCGCACGCGAAGGTTTGTCCGGGTTGGAGTTCGGCGGAGGTATTCCGGGAACGGTGGGAGGTGCCGTTTATATGAACGCCGGGGCGCACGGGTCTGATGTGTCACGCATTCTATCGCGAGCTGAAGTGCTGCTGCCGACAGGAGAGTTGGTCACGCTGGAGAAGGACGATTTCGCATACGCTTACCGGCACTCGGTTTTGCATGCCAAACCGGGAATCGTGACGGAAGCGGTCTTCCAGCTGAAACGCGGCGACCGCAAGGAAATCGTGGCGGCGCTGAACGCGTTCAAGGAGCGGAGACTGCAGACGCAGCCGCTGACGCTGGCTTGCGCGGGAAGCGTCTTCCGCAACCCGGAGGGGCATTTCTCCGCCAAGCTGATCGAAGACGCCGGTTTGAAGGGGCTTAAGGTAGGCGGTGCGGTGGTCTCGCCGATGCATGCCAACTTTATGATCAACACCGGGCAGGCTACAGCTCAGGATGTGCTCGCCTTGATCGAACAAGTGCAGGACACGGTATTCCAGAAATACGGTGTACGACTTGTACCGGAAGTAATGGCGGTGGGTGAGCGGTAAATCGGAGGTGGGACTTTGGAAAAGTTGGTGATCGAAGGTGGGAGACCTCTTGCGGGAACCATCAGGATTCACGGCGCCAAAAATGCAGCGCTGCCGATTATGGCGGCAAGCATTATGGCGGAAGGTGCAGTACACATTCAGAACGTGCCGAATCTTTCCGACATCCATGTCATGCTGGATATTCTGCGCGCGCTGGGCTGCGAAGCCGGGCACACAGGCGATACGGTAACCGTAAACACGACAGGAGTGCATGAATTCCATATTCCCGAAAGTTTGATGAGCCAGATGCGATCGTCGATCTTCCTGATGGGCCCGCTGCTTAGCCGTGTGGGTCGGGTAGAGCTGTATCAACCAGGCGGATGCGCCATCGGCGAACGAAAGATCGATCTGCACCTGCGCGGCCTTGCGGCACTGGGGGCAGTCATCGAAGAGAGCGGCAATAAGGTCGTATGTACGGCGGAAGAGCTTCGAGGCGCCGAAATCGTGCTCGATTATCCGAGCGTAGGCGCTACGGAAAATATTATGATGGCGGCGGTCATGGCCAAAGGCATGACCACGATCACGGGCGCAGCCCGGGAGCCGGAAATTCAAGATTTGCAAAATTTCTTGAACGCGATGGGCGCCAAAATTATCGGGGCAGGGACGGATACGATTACAATCGAAGGCGTTTCCGAGTTAACCCCTTGTACTTATCGGATTATACCCGACCGAATCGTCGCAGGCACATTGATGATTGCCGCAGCCGTCACGAGAGGCAACGTGACGCTGGAGCAAATATGTCCGGCGCATTTGACCTCGGCCATTCACGTCCTCAAAAGGGCGGGTGTTCAAATCACGATCCACGGTGATATAATGAACGTATGCGCTTTGGCAAGGCCAAAGTCCATCGAGCGTGTCGTGACCTCGCCATACCCGTCGTTTCCGACCGATTTGCAATCGCAGATCATGGTGCTGTTCAGTTTGGCAGACGGGCTCAGCGTTGTGAAAGAAACGGTATTCGAAGGCAGATTCAGACATGTGGATGAACTATCGCGCATGGGCGCGGATATTCGGGTCGATTTGAACTCGGCGTTTATACGAGGCGTGCCGAGGCTGTACGGCGCTACGGTGGAAGCTACCGATTTGCGGGCGGGAGCCGCACTCGTGATTGCCGGTCTGGCTGCGCAAGGCTCGACGGTGATCGAGCAGATTCATCATATCGACCGGGGCTATGAGCGGATCGAGCTGATGCTCGGCCGACTTGGAGCCGCCATACAGCGCACGTTCCCCGTAAAGACAGAGTAAGCACTTATTTATCCTTATGCTAGCTGCCGCTGAAATATCCCTTTTCCACGTTGCAACTGTTACCGCGCAGTCGGCGCTGTCAGTTGTCAAGAACGTTGCAACCGTTACTGCGTATATCGCTGTCGGTTGCCCGGAGAGGGATACTAGGCGGTTTACATATTTTTGGGTACCGTTACCGACGTACCCTAGATTTCAGGAGGACTCCCCATGCCAGCAGAGCGGTTGCCGGTTATTAAAAATCCAAGCCCGAAAAGACGAGCACGCAGCAGCAGGAAGCTGCTTCTTTTCCTGTTTGTGTTTTTCATCACGTTGCTGCTGGTATTATTTTTCCAATCGTCCTTGAGTAAAATTACGGTGATCGAGATCGAAGGTCAAGAGCTCGTAGCGCCGGATGAAATCGGACAAGCCGCCGGAGTCAAGGCGGGAGACCACTTCTTCTCCGTCTCCACCAGCCGCATCGAAGACCAGGTACGAGCGCTGCGCATGGTCGAATCCGTCAACGCGTCGAAGCATTTCCCGGGAAAGATCTTGATCGAAGTGAAGGAATATGCCAAAGTCGCCTACCAGATCAGCGATAGCGGGCAGGTGGAGGCGCTGCTCGCCGACGCCAGCGTCGTTCCGGTCAAAATACAGGGCGTCGCGCTCGATATGCCGATATTATCCGGCTGGGCGAATGACGATCCGCTCAAAACGAAGCTGTGCCTGGCGATGTCGAAAGTGCCTTTGTCCTACTTCTCCGATATTTCCGAGATCAAGCCGTTCCCCAGCGATTCGTTTCCCGACCGGATCAAAATGTACACGAGGTCTTCGTTCGAGGTGCAGACGACGATCGGCAAGCTGCCGGAGAAAATCAAATATCTCGATTCCTATATCGCTTCTTTGCGAGAAAACAAGATTACGAGCGGCATTATCAAGCTGCTCGAAGCGGATTCCCATATTCCGTTCGAAGCGGAACCGCCGGCCAAAAGCGGCGCGAATGACACTGGAGCCGCCGTTCCTGCCGGTTCAACCAAGGACGCTTCCAAAGCTTCCCAGCCGGCTGCTCAGAACAACGCGGCATCCGGCGCAAGCAGCGGCAAAGATGCCAAACCGCCGGCCAAAGAAACGACGCGAAATTAAATAGTTTCCTCTACTCAATTATCCAAATAAATGATAGAATTG
The DNA here is from genome assembly GCF_910593845.1 of Paenibacillus solanacearum. Taxonomy (GTDB): domain Bacteria; phylum Bacillota; class Bacilli; order Paenibacillales; family NBRC-103111; genus Paenibacillus_G; species Paenibacillus_G solanacearum. The sequence goes on along the minus strand of NZ_CAJVAS010000002.1, from coordinate 364,996 downwards.
AAATTATGGGATATTTGTAGATTTTGTATGAAAATGCGATCAAAAAGTTTGTAAAAAAAAAAGGGAATTCGTGAGCTGTGTGGAATTAATACAGGAGGTTTGCTGACCAAGGCTCATATATTACACTTGTTACAGGAGGTGCCACGGGTTGAGCAGCAATGACATCATTGTTAGTTTGGACATCGGTACATCCAAAGTTCGTGCTATTATTGGGGAAGTCGTAAACGGCGCCATTAATATAATTGGAGTTGGATCTGCCGACTCCCAGGGAATTCGCAAGGGAGCCATTGTAGATATCGATCAAACGGTGCAGTCCATTCGAAACGCAGTTGATCACGCGGAAAGAATGGTAGGTATCCAAATTGCCGAAGTATACGTTGGTATCTCCGGCAATCATATCGCACTGCAGTCGAGCCACGGCGTCGTCGCCGTTTCGAACGAAGACCGGGAGATCGGGGACGACGACATTGAGCGTGTCATTCAAGCGGCCAAAGTGATTCCATTAGCACCGGAACGGGAAATTATCGGAGTCGTACCGAATCAGTACGTTGTAGACGGAACGGATCAAATTCACGATCCGCGAAGCATGATCGGCGTCAGGCTTGAAGTGGAAGCCACGATTGTCACGGGCACGAAGACGGCGATACATAATTTGCTCCGCGTAGTAGAGAAATCGGGATTGAAGGTAGCCGGCCTTATTTTGATGTCGCTGGCTGCAGGTCACCTGGCCTTGTCCAAAGACGAGAAGGCAATCGGTACCGTGCTGGTCGATATCGGCGCGGGCGCCACGACGATTGCTATTTTTGATGAAAACAATATGGTGGCGACCACAACCCTTCCGATCGGGGGAGAGTTCATTACGAACGATATTGCATACGGCTTGAGAACGCAAGCCGATGTGGCCGAGAAGATCAAGCTCAAGTTCGGCTGCGCCATCGTCGAACATGCGGCGGCCGATCAGGTGTTTAAAGTGAACCGAATCGGCAGCAATGTCGACAAGGAATTTTCCCAGGTCGATCTGGCAAACATTATCGAACCACGGGTTCAGGAAATATTCCATTTGATTGGGCTCGAAGTGCAGCGTCTCGGCTTTACGGAACTGCCTGGCGGATATGTGCTGACCGGCGGGACCGTTTCGATGCCGGGCATGCTCGCCATCGCGCAAGCGGAGCTGGCCTCGTCCGTACGGATTGCGGTGCCGGACTATATTGGCGTGCGCGACCCCGCTTTTACGGGCGGCGTAGGCATCATTCAATACGCTTCGAAATATTTGCGCAGCGCCAAGAGTGGATCATCCGTGAAGAAGACAACCGGCCCAGCAAGCAAAAAGGCGGCCTACAGTCAAGAGCAAAAGCCCTCGGCTATGGAACGATTCAAAAACTGGTTAAGTGAATTCATTTAAGAACAGTCAGGCTGCTTTAGGCATAGCCGAATGAGGGGGAAGACGCTCAAATGTTTGAAATCGATATGGACATGGACCATTTAGCAAAAATAAAAGTCATTGGCGTAGGCGGGGGCGGCAGCAATGCCGTCAACCGGATGATCGACAACGGCGTGAAGGGCGTAGAGTTCATTACGGTGAACACGGATGCCCAGGCGCTGCACTATGCCAAAGCGGAACAAAAGCTGCAGATCGGCGACAAAATGACGCGCGGTCTCGGCGCCGGAGCCAATCCGGAGGTAGGCAAGAAAGCGGCGGAAGAATCCCGCGACCTGATCGTAAATACGCTCAAAGGCTCCGACATGGTTTTCGTTACGGCCGGTATGGGCGGCGGTACGGGAACGGGAGCGGCTCCGGTCATCGCGGAGATCGCCAAAGAATGCGGCGCACTGACGGTAGGGGTTGTCACCCGTCCGTTCACATTCGAAGGCCGCAAGCGTCAAATGCAGGCTGAGCAGGGGATTGCTGCGCTCAAAGAGAAAGTGGACACGCTGATCGTTATTCCCAACGACCGATTGCTCGAAATCGTCGACAAGAAAACGCCGATGCTGGAAGCGTTCCGCGAAGCGGACAACGTGCTGCGTCAAGGCGTTCAAGGCATTTCCGACCTTATTGCGGTGCCGGGTCTCATTAACCTCGACTTCGCCGACGTCAAGACGATTATGACCGAGCGCGGCTCGGCCCTGATGGGCATTGGCATCGCGACGGGAGAGAATCGCGCGGCGGAAGCGGCGAAGAAGGCGATTTCGTCCCCGCTGCTGGAGACGTCCATCGACGGAGCGCGCGGCGTACTGATGAACATTACAGGCGGCATTAACCTGTCCCTCTATGAAGTGAACGAAGCGGCCGATATTGTCGCGTCTGCTTGCGATCTCGAAGTGAACATGATCTTCGGCGCGGTCATCGACGAATCGCTGAAAGACGAAATTCAAGTGACCGTCATCGCGACGGGCTTCGAATATAAAGCAGCTCCGCAACCGGGAGCGCGCAAGCCGGGAGGCAACAGTACCCCTACAAACGCTGCGCATCCACAGAACGATTCTTCCGATTCGCGGTTGAACAACCTTCGCCCTTTTGGCGGGCAAAGCTCGAATGATCAGCTCGACATTCCGGCGTTTTTGCGCAATCGCAACCGCAACAACTTCGACAAGTAATTTCTCCGCTACAATCAACTGAGCCGCCTCCTTTCTCGCAAAGGAGGCGGTTTTTTCGCGTTCCCATGCTGCTCCAAGACCGGAGGGAAGCTTGTGGAGCCTTTCTTCCAACTACCCCCATCCGACAAAAATAGTCTCTTGTAATCGGCATGTTTAGACAGACTTTGAAATATATTTGCTATATACTTGTCTCAATCAAGCCGAGCGAGACGAGAGAGAGGCGGGTGGAACGGAAAATGGTCGTCTATCTCGATATCATTTTCCTGTTCAACGTGCTGATCGACGGGATGCTGCTGTGGACGACCGCCTGGTCGCGAAAAATCCGCTACCGCTATTGGCGGCTCGCGCTATCCGCAATCATAGGCGGCAGCTACGCCATTTTTCTTTTTTTTCCGCCGCTTTCCTTTCTGTACACGTTTGCCGTCAAATTTCTGCTTTCGCTGCTCATGCTGCTAACGGCATTCGGCTACGGAGGACTGCAGCACTTTTTGCGGAATGTGGGCGTGTTTTACCTCATTAATTTCATTGCGGCCGGCGCTGTGCTCAGCGTCGCGTATTTCTGGCAGTCATCCGGTGAAGTCGTAAGCGGCATATTGTTCAGCCGGGATATGAAGGTGACGCTGCCGATGCTCGTATTCTCGATTCCTTTTGCCGTATGGGTATACCGCCAAGTCATATCCGGGCTGAAGCGCAAGCAGGAGCTGTCAGTCTTCATGGCAAAAGTGGACGTGCATATCGACGCATTCGCTTCGAGCTGCGTAGGCTTGATCGATACCGGCAATCAGCTGTACGATCCGCTGACCCGAACGCCCGTCATGGTGATGGAGGCCGGTCAGTGGGGAGAACACATCCCGGAAGCATGGATGAACAAAATACGCCGTTCCGAGGTGGATCAGCTGGTGTCTGCGATCGGGACGGAGCCTTTTATATGGCAGGACCGGCTGAGGCTGGTTCCTTATCGGGGGGTGAACCGGAGTACGCAATTTATGCTGGCGATCAAACCGGATCGGGTCGTCATTACGACGGACGGCAAACAGATCGAAGCGAGTAAAGTGCTGATCGGGCTCGACGGCGGCCGGCTTAGCTCTGATAACGCTTACCAGGCAATTATTCATCCGTCATTGCTGCAATTGGAATAAGGGTCTGTCGGCACATGGCACGGACAGGCGATCCAGCATAAATCTCATTGGTGAACGGGAGGATGCTCAATATGCTAGTGAAATGGAAGCTCATACTGCAAATTTATTATTTCCGTCTTTTGCTGCTGCTCGGGCTCAAAGGAGAAGAGATTTACTACATCGGAGGAAGCGAAGCGCTGCCGCCCCCGCTCACCCGCGAAGAGGAAGAATATTTGCTGGAGAAGCTTCCGTCGGGAGACGCGGCGATCCGCGCCATATTGATTGAGCGCAATCTGCGTCTGGTCGTCTATATCGCCCGTAAATTCGAGAACACTGGTATCAACATCGAGGATCTCGTCTCGATCGGCGCGATCGGGCTCATTAAAGCAGTCAATACGTTCGATCCCGAGAAAAAAATCAAGCTGGCGACGTATGCCTCGCGCTGCATCGAGAACGAAATTCTCATGTACCTGCGCCGCAACAGCAAAATCCGTACCGAAGTATCCTTCGATGAGCCGCTCAATATCGACTGGGACGGCAACGAGCTGTTGCTCTCCGACGTGCTCGGCACCGAGAATGATACAATCTACCGTAATATTGAGGAGCAGGTGGACCGGAAGCTGCTGCATAAGGCATTGGATAAGCTGTCTGAGCGGGAGCGGATCATTATGGAGCTGCGCTTCGGGCTGCAGGATGGCGAGGAGAAGACGCAGAAGGACGTCGCCGATATGCTCGGGATCTCGCAATCCTACATCTCCCGGCTGGAAAAACGCATTATCAAGCGACTCCGCAAGGAATTCAATAAAATGGTATGAAATGGTAAAAAATCTTTTTTTATGTCGAATGTAAGCGAAAACGGGCTTGTCCTGACTGGATTTAGCCCGTTTTTTATGTCGGTTGGGGTCGTACCCGCTCGACAGCGACGCGCATAAAAAAACATTCCGAGGAGATAATTAACAGTAATGTTTCTCCTTGGGAGGTAATCACGGTGACCCGAAACAAAGTCGAAATATGCGGCGTCGATACGGCAAAGCTACCGGTTTTGACCAATGCGGAAATGCGTGAACTGTTCGTTGATTTGCAAACGAAGAATGAGCGGTCTGCAAGAGAGAAATTAGTCAACGGCAACCTCAGGCTCGTCCTGAGCGTCATTCAGCGGTTCAACAACCGCGGGGAATTTGTCGACGACCTGTTTCAAGTCGGATGTATCGGACTGATGAAGGCCATAGATAATTTTGATTTAAGCCAAAACGTGAAATTCTCCACGTACGCCGTGCCGATGATTATCGGGGAGATCCGCCGGTATTTGCGCGACAACAACCCGATTCGCGTTTCCCGTTCGCTTCGCGATATCGCCTACAAGGCGCTGCAGGTGCGGGATCAACTGACGAACCAGAACTCGCGCGAGCCGACGATTTATGAAATTTCCGAAGCGCTGAACGTACCGAAAGAAGACGTCGTATTCGCGCTTGATGCGATTCAGGATCCGGTTTCGCTGTTCGAGCCGATCTATCATGACGGCGGCGATCCGATCTATGTGATGGATCAAATCAGCGACGACCGTAACAAGGACGTCTCGTGGATCGAAGGCATTGCCCTTCGGGAGGCAATGCGCAAGCTCAATGACCGGGAGAAAATGATATTGTCGATGCGTTTTTTCGACGGGAAGACGCAGATGGAAGTGGCGGACGAGATCGGCATTTCGCAAGCGCAAGTATCCCGGCTGGAGAAGTCGGCCATCTCGCAAATGCAGAAGCATGTAAAAAATTAAGCCTTGTGCTGACGGGCATATACGGTATGATGACGAAGACCTGAACCGCCAGAAGCGGACAGGTCTTTTTAAATCATTAGGAAAGTTTCTTCCGCTGCATGGACATTTTGCTGGGCTCCCACATATAGTATAAAAAAGGGCGCAGGCAGGAACGCCCAATCCATGAGAATACGTGGTGGTTGCAGCGTGAAAATATCGGATTTTCAAACCAAAGACGTGATCAATATCGTGGACGGCAAAAAATTGGGGCAAGTGAGCGATCTGGAGCTGGATTTGCGGGGCGGCCGGATCGAAGCGATCGTGGTGCCGAATTCGACCCGCTTCTTCGGGCTGTTCGGGGGGACGACCGAAGTCGTTATTCCTTGGAAAAATATCGTCAAAATCGGAATGGACGTCGTCCTTGTCAAACTGGATGATTTGCGAACGTATCGTCCGCAAGATGAAAACGACCCGTCTTATGAATACAACAACAACCGGCCTTACCGCGCTTAAGCAGCGCCGGCCGGAGACAACGAGAGCAGCCCGTGACGGACGCGGATGCTCTTTTTTTTCGCTTAGTGTATACTTAAAGGATGATACCGGGAGGGGAGCGCAAACGATGGAACCATTCGCGAAGCAAGCAGCCGGGAACGGCAGCGTTACGTTACCTATAGCATTATGGTCGGAACGGTACCCGCAGCTGTCCGCCGGATTTACGAGCCGGATCGGCGGCGTCAGCGGCGAGCCGTTCGGCAGCCTCAACTGCGGCCTCCACGTCGGCGACGATCCCGCAGCGGTGGTAACCAACCGGCGGCGATTGGCGGATGCGCTGGGCATCCCGTTCGCTGCTTCGACCTATGCCGAGCAAGTGCACGGCAAAGAGATTCAAGTTGTCAGCCGTTCGCTGCGCGGGGCAGGCAATGATTCGCGCGACAAGGCGCTGCAGGCGAAGGACGGATTCGTCACGAACGAGCCGGGCGTATTTTTGTTTGCGCAGTTCGCCGATTGCGTGCCGCTGTATTTTTACGACCCGATTCGACGTGCGGTGGGGCTGGCCCATGCCGGCTGGAAGGGGACGGTGCTGCAAATCGCTCAAGCGACGCTGGAGACGATGGGCGCGGCGTATGGTACGAAACCGAGGGATGTGATTGCGGCGATCGGGCCATCGATCGGGGCATGCTGCTACGAAGTGGACGATGCGGTCATTTCCCGTGTCGACAAGCTGCTGCCTGAGCTTCATGGCCTCGGAGGCGGAGCGGAAGGAGTGGTGGCTGTCTACGAGCGCAAATCGGAAGGAAAATACAACTTGAACTTGCAACAATTAAACCGACAAATTATGATAAAAGCAGGAATTTTGCCGTCGCATATCGAAATAACAGGTTTATGCACAAGCTGCCGGACCGATTTGTTTTTTTCGCATCGTAAAGAAAACGGCAAAACCGGGCGGATGGCTGCCTGGATCGGATTGAAGGAACAGTAGGGAACGGCCGGTACGATACTCGGCCGTGCCGCATGATGAGGTGAACGTAAGATTGGCTACAACGCTGAAAGAACGCATACAAGAGGTTGAAACGAAGGTGGCGGATGCATGCCGCCGGGCGGGCCGCAGCCGCGACGAAGTCGAGCTGATCGCCGTCACGAAATACGTATCGCTGGCAACGACCGGAGAAGTGTTCAGGCAAGGGCTCTCGCATGTCGGAGAGAACCGCTGGCAGGATGCGCAGCCCAAATGGGAGACGTTCGGCAGCGAAGGGACATGGCACTTTATCGGCCATCTTCAGACGAATAAAGTAAAGGACGTCGTAGGCAAATTCGCCTACATTCATTCGTTGGACAGGCTGTCGCTTGCAAAGGAAATCGATAAAAAGGCCGCTCAGCTCGGACTCGCCGTGAACTGCTTCATCCAGCTCAACGTGTCCGGGGAAGAGTCGAAATACGGATTGGCGCCGGAAGCGCTGCTGCCGTTTGCCGAATCGATCCGCGATCTGAAGCATATTCGCGTCGTCGGCTTAATGACGATGGCGCCTTACGAAGCGGAGCCGGAATCGACACGGCCGGTGTTCCGGGGGCTGCGCGAGTGGCGTGACCGATTGAACGAAGCGGCGATTCTGGACTATAAAGTGCCGCATTTATCGATGGGCATGTCGAACGATTTTGAAGTGGCGATCGAAGAGGGCGCAACGTGGGCGCGTCTAGGCTCGATATTGGTGGGTAAAGAATAAGCAGGAAAGCTCTCGGCATGTCTTTTTACGATATGAATTGGAAAGCTGCAGAGGAGGAGAGGGAATGGGCGTCATGAATAAATTCATGAATTTTTTGGGCTTGCAGGAAGAAGAAGAGGTCGTCGAGCGCGAACGAGATCGCGAGCGCGCAGCCGAGCCGCAGGAGGAATTTGAAACCCCATTCGCGGAGACGCGTAAGAATAAGGGAAACATCGTTAGCATACATTCACAAAAGAATGTCCGAGTCGTGCTAAACGAACCGCGTTCGTACGACGAAACGCAGGAAATTGCCGACCATTTGCGTTCGCGCCGGCCCGTCGTGGTCAATCTTCACCGGGTGCGTCCCGATCACGCGACGCGAATTGTCGATTTTTTGAGCGGCACCGTCTACGCTTTGAACGGTTCGATTTCCAAGATCGGTCCGAATATTTTTTTGTGTACCCCGGATACCGTTGAAATTCACGGCTCGATCTCGGAAATAATGAATCAAGAGAGCTAGCGACTATTACTTTGAGAACGAGGTGAGCTTCAGCTTGTACTCCATCGAAAGTTATATCCTTACACTGGTCAACATTTATCAATATGTGATTATTGCCTATGTTCTGCTGTCATGGCTGCCGAGCGCAAGAGAGAGCTTTATCGGCGAAATGCTGGGCAAGCTGTGCGAACCGTATCTTGGCGTATTCCGCCGGTTTATCCCGCCGATCGCGGGCATGATCGACATTTCGCCGATCGTTGCGCTGATCGCGCTGCGTTTTGTGGGCATGGGTATTATTGCAGTGCTTGAGTTTTTTATCCCTTAAGTTAAGCTGAATGCAGGTGAACCGTTTTGACGAACGAGCATATTTACGCGCACTTCCACCCGGATGAGAGCCGGTTTGTCGATAAGGCGGTCGAATGGGTGGAGCGGGCGGAGCAGCACACGGTCAAGCTTACGGATTTCCTGGACCCGCGGCAAGCGCACATTCTCGCGACGATCATCAATCGGAGCCAGGATGTGCAGGTTCGGCTGGAGGGCGGGCATCCGCAGGCGGAACGCAGAAGAGCGCTCATTGCGCCGGATTACCGGGTGCTGGACGAAGAAGACATGGGCATCTCCCTGATTAACGTCACTTCGCTGGACGATAAGCTGAAAGATCTGGATCATGGCGATTATATGGGAGCGATTCTTGCGCTCGGTATCAAGCGGGACAAGATCGGGGACATTTACCCGCGCGAGGATGGCTGCCACTTTCTAGTGGCGAACGAGGTTGCCGATTATATGCGGCTCCATCTGAATCAGGTGCATCGGGTGCATGTGCAGACGGAGCAGTTGCCGCTGAGCGGACTGGAAGCGACGGAGACGAAGCTGGAGGAATTGCATTTGACGGTGGCTTCGCTGCGATTGGATGGAATCGCGAGCGATGCGTACCGGTTGAGCCGGGCCAAAGTGCTTGTTCCGATCAAGGCCGGACGCTGCAAGGTCAACTGGAAGCAGGAAGAGGACCCCAGCAAGCCGCTGAAAGAAGGCGACGTCGTATCGCTGCAAGGGTTCGGCCGTTTTAAAGTGCTGGAGATCGAAGGGTTGACAAAAAAAGGGAGATATCGACTGAAAATCGGCAAATATGCGTAATTGCCGATTTTTTTGTTTGGCATTGCAGGAATATAAGCGGCCTTGTCGAATATAGCAATTACATATCTTGGAGAAAAACGCCAGCTCGTTTGTCAAATTTGCAGGAGGTGCAGCAATGGCATTAACACCGCTCGATATACATAACAAAGAATTCAGCAGATCGTTTCGGGGATACGACGAAGATGACGTGAACGAATTTCTCGATCAGGTCATCAAAGACTACGAATCGCTGATCCGCGAGAATAAAGAGCAACAAAATCAGCTTGCTGCAATCCAAGAGCGGTTGGACCACTTTTCCAATATCGAGGAAACGCTGAGCAAGACGATCATTATCGCTCAGGAAGCGGCAGATGAAGTGAGGTCGAATGCGAAGAAGGAAGCGCAGCTGATTCTGAAGGAAGCCGAGAAGAACGCCGATCGGATCATCAACGAGTCGCTGGCCAAATCGCGCAAAATCGCCTTGGAGATCGAGGAGCTTAAGAAGCAGGCTTCGATTTATCGCACGCGCTTCCGCACGCTGATCGAAGCGCAGCTCGAACTGCTCGGCAATGAAGACTGGAGCTCGCTGGAACGGGTAGAAGTGGAGCAGCCTTAAGCTTGCAGGAGGCGGACGATTCAGAGCACGGGTTCGATCAGTAACCGCTGCATTATGCTTTGAAAGAGACAGTGATGCTTTCGGACGAGCCGTCCGTCCGATTCGGACAGGGGAATGCGATTAACCGAGCGCCGCCGCAGCCGCGCAGAGTTGACGCAAAGCATAATTTTCGCTATACTCCTGTATAAGTTCACATGATGAAAACGATGATTGGGAAGAGTACTTTGCAACGGCTATTGTCAGCGAACCGGGGATTTGGTGCGAGCCCGGGCTGTGGCGGCGAAGGAAAATCACCCGGGAGCATCGCTCGAACCTGGTCGCAACGGGGACAGAGGTATGGAAGCTGTCAGTTGTCGACATGAAGGCAGTAAAGCAGATCGGTTGATCCCGTTATCGATCGCCAGAGCGAAGACATCTGGAGCGGCGTACAGGACGCCGGCGTCCATTGTCTTAATCAGGGTGGTACCGCGAGACTTCTCGTCCCTACTTAGGGATAAGAGGTCTTTTTTGATGTTTGAATGGATCAGGATGAAGACAGGGAGTGCGATGAACATGGATTATGGCAAAACATTGAACCTGCTGCAGACGGATTTTCCGATGCGCGGCAACTTGCCGCAGGCGGAACCGAAAATGCAGCTGCAATGGGAAGAACAGGATATTTACAAACTTGTGCAGGAGAGCCGGAAAGGCAAGCCGAAATTTATTTTGCATGACGGCCCCCCTTACGCCAACGGCGACATTCATATCGGTCACGCGCTGAATAAAATATTGAAAGATATTATCGTTCGCCATAAAACGATGCAGGGCTACGACGCGCCTTACGTTCCGGGCTGGGACACGCACGGGCTGCCGATCGAGCAGGCGATCGCCAATGGCGGCAAAGTCGACCGTAAAAAAATGAGCGTCACCGAGTTCCGCGATTACTGTAAGGAGTACGCACTGCAGTGGGTGGAGAAGCAGAAGAAGCAGTTCAAGCGTCTGGGCATCCGCGGCGATTGGAACAACCCGTACATTACGCTGCTGCCGAAGTACGAAGCGCAGCAAATTCGCGTATTTGGCGGCATGGTGAACAAGGGGTACATTTATAAAGGGCTGAAGCCGGTGTACTGGTCTCCTTCCTCGGAGAGCGCGCTGGCGGAAGCGGAGATCGAGTACAAGGACAAGACGTCCGCATCGATCTATGTCGCTTTCCAGGTGCAGGACGGCAAAGGCAAGCTGCCTGAGGACGCTTCGATCGTGATCTGGACGACGACGCCTTGGACGCTGCCGGCGAATCTCGGGATCAGCGTGCATCCGGACTTCGATTATGCGCTTGTCGAAGCGGCAGGGAAGAAGTATGTGCTGGCGCAAGGGCTGCTCGAAGCGGCTTCGAAGGAAATCGGCTGGACCGACGTGAAGGTGCTGTCGACGCTCAAAGGGAGCGAGCTGGAGCATGTATTGTGCCGCCACCCGTTCTACGACCGCACATCGCTGGTTATGGTCGGCGAGCACGTGACGCTCGAAGCTGGTACGGGCTGCGTTCACACCGCGCCGGGACACGGGGAAGACGACTTTATCGTGGGACAGAAGTACAATCTCGGCGTGCTGTGCCCAGTGGACAATCAGGGCCATTTCACGGCGGAAGCCCCTGGCTTCGAAGGCATGTTCTACGACAAAGCGAATAAAGTGATTACGGAAAAACTGACGGAGTCCGGCCATCTGCTGCACATGAGCTTCATTCAGCACCAATATCCGCACGACTGGCGGACGAAGAAGCCGGTTATTTTCCGGGCGACAGAGCAATGGTTCGCTTCGGTCGATAAATTCAGACAAGAGATGCTGGACGAAATCAAACGCATCAACTGGACGCCGGAGTGGGGCGAAATTCGTCTGCACAATATGATCGCCGATCGCGGAGACTGGTGTATTTCACGTCAGCGGGCATGGGGCGTGCCGATTCCGATCTTCTACTGCCGCAGCTGCAACGAGCCGGTTGCCACGCAGGAAACGATTGAGCATGTCGCTTCGATTTTTGAGCAGGAAGGGTCCAATGCCTGGTTTGAAAAAGACGCGAAGGACCTGCTGCCGGCGAATACGGTTTGTCCGAAATGCGGACATGACCATTTCCGAAAAGAAACGGACATCATGGACGTCTGGTTCGATTCAGGCTCCAGCCATGTGGCTGTGCTGGAAACGCGCGACGAGCTGCAATGGCCGGCCGATCTGTACCTGGAAGGCTCCGACCAATACCGCGGCTGGTATAACTCTTCGCTTATTACAGGCGTAGCGGTAAAAGGAACTTCGCCGTACAAAGGCATTTTGAGTCACGGCTTCACCTTGGACGGCGAAGGCCGCAAAATGTCCAAATCGCTGGGCAATACGGTCGATCCGAATCAAGTATGCGATAAGCTTGGCGCCGACATTCTTCGCCTGTGGGTATCTTCGGTGGATTATCAGTCCGACGTGCGGATTTCGGATAACATTTTGAGCCAGATTACGGAAGTATACCGGAAAATCCGCAACACGCTGCGCTTTTTGCTCGGCAACTTGTCCGACTTCGATCCGGCTCAAGATCGTGTAGCGGCTGCGCAGATGAGCGAGCTTGACCGGTTTGCGCTGCTGCGTCTGCATCGGATGATCGATCGGGTCGGGAAAGCGTACGACAACTATGAATTCCATGTCGTCTATCAAGCGGTGCATCATTTCTGCGCCGTAGAGATGAGCGCGTTTTATCTGGATATACTGAAAGACCGCTTGTACGCAAGCGTACCGAACGACCCGGCCCGCCGCGCGGCGCAAACGGTACTGTACGATGCGCTGACGGCGATCACGAAGCTGATTGCTCCGATATTGCCGCATACAGCCGACGAAGTGTGGAAATACATTCCGGGCGTGCAGCTGCCGACCGTGCAAGTAGCGGAACTGCCTGCCGTCGATGCTTCGCTGTTCGACGAGAAGCTGGAAGCGAAGTGGGAGCAATTTATCGAGCTTCGCGACGATGTGCTGAAGGCGCTTGAGGAAGCGCGCAAAGAGAAGCTGATCGGCAACTCGCTGAGCGCCGCCGTCCATCTGTATCCAAACGCGGATACGGCGGAACTGCTCAAAGGCTTTGAGCAGCTCGACCAGCTGTTCATCGTGTCGGCGGTGACCGTTCATGAAGCGGGTGCTGCGGCACCGGAAGGCGCAAGCAAGTTCAAGGGCGCTTCCGTGAAAGTGACCGTCGCAGAAGGCGAGAAGTGCGAGCGCTGCTGGATTGTTACGCCGGAAGTCGGGCATGACGAAGCGCATTCGACCTTGTGCAAACGCTGTGCCGGCGTGATCAAGTCGGGAGCCGTTGCGGGGGCATAACGAAGGCAATAACGTTCAAAAAAAACAACGAGCCGTTCCGTCCGGATCAACCGTCCGGAGCCGCTCGTTGTTGCTGCTTTAATCGTAGCTGTCTTCGGCTAGCATGTCAGGCTCCAGCAGTCCGTCGCCTTCGCCGTTTTGCATATAATGCTTATACGCTTGATTACGTACGACGGTTACCTGCTGGCCGTAAATGTCGGTGGCCAGGAAGCTCTCGTAGGCTTCCACATAGCCTTCGTTCTCATCCGGTTCAATTTCCATTTCGTTGTAGTTGCTCGACTTGTTCGGGTTCTCGGCCATCGCCGGGGAGTTGGACGTCCCCCAGCTTTCGACGATTTGCCAGGCATCTTCGCCGTCGAACTGATTTTGCTCCGGAAGCTCGTCCAGGCTGGTGCGGCCGAACGGAGGGGCCAGGATGGTTTCTTCGACCGGACGCCGTTCCGATACATGCGGATCCGGCACATGCTCCACGCAATAAGCGGCCGTCGGCATCGCTTCGAGCCGCTCGAACGAGATAGCCTTGCCGCAGGTGCGGCAAACCCCGTAATCGCCGGATTCGATGCGCTGAAGCGCTTCGTTGATGTCGGTCAGATGGCGTTCCGCGTTTTCGTTCAAGGCAATATCTTTTTCCCGTTCGAACATCTCGGAGCCGAGATCGGCGGGGTGGTTATCATAGGCGGACAGTTCGCCTGTGGTGTCGCGCAGTGATTGTTCCAATCCATCGTTATTACCGGAGTCGAAGTGGGCATCAAGCCACTGCTTCTCATCGCGAAGCTTTCCGGCAAGCTGCTGAAGCTGTTCGGGTGTAAGCGTGCTTTGGTTAACCGGACGGTTCGTCAAAAACGGACGCCTCCTTTTTGTCAATCGCATGTGCTTGTATTTTTAACGGATCCGACTGTTTTTAGCTGAGGAAAATCCTTGAATCGTAGAAACGCGTAAGGAGTTGTTAGCTTGAGATATTACATTTACGCTTTGATCGTTCTGGTGCTGGATCAAGTAACCAAATGGATGATCGTAAACCGGCTGATGATCGGCGAGTCGCGATCCGTCATCGGCGAATTTTTTCAAATCACGTCTCACCGGAACCGCGGCGCCGCCTTCGGCATTTTGCAAAACCAGCGATGGTTTTTCATTGTCGTTACGATTGCCGTTGCGGTCGGGATCATCTGGTATTTGCAGAAGACGATGAAAGAGCGCAAAAAGCTGCTTCCTTTCGCTTTGAGCCTGCTGCTGGGCGGAGCGCTTGGCAATTTTATCGATCGCGCCTTATTCGGCGAAGTGGTTGACTTTCTGCAGTTCCGCTTTCAATTCAACTGGTTCGGCACGCCGGTCGATTACACGTTCGCCATCTTCAATCTGGCCGATGCCTCGATATGTATCGGGGTAGCGCTCATTTTCATTGACTCGTTCATCAGCTGGCGCCGCGAAACTAGGCAAAATAAACAAACAACGCTGGAAAGCGGGGACGCACAATCATGAGTTTCACAGATCGGGAAATGGAATTGCAGGATGAGCAGGACAATCAAGAACGTTATGAGTGGGTGATCGCGGCGGAGGAAGCGGGGGAACGGATCGATAAATTTATGGCCGAATCGCTCGACGACTCCATTTCCCGCACACAAATTCAGCAGTGGATCAAAGACGGATGCGTTACGGTGAACGATCGTACGGTGAAGCCGAATTACAAGCTGTCCGAAGAGGATCGGTTGATTCTGGACATGCCGGAGCCCGAGCTGTTGGAGCTGACGGCGGAGCCGATCCCGCTTGACGTAGTGTACGAAGATGCGGATGTCATCGTAGTCAATAAGCCGCGCGGCCTCGTCGTTCACCCGGCGCCCGGACATTATAGCGGCACGCTGGTCAATGCGCTGATGTACCATTGCCAAGATTTATCGGGCATTAACGGCGTCGTGCGGCCGGGCATCGTGCATCGGATCGATAAAGACACGTCGGGGCTGCTGATGGCTGCCAAGAACGATAAGGCGCATCAATCGCTGAGCGAGCAGTTGAAGGAACATTCCGTTAACAGAAAATATATTGCACTCGTGCATGGAAACGTACCGCATGACAACGGCACGATCGACGCGCCGATCGGACGCGATCCGAAAGACCGTAAATTGTTCACGGTAACGGATAAAAACAGCAAGCATGCGGTTACGCACTTCGTCGTATTGGAACGGTTCGGCGATTATACGCTGGTGGAACTGAAGCTGGAAACCGGCAGAACGCATCAAATCCGGGTGCACATGAAATTTATCGGCCACCCGCTGGTCGGCGATCCGCAATACGGTCCGGCTAAAAATAAAGGCGTTGCGATGGAAGGACAAGCACTGCACGCGGCCGCGCTCGGGTTCGAGCATCCGCGGACCGGCGAGCTCCTCCAGTTCGAAGCGCCGCTGCCCGACGATATGGTGCGGCTGCTGGAAGTTTTAAAAACAAGATAAGGACGATGAAACCCATGGGGAACGAGCCGCTTACGCATTTGATCAATCCGCAGGTGAAAGACATTCAAATTTCGGGCATCCGCAAAATTTCCAATTTGGTGAGCACGTACAAGGATGCGATCACGCTGACGATTGGCCAGCCGGATTTTCCGACGCCGGACCATATTCTGCGCGCCGCGGAGCAGGCGGTCGCCGATCACCGGACGACCTATACGCCGAATCCCGGACTGCCTGAGCTCAGGCAGGCGGTATCCGAATTCGTGCAGCGTAAATACGGTCAAACTTACAGCGCGGCCAATGAGATTATCGTCACGACCGGGGCAAGCCAAGCGCTCGATATTACGCTGCGGACGATTTTGACCGAAGGGGCCGAGGTGATCCTTCCCGGCCCGATCTATCCGGGTTATGAGCCGCTTGTTCGGCTTTGCGGCGGTGTTCCGGTCTATGTCGATACGCGGGACAACGGCTTCAAGCTGACGGCGGAGCTGCTCGAGCCGCACTTGACGGAGCGCACGCGCTGCATCATTTTGTGCTACCCGTCCAACCCGACAGGCCGGGTCATGACAGAATCGGAGCTTGCCGATATGGCGCAGCTGCTGGAACACCGCGATGTGTTCGTCATTTCCGACGAAATTTATAGCGAGCTGATCTATGATGCGCCGCATCGATCGATCGCTTTGCTTCCGGGCATGCGGGAGAAGACGATCGTCATCAACGGATTATCCAAATCCCACTCGATGACGGGCTGGCGCATCGGCTTTACGCTCGCTCCGGCTTATATATCCGAGCATATGGTCAAAGTGCATCAGTATAATGTCACATGCGCGAGCTCGATTAGCCAGTATGCGGCAATCGAAGCACTCACGAACGGGATCGACGACGCGCTTCCGATGAAAGCGGAATATGTGAAGCGGAGAGATTTCGTCTACGATCGGCTGGTCGGCATGGGGTTTGAGCTTGCGAAACCGGAAGGCGCCTTTTATTTGTTCCCTTCGATTCAGCGCTTCGGCCTTTCTTCGATGGAATTTACGATGAAGCTGCTGGAGCAGCAGCGGGTCGCCGTCGTGCCGGGCGATGCCTTTTCTACGTACGGCGAAGGCTACATCCGCATCTCGTATGCCTACGGGATGGACGTGCTGGAGCGAGCGATGGATAAAATGGAAGCGTTCGTGAAAGCACTGTAGGATGCAATATTCGTGAAGGGTTGCCATATATAATGATAAAAAAGGCTCGCTGCTTTGAACGGCACTTATCGGTGCTTGGATCGAAGCGGCGAGCTTTTGTGATTGTTATTGTTATTCCGAAGTGTGTAGCCGCGGACAGAGGCCGGTAGGAATGGCAGTACGATTGCCGAACGGGCATTATGGCTTACTCAGATGCCCTGAAGCCAATATACTGTGTCATTAACGAAATCGCGACTTCGATGGCCGCTTCGTCCGGTTCGATCTTGGCATGATGCAAGCCGTATGGCGTATTCACGCCAAGCCAGAACATAAACCCGGGCACTTTCTCCAGAAAATAACCGAAGTCTTCGCCAGTCATCGCTTCGGTACATTCGATCAGCGTTACGTTATTCGTCGAACGGACCCAATCCATAAACTGCGCGGTTACTTCATGGGCGTTGTAGACTTGGCGATAATTCGCCCCATAATCGATCTCCGCCTTGCACTGGAACCCTGCTTCGATCCCTTGAACGAGCGCTTCGATCCGCGTTTTGACGAGCGTCATGGTATCGGATGATAGCGTACGGATTGTCCCTTCGAGCCTCGCTTTTTCCGCGATAATGTTCTGCTTCGTGCCGCCCGTTATTTTACCGATGGTAATGACGGAGGAATCCAACGGATTCACATTGCGGGAAATAACGGTCTGCAGCTGACCGACGAGCTGGCAGGCGGCGACAATCATATCATTGGCGTGATGCGGGAACGCGGCATGTCCGCCTTTGCCTTTCAAATCGATGAACAGCTCGGACGTATTGGCGAATAGAATGCCCGGCTTGGTTGCGATCGTGCCAACCGGATACTCCGGTGCAATATGTAGACCGAATATTTCGTCTGGCATCCAATCTTGCAATTCCTCGCTGTGAAGCATCGGCTCGGCGCCGCCCGGCCCTTCTTCCGCCGGTTGGAAGATGAAGGTCAGATCGTCGCGGATCGGATGATGGGCGAAGTGGGTCAAGATGCCAAGGCCGATCGTCATGTGAAGGTCATGCCCGCAAGCATGCATAAATCCCGGGTGCGTCGATGGGAACGAATAACCGGTTTCCTCGGCAATCGGAAGGCCGTCCATATCGGCGCGATATCCATACCGCCGCTGCGGTGCGGTTCCTTTGACATTCACGAGAATGCCGGTGCGCCAGGTGCGGACCTCAAGGCGGGTCTGCGGCAAAGACGCGATGTAATCAAGCAGGTAACGCTGCGTCTTGAATTCTTCAAAACCGGGCTCGGGAATTTGATGAAGATCCCGGCGTATTTGCACGAATCGGTCGGATGTAACGGCGGTCATAAGTGACATAAGCCTCCTTGATGGCAATAAGCTAATGGCAATAAGCTAACGGTCATAAGCTAACGGTCATAATCTAATAGAAAGGCTCGGCGTCTGATCGCCGAGCCGTTTCTGTATCGATTACAGGGTACGAAGGTCTTTCAAAATTTCGGTCTTGGACTTCGTCTTGTCGTCGACCTTCTTGATGATGCGGGCAGGGGTACCTGCGACAACCGTATATTCCGGCACGTCTTCCACAACGACGGCGCCAGCGGCTACAACGGAGCCTTTGCCTACGCGCACGCCTTCAAGAATAACGGCATTCGCGCCTACAAGCACGTCGTCTTCGATCACTACCGGCTGTGCGGAAGGCGGCTCGATTACGCCTGCCAGCACAGCGCCTGCGCCGATGTGGCACATGCTGCCGACTTTTACGCGGCCGCCGATGACGACGCCCATGTCGATCATCGTGCCTGCGCCGATCGAAGCGCCGATGTTGATGACCGCGCCCATCATGATAATCGCATTGTCGCCGATGCCGACCATTTCGCGGATGACCGCGCCTGGCTCGATGCGGGCGTTAATGCCTTTGAGGTCGAGCAGCGGGATCGCCGAGTTGCGGCGGTCGTTCTCTACAACGTAGTCTTCGATTTTCGCGGAGTTTGCGTCGAGCGCCGCTTTCACGTCGGTCCATTCGCCGAACAGCACGCCGCTTTTGCCGGAGACGAACGCTTGAATCGCATCGCCGAATGCGATCGATTCCAGATCGCCCTTCACGTATACTTTAACCGGGGTTTTTTTCTTGCTTGTTTTGATGAGATTAATAACTTCTTCTGTATTCATTTCGATCGACATAAAAGAAATTCCAGCTCCTTATGTATATTGCAACTGTTACAACGCGAAGCCCGGTTGTCAGTTGTCAATAAGATTGCAACTGTTTCAACGCGGGGCCAAGTTGTCAGTTGTCAAAGATATTGCAACTGTTACAACGCGAAGCCAAGTTGTCAGTTGTCAAAGGATTGCAACTGTTACAACAGCAAAGCCGAGTTATCAGTTGGAATCAAACGTTACCTCTTTTATAGCATAAAACGACCGCCTCTAGCAATCCTCGTCCGGTTCCCCAGCGCGCCTATTGACAGACTATGTCGAAAGTGGGATAATAATTTCAATTACATAGCACCTTTAAATAACAGTCCCGTGAGGCTGGCAAGGTGAACGTTGAGTAGAGGAGGTCTACCTCAGGCTGGTGGCAGGATAAGCCATAGCTGGATCTGAGGTAAGGTGACCTTCTGCTCGTGTACGCAAACCTTGTCTAAACAGGCAAGGTTTTTTTTATGCCTCACGACCAAAACACGGAACGCAAGCGACCCCAACGTATAGGAGGCTGCGCTAGATGCAAACCGAGCATGTATTAATGGATGAGACCGCCATACGGCGGGCGCTGACCCGGATTGCTCACGAAATATTGGAGCGCAACAAAGGCTTCGAGAACTGCATGCTAATCGGAATCCGAACGCGGGGCATCTACTTGGCGAATCGGGTGGCCGAACGCATTCAGGACATCGAAGGCGTGCCTGCCCCGGTAGGCGAGATCGACATTACGAAGTATCGGGATGACCGCAGCGCGGAAGCGGCGCTTGCGGGAAGCGGGGAAGAGGCCGCCGGGCTCCTCGAAGACAGACTGCAGGTGCAGAACAAGAAGCTGATCTTGTTCGACGATGTGCTATATACCGGAAGAACGGTCCGGGCAGCCATGGATGCGCTGATGGACCTCGGGCGTCCGCAGATGATTCAGCTCGCGGTGCTGATCGACCGGGGACATCGGGAATTGCCGATTCGGCCGGATTATGTCGGCAAAAACATTCCGACTTCGCGGCTCGAAAGCATCGAGGTTCAATTGGATGAAGTGGACGGGACCGACCAGGTGATCATAAAAGGGCAGAGGAGGCCAAACGAATGAGCGGACTTCAAGTTCATACGGATAAACACTTGCTTGGCACCAAAGACTTGAGCGAACAAGAAATTACGTCGATTTTGGATCGGGCGGCATATTGGGAGCAGTACCCGGTAAAAGTATCGAACCACCTGCAAGGGCGTTTTGTAGCAAACATGTTTTTTGAAAACAGCACAAGAACGCGGTTTTCCTTTGAAGTCGCAGAAAAGCGGCTCGGCGCGGAAGTGCTGAACTTTTCGGCGGCCGTCTCCAGCGTACAAAAAGGAGAATCGATTTACGATACGGTGCGGACGCTCGAGTCGATGGGTATCGACGCCGGTGTGATCCGTATGAAGCCGAACGGCCTGCTGGCCGAACTGGCGCAAAAGATCAAAGTGCCGCTGATCAACGCGGGCGACGGCAACAACGAGCACCCGACGCAGGCGCTGCTCGACTTGTATACGATGCGCAAGCAGTTTGGACATATTCGAGGGCTCCATGTAGTGATCATCGGCGATGTGCAGCACAGCCGCGTAGCGCGCTCGAATCTGTGGGCGCTGCGGACGCTCGGCGCGAAAGTAAGCTTCTGCTCGCCGCCGGGCATGCAGGCGCCGGAGCTGGCCGAGTATGCCTCCTACATTTCGATGGAGGAAGCGCTGAAAGCCGACGTCGTCATGATGCTGCGCGTGCAGCTCGAACGACACGAAGGAACGCTGTTCGGCTCGGCGGAGGAATACCGCGCGTCGTACGGCCTCACGGTAGAAAGGGCTGAACGGATGGCGCCGCATGCCATCATTATGCACCCGGCACCGGTGAACCGGGACGTGGAGATCGACGATGAGCTGGTGGAGTCGCCGAAGTCGAGAATTTTCCCGCAAATGGGACACGGCGTTCCGATTCGGATGGCGGTCATTGAACGGGCGCTGAGCTAAGAAGCGTTAGCGCATCCGGTTAGAAACGGTAAAACGGCAAAATGATATAGATGAAGAAAAGAAGCGGAGGGCCTCATGGGAATTTGGATTCTTAACGCAGCAGTTGTAACCGCAGATAACACGCAAACGACAAAGCATATACTCGTAGAAGGCGGCATCATCGAAAAAATCGCAGAAGGCGCCGCGCCCGATACGGCAGGCCATACCGCGATCGACGCGCAAGGCAAGCTTCTGACGCCGGGGCTGATCGATATGCACGTGCATTTGCGCGAGCCGGGCTTCGAGCATAAAGAAACGATAGCGACCGGGACGCGTTCTGCGGCGCGCGGCGGGTTTACGACCATCGCCTGCATGCCGAACACACGGCCGGTCATCGATACGGTAGAAACGGTAAAATACGTGCTGGACAAAGCCGAGACGGAAGGCATCGTTCGCGTGCTGCCCTACGGCTGCATTACGAAAAACGAGCTCGGCCGCGAGCTTACCGATTTTGACGCGCTCAAAGCGGCGGGAGTCATCGGGTATACCGACGACGGCGTCGGCGTGCAAAGCGCGCAAATGATGAAAGACGCGATGGCCAAAGCCGCGTCGATCGGTATGCCGATCATCGCGCACTGCGAAGACAATACGCTGGTGGAAGGCGCCGCGGTATCCGAAGGCGAATTCGCCCGTAAGAACGGACTCAAGGGGATTCCGAACGAGTCCGAAGCGATTCATGTGGGACGCGACATATTGCTCGCGGAGGCGACAGGCGTCCATTATCATGTGTGCCACGTCAGCACCGAACAGTCGGTTCGGCTGATCCGTCATGCGAAGCAGTTCGGTATTAAGGTGACTGCGGAAGTGTGTCCGCATCATCTGATCTTGTCCGATGAGGACATTCCGGGAATGGACGCCAACTGGAAAATGAACCCACCGCTCCGCACACCGCGCGACGTGCAGGCTTGCATCGAAGGATTGCTCGACGGCACGATCGATATCGTCGTCACCGATCATGCGCCGCATAGCGAAGAAGAGAAGGCGCGCGGCATGGCGCTCGCGCCGTTCGGGATCGTCGGCTTCGAGACGGCCTTCCCGCTCCTGTACACGAAGTTCGTGGCAACAGGACAATGGACGCTGCAGTTCCTCGTCGACAAAATGACCAAGCTTCCGGCGGAAGTGTTCGGACTGCCTTGGGGCAAGCTTGAGGTTGGCGCGGCGGCGGACTTGACGCTCATCGATCTGGAGACGGAAAAGGCGGTCGATCCGGCCGAGTTCGCATCCAAAGGGCGGAACACGCCATTCACAGGCTGGAAGCTGAAAGGCTGGCCGGCTCTTACGATAATGGAAGGCAAGGTCGTGTGGTCGGAATAATTCGGGAATCGTTCATCATCAGGCATCAAGCAGGCCGGACATAGGGCTACGGTAGAAAAACTGGTTCGGCAGACGCGTTTGTACTAACAGCTAAGGGAGTTGAAATCGATGCAGGCAAGATTGTTGTTGGAAGACGGTACATTGTTTACCGGCAAAGCATTCGGGAGCGAAGGTAGCTCGGTAGGCGAGGTCGTTTTTAATACAGGGATTACAGGATATCAAGAGGTACTGTCCGATCCGTCCTATTGCGGACAAATCGTGACGATGACATACCCGCTGATTGGGAATTACGGCATTGCCCGCGACGATTTCGAATCGATTCGCCCCTACATTCACGGCTTCGTCGTTCGCGAACACGAAATCGTGCCGAGCAACTGGAGAGCGGAATATTCGCTGGACAGCCTGCTCAAAGAGTACGGCATCATCGGCATCAGCGGGATCGACACCCGGATGCTGACGCGCCGCATTCGTCATCATGGCGTCATGAAGGGGATTTTGACAACATCGAACGTGCGTGTGGAAGAGCTGTTGGAACAGATGAAGGCGACGCCGCTGATGATCGATCAAGTATCCCGCGTCTCCACGAAGAGCGTGTATTCGAGCCCTGGCAGCAAGGAGCGCGTCGTCCTGGTCGATTTCGGCTCCAAGAGCGGCATTCTCCGCGACTTGACCAAGCGGGGCTGCGATGTCGTGATCGTGCCGCAGGATGCGACGGCTGATCAAATCCGCCGCCTGGCGCCGGACGGCATTCTGCTGTCCAACGGCCCTGGGGACCCGAAAGATGTACCGCATGCGGCGAACATGATCGCCGAGCTGCTCGGCGAATTTCCGATCTTCGGCATCTGTCTCGGCCATCAGCTGTTCGCGCTGGCGAGCGGCGCCGATACGGAGAAGCTCAAATTCGGCCACCGCGGCGGCAACCACCCGGTGAAAGATTTGCAAACCGGCCGCTGCTACATCACTTCCCAGAACCACGGCTACACGGTAAAGGAAGAGTCCATTGCGGGTACGCAACTGGAAGTTACGCACATCAACAATAACGACCGCACGATCGAAGGGTTGCGACATAAACAACACCCGGCGTTCTCGGTTCAATATCATCCGGAAGCCGCACCGGGACCGTTCGATTCAAGCTACCTGTTCGACGATTTCCTGAGCATGATCCGCGAACACAAACAGAACAGCTCGGCTCAGCCGCGCCAGGCGCAAATCGCCGCAGCCTACCAAGCAGGCGGCGGAACGCCGGCATCCGCATCGAAAGGGGAATTGCACTATGCCGAAAAATAATACACTCAAAAAGATTCTCGTCATCGGTTCCGGTCCGATCGTCATCGGACAAGCGGCCGAGTTCGATTATGCCGGAACGCAGGCTTGCCAGGCATTGAAAGAAGAAGGCTTCGAAGTCGTACTGATCAACAGCAACCCGGCCACGATCATGACCGATACGAACATGGCGGACAAAGTATATATCGAGCCGATTACGCTCGATTTCGTCACGCAAATCATTCGTCAGGAGCGCCCGGACGGCTTGCTGCCGACGCTTGGAGGCCAAACCGGCCTGAACATGGCGGTTGAGCTTGCCCGCGCAGGCGTGCTCGAGCGCGAGAACGTGAAGCTGCTCGGAACGCAGCTGACGGCAATCGAGAAGGCGGAAGACCGCGACTTGTTCCGCGATCTGATGCGCGAGCTGGAGCAGCCGGTACCGGACAGCACGATCGTGACGACCGTACAGGAAGCCGTCGATTTTGCAAACGAAATCGGCTACCCGATCATCGTCCGTCCTGCCTATACGCTCGGCGGTACCGGCGGCGGTATTTGCGCGAACGAGGAAGAGCTGCTGGAAACCGTATCGTCCGGTATTCGCTACAGCCCGATCGGTCAATGCTTGATTGAGAAAAGCATCGCCGGCATGAAAGAAGTCGAATACGAAGTGATGCGCGACGCCAACGACAACTGTATCGTCGTATGTAACATGGAGAACTTCGATCCGGTCGGCGTACATACGGGTGACAGCATCGTTGTCGCGCCGAGCCAGACGCTCTCCGACCGCGAGTACCAAATGCTGCGTTCGGCTTCGCTCAAAATTATTCGCGCGCTGAGCATCGAAGGCGGCTGTAACGTCCAGTTCGCGCTCGATCCGCACAGCTATCAATATTATGTTATCGAAGTGAACCCGCGGGTGAGCCGCTCCTCTGCGCTCGCTTCCAAAGCGACCGGGTATCCGATCGCCAAGATGGCGGCCAAAATCGCTATCGGCTATACACTGGACGAAATCGTCAACCCGGTAACGGGTCAAACGTACGCATGCTTCGAGCCTACGCTGGATTACATCGTATCGAAAATTCCGCGTTGGCCGTTCGATAAATTTACGGCGGCAAATCGGAAGCTCGGCACACAGATGAAAGCGACCGGGGAAGTGATGGCTATCGGCCGCACGTTCGAGGAATCGATCCATAAAGCGATTCGCTCCCTCGAAATCGGCGTAAACCGGCTGTACCTGAAAGACGCTGAAGCGCTGGATCAAGAGACGCTGGAGCAGCGTCTGATCAAACCGGACGACGAGCGGATTTTCCTGATCGCCGAAGCGCTCCGCCGCGGTTATACCGTGCAGCAGCTACAAGATTTGACGAAGGTCGACTGGTGGTTCCTGCACAAGCTGGAAGGACTCATCAAGTTCGAGGCCGAGCTGCAGCAGCCGGAGCTGACGGAAGAACTGCTGTATCAGGCAAAACGCAAAGGCTTCACGGATCGCGCGATTGCCGAGCTGCGCCGCGCAGCCGATAAAGGACTGAACTTCACGCAGGAAGCGGACGTGCGTTCCTACCGTCTCAGCTTCGGACTCAAGCCGGTATACAAAATGGTAGACACGTGCGCGGCCGAGTTTGAAGCGACGACGCCTTACTATTACTCGACGTACGAAACGGAAGACGAAGTCAAAGAAACGGTCAAACAAAAGGTCGTTGTGCTTGGCTCCGGCCCAATCCGGATCGGTCAAGGGATCGAGTTCGACTACTCCACCGTACATGCGGTGTGGGCGATTCAAGCGGCCGGGTACGAAGCGGTTATCATCAACAATAACCCGGAGACCGTGTCGACGGACTTCAACACATCGGACCGTCTGTACTTCGAGCCGCTGTTCTTCGAAGATGTCATGAACGTGATCGAACGCGAGCAGCCGATCGGCGTTATCGTCCAGTTCGGCGGCCAAACGGCGATCAACCTTGCAGCTCCGCTGGCCAAAGCCGGCGTGCGCATTCTCGGAACGGATCTGGAGAACATTGACGCCGCGGAAGACCGCAAAAAGTTCGAAGTGCTGCTGCGCACACTCGATATTGCACAGCCGCCGGGCGGCACGGTCACTTCCGTCGATCAAGCGGTCGGCATGGCGGCGAACTTCGGTTATCCGGTGCTGGTGCGTCCATCTTACGTGCTTGGCGGACGCGCGATGGAAATCGTATATTCCGATGAAGAGCTGCTGAGCTACATGGAATATGCGGTGAAAATCAATCCGGAGCATCCGGTACTGATCGACCGTTACATGCTCGGTAAAGAAGTGGAAGTCGACGCGATTTGCGACAAAGATACGGTGCTCATTCCGGGCATCATGGAGCATATCGAAAGAGCCGGCGTTCACTCCGGCGACTCGATCGCGGTCTATCCGCCGCAAACCGTATCCGAAGAGATCAAGCAAAAAATTATCGACATTACGGTTAAAATCGCCAGAGGGCTGCAGGTTGTCGGTCTGGTCAACATCCAGTTCGTTATTTATAAAGACGAAGTATATGTCATCGAAGTGAATCCGCGGTCCTCGCGTACGGTTCCTTTCCTGAGCAAAGTGACCAAAATTCCGATGGCCAATGTGGCAACGCGTGTCATCATGGGCGAAACGCTGGCCGGCATGGGCTATGAAACCGGGCTGTGGCCTGAGGACAATTATGTGTCCGTAAAAGTGCCGGTATTCTCCTTCGCGAAGCTGCGCCGTGTAGACACGACGCTCGGACCGGAGATGAAATCGACCGGCGAAGTCATGGGCCGCGACAAAACGTTCGCCAAGGCGCTGTACAAAGGCTTGATCGGCTCCGGCATGAAGGTGCCGCCAACCGGTGCGATTATTGCGACAGTTGCAGACAAGGACAAAGCGGAAGCGACGGAAATCTTGCGCGGCTTCGACCGCCTGGGCTATCGCATCGTCGCTACGGGCGGAACGGCGACAGCGCTGGAAGAAGCAGGCTTGCGCGTGAACCGCGTCAACAAGCTGAGCGAAGGCTCGCCGAACATCCTTGATCTCATCCGCAACGGCGAAGCGCACTTTGTCGTCAATACGCTCACCAAAGGCAAAAAGCCGGAGCGTGACGGATTCCGCATCCGCCGTGAAGCGGTGGAGAACGGGGTCGTGTGCTTGACGAGCTTGGATACGGTCAATGCGCTGCTGCACGTGCTCGAAGCGATTTACTTCCAATCGACGCCGATGCCTGCGCATCAAGCATAACAACATCCGAATTAGCACAGTGTCTCGCGCAAGAAGGGCGTGATGCTGTGCTAATCCCTTGATTGGGCTTGAAAAATTCCAGGATGAGACGTTGAAGGAGGCGCACGAAACAGATGACGACGACAAACAAGCAAGTGGCGGAGCGCATGATGGTCGCGCTCGATTACGCTCACGCCGAGCAGGCGGAAACGCTCATACGATCGCTGCAGGGCATCCCTTGCTATGTCAAAGTGGGCATGCAGCTTTTTTACAGCGCCGGTCCCCAGTTTGTAAGCAAGCTCAAAGAGCTGGGGTACAACATCTTTCTGGATTTGAAAATGCACGATATTCCGAATACGGTCAAAGGCGGCGCGGAAAGCATTACAAGACTGGGTGTCGATATGTTCAACGTGCATGCGGCGGGCGGCAAACAGATGATGGAAGCGGCGATGGAGGGCGTAGACAAAGGGCTTGCGTCCGGGGCGAAAGGAAAGCCGATCGTGATCGGAGTGACGCAGCTGACAAGCACAAGCCAAACGGTCATGAACGACGAAATCGGCATTGCCGGCACGGTAGAGGATGCGGTACTCCGCTATGCAGATCTCACCAAAGCGGCCGGTCTGGACGGCGTTGTTGCTTCGCCGCTGGAAGTGGTCCGCATTAAACAAAGCTGCGGTACGTCGTTTGTTACCGTGACGCCGGGCATTCGTCCGGCCGGTGCCGCTATCGGAGACCAGTCGCGGGTCATGACCCCGGCCGAAGCGTTCGCGCAAGGAACCGACTACGTAGTCATCGGGCGACCGATTACGGCAGCTCCCGATCCTCGGGAAGCGCTCGAGTCGATCATCGCATCGGTAACCGTATCGAACGAATATAGGAACGAATGAAGGAGTTGCTAAACAGATGAGCACGATTACTATTCCGACCCGCCCGCAGCTTGCCGCGCAAATTGCAACCGACCTGCTGCGCATCAATGCCGTGGCGCTTCGTCCGGATCAGCCGTTTACATGGACATCCGGCTTGAAATCGCCGATCTACTGCGACAACCGTCTGACGATCTCTTACCCCGACGTGCGTGACCGGATCGCGGAAGGCTTCGTATCTTTGATCCGCGAGCTTCATCCGGATGCCGAAGTGATCGCAGGTGCCGCTACGGGCGGCATTCCGCATGCTGCGTTCGTGGCGCAAAAGCTCGGATTGCCGATGATTTACGTGCGCGACAAAGCGAAAGGGCACGGCAAAGAAAATTTGATCGAAGGCATGCTGCTGAAAGGCCAGAAAACCGTCGTGATCGAGGATCTGATCTCGACGGGAGGAAGCTCCCTCAAAGTGGCGCAAGCGGTCAACGAGGCAGGCGGACAAGCGCTCAGCGTCCTCGCGATCTTCTCGTACCAGTTCCAAAAGGCGAAGGAAGCGTTCGAAGGCGCGGGCATTCCTTACGGCACATTGACGAACTACAGCTCGCTGCTGGACGTAGCGCTGCAGCAAGGCAGCATTCAGGAGAAAGACTTGAGTGCGCTCAAGGCGTGGAGCGCAAGCCCGAGCGAATACGGAAAATAATAAGGCAGTATGGAAAAGGCTTTGATCGCATAGATCAAAGCCTTTTTTGCCGCTTAAGTGGTCGGGGTCGTTCATGAAAACTGGGGATTGCAGATCATTGCGGCGATCATTCGCGATTCTTTTCCAAGAGCTGTTTGATCTCGCGAAGCTCATCGCGCATGAACTTCAGATCGGTCCGCAGTGCAGCCAATTCCGCATGGTCTTCTTCCCGGTCCTCACGTTCGACCTTCTCTATATTGCTGACGATGACGCCGACGAACAAGTTGAAAATCACGAAGGTGCCAAGCAGTATAAACACGACAAAATAAATCCAGGACCACGGCATCACGTCCAGCAGCGGACGCACAATGTCCATTACGCCATCGACCAGAATGATCTGAAACAGCGTCAGCAGCGATTGATGCAGCGAGCCAAAATATTCCGGTTCGAGCGCAGAGAACAGGTTCGTTCCGATGACGGCGAAAATGTAGAACAGCAGGCTGAGAAGCAGCGTGATATTCCCGAGCGCCGGTATCGTGAGCAGAAGGGCGTTCACGATTCGCCGCAGTGAAGGAATGGCTGAGATGGCCCGCAGCACCCGCAAGATCCGCAGGATACGCAGAAGGGTTATCAGGCTTGTATCGGTAAACAAATGTCCGCTGAGCACAATCAGAAGATCAAATACGTTCCAACCGTCCTTGAAAAAAGAATGAAGCGGGCGCGCGGCCCAAATCCGCAGCCCCAGCTCCACCGTAAAAAGCCACAGCAGCACGCGGTCCGCCCAGTAAAACAACCGCTCGTGGGGCTCGTAAAGCGCGGGATACGTCTCCATTCCAACGAGAATGGCGTTCAGGATAATGAGGACGATGACGAAATGATGAAACAAAGGGTGGCTTGCAAGCGCTCGGGCGCGAATCGTTCTTGCAGGCAAGGGCTTCTCCAACTGCATGCGTATACCTCTTTTACATGGGAAAATTGAGCGATGGCTTATTGCACTGGTTCGATCTCTGAGCGGTATCTTGGGCCGGGCGCGTTGCCTGAGCGGCAAGATCGGAGCGCAAGAAAAACTCCCGTAACACACTTTATGCGTTCGGGAGTTAGGTTTCGGTTGGCCCGTAAGCTCTATTTGTTCAGCAAAGCCCAGCGGTAGACGTACTCGAACAAAAATTCGAACGCTTCCAGATGACGTTTGGCTTCGAAGGCGTTGGCGCCCCAGGCATAGATCCCGTGCTTGCGCAGCATGATGCCGGGGATGCGCGGCTGGATCGCGCCTTCGACCAGCTCGGCGATCCGCGGAATATCCGCGTAGTTGGGCAGGATCGGGATTTCGATCTGCGCCTCTTCTTCCCAGATGTTGAACGCTTTGATCAGCTCGACGCCGTCGACCGGAATCGAGCCGCGTTCCCAGAACAGCTCGGATGCCAAATTGTTGAACACCGTATGGACGTGGAAAATCGCGCCGCAACCGGTATGCTTGTAGATCTCGCAATGAATGAGCGTTTCTGCCGACGGCTTCAGGCCCGTCGCTTCAATCGGTTTCCCGTCCTGATCGACGAGCAAATAATCGGACGGCGTATTGACGGACTTGTCTTTGCCGCTGGCTGTAATGGCGAAGGCGAACTGTTCCTTCGCGAAGGCGCCTGTACGGATCGACAGGTTGCCGCTCGTACCCGGAAACATGCCGCGCGAGGCCAGCAGCGTCTTAATCTCGCGCAGCTCGGCAAACGCCTGCTGCTTCTCTTCCAATCGAATATCGCTGAAACTCACGCTATTTCATCTCCTCTAGCCGCTTGACGACATCGAAGAAATCGTCAAAGGGATAATAATTCAGCTTCAAATCCTCGCACAGCTGCACCAGATGGGAACGGGCGAACACAACGTCGACGAGCTTCGCTCCTTCGAAGTCGGTTACGCTGTCGCCGATCAAAATACGCTCATGCGCTTCGGCAGGGAACGAACGGATAATGGCCGTCTTGCACATGCCGCAATCGTTATGGCAGTGCTCGTCGCACGCATGAGGCCACACAATACGGATATGGCTGCCGCTAAAGTCGCTCCCGTTGCAATAAATGTGATCTTTCGGAATCGG
This sequence comes from Paenibacillus solanacearum, assembly GCF_910593845.1. Lineage (GTDB taxonomy): Bacteria > Bacillota > Bacilli > Paenibacillales > NBRC-103111 > Paenibacillus_G > Paenibacillus_G solanacearum. The sequence goes on along the minus strand of NZ_CAJVAS010000002.1, from coordinate 334,535 downwards.
AAATGCCGATAAAACCGGATACACGAAAAAGTCGATCCCACCGCTGGTCACGTAGAAAATAATGTTCTCCCGGCGGCAGTAATCGAGCAGTTCCTGAAAGCCGGCGCGGATCGTTACGTTGCCGATCGCGTAATCGATCACTTCCTGCTTGCGGGAAGCAGGGAGCAGGGCGAACATACGCCCTACGCCTTCGCGAACCGAGATTTGCTTCGATATGACTTGCTGAACCAGCTCGTCCCAACCGGGCGGCTGAAAATGCTTCATGATCGCAACGATGTTATCGTTGACGGTGATGGTGCCGTCAAAGTCGCAAAAGATGACGCGCTGCTTGCTCATTCTTTCAGCCCCCATGCGTCGATCGCCGCCTGCAGCTCCGGATGACCGTCCGCGGCGTATTGCCGGAGAGGTGTGCCTGCCAGACAGCCGTCAATCGCTTGGCGGAACGCGCGTCCGCCGGCTGCCGCTCCCATCGGATGACCATGTACGCCGCCGCCGGCGTTTACGACGACTTCGCCGCCGAAGTCTTTCAGAATGAGCGGCACAAGGCCGGGGTGAATGCCCGCAGACGGAACGGGGAAGCTGCGCTTCAGCGGTGCGGCGCTATCGGTCAGCAGCGCTTCCTTGATCGCCATGTTCTCTTCGCGCGGCATGACGACCGACCCGTAAGGCGAAGGGAACAGCACGAGATCGGCACCGGCCAGCCGCATCAGCTTGCCGAGCAGCACGTTCGCTGCGATCCCGTGATACGGAGACGGATAATATGCGCCGGCCAGCGCAGGGTGCGCCATAATCGGCACGCGGATGTCCGGGTGGCGGCTCAGCTCGCTCAAGGCGTCGAATCCATATGCGAGCACATTGAACAGCAGCGCATTCGCGCCGGCATGGATCGCTTTTCTCGCCTGCTCGATCAGCCCGAATGTCGGACCTGTCAAGTTCGCCGCATACAGCAGCTTTTGACCGGTCACTTGCGAAGCTTGCGCCGCCGCTTCCATACACACTTCGACGCGCTGTTCAATCGGCGTCTGCGGGTTCTCGAACAATATCTCGTCGTCCTTGATCAGATCGACGCCGCCTGCGGCCTGCTGGTAAAACTGCTCGCGCAGCGCCGGCAGATCGTGGCCGATGACAGACTTGAATATGCTCATCAGCAGCGGGCGGTCGTGGACGCCAAGCAGGTCGCGAACGCCTTGAATGCCGAAGCGCGGTCCCGGGAAGGCGGAGCGAAAGCCGTCCGAGACATCGAGGTCAATCAGCTTGATGCGTCCGTCCATCGACAGCTTTCCGAATACGGTGACGAGCAGGGCGGGAATGTCACGGCTGAAATTGACATCGGGATAAGCGATTTGGATATCCGCGTATCGGGCGGATGCCGGTTCACTAGCCGCTGGCTCGTGAACGTCTACCTGAACGACGCGGCCGAGATGCTTTTCCATTTCGGCTTTACGCGCATCGGGCAGGTCTGTCCAACTGCCTACGGTCAGCCCGACGGCAATGCCGAGCGCTTTTTTATGAAAATCGGCTTTCTCATCGTAACAACGGTATGTGGCCAGGCAGCAGGCCGCATGAGTAGTAGCGGATGGCAATGAAATACACCTACTTTATTTGGTTTGGGAAGTGACGGATGCGCTGATCGCCGCGCCCATCTCGCCGGCGCGTTCCGCGCAGCGGACCATCGCCTTGGCGACGCCTTCGGCAAAGCCGTGGCTGTCGAGCGTTTCGATCGCCGCTTGCGTCGTTCCGCCCGGGGACGTTACTTTGCGGCGCAGCTCCGCCGGATCTTCGCCGGTCGTCTGCACCATGTGCGCGGCGCCCAGCACGGTTTGCACCGTAAGGCGGCGCGCTTCTTCCGGATCGAGGCCGAGCTCGACGCCGCCGGCGATCATCGCTTCCATCATATAATAAATATAAGCGGGACCGCTGCCGGAAACGCCGTTTACGGCATTCAGCAGCGGTTCGTCGACAACGGAGACGATGCCGGTCGCGCCGAACATCGCGAGCGCCAGCTCACGCTGATCGGTGCTAACGGTGGAAGAGAAGCTGATGCCGGTGGCGCCGAGCCCGATCGTGCTCGAAGTGTTCGGCATCGTGCGGACGACCGGCTGGCTGTCGCTGCCGAGCAGTCCTTTGATCGTATCGATCGACATGCCGGCGATAACGGATACGATCAGCTGCTCCGGACGCACAAGCGAACGGATACCGATCAGCCCATCCACGGCGTCCTTCGGCTTGAATGCGAGTACGATAATATCCGCGTGAGAGATCGCTTCGTCCTTTTGCCCTTGCGACGCGGCATAGCTGACGCCGTAACGCGCGTGAAGCGACTCCAGCTTGGCCGTGTCCGAACGATTGATGACGAAGAGGCGGCTTGCCGGCCCTTCGCCCTTCGCGGTTAAGCCGCGGATAATCGCTTCGGCCATCGAGCCTGCGCCGATAAAGGCCATGCTCGCCTGAGATATAGAGGATGTCATCGAATGTAGCCCCTTTCTTCGCTATGTGCGGATTAACCGCGGATTTGGCCGCTGCCGGTGACGCAGTATTTGATCGAAGTCAATTCAGGCAGCCCCATCGGGCCGCGAGCGTGCAGCTTCTGCGTGCTGATGCCGATCTCCGCGCCGAATCCGAATTCGAACCCGTCGGTGAAGCGGGTGGAGGCGTTATGGTAGACGGCGGCTGCATCGACTTCCTGCAGGAAGCGGGCGGCGTTCGCCGCGTCTTCCGTCACGATGCATTCGGAATGCATCGTGCTGTGCGCTCGAATATGCTCGAGCGCGTCATCCAGGCTATCGACGACGCGCACGTTCAAAATATAATCGTTGTATTCGGTATCCCAGTCTTGCGCCGATGCTTCATTGATCGCCGGCACGAGCTTCCGGGCGTTCGCATCGCCGCGAAGCTCGACGCGCTGCTGAACGAACTGATCCGCAACGAGACCCAGATGGCGTTCGGCAAAAGCGCGGTGCACGAGCAGTGTCTCCATCGAATTGCACACCGAAGGCCGCTGCACTTTGGCGTTGACGGCGATTTGCAGCGCCATCTCGAGCTGCGCGCTCTCATCGATGTACGTATGGCAAATGCCTGCGCCGGTTTCGATGACAGGCACGGAAGCGTTTTTCACGACGTTGTTGATCAGCGCTGCGCCGCCGCGCGGAATGATGACGTCGATCAGGCCGTTCAGCTTCATCAATTCGTCCACGGAGGAACGGCTTGGGTCGACGATCAGTTGCAGCGCGTCGGCCGGCACGTCGGTTTCGGCGAGCGCGCCATGCAGCACTTCCACGATGCGCTTATTCGAAGAAAGGGCGGAGGAGCTGCCGCGCAGCACAACCGCGTTGCCTGTCTTGAGACATAATCCCGCTGCGTCCACCGTCACGTTCGGGCGCGCTTCGTAGATCATAGCGACGACGCCGAGCGGCACGCGGATTTTGCGGATCTGCAGACCGTTCGGGCGTTCGAACGATTCCAGCGTTTCTCCGATCGGATCGGTCAAATGCGTCACTTGACGCAGACCGTCCGCCATCGCTTCGATCCGCTGCGGGTTCAGCGCCAGCCGGTCAAGCAGCGCTTCCGAGGTGCCGTTTTCCCGGCCGCGCTGTAAATCCTCGCCGTTGGCGGCGATAATCGACGGGGCTTCGGCTACGAGTGCATCAGCCATCTGCAGGAGCGCCTTGTTTTTTTGTTCCGTTGTCAGCAGGCCCAGCCTTGGAGCTGCTTTTTTGGCAAGAGTCGCCTTTTGTACGGTTTCGCTGACCGTATGGGCTTGGCTTGTCATCGTCATCTGGTTTCTCCCCCTATACGTAAGTAGTTAACCTCCATCATTTGCTTATGGAGTCATATCGTGAACCTTATGTTTTTCGGCAAGCGTAATCCATTCGTCGCGGTGAATGACTTCGATGCGGATCACTTCGATCCGCTTTTGCACTTCCTCGGTGCTCATGCCGGCGACCGCCTGCAGCTGCCACGAAGCGTAATTGACGACGCCGCGGCCAATCGTCTGGCCGTTCGTGTTCGTTACCTCGATGACATCGCCGGGGTGGAATTCGCCGCGTACTTCCTTGACGCCCGCCGGGAGCAAGCTTTTGCCGCCGGTGACAAGCGCTGCCTCGGCGCCGTGGTCCACAGCGACGAAGCCCTGCGGCTCGGAATGAAAGCCGAGCCATTGCTTCTTCATCGGTAGGTTGTGGGCGTCCGTATCGAAATACGTCCCTTTCCCGCTGCCGTCCACGGCGTCGGACAAATCGCCCGGCTCCGTCACCTGGCCGATGAACACCGGCACACCGCCGCGCATCGCGACGCGGGCCGCCTCGATCTTCGAGCGCATGCCGCCGGTGCCGACCATGGAGCCGGACCCGCCGGCGACCCGGAAGATGTCTTCGCTCAGCTCCAGCACGCGGTCGATTCGCGTCGCATCGGCATGCTTGCGCGGGTCGGCGGTGTATAAGCCGTCCGTATCGGTCAAGATCAGCAATCTGCGCGCGCGGACGAGATTGGCGACCAGGGCGGACAGCGTATCGTTCTCGCTGAACTTGAGTTCGTCGACCGAGACGGTGTCGTTCTCGTTAATGATCGGAACGATGCGGCGGCGAAGCAGTTCGTCGATCGTCATCAGCGCATTATGGATTCGTTTGCGATTGGAAAAGTCCGGCCGCGTCAGCAAAATTTGGCCGACGCGGACATCGTGCCGGGCGAACGCTTCGTGATAAGCCTGCATGAGCAGCGCCTGCCCGACCGACGCGGAGGCTTGCTTCTCGTGCAAAAGTTTCGGCCGGGACGTATACCCCAGCTGGCGGAAGCCTGCGGCGACGGCGCCGGAGGTGACGAGCAGCACGGAGTAGCCTTGACGATGCAGCGCCGCAAGCTCTCCGGCGAAAAACATGATTTTGTCTCGATTCAGTCCTCCTTCGTCGGACGTTAGCGAGCTGCTGCCGATTTTGACAACGATCGTCTGCTGCATGATATGCAACCTTCTTTCTGGACAATAAATGTGCGATTCAGCGCTACCCGGCGTATCGATTCAACAAAGTCCCCGGGTGTCGCGCGAGCGGGAGCAAGGACCGGGGAAAAACGAAAAAGGCCCCGTCCTCTAAGGACGAAAGCCTTCTAACTTCCGCGGTACCACCTTAATTGATGAGCAGCGCTCATCCGTCTTCCATCCCTAGTAACGGCAGGGCGCCGTTCAACTCTTCGTTGACCGTTCAGGGGCGGGTTCGGCAAGGCATCGCGGTAAATTCTCTCAGCCGGTGGAATTTACTCTCTGGCACGCGTGGACGCTTCCTACTATTCCCATCAATACGTTTCACTTTCCTATAAGGATAGCACGCCGGTTAGCCTTTGTAAAGGTGTCATCCGAACAGGTTCAGCTTCGCGATCCGCTCTACTGCTTCCTGCAATCTGGCCTCCGAGCTGAGCAGTCCCAGCCTTACATATCCTTCGCCGCTCTCCCCGAAGCCGATGCCGGGCGCGACGACGATCTTCGCTTCCGTCAGCAGCTGATCGGCCAGCGAAGCCGAGGTATAGCCCTTCGGCACGGGCAGCCAGGTGAAGAAGGAGCCCTGTGAGCGGTTCGCCTGCCAGCCGATCCGGTCCAGGGAGGCGAAGAGGGCGTCGCGCCGGCTCTGGTAGACCGACACGAGCTCGCTTACGCAATCCTGCGGACCGGTCAGCGCTGCCGCCGCCGCGACTTGAATGCCGCCGAACAAGCTGCAGTAGTAATGATCCTGAATCAGGTTGATCATGCGGACGACTTCCCGGTTGCCGAGCGCGAAGCCGACGCGCCAGCCTGCCATGTTGTAGGTCTTGGACAGCGTATAAAACTCGACGCCGACTTCCTTGGCTCCCGGCTGCTGCAGGAAGCTGACGGGCTTCTGGCCGTCGAAGCCGATCGCCCCGTACGCGAAGTCGCTCGCGACGACGATATTATGCTTCGCCGCGAAGCGGATCGTCTCGTCGTAGAATGAAGCGGGAGCGGACACCGCCGTCGGATTGTTCGGGTAGTTGATGAACATGAGCTTCGCTTTGTTGAGATCGTCCGCCGACAGTTCGCTGTAATCAGGCAAAAAGCGGTTCGACTCGCGAAGCGGCATGAACGCCATGCGGGCGCCGGACAGCGCAACGCCGGACCAGTAGTCCGGGTATCCCGGGTCGGGTACAAGGCACACATCGCCGGGATTGAGCAGGCATTGGGCGATTTCGACGAGCCCGGTTTTGCCGCCGAACAAGATCGCAACTTCCGTCTCCGGGTCGAGATCTACGCCGTAGTCTTCTTTATACCGCTGCGCGACCGCTTGCTTTAAAAACAAAAAGCCATTGAACGGCGGGTATTTGTGGTACTGCGGGTTTTCCGCCGCTTCCTGCAGGGCGCGCACGATATGCGGCGGCGTAGGGCGGTCGGGGTTGCCTTGTCCGAGATTGATCACGTCGTGACCGGCGGCGATCTGTTCGTTCGCCCGGCTCACCAGCTTGGCGAAGAACTGGGTCGGAAGGGACTGGAGGCGGTCGGCCGGACGGATCGGGAAGGCGCTGACCGGGGATGGACTGGATGAATTCATCTATGGTTCACTCCATTTTTATGTAGAATCGCTTGAAACAACAAAAAAAGACCGTTTAAGCGGATATGATTAATGTAACATGAAAACTGGACAGTGTATACTGGGCGGCGCCTTGCTGGAAGGCGGCAGGAGGGGAGTGATTAGCCGGAAAGCCGGACGCGAGAAATCATCAGCGTCCCTTGCCGCATCCTGTCATTGAAGTTGCTGCGCGCTTGCACTATCATATATAGGAAGCAATGCTGCAACCATGCAGGGAGAAAGGTGAAGAATGCAAATGGCACATACAGTATGGAACTTGGCGCTGCTGCAGATGGATATCGCGATCGGCGAACCGGAACGCAACTACGCCAAGCTGGAACAAATGCTGGAGCAGGCGGTGGCGCATGCTACGAAGCCGGACGTTATTCTGTTCCCGGAAATGTGGAACACCGGCTATGCGCTGGAGCGAATTCACGAACTGTCCGACGTAAACGGCGAGCGCACGAAGGCGCTGCTGTCGGCCTTTAGCCGGAAGCACGGCGTCATGATCATCGGCGGATCGATCGCGGAGAAGAAAGCCGGCGGCGTATACAATACGATGTATGCTTATGACAGGGAAGGCCGGCAAATCGCGGATTACTCCAAAATCCATTTGTTCAGGCTGATGGACGAGGAAAAGTTTCTGCAAAGCGGCGACCGGGTGGGGCAGCTGGAGCTGGATGGCGTGCCGGCGGGCATGATGATCTGCTACGACATCCGCTTCCCGGAGCTGACAAGAAAGCTGGCGCTCGGCGGCGCGCAAATCTTGTTCGTGCCGGCGGAATGGCCGAACCCGCGGCTGCATCATTGGCGTACGCTGCTGATGGCGCGGGCGATCGAGAACCAAATGTTCGTCGTCTCCTGCAACCGGGTGGGGATCAGCGGAACGACGGAGTTTTTCGGCCATTCCATGGTCATCGATCCTTGGGGCGAGGTGCTGGCGGAAGGCGACGGCACGGAACAAATCATTCGCGCCCAAGTCGACATGGGGACGGTGCCGGAGGTGCGCAGCCGCATCCCGATATTCGAAGACCGCAGACCTCATCTGTACGAATAAAAGCCGGAGCGGATCGCGGGGGCACGATATTGGCGCTGGTCGAGTCGCACCGGAGCCGGCAAACGGCGTGTTCGTGGTTCCAGTCGGCTACAGCCGTCATTACGGCTTCATCACTTCGCGGAACGTATCCATGAAGGCGGCGACGGCTTTGGACAAGTAGCGTCCTTTGCGGTACGCAACGACCAGCGTCCGCGTCGGCCGGTTCGAGAGCGGCAGGTAGGCGGGGGCAATCTCGCTCCACCGTCCTCTCGATACCATGTGGGGCACGAACGCGATGCCCATGCCGGCGGCGACGAGCGATTGCACCGTTTCGATATTGCTGCTCTCGAACACGATTCTCGGCGTAAAGCCGGCTTTGCTGCACAGCTGCAGCGTAATTTGCCGGAAGCCCTGCCCTTTCTTGAGCGCGATAAACGGCTCGTCCTTCAGCAGTCTGAGATCGGCCGGCGCCTCGGCGCGCGCCAGTCCGTGATTCGGAGGGACGGCGAGCACGATCTCCTCTTCAATGACCGCTTCAAAGTCCAGCGCCTCATCGGAGAGCGGCAGCGACAGCAGGCTGATATCGGCTCCCCCGCTGGCCGTTAAGTTCTCCAGGTTAGCCGACGTATCCTCGACGAGCACGATCTCGATTTCCGGGTATCGCTCCTGGAACACCGGGAGCACGCGCGGCAGCACATGCGCCCCGGTAATCGGCAGGCTGCCGACGACAAGCTTGCCCTTGCGCATTTGCGAGATGTCGTCCATCTCGATTTTGAGCTGCTCGACCATATCGAGAATGTTTTGCGCCTTTTCCACGAACAGCGCCCCGGCATGAGTGACCTCCACCGAGTTCGTCGTTCGCTGGAACAGCAGAACGCCGATTTCTTTTTCCAGCTTGGACAGCTGCTGGCTGAGCGATGGCTGGGCGATGTGCAGCTTCTCGGCAGCGCGCGAGAAATTTTTTTCAATGGCGATTTGCAAAGCGTACTGGAGTTGACGAAGTTCCATCGGGTTATTCTCCTTGGCATAATTACCGCGTTCCCTCACGCGGCGGAAGTGGGATGAAGAGCGATGGTTTGACTGAAGCCTGCTCTTTATCCATTATTATAGCAAAAACCTATCAATGTTATAGATATTATATCTTGGAACAATGAAGATGGAAATGGTACCATATGAATTATCCAATATGCAATCCTTTTTGGCATACCTAATTAATTGAGGTGGAAACGATGGCAAAAACAATGTTCGAGAAAATCTGGGACAATCATGTCATTCAATCGGAAGAAGGCAAGCCGAGCATCATTTATATCGACTTGCAGCTCGTGCATGAAGTGACGTCCCCGCAAGCGTTCGAAGGGCTTCGCATGAGCGGCCGCAAGGTGCGCCGTCCGGATCTGACGTACGCAACGATGGACCACAACGTACCAACGAAGGACCGTTTCAACATTACGGACCCGATCTCCAAGCAGCAAATCGACACACTGTCCAAAAACTGCGCCGATTTTGGTGTCACATTATTTGACCTCGACAGCATCGACCAAGGTGTCGTGCACGTTATGGGACCGGAGCTCGGCCTGACGCATCCCGGCAAAACGATCGTTTGCGGCGACAGCCATACGTCGACGCACGGCGCGTTCGGCGCACTGGCATTCGGTATCGGTACGAGCGAAGTGGAGCATGTGCTCGCGACGCAATGCTTGCAGCAATCGAAAGCCAAGACGCTGGAAGTGCGCATTAACGGCAAGCTGAACCCGGGCGTAACGGCGAAGGACTTGATTCTCGGCGTTATCGCGAAATACGGCACGGACTTCGCAACCGGCTACGTTATCGAGTACACGGGCGAATCAATCCGCGGGCTGTCCATGGAAGAGCGGATGACCGTCTGCAACATGTCCATCGAGGCGGGCGCAAGAGCGGGCCTGATCGCGCCGGACGAAACGACGTTCGAATATTTGCGCGGACGCGAATATGTGCCTCAAGGCGCTGCATTTGACGCTGCGGTAGCCGAGTGGAAGAAGCTTACGACCGACGAAGGCGCTGTGTACGACCGCATTGTCGAGTTCGACGCCGACAGTCTGATCCCGCAAGTGACCTGGGGTACAAGCCCTGGCATGGGGACGAACGTCACTTCGACCGTACCGAATCCGGCAGACTTCACCACGGACAACGAGCGCAAGGCAGCGGAAAAAGCGATCGAGTACATGGGGCTGAAACCGGGCACGCCAATGACGGAAATTCCGGTCGACTACGTATTTATCGGTTCCTGTACGAACGGCCGGATCGAAGACCTTCGCGCAGCAGCAGCCGTGGCGCAAGGCTATAAAGTATCGCCGAACGTTACGGCGATCGTCGTTCCCGGTTCGGGCCGCGTGAAAATTCAAGCGGAAAAAGAAGGGCTCGACAAGATTTTCACCGAAGCCGGTTTCGAATGGCGCGATGCAGGCTGCAGTATGTGTCTGGCGATGAACCCGGACGTGCTGAAGCCGGGCGAGCGCTGCGCATCCACGTCGAACCGTAACTTCGAAGGGCGTCAAGGCCGCGACGGACGAACGCATCTCGTATCCCCGGCCATGGCTGCAGCTGCTGCTATCGAAGGGCGCTTCACGGATGTGCGCGACTGGAAGTTTAAAGTAAAGCAGGAAGCTTAATATAAATTTTATCGATGTGAGGAGTAACGGACATGGAAGCTTTTAAACAGCATACCGGTATTGTGGGCCCGGTGGACCGCGTCAACGTAGATACGGACGCCATTATCCCCAAACAATTTTTGAAGCGGATCGAGCGCTCCGGCTTCGGCCAGTTTTTGTTCTTCGAATGGCGCTTTGACCAAAGCGGCAAAGAAATTTCAAGTTTCAGCTTGAACCAGCCACGCTATCAAGGTGCTTCGGTGCTGGTCTCCCGCGCCAACTTCGGCTGCGGCTCCTCCCGCGAGCACGCGCCTTGGGCGATTCAGGATTATGGATTCCGCGTCATCATCGCGCCGTCCTACGCCGACATTTTTTACAACAACTGCTTCAAAAACGGCATTTTGCCGATCAAGCTGAGCGAAGAGCAAGTGGAAGAGCTGTTCCAGCGCACGACGGCTGCGGAAGGCTACAAGCTGAACGTCGATCTCGAGAGCAAGAAGATCACCGACGATCAGGGCCTTTCCATCAGCTTCGATCTGGATGAGCACCGCCGCCAGTTTCTGCTGCAAGGGCTTGACGATATCGGCCTGACGCTTCAGCATGAGGATAAAATCACGCAGTACGAAGCGGCGCATAACGCGCGTCTTGCGTACAAATAATCGCAATATCGCGAGCCTGTCAGGTCCGGAAGGACCAGGCAGGCTTTTCTTTTTACTCGCGATCAACCGTCGCTTTTAAAGACAAGAGCAGAGCGGCTATAATGGGGAGAACGGGGGAGGGAGCCAATCATGATCAAGCGATCTTTGGCAGATATCGAGCAGATGGCGCAGGGCGAAGGGTTGAGGCTCGAGTATGAGGGGCTTGTCGCGCAAGGCGTCTCCATTGATTCCAGGACGATTGTGCCGGGACAGTTGTTCGTTCCGATCGTTCGTCTGGACGACGGACACCGGTACGTAGAAGAGGCGATGAGGAAAGGGGCTGCCGCGTCCTTATGGCAAAAAGACCGTCCGCATCCTCCCGAAGACATCCCGCTCATTATGGTGGACGATACGTTGTCGGCGCTTCAACGGCTGGCTGCCGCGTACCGCGTCCAGCTGCCTGTCAAGATCATCGCCGTCACGGGCAGCAACGGCAAAACATCGACGAAAGACATGCTGGATTCGATATTCCGTACGGCTTACCGGGTGCATAAAACGCAGGGCAACTTGAACAGCCAGGTCGGCGTTCCGCTGACGCTGCTGGATATGAAAGAAACGGACGACTTCGCGATCATTGAGATGGGGATGAGCGAGCGGGGGCAGATCGAGCGTTTGTCGCTGCTTGCGCGTCCCGATGCGGCGATCATTACGATGATCGGCTTGTCCCATTTGGCCGACCTCGGTACCAGAGAGGAAATTGCGGCGGCGAAGCTTGAAATCGCGGCAGGGCTCATGCCGGGCGGGGCGCTGATCATCAACGGGGATGAACCGCTGTTAACCGGGAGCGAGACGATCCGGCAGCTGGAAGGAACAGTGGACGTCATCCGCTTCGGTCAGCAGGCCGGGAATACGTATGCTGCGACGGATGAGGAGCAGTCTGGCAGCGGCATTTCGTTTCGGATCGACGGCCGGCCGGATCGGCTGGAGCTGCCGCTGCTCGGCCTGCATCATGTCGGCAACGCGCTGGCCGCGTATGCCGCTGCTGATCGGTACGGACTGCCTCACCGCCAGATCGCCGAAGGGCTGCGGCAGGTGACCTTAACGCCGATGCGCATGGAGCGCATCCGCACCCAAGGCGGCCATCACATCATCAATGATGCATGGAATGCCTCGCCCGCTTCGATGAAAGCGGCGATCCGCAGCTTGGCCGAGCTGAACGGCTACCGCCGCAAGTTTCTTGTGCTCGGCGACATGCTGGAGCTGGGCGAACGGGAGACGGAATACCATCGCGAGGTCGGCGAGGGTATCTCTTGCGACGCCGTTGACTTCGTGTTCACGCTCGGGAGGCTCGGCCGGGCTATTGCCGAAGGGGCTGTAGCCGCTTCATTTCCAGCCGAACGCGTATGCTCGTTCGACCGAATGGAATCGCTTGCGGAGCAGCTGAAAGCGGCGGCACAAGCGGAGGATGATGTCATTTTGATCAAGGGCTCGAGAGGGATGCAGATGGAGAGGCTGATCGGCATGCTGGAATAAGTCCGGGCCTGGTGCCGGGCGAATGGGCGATTGGCAGGCGGATAACCCGGGCCCGGAGCTTGTGGCTCGAACGGCCGGCCACGCCCTTGCGATTGCATGCACATGGAGCAAGCCGAACGCCACGGGTTGTTCGTTTCCTGTGATCTTTGTATCAGCATCCGGCCGGCGTTCGGTATATAATAAGAACGGGAGAGTCATGCAAAAGGGGGCAGCACGAATGGCAGTAAGCAGAATCGGCGTCGTAGGCGCCGGTACCATGGGACAAGGTATTGCGGAGATGACCGCGGCCCGAGGCCTTGAGGTCGTCCTGATCGATAAAAATGCGGAGAAGCTGGAACGGGCGAGCCAAGGCATCGGGATGAGCCTGGACAAGCAGATGGAGAAATGGGCGATCACCGCAGCGGAGAAAAAAATCATAACGGGCAAAATTCATTTCGAGACCGACTGGCAGCTGCTGTCGAGCTGCGATATGGTCATTGAATCCGTAAACGAGGAGCTTGCGTTGAAGAAGGAAGTGTTCCGGCAGCTTGATGCGCTTTGTCCGGAACCGGTCATTCTGGCGAGCAATACATCCACGCTCAGCTTGACTGAGATGGCAGCGGTAACAGCGCGCCCGGAACGCGTCATCGGTCTTCATTTCATTTATCCCGTTTCAAAAATACATTTGGTGGAAATTATAAGAGGGCTTCGAACGAGCGACGACACGTTCGGCCGGACAAGGCGTTTTGTCGAGGAAACGATTCAGTCGCGGGGCATTCAGGTATACGAGTCGCCCGGCTTCGTGACGACGCGGCTCATTTGCGTATTGATCAACGAAGCGATGCACGTGTTGTCGGAGCGCGTCGCCAGCGCCGAAGATATCGACAGCGCGATGCGGCTCGGCTACGATTTCCGCTACGGGCCGCTCGAGATGGCGGACCGGTTCGGGCTTGATTCGATCCTCGACGCGATGGAGCGCATGTTCCGCGAATTTGGCGACGTCAAATACCGGCCGGCTGTGCTGCTTAAGCAAATGGTTCGCGCAGGACAGCTCGGTACGAAGACGGGACAAGGCTTTTTCAGCTATGACAGGGACGGTGACCGGGTATGAACATTCTCGTCATCAATGCCGGCAGTTCTTCGGTGAAATTTCAGCTGTACGATATGCGGGAGGAAACGGTCATTGCCGCAGGCAAAGTTGAGCGGATCGGGATGGATTCGGCGATTGTAACGTATGAACCGGCCGGCAAGCCCGAGGTACATGCCGTCGAGGAAATATTGGAGCACACGACGGCGATCCGCAAGGTGCTCGACTTGCTCGTGCATCCGGCGCACGGCGTGCTGAAATCGTCAAGCGAGATTGAAGCCGTAGGCCACCGGGTCGTTCACGGCGGCGAATCGTTCGCCAGCTCCGTTCTGGTCGACGAAGAGGTGAAGCGGGAGATCAAGCGGCTGTTCGAGCTGGCGCCGCTGCATAATCCGGCGCACATGCAGGGCATCCTGGCGGTGGAAGCGAATATGCCGGACGTGCCGCAGGCGGTCGTGTTCGACACCGCTTTCCATCAGACGATGCCGCCTGTCGCTTATTTGTATCCGATTCCATCGGTGCTGTACAAGCGGCATAAAATTCGCCGTTACGGCTTTCACGGCACGTCGCACGCTTACGTCAGCGAGAGAGCGGCGGCGCTGCTTGGCCGGCCGCTCGAGGAGCTGAAGCTGATCACATGCCATATCGGCAACGGCGCCAGCTGCGCGGCGATCGTAAGCGGCCGCTCTGTGGACACGAGCATGGGCATGACGCCGCTCGAAGGGCTCATGATGGGGACGCGCAGCGGCGATATCGACCCGGCGATCGTGCCGTTCGCCATGGGGAAAGAAGATTTGACGCTCAGCGAAGTCAACTCCATGCTGAACAAGCATAGCGGGCTGCTGGCGATTTCGCGGCTCGGCAGCGATATGCGCGAAATTCAACAGGCGATGGCGGACGGCGACGCGAACGCGAAGCTGGCGTTCGACATGTACGAATACCGTCTGCGCAAATATATCGGCGCCTATGCGGCGGCGATGAACGGGCTGGATGCGATCGTGTTCACGGCCGGGGTGGGCGAGAATTCGGCGCCCTTGCGCGAGGCGGTATGCCGCAATCTGAGTTTCCTTGGAGTCGAACTGGACGAAACGGTGAATGCGCAGCGTTCGTCGGCGGAACGGTTGATTACGACGCCGGCCTCCCGCGTGCAGGTGCTGGTCATTCCGACCAATGAAGAGCTTGTTATTGCCAGAGATACGTACCAGTTGATTTTAAATCGGCGTAGTGTAATATAATGAGAGTGGGAATCAGCCCGAACATTTGTTCAGTCGGACAAATATGCGGCCCTGGTTCCCGCAGTCATATTTCCATCCGGGAGGAAGGGACAATGAAGCGTAATTTGGTCATGATCCGCGAGGCGGGTCGGCATATCAACGAGACGGTGACGATCGGCTGCTGGCTGCATAACATGCGTTCCAGCGGCAAAATCCGCTTCCTGCAGCTTCGCGACGGGTCGGGCTTCATGCAAGGCGTCGTCGTCAAGAGCGAAGTCGATGCGCAGGTATGGGAGGATGCGGGTAAGCTGACGCAGGAAAGCTCCCTGTATGTCACTGGCACGGTTCGCGAGGACACGCGCAGCAAAGGCGGCTTTGAACTGACGGTGACGGGGATCGAGCTGATTCAAGTGACGAGCGATTATCCGATTACGCCGAAGGAGCACGGCGTCGATTTTCTGATGGATCACCGCCATCTGTGGATCCGTTCGCCGCGGCAGCGGGCGATTCTCGTGATTCGCGCGCAAATCATTCGGGCGATCCAGCAGTTTTTCGACGAGCGCGGCTTTCAGCTGGTCGATCCGCCGATCTTGACGCCTTCTTCTTGCGAAGGAACGACGAATTTGTTTCACA
This sequence comes from Paenibacillus solanacearum, assembly GCF_910593845.1. Lineage (GTDB taxonomy): Bacteria > Bacillota > Bacilli > Paenibacillales > NBRC-103111 > Paenibacillus_G > Paenibacillus_G solanacearum. The sequence goes on along the minus strand of NZ_CAJVAS010000002.1, from coordinate 319,225 downwards.
CCAAATATTTTGACGAGGATGCGTTCCTGACGCAGAGCGGCCAGCTGTACATGGAGGCGGCGGCGATGGCGCTCGGGCGTGTTTATTCGTTCGGTCCGACGTTCCGTGCGGAAAAGTCGAAGACGCGCCGGCATTTGATCGAGTTCTGGATGATCGAGCCGGAGATGGCGTTTGTCGATCACGAGCAAAATCTGGAAGTGCAGGAGCAGTTCATATCGCATATCGTCGGCTCGGTGCTGGAGCACTGCCGCAAGGAGCTTGAAGTGCTGGAGCGCGATGTGGCGAAGCTGGAAAAAATCAAGGCGCCGTTCCCGCGGATTTCATACGACGAAGCGGTGAAGTTTCTGAAGGCCGAAGGCCACGAGTTCGAGTGGGGCGAAGATTTCGGCGCGCCGCACGAGACGGTGATCGCCGAGAAATACGAGACGCCGGTATTCATTACCCATTATCCGACGGGGATCAAGGCGTTCTACATGAAGCCGGATCCGAACCGTCCGGAGGTGGTGCTGTGCGCCGACATGATCGCGCCCGAAGGATATGGCGAAATTATCGGAGGCAGCCAGCGGATCGACGACCCGGACCTGATGGAAGAGCGATTCCAGGAGCATGAGCTGTCCAAGGAAGCGTACCAGTGGTACCTCGATCTGCGTAAATACGGAACGGTGCCGCATTCCGGCTTCGGGCTTGGTCTGGAGCGTACGGTAGCATGGATTTGCGGTCTCGATCACGTGCGTGAGACGATTCCGTTCCCGCGGCTGCTGTATCGTTTGTATCCGTAAGCAAGCGCGCTTGTTGTTTTCGATCCGGAGCAGGTGGAGGTGCCGCCGAAGGGGGCTCGGACTTGAGCTTGGGCAGCATCCCCGCAGGCCGACCGCGATCGCTTGTAACGCAGGAAAGGGGCAATGTGCATGAGACGTAGCGAGCAACAGGCTGTAGAGCTGCCGTCCGTGCTGCTCATGGGATGGCAGGATGGCCATGTGGATGTGCCGTACTGGCTGTTCCAGTACTACACGCGGCTGAAGCTGCATGAGCTTGACGTGATGCTGATTTTGCATGTTATGGCTTTCAAGCAGAAGGAAGGGAAGGACTTCCCGACGCTGGAGGAGCTTAAATCGCGGATGTCCGTAACGCAGGAGAAAGTAATCGCTTCGCTGCAGAAGCTGCTGAAGGAAGGGCTGCTGCTCATCGATGAAGTGATGGACCCGGCGACGGGCGTTCATTCGGAAAAGTATAACTGGAAGCCGCTGATGGAGCGGCTCGCCGAATTCCGGTACGAGGAGCTGGAGAGCGAGCGGCTGACGCAGCAGAGACAGGCAGCCGGCAGTCGTTCGGAGCGGAAAGACGTGTTCTCCATCTTCGAAAAAGAATTCGGACGTCCGCTGACGCCGATGGAGCTGGAATCGATCGCCGGCTGGATCGACAAGGACGGTTACCCGGAGGAGCTCATTCTGGCGGGACTGAAAGAAGCGGTATTCGCCGGGAAGGTGCATTTCCGCTATATCGACCGCATACTGCTCGAATGGCAGCGCAACCGGATTACGACCGTCGAGCAGGCGAAAGAGCATTCGCAAAAGTTCCGGTCGCGTTAACGGACGCATCGGTGTGACATATGGATTTCATAATACAGAAGCGCTTCATGCCACATGACGATCCTACGTGGTATGGAGCTTTTTTGTTACAATTGGAAACGCTGTCATATTTAAATAGAGGTGCCATTCTCCTTGCCTCAAAGGTTTGTGACGTCCACTGGATGGAGCGAAGAGCACTTCGCACGATTCAGGCGGCCGGCTCGGGCAGACAATCGGCTTGTTATCGTGCTGCGGACAAGGGTCGACGAATATGCGAACGTTTAGTATAATTTCCATATATTTCATGAAGAAAAAGATTTTCGCAGTTCGTCGTCCTTTTTTCCGAACTGGAAATATTTTTTATAAATTCATTGTTTTTTTGTAACCTTTCTTTGACCGGGAGCGTCTATAGATATGGTTGAATGTAGTATACAGATTACTAGAGGTAGCAGCAGGAAAGAGGGGGAACGTTATGAAGTTATGGCTGCGCAGAAATAAGGAGCCTGCGCCGCAGCCCGCCGCAGCCGAATCGACAGCGGAGACCGCAGCCGGGCAAGCCGCGGCGGCGACAGAACCGCCGATAGACCGGATTGCGCCAGAACCGGCGGCGTACCGGGAGATCGACACGAGCCAGCCGATGCTTACCGTCAGCGGCGTGGAGCGTTCCTTTCCGGTAGGGGGCCAGCAGCTTCACGTGCTGAAGGGAATCCATATGGAGCTGTACCCGACGCAGCTCGCGATGCTGAAGGGACGGTCCGGTTCCGGCAAGACGACGCTTTTGAATATGATCGGCGGGCTGGACCAGCCGAACAAAGGGGAAATTTATTTCCAGACGCATGCGTTTCACCGCTGCAGCGATGACGAACGGACATACATAAGAAGAAAAGAAATCGGATTTATATTTCAATCGTTTGCTTTAATGCCTCTTTTGTCCGCTTGGGAAAATGTGGAATTATCGCTGCGGATGGCGGGAGTGCCGCGGTCGCAGTGGAAGTCGCGCGTGACGCACTGCTTGGAGCTGGTCGGTCTCGGCCGGCGGATGCATCATCGTCCGTTCGAGCTGTCGGGCGGCGAGCAGCAGCGCGTGGCGATTGCCAAAGCGATTGCGCACCGGCCCGTCCTGCTGCTTGCCGACGAGCCGACGGCTGAGCTTGATTCGCAAATGGGCGCGCAGGTGATGGCCGTGTTCCGCGATATTATCCGGACCGAACGGATGACGATCTGCATGACGACACATGATCCGACAATAATGGAGGTTGCCGACCGTGTATTCGAAATGGTGGATGGAAAATTTATCAATTCTTAAGAATAAAGGGAAGCCGGTTCTGCTGCTTGGCGTGGCTGCGGCGATGCTCGCCTCTTCCGGCTGCTCTTTACTGCCGAAGGAGGACGAGGAAGAGGCCGTGCCGGTCATTACGGCGCCGAAACTGTCCAAGAAGCCGGAGTATGTCGTGAAGACCGATACGCTCGAGACGAAGGTGCGCGGAGCGGGCCGGTTAATGGCGACGGTCGAGGAGGATTTGTATTTTACCGACGAAACGAGCCGGCGGCTGAAGAATGTCGCGGTGAAAGTCGGCGACAAGGTGGAGCAAGGCCAGTTGATAGCCGAGCTCGACGTGACGGAGCTGGAAAGCCAGCTGAAGCAGAAGCAGTTGCAAACCCGCAAGGATGAACTGCAAATGATCGAGACGCTGCGCAAAGCCGACGAGATGGGCGCGGATCAGGTCGAGCTGGCGAAGATCGACTTCGAGCTGAAGCGGGAGGAACTGAACAAGCTGATGAAGACCGTAACGGATGCCAAGCTGAAGGCGCCGTTCGCGGGGACAATTGTGTCCGTTTATTTGCAAAAAGGCGACACGGTCAAAGCGTACGATGCCATCGTGACGATCGCCGACTTGTCCAAATTGACCGTAGCGGCGACGCTGAGTCAAGACGATCTCAAGCGGGTAGCCATCGGGATGGAAACCGTCGTCGACATTAATGCGGCCGGACAGCATAAAGGCAAGGTGCTTCAATTGCCAAATCCGAAGACGGACGGCAGCACGGGCGGCGGAGGCGGGACGTTCCCGGGGAACAACGGGCAAAAAACGCCGGATTCGATCGATAACTACTTGCTTGTCGAGCTGGATTCGTTCCCCCCTAGCTTGAATCGCGGCACGCCGCTGAGCATATCGGTCATTACCCAGCGCAAGGAGAACGCGGTCGTCATTCCGCTTGCTGCACTTCGTTCCTATGCGGGGAGAAACTATGTGCAGGTCGTTGACGAACAGGGCAACAAACGGGAAGTCGACGTCGAAGTCGGGCAGCAGACGCCGACGGATGTGGAAATTGTCAAGGGGCTGACGCCAGGCCAGAAAGTAGTGGGCCGCTAATGCCGATGCTGCGATTTTTGACCCGCAAAATGTGGAATACGCGCTGGCTGACGCTCAGCACGCTGGCCGGATTGATTATGGCCGTCGCCTTTACGACGAGCATTCCGATGTACTCGGACGGCTCGCTCAAGCGCGTAGTTTCCAAATCGCTCGAGGAGAAGAGCAGCGGCCTTCCCGCCGGCTCGGTGCTGATTCGTTATCAGGCGGCCGGGAGCGACCAGGCCGAGCTCGATGCGCTGAATGAAGCCGATCAATACATACGGGAAGAGATCCCGAAGGAAATTTTGTTCCCGACACAAACGTACGTCCGCAGCTTGTCGATCAGGGGAACGCAGCTGTCGCCGGATGACCCTTCCAAGGTCGACCCGAGCAAACGCCGGCAGATGACGCTGTTCGCGCAAAGCGGCTTGAAGGACGAAGTCGAGCTGACGCAAGGGACGTGGTACAAGGATCAGCCGCAAGGCGGCGTGTTCGAAGCGGTTATCCATGAGGAAGCGATGTACCGCAACGATATTCATGTCGGCGACGTGTTCAATTACCCGATCGCCGGCGGCATGGGCATTCCTCCCTTGAAAATTAAAGTAACCGGGACGTTCAAGCCGAAGAACGACGCAAGCCCGTACTGGTTCCAAGGGCTTGAAGGATTAACGGGCTCATTTTTTATGAGCGAGAACGTGTTTCATGACGAGCTGCTCAAAAATAAAAAGATCCCGCTCAATCTCGGCAACTGGTACTATGCTTTCGATTTGAAGGATATTCAGACGAGCCAACTGTCTCCGCTCGAGAGAAAGCTGGAACGCCTCGACATTACGCTGTATCAGAAGCTGAAAAACACAAGAGTCGATATTTCGTTCGTCCCGCTTTTGCAGGAATTCAAAGTGCAGAGCCTGCAGCTGCAAATTATGCTGTTCACGCTGGCGGCGCCGATGATCGCGATGGTGTTCTATTATATCGTGATGAACGCGCAGCAGTCGCTTGACCGGCAGCGGACCGTCATCGCGGTGATGCGCAGCCGAGGCGGCAGCACGAAGCAGATCATATGGGTGTATTTGCTGGAAGGGCTTATTCTGGGCGCGACCGCGATGGTGATCGGTCCGCTGCTCGGCTGGTTCATGGCGAAGAGCATCGGCTCCTCGAGCGGGTTTCTGACGTTTGTCGACCGCAAGGCCGTGCCGGTCGGCGTCTCCACGGAAGCGCTGCTCTACGGGGCGGCGGCCGTCGTCATCGCCATCATGGCAAGCGTCATTCCGGCGGTCGTGTACGCCAAATCGTCCATCGTCAGCCATAAGCAGAAGCTGGCTCGCGGCGATAAAAAACCGTTTTGGCAAAAATGGTACCTGGACGTCGCCCTCATCGCGGTTGCCGGTTACGGCTATTATTTGTTCAGCGATAGGCAAGATTTATTCGGCAAAACGGGACTGACCACCGATCAACTACAGGTGCACCCGCTGTTGTTTTTTATACCGGCCTTATCGATTATTGCGCTTGGATTGTTTTTTTTACGTATTTTTCCTTGGCTGCTTAAGCTCGGCAACTGGCTGGGCAAGCGCTTCTTGCCTGTCCCGGTCTACTTGACGCTGACGCAGCTGTCGCGTTCCGCGTCGTCGTATTATCCGTTGATGCTGCTTCTTATTTTGACGCTTGGCTTAGGCGTATACAACGCTTCGGCGGCAAGAACGATCGATTTGAATTCAACCGACCGCATCCTGTATGCCTACGGTACGGACGTCATCATGCAGGCGGACTGGGAGGCCGTGTCCGATGAGCTGCCGCAGCAGCAAAATCCGGGTCAAGGCCAAGGAGACGGCGGCCAAGGCGGCGGTCAAGGCCAGGGGCCAGGCCAAGGTCAAGGGCAGGGCCAGGGCACCGGCGGAGGAAATCCAGGCCAGCCGGGAGGCGGCGGTCCGGAAGCGCCGCCGAAGATGCGCTTCATCGAGCCGCCCTTCGTGATTTTTCGCGAGCTGGAAGGCGTAGAAAGCGCCGCCAGGGTCATGCTGTCCAAGAGCAACATCGTCGTGTCCGGCAAGTCGCTCGGCCAAGGGATGCTGATGGGGATCGACAATGTCGATTTCGCCAAGGTAGCCTGGTTCCGCAAAGACTTGTTCAAAGTGCATCCGAATACGTATTTGAACTTGCTCGGCCAATACGAGCAAGCAGTCATTGTGCCTAGTTCCTTTGCCGAGAGAAATCATGTCAAGGTCGGCGATTTGATGAATATTACGATCGCCCAGCAGTCGGTGGAATTTATCGTCGTCGCAACGGTACCGTACTGGCCGAGCCAATATCCAGAGCAGACGCCGTTTTTCATTGCGAATCTGGAATATATTTACGACCAGGCGCCGGTCACCCCTTACGAGGTGTGGCTGAAGATGAAGGACGGAGCGAAGGTGGCACCGCTAATCGAGACGCTGCAGGAGAAGAAGATCGACATCGCTACGGTGAAAGACGTGCGCAACGAGTTGATATCGCAGAAGAAGCATCCGGCCCGGGGAGGCGTGTTCGGGATTTTGAGCCTCGGCTTTCTCGTATCGGTGCTCATCTCGCTGATCGGCTATATCTTATATTGGTTCTTCAATTTATCGAGCCGGGTTGTACAGTTCGGCGTTTTGCGGGCCATGGGGCTTTCGCGAAAACAGCTGACTGGCATGCTGCTGCTGGAGCAGGCGTTTACCGCGGGGCTTGCGATCGCCCTGGGGCTCGGCATCGGCAAGCTGACGAGCTACTTATTCCTGCCGTTTCTGCAAACGGCGGAAAACGTAAAAACGCAAGTGCCGCCGTTTCGCGTCGTATTCGATTCCAGGGACACGGACCAGCTGTATGCGGTCGTTGCGGTCATGATGCTGACCGGCGCCGCCCTCTTGTTCCTTCACATCCGGCGTTTGCGCGTCCATCAAGCCGTGAAGCTGGGAGAGGAGAAGTGATGCAGTGATTCATTGCGAAGGACTCGTCAAAATATATAAAACCGAAGAAATTGAAGTGGTCGCCCTGCAAGGTCTCAATATTACGGTAGCTAAAGGCGAAATGATGGCGATTATCGGCAACAGCGGCAGCGGCAAATCGACGCTGCTGAACATCCTAGGCGGCCTTGATCGGCCTTCGGCCGGGCAGGTGCAGGTCGGGGAGTGGAACCTGCTGAAAATTACGGATGAAGAGCTGGTTCGCTACAAGCGCGAAACGGTCGGCTTCATCTGGCAAAACAACGCGCGAAATCTCGTTCCTTACTTGACCGCGCTGGAAAATGTCGAGATGCCGATGATGCTGAGCGGCAAGTATGACCGGCCGTACGCCAAGCAGCTGCTGGAATGGGTCGGTCTGAAGGAGCGGGTGAACAACAAGCTGCAGCAGCTGTCCGGGGGGGAGCAGCAGCGTGTCGCCATTGCGATTGCGCTCGCCAACCGTCCCTCGATGCTGCTCGCCGACGAGCCGACGGGCTCGGTCGATACGCGCACATCCGATATGATCATGGACATATTCCGCCGTCTTAATCGGGAGCTTGGCGTCACGATCGTCATCGTCACGCACGATATGACGCTCGTGAGCAAGGTGGACCGGGTCGTGGCGATTCGCGACGGCATGACGAGCACTGAATTCATCAAACGGAACCCGAACCTGGATCAGAGCGAAGCGGAGGCGCAGGCGGCCGCCGGAAAAAGCACCATTCATGACGTGCATGAGGAATATGTCGTGCTTGACCGGGCCGGACGACTGCAAATTCCTCGAACCTATTTGCAGGCGCTCGGCATCGAGGGCAAAGCGTCCATGGAATTCGACGGGGAAAAGATCATCATTCGACCGCCCAAAGCATTAGGATAAATGCAGGCTATTTTTCATAACCCAAGGGGGAATTGTCAAGTGAACAAACCTTTAAAAAGCGCAGTGTTACTATCCGCTTGCATCGGGCTCATGGCGCCGACGCTTGCAGCCTGCAACAAGGCGGGCAACGCCAACGACAAGAAAGAGCAAGTGCTTCGCATCGCTACAAGCATGGGCTACAGCGCGGAGGACGAGTGGTTCCGCCAGCGGTTCACCGATTTATTCGAGTTCGCCAATCCGAATATTAAGATCGAGATGATCGCCACGAACGACGACCGGTATATGTACGTGCCGCCGAAGCAGGGCGAGCGACCCAAAGATCCGATGGATAAGCTGAAAGAAGTGATGCAGGGCGATAACCCGCCGGATGTCGTGATGGTGCAGTACGAGCAGTTGACCGACCTCATTTCCAACAATATGCTCACTCAGCTCGATCCGATGATCACGAAAGACAAATTCGATACGTCGGACTTCGTGCCCGCCGTCATCGACGGCCTCAAGAAGGTAGGCGAAGGCAAGCTGTACGCGATGGCGCCGACATTCAGCTCTTCCGCCGTCATTTATAATAAGAGAATGTTCGACGAGGCCGGCGTTCCGTATCCGAAAGACAAGATGACTTGGGAGGAAACGTTCGATCTGGCTCGCCGTCTGAGCAAGGGAGAGGGGGAAAATCGTAAATACGGATTTTCTTTTTCCACGCACAACATGGGCGGAGACATGTATTATGCGAGCCAATTATTCATGGCCCCGCTGCAGCTGAGAATGTTCGACGAGAAAGCGGAGAAGATGACCGTCGACTCCGATCAGTGGGAGAAAGCCTGGAAGTCGCTGCTGCAGCTGAAGACCGAGAAGCTCACTCCGGAGCAGCAGGATCCGTCTACCATGAAGGGAAGAATGATGCAGGGGGGCGGGGAGGACTACAACCCGTTCCAGTATGACGATTTCTTGTCGGGACGCGTCGCGATGGCGATTATTAACTACAGTCAGATCAATCAAGTGTCCAACGCGATGAAGAATGCGCAGAACGTCAAAGGCTTCTCGCCGTTCGAATGGGACGTCGTTACGCTGCCGGTTCATCAGGAAGCACCGGATCTGGGCGGCTATATCAGCATGGACGGCATTATGGGCATCAACGCCAAATCGCAAAATCCGGATGCCGCATGGAAATTCATCAAATTCATTAACGGTGAAGATTGGGCCCGGTTAAAAGCCAGCAGCTCGTATCAAATCGTCTCCAGACAAAAATACATCAAGCAGAAGGACGGCTTGTCCATCAACATCAAGGCGTTCACGACACTGCTGCCCGTTCCGCAAATGGACTATAAGCTGTACCGCGATATGCCGGGCCTCCGTCAGGTGAACAGCATCGGACAGCGCGTGCTGCAGGAGGTCGTCCAAGGGAAAACTCCGGTTCGCGACGGATTGAAGCAATGGCAGACCGAAGGCAATACGATGCTGCAGCAGTTGAAGGAAAATCCGAATGGGCCGAGCGGACCGAATGGAATGATTATGTATTAGACCGAACATGGCGTTTTTTCAATAATGCAGGGAGGTAACAGCCAGATGAACAGAACGAAACGCAACCGATCCAAAGCACGTATCCTGCTGCTTGCAGCCATGCTTACGCTCAGTACCGCCGTTCCCGCCTTTGCGGCGGACGGCGGGGGGACAACGACTCCCGATACCGGCGCAGCGGTCTCGACCGGGACCGCGCCGACGATCGGCACGATCAAGCTGAATGACTCGAGCTACTTCGAGCTGAAGAACGTCTCAATGCTTCCGGCGCAAGGCAACAAAACGGTCACCTTCACGGTTACCGTGAACAACGGCAGCAGCAGTGATCTGCTTTTTATCGACTACTGGGTCCGGCTCAAGACGACGACCGGCAATCAAATTTCGGTGCATGTGCTGCCGCAGGACAAGGACAAAAACCGGATCACGCCGAAATCGAACCAGGATATATCGTTCTACGCGACGGTCAATGCGGAGACGGAACTCCAAGACTTGATTTTCGAGTTCATCCGATGGGATTTCAGCCAGCCGAACTTCGAACGCACCATTGGCGAAGTGAAAGTGCCGGACGACTACTCGATCGTTACAGCCCCCGGCGAGGCGAATACGATTCAAATCGCCTCCAATCCGATTCGAACGACCATTAAAAAAGTGTACATGAGCCGCAACGAGAAAAACTACATTCCGACCGTCGTTCTGACGCTTGAAAATGTGGGCAGCCGCAGTGTGGCGATTCCCGGCTACCAGTACATGCTCCGTACGTCCGAAGGATACATGTACCCGCTCGATGCCAAAGGTGTCAAAGATTTGAGCATCAATCCGCAGGTGAAAAAGGACATCGATTTGACGGGATCCGTCCCCGTCTCTGTGTCTACGGACGGGTGGCAGCTGGTCATCGTGCAAAACGCCGCCGATTTGAAAATGAATGTGCCGATCGCGTTCTACGCGCTGCCGCAAATTTCCGAACCGGACGCCGTCGATCTAGGCAAAGAATTCGGTTTTACCGTCGAGGACGGCTCCTATACCGCAATGCTGAACAGCGTGCAGCGGCTGCCTTGGGAAGATCAGGATGTTTTGGCGGCGGGTTTAACGCTCGCCAACCGGGGACCCGAAGCGCTGCCGATTCCGGAGCTGGCCGGTTACTTTGAACTGGACGATGCGGTAAAGGTGGAAGCCAAGCTGGTGCGAACCGACAAGGTGATCGGGTTGTCGCCGAACGCTTCCGCACAGTTTCAATTCATCGGTAAAATTCCGTACACGTACGAATTTGCCAAAATGAAGCTTATTTTGCAGGAGAAAGCGTCAACCGGCAGCGGCACGGGATCGACCGGAACGTCCGCCGATGCGAGCGATTTGCTTGAATTTGTTCACCGCTCCGAGATGATGCAAGTGCCGCACGTCAACGTGGGCGATACGTACAAAACGGCCAACGTAGGAAGAAAAGCCGACTTTAAAATTCATCGCGTCATGACCTACACCGGCAATGCGAACAATACCTTTGCCGTTGAACTGGAGTCGGTCAACCAGGAAAAGCGCTCTGCCGACGTGGCCAAGCTGGTCGCCCATTTCAAAACGCCCGACGGAAATGTGTACCCTGCGACCGTCTCACAGATTAAGAACAAGATCAATCCCGGAAATTCGGCGCTGCTGTTCTTGTCGAGCACGATCCCGAAAGACCTCGATACGTCCGGGATGATTGTAACGATCGGCGAAGCGGTAACGGAAGATAAGCTGTCGGAAAAGGACAAGACGCCGGATGCTTATGTGAATGCCGCTGCATTTTGGCTCCCTGAGGTGTTGCAAGAGGTCAAACCGAACTTGAAGGAGCTGGAGCTTGATCCGTACAAGCTGACGATCAACCGGATTTATACGCAGCTGGACAGCCAGGGCGTGCATCTGACCTTCGATTACAACTTGATCAAAAACTTGATGGCGGAGACGAACACGGAAGGGCGTAAGCTGATTATCGCGCTTGAAGACGATGCGGAAAAAATCGATATTTCGAAGGAGTTCGAGTTCAAGGACTTTGAAGGGACCGGGACGCAAGGCGGCTCTACGAATATCGGCTCCGTGAGCGACGGAAAGTTCAAGCTCGGCAGCTATAAAGATTTCAAAATTGACGTGAATGACAGCAATTTGATCTATGATCTGCGCTTCCTGAAAGCTTATAAATTAAATGTGTACGATTCGTTCCAAGGTCAAAAAAGATTGTTAGGCTCTCAAAAGGTAGAATGGTTCGAAAGAACGGAATAAACGGAATAATCATCGTTATTCTCACAGGAAACCGCTTCGGCGCTGCACTTGCTGCGCCGAAGCGGTTTTGTCGGCTGCGCCGATATTTGAACAATTGATTAATTTTGCGGTAGAGATATTGACACTTTTTTACATACCCGATATGTTCATAACGTTAACAATATTGTTAACGGCACATACATAGAACTCTCTTTTCATGCGTACATCCTCTTTTCCTATTGGCGCGATTCGACTGGCATCATGAGACGGAAGAAAGATTTTTATGGAAAATGAAGGGGTACAGGGAAGCGTGTCGTCTAAGTAGTCAGCAATTCGTAATGGAGGAGTCAGAGAGATGAATAAATTAACCGATTTTTCGATGAAGAACATCACAGCAGTGATCATTATCGTCATGCTGTTGTTCGCAGGGGGAGCCTATGCATCGACGACGCTGAAGGTAGAGAACATGCCGGACATCTCGTTCCCGGTCGTTGTCATCTCGACGCAGTATATGGCGCCGCCCAAAGATGTGCTCGAGGACGTGACCAAGCCGCTGGAGAAAGCGGTGGCCAGCATCGAGGGCATCAAAAATTTGACCTCCACTTCCAGCGATAACTATTCCTCGATTGTCATCGAGCTGGAGCAGGATAAAAAGCCGGATGACGTCAAAAAAGACGTGGAAAGTCTTATTGCGAATGTCAAGCTTCCGCAAAGCGCGGAAAAGCCGAAAGCGTCGACCTTCGGCTTCGCGTCGGAGCCGGTCTATTATTTGTCCGCTTATGCGACCAACGGAATGACGCAGCAAGATCTGGACAAAATCTACAAGGATGTGATTTTACCGGGCCTCAATGGCATTAAAGGCGTCGATCACATCGATTCAATCGGCAACCAGGAAGCCGTGCTGAAGATGAAGCTGGATGCGAACGCGATCAGCAATTACAATATGACGCCGTCGCAAGTATCGCAGAGCATCAAGTCGGCGCTGACGACCAGCCCGGCCGGATCTGTCGATTTTAACGGCAATACCCAGATGGTCCGGGTCAAGAGCGATTTGAACACGATTTATAATTTGGAGAACATGAAGATCATGACGCCAGGCGGCGATACGCTGCTTCTGAAGCAAATCGCCAAGGTCGAGGCGATCATGGAGTCGGAATTCATGTCCAGGCTCAACGGTCAGCCGGCGATCGGCATTCATTTGTACAAAACGAAAAACGCCAACACCGTCGAATTTGCCGCCGAAGCCGACAGGCTGATGGACGTATGGAAGCAAGAATTCCCGAACATTACATTCCATGCGGTCTACAATCAGGCGACGGATATTAAATCGTCGATCAGCGGCATGGTGAAGGAGGGTGGACTCGGAGCGATTCTCGCATCGATTATGATTTTGCTCTTCCTGCGAAACGTCCGTATGACGTTTATCGTCCTTATCTCGATTCCGTTATCCATCATGATTACGCTGCTCGTTATGGCCCCGCTGGGCATATCGCTCAACATAATGACGCTCGGGGGGATGGCGATCGCCGTCGGACGGGTCGTTGACGACAGTATTGTCGTGATTGAGAACATATACAGCCAGCTCGTCAGAGCCCAGGAGCGCAACGAGTCGGTCGTCAAGCTCGCTACCGCGCAGGTGGCCTCGGCCATTACGTCTTCCACGATTACGACGGTGGGCGTGTTCGGACCGATCTCCTTCGTCAGCGGGGTGCTCGGCGAAGTGTTCCGTCCGTTCGCGATTACGCTGTCCGTGGCGCTTCTGTCATCGCTTATCGTTGCGGTAACGGTCATTCCGCTGCTGGCGAAGCTGCTGGTGCTTCGCAGCAAAAACATCAAGACACATGATGAAGCATCCGTCGGCAAATTAGCCGAGACGTATAAGAATGCGCTGCTTTGGTCGCTGAATAACCGTAAAAAGACAGCACTCATCGCGATTTTGCTATTTGTCGTTACGATTGCAGGCACCGTTCCGTTCTTGGCGACGTCTTTCATGCCGGAGAGCGAATCCGATAAAATGATGCAGTTCACGATCAAAATGCCGCGTGAAACGACCATAGAAACGATGAACGAGAAAATCAAAGAGATCGAAGCGATGATGCGCGAATCGAAAGATTCGGCCGGGGAGCCGACCTTCGATTATGTGGAATCGCTGATCGGCTATAACGGAGGAACGGACCGGGTGGCGTACCGGACCATGTTCTTCGCCTCCGCTTCGGCGCATTCCGACGCCAAGCAAGTCGCCAAAGAGTTCAAGGAGAAAATGTTATATTTGCTGCCGAAAGGCTCCGAGTCCGAAGGGATGCTCATTACCGCCGGCGGTCCGCCATCCGGAGGAGCAGATTTCTCCTATATGCTGAAAGGCGACGATCTGGATCATTTGAAGCAAGGCGCCGAGATCGTCCGCAACAAATTGAAGGAATTTCCCGAGATTTCCGACATTAAAGACAGCTTGAGCGAATCCAAGACCGAGGTTGAAATCGCCGTCGATCAAAATAAAGCGCGCCTATTCGGCTTATCCTCCGCCCAAATTATGGATACCGTCCGCAGCTGGCTTGCGGAAGAGAAGCTGGGTGATTTGAAATTCGATAACACCACGTTCGAGACGAAGGTGATGATCGATCCGAATTTTAAAAACTCCGTTGACAAAATCGGCCGATTCACGATCAAGGCGCCGACGGGAGCGACCGTCAGCTTGAACGAAATCGCCAAGGTGCGCCAAATCGATGCGCCGGTTGCCATCACGCGTGAGAAACAGGAGCAGTACGTCAGAGTGACCGCGAAGATTGACTCGGTCGATAAAGGCGGCGTCAGCAAAGCGTTAACCGAAGCGCTCAAGACGATCCAACTGCCTTCCGGCGTCCGTACGGAAGTTAAAGGGGTTACCGACGATATTCAGGAGAGCTTTAATCAAATGTTCGTAGCGATGGGGGCATCCATCTTCATCGTGTACCTGGTCATGGTGCTCGCATTCGGCAACGGCAGCGCGCCGTTCGCGATCTTGTTCTCGCTGCCGCTGGCGGCGATCGGCGGTCTGCTCGGATTGCTGATTACGAAGGAATCCGTCAACATTACGTCCTTGATCGGCTTCCTGATGCTGATCGGTGTCGTCGTCACGAATGCGATCGTCTTGGTCGACCGCGTGCAGCAGCTGCGCGAAGCCGGTTCTACCGTTCGCGAAGCGCTGATCGAAGCGGGGATAACCCGGATGCGTCCGATTATTATGACGGCCGGCGCCACCATCATCGCGCTGCTGCCGTTGGCGCTGGGACTGTCCAAGGGAACACTCATTTCCAAAGGTCTTGCGGTCGTTGTTATCGGCGGCTTGACGACATCGACTTTATTGACCTTGATCATCGTACCGATCGTATATGAAATGATCGAAAATATGAAGAATAGCATCGGCCGCTTGCTTCGCAAAAAAGAAAAGCCGGTTGCCGACCAGCCGGCCGCGCCGATCGCCCCGTAATATCCGCAGCGGCATGCGGACGCAAATCCGGCGAAACATTGAAATCAACAGGGAAGAGGAGAAACTTCAATGAACCATACTTTAGCACAAACCTTCAAGCATGGAACGAAAGTGATCGGTGCGGTTGTCATCAGCACCGCGCTTGTGACGGGCTGCACGGGCAGCCCGGCGGCGCAGCCTGCGGCAAGCAGCACGGCGGAACCGCAGCTGAAGACCGTGAAAGTCAGCAAGATCGAGAAGAAAAAAATCGGCGAGCCGCTGGAGCAAGTCGCGGATGTCATTTCCTCCATTCAGCTTGACATCGTCAACAAAGCCGGAGGCGACGTGCAGGAAATTTTGAAGAAGCGCGGCGATATGGTGGAGAAGGGCGAGGTGCTGTTCCGTCTCGATCCGACCGACGTCCGCCTGGAAAAGGAAAAAGCGCAGATCAACCTGAACAGCACGCAGCAGCAAATGGTGAAGGCGCGCGAGGATTTGGCCAACAACAAGCAGGAGCTGAGGAACGGCATCGCCAAGCTGGAGCAGTCGATCAAGGATACCGAGAAAAACTATGCCAAGCTGCGCAACGATTATGATCTTGGCCTGGCCAGCAAAATCCAATTGGAGCAAATGGAAACGACGCTGAGCAATATGAAGCTCGACCTGGAAACGTCACGCAGCAAGCTGAAGACGCTCGAGAACACCAATTCGCTCGCTCAAATGGAGCAGTCGCTGCAAACGTCCACCGTCACGATTCGCGAATCCGACCGCACGCTGAACCATATGGAAGTGAAGGCGCCGGTCAGCGGCGTACTGACGGAACTGCCGATCGAGGTGGGCATGACACTTCCGGCCGGCTTCAAAGCGGCGATGGTCCAGCAGCTCGACCCGATCAAAATTAAAGCGGAGCTGACCGAAGAATCGGCGAAGCTGGTCCGAGGAAAGACGGAGCTGGCGTTCTATGTGCCGGGAACGACGGACAAAGCGAAAGGGACCGTCAGTTATTTGGCCGACGTCATGAGCTCTCAATCCAAATCGTATGTGCTTGAGCTGGAAGTCCCTAATGCGGACCGCAAGCTCAGACCGGGCATGAAAGCGCAAGTTTTGCTGACGGAGGAAAGCGACCAGCAGGTCATTACCGTGCCGACACTCAGCGTCGTGCGCGAAGGCGGGGATACGTTCGTATACGTGCTGGTTGGCGATCAAGCCGAGAAGCGCAAGGTGGAAATGGGCCGCTTGAACGAGACGAACCAGGAAGTCATTTCCGGGGTCAAGGAAGGCGAGCAACTGATCGTGTACGGGCAAAACCAGTTGAAGGACAAAGAAAAGGTGCAGCTTGCCAAATAAGGTGGCAGCTTGCCGTGATGACAGGAGGAGAACCGAATGAACCATTCATGGAAAAAAACGGCGGCAGCGCTGGTTATTACCGCCTCCATAGCAACTTCCGGTGCCGGGTATATCGTGCTGGCCGCTGACGAAACCGTGTCGGAGGCGGGCGTCCGGGCGAGCACGGTATACCGGCTGACCGATCAGCTCGATTTCGAAGTGAAGGGCGTGCTGAACGAGCATATCGCGGACGGCACGCGTCTGGGCGCCGTCGTGCGGATAAAGAACAACAGTGCGACGATCGCCCGTGTGCCGGAATATGAGCTTCGGGCGCGAACAAGCGGCGGCATCGAATATACGCTGCAGCCCAGTGGGCTGAACGTCAAATCGATCCAGCCGAAGGCGAGCACCGAGCTAAGCTTCATGACCGTCATCGACCGGACGGATGAGCTTTCGTTGACGGAGCTGAGCTGGACCGATGTCGATCTGTACGTATACCCGAAGAAAGAGACGCGGATTGCCACGGCTCCCATTGCCGGAGAAGCGTGGAGAGGCAGCGATTCCGCTTTTGCCGATCCCTCGGCCGTCAAGCCATGGGGCGAGCCGTTCCAAATTCCGGCGCTGACTTCGCCGATCCGATATACCCCGGCCGTTGTGAATAAGGAATCGACCGCGGAAGGGACGGTTTACGTCGTGCAGCTTCTGGCCCATAATCCGGCCGGACAGCGCGAGACGGTGCCCGAATTCATTGTGGAGGGCAAGAGCGACGGTAAAGTATACGCGGGCAAACGAGTGGAGCAGCAACCGGTCACGCTGGACGCAAACGAGGAGAAATATATTCATTATGCCATTGCGACCGACCAGGACACGGTGTTGAACAGCATCAATGTGCTGACGCCGGAGCTGTTCGCGCAAGCCGGAGGCCCGGCGGTGAAATATAACGTAGGCCGGTTGAATGTGGCACTGCCTGCCCGCGCGGCGAACCTGACATACGAAGCGTACCGGTTGGGGATGCCGATGACATTCGACAAGCGCAGCGAGCTGATTCATCCGAATCTGGAAGTGTCGGTTGTGGAGCTGTACATGCACAAGAACGAAGAGGAAGGCTCGCAGACCGTTACCGCCAAGTTCAAGCTGTATAACAAGTCGGATCGTCCGATGGCCGTTCCCGTATTCCAGGCCGACCTCGTCGGCTCGGACGGCAATGAGTACAGCGGCAGCCGCCAAAGCGCCGCTGCGGCGAACGTGCTGCCGAATGCGGCAATAACCGTTAACTATGCGTTCCCGGTTCCGCTATCGGAGACCGGTACGGAACTTGCGTTGAAAATCCAGGATGCGACGACGGCGGCGCCGTTCAAATCGACCATTGCGGCGTACAGCGTAGCGCTGCAGCAGCCAGCAAGCAGCGAGAACGAATTCAGTGTATATCCGTTCAGGGTCAAAATAGACAGCTGGACCGTCGGCGTCATGTTCAACCAGAACGCGAAGCTTGCCTATACGTACAAAGGAAAGTTTCATCTTGATCTTCAGCGGGAGGATCAAGTACAGGTGGATGGAAGCTTCCCCCATCTTCTGTTCGAGCTTTACGATTCCTCGGGCCGCCTCATCGGTACGGCGAAAGGATCATTCCTCGGTGCGAATCGCCTCGTCACCGGCGAGAACAATATCACGTTCGACGCGACGACCGAACAGTTCGAGCATACACTCACCGTACGGCTGTATGAAGTGTTTACAACGGCAACCGGCGAATCCAAGCGGCTGCTCGGAACCTACAAGCAGTAGCCATCATCCGTCATTCATCGCGAATAAAGCCGGCCTCGGATTGTACCGAAGCCGGCTTTGTCGCGTTCGCGCACTGCCTCATCTCACGCCGTGTTTATATGAAATTCAAGCCTTCTGCAGCAAAAATTCGCGATGACGGCTCCAGCGGCCGTCCTCTTCTTGCTTCAATAATACGATACGGTCGATCGTGCATTGAAAGGACAGCGGTTTATTCTTCAGGCTGGCCAGTACGTCGTGGAGCTCGTCGTCATTCATCGATTGCGCTATGGTCAAATGCGGCGTATAGGCATACAGCTTGCTTGCTTCCGCCAATGGGCCGGCACACAGCTTCTGGTGCAAACGCACTAGCGGAGCCGGATCGGCCAAAGCCATATAAATGACGTTATTGACGGGATAAAAGGTAGAGAAGCGATTGAATTGCAGTTCCAGCGGCTCCAATGCTTCCGCGGCGCGTTCCAGCTCCTGGATGGCGGTATGAACCTGCTGATCGTTCCATTCTTCCTTCTCCCGAACGGTCAAATGAGGCTCGATCAATGCAAAGTGCGGATCATATCTGCGGCGGTAATGATTCGCAAACTCCTGAATCTCCGCCGACGGAAAAACAGCGATACCGTAGTTCATATCCATCTCCTCCTTTCTATATATTATACCGTCTCACGGTTCCCGATTCCAACTGGAAAAAGGGCATGGACAAATGATACCAATCCAAGGACATCCAGACAAGAACATGCATACGATAATTTACAGGGTCACTTCTCAGCATAGGGGCGATGCATCATGATACGACAAGTGAACAGCAACGAAGTGAAAGAAGCCGTATATCGCAAATTAAAGGAACGCGGCGTAGAAATTAAGGAAATTGCCCTGATCGTCCAAAAAATGCAGCAGCCCTATCATCAGACGCTTACGCTGGATACATGCATTGAATCGGTTCATGCAGTGCTGAAAAAACGCGAGCTGCAGCATGCCATCCTCGTCGGCATCGAGCTTGATGTGCTGGCCGAGAAAGGTATGCTCTCCGAGCCGATTCAGTCGATCATCGAGTCGGACGAAGGATTGTTCGGCTGCGACGAGACGTTGGCGCTCGGTTCGGTGTTCGGTTACGGAAGTATCGGAGTAACGACATTCGGACATCTCGATAAACATAAGATTGGCATAATCAAGCGATTGGATACCAAAAAGGGCAAAGGAATTCATACGTTTCTCGATGATTTGGTCGCGAGCATCGCGGCTTCCGCGTCCAGCCGAATCGCGCATCACGAAA
Organism: Paenibacillus solanacearum; assembly: GCF_910593845.1. Taxonomy (GTDB): domain Bacteria; phylum Bacillota; class Bacilli; order Paenibacillales; family NBRC-103111; genus Paenibacillus_G; species Paenibacillus_G solanacearum. The sequence goes on along the minus strand of NZ_CAJVAS010000002.1, from coordinate 299,911 downwards.
GAGACGATCAAGAAGCTCTCGGCCTAACGTCTTCGTCTGTACAGAGCAATGCTACATCGAACCCACCACAGCCATAAGCGGCAGCCGCTTGTTAGATTATGGAGAGCTTCCTTATCAAATAAGGAGGCTTCTTTTTGGTTATGCTACAATCAGCACAAACTTCCTTTTCATTATTAAAGCGGAGTGAGGATTATGAGATGGATTTACTGGGGTAAATTATACGAAAGCAAGTTTCAGGCGGGCTGTCTGGCCAAGCGAATGGAAGAAGACTGGTGGATTTATGGATATGAGTGTCCGTCCGAGGTCGAAGTGTTCCGCTCGCGCAAAGGCCGCTTCGGGGTACGTTACATCGTGTAATGTACCCCTTGTGTAAAATTACTTCTTGACTGGATGGTTTCAGTTGGTGTATATTTATTTTTGTCGCTGTAAATGACGTCGCGGGGTGGAGCAGCCCGGTAGCTCGTCGGGCTCATAACCCGAAGGCCGCAGGTTCAAATCCTGCCCCCGCAACCAAAAATTTTACAGGGGCCCTTAGCTCAGTTGGTTAGAGCGGTCGGCTCATAACCGATTGGTCGGGGGTTCGAGTCCCTCAGGGCCCACCACAGCGAACTTGCCGGAGTGGCGGAATTGGCAGACGCACAGGACTTAAAATCCTGCGATAGGTGACTATCGTACCGGTTCGAGTCCGGTCTTCGGCACTTCCTAGGTACATATACGGTCAATTATGAAAATCCCCGCGACGGGGATTTTTTTAGTTATAGGAAAGTTTTGCGCATAGGGATTATTACGGATCGGGCTTCATATATTAGGTTACTATCTATGTAAAGGAGGAGGGGAAAGGATGCCTTCCATCATTTTAGCTCCGATCAAAATACTCGATGTCAGCGGCGAAGTCACGTTCGGCGATGTACTGCAAATTACCCCCAAAAGCACAAGCAAATCGAATTCGGGCGCCAGCGGGGGAAGCACCGGCGATTTTTGCGCCAACTTTTCACTGATCAGCTTGACGAACACGCTTGATCCGGACTTGAACGATTCCAGCAATCAAGGCAATAATTAGCCAGGCTGCGCGCAGATCGGCCGAACAAGTTAAAAAACGCACCTTCCTTCTCTTGCGGAGAACGGAGAGGTGCGTTTATTGTGTTACAAATACCGTACATCGATTTCGTAATAATTTTCGTCGGCGGATTGTTTCCGCATATGAAACTGCATGATCCCGTTTTTGTAGACGGCTTTGCAGCTTTCGGGAGCGACTGGACTGGCCAGCCGAATCGTCTGGGCGCTTTTTTCCGGAAGTCCTTCCAGACGCACCTGGCTCGCGCTGATCAGCGCTCTAATTTTGCGCGCCTGCGTCCGGTCGGGAATATGCACTTTCACAATGACGTTATTATGCGTCTCGAACAGCTCGGTTTGAAAATGATGCTTTAGCATCGTCGGATTAAAATTCGGTATCGATTGCTTGAGTACGTCCTTCACATAGCCTTCCACCCATGCCATTTGATCGTCCCCGCTTGCGCCGCTGCCGTTCATCATGCCGGGAAAAGGCAGCTTGCCACCGAAAAATTGCTCGAAGTTTTTCCAATTCATATCAAAAAACGAATTGTTGTTGTTTTTCGAATCGGCCACTCGGCATTCCCCCTTACGATAGTACGATTATATGAGCTGAGTGGCAAAAGCATGATTGCTACAACACATACTTTGTACGTAGCCGTCATATAATGAAGCAAATCTATCGACGAATAGGGTGCATCCGATGCCAGCGGTTGTAGGTGCGATCAAGATTCTAAGTGTCGGCCCCAGCTCGATTGTGCACATCGGCGATTCGATTCAACTCGCGCCTACGAGTACAACCAAAACATTTGCGGGGGCCGGGTCGTTTAATACGGGAGATTATGTGCGGACATACAGCGTCGTCAGCAACACGAACACCATCGACAATGATGTGAACGATGCGAACAATGTATCCGCGGACAAGGCAGGTGTGCTATAGAATCGCTATGATGCAGTGGGTGATCCATCAAAATATCGTGATTCACCAGCTTAAAGTCGGGGCTGTCAGCAATTCATCCGTGCTGCAGATCGGAACGGCGGGAACCGTCCGATCGTTAACGAACCTGTACAATACCGGCGGTTTTACCGGACCTGCACCGACGCTTGCGGGAGCGGAAGCAGCGGCAGAAGCGACGGCTGCCGGTCAGTCGCCGCTGGCTTATGTGCCGCTTCCCGCGCCGACGCGATGAACGGAGGAATGATCGATGCCTGCATTTTACCCGCAATCGTACTTTCAGAAGCTGAACGACTACCTGGCGTGGCAGACGGAGCGGATCCGGTTGCTGGAATCCAGGCTGAATCAACTGGCGCAAGAAGTGGAAGTGCTCAAAAGCCAGCGGGCGGTCCATATCGATCGAATTGAATACAATTTCGATCAATTGAAGGTGGATAAGCTGGAGGGCACGCTCAATGTAGGCTTGTCCCCCGCAGGCCTCGGCGATAAATCGCTCGACGACGTAAGCGTAGGGGAGCAGGTGATTCGGACGAATACGGCCAAGTCCGAAGCCTTTGCAAGAATTCGGTCGACTGTGGACCAATATTTGGACACGCAAGCCCCCGAAGAGCTGCAGCAGTTTGAAAATTACTTTCAAATTCAGCTCGGCGATTCGTTCCGGAAACTGATGATCGAAGATTTGCGCAGACAGACCGGTGAGCGAATCAAGCACTATATCCAGCATTTGGTCGACCCGAATCAGCTGGAGTTGACGCCGGAGCAGGAGCAGGAAATTACGGCTCGTGTCGAGGCCGATATTCGCGCCGGGATGGAAGCGTATATAAGTAAAAAGCAAGCGAATGGAGATGAGCTGAATGGACTTGCACGTAACCAATAAAGAGCTTGTGGTCGGCAGTATTCGCGTGACCGGTGTGGCGAGCTCGTCAGTGTTCATCGTCGGCGATACGCAGGTCATTAATCTTTCCTCCGTGTTCGATACGCCGCCGGAATCGCTCATTATCGGACCTATCGAACCGCTTACCGCCGAAGGGTAACGAAGCAATGCGGGTCTCTGTGGTCGATGTGTCCAAGGTCCATGCCGTTGTCGACGCTTCCGCTGTCTTTATCGGAGATATGAAACAGTTTCAGCCGACCGCCAACATTTTTGCGGTGCAGCGCGAAATTCCGACTTATTACGGCAATGAAGGCGATCTATCTCCGTACCTTGTTTTTCGCAGCCCGATTCCGATTCCTTCGGAAAACAATACGGTGCCTGCCGAAATTACCAACGATAATGGCTATATCCGTGTAGGGGCGATTCAGGTGTTATCGGTATCGACCTCCTCCTTGTATCAAGTTGGCTCGACAGACTACATTCAATGCGAGTCGAGGCTGAAGCATATACGCCAGCTGCTCACCGGCACCAGGCCGCTGCGGTAATCCCGAAACCTTCTATTGCATGGCTCCATGCGATAGAAGGTTTTCATGTTATGCCAACACAACGTTGTATTGCCAAAACCGGGGAAATATAAGAAGATGAATAGGGATAAGCTTAGAGACGCAGTAACAATGCATTAACAAAAGGGAGGTTCGGACGCAATGGCACGCAGAAAGATCGAGCATGTCGGCATCATGGTGAAGGATATCGGCGCATCCGTGCGCTTCTACGAAGAGGTCGTAGGGCTGAAGCTGAAAGGAAAGCTTGAGCATACGAATGGGGTGATCCAACTTGCCTTCCTCGGATTCGACCAAGCCGGGGAGACCGAGCTGGAGCTGATCCAGGGATACAACGGTTCGCTGTCGCCCGAGGGCAAAGTTCATCATGTCGCGTTTACCGTAGACGATATTGAGGAAGAATGGGGTCGCATCCGCAAGCTGGACGTTCGTCTGATCGATGCGGACATCACGACGCTGCCGAACGGCTCGCGCTACTTTTTCTTTTATGGGCCGGATGAAGAGTGGATCGAATTTTTCCAATCGACGCGCTGAGGAGCCGATGATGAACCGGCTTGCGGAATCGGGCGGGAAGGTGAATTGCTTTCATTGCAAACATTATTACGTGACATGGGATCCAAGCTTTCCCCGGGGCTGCAAATCGTACGGCATCAAGACAAGCGCCCTGCCGTCAGCCGCCGTGCTGAGCGCTTCGGGAAAGTCTTGCATGGCTTTTGCGCTGAAAGACCGGTTAACGAAGTAAAGGCAGCCCGGTATCCGTCGTTTCATGCGGAGGGGCTGCCTTGTCGGCCGCTGCTGCTACTTCGTAAACCATCGGATCACATACATGCCCAGCGACAACACGACGCTGATGACGATGCAGGTCACGACTGGAAAATAAAACCGTACGTTCTCCTTTTGTATGACAATGTCACCCGGCAGCTTGCCAAGCTGCAAATATTTTCCGCCCACGCCCCAAAGAAGGCCGGCCACAATCAAAATGACGCCTCCCCCGATCAACAGCTTCGGTATCGAATCCATGCGCATCCTCCGTTCTATCGCTTGCTCCCAGATCCTGAGTCTATTGTACACGATACCGTTCCTGACGCAAGAGGGCAGCGAACGGTTGCGATACGAAGAAGCCGCGCGCTTATGCGGACGGCTTTCGTTGGTTATGCTGAATACTGTCGGTAACAACCCGCGCGGCGTATGGAGCAGTGGCGCAAGAGTTGACATATCGCATAGCGGCAGGAGTCTTGCTCCAGGCCGGAGGAGGAATGCCTTTTGTTGTTCAAGCCATTGAATCCCATGCTTCCGGTTTGGTGCGACGCGCCATTCGACGATGACGCCTATGTCTTCGAGCCCAAGTGGGATGGCGTCCGCATGCTGCTGCACAAGCAGGGCCCGCGAATCGAAGCCTATACGCGCAGCGGCCTGCGCGTCACGAATCTATTCCCTGAGCTGGCGGAGGCTGCGCAATCCATTCGGGCGCATACGGCGATACTGGACTGCGAAGGCGTCTGCGTGCGAGGGGAACGTCCGGTATTCGACGATATTATGCACCGTCTTCGCCTCGGGCGGGCCGATACCATCAAGCAGGCGCTCCACTCGCATCCGGCAGCCTGGATCGCGTTCGACGTTCTCCTTACTTCGGACGGCGAGCACGGACATGAACCGCTGCTGGAGCGTAAGAGGCGCCTTGACGAGCTGCTGGAGCCAAGCCCGGCTCTACTCAAAACGGTCACTCTGGAGAACCAAGGAAACGCCTTGTTCGAATTAACCGCCAGGCAGCGCATGGAAGGGATCATCGCCAAGCGGAAACATTCCGTGTACCGGCTCCATGCGCGAAGCTCCGATTGGCTGAAAATCAAGCATGCGCAAACGATCGATGCGGCGATACTCGGTTACCGGAACCATCCGTTCCAGCTGATGCTCGGGTTACAGTTCCGGACGGTCAAAAACAAGTTTGTCGGCACGGTGCAAGACGGTCTTGAGGCAGAGCACCGGGAATGGATTATTGAGCGTATTTGTCAGGATAGCATCAGGCAAGAAGGGGATACGCATTGGGTGAAGCCGCGGCTGTGCTGCCGCGTTGAGTATAAGGACCGGTCGGACACGCATCAATTGCGGCATACGCGGTTTGTATCGTTTTTGCCGGAGAAACGGGCGGAGGATTGCGTCTGGACCTACGGATTACAGTGACATAAGTCTGCGAACTTCCAGCTAAGAGAACGATTCATGGCTCTGCATGATCGAGGTGCTGGTCACGCCGGCCTCCTGATCGATACTTATAACGATGCTCAGTATGTCTTTTTCGTATTGTCGCGGGACGATTACGAATAGTTCGTCGACGGCGTAGGCATGCATTTGCATCCACTTCGAGGCATTGGCGAACGTCGCCGCCAATGTTTTCTCGATTGCAGCCGCGCGGACTGAATGGATGCGGATAACCCGGTAGCGAAACCGGTTCAATGTGTATTCCGTCGATTTAAACGCCGCATAGTAGGCGATGGCGGAGTACATGGCTTGATCCCAGCCGAACGCCCATCCCGCCAAACCGAAGATGACGATATTGAGCAGCGTTACGATTTCCGCGATGGTCAGAGAGACGCGCAGTTTGGCCAAATACCCGGCAATGTGCTGCATGCCGTCGGTCAAGCCCCCGTATCGTATAATCAAGCCGACGCCGCAGCCTAGAATCACGCCGCCGCATACAGCGGCAGGGAGCGGATTTTCGATCAGAGGCGGGTAAGGGTGGAGGAGCATCGTCAACCCGGATAGCAGCATCAGCCCCCAAGCGGCTTTCACGAAGCTGCTGTTTTTTCTTTTCCTGCAGCTGTACAGGATGAACGGAAGATTCAACAGCATCAGAAATATTCCCATCTGCATTTCCGTCATATGGGCGAGCAGTCCGGAAATGCCTTTCATGCCGCCGATGATGATGCGGTTCGGCGTAAGAAACATCTCGAGCGCGAAAGCGGCAAGCGAGGCGCCAAGCACGGTAAGCCATATATTTTTCCATCTTGCGCTCTCCGTTCCGTAACCGTGAAGATCGTCGGGACGCGGTGTCCGCGATTCGATTTTCTCCATATCCGACCCTCCCTGTCCTCTTGATGTTGCTATGGGTGTCGCCTAATGCGAAACGATTGCTGCGTTTGCGTTACCCTTCCTCTTGCGTCTTCAGCTTCGTTTCTTTCACAGGCGCCTTAAACTTGAAAATCCCGTCAAGCGCTTTGTAAATCATCTTCGATTCTTTCGTAAGCAACGGTCCGAGAATCGCCAGGATCAGCACGTAGAGAGCGGCGAACGGCTGCAGCATGGGCAGAAGCCCTCCGGCTTTGCCGAGGCCTGCCATAATGATCGAAAATTCACCGCGGGATACGATCGTCAGCCCGATGTTCGAAGAAGCTTTGGGCGACAATCCGGCGCTTCGACCCGCCAGCATGCCGGCCACAAAATTGCCGATGAGCGTAATGACGACCGCTCCAAGCGACAGCCAAACGGCTCCGCCCAGCGAGAACGGATCGATGGTGAGACCGAAGCTGAAGAAGAAGATCGCTCCGAAAAAATCGCGAAACGGTAAAATAAGATGCTCGATTCGCTTCATATGCTCCGTTTCCGCGAGCACCAGACCGACCAATAACGCGCCGATCGCTTCGGCGACATGAATCGTTTCAGAAAATCCGGCAACCGTGAACAAGGCTCCGAAGATGACGAGGGCGAATAATTCATTCGAGCGGATGTTGAGCAGCCGATTGAGCAGCGGTACCGCTTTTCTGCCTAATAAGATTAAAACCAGCATGAAGCCTAAAGCGATGAGTGCGGACAGGATGACCCCGCCGACAGATGTTGACCCGCTCAACACCAGTCCGGACAAGATCGAGATATATACGGCGAGAAAGACGTCCTCGAACATGATGATCCCGAGGATCATCTCGGTTTCGGGATTGGCCGTGCGCTTCAAGTCGACAAGCACCTTCGCCACGATCGCGCTGGATGAAATCGTTGTGATGCCGGCGACCACGAGAATCTCCTTGATCGGAAGAGAAGCGAACAGGCCGAACAAGATGCCCAGCGTAAAATTAATCAAAATATAGATCGTTCCGCCCACCACGATCGAACGCCCGGACTTGATCAGACGGCCGACTGAAAATTCCAGTCCCAGGTAAAACAATAAAAACAATACGCCGATGCGGCCCATGAACTCGATGAGCGGCGCGCTCTCGATAAATCGAAAATCGAAATGCCATATTTTCGGCGCATGCGGCCCTACAGCCATCCCCATCAAAATGTAGAAAGGGATGACGGAGAACCTCAGCTTGGCGGACAATAGCCCGGCGATGGCAATTAATATAATGGCAAGGCCTACTTCAAGTACAACATGGTCCATAAGGTTCAATCACCACCGTTCAACAAAATGTCTTTAAGCAATTTCAGATGTCTTCGTTCGCCGGCGACGACAAGCGTCGCTTCGGCGGTGACTCGGGAGTCCGGTCCCGGAGCGATATGCTTGGAACCGTCTTTGCCGACGATGGCGATGACGGTCGCTCCCGTCTTCTGGCGAACGTCGAGCTCGCCGATCGTTTTGCCGATCGATTTGGCATGCGGTTCGACTTTATACCATTCGATGATCAGATCGTCCAGCGCCACCTCGATCGTCTCGAGCGCTTTCGGTTTATAGGTCATGCCGCCGATCATCGCCGCAACTTGTCTGGCCTCGTCATCGTCCAGCGAAACCATCGAAATGCTGTCGTCCGGATCGTCGTTATCGAAGTGGTACAATTCTCTGCGGCCATCGTCGTGAATAATGATGACGAGCTTATCTCCGCCACGAGCTTGAATGACATATTTTTTCCCGATACCGGGCAAATCGGATTCACGAATATTCATTTGGTTTATATCCCTCCACAATGATTTGCATTTTTGCGCGACCTCAAGCAGACCCCCATGATTGGGCATTGGCGTTGCTAGGCGTTCCCTGAACCAGGAAGACGATTTTGCGCGCTGTATCTTGGGATGGGTCTTTCCATTGACGATGCGCCATGAAATAAAGAATCATTCACATCAACCATGAACGCATCCTCAGCGAAAAGACATCGATCCGAAGGCTTTCTTATGTGACAAAAATTAACGGTTCTTTTTGTTATCATCCATCAAATACCAATGCAATATTCAGGCGTCGCCAAATAAACTCCGTGCACTCGTTTTTTCTAAAAAACGAAGCGAGCTTCAAGATGCCATGCGATACGGATGGAGTGGCGACAACATGTTCATTGGAATGGAGGCAACACAAAGAACCCGTTCGAAATCGCTAAAAAAGCGGTCCTGCAGAAAACGGAATAATCGCTAGGGGTATGATAAGGCACTACACGAAGTGAGAAGTAAATTTGATGGGGAATAGCAGCATGTGGGTCAGACGGCGAGCAATATGAGGCCGGAAGGAAACGTGGGATTCGCGCAATACGCGGCAAAATGCGTTCATCATAAACAGGGCAAACAGCGATAAGACGGAGAAGAGCGCGGCAAATAGGCTGTTTTTGTAAGCGGAAACGTGCTTGCGGACGGTTGCCTGCTGCACAAAGTAGTCCGTACCTTGGGATACCCGGGTCGATTCGCCCGAATTGGCTTCCAACGTAGGCGTCGGCGTAGCGAAAACCATGAAGATCATGATCAAAATTAACGAAATCATGCGATTAATGGAGATATCCCGAGAAAACATTGTAGATTCACCCCCTTTTCAACGATTTATAATCAAATTATACTATAAATCGTTGTTTTTATCAAACAGGGGGGACGGATGTTCGGGTTTTGGAGCCTTATTTTTTCCTCATAGGCATTAAGAGGTGTCGCGTTCCCATCCAGGCTCGGTTCTGGTTAAATCCAATGGCAGAGGGAATGCTAATACACAATCATGGCAGTTTGTCGGAGGAGTTAATGGTTTTCTTAATGATATCTGTGGTTGTTTTCTATACGGCGTGCTTCTTCGTTCCCAGGCGGCTGAGCTGGATTGAAGTTTTAACCACTACGCTGTTTGGATTATATTTTGAGACGATGACGAATATTTTTTTGGATCTGAAGTATGATTTGTACGGCTATTTTAATAAAGGCGTAGACACCAAAACGTTAATTGCACTTCTAGGTGTGTATCCGGCTTTAAACTACTTGCTTTTAAATCTGTATCCTGCCGGAAAAGGCTTCCTTCAAGTTATGGTGTATTTGCTTGCCTGGGACGCTTTTTCGATTCTCTACGAGGCTATCTCGATAAAGACCGGCGTGTTTTATTACAACGGTTGGACATGGTGGTATTCAGCGATTGCATACCCGCCCATTTTTTTGATTTTGTGGTACAACTTGAGATTTATCCGATGGGTTTTAAAAAAAAGCGGCTGCACCGTTTAACGGATGCCTAGCCGCTTTTGTATTCTTTGTCTCCCCATGGACGTCACTTCATCGAATGGTACTACGGGAGAAATGGTCTCAAAAAAGCGAAAAGCCCTTGATTTCTCAAGGACTTTTCGTATGACCTGTAGTGGGCTCGAACCACTGACCCCCACCCTGTCAAGATGGTGCTCTCCCAGCTGAGCTAACAAGTCACGTTATTAATGTTATCGGGAACATTTTCTATAGTATCAGCGGGGTGAAAAAAAGTCAAGCTGTTGCCTGCATTTTTTTTTGAAAAATGGGAACTGGCTCGTCCGTGTGCTGCAGATGAACCTGCGTAGGCTGGCGGCCGGGCATTATGTTATAATATTGTGCAGAAGACATGCAGTCAAGCTGGGAAAGAGGGGACTTTCATGAGAGATTTTGAACGGCTGATGCAGCCGCTGAACATGGATACACCATCCGAAGAAGAGGGCATGGCACTGGACTGGGGGGAGCATGAATTCGGAACGCACCGGTACCATGTCCATCGGCTGGTGGAAGCGTCCATTCAGAGGCTCGGACGAATGGAGAAAGCGGCGGTCCTTGGCGCCGGCAATCACGGAGATGTCGATTTACCCGGGTTAGGGCTTCAGTTTCAGCAGGTGAGCGTCATGGACAGTGAAGACAATATGCTGCAGGAATGGCTCGAAACGGCGGACGGCATGGCGCTGCACCGGATCAAGTCGCTGACGGGGATCGACTATACAAGGCTGGATCAGATCTCGTTCTATGAAACGTATGAGGAAATGCTGCTGTCCGGGGCGGCTGCGGGCGAAGTGACAGGCTATTTGCGGGATTGCGCCTTTCAGGTCCGCTTGCACGAGACGATGCCGCATGTGAAGAAGTCTTTTTCGCTTGTCGTTTCGTCGGGCGTTCATACCCAGCTGTTTTACTTGTATGCGCTGACGCAGTTTTACAGCCATATGGGTCGTTATAGCGAACCTGAGGTTCGCCAAATCATGGAAGCTCTTGCGTATTTGCGCAACAGTCTTGTGACGGACTATAACCAGTTTCTGCTCTCGCTGGTAAAGCCGGACGGTAGAGTAACCGCTTGGACGGAAGTCATCGTACTGGATGAGGAAAAGCAGTGGATCGCGGAAGAGCTGTATCGGCTGGAAACGGAAGGAGAGCGGAGGCGATTTTTGTTCGAGTCGTTCGGGAAGTACGGTTTGGAAGCGGCCGTGCTCGGTCTGAAGGACTTGCATGATAAGCTCAGACCGGAGCAGCAGCTGTTTCATTGCTGGGTGTGGCATATGGATAGCGGCAAAGCTTGCATCGTTGCCGGCATATCAGGGCTTCCGCGAACGTAAAGGCGTGAATGCAGCAAGATCTTCGTCAGAGCAGAAGCTGCAGTCCTCCGGCGTCTTCGATTTGCGAAGCTTGATCGCTATGTTGTTGAGCATGCTGGTGAGCGCGGCCGTTTCCGATTCCTGCAAGGAAAATTCGGTGCAATATTCATAGTGCCCCTGTTTCGGCAGAATGGACCTGACGATCGTGCCGAGCGGGCTGTATAGTTTACCGAGCACGGTAAACTTCATTTCCACGAGCAAGCGATGCTCATCGGGCAGAGGGGTCTCCGTGTAGAAACGGGCACCCCCGGCGCCGATATCGACTACAGCGGCCTTGAAATATTTGATTTCCGGTTCGAACGCGCGGTCCTGAAGCCCGATCAGTTTGATTTCAGCTAGAAGCGCACGATCAAAATGTACGCGGAAAAACTTGCGTTTATTTTCGGTGGCCATGACATGACAATCCTTTGCTTGAATGTGAAGAAATGAAGATCAAGCTTACTATAACCCAGGTAGGATGATGTAGGCAACCCTGGGTGCGAATGTAAACGCGATCAAAAAAGAGACAGATGCACTTTTTCTTTTTCCTCGGACGAATGCAGAATCGCCTGGTTGCCGACGATCTCGATTCGGTCGATGGAAGTCATAGTAGCGGTGTGAGTGCCAGAGCTTTCCAACACGGTAATGAGCCGGGGGATTGCTTTCTGATCGCTTGAAATGAAGGTCACGGGAATTTTCTTGTCATGAAAATGCAGCTCCGTCGTCATTTTCGCTAAGCCTCCTCACAGTATTTAAACTCTATTTCTATTATACAGGATTGAAACGGATCATGGGACGAATAGTTTCCGGCATAGTCAGACAAAAAGCGGAACGATTCGCCCGGAGACGGGACCTCCGGACTAGATTCAAGGGCCGGGTGGCATCATGATGCTGGAAGGTGTGAACACGACAATGAAAAGATTGTACAGTCAAATGTCGCCAAGCGAGCTGGAGGAAGAGATGAAGCAGCTGCGCGAGGAGATGGGCAGAGCCGAGTTTCCGAGCCAGAAGGCGGTGCTGGAGCGCAAATACTATACGGCGATGGCGTATACCTTGAACCCGGACGATTTCCCGCCCGGCTTGTATAAAATCGAGCATGTGCAGCTTCCGTTCGAGGTGCGTTACCTGAACGGCATTATGGCTTGGGGGACGATAGGCGACGATCCGGAAGCGAGCTACCCGATTTCGATGCTGACGCCTCTTCGGTAATCGCGTTAAGAAGGGACAGACCGGCTTGACGCCGGCTGATATTTACAAAACGCGGCTCGGCCGGCGTGAAAAATGACAGTATGACCTATGTTGCAATCGAAGGTGTCTAAAGTTTTGGTAAAGACGCCTTTTTGGCGTGCATATAATGAAGGGGATGTGGTAGTATATAGAATATTGGAAAAATGTAAGCGTAATCATTGGTAAATTGTCGGAGGTGTCTCAGCATTAAAAAAGGGCTCGGGCTGTTATGCTTATGTATGATTTTATTAACTTTTTTTCGTTCCGCGCTGACTGTCTCCGCGGCCGGGGAGCAGCGTACGATTGAGCGCATGTTTACATCCCCGGAAGGAATACAATTTATTAGCTACAGCCCGATGTGGGATGAGACCCGGCTTAGGGCGCTGTACCGCATCCTGCTTAACTGCAGGCACGGGGAAGAGCTTGCCCAACTGAAGAGAGTGATACTCGATCCGCTGAAAAGCACGGGACAAAGCGGGTTTCGAGTAGGCAATTACAACAACAAGGAGAAAACAATCCGTCTCTTCGAGGTGGATAAAGTGCCGGTCGATGCGACGCTGATCCACGAGTACGGCCACCATTTCACGTATTACTGGCTTAAAAAGAAAGAGGGCGTCTACCCATTCGAATTGACGGAAAAGAGCGAGTGGGCGAAGCTGCGTCAGCTCGACGGGTACCCGGTGCGCTGGAAAAACAGCGGTATGTCCTATTTGCACAAATGGGATCCGGGCGAAATCATGGCGGAAGATTATGTGATGCTGTTCGGCAATAGCGGCAAGCCTTCGCCGCGGTCGACAGAGGAGCTTATTAATTTTGCGCGGCACGAAAACGAATATATACCGCTTGTTTATACGACGCCAGCGGTACGGGAGTATTGGGAAAAGCTGGCCGGACTGAAGCCGTCCAACCGCTTGTTTGTGCCGGAAGTGCTCGAGGCGGGCGTCGAATCCGAAACCGATGAGGAAGGCAACGAGCATTCCCGCTTGCGGGTGTTGTTCGCATCGGCTGCGGATTTCAGCATGGAAATGTTCGGAAGGCCGATTCGCTATGCGCTTCAACTGTTATTGTTCCCGACCGGCGGCGGCGCGCCAGAACGGTTGACCGCAGAATGCGCGTCCGACTTCATCGATGAAGATATCGAAGCGAGCATACCGCTGCCGGGTATTGCGGGTTTGAACGATGCGTCCTTCGGTCATTTGTCCGTATGGGCTTATCATGAACCGACAAGTCAGTTTGTCCATACGCCTGTATATGAGAACTGGTACCAACTGCATCTGCCTGGCGGTAACGATCGCAGCGGCGCTGTACTGAAAGACATTCCTCCTCCCTGGGAGCAGCAAGGATTGTATGCCATCATGCGCAAAGAAGGGATGGAGCGCTGGCCGATGCTTTATTTATTCGTCAACGGCAAAGTGCAGGCGGCCGGCAAACGATATACGGATACGAGCGGACAGCTCTATATTCCGATCCAATCCTTTCCCGCGCGCCACCGGAAGCAGCGAATGCCGGGGGAAACGATCGTACGGTGGGGAGGGCATGACCTGACGTTTTTTGCCCGCAAAGACGACGAGCTGGAACTGGACGGAAAACGGTTCAGGCTGAATGTTCATCTGCAGACATTCGGGGGAAGCCGGGCGATCGCCGTCAGCGAGCTGGGGCGGCTGCTCGGGCTAAAGCCGGAATGGAAGGACGAGGAGAACAGCGTTGTGATGGAAGGAGAGATTGCGCTGGAGACGCAGGTATAGAATCGTCTCAAGAATAGGAACCTATTCTTGAGGTGATGGCTATGAACCGGGCGTTATGGACGTCCATTATCGGGATTGCGGCGGCGCAGGCGCTCAAAGTTACGGTGAGCCCGCGGGAGCATGGCGGCGGATGGGATTGGCGCCGATTGGCCGGGACGGGGGGCATGCCGAGCTCGCATTCGGCCGGTGTGGCTTCGCTCGCTACGTATCTCGCGCTGCGCAAAGGAGTATCGTCCACCTCGTTTGCGATCGCAATGATGCTGGGCATGATCGTTATGTACGATGCCATGGGAATTCGCAGGCAAACGGGACTCATTGCGACGGAAGTCAACGAAATGGAAGATACGGTCGCCAAACTGGCCGAGCAGCATCCGACCTTAATCCACGAGAAGCGGGAAAAGGAACTGGAGGAGCGGCTCGGCCATTTGCCGGCGGAAGTGGCTGCCGGCGCAATGCTTGGTATGCTTACCGGCATGCTTAGCTTTATAACCGAGCCGCGGCGCAAATCGGTACGGTGGTTGAGCTTCATACCGAAATCTTTGTCCCGCTTGCTGTAACGGCGGCCTCGGGCTGTTTTGTGCCGACTGTCGGAAGCATGATCGTAAATTTCGTGCCTTTATTCACGAAGCTCTCCACCTCGATCGTTCCTTCGTGGTCTTGTACGATTTTGTGGCAAATGGAAAGGCCGAGTCCTGTTCCGGAATCTTTCGTCGTATAGAACGGGATGAACACTTTTTCAAGATCGGATTCGGGTATGCCTTTGCCGTTGTCGGTAATCTCGATCACCGCCTGCTTCTCGAGCGTGTATAAACGAATGTGTACGCGTCCTTCTTCCGGCATCGCTTCAAATGCATTTTTGACCAGATTGAGCAGGAGCTGGAGCATTTTGTCATGATCCATCAGCATGAGAACGGGTTCCTCCTCATGATCGAACTGCACATGGTGGCCGAGGCGGGTCGTTTCCGAATCTAGCAGCGACAATACCCGATACACGCATTTTTGAATCGACTGAATTTTAAACTGGGTGACATGCGGTCTGGAAAATTGTAAAAATTCCGCCGTCAGCATGCTCATCCGGTTTATTTCGTCCATGATCAAATCATACCACGGCTCAATGTTGTAATGTCCGGCCTTGGAAAGCTGCAAGAAGCCTTTGACGGTTGTCAGCGGATTGCGGATTTCATGCGCCATGCCCGAAGCCAGCTCGCCGACCACGCGCAATTTCTCCGAACGAAGCATATGCTCCTCGCGCTTCAGCCAGCTATCTCGTTTCATCATATACAGGTTATGCTCCGCAACCAGGATCAGGTCGTCTTTGGCCATGCCGTCGCTTGGGTAACTGGCGATGCCGAAATTAATCTCGATCCCGGTCAGTTTCGGGAATTCGACCGCCATCTGCTGAGTAACCGAGTGGATGGAATGGTCGACATCGTCCGTTTTGAGCACGATGGCGAATTCGTCGCCGCCATAACGGCAAATG
This sequence comes from Paenibacillus solanacearum, assembly GCF_910593845.1. Lineage (GTDB taxonomy): Bacteria > Bacillota > Bacilli > Paenibacillales > NBRC-103111 > Paenibacillus_G > Paenibacillus_G solanacearum. The sequence continues at coordinate 284,290 of NZ_CAJVAS010000002.1, read as the reverse complement.
AGCTCGGCTTCAGGGAAAATAATGCGCAGCAGCTGCGCGACCTGCTTCAATATTTTGTTCACGCCTTGAAATCCGTTCGTCGTGTTAAGCGATTTCAAATCTTTGCAATCCATAAGAACGAGAATGACCGGCTCGCCGGAACCGACGAGCTTCTCCATTTGCTTGTGAAATTCTTGAAAGTTGTATAAGCCGGTCAGCGCATCATGCGTGCTGAGATGCTTCTTTTCGTTTGTCAGCTGCTGTTTTTGATGCTCGATATCGGAATACACTTTGCGGTACAGGCAGGCGAACAGAAAGCAGGAGACGATCGAATAAGCTGCCGTTACTTCGGTTTCGAAGGAAGCCGCCCGATTGGCGAACGCCACGGCGATGCCGGCCAGCGTCAGAAGCATATTGATCTGCAATGCGGTGCGGAAGGATGGAATTGCGTAGAACAGACTGCACATTTGAAGCAAATACAGCGGAATGCACCACGCGGTACCGCTCAGCCAGTGGACGGCAACGAGCAATGCGAGCTGGATCGGCAGCCGGGCGGGCAGCAGCTTATCGAAAGCGTGCGCCGCCGCGTAACAAGCCGTTGCGACCGCGAGCCAGATCGGGGAAACGGAGGCGCCAAAATAGAGGGATGAAGAAAGCACTAGGACAGAGTAAACGATACAGATCCACTTGCTATTCATAAGAGCGTTCATCTCCCGGTCTAATCGTTATCTAGTAGTGATGATTCTGTACGGGCATGCCGAATTCCTGCCCCCGGCTCCCAGTTTAAGTAAAATTAATACTTGTGCGGTCTGCTTAGCCTACGGATGGCGTGTGGACTACCCGCAACAGCGTCAAAAAAACCAAGCCTGAAGAAAGGCTTGGTTTCGCGAGCTGTCATTTGCGTCATCACCCGACTTGAATCAAAATCCGGGCAAATTATCGAAATTGTTGGAAGGATCCCCGTCCGGATTGGAACGAAGATGCTCTTCGCCGTCCCGGCCTTTAAATACATTCGCATTGGCGATTTGGCCGTTCTTGATCATATGCTGCGCTTCCTGGTAATCGACGACTTGGCCGGAAGACAGCTTCAGCTCGACAATGTCGCCTTCGCCGTTTTTGCGTACCGCAACGACTTGTTCTTTGTTTTGTTCCATAGTGCATCGCCTCCTTGACGATAGTATGTGCCAGAAAGCGGGAAATTATTTATTCGGAGGCGTCGGGACACAGCGTTTCGCGGATACGCTCGAACGCCCACGTCAACTGCGGGCGTGTGACGGTCAGCGGCGGCGTGAAGCGGATGACCCGCTCGTGCGTTTCTTTGCACAGCAGACCGGCGCCCATCAGCTTCTCGCACCAAGGTCTTGCCGGTTCGTTCAATTCGAGGCCGATAAACAGCCCCCTGCCGCGAATATCGCGAATTCGCGGCGATTGAAGCTGGCGCAGCATGCGGAGAAAGTAAGCCCCCAGCTTGGCGGAGCGTTCCGGCAGCCGCTCCTGCACCGTCACTTCGAGCGCTGCCACGGCTACGGCGCTGGCCAGCGGATTGCCGCCGAAGGTGGAGCCGTGAGAGCCCGGCTCGAACACCTCGAGCACGTCCCGGTCCGCGGCGACGGCCGATACGGGGAACACCCCGCCGCCAAGCGCCTTGCCGAGCACGTACATGTCGGGAACGACCTCCTCATGATCGCATGCAAAGCGCCGCCCGGTCCGGCCGAAGCCGGTTTGAATCTCGTCGGCGATCAGCAGCACTTGGTGCCGCTTGCATAGGGCGGCAACTTCGCGCAAGTAGCCTTCAGGCGGAATAATGACGCCTGCCTCGCCCTGGATCGGCTCCACGAGAAATGCCGCCGTACCGGGCGTAATCGCCCGCTCGAGCGCCGCCGCATCCCCGTACGGAATGATGCGGAAGCCCGGCGTGAACGGACCGAAGCCCTGCCGGTACGCCTCGTCCGAGGAGAAGGAGGTAACGGTCACGGTGCGGCCGTGAAAGTTGCCGCTGCACACGATGATTTCCGCTTCGCCGTCCGGCACGCCTTTACGCCGGTACGCCCAGCGACGGGCTGCCTTGATCGCCGTTTCCACCGCCTCGGCGCCTGTGTTCATCGGAAGAATCATCGGTTTGCCGGTAAACGCGGCCAGCTCGCGATAGAACTGTCCGAGCCGGTCCGTATGAAACGCTCTCGAAGCGATGGTGATCCGGTCTGCCTGGCGTTTCAGCGCAGCGATAATTTTCGGGTGGCGGTGTCCCTGGTTCAGCGCCGAATACGCACTCAGCATATCCATATATTGCCGTCCCTCCATATCCCACATCCACACGCCTTTGGCGCGGGCAATCGCCACAGGCAGCGGGTGATAGTTGTGCGCCCCGAATTGCTCGGCGGCCCGAATCGCATCGCTTGAGGAAGAGAAGGGTGAAGCGCTGTTATCCATTGGAGCATCCCCTTTCACAGGATGGTCTCGCCCAGCAGCGAACAAATCAGGTCGACGGCGAGCTTCGCCGTCCGTCCGTCCGATTCCAGCGCCGGATTCACTTCGACGAATTCCGCCGAAGTGACGATGCGGGCTTCCGCCAGCAGCTCCAGCGCGAGATGCGCCTCGCGATAGCTGAGTCCTCCGCGAACCGGCGTTCCGGTCCCGGGCGCTTCTGCCGGATCGACGCTGTCGATATCGAAGCTGACGTGCACGCCGTCGGTATCCCGGCTGACGATGCGAATCGCCTCCTCGATCACTTGGGCCATGCCGAGCTTGTCGATGTCATGCATCGTAAAGCAGTGGATGCCTTCGGCTGCGATGAGCGCTTTCTCGCCAGGATCGAGATCGCGCAGACCGATCATCACTACATGCTCGGGACGCACTTTCGGCGCTGCGCCGCCGAGCCGTGTCAGCCGCTCATGGCCTTTGCCCAGCAGCGCGGAAAGCGACATGCCGTGCAGGTTGCCGGAAGGGCTTGTATCCGCCGTATTCAGATCGGAATGCGCGTCGAACCACAGGACGCCGAGCCGGCGGTGCGTCTGGGCGAGCCCGGAAATCGTGCCGATCGCGAGGCTGTGATCGCCGCCGAGCACGAGCGGGAACCGGCCTCCGGCGGCGCTGGCGGCGACGTGATGAGCCAGCTCGCGGTTGATAGCGGTCACCTCGTCCAGATGCTTCAGCCGGGAATCCGCCGGTGCCGGCGCGTCTGAGGCGGGATCGGCAGCGGGTCCGCCAGCAGGCTGTCCGGCTGCAGGGGACGGCGTCTTGTGCCGCCGGACAGGCGGCTGCGGCGTATGGACGGTCGCAGTCGCCTCGACGACATGACCGATCTGCCGGAGTCTGCGGACGAGCCCGGCTTGTATGATCGCCTCTGGCCCCAAGCTTGCCCCGCGGAGGCCGGCGCCCAAATCGAAGGGAACGCTGATGACGTTCAGAAGATGCGGTTTATTCATACGGCACAATCCTTTCTGCCTATGTTCATTGGCGGCGGAACCGCTTATGCGGTTAGCCGGTTAGCGGCGTCCGCTCACCAATTTTTTAGAATGAACCATACGTTTGCCGGCCGTTCGGCCAGCCGTCTTACGAAATACGGGTACCATGATTGCCCGTAGGGAACATAGCAGCGGACGCCATAGCCTTCCTGCGCGAGCCGCTCCTGCAGCGTTGAAGCGACGCCGTACAGCATCTGGAATTCGTAGGCGCTGCGCTGGATGCCCTTCCTTGCGGCGTAGGCGCACGTCCAATCGATGATGGCGGCATCGTGGGTGGCGATGGCGGTGAACACCCCCGAATCGAGACGGTGGCGGATTAACTGCTTGAATTGTTCATCGACCTCCCGCTTGTGCGGATAGGCGATGGAGGGTGCTTCTTGATAAGCGCCCTTTACGAGCCTCAGCACGACCCGCTCCTGCGTCAATCGGCGGCAGTCGTCCATGCTGCGACGCAAGTAAGCCTGGAGCACCGTGCCGACTCCCGTAAGCCCTTCGGTATGCAGCTTGCGGACGATGGCAAGCGTCGCGTCTGTAAAGGGGGAATTCTCCATATCGATGCAGACGAAGAGGCGATGTTCGCCGGCATGACGGACGATGTCGCGAATATGCGCATAAGCGGCTTCCGGGTCCAGCGCCAGTCCCATTTGCGTAGGCTTCAGCGAAACGCCGGCATCGAGCCCGCGGTCATGAATGCCGTCGAGCAGCTGCATGTAGGCCTCCGCATATGCGCTGGCTTCGGCAGATTCGCGTACACCTTCGCCGAGATGGTCGGCTGTGACGGCAATCCGTTTGCGGTTCAGCTCCGCCATTTCGGTCAGCGCTTCGCTGAGCGTCAAGCCAGCCACGAACCGCCCGGCTCCCAGCTTCAATCCGTATCGCTGGGCCGCCGCAGCCGCCGCCCGATTGCCGGCGAGCAGCAGCAGCGTCTGGCGGAACAGCTTTGTACCGAGATCCATGATGTAACCTCCTCCGGATGCTCCCGCGCACGCTTGACTGCGTATGTCGCGAGCTTCAGCCGCATACATATCAATACAAGCGTGTCTCTTTGCTATATCTTATTCGGCAGCCGCCCGGAAGGAGACCGAAATTTTTGGAACGAGGAGGCGCCCGCTATGTTGGAGCCGTTTCGCAATGAACCGCTGACGAATTTTTCCGATCCTAAGCAAAAGCAGTTGTTTGAGGCAGCGTTATGCAAGGTGGAAGCGGAAGGGGGACGGGTGTACCCGATCCGAATCGGGTCGGAACGGATCGTCACTGCCCGCAAGCTGGAATCCGTCAATCCGGCCGACCCGGCGCAGGTGGTCGGACTTGTCGCCCAGGCGGATCAGGCGCTCGCGAACAAAGCGGTCTTGTCGGCGGCGGCCGCCTTCGAGAGCTGGCGTAAAACTTCGGCGCCGCAGCGGGCGCGCTGCTTGTACAAGACCGCTGCGCTGCTGAGAAGACGCAAGCATGAGTTCTCTGCCTGCATGGTGCTGGAAGCGGGAAAAAGCTGGAGCGAAGCGGATGCGGACACGGCGGAGGCGATCGATTTCCTGGAATTTTACGGCAGGGAGATGGAACGGCTGGATCAGCGGCAGCCGCTGGTCCGCATTCCCGGCGAAGATAACGAGCTAACCTACATCCCGCTTGGCGTGGGCATCGTCATTCCGCCATGGAATTTCCCGCTGGCGATTATGGCCGGTATGACGACTGCGGCCGTCGTCGCCGGCAATACGGTTGTGCTGAAGCCGGCCAGCGCAACGCCGGTCATTGCCGCCAAATTCGTCGAGCTGCTCGAAGAGGCCGGGCTGCCGGACGGCGTCGTCAGCTTTGTCCCCGGTTCGGGAAGCGAGGTCGGGGACACGCTCGTAGACCATCCGTTGACGCGGTTCATTTCATTTACGGGATCGCGGGAAGTCGGCTTGCGCATTAACGAACGGGCGGCCATAACCGCGCCTGGGCAAAAATGGATCAAACGGGTCGTTGCCGAAATGGGCGGCAAAGATGCGATTATTGTCGATAGCGATGCCGATCTAGAGCTGGCGGCGGAGGCGATCGCAGCCTCGGCGTTCGGCTTCGCCGGGCAAAAATGCTCCGCTTGTTCCAGGGCCATCGTCGTCGGGCCGGCTTACAACGATGTCATCCGGCGCGTCGCGGAACGGACGGAGGCGATCGTGACAGGAAATCCGAAACGCGCGGATGTTTATATGGGCCCAGTGATTGATAAGAAGGCGTTTGACAAAATCAACGAATATATCGAAATCGGCAAGACGGAGGGAAGGTTGGTGGCCGGAAGCAGCGCAGGCGATCCGTCCCTAGGCTATTTTATCGAGCCGACGATTTTCGCCGATGTGGCGCCCGATGCGCGGATCGCCCAGGAGGAAATATTCGGGCCTGTGCTGGCTTTTCATCGGGCGGCGACGTTCGAGGAGGCGCTGGAGATTGCCAACGGCACCGACTACGGCTTGACCGGCTCGGTCATTTCCAATAACCGGGCGCATCTGGAAGCGGCGCGCGAATCGTTTCATGTCGGCAATCTGTACTTCAACCGCAAATGCACCGGAGCGTTCGTCGGCGTGCATCCATTCGGCGGCTTCAATATGTCGGGGACCGATTCGAAAGCGGGAGGGCGCGATTATTTGCTGCTGTTTACCCAGCCGAAGGTCGTTTCCGAGCGATTGTAATGGCTGGATGTCCGGCGAATGACGAACAGCGGAGATGCTGCAGCGCGTGTGAATCTCAGGCGCGCGTTGCGGCGCTCGCTTGAACCTTTTGTAGCGAGATTACAATACGGTAACATATGTTCTGATTGTGTGTGGCAATCGGAGCTGTTCGGCAGCGTTCTGTGCTGGAGCCAAACTATATACTTACGATCCCCTATCATAATGAAGGAAAGCGACAACTCCGATCAGGAGTTTTTTTTGTGCTTCCGTCGTCGCTCACCGTCCTGCGATTTCCCGGGAAAGCGCGCAAAGCGCCTTTTCTCGCCAAAGTTTCGCATGTTTCGCCAATCGGCTGTCCCCAATGAATAATACCATATTTTGTATATAAATTTGCCGTAATCCCAGTTATTTCACTACATATGGGAGTGTTATGAAAAAAATATGATTATTTTCATCAATCGACCGCAACTCTTGGCCGAATACGGAGTATAAACTAGCATAAGAACAGAGCAAAGAAAGTACATGATGGAGGTTACTGAAATGAAAGTGCCGCGTTTGCTGACATTGGCGCTGTCGCTCTCCCTATTTGGGGCAGCAGGAGCTTATGCGAACTCGTTGTGGGGCGAATATGAGGGATTTGCCAAGGCAAAATTGATGGTCAACAATGAAGAGAAGACGTTCGGCGAAGCCGATACGCCTGCTTTTCTGGTAAAAGGCAGCGCTGTACTTCCTGTTCGCGTGCTGTCCGAGTCTCTACAAGCGCTGGTCAAATGGGATGACGCCAAAAAGACGGTCTCTATTCAGAAGCCGAACGTACATATGTTCGTTGCCAAGAAAGTTGACAACGATTATTCGATCAAGCAGCCGTTCGGCGTCGTAAAAAAAGGAGACAGGCTCGATTTTGCTGTCTTCGCGCAAGTGGATAATTTGCAAACGCCGATTTATTCGTTCCAGATTTCGATTTACTCGCCTGAAGGCGAACAAGTAGCGACGCACGAGAAGGTCGTCAACGGACAACGGGAGAGCTTTTGGTACCCATGGCCGTTTAATGTGACATTTAACGAATCGGGCAAGTATGTCGTGAAGTTTTCCATTAAGCAGGATGAGAGCAGCGCCTATACCGTCGTCTCCGAAAAAGTGATCGGTTCCGAGTAAGCATCGCATGGGAGCCGTTTCGTCATTCATTGACTCCGTACCACGGTCATGTTACGATACGGGGAGCAATTTATTTTATGACGAAATGAGGTTTTCCCATGAGCGATCACATCCATGATGCTTCATGTGACCACGATCATGATGAGGATATTTTTATCGTGACCGACGAGAACGGTGTGGAGCATGAGATGGTGATGGTATACACCTTCGAAGTGAGCGAGCAGGCTTACGCTGTGCTGCTGGACCGTAACGATATGGAAGCAGACGGCGTTATTTTCCGCATCGAGGAAGAAGACGGCGAGGCGATGCTGGCCAGCATCGAAGACGAAGAAGAATGGAATCGCGTTGTTCAAATCTACAACGAGATTGTGGAAGAGCAAGAACAATAATAGTGCATGTCGAACCCTTCTTTTATGAGAAGGGTTTTTCGCTATGCGTGCGGACCTTTCAATGAAGCAAACCGCCCGCTCCTCCGATTCGAGGATAGCGCGCGGTTCATCCGGACAGCGATCGCGACGTCTTCAACCGACGCCTGGTGATAATGGAAGATTCCTATCATGACAACTGCAGCCAGGCGTGGTATAGCCAAACTATTTGCGCGGATTGAAATACATGATGCGTCCGTTAAATAAATGAAGCTCGGCCTTCCACAGCTTGCCCAAATATTTGCAATATTCGTTGCCCTTGCTCTTGTCTCCGACCGTGGCATCATCGGGAAGAACGACCTGCACGAAGTGGCGCTCGGTTTCGTTGTTCGTCTCGGTGCCTACCCCCATCACGATATATTTGTATTGCGGGTATTTGCCTTTTAAATAAAACCATAAACCTTCAGCCCCGGGTTTCGATTCGATCGAATAGGGGAACCCGGCGTCATCATATTCCCAACCGAGCTGCCGGCCGGTGAGCGCGAGCTGTTCCTTGTAATGGAGAAGCTGGTTTTTCAGTTCCTCGAGTGTGAGTGACGGTACGGCGGATCCCTCTACAAATTTGATATATGCGCTTTGCGCCATGACGTTTGCACCTGCCTGCTTATAGACTGGAAAAGGGGAAAGTCCGGTGCGAGCACCAAAACCATCATAGCATTAAGAATTTGGAAATACAATATTTGCTCTTATTGAAAAAAGAAGGGGACATGAAACGCATGGATCGAATTTTTGAAGGCTGTTTGCTCGTAACAGATATGGACGGGACGCTGCTCGATCGCGATAAGAAGATCAGTCCAGAAAATCGGGAGGCGATCGCGCGTTTCGTTGCGCAGGGCGGCTTGTTTACGATCGCTACGGGACGGATTGCCGCCTCCGCCCGTTCTTACGTAGAGCAGCTTCCGGTTGGCGTGCCGGCAATATTATATAATGGCGCCGTCATTTATGATTTTGACCGGAACGAGCGGACGTGGACCCGAGCTTTGCCCGAGAGCGCGCTCGAAGTCGTAGAGCGGACTGTTCGCCGCTTTCCGGGAATTGGCGTCGAAATATATGAGGCAGCGAAAGAATATCCGACGATCGCGCAGGAGAATGAGATGACGGCGCAGCACCAGCAAATCGAAAGCATGCCGTTTCAAAAAGCGGACCGGCCGGGGCTTGTAGCTCAGCCTTGGATCAAGGTACTGTTTGCGTGGGAGCCCGCGCGGATCGACGAAGTAGCGGCCGCCGTCGAGGAACTGACGGGAAATGCGGATGTGCTGTGGGTGCGTTCGGACGACAAATATATCGAGCTGTTGTCAACCGGCGCTTCCAAAGGCCATGCCCTGGAGCGCTTGATGCAGCAGCTCGGCATATCCCGGGACTGCTGTCTGGCCATGGGCGACCATCTGAATGACCTGGAGATGATCCGCCGTGCAGGCGTCGGCGTTGCCGTAGCGAACGCCCATCCGGAGCTGCTCGGCGCGGCAGTTCATTGCTGCAAGCATCATCAGGATCACGCCGTGGCGGACGCGATCGCCTGGTGGGAAGCGCGGCGGCGCAGCGAGATCCGCACGCAATAAGATGCCGGACCGGATGCCAATGACCGGAATCCAGCCGATCGATCGGAACAAGGGCTGACCAAGCCGCAGACGGGAAGCGGGGAAATGGGTTTGAATTCGGATCGCGAGCACCTCAGCAAAACGAAAAGCCTGGCGACTGCGCCAGGCTTTTTGACTTTGGCCGGTATCGTTAAAAAATAGCCGGCGTTTCCACGATCACCTTCACATACTCGATACTGCGGTCCTCCGGTCCCTTGACAGGCAGTCCCACTTCGATATGCTCCGTGATGTAATCGATCAAATCTTGGGAAATGACTTCGCCGGGCAGCAGGATCGGAATTCCCGGCGGGTATACATAAATAAACTCGGCGATGATCCGGTCGGCGGATTCCTTGAACGGGATCGTTTCCGTATCGCCATAGAAGGCATCGCGCGGCGTTAACGTCAGCTGCGGAATTTTCGGAATTTTGATCACCAGCTCGTTGGCGGTGCGCACATTGTAGTTTTCCTCCGACAGGCGGCGCAGCGCGACAAGCAGCGTGTCGATATTATCCCGCGTATCGCCTGGCGTCACGAGGCAGAGGATGTTGTACATGTCGCTGAGCTCCACCTCGATATTGAAATGCTCTCGCAGCCAGTTTTCCGCATCGTATCCGGTGATGCCGAGGTGACGCACATGAATGTTCACCTTGGTCGGATCGAAATCGAATGTCGCTTCCGTGCCGAGAATATCTTCGCCGAAGCATTCCAGCCCGGACATCCGGTTGATTTCCGACCGGGCGTAGTTGGCAAGCTCGATGGCGCGTTCTGCCATACCGCTGCCGTTGATGGCCAAATTGCGGCGCGCGCAGTCGAGCGATGCGAGCAATATATAGGAAGTCGACGTAGTCGTCAGCATGCTGATAATCGTTTTTGCCCGCTGTACATTGACCCGGCGGCCGCGAATGTTCAGCACCGAGCTTTGCGTCATGGAGCCGCCGAGCTTGTGAACGCTCGTTGCGGCCATATCGGCCCCGGCAGCCATCGCCGACATCGGCAGCTTGTCGCTGAAATGAATCAGCACGCCGTGCGCTTCATCGACCAGCACAGGAATGTCGTAGCTGTGCACAATCTCGACGATTTCCTGCAGATTGGCGCATACCCCGTAGTACGTCGGGTTAATGACCAGCACTGCTTTGGCGTCCGGATGGCGTTCGAGCGCCCGGCGCACGGAGCTTGTCGTCACGCCGTGATCGATCCCCAGATTTTCGTCGCGCACCGGCTTCAGAAAGACGGGCTTCGCGCCGGCGAAGATGATTGCGGACATGACCGATTTATGTACGTTGCGCGGCACGATGATTTTATCGCCCTGGGAGCATACGGTCAAAATCATCGTCATGATCGCACCGCTTGTCCCTTGTACGGAAAAAAACGTATGGTCGGCGCCGAAAGCTTTGGCCGCCAGCTGCTGGGATTGCTCGATGACGCCGGTCGGCTGATGGAGGTCGTCGAGCGGCGCTATATTGATCAGGTCGATGGAGAGCGCGTTATCTCCGATAAACTCCCTGAACTCCGGGTCCATCCCGACTCCTTTCTTATGTCCAGGAATATGAAACTGCACCGGATTGCGTGCCGCGTGTTCCTTCAGCGCGGTAAACAGGGGCGTTTTCGTTTGATCCACGGTCATCCCTACCCTTCATTTATGTCGTAATATGGCGTTTGATTATAAAAATCAAACAAAATTGAGTATAACAAAAAGTGACACGGATGCAAGCGGATTTTAAGTCTAGTGTGTCCATTTTGCAACAGTTCACTGGCGGCCGTTTCCATCAGGAAAAAAGTTGTGGTACGATAAGAAGGGTCTTGCACTAGCGGACATGCTTGTGCAGGACGGACTCGCCATAAGACCAGGAGGACCTCATACATATGAAAAAACAGCTTGCCATCATCATGGTACTGCTGATGACGATATTTATCGGCTTCGGCATCATTATTCCCGTTCTGCCTGACGCGGTAACCGGATCGGGCCGCGACAGCTTCCATCTCGGCATGCTGCTGTCGGTTTATTCGCTGGCGTCGTTCCTGATGTCGCCGATATGGGGCGCGTTGTCGGACCGCATCGGCCGCCGGCCGCTCATCATGATCGGAACGCTCGGCTTCAGCGTCAGCTTCTTTGTATTCGGCATCGCCGGAGACAATCTGCTGCTGATGTACGTATCGCGGATTCTGGGCGGTCTGTTCTCGGGAGCGGCAACGGCATGCGCCGTAGCATACGTTGCCGACATTACGTCGGAAGAAAACCGGACGAAGGGAATGGGGCTGGTCGGGATGTCGATCGGACTCGGCTTCATCTTCGGACCGGCCGTAGGCGGTCTGCTCAGCCATTTCGGCACCGAAGTGCCGTTCTTCGTCTCATCGGCATTGGCGCTGGCTACCTTCGTGTTCGCGCTGTTCATGCTGCCGGAATCGCTTACGCCGGAAAAGCGCCGTTTGCCGAAGGAAGCGAAAGTTTCGCGCTGGGCCGCCTTTGTCGGCTCGCTCAAATATTTGTACGTGCTGTCGTTCTTCGTCTCGTTCTCGCTCGCGGGACTGGAAGCGACGCTGCTGCTCTTCGAAGGAGACAAGATCGGGGCTGATGCGACCCAGCTCGGCATCATGTTCGCGGTCAGCGGCGTCGTCGGCGCTTTGATTCAAGGAGGCGTCGTGCGCCGGCTGATCAAGAAAGGGCAGGAAGCCCGCGTCATCGGCATCGGACTTGTGCTGTCGGCGATCGGCTTTGTGCTGATCCTGTTCTCCAGTAATCTGCTGACTGCATCGATCTATTTGAGCGTATTTGCCGCCGGCAACGCATTGATTCGTCCATGCGTCACCTCGCTCATTACGCAAAAGACGAAGGTCGGGCAGGGCGTCGCTTCCGGCCTGAGCTCCTCCATGGACAGTCTCGGACGCATTACCGGGCCGCTGCTCGGCGCCGGCATATACGACTACAGCCAAAGCATGCCGTTCCTGATCGGCGCGGCCTTGTCGGTCGGCGCGATCTATTTGCTCGCGCGGTTCATCGCGGTCGACCGGGAAGATATGCGTAAGGCAAGTCATCCCGCTGTATAAGCGCGGGTGGTCAAGTCCGGCATCCAAAGCACCGCTGCCTTTGGACCCGCTACCCCATAATCAGGGCTCAACTACAAAAAAAGCTGCCGATAGCGATCTGAATATCGCTATCGGCAGCTTTTTGATTATGTTCAGAAAAGCTTCATCGGGGTCACGAATGTATCTTCGTCGACAAGGCTTCGATCAGAGGCTTTTCTTCATTACAGCCTTGCGTCTGCGCTTTCGAAGTATTTCCCCGCACCGCCCGCTTTGACGCTGCCCGGAGGCTTCAGCCTTGCTCCCGCTCCGGCCACTCTTCGGCTGTGATGGCGTATATGGCATGATCTTCCCATACGCCGTTTATTTGCAAATATCGCTTGGCGAGCCCTTCCAGTCGCAGTCCGTTTTTCTCGACGACGCGGACGGACGGGATATTGCGGGGCATAACCGCCGCCTGTACCCGCCGGCAGTCCGGATGCAAGCTAACGCATTATACCATAAGAGCGAGCGAAGGCGAAGAGAGGCCGGCTTATTGCGGGTTGAGCAGCCGGTAAATAACGGCCACGGCTTCGGCGCGCGTCATTTTGCGGTCGGGAGCGAACGTTCCGTCTTCGTAGCCGCCGAACAGCCCGGATTCCTGCACGGCGGCGATGACGTCCGCCGCCCAGAAGCCGGGACTGACGTCGCGGAAGCCGGCCGGACCGGACGCTTGCAGCATTTCACTGCGGGCGAGGATCGCCGATATTTCCGCGCGGGTGAGCGTCCCCCTCGGCTTGAACGTGTGATCCGGGTAGCCTTCGATGACGCCGTATTCGATCGCAGTCAAGATGTAGGCACGATCCGCATTTTTCGGCAGGTCGGTCAAATCGGATTCCGTGCTGTTCGTGAGGAACCATTCCTTTGCCTTCGCGAAATAACGAATAAATTCCGCGCGCGTAATGGCTTGATCCGGCTTGAACAGCAGCTTCCCGTTTTCCGTATAACCGTCGATGAAGCGAAGGTCCTGCAACGCGGTAATCTCCTTGGCTGCCCAATGGCCGGCAATGTCGCTGAAGTCGGTCGGAATCCCGTTCAGGCCCAGCACGTATTTCGTGACGGCCTTGTATTCCTCCTCCCGCATGGAGCCGGGATTGTCTCCCGGCATGTTGCGGCTAATATAGGCGTATGCCTTGTCGTAGTTCGCCAGCCTGCCTTTTTTGGCTTTGTCCCCGACCAGCGCGGGATATTTGCCGCTGCCTTGTCCATCCGCTGCGTGGCAAGCTAAGCAATGCTGCATATAAATCGCTTCGCCGGTTTCTTCGGCCATGTCCGCAGCGGCGGACGCGGCCGAAGTTCCCCGAAGCCGGCTTTGCAGCGCCGTGCCTCCGGCGAAAACCGCGGCGGCGGTTATAATCATTAACCAGCGTTTGGATGAAGAGCGCAACCTCATGTAGCACCGCCTTATCGAATAAGAGATCATGTATCTCCAGTATATCAGGCAATTTTTACATTACTATGGCAATTCGCGCCCTCCATCCTAATTTTATTGCGGCTTTTTCGCGGCAGCTTCTCCGCGGAACCTTTGCATGAGCGACGACAGCTCCAGTACGCCGAGATCGCCTTCGCTGCGGCTGCGCACGGACACGGAACCGGACTGCAGCTCCTGATCGCCGATGACGAGCATGTACGGAATTTTTTGCAGCTGCGCCTCGCGGATTTTATAGCCGATCTTCTCGCCCCGGTCGTCCAGCTCGGCCCGGATTCCCGCGGTCAGCAGCTCCGACTCGACCTGCTTGGCGTACTCGATATGCGCAGCGGCGATCGGCAGAACGACGGCCTGCGTCGGAGCGAGCCAGAGCGGGAAGGCGCCGCCGTAGTGCTCCGTAATCATCCCGATGAACCGGTCGATGGAGCCGTACACGGCCCGGTGGATGACGACGGGGCGCAGCTTCTGGTTCGATTCGCTCACATACGTCAAATCGAATTTTTCCGGGAACTGGAAGTCCAGCTGAATCGTTGCGCACTGCCAGCTCCGCTTCAGCGAGTCCTGAATGTGGAAGTCGATTTTCGGTCCGTAAAACGCGCCGTCGCCTTCGTTCAGCCGATAGGGGAGCTTCAGCGATTCCAGCACCGATGTCAAAGCGCCTTCGGCCTGCTCCCACAGTTCATCCGAGCCCATGGAATCATCCGGCCTTGTCGACAGCTCCATGCTGTACGAGAAGCCGAATGTCGCGTACATTTCGCGAATTAATTCGATGATGCCGACAATTTCCGCTTCGATTTGGTCGGGGCGGCAAAAAATGTGCGTGTCGTCCTGTGTGAACGTACGGACGCGCATCATGCCGTTCAGTGCGCCCGACAGCTCGTGGCGGTGAACCTGCCCGTTCTCCGCCATGCGAATCGGCAGATCGCGGTACGAGCGCAGCTTGCTTCCGTAGATCAGCATGTGGCCGGGACAGTTCATCGGCTTCAGCGCATATGCGACCCCGTCGACCTCACTGAAGTACATGTTATCGCGGTAATGATCGTAGTGCCCCGACCGCTCCCATAGCTGCCGGTTCATCAGCAGCGGTGTGCGCACCTCTTGATACCCTCGCTGCTGCTGAAGCTTCCGCTCGTAGTCCTCCAGCTCGCTGCGCAGCCGCGCGCCTTTCGGCAAATAGAACGGCATGCCGGGCGCTTCCTCGGAGAACATGAACAGCTCCAGCTCCTTGCCCAGTTTGCGGTGATCTCGCTTCTTGGCTTCCTCCAGCAAATGCAAATGCGCTTCAAGCTGCTGCGCGTCCGGAAACGCCGTTCCATAGATGCGCTGCAGCATTTTGTTGCTGGCATCCCCGCGCCAGTAAGCGCCGGCGACCGACAGCAGCTTGAACGCCTTGATCCAGCCGGTAGACGGAAGGTGAGGGCCGCGGCACAGATCGACGAATTCGCCCTGGCGATAAACGGAGATGACGGCATCCTCCGGCAAATCGCGAATCAGCTCCAGCTTCAGCGGGTCGCCGATCTGCTCGAACAGCCTTATGGCTTCCGCTCGGGGCAGCGTTTGTCGCATGATCGGCAAGTTTTCCTGCGCGATCTGCACCATCATGCGCTCAATGGCCGGAAGGTCGGCGGGGGAGAGCGTGACAGGCAAATCGATATCGTAATAAAAGCCGTCGGCGATGACGGGACCGACGCCGAGTGAAACTTGGCCTTCGCCGTAAATCCGCTTCAGCGCTTGCGCCATCAGATGGGCGGCGCTATGCCGCAGCAGATGCAGCCCTTCGGGCGAATCCAGCGTAACGATGTGCACCGATGCGTCCGCTTCCAGCGGCGTATCCAGGTCGACAAGCACGTCGTTCACTTTGCCTCCGACGGCATTTTTTTTCAGGCTTATGCTGATGGACGCGGCCAGATCGCTGACGGTCGCCCCTTTCCCCAGTAGTTTCACGGATTGGTCAGGCAGCTTGATTTGGACTTGTTCCATTTCGAATCACTCCTCGGTTTGGTTTTGTGTATAAAAAAGAGCATAATCGCGGCTGCAAGGCTGCATCGGCGCGGGCCGATATGCTTTGCAACAGGGACGATTATGCTCGTGGTTCCACCCTTATTCGACGGAGAGCGCGCAGGCGCGCTGAGACTCCATCCTTAGTAAGGCCCGGTAACGGGGGCTAATCCGGCAGAAGTTACTGGAATTAACAGCATCTATGCCGTTAATTCGTTCCCGACTGCGGCTGCAAGGGGGTAAGCGGCGTGAACGCAGCGGAAAGCCTCTCAGCCGGGGGCTTTCTCTCTGGGCGCGCGAGTCGAACGTGCTCATGTCCTTGGTCATTGCCTTGTCTTATACGAATTTTGGGAATCGTTGCGGAATTCAAAAAGCACAATCGCCGCTGCAGCGTCGCATCGGCGATTGCCGATGGACGTTGTCAACAGGGACGATTGTGCTCGTGGTTCCACCCTTATTACACGGTCTATCAGCTGTGAGGCTTGCTGATGAACAGACCGAACTTTACCTTGGATAACGGGAGCGGCCTCCCGGCAGTCGTTACTGAAATCCGGACATCGGCGCTAGGCCTTGCGGATTCGTTCCCGGCTGCGGCTGCAAGGGGGTAAGCGGCGTGAACGCGTTCGGGAAGCCTTTCAGCCGAGGGCTTCTTCTCTGGGCGCGCGTTTCTCGTGCACATGTCCTTGGTCGTTGCCATTGCGGTGTAAGTAATGTTTCACATTATATTCCGCCGATTTACCAAATGTCAATAGGCATGTTATCAGGAAATTTTTGATGCGAATCATTTGATTGAAGATGGAGTCCAAGAGGGAGGGAAGCAAGAGGGAACATCAAAAAACGGGACGGCCGCGGCCGTCCCGTTTTTTTGCCGAGTGCTGCCTCTGCTGCTTTGCAAGCGATTTGTCGCGTGGTAAGCGCGCTTCGCGGACGCGCATTTACCGTAAACGTTCCCCGGCAAGGAGGACTTGCCGGGGATAAGTATTATTTTTGTTTCTTTTCTTCCTTGACGTGCTTCCGCTCGACCATTTTTTCGATCCAAGGGGTCATCCCGTCTTTGATTTTATCGACCAGCTGCTCCTTGGTCATCCCTTTGCTCTGCGCGATCTCGGCCAGCGATTTGCCGGACTTCAGCTGCGTCTTCAGCTCCTCCTCGGAGATGCCCAGAATGCCGGCCAGCTTGTCCGGCGCTGGCATCATGCGATGCTTCGCGCCATGCACCCGGTGCTTGCCCTCGCCGTCGAATTTATGGTTGACCATAAATTTCAAGTGCCTGGCCATCTTTTGCTTGATCTGCTCCGCCTTCTCCGCCGTCAGCTTCCCGGAGGCGACCGCTTCGTCGATTTTTTTGCCGCGCTGCGCTTCAAGCTTGGCGATCAGATCGGCTTCGCTGATGTTTTTCTCGGCGGCGATTTGCGCCAGCGTTTTGTCTTTGAGCGCCGTTCGCAGCGCCTCCGGCTCCATGCCGAGAATGGCCGCGGCTTCATCGATAATCGGCATGCCCTTCGGGACCGCCTGCTTTTTGCCGTCTTTGCCGGCTTCCTGCTTATCGCCGCGTTTGCCGAACCATTCCTTCAGCCGGTTCGATTTGCCGCTCTGCTCCTTGGCGTCGTCTCCGCCTGGAGCGTCGGATTGCACGGAGGCATCCGACGGCTCGGCATGAACGAGCTGACGCGAGCCGTACAGCGCGCCGCCGCCAAGCACAAGAGCGAGAGTGAGCGTGGTGACGATGACTTTTTTCGCATACGTCTTGTTCAACTTCAATCCACCTTCCTGTCGCTTAGATTCGGTTTGCACCAACTATAGCATGTGCAGGTTCCCTGAATACTAGCTTAAAGGAAGCTTAGAATTACATAAATATTTCATGAACATGCGGATATTTCCGCACTATACCGATCGCGCAAGGCGATACATCGGCATCAGCGCCTCGAACGTTTCGCCCGCGGTTCGCAGGAAGACGTCCCCGTCGCGCAGCACCGGATCGTCGGCGAGCAGATTGCGCCCTACCAGCAGCTCGACGCTTTTCACGTCGCGGAACCGTTCGATCGCTTGCTTGAGGCCTGCTTCTCCGAGCGATTTGACCGGCGAGGCGTCCTTTTTCATGTGGTCGAACGAGACGACGAAGTCTTTCGGCAAGCTTTTGTATATGCGCTTTGCCTGCTTCAAATAAGCTTCCGCGATCGATTTTTTGTCGGGAAGCTCGTATATGAGCGCGAGCCAGAGGAATACCCGGTCGTCGAACAAGCCGATTTGAAAGTGAGGATGCTGCTTGTACCCGCGCTTGTTGCCGGCGAACGCAAGCCATGTGTCGACGGGCGCGTTCACTTTGCGTCTCGCATGTTGAGCGATATGCAGGAACATTTCTTCGCCGGCTTGCGCGCGGATGGCCGGAAGCAGCGCTTCGCTGATGTCGCGGAATTTCGGCTGAATGCGGCCGCGGATCGCCTCCATCCGGGCTTCCAGCCCGTCGATGCGAAAGGTGTCGAAGTCGGTTTCTCGAAAGCCTTCGAATGCTGTATTCATGACGAATGTCTCTCCCTTGTATGTCAGCCGGGGATACCGGTTTTTGTAGAACAATATACCATATTCGCCTTCTTAAATGCACGGCCGCGGCTAGTTTTCGACAATTACCGACACTTTTCATGGTGAACCTAAAAAAAACACAAACCAGTGAAAAGGCATTCCATAGTTGACCGGGCCGCTTCCATGTAAGATAAAGCTACAAAACGAAAAGACTTACGAAGGAGGGACTTGCAAATGGCGGCAAACATGCCAGCGGCGCAGTCCGTCGACACGAACGTATCGAGTGAAAAAAGAAGCTTGCTGCGTTTCATGTGGAAATATAAAGCGCTTTATTTCTTATCATTGCCCGGCATTATTTACTTCATCATCTTCAAATACGTACCGCTGTTCGGGTCGATCATCGCATTCCAGGATTATAACATTTTTAACGGAATCGCCGGCAGCAAATGGGTCGGATTGGAGCATTTCCGCCGGATGTTCGCCCACTACGACTTTTTGAATATCTTGAAAAATACGCTGCTGATCGGCTTGTATGATCTAGTGCTTGCGTTCCCGGCTCCGATCGTGCTCGCGCTGCTGCTCAACGAGCTTCGTCTCGTGCTGTACAAGCGGGTGCTGCAAACGGTCGTATATATGCCGCACTTCTTGTCCTGGGTTATCATCGGGGGGATCGCGGTCGGCGTCCTGTCTCCGTCCACCGGTGTCGTCAATCAGTTGATTTCGGCGCTCGGGTTTGACCCGGTCTACTTCCTCGGAGAAGAATCATGGATTCGCACTGTATTGATCGGCTCGGGCATTTGGCGCGATTCCGGTTACGGCACGATCATTTATTTGGCGGCGCTTGCCGGCATCAACCCGGATTTGTACGAAGCGGCGGAGGTCGACGGCGCGAACCGCTGGCGGCAGACGATTTCCATCACGATTCCAGCACTGCTTCCGACGATTATGATCTTGTTCCTGCTGCATATCGGCAAGTTTCTGGACTTCGGGTTCGAGCGCGTATTCGTTTTCCTGAATCCGCTTAACAAAACGAACGGCGAAATTCTTGACACGTACATTTACACAGTCGGTTTGCTGGGCCAGCAGTTCAGCTACACGACGGCGATCGGATTGTTCAAATCGGTCGTAGGCCTCATGCTCGTCGTCATCGGCAACTACTTGAGCAAAAAGACGACAGGGGAAAGCCTGTACTAACATAAAGACGCAGTTCGATGGAGGTGAATTCGTAATGAAGAGAACATCTGCCGGTTGGCAAACGTTCAATGTGTTCAACATCTTGTTTTTAACCGCGCTTGCGCTCGCCATGTTCCTGCCGTTTCTCAACGTGCTGGCGCAATCGTTCAGCAGCTCGGAAGCGGTCGTGAGCGGCAAAGTGTTGTTTTTGCCGGTTGATTTCACCTGGATCAACTATCAGTACGTATTCAGCGACGCGGCCATGTGGCGGTCCCTGGGCATCACGGTATACATTACGATTGTCGGAACGCTGATCAATCTGGCAGCAACCGCTTCGCTGGCTTATCCAGTATCGCGGCAGGAATATGTGGGACGTCAGTGGGTCGTTATGCTGGTGCTGATTACGATGGTATTCAGCGCGCCGCTGATCCCGAACTTCATCCTGATGAAGGAGCTGCATTTGACCAACTCGCTATGGGCGCTGCTTATTCCGGGCGCGATCAGCGCATTCAACTTCTTCGTCATGCGGTCGTTCTTCATGCAAATTCCGAGCGAAATTATCGACTCCGGCCGTATTGACGGCTGCTCCGAAATGCGCATGCTGTGGAGCATCGTGCTGCCGCTGTCCAAGCCGGTTATGGCATCGCTCGGTATCTTTTACGCGGTCAACCATTGGAACACGTACATGAGCGCGCTGTACTACATCAACAAGCCTTCGCTGTGGCCGCTGCAAGTGAAGCTGCGCCAGCTGATCGTATCTGATGAAATCAACATCGATCCGTCGGCCTCCCAGTTTAGCGGTCTTGCGCATATGGACCCGGAAGGCATCAAGATGGCGACGATCATTATCGCGACGATCCCGATCATTTTGGTCTACCCGTTCCTGCAGCGTCATTTCGTCAAAGGGATGATGGTCGGTTCGGTCAAATCGTAATCTCATCCGTATGGCAACTATGCAAGGCGGGCACCCTAAAAAAAAGACAATCCGAACTAAAGTCACTCCCTGTTCGGTTTGTCGGTGCCCCCTTACAATGGAACTATAGTGAAAGCGCTTATACGTTTTTACGACATCGCTAGCAAATATGACTAGAGAAGAGGGGCATGGACTATGAACAAATGGGTCAAGGTTGGGACGGCTTCCGCGCTGGCGGCCAGCATGCTGGCCGGCTGTGCGAATTCTTCGGACAAACCGGCTGCGGAAGGCGCCAATGCGGGAGGAAAAGCCAAATTTTCCGTCTCGATGCGAACGCTTGCATTCAACTACGTAGAGAAATCGCCGAACATTAACGAAGACAAATGGGTGAAAAAGCTCGAAGGGCTGACGAATACCGATCTGGACATCGTTCTTGTGCCGCATAAGGAATATGAGCAGAAAATGATTCAAATGTTCGCGACCAACGATATTCCCGATGTCGTACAAGGCAGCGGCGGCGTAGCCGGCAAAGAAATGGCAGGTTCCGTACAAGCGGGCGTATTCATGCCGCTGGACGATTTGCTGCAAAAGTACGGGCAAAACCTCTTGAAGAAAATTCCGAAGGAAGCTTGGCAGAAGGAAACGTACCAAGGCAAAATTTACGCCATTCCGGAGTTTTTGTCGAACCCTTCCCGCCGCGCGACGGCGATCCGCAAAGACTTGCTGGACAAGGCCGGCCTGCCGGTGCCGAAGACGGTCGACGAATATTTGAACGTGCTGCGCAAGTTTAAGGAAATGGGCGTCGAGCAGCCGTACCAAGGCCGCGAAAACTTCAAGTACGCCGATACGTTCTTCGGCGCATATGATGTCTTCCCGTATTTGTCGCAATCCATGCTGAAAGACAATCAGGTCGTACCGAAATTCTTCAACGTCGACGGCATGCAAAAAGCGCTGCAAACGTATAAAACGATGTTCGACGAGGGCTTGATTTCCAAAGAATTCGCAACGATCAACCCGACCGTTTACAAAAACAACATTTTGGCGGGCAAAGCGGGCATCTGGTCCATGAATGCCAACGAAGTGCTGCAATGGGAGCAGCAGCTCAAAGCAAGCGTGCCTACGGCGAAGATTGAACTGATTCCTTCCCCGGTAGGTCCGGACGGCAAAGGCGGTTATTACCTGTATAACTCCGTAACCCGCGCCTGGTTTATTAACAAGAAAGTGAAGGACCCGGCCGCGATCATCAAGTTCTTCGACTGGATGGTATCGGATGAAGCCGAGAAATTCTTCACCTTCGGCATCGAAGGGGAAAACTACACGGTAAAAGACGGCAAGATCGATTACAAAGCGCCGACCGACCCGCAGGGCGTCGACGAAGAGCGTTACCGTCAAGCGTTCCTGTGGATGGTTCAGGACACGACATACAACAAAGGCACGCTTGGTCTGACGGAAGACGGCAAAAAATTGATGAACATTTATGATACAATGTTGTCGAAAGAAGGCCGCGACGGCATTCAGTTCGAGCCTCGTCTCGACTCGCTTATCAAAAATCCGGACATTTCGCCGGAGTCCGATTATGCCGCGCCTGTGCTGATGGCCCATATGGTGAAAATGGTATATGGCAAGGAACCGATTTCCGATTGGCCGAAAGTCATTGAGGAATGGAAGTCCAAGGGCGGCAACGACGTGATCAAGGAAGCGACCGAGAAGTACACCAAGAAGGACCCGAACGTCACGATTTCTACACCGCGCCGTTAATAACTGAATGTAAGCCATATGACCTCCTCACGCCGCACAGCCGGTGTGGGGAGTGATTGTTATACAACGCTTTGGCGCGAGCCAACGGAAAGGAGCGCCCGCAGATGTATCGTATACTGATTGCCGACGACGAGCCGATGATCCGCAAAGGTCTGCAAAAGCTGGTGGAGCAGTCCGGCCTGCCATTCGCATCGATCCGGACGGCGGACAACGGCGTCACGGCGCTGCAGCAAATCCGCGAGGAGCGCCCTGACTTTGTGCTGACCGATATCCGGATGCCGAAGATGGACGGGCTGGAGCTGTGCCGCACCGTAGCCGAGCTGGATGAAGACATTCAGCTGGTCGTCATTTCCGGGTTCGGCGATTTTGAGTACGCGCAGAAGTGCGTCTCTTACGGCGTCAAGGAGTATTTGCTCAAGCCGGTTAACAAGAAGAAGTTTCAGGAAACGCTGGAGAAGCTGATCCGGCTCAAAACGCGGCAGCAATCGGAGACGTTCGTTCCGGTAACGAAGCTTGAGGTGTGGGTCGAGCAGCTCGACGAAGCGATCTGGGAGCTGCGCGAGGCGGATTTGGCCGATCAACTGCACCGGATGAAGCAGGAGCTCGACTCGTACCGGCTGAAGACAGGCCGGTTGAACGATGTGCTCGCGGAGCTGCACGCGCTGCTCGGCAAACGGCTGAATACGCGCGATGTTTTCGCGTTTCACGCGGAGCTGGCGCTGTCGGGTACCGCAGACGATAGCGAGTCGTGGCTGCGGTTCAATGCGAGCATTGCCAGCCTGTACGAGGGGCTGAGGGCGAAGCGCCGCGGCAAGCCAAAGGACGCCGTCGAGGAAGCGAAGCAGTATATTGAGCATCACTTGGCGGAGGAAGTGTCGCTGGAGGAAGTGGCTGAGCATATCGGCCTCAATGCGTCGTACTTCAGCCAGCTGTTCAAGCAATCGACGGGTGAAACGTTCGTGCAATATCGGACGCGCCGCCGCATGGAGAAGGCGAAAAAGCTGCTGCAGCAGCCGCAGTACCGCATCACCGATATTTCCGGCGAAGTCGGCTACGCCGATCACCCGCATTTTACGAAGACGTTCAAAAAATATACGGGCTATTTGCCGTCCGAGTACCGGCAGAAGATGGGCATCGAGTAATGAAAACCAGGACGCTGTCGCAGCAAATTTACCGCTACTTTCTGATCGTTATCGTCATTTCGCTGTCCACGGTAGGCGTGTTCACGTATGTACAGTCGTCGCGGGCGCTCGATCGGCAAGTTCTGCAATACATGGACCAGATGATCGACAGCGCCGCGTACCAGACCGATTCGTACTTGCAGACGTACGAGCTGTACAGCAACTCGTTTTCCTCCAACTCCGATGTACGCGCCTTCCTGGATATCGATCCGAACGACGCTTACGATTATTACTACTATTCGGAGCTGATCAAGAAGTTCGCCCGGGAATCGGTTACGTCCATTACAACGATCTACAGGCAGCTGAACATGGTATACGTCGTCGGGCGGCATGGAAGGTCCGTCATTTATGACAATCAAAATTTGCTGTTTCTCGACCCGGCGCTGATCAACAAGAAATTCGATTATTTGATGCGGTCGACGCCGGAGAAGGGCGAGATCAAGCTGCTGACGATGAGCATCCGGAAGGAAGACGAAGGCTCAGTGGCGACGATGGCGCGCAAAGTGCGCGGCTCGCAGTACAGCGATGTTTTTCAAGGCGTCGTGGCGATCGAGTTCAAGCTGTCGGAACTGGCCAAAATTTGGGACCGCGTCAATGTGGGAAGAAACGGTTATTTTTTTATCGTGGATAACGAAGGGAATTACATTTATCACCCGAATATAGGAATGAAGGAGCAAAAGCTCGATCCGTCGCTTGCCGAACGCATATTGGCCAGCGGCGGCGGGCCGCTGATCGAATCGTACAACGGCGAAGAACGGATGTTCGTCTCCCGCAAGTCGGGCTACTCCGATTGGAATCTCGTCGCTTCCATGCCGATGAGCGAGCTGCGCCGTCCCGTTTCCGTCATCCGGACGACGACGCTGGCGGTCGGTCTCCTTACGCTGGGCGTCGCCCTGTGGCTTGCTTCCCGCTTCGGTCGATCCATCGTCGCGCCGATCCGCGATTTGAAGGAAAGTATGCGCGAGACAGAGAAGGGGAACTGGCAGCACATCGACGGGAAGGGCCGAAGCGACGAAATCGGCGATCTCATTCACAGCTACAACGTGATGGTGACGCGGCTGTCAGAGATGATCGAGAAGGTGTACGAAGCGGAGCTGCAGCAGCAAAAAAACGCGCTGGAGCTCGGCCAAGCGGAGCTGGAGCGGCAGCAAGCGGAATTTCAGTCGCTGCAGCTGCAAATCAACCCGCACTTTTTGTACAACACGCTCGAGACGATCAACTGCTACGCCATTGTGCAGGATTCCAGCGAAATTACGGAGATGGTCGAAGCGATGGCGTTCATGCTGCGCTATTCGATTCAGACGAATCTGGAGGAAATTACAGTCGCCAACGAGCTGAATCATGTGCGCAACTACATGATCATTCTCGAGCACCGTATCGGCCGGCCGTTTGAGATTGACGTCGTCATACCGCCAAGTTTGCTGCTTGAAAAGATGGTGCGGCTCACACTGCAGCCGCTGATCGAAAATATTTTTCAGCATGCGTTCTGGAGCGGCATCGAACCGCATCATTATATCCGCATCGATGCTCGCAAGGAAGGCGGCCTGTTTCTGGTGATCGTCGAGGATAACGGCGAGGGCATCCGTCCGGAGCGGCTGGCGGAGCTGCGCCGGCGGCTCGAGCTGAATCGGCTGGCCGAGCAGGAAACGTCCGGCGGGCAGAAACGAACCGGCGGCATCGGGCTGATGAACGTGCACCGGCGCATCCAGATGGTATTCGGCGAGCAATACGGACTGAGGATTGAAAGCGAGCAGGGCGGGGGAACCCGCATCACGATGAGTATGCCGGAAACGGTCAGACCCGCGCTTCGCTCGAAGGAATAGCAAGTACATTTTTCAAATCTGGGAGGACATACACAATGAATATCGATTTTACGGGGAAAATTGCACTGGTTACGGGCTCGAACGCAGGGATCGGCCGCGGGATCGCGATCGCGCTTGCGGCGCATGGAGCGAAGGTAGGCGTGAACTGCCTACGCAACGTAGCGCAAGGGGAAGAAACGGTTGCGGCCATTCGCGATGCCGGCGGCGAAGCGGTGCTCGTGCAAGCCGACGTCACTGATCCGGCGCAAATCGAACGGCTGGTTGACGAAGTGGAGCGCGCGCTCGGCGGTACGGTCGACATTCTGGTGAACAATGCCGGCCATATGATTCGCCGTCTGCCGAACAGCGAGATGACGGAGGAGCATTACGCGCAGGTGATGGACGTTAACCTGAAAAGCACGGTGTTCCTGTGTAAACGCGTGATCGGCGGTATGAAAGCCAAAGGAGCGGGACGCATCATCAATATGTCTTCGGTCGCGGCGCAAAATGGCGGCGGTCCCGGCGCGAGTATTTATGCGGCGAGCAAGGCGGCCGTATCGGCCTACTCCAAAGGGCTGGCCAAGGAGCTTGCGGCTAGCGGCATTACCGTGAACATTGTTTCGCCGGGCTTTATCGGCAGTACGATGTTCCATGCGACGTTTACGTCCGACGCCGCGCGGCAGGCGACGATCGGCGGCATTCCGCTGCAGCGGGAAGGCACGCCGGAGGATGTGGCCGGGGCGGTACTGTACTTGGCTTCGGATTTGGCGGCGTACGTAACCGGGGAAACGCTAGAAATTAACGGCGGGATGATGATGAGATGAGCATGGCGATCGGGGAGAAACGGAACATGTCGGCATGGGTGGACAAGGTGCTGCTTCGGATGAAAGACGAGCTTGACCGGATGATCGAGGCAGATAGCCTGACGATACCGGAGGAGCCCGGGGGCTGGTGGCATCAATATGTATGCCCGGTTCATCATGCGGAGCTGCTGTTCGATCCGCTGGAGCCGGATGCGCATACCTTCGTATGTCCGCACGGCTGCCGGATCGATGAGGAAATATACCGGGGAGCGTGGCTCGTATTCAAGCACCAGTCATTGGCCCGGGCTGCACTGCAGTCGGCGGCCGTATACGCCGGCTTGCGAGAGCCGTCGTATGCGGAGCTGGCCAAGCGGCTGCTCGTCGCATACGCACGCCAGTTCCCGCGTTATCCGGTGCACCCGGACGCGCAGCCGTGGATGCTCAAGGGGAAAGCGTTCCATCAGGCGCTGACGGAAGCGATCTGGTCGACGACACTGCTTCGCGCTTACTTGCTTTTGCAGGATGAGGGCGTCAGCTTTACTGCCGACGAACGCTCGGCGCTCGACCTGTTCGTATCGATGCTTGAATCGAGCATGACGGAATATCGTCATATCCTCATTCACGAGCGGAAAAATCCGGAGAACAATTATACGGCGTGGCTGAACGCTTCGTTATCATGCGTCTACGCCGTTCAGGGCAATCGCGAGGCGCTTCTCGGGCTGATTGAAGGCGAAGGCGGCTGGAAGCATCATCTGTCGATCGGCGTCAAGCCGGATCAACTGGAATTCGAAGGCTCGGGTTATTATCATATATTCGTGCTGCGGGCGTATTTGATTGCCGCCGAAATGGCCGAACGGTTCGGCGTCGACCTGTATTCCGAGCAGGGGAGCGAGGGCCAGTCGATGGTCGGCATGTTCGACGTCTTGGCGGCGCTTGCGGACGATACGGGCGTGCTTCCCGCCTTGCATGACGGACCAATGCAGCGCGTGCCGTATGCCAGAGAAATCGCGGAAATTATGGAGATCGGCCTGGCGCGCTACCGGAAAAGCGAATGGATTCCACTGCTGTCGGAAGCGTATAGACAGATGGGAAGCGAGACGGGAGAACGAAACGAGCTGGAGGCGCTGCTGTATGGCGAGGACAGCCACGCGGTTTCGTCATCGACGATCCGCGAGGGGGAGAAGCGGGGTTCATGTCTGCTGCCTGCCTCCGGCTTTGTCGTCGGCCGTCATGCGGGGAATACACTCTCGTTTCTCGCCGATTTCGGACCGCACGGCGGTTCGCATGGCCACTACGACAAGCTGCACGTATCCGTGATGCACAAGAGCGGCGCCTGGACGCCGGACTTCGGGATGGTGCCTTACGGCTCGACGCTGCGTAAGCAATGGTATGCCGAGACCGCCAGTCACAACACGGTTTCGGTGGACGGGACGTCGCAGGCCGAGCACACAGGCCGCTGCGTCGCGTTCGCGGAATCGGCGGCGGCGACATCGGTGTGGCTGCAGTCCGATGCCGCGTATCCCGGCTGCCTCCTGGACCGGCGCCTGCTGCTGACGGAGAACTGGCTGCTCGACGTATTCGAGGTGCGTCTGGACCGGACCGCTTCCGTCGAATGGTGGATGCATCCGGTGTCGGAGCCGGTGCATGCGCCGCCGTATTCGGCCGGTGCAGCGCCGGAAGCCTATTCGCTGCAGATCGATAAGACGCAGCGGGAGCTGCCGATTGTGGGCCGCTATGCGGCATCTGGCGAATCGGGAATGGCGCAGCCGTTGTCGTTCGCGTATTCGCTGCAGGACGGCTCGAAGCTGTATCATACGGCGCTGCTGCTGCCGGAGCAGGAGGCGCTGTCCGTGCGCACGCCTGGCACGACGGTCGACCCGAGCGCACCGTTAACGGCGCTGCTCCATCGGCAGATGGGGGAACGCTGCCGATTCGTCCATGTCTACAGCGCGAAGGGACCTGTCCAGGTCGCGATGCATGGAGACAATGAGCTGCGCGTGACCTGCGGCTCCGAGACGACCGCCTGCAAGCTTAATGAGGAACATGGTTTGACGATCGGATAAGGGAGAGGGGACGGACAATGAGCGAGCTATCACCATTATACGAGCCGCAAAGCGGCGTATTGACCGTGCAATACGAACCTGACGAAACGACGGTGCTGATCGAGAACCCGCCGCGGTTTACATGGATTCCCGCTCAGTTGGAGAACGATCGTTATGTGCTTCAATTTTCAAGCGATGCGCAGTTCTCCGAGGAGCGGACCACGACGGTAGAGCCGATCCCTTATAACCTGTACACGCCCGCGCAAGCATTGACGCCGGGCGTCTATTACTGGCGTTACGCGCTGCTTACGGACGAGCCTGCCGGCCGCACGGTCTGGAGCCGCGTGCGCCGCTTTGCCGTGCCCGAAGGGCTGCCGGAGACGCCGCTGACGGCACGGGAAGGGCGCTACGCCTCGGCGGCGCCGGCGCATCCGCGCCTATGGCTGCAGGCGAGCGAGCTGGACGGCTTTCGTGAAAAGGTGAAGACCGATCCGGCGGGAACCGGCTGGGACGTCTTTTACGAGCGCTCAGTCAAGCCGTGGATCGACCGCGAGCTGATCGCGGAGCCGCAGCCTTACCCGAATAACAAAAAAGTCGCCAAGCTGTGGCGGCAAATGTATATCGATTGCCAGGAAGCGCTGTATGCGATCCGGCATCTCGCCGTAGCCGGCGTCGTGCTCGAGGACGACGCGCTCATCGGGCGCGCCAAGACATGGCTGCTGCACGTAGCGGGCTGGAACCCGGAAGGCCCGACGTCGCGCGATTACAACGATGAGGCGGCCTTCCGCACGGCCGGCGCCTTGGCCTGGGGCTACGACTGGCTGTACAGCCATCTGTCGCAGGAGGAGCGCGATACGGTGCGCAAGCAGCTGATCGCCCGCACCGGACA
This sequence comes from Paenibacillus solanacearum, assembly GCF_910593845.1. Lineage (GTDB taxonomy): Bacteria > Bacillota > Bacilli > Paenibacillales > NBRC-103111 > Paenibacillus_G > Paenibacillus_G solanacearum. Next base: position 255,477 of record NZ_CAJVAS010000002.1, on the reverse strand, counting down.
AGTCGCGTTTCACGTCATCGAGCGTTCGAAGATTCATCAAGTGCCGTTCGACAGCCATGCGGTGCGCTCGCTGTCCAGCGTGCTGGTGCCTTGCGGCATCGCGATGCTCGGAGAAGAGCCGAAGGCGCAGGAATGGCTCGACTATACGCTGGAATATTATGCCGCCCTTTATACGCCGTGGGGCGGCGTTGACGGCGGCTGGGCGGAAGGTCCGATGTACTGGACGACCGGCATGGCTTTTGTGACGGAAGCGATGAACCTGCTGAAGAAGTATACGGGGATCGATTTTTACCGCCGTCCGTTTTTCGGCAAGACCGGGGATTTCCCGCTGTACTGCTTCAGCCCGGACACGCTGCGGGCCAGCTTTGGCGACCAGTCGACGCTCGGCGATCCGGTCAGCCTGAAGACCGGATTCAACGTGCGCCAGTTCGCCGGAGTGACAGGCAGCGGGCTGTACCAGTGGTATTACGAGCGGGTGAAGGAAATCGACACCGATTCGGAAATGAAGTTCTACAATTACGGCTGGTGGGATTTCCGCTTCGACGAGATGGTGTACCGCAACGATTACCCGATCGTCGCCCCGGTCGTGCCGGACAACGGCAAGATCGAACCGGTCAAATGGTTCCGCGACGTCGGCTGGGTCGCCTTCCACGCGAATATGGCCGATCCGGAGCGTCATATTATGCTGCTGACGAAGAGCAGCAAATACGGCTCCGTCAGCCACAGCCACGGCGATCAGAACGGCTTCCTGCTGCATGCTTACGGTGAACCGCTGGCGATCGAGAGCGGGCATTACGTCGCGTTTGGCAGCACGATGCATATGAACTGGCGCAAGCAGACGCGAAGCACGAACAATATATTGATCGACGGACAAGGGCAGTATGCAGGCACGAACAAGGTGTTGAACATGGCAGCGACGGGCACCGTTGAAATCGCCGAGCAGCGGGACGGATATGGCTATAGCCGCAGCGACGCGACCGCCGCCTACAAGGAGAATGTGCCTTATCTGGAGCGGTACGTGCGCGAGCTGTACTTCATGGATAACGCGTACGTCGTCGTTGTCGATCATATCGACTTGGCGCAGCCGGCCCGCGTCGACTGGCTGTTCCAGACGCTGCACGAGATGAAGCTGAACGGAGCGTCGTTCAAAGTGCAGGGGGCGAAGGCGGAGCTGGATGGCCGGTTCGTGTACTGCTCGTCCGGGGAGCTCGCGCTGTCGCAGCATCACGAGTTCACGGATGTGGACATGAGCGAGATCGAAGGGCTGCCGGTTCATTGGCACCTGAAGGCGACGACGGGCGAGGCCCGCAACCACCGGATCGCCACGCTGCTCGTCCCGGTCAAGAAGGGCGAGCCGAAGTATGTTTCGTTCTTCATGGACGATCAAGGACACGGCGTGAACATTTATTTCACGCTGGACGGCAACACGCGCAAGGTGGACGTCCCGAACGCCTATTAAGCGGTTTAGGCGTCTTAGATGGCGAATGAAGCCCGCGGTTCCTTTATGGAGCTGCGGGTTATTTGGCGTTCCGTCTGTTCCGCCCAGAGCCTCCCCTCTGGAAAGCGCAGGAAAAGGAACCATGCCGCCATAAAAATAGGTTCGAAATCGAGTAAAAAAAGACAATAACCAAGTTGCTAAAACATATGAATCATAATAAGATAGAATCAAGAAATGCGAATAGTCTGAAAATTCTATCAAAGGGGCTGAGGGCATTTCGAAGTCCGGTCCTCCGCGAGCTTGCCTTTTGCGGAGCGCCGCACGCCACAAGATAAGAAATTCAAGTCGCTGCGAGTCCGATGCCCGTTTTTTGAAATATGAGGAGGGGATTGCCGTGAGTAAAAGTCATGAAGTGGAATATTGCAACCTTGAGTTACGATTTGACCGTCGGCTAATCCGTAACTTCATCAAAACGCTCATTCAAGAAGGGTATTCGCTGTACTGGAACGAGAACGACCAGCAATTCATCGTATCGATCCGCACGGGCAGGAAGCTGGTGAAGCTGAAATTTCAACGCATCGGCGAACGGTACAAAATCGTGGGCAATTATTCCTTCAAAGATGAGAAATTGGCGGAGCTGATGGAAAAAATGATCGGCGATACGCGCGGTCACGCCGTCGTGAAGCGGTTCAAGGACCGGCAAATTTTGATCGAAAATATCATGTTCGGGGAAATCATTCGGATGGTTGAAATTTCTGGCGTTGAGCATAAAGTTTTGTTTCAGAAGGAACCGGTGGTGACCGTGGAAGAAATGATGCAGGCTTTCCGCTCCAAACGGCCGGATGAACGCATTCCGGTATTGCGGCTGGAGCTTGATTACGAGCTGGCTACGCTGCACGAAGCCATTCAATCCGGCGACCTGGCGACTGTGCAAAAGTGCAAAGAAAAGCTGAGGGAGTTGCGGCATGAAATGCTATTGCTTGAAATGTAAGGGCATTCGGGCATGGCCCTGTAAATAAGCGGTCTGTGAATCGTTCACAGGCCGTTTTTCTTTTGGTTTGCGGCGGACTCGCTTTTTGTCGCAAAAAAGGTTAATATTTCGTTATAATGGGCAAGAAAAGAGCATTGTTAACGTGTGCAACACTATGCTATGATGACTGTTAGAGGGTGGTAGGTAAGGATGAGCAGCGTTACAATTAAGGACATCGCGAAACTGGCCGGTGTCTCGCATACGACCGTTTCCCGGGCGCTTAACGACAGTCCGCTCATCAATCCGGAAACAAAGGAACGAATCAAGTCGATTGCGGGCAGCCTGAACTATACGCCTAATTACAGCGCAAGAAGTTTGGTTCTGGACCGGTCGTACAATCTGGGGCTATTTTTTTCGACGCTGCATACGGGTACCTCCTCGGGCTTTTTATACGAAGCGGTCAAGGGCGTCAACGATGTCATCAAGGACCAATTCAACTTAATCGTGCGCGGGATCGACGATTACAAGAGCTATCATAACGTGAATCGGAAAAGCTTTGACGGCCTCATCGTCATGAGCCAAAGCGCAAGCGACCAATCCTTTATCGAATACGCCGCAGACAAGGAAATTCCGCTCGTCGTGCTCAACCGGCCGATCGATAAGGTCGAGGTGATGAATCTGGTGCCGGACGATCAGAGCGGCGCTTACCGTGCCGCGGAGCATTTGATCGAGAAGGGCCACCGGCGCATTGCCATCATCGAAGGCAAGCAAGGGTTCAAATCGACGCAGGCCCGCCGGGACGGCTACCGTGAAGCGCTGGAGAAGCACGGCGTGCCCTTGCGCAGCGAGTGGATCGTGCCCGGCAATTACGACCTGGAGAGCGGCTATGCGGGCATGAGCCGGCTGCTGGACCTGGCGGAGCGTCCCACCGCGGTATTTTGCTCCAACGACGACATGGCGCTCGGCGCGATCAAGGCCGTTACCGAGCGGGGACTCCGCGTGCCGGACGACTTGTCGGTGGTCGGCTTCGACGATCATTTGTTTTCGTCCTTTATGACGCCGGCGCTCACAACGGTCCGCAGGCCGATCGAGGAGATCAGCCGGGTCGGGGCGGAGAAGCTGCTGTCTTTCATCGAGAAAAAACAAGTCGAGAAATCAACGGTTTACTTCCACACGGAGCTCGTGATCCGGGATTCCGTCAAAACGATTGCAGGAGGAAAATAACAATGAGCGTAAGCGTATTAAGAACGCTGCTGCAGGATATTCCGATTCCGCAAATGGTTCGCATCCGCCAAAAATTCGACGGCACGAAGTTGGACAATCCGGCCGAAGTGCTGGAACGCGAACTGCAAAAGCCGGGCGCGATCGATCAGCTCAAGCCGGGCCAGCAAGTCGCGGTCGCTGTCGGCAGCCGCGGGGTAGCGAACATCGCGGCCTTTACGAAAACGACGATCGACGCGATCAAACAAGCAGGCGCGCATCCGTTTATCGTTCCTTGCATGGGAAGCCACGGCGGAGCTACGGCGGAAGGGCAGAAGGAAGTGCTGCACCATCTCGGCGTCACCGAAGAGAAGATGGGCGCGGAAATCCGCTCGTCGATGGAAGTGATTCAGATCGACCAGCTTCCGAACGGGCTTCCCGTCTATGTAGACAAATACGCATCGGAAGCGGACGCGATCGTCGTCATCAACCGCGTGAAGCCGCATACGGCGTTCCGCGGACGGATCGAGAGCGGCATCATGAAGATGATCTCCATTGGCCTCGGCAAGCAGAAAGGCGCGGAAGTATGCCATCAGCTCGGCTTCAAGTACATGGCCGAGAACGTGCCCGCGATGGCCAAGATCATGCTGGAGAAGCTGCCGATCGTCTTCGGCGTCGCGCTGGTCGAGAACGCCTTCGACGAAACGTGCATCGTGGAAGTGCTCCCGGCGGCGCTTATCGAGGAGCGGGAAGAGAAGTTGCTCGACATCGCCAAATCGCGCCTGCCGAAAATTTTGTTCGACCAGATCGACGTGCTCGTGATCGATTACATCGGCAAAAACATTAGCGGCGACGGGATGGACCCGAACATTACGGGACGTTATCCGACGCCATATGCGCACGGCGGACCGGAAGTATCCAAGATGGTCGTGCTCGACCTGACGCCGGAAACGCAGGGGAACGCGAACGGCGTAGGCACGGCCGACTTCACGACGCAGCGGCTGGCGGACAAGACGAACTGGTCGGCTACGTATGCCAATGGCCTGACCTCCACCGTCTGCGCCCCGACGAAGCAGGCGACGACGCTGGAGAACGACTTGTACGCGATCAAGGCGGCGGTGAAGACGTGCAACATATTGGACTATACGACTTGCCGTCTTGTCCGGATTCAGGATACGCTGCATTTGGGCGAAATCGAAATATCCGTCAACCTGCTTGAGGAAGCGAAGCGCAATCCGGATATCGAAGTTTTGTCCGAACCTTATGACCTTGCATTTAACAGTGAAGGGAATTTGAGATAACATGGCTGGTATGACGGGAGCAAAACCATATATCATCGCCGCGGATATCGGCACGACGAGCACGAAGACGCTCGTCATCGACACGGCGGGCGGCCGGGTGCTCGGCTCGCACTCCGTCGAATATCCGCTGCACACGCCAAGGCCCGATATGGCCGAGCAGGACCCGGATGAAATATTCCAGGCGGTGCTGACCGCGATCCGCACCGTCATCGGCAAGGCGAGCATATTGCCGAGCCAGGTGCTGTGCGTGTCGTTCAGCTCCGCGATGCACAGCGTCATCGCGATCGACCGCGATCTTCATCCGCTGACCCGCTGCATCACTTGGGCGGACAACCGCAGCGTAGGCTACGTGAAGACGCTGAAGGAGCAGCTGGACGGGCTGCAAATTTACCGCAACACCGGCACGCCGATTCACCCGATGTCGCCGCTGCTCAAGCTGATGTGGTTCCGCGACAACCGTCCGGACCTGTTCGAGCAGGCGTACAAATTCATCGGGATTAAAGAGTACGTATTTGCTAAGCTTTTCGGCAAGCTGGTCATCGATTACTCTATCGCGAGTGCGACCGGGCTGTTCAATCTGAAGCAGCTCGATTGGGATCAGCAGGCGCTCGATACATGCGGCGTACGCCGGGAGCAGCTGTCCGATCCGGTCTCTACGACGCATGTGCTGCAGGGCATTAACGGCGAATATGTATCCGCCATCGGACTGCCTGCGGACACGCCGTTCGTCGTCGGCGCGTCGGACGGCGTCCTCGCCAACCTCGGCGTCGGCGCGATCGACCCCGGCGTATACGCGGTCACGATCGGCACGAGCGGCGCTGTGCGCGGCGTCGTCCGCCAGCCGGTGACCGATCCGCAGGGCCGCCTGTTCTGCTACGCGCTGAACGAAGATTTCTGGGTTGTCGGCGGCGCGATCAACAACGGCGGCATCATGTTCCGCTGGGTTCGCGATCAGCTCGCCACGCTGGAGGCGGAAGAAGGACGCCGCCGCGGCATGGACCCGTACGATTACTTGACCGAGCTGGCGCAGGGCATCGCCCCAGGCTCCGACGGTCTGATCTTTCTCCCGCTGCTGGCCGGCGAACGCGCGCCTTACTGGAACGCGAATGCACGCGGCGTCTTTTTCGGCCTGTCGCTGTACCATCAGAAGCCGCATATGATCCGCTCGGTGCTGGAAGGCGTCGTGTACCGCATTCACTCGGTCGTCACGGCGCTCGAAGAGCTCAGCGGGCCGACCAAGGAAGTGCGCGCTTCCGGTGGCTTCGCCCGCTCGCCGTTCTGGCTGCAGATGATGTCCGATGTGCTCGGCACAACAGTAGCCGTGCCGAACACGATTGAGAGCTCCGGTCTCGGAGCGGCGCAGCTTGCGATGCTGGCGCTCGGGGAGATCAAGGACTTCAGTTCCGTGCACGATTGGATGCAGGTGGAACAGTCGCTTCGGACCAACGAACAGCATCATGAAACATATATGCAGTTGACAAAAATTTATAATCGTGTGTACCATCAGTTGAAGGACGAGTTTGACGCAATCGCAGCCTTTCAACAGACGCACACTATTGTTTAGGAGGATGCACTTCATGTCTATGAATTTGTTCGATTTAACGGGGAAAACAGCCGTCATTATCGGCGGAAACAGTACGCTCGGCGGGGCAATGGCGGTTGCGCTCGGCGGGCACGGCGCCGATGTGGCGGTCGTAGGCCGCAATGAAGAGAAGTCGGAAGCGGTCGTCAAACGGATTCAAGAGGTAGGCGGCAAGGCGAAGAGCTTCTCGGCCGACGCGACGAGCGCGGACGATTTGCAGCGCGTGCTGTCTGAAGTGCTGGCGTGGACGGGCCGCTGCGATGTGCTGATGAATTGTCCAGGAAAAAACAGCGCAACGCCTTTCTTCGAGATTACGATGGAAGAATGGGATTCCATCATGGAGGTCAATCTGAAGAGCGTCGTGCTAGCTTGCCAAGTATTTGGGAAACATATGGTGGAGAATGGCGAGGGAGGAAGCATCATCAACATTTCCTCCGTCTCGGCGGAACCGCCGCTTTCCCGCGTGTTTACGTACTCCGCCTCCAAAGCGGCGGTCAACAACGTAACGAAGTTCCTTGCGCGCGAATTTGCGCCTGCGCGGGTGCGCGTCAACGCGATCATTCCGGGCTTTTTCCCGGCGGAGCAAAACCGCAAGATCCTGTCTCCCGAGCGTGTGCAAGCGATTCTCGGCCATACGCCGATGAACCGTTTCGGGGAAGCGGAAGAACTGCAAGGCGCTGCCGTCTATTTGGCTTCCGACAAGGCTTCGAGTTTTGTGACGGGCTCGCTGCTGCGTGTGGACGGCGGCTACGGGGCAATGACGATCTAGCGAAAGCGGGGCAAGCATCGGCGGCCCCGATCAGGCAGTGCGCAGCGGCGCGGACCGTGGACAAACGGCCAATCGTTCTTATGCATAGTAGACGGTTTGCGGTTCGCCAGCCGTATGGCGCTTGACGCGATCGCCGCCGGCGCTTAGAAAGGCATGCGGCAACTAAAGATGAGAGGAAGAGAACCATTATGGCAAAACAGCAAGTAGGCGTGATCGGACTCGCAGTTATGGGTAAAAACCTGGCGCTCAATATCGAAAGCAGAGGCTTTACCGTGTCCGTATATAACCGTTCGCGTGAAAAAACGGATGTGCTTTTGTCCGAAGCGAAAGGCAAAAATTTGACCGGTACATATACGATTGAGGAATTCGTAGCATCGCTTGAGGCACCGCGCAAAATTTTGATCATGGTGCAAGCGGGACATGCGACGGACGATACGATCAATCAATTGATTCCGCACCTCGACAAGGGCGACATCATCATCGACGGCGGCAATGCGTTCTTCCCGGATACGCAGCGCCGCAACAAAGAACTGGAAGCGCATGGCCTCCGTTTCATCGGGACAGGCGTATCCGGCGGCGAAGAAGGCGCGCTCAAAGGGCCGGCCATCATGCCGGGCGGACAGCAGGACGCTTATGAGCTCGTGGCGCCGATCCTGACGGCCATCTCGGCCAAAGTGGGCGGAGACCCTTGCTGCACGTACATTGGACCGGACGGCGCGGGCCATTACGTGAAAATGGTGCATAACGGCATCGAGTACGGCGACATGCAGTTGATCTGCGAAGCGTACCAGCTGCTGAAAGATGTCGTCGGCCTGAGCACGCAGGAGCTTCATGAAATTTTCTCTGAGTGGAACAAAGGCGAACTCGACAGCTACCTGATCGAAATTACGACGGATATTTTCACGAAGTACGACCCGGAAACGGGCAAGCCGATGGTGGATGTCATTCTTGACTCCGCAGGCCAAAAAGGCACGGGCAAATGGACATCGCAAAGCGCGCTGGATCTCGGCGTACCGTTGTCCATCATTACGGAATCGGTATTTTCCCGCTTCATCTCCGCGATGAAGGAAGAGCGAGTAGCCGCAAGCAAGGTGCTGAACGGACCGAAGCCGGCGGCATTCGACGGCGACCGGGCCGCCTTCATCGAAGCGGTGCGCAAAGCGCTGTACGCCAGCAAAATTTGCTCCTACGCCCAAGGCTTCGCGCAAATGCGCGCCGCAAGCGAAGAGTACAACTGGGATTTGCAGTACGGCAACATCGCGATGATTTTCCGCGGCGGCTGCATCATTCGCGCCCGCTTCCTGCAAAACATCAAGGACGCGTACGACCGCAATCCGGAGCTGAGAAACCTACTGCTGGACGAGTACTTCAAGAACATCGTGGAGAACTATCAAGATGCATGGAGAACGGTCGTTGCGACCGCCATCACGCGCGGCGTGCCCGTACCGGCGTTCGCATCCGCTCTGGCTTATTACGACAGCTACCGTACGGAGCGTTTGCCGGCGAACCTGCTGCAGGCGCAGCGCGACTATTTCGGAGCGCATACGTTCAAACGCGTAGACAAGGAAGGCACATTCCATTTCCAGTGGATGAACGACTAACGGTTCTTTTTGGCTGCCGCGTCTGCGGAACGATGGGGATGAAGGCCGTAGGCCGCTTCGTAAACCCAATGTTTGAGCCGGTCGGCTTCCTGATCGAACCCGTTCCGGCGTTGAATCAGCATTAACGAGATGTCGGCAAAATAACGAAAGTTTTGCATCAAGCGTGGCTGGGGCAGATCCATTAATCTAGGATCTTCCTCAGTCACCTTTTTTTTGATGTACTCCAGAACCCACACAATATCGTCTCTGCACAGCGGGTGAGACGGGTTCAGTATATGCTCCAGCCGGGCTTCGGGCGACTGCGGAGCGTTCGGTTTGGGACGGGACATGGCGCTGGACATATCGTCGAACTCCTTTCGCGTAATCGGGTCGTATTAACATCATGACTGTTCTTGTTGGAAATTATTCACATCCATCATATGATTTGGACAAAGTTTCTATTCACGCCCGGGAAGCTGTGATATGATAAAGGGTAAGTTTGTACAAATACATAATTCGCGCAATAGGATAAGCGCAAGGCTCTGCAGGCTGCGCTCAGTAAGAGGTGAATAGGTTGAAAGGCAGAAATGTGGTGCTCATCGGGCCGATGGGCACAGGGAAATCGACGGTAGGCAAAGCGCTTGCGGAAAAGCTCGGATGGACGTTTATCGATACGGATGCGGTCATTGAAAAGAAAGCGGGAGCGACCATTCCGGCGATCTTTGCGCAGCAGGGGGAGCCCGCGTTTCGCAGCTTGGAGAGCGAGACGATCGTGGAGGCGCTTCAGGGAGAACAGCGGATTGTTTCTACCGGCGGCGGCGCTGTGCTTGCGGAGCAGAACCGGGATGCGATGAAAGCGGGCGGCTTCGTGGTTGCGCTGCGCGCGACGGAGGAGACGATTATTAGCCGGGTGGGGAACGACGACAACCGTCCGCTGCTGCAAGGCAATGCCGCGGAACGGGTGCGCCGCCTCCTGGAGGAACGCAAGCATGCTTACGATTTTGCCGACGCTATGGTTGACACGACGGACAAGCCGGTAGAAGACATCGTGGAATGGATTGCGAGCCGGCTGCCGGGAGGAGAAGCTTAAAGCTTCTCCCATTCCAGCATGCCGCCGGTCATGTTTTTCAACCCCGTCAAGCCTTGCGCCGTCAAATATTCGTAGGCGCGGCCGCTTCGGTTGCCGCTGCGGCATACGAGAATCGTTTCCCCTTTTTGCGGAATGTCCGCAAGCCGTTCGGGGAGCTGCATCAGCGGGATGTGGATGGCGCCGGGGATCATGCCGAGCGCGACTTCCTCGTCCTCCCGGACATCAATAATATCGGGCTTCTCGCCGCCGGCGAGCCGCTGTTTCAATTGTTCGGGCATAATCGTGTTCATACGGGCAGATGGCCTCCTTTGAATTCTTGGGTTCGCTCGTCATTTCATCATAAGAACTATCGGGCGGTCTGTCAAACCGCCGCAGCGCATTCCGAATCGCCATCAAATCGACAACGATCAAGAAGAGGAAACCCGTTTCCCATGTCGAATAAAAGCAACAGATCTCGGTCTATACACAATGAAGGAGAGATTACATCGTCATGAAAGCAATTGTGAAGCCTACGGGCCGTTTGGAAGGCACGATCAATGCACTATCCTCGAAAAACTATACGACGCGCTATTTGCTGATCGGCGCGCTGGCCGATGGAACCAGCACCGTCTACTATCCCGCGCACAGCGAAGACAGCGACGCCATGCGCCGCTGCATTCGCGATCTGGGCGCCGATGTGCAGGAAGACGATACGAAGATGACGATCCGCGGCTTCGGCAAACATCCGAAGCATGTGAAGGAGCTCAACGTCGGCAACGCCGGAGCGGTGCTTCGATTTCTCATGTCGACCGCGGCATTTTGCCCGGAAGTGACATTTATTAACGCTTATCCGAACTCGCTCGGCAAACGGCCGCATGACGATTTGATCGATTCGCTTCGGCAAATGGGCGTTCAAGTGGAGCACAACGACGGCAAATTGCCGATTACGATCCGCGGCGGCAATCCGCGCGGCGGCAAAATCACGGTATCCGGCAACGTGTCCTCGCAATTTTTAAGCTCGCTGCTGTTTATGACGCCGCTGCTGGAAGAAGATACGGAAATTACGGTGCTGCATGATCTGAAGTCCAAAGTTATCGTCGGTCAAACGCTTGAAGTCATCGCCCAAGCCGGCATTACGATCGAAGCGTCCGACGATTTGATGCACTATAAAATCCCGGGCAAGCAGAAGTATGCGCCGCAGGAGTATGTCGTTCAGGGCGATTATCCCGGTTCGGCCGCGATTCTGGCTGCGGCGGCAGTGACGAATTCCGACGTGAAGGTGCTGCGTCTGGCCGAGAACAGCAAGCAGGGCGAGCGGGCCGTCGTCGATGTGCTTCGCGCGATGGGCGTCAACCTGACGCATGAGAATGATGTTGTTCACGTGCTGGGCAACCAGAAGCTTCAAGCCGGCGAATTCGACGGGGATCATTTTACGGACGGAGTGCTCGCCATGGTAGCGGCCGCCGTCTTTGCCGAAGGAACATCCCGCTTCTACAACGTGGAAAATTTGCGCTACAAGGAATGTGACCGCATTACCGATTTCGTAACCGAGCTTCGCAAAGCTGGAGCCGACGTGGAAGAAAGACAGAGTGAAATTATTATTCACGGCCGTCCGCAAGGGGTTGCCGGGGGCGTCGAGATCAATGCTCATTACGACCATCGCGTCATTATGGCGCTGACGATCGTCGGTCTCCGTTCGGAGCAGGGGCTTGTCATTAACGATGCGCATCACGTGGCCAAGTCGTACCCGCAATATTTTGACCATCTGCTGTCGCTCGGGGCGCAAATCGAGCTGGTCAAGGAATAAAACGTTCATCAATGACTGCTGTAAGGACGGTGAGACGCCCTGACCGTTTTATGGAAAGGAATTCAAGTCGCGATCGGCTATTTGCTCATCGCCGGACTGGTGTTCGCAAGCGCCGTATTCGGCGTACTGCTTTACGGTAAACTAACGGGACAGGAATGGTTTCGCGATACCGAGATGGTCGCCTATGCCGAGCATAGCCAAGTATCCGCAGCGGAGGAAACGGCGGTGGCGCCGCCCGATCCCGCGAACGGTTCGACGCGCGCCGCGGAGGCTGCCGCCGCAAAAGAGCCGCCGAAAAAAGCGATGCTGGAGGCGCCGCTCATTTATCAGAAGCCGGAGCTGCCTTCCGGCTGCGAGCTGACGAGCCTTGCGATGCTGCTGCAATATTACGGCGTCAAGAAATCGAAGATGGAGCTTGTACCCGAGATGAAGAAGGATACGACGCCGATCCGATATAATAAGGACGGCTCGATCGCTTACTGGGGCAATCCGAATACAGGTTTCGTCGGTGAGATTACGGGCAGTGCCAAAGGCTTCGGCATTTACCACACCGCCTTGATCGATTTGTTACAGAAATATGTTTCTTCTGCGGTCGATTTGACTCGCGAGCCGTTCTCCAAGCTGGAGCGCCAAGTATCGGAAGGATTCCCGGTCGTCGCCTGGACCACCATCGATTATAAGGTCCCGGAAAAGTGGGTAACGTGGGATACCGACCTGGGTCCGATCCGGACGACTTTTATGGAGCACGCCGTGTTGCTGGTCGGCTATGATGAGCAGTATGTATACGTGAACGACCCGTTGACCGGCAAACGAAAAATCGAGAAATCGCAATTTATCGCCACGTGGGAAGCAATGGGAAAACAGGCTTTAAGCTACACGGAAGCGGCCAAATGATGAGGAGGTCAATGCTATGCCATTCGAAAATCCTTCGAGAGATGAAATCCGGAATATTTTGAAGCAAGCGAAGACTGTGGCGGTCGTCGGACTTTCCGATAAACCGGACCGCGTATCGTACATGGTGTCGGAAGCGATGCAGCAGAAAGGATACCGGATCATTCCGGTTAATCCGACGGTCACGGGAACGATTCTCGGCGAGAAATGCTACGCGTCGCTCAGCGATATTCCGGAACCGGTCGATATCGTCAACGTGTTCCGGCGCAGCGATCAAGTCGTGCCTGTGGCGGAGGAAGCGGTGAAGATCAAAGCCAACGTCTTTTGGCTGCAGCTCGGCATATATAATGAAGAAGCAGCCGACATTGCCAAAGCGGGCGGACTTGAAGTCATCATGGACCGCTGCATTAAAGTGGAAGACTCGATTTTATTGCCTGGAGGAAAGTAATGTTCAAGGAACAGCTTCGCGGCCTTTTACCGCTATATTTGGTTACCGACTTGTCGGAGTACGAAGGGAAATCGGCTTTGCACATCGTCCGCGAAGCGCTGCAAGGCGGCGTGACGATGGTGCAGCTGAGGGAGAAAAAAGCGCAGCTGCGCGATACGCTCCAAGCGGGGGCGGCAATCCGGGAGCTGTGCCGCGAGCACGGCGTTCCGTTTATCGTTAACGACCGGGTCGACGTAGCGCTGCTGCTGGATGCGGACGGCGTGCACGTCGGCCAGGACGACTTGCCGGCCCGGGAAGCGCGCAAGCTGCTCGGCGAGGGCAAGATTATCGGCGTATCGGCGGGGACGATGGAAGAAGCGGAATGGGCTATGGAGCAAGGCGCCGATTATTTGGGCGTAGGCGCAGTATACGCGACCTTGACCAAAGGCGACGCGGGCGCGCCGATCGGCACAGGCCTGATTGCGCAGATCAAAGAACGCTGGCCGCAGGTGTGCATGGTCGGCATCGGCGGCATTCACCCTGGCAACAGCAAGGAAGTTATCGCCGCAGGCGCCGATGGCGTAGCAGTCGTATCGGCGATTACGCGTCAGGCGGACCCGAAGCAAGCGGCGCAAACGCTGCTTCGTCACATGAAGGAAACGCAATAACCTATCGGGCGAACCAAGTTATTACCATTCCGATCGGCAATGCTCGAAAAGTTTATGGGTGCACGGTTATAAAATAAATCCTCCTTGAAGACAATAAGAAAGGCTTCTGGAAGGGAACGGTCCTTGTTGGAAACTCGGATCGTCATCCGGAAGACTTCTCTAATACCTCGAGGAGGATTTATTGCATGTACAGCCAAAACTACCAACAAAACAACTTCTCCAATCAATCCGGCGCAGGCTTTGCAAACTCGCAATATCGCGGTTATGCAGCGAAATACCAACCGGTAGGGATGGTACAGTCCCAGTATAACCAATCCCTGAACAACCAATCGATCGGCAGCCAGCAATTCAGCAGCCAACCTTTCGCTGCCCAGTACACCAACTATCAAAGCCCGCAATCGTTCCATACGGCCAACTACCGCGGCGACCAACAAGGCCATGACGCCTACCTGCGCTCGGATTCTACGCAGCCTGCCCAATTCGCGACGGGCTTCAGCGCATCTTCCTACGGCACTTCGATGGGCGCCATGAACCAGATCCAAAATCAAAATCAATACACGTCCTCTCAGTTCGCAAGCCCTCAGTCCTACCATACCGCGAACTACCGCGGCGACCAGCAAGGTCATGACGCTTACCTGCGTGCGGACTCCACGCAGCCGACGAACAGCCAAATCCAGTACACGACGAACACGTACGGCAGCCAGTTCGGGACTTCCGCATCCAGCTGGAATCCGTCCGCACAGTATGCGCAAGCTGCGAGCCCGCAAGCTTACCATACGGCGAACTACCGCGGCAATCAGCAAGGTCATGATAACTACCTGCGCTCGGATTCTGCGCAGCCTGCGCAAAGCCAATACGGTGCGGGCAGCATCAACCGTTACCAATTTTAATTCGTCCTCAGCGTATATTTGAGCTAGCGGCGGGCCTGAACGGCCTGCCGCTTTTTTTAAGAAAACAGGCGTTCGGCGCAGGCTTCTGCAGGTGCAGCATACATAGCGGATTCGTTTGACAAATAACGGTTGTGCGCGTACCATCGTTATAGGGAAAGGAGGAACGGTTATTTGAATTGGATGGGGAATTTGCAGCAGCTGGGAAGGTCGTTAATGCTGCCGACCATCACGCTACCTGTCGCTGCCATTTTGCTGCGGCTCGGTAATTTACCATGGGATGCCATGCATATTCCGCAAGTGGGCGAACTGCTGCTGATGTGCGGCACGACGATTTTCACTTATCTGCCTTTGATCTTCGCTGTCGGCGTGGCTCTCGGACTTACGGAGAATGCAGGGATTGCCGGGATGTCCGCGCTCATCGGCCACTATATGTTTACCGTCTCCGTAGAGCATTACATGGGCGATTTGTTTCAGCTTGGCGTGCCCGGAGGCATATTAATCGGACTGATCGCAGCGGTCTTATACCACCGCGTGAAACATATTCAGTTGCCTGAATCCATTCAATTTTTCGGCGGCCCGCGCATGGTTCCGCTTCTTATGGGGCTGGTCATTTTTATTCTTGCCGGCATCATGATTCAGGTTGGGCCGATGCTCGAGACGGGCATGCAGGCATTGACGGATTTTATTTTGGGGCTGGGCGGCTTCGGGACGTTCTTATATGGGGTTATTCACAGGCTGCTTGTTCCGTCGGGGCTGCATCATGTGTTCAATAACTTTTTTTGGTTTCAACTCGGCGCGTACAATGCGGAAGGCAATCCCGTGTTCGGCGATTTGCCGAGGTATTTCGCCGGCGACCCGACCGCGGGCATTTACATGGCCGGATTGTATCCGATCATGATGTTTGCGCTTCCCGCGATTGCCATCGCGATCATCCAGGAGTCGCGCGAAGATTTAAAACCTAAAATCCGTGCTACCTTTTTGACCGCAGCTTTCGCATGCTTCCTGACGGGCGTAACGGAGCCGATCGAATTTGCTTTTTTGTTCGTGGCCCCTTATTTATTTTTTATTCATGCGCTATTATCCGGTTTATCGATGTGGATCGCCTATGTGCTGGACATTCATCACGGCTTCTCGTATTCCGCGGGCGCGATCGACTTCCTGATCAATTTGCACTTGTCGAAGAACGGCATGCTGCTCATTCCGATAGGGATTGCGTACGGGCTGCTGTACTACGTGCTGTTCCGCTTCGCGATCCGCCGCTTCCGCATTCCGACGCCGGGACGTGAAGAAGGCTCTCAGCTCGAGGAGTGGGCCGGGGATATCCCTTACCGCTCACCGCTTATTTTGCAGGCGCTCGGCGGGAAGGAGAACATCAAGAACATCGAAGCGTGCATCACGCGGCTGCGCCTGACGCTGGTCAACGACAAGCAGATGGACACGGCGGCACTCAAGCTGCTGGGCGCGGCCGGCGTCATCCATCTTGGAGGCGGGAACGTCCAGGTCGTCTTCGGTACGTATTCCGAGCTGATCCGGGAAGAGATCATGAAGACGATCCGCAAAGATATTCATCAGGTGCTGTTCAGCTCGCCGATGCAGGGTCGCATGATTCCGCTCGAAGAGGTGCCTGATAAAATATTCGCCGGCAAGCTGGTCGGCAACGGCGTTGCCTTCCTTCCGGAAAAAGGGGAGCTTGTGTCGCCTGTCGCGGGAAAAATCGTCCATATTTATCCGTCGCTGCATGCGCTTGGGATCGAGACGCGGGAAGGGCTGCAGGTGCTGCTGCATATCGGGATCAATACGTCGCATCTGCAAGGGAAATATTTTACCGCTCACGTCAAAGAAGGCGACGAGGTGGAGCCGGGACAGCTGCTCGTTCGGTTTAACCTGCAAAAGGTGAAGCAGAACAGCACATCGCTTGCGACCCCCATGCTTATTACTAATGCCGATATAGTCAAATCATGGAGCTTCGCGCCGTATAAGGCGGTAAAGAAAGGCCAAGCTTCCGTCATGTCGGTCGTACTCAAAAATGCCGTCACAGGGGGAGGAAGCACTTATGGTTGAGGGGATAGGAGCTTCATCCGGTATCGCCATGGGCAAAGCGTTCGTCATTCCAACCTGGGAATGGGACTTTCCGGAGAAGCTCATCGACGTCACGGATCTTGCTTACGAGTTCGAAAGATTGTATGACGGAATTCGTCATTCCAAAGTAGAAATCGAACAAATCAAGCAGGACTTCGTGAGCGTGATCGGAGAGGATCAGACGCAAATTTTTGACGCGCATCTGGCCATACTGGACGATCCGATCTTTATGAACGAAGTGCAGGGCATTATGCAGCGGCAGTATAAAGCGGCCGAAGTCGCTGTGAAGGAAGCGATCGAGAAGTTCGTCAATATGTTCGATCTGCTCGACGATACGTACATGAAGGAACGGGCGCTGGACATTAAAGATGTCGGCAACCGGCTGCTCAAGCATTTGCTCGGCGCATTGGAAGAAACGCTGCCGCCCAAGGACGAGCCGTATGTGCTTGTAGCCAAGGAGCTGTCCCCGTCGCAGATGGTGCATCTGGACGTGAATCACGCGCTCGGTCTGGTTACGATGCTCGGAGGCAAGACGTCGCACGTAGCCATCATGGCGCGCGCTATGGGCGTTCCTTATGTGCTCGGGGTCGAAGGAAAGCTGCCGGTTCCGATTCAAAGCGGCGATTTTCTCATTATTGACGGCGATGCCGGACTGCTTTACGTGAACCCGCCCAAAGATGTGATTGATCGGTACAAAAAGCTTCGCGAGAATTGGAAGGCGATGCACGAGCAGCTGCAGCAGCTTGCGCATGTAGCCGCGGAGACGGAGGACGGGAAGCCGTTCCAGCTTGCCGCGAACATCAGCTCTGTCAAGGAGCTGGAACAAGCGATTCGGAATGCAGCTTCGGGCGTAGGGCTGTTCCGAACCGAATTTCTCTACATGGACCGCCATAATTTTCCGCAGGAAGAAGAACAGTTTGCGGTGTACAAAGAGGTAGCCGAGCGGATGGAAGGCAAGCGGGTCGTCATTCGCACCCTCGACATCGGCGGCGACAAGCATCTGGATTATTTGGAGCTGCCCGAGGAGGAGAATCCTTCGCTCGGGTATCGCGCCATCCGCATTTCCCTCGACCGGATCGACCTGTTCAAGACGCAATTACGGGCCATATTGCGGGCGAGCCATTACGGCAACATCCAGATCATGTACCCGATGATTTCTTCGCTTGACGAGCTTCGCAGGGCGAATGAAATTTTGGCCGAAGCCAAACGCGAGCTGGCGGCCGACGGGATCCCGTTCCGCGAGAAGCTGGAAGTGGGCATTATGATCGAACTGCCGGCGGCGGTCATGATCGCGGAGCTGCTGGCGCAGGAGGTCGATTTTTTCAGCATCGGCACGAATGATCTCGTTCAGTATATATTAGCCGTTGACCGGATGAACGAGACGGTGGCGCATTTGTACGATCCGTTTCATCCGGCGGTGCTCCGCATGCTGCGCATGACGGTGGAAGGCGCGAGACGCTACGGGAAACACATCAGCGTGTGCGGCGAGCTGGCGGGCGATATCCGCGCCCTGCCGATTTGGATTGCCCTCGGCGTCACCGAGCTGAGCATGTCGGTGCAGTCGATTTTGCGGGTCAAAAACAGTGTGCTCCAAAGCCGTTACAACGACGGCGACCACATCTGGAGCGAGCTGTCGCGCTGTCCGAGCAGCCAGCACGTGATGGATGTGCTCAATCGCTACATTCAGGTCGATTTGGCGGAAGAGACGAGAGCGGCCGGGCTGTAACGTCGGCAGGACGATCGCCTCAAGCATAGGAGAAGCAATCAATACGCGATAGTGCAGGAGGATATACGATGGAGCTTAAAGGTTATAAAGTGCTTGCATTCGTTGATGAAGAATTCGAAGATCTGGAGATGTGGTATCCGGTGCTGCGGCTTCGCGAAGCCGGGGCCGAGGTGCATCTGGCAGGACCGAAATCAGCCGCTGTGTACCATGGCAAATACGGAGTGCCGCTGACGACCGATCATGCGCTGGATGAAGTGAAGGCGGATGATTATATCGGCCTGTACGTGCCGGGAGGATGGGCGCCGGACAAGCTGAGACGGTATGAATCTGTGCTTCGCCTGACCCGTGAGTTCCATGAGGCGGAGAAGCCGATCGCACATATATGCCACGCCGGCTGGGTGCTGGCTTCGGCGAAAATATGCAAAGGCTACAAAATGACGTCCACGCCGGGCATTAAAGACGATCTGGAGAACGCGGGAGCGATCTGGGTGGACGAGGAAGCGGTCGTCGACCGCAACATCGTGTCCGGGCGCAGACCGCCGGACTTGCCGGCATTTACCAAAGCGTTCGTCGACGTACTGACGGCTTATATTCAAAAATAATCCGTTAGGAGCTTTGCTGGTGAGAACAATCGGTTCATGGTTGCCGTCCGTCGCTTGGATGGCAGTCATCTTTTATATGTCTTCCCGCACGGGCGATGACGTGGGCGGCTGGCTCGATGAAGTGCGCCGCTACGTGCCGATGCTGGAAAGTTTCGATTGGGGCCATTTTCTTTCCTATTTTATTCTTTCGCTTACGTTGCTATGGGGTATTCGTCCGAAACGAGTGACCCTCCGCATTCAGCTTATTGTCGTGCTGCTATGCGTGCTGTACGGGATTACGGATGAGTACCATCAATCGTTCATCCCCGGCCGGACGCCGGATGCGGCGGACATTCGCAACGATGCCATCGGTGCCGCGCTGGCGATGCTTGCCGCAAGGATTCCGGCTTGCAAGAAGTGGTTCGAACGCCGGGCCGATGCTAAATATTACTAACCTCCAAACGGCAGGAGATTCGAAACGGAAGTAGAATTATTCTACATAACAAACGTATGCGATCTCTTGTAAGAAAAGCGCCTTACCCGCCTTGCAGGCAGGCCGTTTTTCTTCATTCAGAATGCCGTTATCCCGATTTCCGGGGTTCGGGGAAACGCTCGCATTTCTGACTCGTCCAAAGGAGTGGTTTTGTTGCAGAAGCAATGCAAATGCGGCAAAGCGATGACCATCCGTCTTCGTACCGTCATTTATCAAAACAAAGTGGAAATTGAAAACGTACCGATTTACTCGTGCGGCTCATGCAGCCGAAGCGAAGTGTTCCCCGAGGTGAAGCCGGAGCTCACCGGTCTGATCGGGACACTGGGCAGCAAGCCTGGCAAGCAGCAGATGCAATTCGAGGACATCAGTGAAATCGCCCATTTGATGGTGAAGGTTACGGAGAAAAAACGTGCCGCAGACCCTGTAGAGATGATCATCGATGAACGCATCAACGAGCTGCTCGATTTACTGCTTCTGGCCCAGTCGCTAGAGGATGAAGCATGGATTGCCGATCTCAGGAAACGGTTGTCCCAGATTGCCAGCCGCTCGTTAACTGCCCGGGATTTCTGAAAGCCGCTGCCTTGCAGTTGGCTTTTTTGCCTTTATTTGATACTATTAAACATGGGAACAATCCAAATTCGTTGCGAAGCTCAGCATTTTGTCGTATGATAAGGCTAAATGATGGCCTGTTCGCATTAATAAATATGATAAACATTGGAGAGAATGTCCGTGACTGTGACAATTTATGATGTAGCCAGAGAAGCAGGCGTTTCCATGGCAACCGTGTCGCGCGTTGTTAACAACAACCCGAACGTAAAGCCGCAAACCCGCAAAAAAGTTTTTGAAGCCATCGAGCGGTTGGGATACCGGCCGAATGCAGTGGCCAGAGGGCTCGCCAGCAAAAAGACAACGACAGTTGGCGTAGTCATTCCTGACATTTCCAATTCGATCTTCTCCGAAGTGGCAAGGGGAATCGAGGATATCGCTAACATGTACCATTACAATATTATACTTTGCAACGCCGACAAGAAGAAAGAGAAGGAGATTCGCGTCATCAACACCTTGCTTGAGAAGCAAGTGGACGGGCTCCTCTTTATGGGCGGCACAATTACGGACGAGCATATACAAGCGTTCAAGACGTCGTCGGTTCCTGTCGTTCTCTGCGCTACGGCCGATGAGAAGCATACGATTCCGTCGGTCGACATCGATCATGAGAAAGCGGCATTCGACGCGGTTCAGCTGTTGATCGATAAAGGGCATCGCAGCATCGCTATGATTTCGGGAACGCTGCAGGATCCGGCGCTTGGCTTCGCCCGTTACCAGGGCTACAAGAACGCGCTCGAGTCCGCCGGCATCCCGGTGCGCGAGGACTATGTTCGCGTAGGCAATTACCGCTATGAATCCGGTCTTGAAGTGACCAAATACTTCCTGACGCTGGACGAGCGTCCGACGGCCATCTTCGCCGCCAACGACGAAATGGCGATCGGCGCCATCCATACGCTGCAGGACAACGGGCTCAAGGTGCCGGAAGACATGTCGGTGATCAGCGTCGACAACATTCGGATGGCGTCCATGGTACGCCCGCAGCTTACGACCGTTGCTCAGCCGATGTACGATATCGGTGCAGTGGCGATGAGGCTTCTGACAAAGCTGATGAACAAGGAAACGAAGGACGCTTCGGAATTGACGGAAGTCGTATTGCCGCATGAGGTCATTCATAGAAATTCGGTGGCTCAACGCTAGCGTGAGCCTCTTTCTTTTGTTGCCCGGGAAATGGGCTTATTGTACCGTAAATACGGGCAGGCAGGGTAGCGTGGAGACCCGCTGTGTGCTTTTTTAGTATTTATCGCAGGTAAGGGGGACAATCGTTTGGCGTATCGCACCATCGGCGTCATCGGCGCCATGAAAGAAGAAATCGAGCTGTTCCATGAGCACATGCAGCAGGTGCGCGAAACGGAACGGGCAGGCATAACGTTTTATGAAGGCGAATTTCACGGAAAATCGATCGTTCTCTGCAAGTCCGGCGTAGGCAAAGTGAATGCGGCGGTGACGACGCAGCTGCTGATCGATACGTATGGAGCCGGCGCCGTCGTGTTTACGGGAGTGGCCGGCGCGGTCGACCCTGAACTGAACGTAGGGGATATCGTCGTCTCGACCGAATGCATGCAGCATGATATGGATGTAACGGCGCTTGGGTTCCCGCGGGGAACGATTCCTTATGAGCAGACGTCACTGTTTATCGCGGACCCGCAGCTGCGGGAGCTGGCGAAGCAAGCGAGCGACGAGCTGTTTGCGGGGCGGGTGAAGGAAGGTCGCGTGCTGTCGGGAGACCAGTTCATTGCCAATCGGGATACGGTAGCGGCACTGTATAGCGAGCTTGGCGGTGCATGCACCGAAATGGAAGGCGCGGCGGTCGCGCAAGTATGTTCCATGAATCGCGTGCCATTCGTCGTGATCCGGTCGATGTCGGATAAGGCGGATGGATCGGCGCACGTGAATTTTGCCGAATTTACGGTCCAGGCATCCAATCATTCGTTCCGCATTGTGGAACAAATGCTGAAACAACTGTAGACGCCCGGCGCGCTGCAGCTTATATCGAAGGAGAGAATATACATATGGCATCCGTTACGATGGATCAGATCGTCGCATTGGCGAAACACAGAGGTTTTATTTTCCCCGGCTCCGAAATTTACGGCGGCTTGGCGAATACATGGGATTACGGCCCGCTCGGCGTGGAATTGAAAAACAACATCAAGCGCGCTTGGTGGAAAAAGTTCATCCAGCAATCGCCTTATAACGTCGGTCTGGACGCCGCGATTTTGATGAATCCGCAGGCTTGGGTCGCATCCGGCCATGTCGGCAACTTCAACGATCCGATGATCGATTGCAAGCAGTGCAAAGCACGTCATCGCGCGGACAAAATTATCGAAAATGCGCTGGCGGAAAAAGGCATCGAAATGGTCGTCGACGGCCTGACGTTCGATCAGATGATGGGATTGATCCGTGAGCACCATATCGTGTGTCCGGATTGCGGCGCATTCGACTATACCGAGATCCGTCAGTTCAATCTGATGTTCAAAACGTTCCAAGGCGTTACCGAATCGAGCGCCAACGTCGTCTATATGCGTCCGGAAACGGCGCAAGGCATATTCGTTAACTTTAAAAACGTGCAGCGGACGATGCGCAAAAAGCTGCCGTTCGGGATCGGCCAAGTCGGCAAAAGCTTCCGTAATGAAATTACGCCGGGGAACTTCACGTTCCGTACGCGCGAATTCGAGCAAATGGAGCTTGAATTTTTCTGTAAGCCGGGCGAGGATCTCAAATGGTTCGAATATTGGCGCGCGTTCTGCCGCGATTGGCTGCTGTCCCTGAACATGGGCGAAAACAGCATCCGGCTGCGCGACCATTCCGACGACGAGCTGTCCCACTACAGCAACGCGACGACGGACATCGAGTACAAGTTCCCGTTCGGCTGGGGCGAGCTGTGGGGCATCGCCGACCGCACCGACTATGACCTGAAGCAGCATATGGAGCATTCCGGCGAAGACTTCAACTATATCGAGCAGGAGACGAACGAACGTTATGTTCCGTATTGCATCGAGCCGTCGCTCGGGGCGGATCGCGTTACGCTCGCGTTCTTGATCGATTCCTACGAAGAGCAGCAGCTGGAAGGCGACGACAGCCGTACCGTATTGCATCTGCATCCGGCTTTGGCGCCTTATAAAGCGGCGATCTTCCCGCTGTCCAAGAAGCTGTCTGAAGGCGCGCACAACGTGTTTGGCGAGCTGTCGAAGCATTTCCTCGTCGACTATGACGAGTCCGGTTCGATCGGCAAACGGTACCGCCGCCATGATGAGATCGGTACGCCGTTCTGCATTACGTACGATTTCGAGTCGGAGCAGGATGGCCAAGTAACCGTCCGCGATCGCGACACGATGGAGCAAACGCGGATGCCGATCAGCGAGCTGAAGGCGTTCATCGAATCGAAGCTTGAATTTTAATTGAGCTGCTTGGTAGCCTGCGTCCTGTATAGGTCGCGGGCTTTTTTTGCGGAAGGGAAAATGCGTGGCTGAGCATGACCATGAGCGGGAGAAGCTCGGTTCGGGACAAAGTGGGGACACTATCGCTGAAACGAACTTTTCCCTGTACAACCGCAGGATCAAGCTTTATGTTAGGTATACCTTCACATGCGAGAGAGCGTGGGCCGCAGACTTCATTAGGGCATTAGTACATTGTGAAAGGCCGGGGATAATTACAAGGAGTGCGCAGGAAAGCTGATCCGCTAGAATTCGAATTTAAGAGAGGGAAAGAGATATGGCAACGATCGAAGATTTTTTGAAGCTGGACATTCGGATCGGGACTGTTGTTAAAGCGGAGCCGTTTCCAGAGGCGCGAAAGCCGGCGATCAAATTGGAAATTGACTTTGGCGAACTGGGGCTCAAGCATTCGTCGGCGCAAATTACGAAGCGATACGCTCCCGAGCAGCTTATCGGCAGGCAAGTTGCCGCTGTGGTGAACTTTCCCATTCGGCGTATCGCCGGCTTCGCTTCGGAGGTACTCGTCATAGGCGGCGTGCCGGAGGAAGGCGATGTGGTACTGCTGAAACCGGATCATCCCGTTCCCAATGGGACGCCGATAGCCTAGTGATCTATATAGGTTTATAGCATATACAAAGCGAGATGTTAGAATAAAGGGTATAGAACGTATGTTCTGTTGTGTTATGTCATAATAAGAAATTATAATTCAGCAGGAGAGGGAAGCGCCTTCTCCATACGTAAGTTTTAGCTGATTACTTTTAGTGGTGGAAAGGTCGTCAAACAAGAAATAGGGAAGCGATTATAGAAGCGGCGGATTTGCTGGAAAGACGGATTACAATGGAGAAAGCACGAACGAAAAGCTGGAACTAAATATTTGGAGTCGAGGTGAAACCATGCCGTACATTCGCGTTAACGATCTGGATATGTTTTATGAGAAAATGGGATCGGGTGAACCGGTTATTTTTTTGCACAGCGGATACTCGCGGGGGATCTTGGCATTTGCGAGTCAAATGCTCGATTTTCAAAAGCAATATACGTGCTATTTTCCCGACTTTCGAGGCCATGGCAGAACGAAGTGCGAAAGCCTGGAATGGAGTACGCCGCAGCTTGCGGACGACGTAGTAACATTCATGAACCGCTTGAATATCGACAAAGCGCATTTGATAGGTTACAGTCTAGGGGCCAATGTGGGCTTGTATATGGCCGTATTCTCTCCCGATAAAGCCGCCACCTTGTCAACGATAGGTACGAGCGGCTTTTGCGACCCGACGGGCGTCGAACAATTCGAACCGGAGTGGCTCATGGCGAAAGGAAAGCAGCAAACAATCGATCAAATGACGGAAAGGCATGAAGAAGCGCATCGAGGCAACTGGCAGGAATTCATGAGACAGAGCGCTAAGGATTGGCGCTTATACCCGCAGCTTAGCACCGAGCAGTTAAGCAGTATTCAATGTCCGGCATTATTTATTACGGGAGAACATGATCCGTTTGTCGGTGAAGAGCGGGTACAGAAGTTAAGCTCTTATGTAGAAGGCTCCAGCTATATGATGGTTCCCGGCGGCAGCCATAGGCCCCATATGGCAAGGGAATATCCGGTCCAAGTAAACGATGCGATGCTTGATTTTATCGCGTCCAACCCGATTCAGCGATAAGTAGGGCAAGAGACACTAGGCGCATAAGGAATAGGGAGACAAGAAGCTTCCTCGTAAATCGAGAGCCCGCAGTAGCCAAGTATTTTGATGCTTTACTCTAAACTAATCCTTTTTATGAACAGAAAACAAGCTGCAACGGCATGATTCCGTACGCAGCTTGTTTCCCATTCAATAATGCCCGGTCCGAATGTTTCACATAAGAACACTTTCTGCAAGCGTGTATCCTCGCGCTTTGGTACAAAGCAGAGGATACAAACGCGCTCCTTCCCCCAAAGTCCCGTCGAAGACGAACCCGCTCCTCCCACGGCCAACAATAAGAGCGGGTCCAGGGCGCAGCGCCTGGGGTCCCCCTTACAAAGGGGGATTTAGGGGGTTGGAAGCCAATTTATAAGTACATCATCGCCAGCTCTTTCGTATGCCGATTTTTCGACACGATCTCTTCGCGCCGCGGCATCGGGGTCCAGGAGTTGATCGGATCGAGCCACGTATGCGGCAGCGCTTCTTCGCTATACGGTTTCCAAGCTTCGAGCCAGGATGGCGGCAGCGCAAGCCCTGGGTTGCGCTCAAGCTCCCGGATCAGCGGATGATCGCTCAGCTCCAGCCAGAGCAAGCTCCATGCCCGCGGCACGACACGCCAGATGTCGTAGCCGCCCCCGCCGAGCGCAACCCACCGCCCGCCGCAGTGCTCATGCGCCAACCGGTGGATGAAGCGAGGCATGGCCCGGTACACTTCCATGCTGCAGTGGATATGGGCAAGCGGATCGAACGCATGGGCGTCGCAGCCATGCTGAGACACGATCAAATCGGGCTGAAAGCGGGCTACCGTCTTCTCCAGCACCTCCTCGAAGCACTCCAGCCAGGACGCGTCTTCGGTGAAAGGCTCGACCGGCACATTGATCGCTTTGCCGAAACCGTTTCCATCACCGCGCTCGTTAACCGCGCCGGTGCCGGGAAATAAATATTTACCGGTTTCATGAATAGAAAAAGTGCACACATCCGGGTCGGTATAGAAGGTCCATTGTACCCCGTCCCCGTGGTGCACGTCGGTATCGATATAAAGAACGCGGGCGCCATATACCCGTTTGGCATATTCAATGGCGACTGCCGCATCATTGTATACACAGAAGCCGGCGCCTTTGCTCGGGAGCGCGTGGTGCAGTCCTCCTCCAAGATGAAGGGCATGCTCCTTCGTACCGGAGAGCACCGCTTCCACGGCGCCAATCGATCCGCCGACCAGCATTGAGGTAACTTCGTGCATGTGAGGGAAAAACGGCGTATCTTCCGTATCCAGCCCGTACTTGCCGGCGGCTTGAACCGTTAAGACATCCGGCGATGGAAGGCTGAGCGCTTCGACGGCTTGCACATATTCCGCCGAGTGAACGGTCAGCAGTTGTTCCTTGCTGGCGCTTGCCGGCGCGCTCAGAAAGGAATCGGGGAGCGCGCCCGCTTTGCGGAGAAGATCTACGGTAAGTACCAGCCGTTTTTGATTGAACGGATGCGTATCGTTAAACCGGTAGCCGGTTTCGTTTTCATCATACATAAACATCGTTTTCGAATTCATGGACACAGGCCCCCTGCTGACGATAGCTGAAGCAGCAACCGTTATGCGTTAGTACATGAACCGCTGACGGAATCGGACGCGGTCGAATTGCTCGACGGAAGACAGCGGAACGTTTGTCCCGATGCGCACCATCAGGCAGTTCGCCGGATGGGAGCATATTTCCGGATCATCGGTCGCAAACCATACCATATCGACGCTCTTCATCAGTTTCTCCATCATCTCGCGATACTGCCAGACGTTGAGCCCGCTTTTTTCCAGGTCCCAATGCCAATAATATTCGGTCGTAAACGTAATGACATTTTCCAGCTGTCCGTCTTCAAATGCGAGCTGAATCATCTTCTTGCCCAGCCCGAGTCCGCGGTACTCGTCGGCCACTTCAATGGCCCCGAGTTCGATCAAATCTTCCATTCCGCCTTCCGACCATCGTTCCAGCTCATCTGGATAATGGAAGGTTACATAGCCGACGATTTGCTGCTCGCTCCGCGCTAGAATGATGCGGCCCTCCGGGAGCTCCGCGATCTCGATCAACGCTTCGAACTGTTCCTTAGGGCGCCGAAACGCGTCAAGATCGGGGTGCATCGTATAGGTGCGCAGGCGATCGGACGGCACGGGTCCTTCGAGAACAAGATCGTTCGGCGTGCGGGAGATGACGCGGGATTGAAATATTTTCAAATGCTCCATGACGATTGGTCTCCCTTCCAGAGCTTCGCTTATCTAGCATAACAAAAAAATAGTCGAATAAAAAGGCTTATGGTATAATACAACGTGAACGTCACATAAATTTAACACATCACAAATGAAAGCGTTTCAGAAAAAACTGTTAACAAATGGCTCAGGAGGTATAGAGACATGGAACAAGCCAATGTAGAAAGCATCGCGCCTGTAGCGGTGAATCCGAATTTGAAAAGCTACGAAGAAGCTCGCGCCCAGTTCGATTGGAAGCAGGTTGAGGATTCGTTTACTTGGTCGAAGACCGGGAAAGTCAATGCGGCGTACGAAGCGATAGACCGCCATGCGGAGTCCGGACGGAGCGACAAAATCGCGCTGTATTACAGCGACGACCGCAGAGACGAGAAGTATACATTCCAGGACATGAAGCTGCAGTCCAACCGCTTCGGAAACGTGCTGCGCAATTTGGGCATTGGCAAAGGAGATCGCGTATTTATCTTTATGCCGAGAACACCGGAGCTTTACTTTTCGCTGCTTGGCGCGATCAAGATCGGCGCAGTGGTCGGCCCCTTGTTCGAAGCGTTTATGGAAACGGCGGTCAAAGACCGGCTGGAGGATAGCGAAGCTGTAGCGATCGTCACGACGCCTTCGCAGCTGCCGCGCGTGCCGGTTCAAGATTTGCCGAATCTGAAGCATGTGATTTTGGTCGGCGACGATCTCACGTTGTCCGAAGGACAAACTGATTTCCATAAAGAGATGGCCGCTGCTTCCGATCAGCTGGACATCGAGTGGGTCGACCGGGAAGACGGGCTGCTGATCCATTACACTTCCGGATCGACAGGCAAGCCGAAGGGCGTATTCCACGCTCATAATGCGATGATTCAACATTACTATACCGGCCGCATCGTGCTGGACTTGCAGGAAGACGATGTATATTGGTGTACGGCTGACCCGGGCTGGGTGACGGGGACATCCTACGGGATATTCGCGCCATGGCTGAACGGGGCGACCAATGTGATTCGCGGCGGACGGTTTAGCCCGCAGGACTGGTACAACACGATCCAAAAGTACAACATTTCGGTATGGTACAGCGCGCCTACCGCATTCCGGATGCTGATGGGAGCCGGGGACGAGACGGTCAAACAATTCAATCTTTCCTCGCTGCGTCACGTTCTGAGCGTCGGGGAACCATTGAACCCGGAAGTGGTGCGTTGGGGGTTGAAGGTGTACGGTCAACGTATTCACGACACTTGGTGGATGACGGAAACCGGCGGTCACCTGATCTGTAACTACCCATGCATGACGATTCGCCCGGGCTCCATGGGCAAACCGATTCCAGGCGTGGAAGCGGCGATCATCGACGATGCCGGCAATGTGCTGCCGCCTTACCGGATGGGCAACCTCGCGATCAAGACGCCTTGGCCTTCGATGATGCGTAAAATCTGGAATAACCCGGCCAAGTACGAAGAGTACTTCCGCATCTCAGGCTGGTACATTTCCGGTGATTCGGCGTACATGGACGAGGACGGCTATTTCTGGTTCCAGGGCCGGATCGACGATGTCATCAATACGGCTGGCGAGCGGGTAGGTCCGTTTGAAGTAGAGAGCAAGCTGGTCGAGCATCCGGCCGTTGCGGAAGCCGGCGTCATCGGCAAGCCGGACCCGATGCGCGGGGAAATCATTAAAGCATTTATCGCGCTTCGCGAAGGGTACACGCCATCGGAGGAATTGAAAGCCGATATCGCCAAGTTCGTCAAAGTCGGATTGTCCGCCCATGCGGCTCCGCGGGAAATCGAGTTTAAGGATAAGCTTCCGAAAACGAGAAGCGGCAAAATTATGCGCCGCGTGCTGAAAGCTTGGGAGCTGAACTTGCCGACAGGCGATTTGTCTACGATCGAGGATTAATTCGCGTCATCATTCATCTTTATACAACATACTTATAGCTCCAAAAAAAGCCGTACGCACGACAGTTCAGCTGTTGAAGCGCACGGCTTTTTTGCGTGCAAACCTATGCTGCCTAATAAAAAAAGCTTCGGCTGAAATGGACCTAAGGGGTGCATTCCAGCCAAAGCGGGCTTAGTGATTACTTCTTATATCTTACCGCGGCGGACGGCTTGGATTCGCCGGCTTCGTTCGTCGCGGTAATTTTATAATAGCCTTCCAGCAGAATCAAATATTTATATTCCGCCTTGCCATTGCTGCTGCCAATTTTGGAGAAGTTGCCGTTTTCTTTGTCGCTATAGTAAACGGTATACTGCTTTACATTCTCCTTCTCGCCATTCGCTTTCCATTTGAACTGAAGCTCATTCCCTTCCGCTTTCACCGTAAAGCCGGAAGGAACAGAGGGCGCCTGCTTGGAAAGACTCGCGTCTTTATTATTGTTCCCGGCGTCACCGCCAGTTCCGTTAGAACCGCTCGTGCTGCCTGGGCTGCCCGGGTTGTTCGGCGTCCCGCCGCTGGTTCCCGGTTTGTTGTTGCCAGCATTTCCTGTATTTCCTGTCGTCCCCGGCGGAAGGAGGAGGCCAGACTCGTCCGGGGTCATGAGCAGCAAATCCATCACCGATCCATCCGTATAAGCCGCTTTGCTCGGCAAAGACTCTTTACCAGCTACATCGACAGCAGTGACGTAATAACCGTAGATGCCTCCGTTTGCGACAGATTCCGTAAACTTCGTTTCATCTCCTGCCATGACGACCTTGCCCACCCGCTGGAAAGGGCCCCGGTTGACGGAACGGTACAGCCGATAGCCGATTGCATCCGCACTGCTGCTCGCCTCGAACGTAATGGTGCTCGTATCGCCATTGTTCGTTGCGGCAACCGTCGTCGGCGCGGCCGGCGCCTTGCCGTCATCCGTGCGCGGATCGGTCGCAGTCGGCGCATCCTGATCGTAATCAGACGGCTTGTAGAAGTCGAGCGAACGCTTGCGGTCTGCAGGCAGCCGGTCCATGATGCTGGCGATTTGCGCGAAGACGTCGCTGAGCGATTTCTCCCGCTTGATCACCGTACGTTCATGAACGAAATCGGGAGGCGTGCCTTGCTGCGCAATATAGTTGATATTGTTGTATTTAATGATCGGGAGCCGGACGAGCACATTGTCTTCTTCCGTCGGCACGAACTTTTTGTTGAACAAGTCGGTGACCAGCTTGCCGGCTTTGGTTGTCGCTTCGCTCGGCAGCTTCCCGGAAAGGCTGGACACGGTCATCTCTACGATTCCGTCGGGCCGCTTGAACTCTTTGGTCGGAAACAATTCGGGATGCTTCTCCATCGCCGCATTCATCGAGAGAGCCCATATATTTTTGGCGCGCATCGTACCGCCGGTCTTCTTGCTGAGCTTATGAACCGGCATATCGTACCCAGCCCAGACGCCAAGCGTAATGTCAGGCGTGTAGCCCATGAACCAGGCGTCCGCATCGTCCTGGGTGGAGCCGGTTTTGCCGACGATCGGCATTTTACCGTAATTTTTGAAGCTCTTCATCAAATCGGTCGCCGTTCCGGACGTAATGACCGTCCGCATCATGTCGGTCATCAAATAAGCGGTTTGCTCGGAAAAAATAACGCTCGGCTTCAGCTCGTGCTCGTAGATCGTTTTTCCGTCGGAATCGGTAATTTTACGGATCATATACGACTCGTTGAAGACGCCGTTGTTGCCGATTGTAGCATACGCATTCGTCAGCTCTTTGACGTTCACTCCGTATTTTAATCCGCCGATAACGCCGGTCTGGGCGACGTAATCATCTTTCGTAATCGTCGTAATGCCCATGCGATTCGCGAAGCCCCAAGCTTCCTTGATCCCGACAACGTCCAGGAACAGCTTGATTGCCGGAATGTTATACGATTGATCAAGCGCACGGCGCGCCGTAATGAGGCCGTGGAAGCCGTCGTCCCAGTTCTCCGGAATATGATAGCCAACCTTGGTGCCGTCCTTCAGAACAATCGGCGAATCGTCGATAATGGAAGCCGGTCCAATCGAGCCTTTCTCAATCGCCGGAATGTACGCCGCAATCGGCTTCATCGTCGAACCGGGCTGGCGGTATGCCTGCGTCGCGTGGTTGAGCTGCTCGATAAAGAAGTCACGCCCTTCCATCATGCCGAGAATGGCGCCGGTCTTGCTGTCCATCATGACGGCGCCGATCTGCTCGACCCCTTTGGTCGGATCGTCCGGCGAGAAGTTCTTCTCGTTCTTCGCGATGTCCGTCATGGAATCGTAGATGTCTTTGTCGATGGTCGTATATACATGGTAGCCGCCGCGGCTTAATTGCGCTTGGGCCGCTTTGATCGCTTCGTTATACGCTTCAGGGCTTTTTTGCGGATCAAGCTTCGGCTGCTGCGCCTTTACCAGCGCTTTGGCAGCTTCTTTTTCCACCTCGATCATCAGATACGGGTACGTGGAGTAGGCTTTTTTGGCCGGCTCCGCAAGCGACGCCTTGAGATCGAAGGCAAGCGCCTCTTGATACTGCTCGTCGGTGATTTTCTTTTCTTCCAGCATACGCCTTAGCACAAGCTGCTGCCGGGTTACCGCCCGCTTGAAGGCGGCGCCGTCGAATTGGCCTTTGCCCGTAAACGTAGAATAATTGCTTGGCTGCTGCGGAACGCCGGCCAAATAAGCGGCTTGTGCGATGTTCAGCTGGCTCAGGTCGTCGATATTGAATATGCCTTTGGCCGCCGCTTTGATCCCGTACAGGTTATAGCCGGACGATCCGTTTCCGTAAGGAATTTTATTCAGGTAAGCAAGCAAAATTTCTTCCTTGGACATCAGTCGTTCCATGCGGAGCGACAAGAAAATTTCTTTGGCTTTGCGGCTGTCCGCTTTGTCTAGCGTTAAGAACACGCGGCGGGCAAGCTGCTGCGTAATTGTGCTGCCGCCGGTCTGCACGTCCTCTCTGAGCAGTTTCTGGACAACCGCGCGCAGCGTTCCTTTAATATCAATCCCCGGATGGTTGTAAAAGTCGTTGTCCTCGATGGAGAAGACGGCATCAAGCACATGTTGAGGGATATCGTTGATCCCGGCGAGCCTGCGGTCTTCTTCCGTGCGGAGCTGTCCGATCACGGAATCGTCGCGGAAGTAGACGAAGCCGGTCAAGGCGTTGTCCTGCATTTGCGCCATCATCGATTCCTTGTCGCGCACCGGATCGTCCTTCACAAGCGCGCTGACGTAGCCAAAGGCGACGCCGCCGCCGAGAAAGCCTGCGATGATGCCGATGATGAAACACCATTTGATCGTTAAGCCTATGAATTTGACGGTCGACTTCAATATTTTTATGTATCTCTTTTGCTTTTTCTCCACACCCATGAATGCAAAATCCTCCCGACTTTGAAAAACATTCCTACGTCATTATAGCATAAAGCGCACAGTCGAAAAACCGAATGGAAGATTATAAATTGCTGACGGTTTGACAAGTGAAATGCCGCTGTGATATAAATAGCTTTGAAATTATCGCAAAATGCGTCGAAGGACATACAGTAGGTTCAGGAATCCATACTTGCAGAGAGCCGGTGGAAGGTGCAAACCGGCGTATGGCCTGGCTGAATTACCGTCTGGAGCAGGGGAAGGGAACCCGACGAGGCGAGCCGCAAGCGGCCGCGCCTTCGTTAGTAGCTTCTTCCGGGTGAACGGCCCTTATCCGTCAAAGTGAAAGTCCGGAAATCGAATAAAGGGAACCTATCATTATGTTTCGATCTTTCGGCTTTAATTAGGGTGGTACCGCGAGCCGCAGCCTTCTCATCCCTTGGGATTAGAAGGCTTTTTTGCGTTTTCAAACCATTAATCATAGGAAGGGTCGAAGCATGCGATGAATATTTTACAAGAACTGGAATACCGCGGTTTAATTAATCAAATGACTGATCGCGAAGGATTGGCCAAAAAACTCGGCGAGGAGCCGGTTACGCTGTATGTCGGTTTCGATCCGACGGCCGACAGCCTTCATATCGGAAGCTTGCTGCCGATCTTGGCGCTGCGGCGGTTTCAACTGGCCGGCCATGTGCCGGTTGCGCTGGTTGGCGGTGGAACCGGACTGATCGGGGATCCGAGCGGCAAGGCATCGGAGCGCACGCTGAACACCCAGGATGTAGTGGCGCAGTGGACGGACAAGCTGAGACAGCAGCTCTCGCGTTTTCTGGATTTCTATGCAGCGGGCAACCCAGCCCAAATCGTCAACAATTACAACTGGCTCGGGGAATTGAACGTGATCGGTTTTTTGCGGGATATCGGCAAAAACTTCACCGTCAATTACATGCTGGCCAAAGATTCGGTCGATTCGCGGCTGGAGAAAGGCATTTCGTTTACGGAATTTAGCTATATGATTTTGCAGGCATACGATTTCTACAAATTAAATGAGGATATCGGCTGCACGCTGCAAATCGGCGGAAGCGATCAGTGGGGCAACATTACGGCGGGGTTGGAATTGATCGGAAAGACAACCGGTCGCCAGGCGTTCGGCCTGACGATGCCGCTCGTTACGAAGAGCGACGGCACGAAATTCGGTAAAACGGAGGGCGGCACGATCTGGCTCGATGCGAGCAAAACGTCTCCGTACCAGTTTTATCAGTTCTGGATCAACACCGACGATAACGATGTCGTGAAGTTTCTGAAGTACTTTACGTTCTTGACGGCGGCTGAGATCGACGAGCTGGCGCGGCAAGTGCAGGAAAGCCCGGAGAAGCGCGAAGCACAGCGCGTGCTGGCGAAGGAAGTGACGCAGCTGGTGCATGGCGAGGCGGCGGCGCTCAGCGCAATCCGCATCTCGGAGGTACTGTTCAGCGGCAACGTGCAGGCGCTGTCCGGCAGCGAGGTGGAGGAAGCGTTCAAGGATGTGCCTTCGACTGAAATTGCCGGCGGGACGGAGATCGGGCTGATCGACCTGCTGCTCGAAGTGAAGGCGGCGCCATCCAAGCGCCAGGCGCGTCAAGACATCGAGAGCGGCGCTGTATCCGTTAATGGAACGCGCGTAACCGACCTGGAGAAGAAGATTGGCCGGGATGACGGGATCGACGGACGGTTCGTCGTTATTCGCCGGGGCAAGCGCAATTACTATTTGGCTAAATTCGTATAAAGTCTCAAGCGCATGACCATGGCTCCGTGCCTAAGCTTTGCGGAATGGAAGATGACTCCGCGCTTTGGCCGGGGCTTTGTCTTTGCTTCGGCGTCGCGGTTCATTCGGCGTGTTGGTGTGTGCACGCATGCAAAAAACCTTGGCTCTTCGCAATGAAGAACCAAGGTTTTTCCATATCGCTTACAATTAGCGGCTGTAGAACTCGACGATTTGCTTTTCATCGATTTCTTGAGCAAGCTCAGAGCGCTCAGGCAAACGGATGAATTTGCCTTCCAGTGCAGCATCGTTGAACTCAAGATAAGCCGGCAAGTAGTTGCGGTTTGCAATCGCTTCTTTTACAACAGTCAGGTTGCGGCTTTTTTCGCGAAGACCGATCACGTCACCGGTTTGCACGAGGTAGGAAGCGATGTCGACTTTTTTGCCGTTAACCGTCACGTGACCGTGGGAAACGAGCTGACGCGCGCCTGCGCGGGAGTTCGCAAGACCAAGACGGTAAACGAGGTTGTCCAGACGGCTTTCAAGCAGGAACATGAAGTTTTCGCCGGCAATCCCTTGCAGTTTGGTTGCTTTGTCGAACAGGTTGCGGAATTGCTTTTCGTTCAAGCCGTACATATGGCGAAGCTTTTGTTTTTCTTGCAATTGAACGCCGTAGCCGCTCAGTTTCTTACGTTGCCCCGGACCGTGTTGTCCTGGAGGGAAAGGGCGCTTCAATTCTTTGCCTGTACCGCTCAGGGAGATGCCCAGACGGCGGCTTAATTTAAATTTAGGACCAGTGTAGCGTGACATGTATGACGAGCTCCTTTGTCATGAATAATGGGTTTATGGGTGTTTTCGCGTGAAGCGCGTGCCCGACTTTGCGAACGCCTGGAAGGAAGAACCAGCCGCGGTCCCGCCGGCAGCAAAATCTGTATAGAGGGTGACACAAGCTTCCACATTATAAGCGCGCATTTTCATAGAAATGCATGCTTATACTCGACTTCTAATTCTATAAGATTGGCATTGGCGTGTCAAGTGCGGGATGATGGCGTATAATATTCGTGACAAAGCGAATTTTCTGGTACAATGATTCGTATTGCAGACATCAGGATAGGGGATAAGGGAGGTAGGAAGCGTTGACCGTATGGAGTGTCCGGCACATATCCGATGTGCTGAATTCCTTCGGCTGGTACGGACATATGGCCGGGGCACTGCTTGTCATGCTGCAAACCATATTTCCGTTTGTGCCGTTTTTCGTCGTTGCGGGTGTGAATGTGCTCTTGTTCGGATTTTGGGGCGGTTTCGCCGTCAATTACATATGCTCTTGCCTGGGTGCGGCGATCGTGTTTTTTGCGGCGAGAAATTTTGGACGACCGTGGGTACAGGCAAGACTGGCGAAGTACAGTTATATCGAGAGGTTCAATGAGAAACTGGAGCGCCACGGATTGCTTTATATGATACTGCTTCGGCTGCTGCCGGTGCTGCCGTCATCGGTCATCAATTTGAGCGCGGCGGTAATGAAGGTGCGGCCCCTTCACTTTGTGGCCGGGACGCTCATCGGGAAGGCGCCGGTCATACTGCTTGAATCGATGATCGGGCACGACCTGCTGCATTTTCAGCATTACAAGGGCAGGCTGATGATTTTGGCGGCTATATTCATCGTGCTTCTGCTCGTGAGCCACTTCGTCAAGGATCGATGGTTTAACTCGAGCAAGACCGGCATTTAACATTATTTTTGTCCCGGAAGGAGAGACTATGCATTATGCGTGATCCCCGTTTGCAACAGCTGGCGCAAAACATTGTAGGCTATTCGCTGAATGTCCAGCCCGGCGAAAAAGTGCTGATCGACATGATCGGCTCCGAAAGAGAAATCGTCAAATGTCTCGTGGAGGAGGTTCATGCCCGGGGCGGATTTCCTTATGTAGAGCTGACGGACAATGCCGTCCAAGCGGCTGTACTGCGTTCGATTTCGACGGAGCAGCTCGAGCACTGGGCCGAGACGGATTGGCGGCGCATGAAGGATATGGACTGCTACGTTGCGATCCGCGCAGGGGAAAATGTGAGCGACATGTCCGACGTGCCCGAAGAAAAGCTCAGCCAATTCAACCGGATTTATCGCAAAAAAGTGCATCAGGAGCAGCGCGTGAAGCATACCCGCTGGGTCGTGATGCGCTACCCGAACGCTTCGATGGCGCAGCTGGCCGGCACGAGCACAGACAAGTTCGAGCAATTCTACTTCGATGTTTGCAATCTGGATTACGCCAAAATGTCCGCTGCTATGGACCCGCTGCAGGAGCTGATGAACCGAACCGATCGTGTCCGTATCGTCGGGCCGGGGGCTACGGATATTTCTTTCTCGATCCAAGGGATCGGCTCGGTCAAGTGCTGCGGCCGGCGCAACATTCCCGATGGAGAAGTATACAGCGCGCCCGTGCGTGATTCGGTGAACGGAACGATCGCTTACAACACGCCTTCGGTCAATGCAGGCGTGACCTTCGAGCAAATCACGTTTCGGTTCGAGAACGGGAAAATCGTCGAAGCGACGGCGAGCGATACGGCCCGCCTGAACCAGATTCTCGATACGGATGAAGGCGCGAGATACAT
The DNA here is from genome assembly GCF_910593845.1 of Paenibacillus solanacearum. Taxonomy (GTDB): domain Bacteria; phylum Bacillota; class Bacilli; order Paenibacillales; family NBRC-103111; genus Paenibacillus_G; species Paenibacillus_G solanacearum. The sequence continues at coordinate 218,458 of NZ_CAJVAS010000002.1, read as the reverse complement.
CGGCGAATTCAGCCTTGGCTTCAACCCGCACATTCTGCATCCGATGAAGGACACGCTGTTCGACGAGAAAATCGCCGGAAGCCTTCACTTTACGCCCGGCCAAGCTTATGAGCAGGCGGACAACGGGAACCGTTCGGCGGTGCACTGGGACCTTGTGCTGATTCAGCGGCCGGAGTACGGCGGCGGCGAAATTTATTTTGACGACCGGCTGATCCGCAAAGACGGCCGATTCGTCATTCCGGAGCTGGCAGGGCTGAATCCGGAAAACCTGAAGTAACGGCTGGGTAAAATAGTATTGCGTGAACCGATTTTCCAATGTATCATAAGCGTAAGAAAGCGATTTACTTTTTATTTTTGCGTCATTCGACGCCTGGAGGGAATTTTGTATGACTAACGCCAACAACGCCGCGATTGTGGAGATTTCACAAACTGCGAACAAATTCAGATCGTCGATCGTTTTACAGTACGATAATAAGTTTATCGATGTGAAAAGCATTCTTGGATTGTTCACGACGCTGCTGACTTCGAGTAAATATGACTTGCACGTCCACGGTCCGGATGCGGACGAAGCGAAAAAAGCGATGGCTGAAGTGTTCGCCAAGCATGGCCTGGAACTTAACAGCATTGTCGACTAATAGGCTTTAAGCAGGAGAGGGGCGTTTTCGCACAGCGAAAATGCCCTTTTTCCGCATCGGGTGACTTGTTTATTCCTCGATTTTCGTCTAATATAAAGCTAATGGGGTAAGGTTGGCATGGAGGATTCGTCTTTGGAAACCGGGAGGGAGCCAGAGCGCTGAATTGCCGACACTCCAAGGGTACAGGGGGGAAGCAACATGTCGTCGGATGTGCTGCTCAGCTTATCGCAGAAGGCGCTCCATTTGATTCAGGAGGACGCGGATAAGATCGAAAAGCTGATCGAAGTACAAATGGAAAACTTGACCACGCGCCAATGTCCTCTGTATGAAGAGGTATTAGATACGCAAATGTACGGGTTGTCCCGGGAGATTGACTTTGCTATTCGCGCGGAGCTTATCTCGGAATCGTCCGGCAAGCAAATTATGATCAAGCTGGAGCGAAACCTCGCGCAGCTTTATGAAGCACTGGAGCAAAATAAAAAATAGTCTTCGGCGACGAAGACTATTTTTTATTTTTTAAGCGCTCTCGCGATTGGGTGCGCTCTCAGTAGGCAATCGGTCCGCCAGCGTGTCGAAAGGCTTGGCAGCGGCAGCTATACCAGAAAGAATGCGATGCCGAGAATCAAATAAACGACCAGCAGCAGAACGCCCTCATACCAGGTGGTCGTCCCGTCCTGCGAAATCGATTTGGCGATAAACGCGGCAACGCCGATCGCGACAAGCTCGAAGGACGTAAAGACGAGATCCATCGTTTTGCCGAAGAAGAGCGAGGCGAGCACCAGGACAGGCGCAACGAACAGCGATATTTGCAGCGAGCTGCCGATCGCGATTTCGAAGGCAGCGCCCATCTTGTTTTTGCGGGCCATGATGATGGCGGCGCTGTGCTCGGCGGCATTGCCGACGATAGCGATCAGGAATGCACCGACGAACAGTTCCGAAAGTCCATATTGGTGGCTGAACGATTCGAGTGTGCCGACAAGCCATTCGCTGTCGAATGCGACCATGACGGTGGCGATGATGAGAAAGAGAATGGAAGTGCCCTTCGACCAAGCGGGCTCGCCGTGCTCGACGGCTTCTTCCGACAGCTCGTTCTTATGTGTCACCATGGAGAAAAACAGCCAGAGCAAATAGGCGATAATGAGAATGACGGAGACGATGACGCTCAACTGAGCCGTTTCCATTTTCGTAAAGCTTCGCGCGAAGGATGCGGGAATAAACAGCGCAATCACGGCCAGCATCATTAAGGAAGCGCTATGTCCCGCGAGCTTGACGTTGAAGCGCTGCTCCTTGTACTTCAGTCCGCCGATCAGGACGCTAAGCCCGAGCACGAGCAGCATATTGCCGATGATCGAACCGGTGATGCTCGCCTTAACCACATCGAACATGCCGTCTTTCACCAGGAAAAAGGCAATAATGAGCTCGGCGGCATTGCCGAATGTCGCATTCAGAAAGCCGCCCATCCGCTCGCCGGCATAATGGGCCACGCTCTCCGTCGTTTTGCCCAGAAAGCCGGCAACGAAGATGATCGCCACCGCGGCGATCAGAAACTGAGCAGTCGGGCCGAATACGGGGGCGCCGATATAATGCGCCGCGCCGCTTAGAATAAAGCTTCCGATCAGTCCGATCGTAAAGCCGTAACGCTTCACAGTCCATCACCTCAATAAAATATCATTTCCATAGTGTACATTAAAATATATCCAAAAAAAAGCATATAAAGTATCATTGATTAAAATATAACATTTACGGCATTTTTTAGAAAACGCTTGCATTTCAAGGTCTCCGGGTTTTTCTATCAAGGAATGAAGGCAGAGGGAATGAACGTTTTTTGCGGTGCAGGCCGGTATCGGTATGGATGGAAACCATCGCTTTGCGAGGCCGCAGAGCGGGCGTGAGAAGCAGTTTCTTACTGTAAAAATCTGTGTTTCGTAGTATAATGTGTTCAGCAGGATTGCGATTTTTCATAAGTCATAAGTCATAAGGGGACAAAGTGTGAATATGGTTTTTCGGGTGAATATGGCATGTCGGATGCTATTATCCGTACTTGCCTTTTTATTGCTGACAGCGCATACGTCCTGCGAGGAAGTCAAGCCGCGGCAGTGGAACGATCCGATTCCGATGGCACTGACGCTCGCGGAACCGCCGCATTCCATCCATACGCCGTTTATTGCGGCACAGTTTCAGAACTATTTCCAAAAATCGGGCTTGAAGGTGAAGATCGATTTGGCGCCGAGCGCCCGGGAGTCGCTCCAAAAGGTAGCGGAAGGGACATCGTATTTTGCGCTGGTCAATCCGGCACAGCTGATCGCCGCGCGGGCGGACAACCTCCCCGTCGTATCGGTCGCGGCCGTCATTCCAGCGGGCTTGTATGCGGTTATCGCCGCCGAAGGGGCTGTCGCATCGCCCAAAGAATTGGCAGGTATGAAAGTCGGCTATTCCGGTGACGCGGCGGAGCAGGCCGTCGTCAAAGCGATGGTGGATCAGGCCGGAGGAGACGGAGGCAAGGTTCAATTCGTCAATGTCGGCAATGACGGCGTCAACGCTTTGCTTCAGGGCAAAGTGACAGCACTCAGCAAAGGGTCGTTGTACCGGGACGTACTGCTTCTCGAGCGCAGCGGGTTTAAGGCGACAACATGGGAGCCGGCCAAGTACGGCGTTCCGGCAATGGACGGGATGTTTCTCGTTACAAGTGAAGAACACGCCAAAAATAATAAGCTGCCGGTTAAAGCGTTTATCGATAGCGCGCGCAAAGGGGAAGAGTATACCCGCGATCATGCGGAAAAAGCGTCAGTCATGCTCATATCGCAGCAGTCGACCGAGTTTCCGCTCGAGGGCAAAACCGAGCTGGCCAGCTTGCAGCGGCTGCTCCCGCTCATGACCGCGGAGCAAGGAAGCTACGAGCCGCAAAAGACGGAACAATGGAAAGCGGTTTCCGAGTGGATGTACAAGCAGGGGCTTGTCGCGAAGGCGGTCGAGCCGAAAGACGCGTTTACCAATCTGTAGAAGGAGGAACTGCCGCCTATGACTGGAAGAAGAGCGCAGCGAAAGCGCATTAGCGTCAAAAGCTTGATTTGCCGGATTATCGCGGCGGTCGTCGTCATTGTCGGTCTCGCGATGTACGTATGGTGGGAGATGAGCCAAACCTTATAATTTGAATGGGAATATGGGGGTAACACATCGAATGGAAACGATGAAACGCATATGGATTTGGTTTTTGCCGTCGTTCATGCTGGCGACAATATTATTGTCCACGATTCCGGGGCAGGAGAGCTGGCTCGGCTTCACGATCGCCTTCATACCGATGCTGCTCGGAGGCGGCATCATCGCCTATAAGTCGCTCCTCGCCATTCTGGAGACGAGAACGATCACAGCTGGCATCATGGTCGTCATTACGATCGTAGGCTGCGCTTATCTTGGATTTTATCAAGCCGCTGCGCTGGTCGCATTGATGATGTTCATCGGCGAGTTTTTGGAGGAAATTACGCTGGCCAAGACGCGAAAAGCGGTGCAGCAGCTCATGGACTACGTGCCGGATACCGCTACCGTATGGCGCAACGAAGCTTGGCAGACGGTGGATGCGGATGAGCTTCGCGCCGGAGAAGTCGTATGGGTCCGGGCCGGGGAGCGCATTCCCGTCGACGGCCGGGTCGTCAAGGGCGAGGGCGCCGTTAACCAGTCCGCGCTGACCGGAGAATCGCTGCCGGTCGACAAGCAGCCGGGCGATGGCGTACTGATGGGTACCATCAATGAATACGGCTCCCTGCATATCGAGACGGAGAAGGTCGGTTCCGGCACCGTCATGGGAAAAGTGATCGACATCGTTTATGAAGCGGAGGAGCGAAAAGGACCGACGCAAAAAGTTGCCGACCGGTTCGCCAAATATTTTACTCCGCTCATTCTTGCGGTAGCCGCCGTCGCCTGGTTTGTGACGAACGACATCGTACGGACGATGACGATTCTCGTTATCGCCTGCCCTTGCGCGCTCGTGCTGGCTACGCCGACGGCGGCCGTGGCGAGCATCGGCAATTTGGCCAAGCGCGGCGTGCTCATCAAGGGCGGAAAAATGATCGAAGCGCTAAGCAAGGTCGATGTGATCTGTTTGGACAAGACCGGCACAATAACGTCGGGTCAGCCGAAAGTCGTTGAATTTGCCGTATTCGGCAATCATTCGGAAGCGGACGTCTTGCAATGGGCGGCAGCGGTAGAGCGCCACTCGGAGCATCCGCTGGCGCGTGCGATCGTTGACTATGCCCAAGAGCGCGGAACGTTGGATGGGAAGGAAACGGATGCGTTTACCGCTCTGCCGGGAGCGGGGGTTCATGCGGTGCTGTCCGGTAACGAGATCTGGATTGGAAACGAAAGAGTCGTTTCGTCGTCGGCTGGCCTTGGCGCGAACGCTGCGGATACGGCGAGGAGATTCATATCCGAGCAGCAGCAGCTTGGGAGAACCGCGCTGGTCATCATCGTCGGGAGCGAGTGCGCCGGCGGCATCGCCATTGCGGACACGGTACGCCCTGAGGCGCAGTTTACGGTCGCCGGATTGAAGCAGGAAGGGATTCGCCGCGTCGTCATGCTGACCGGTGACAACGAAGCGGCCGCACAGGCCGTTGCACGTCAGGCGGGCATCGAAGAGGTACGTTCCGCGCTGCTGCCGGCAGACAAGCTGGAATATATCCGCGAGCTGCAGAAGGCGGGTCATGTCGTCGCGATGGTCGGCGACGGCGTGAACGATGCGCCGGCGCTGATGCTGGCCGATGTCGGCATCGCGATGGCCGGACGAGGCACCGATATCGCCATCGAATCGGCGGGCGTGGCGCTTATGGGCGATCAGCTTCAACTGCTGCCGGAAGTACTGCGGATCAGCCGCCGAGCGATGCAGCTGATTCAGCAAAACATCTGGGGCTTTGCCGTCGGCTTCAATGTCATCGGCATCGCCCTCGCGATGCTGGGTCTGATCTCGCCGGTCATGGGCGCGATTATTCACAATATCGCTTCGCTATTTGTCGTCATGAATTCAGCCCGAATGATTACGTACCGCAGAAAAGAGCAGATTGCCGTGAAGGCGGCGCCCGCTCAAGCATGACGGATCTGCAGGACGCCGTTCACGAAGGCTTGACGGTGCTGAGGCAGCTCATTCAAATCGATACGACCGCAGGGGCAGGTTTGGAATCCAAAGCTGCCCTTTGGCTGTGCCGGCGCGCCACAGAACGCGGCTGGCAGGCGAAAGTCGTCGAGCCGCAGGCGGGGTACGGCTCGCTGCTCACCACGTTCAAGGGGCGCAGCGAGGATGCGCTGCTGCTGCTCTCGCATCTGGATACGGCACCTGTAGGCTCTGTAGGAGACTGGAGTCGCGATCCGCTGTCGGGCGAGATAGCGGATGGGTATGTATGGGGGAGAGGTGCCGTCGATTGCAAGGGACTTGTCGCCGTCTGGTGGGCGGTGCTGCTGCTGCTCGAGCGAACGCCGCTCGAACGATCCGTCGTCTGGGCAGCTGCCGCCGGCGAAGAGACGCGGTCGCCCTGGGGCGCCCGGTGGCTGCGGGAGCATTGCCCGGAGCTCCGCCGATGCAGCGGAGTGCTCAATGAAGGCGGCGGCTGGCCGCTTCGCCTCGGCCGCACGCCTTTCGCCGTGTGCCAGGTCGGCGAAAAGGGCTATGCGAGGCTGCTGCTGCCGGAGGGGCGTGCCTATGCCTGCGGGCAGGTGCGTATCCATGCCCGGCTGCCGGAGGCGCACAGAACGTTATTGCGCAGCGCCGGGGGCGTGGCGGGTGCATGGGCGGCGCGCCTGGAGGGGGCTGCCGCCGTATGGTTCACACAGTGGATGCAGCGTAACAGTCCACATGCGCTGGACCCGCACGAGATGTTCTGCCATTGTTTTGAAGTTCGACGAAGCGTCGAATATCCGGGACGGCATGAGCTGATTTGCCGAGCGCTGCCGGGGGAGCTTATGGAGCGGGTATTGGACCATGGGCTGCGCCGCTGGGGACTGCGGCTGAACGAGGGGTGCGACTTGCTGGAGCTGGACGAACCGACCGCGTCGCCGCTGGACGACCCGCTCTACGAGGCTATACATGCTGCGCATGATTTGCCGGTGCTGCCGTACATTGCGTCCGGACGCTCCGACAGCAGCTGGTTCCGCAATGCGGGCATTCCCGTATACGGGTGGTTTCCGCATATTGATGCGGATGATTTGATGCGTATGCATCGCCCGGATGAACGCATCTCTGTTGCGGGGTTCACGCGTGCGGTCGAGCGTTTATATACGCTGGTCAGTCGGTTTGCGGCTGACCCTGCGGAAGCAGCAACAAAGAGGATACCCCTGCGCTTGCGCTAAAGGGTATCCTCTTTGTTCGTCAGCAGTCTGGACAGCACCGCTCTGGCTTCTTCCATAGTGACCGGCATGGGTTCGGCGCGTTCTTCTCCCCACAGGCCGGAGAACAGCTGAAGCACCGGAGGCAGATCCAAGTTGGCTTCTTTCAGCAGGTAGGGGCGTTCGCAGAACAGCTCCCGGGGCGTGAGGCTGCCGAGGCACAGCCCCTCCTTCACAACGATGACATGATCCGCCCATTCCGCAACGAGCTGCATGTGATGGGTCGCCACGATGACCGTTTTTCCTCTATCCATCAGTAAGTTCATAATGTCCTGCACGCGCTTCTGTCCCGCCGGATCCAGGAAAGCCATCGGCTCGTCAAGAATGACGACATCGGGATCCATTGCCAGCACGCCTGCGATCGCGACCTGCTTCTTCTGCCCGAAGCTGAGCTCATGCGGGTTCCGCTCGGCCAGGTGCGATATGTGCAGCAGCTCCATGCTTTCGTCCGCTCTACGGAACGCTTCGGCTGCAGACAGCCCCAGCTGCGCAGGGCCGAAAGCGATATCGTCGCGAACGGTCATGGAAATGATCTGATCGTCGGGATCCTGAAAGACGACGCCGACATGGCGGACGAGCCCGGATCGATTGGCTTTGGACACGGGCTCGCCCTTAAACCACACTTCTCCGGAAGTGCAGGCGTACAGCCCGTTCATGTGAAAAATAAGCGTCGATTTGCCTGCTCCGTTCGGCCCGACAATGGCTGTTTTTTGGCCAAGCGGAATTTCGAAATCCATGCCGTTCAGGGCGGCGGCCCGGTCGTTGTTATAATGATAGCGGACCTGATTAAAGACGAAAACCGGTTCCATCGGAATCTCCTATCTGATATCGTAAATAAATGCGGCCACAACCGGGACAAGCCAGAGGAAGGCGATCGCCACGTCGGACCGGAGCAGCGGCGCCGTGTGGCGCTGCGGCGGGATGCCGCGGTAGCTTCGGGACATCATGCCCATATAAATGCGCTCCGATCGCTGAAGCGACCGCAGGAGCAGGCTGCCCAGCAGCTTCGACAGCACCGCGTATTGGGACAGCGAGAAGAAGCGCCCCGTCCGGAATCCCCGGCTTTTCAACGCCTGCAGCATATGCAGCGCTTCGGTTCGAATGACATCCATAAAACGAAGCGTGAACAAGATCAATTCTACGAAAATGCCGGGAACCTTCAGCTTGACGAGCGCTTGAAAAAACTCGGAGCTGCTTAACCGGTGAAACAGCAGCGTCAGCACATGGAGCGTGACGACTAGACGCAGGCTGTACGTCAGCGCTTTGTGCAGGCCGTCGACGGAGAGCGTTACGCCCGCCAGCCGCATCACGTCCCCCTGTTCGTATAACGAGAAAAAGACGAACGAAAACACGATAAAAGGAAGCGCCAGCCGCAGCCGGCGGCGCAGCTGCCGGAACGGAACCTTGCAGTAGAGCACGAGCAGCAGGGTAAACAGCAGCATAATGAAGAGCGTTTCCGTATGCTTCATAGAAACGCTCAGCATGATCATCAGAAGAGCGGTCACGATCCGGACCGGCGGGTGGCTCAGCATCGCCGTCATTTTTTTCCCGCTATCCACTTTCCAAGCAGCAGGAAGACGGCGAACGTAAGGGCGACGCCGGCCAGACCCGCAAGGCTGGAGGAAAGCCAGGAGTCCATGCCCGGAATAGCGTAATCGGGCAGCGGGGACTTCATGAAGCTGGATGCGTGCTCGATGTATCCGACTTCTTCCCCGGCCTTCTCAAACCCGTCCGGATGAGAGGAAGCGAATAGCGAGATGAAACCGCCGATTACCAGCGATACAATGAGCCAGTTGCGAATGTTGGCTTTCATTGCAGCATCGACTCCTTATTGGCAAATTGAAACGAAGAGCGAAGCGCAAACGGGATGACGATGACGGTAATAATGCCTTCTCCAATACCGATGAACGCGTGCCAGAACAGCAGGGCTTTGGCCGCCGTACCGAAGGGAATGACGCCGGACAAGGCCAGCTCGACGGCTGCAACGATCGATAGCACCGCCACAGACAGCCAGGCACTGACGAACACGGCGGCGGACCTCGGGATAAACGGCAGGCCACGCAGAAGCCGGAACGTCAATGCGGCGATGCCCGGCGCCAGAATCGCCATATTGAGCAAGTTCGTTCCGAGCGCCGTAATTCCGCCGTCTTGGAAGACGATCGCCTGAATCGCGATGACGGTCGACATGATGAGGGTGGACGGCCAAAATCCGAACAGCAGGGCCGCCAATGCACCGCCGATCAGATGGCCGGATGTTGCCGCTCCAAGGATGGGGAAATTGATCATCTGAGAGGCAAATATGAATGCGGACATGACCCCCATGACTGGAACCGCGCGGTACTCCAGCCGATGCTTCGAATACTGGACGCTTTTGGCGAGCACGGCGGCTGCGACGACAGCGGAAGGCGCCCATACTTTCGGGTCTAAAATGCCATCAGGAATATGCACTTTTTAACTCCTCCTCCGAAATATGCAAAAAACATAAACATATCATATCACTGTGTTATTATTTCGTAAATAAGTAACACGCTATATCCTTTTGATGGAGTTAGAGATTTTAATTTACTATTTTCATTCCGGGTCCGCCGTGTTATATTATCCATAAATTGTGCTACATAGGTAAGGAATGCAAGGGAAAATTGAAATCCGGCTTGACCGGCGAGGTTTATGAAAACGATGACAAGGAGCTGCTGCAGTATGCATGAAGGACATCACGGCATATTGGATAAAACGAAAAAAAAGGGAAAGCATCATCACCATGGACATAGCCATGACCACGATCACAACCATGATCACAGTCACGACCATCATCACGACCATGACCATGATCATCATCACGATCATCATCATGATGGACATCACCACCACCACGGAAATGGAAACGGTTTAAAAATTGCTGCGGGCGTCATCGTACTGGGCGCGATCGCGGCATTTATATTGTGGAAAGTGCTCTGATTGGCGTTGATCTGCGGGAAACGCTATAATGAAGCAAATTGCCGGAAAGGGGTTTTTTCCGATGGATTTGCAGCTGAAAGGAAAGGCGGCAGTCGTAACTGCTTCCAGTAAGGGACTCGGGCGTGCGATCGCTGAGCAGCTCGCGGCGGAAGGCGCGAGCCTGCTGCTTTGCAGCCGGGACGAGCAGTCCGTATGCGAGGTGGCGGCGAGGCTCCAGCAGGCGTACGGCATCGAAGCGGCGGGCATGGCTGTCGATCTGAGCAGCCCTGAGCAAATCGGCTGGCTTGTGCAGCAGGCCAAGGACCGGTTCGGCACGGTGGACGCCCTCGTGTGCAACTCCGGCGGCCCACCCAGCGGCAGCTTCCTATCGCTGGATGAGGACGCTTGGATGAACGCGGTGCAGCTCAACCTGATGAGCGTCGTCCGGTTGACGCGAGGATTTTATCCGCTCATGAAAGAGCGGGGAGGGCGGATTGTGACGGTGGCCTCCACTTCCGTGAAAGTGCCGATTCCCGGCCTCGTCATTTCGAACACGCTGCGTACTGGCGTGGTCGGGCTGATGAAGACGCTGTCGGCTGAATGGGGGGGCGACGGTATCCTCTTGAACACCATTTGTCCCGGACGTATTATGACCGACCGGATCGTCGAGCTGGATACGGCGCGGGCCGCTCGGGAGAACATGACAACGGAACAAGTGCAGGACGAGATGATCCGGGACATTCCGCTCGGCCGCTACGGGGAGCCCGAAGAATTGGCGGCTGCCGCGGCGTTTTTGCTCTCTCCCCGCAATAGCTACATGACCGGCTCCGTGTTTTATGTGGACGGCGGCGCGGTCAAGGCGATCTAAGCGATTTTGACGAAGGAAAGTCCGCTGCGCTGCGGCGAGCCTGTACTTAAGTCCAGTTGCTTTCGGGCCTGGAACTTATTACAATAGAAATATAATCCTGTTGCAACTGTTTACCGGTTTCACCGGGATCAGGTGTCAACCGAAATGGAGTGATCCTCATGAGCGAAGAAGTACAAACTGGTCTTATCCGGATTTCAGATGACGTCGTTGCGACAATCGCAGGATTAGCTGCACTGGAGACGCCGGGGATCGCAGCCATGTCGGGAGGTATTTCCGAAGGGCTTGCCAAACGCTTAAGCGGTAAAAACGTGCAGAAAGGCGTATCGGTAGAGGTCGGGCAAGTCGAGGCGGCCATCGATCTGCGCGTTATCGTGAACTACGGTTCGAAAATCCAGGAAGTGTGCCGCGATCTGCAGGAGAACGTGCGGGATGCGGTTGAGAATATGACGGGATTAACCGTGGTTGAAGTGAACGTGAAAGTCGAAGGCGTAGCGTTCCGAGAGGAAGAGACAACTGCGATTGTGGAAGATCCGCATCGGGTGAAGTAACCGAAGAAGAGAGCCATAATGGAACGAAATCGTTCCTCAGGCTCTCTTTTTTGTTGTTTCTTTTTCCGGCTTGTTTTGTTCGCGGGAAATGCTGAGCAATATCCCGAGTCCCATCAAGGTGACGAGCATCGAGGTCCCGCCGTAGCTGATCAAAGGCAAAGTGACGCCGGTCATCGGGATGCTGTTCGTCACACCGCCGATATTGATGAAGGCCTGGATGCCGATCATGCTGACGATGCCGATCCCCGCCAAGGTGCCGAACACATCCTGGCAGCGCAGGGCGATAATGATGCCTCTCCAGAGAAAGGCAAGATAAATCATAAGGAAGATAGAAGTGCCGATAAAGCCAAGCTCTTCCCCAATAATGGAGAAGATGAAATCGTTGTGCGCTTCCGGCAAATAATGCAGCTTCTGGATGCTTTGTCCGAAGCCCGCACCGGTCAAGCCGCCATGGCCGAACGCATACAGCGATTGAATCAGTTGAAAGCCCGAATGCTCCGGATCGGACCAAGGATTCAAGAAGGCGGTGATTCGGCCGACCCTGTAGTTACTAGTTCCGGCATTCAGCAAGTAGACGGAAACGGCGAGTGCGCCGAGACAAGCAAAGGCCGATCCGAGCATGAACATATGCTTCAGGCTGGCGCCGCCGATCACGAGCATCAAGACGGCGACAAGAACGAGAATCATCGTCGAGCCCAAATCGTTCTGCAGCATAATCAAGCCGCAGACGAAACATATGACAAGCAGCGGAGGAACGAGACCGCGCTTGAACTCCTGAATCCGCTCGCCCTTCTTGCTAATAATGACTGCCAAATAAATAATGACCGCCAGCTTGGCGAATTCCGTCGGCTGCAATGAAAAGCCGCCAATGGAAAACCAGCTCTTGGCGCCATTAATTTCTTTGCCAATAAGCGGAACGAGAAAAAGCAGCCCGACAACGCCCGCGAAAAAGGGGGCGACCCATTTTTGAAACTTGCGGTAATCCACATTCATGCAAAAAAACATGGCTACCGTCCCCATGCCGATGGAGATCGATTGACGAATCGCCAAATACCACGGATTGCTCGGTTTATAAGCCATGCCGGCGCTAAACACAAAAGCGAGACCGAAGCAAACTAAGGAAAACGTCAGAAACAGCAGCAAAAAATCAGGCGTTCCTCGTCGCGGGGCCGTCATGGAAGGCCTCCGCTTATTGCGCGAGCTTCGATTTCAATTCTGCGAGCTTTCCGTTTACTTGCTTCATGATGGCATCCGGTACTTTCGATTCATAGTCCAGACCGTGAGGGAATGTCGCTCTGCCGATATAAGCGTCCTCGATGTTTAGAATGGCGTAAGGGGATTCCAGCTTACCGGTTTCCACGCGCGTGTTCACCCGCAGGAAATATTCTTCGCGGTTCGCTTTATCTTCGATTTTCAGGTCGTATGTAGCCCGGTAGTACTCCCATTGCCACCGCACGAAGCCGAGTTGTTCCATCGTTTCGTCCAGATGGGCGAGATCGCTTTTCATTCCTTTAACACCACTGTTTTCAATAATCACAGCAAGCCCTCCCTGATATGTATGTCGCCTTGAAGGTAACATGAAAAATGACAAAAAAAGCTTATACGGGTTTCACTGGTAAATCCTTTATTCATGATAGTATGTTTCCCTTACTTGTGCAAGCCTAATGCATCGTGAGCTGTCACCGTTTCGCCCAAAGTTTGAAATTCTTGTGAAAACGAAAGATGAATCATGCGCCCGCTTTTGATAAAATGAATAAAATACAATAAAATTTGAAGCACGGATCGTATTCGGTATTATGCGATAGTAGCGACGGAAGCGGAGGGGACGGGCATGAGCAGATGGAATGATGCCGCGGAAGCGGTATATCCGGAGATGGTAAAGTGGCGTAGATACTTGCATATGAATCCCGAGCTGTCGTTTCAGGAATCGCAAACAGCTGCGTTTGTAGCGAGCCTGCTGCGGGAGTGGGGAATTGCGGTTCGCACGGGAGTCGGAGGGCATGGCGTCGTCGCCAAAATCGAAGGGGCGGTTCAAGGACCGACCGTAGCGCTGCGGGCTGATATGGACGCGCTGCCGATTCAGGACGAAAAAAACTGCGAGTATGCTTCCCAGGTGCCCGGTGTAATGCACGCCTGTGGGCATGACGCGCACACAGCAACGCTGCTTGGGGTAGCGAAGCTGATCCAGGACAATAAAGACCGGCTGGCGGGGAACGTCGTCTTCCTGTTCCAGCCGGCGGAAGAAACGACGCCCGGCGGAGCGCTTGAGATGATCCGGGACGGTGCGCTGGAAGGCGTGGACGTGATCTACGGCGTTCATTTATGGTCGCCGTTCGAAGCAGGAGCCGCTTATTGCAAGCCCGGAGCGATCATGGCCGCGGCGGATGAGTTTATAATTGAAGTAAAAGGGAAGGGCGGTCACGGTGGGCTGCCCCATCAGACAGTCGACAGTGTGTATGTCGCATCCCAGCTTGTCGTGAACTTTCAGGGCATCGTCAGCCGCTTCTCCGACCCGACGCAGCCATGCGTCGTAACGGTAGGATCCTTTCACAGCGGAACGAGCTTTAATGTCATCGCGGAAACGGCTACGTTGAAAGGAACGGTGAGAACGTTCGATCCGGAGCTGCGGCTGCAGGTGAAGCGCCATCTGGAGGAAATCGTGGAGCATACGTGCCGGATGAACGGCGCAGAATGCCTTGTGAAATACAATCTGGGGTATCCCCCTGTCATCAATCACGCGTCGGAAGAAGAACGGTTCCGAAAGGCTGCGTCGCTCGCGCTAGGAGAAGCGGGCGTGCGGACTTCGCCGCTCATTATGGCCGGAGAAGATTACGCTTATTATCTGGAGCGCGTTCCGGGATGTTTTATGTTCGTAGGCGCGGGTCGCAAAGAGCGCGGCATTGTGCACCCGCATCATCATCCGCGATTCGATATCGATGAAATTGCGATGCTTCACGCGGCAAAGCTGTTTATCGCAATGATCGAGGATTATTTGGCGGAGCATGCCTACTCCCGATAAGTGCTAGCCGAATCCGCGCATGGGGGCGATCGGAAAAGGAGAAGCTATTCCTGAAGCAGGCCGTGGCCGCGCGTGACTTTGGCAGCGGGCTGTAACTTTTGACGGGAGGGATTATCCTTTGGCCAGAACATTGCGTGAAATTATGACGACAGACGTTTCTACGGTTACATTGAAAGACAACGTATATGAAGTCGCAGTGAAGATGAAGCAGGAGGACACCGGATTTATCCCGGTCGTGGAAGGCAAGAAACTGATCGGCGTCATTACCGACCGCGACCTCGTGATCCGGGGATTTGCCGAGAAAAAAGAAGGGTCGACCGCGATCAAGGAAGTCATGAGCGATCGCGTCGTTTCGGTGCCTCCCGATACGACAGTGGACGAAGCGGCGAAAGTGATGGCCAAGGAGCAAATTCGCCGTTTGCCGGTCGTTGAGAACAGCGAGCTCGTGGGTATCGTTTCGATCGGCGACCTTGCGGTGCGCGATAAATTCGAGGATGAGGCGGGCGAAGCGCTCAGCCAAATTTCCGAGAAGGACAAGCAGCCGGTCTAATCCGCAATGCCAAACGTTCATCCGCTCACGCGGCTGGACGTTTTTTATATATCCTCATCGAATCTTCTTTAATCTAAAGCTTTTTTTATGTTGTCTTGTTCACGTGTGCATAGTATAATAAGATTGTCGCGTAAATGCTTACATTAACAATTATATAGCTGTGAGAGGCAGGGGAAACGATGGATAAAGTACGTTTCGGCATCGTCGGAATCGGGAACATGGGCAAGGGTCACGAGGGCTATTTTGCCAAGAATGAGATCAAGGGCGGCGAACTGACTGCGATGGTGGACACGGATCCTTCGAAGCTGGATTGGGCTCGTTGCCATTACGGCGACCGCTATCAACTGTTTGACAACCTGGACGCCTTCTTTGCATCCAAAGCGTTCGATGCTGTATTGATTTGCACGCCGCATTACGATCATCCGACAGTCGCCGTCGCCGCGTTCAAGCACGGATACCATGTGCTGGTAGAGAAACCGGCTGGCGTATACACCAAGCAAGTACGCGAGATGAACGAAGCTGCCGCGAAGTCGGATAAAGCGTTCGGCATTATGTACAACCAGCGCACGAACCCGCTGTATCAGAAGCTGCGCGATTTGATCACATCCGGAGAACTTGGCGAAGTGCGCCGCACGAACTGGATTATTACGAACTGGTATCGCTCTCAAAGCTATTACGATTCGGGCGGCTGGCGCGCAACGTGGGCCGGTGAAGGCGGCGGTGTGCTGATCAACCAAGATCCGCATCAGCTCGACCTGTGGCAGTGGACGGTCGATATGATGCCGATGCGCGTCCGTGCGTTCTGCCATTTCGGCAAATACCGCAACATTGAAGTAGAAGACGACGTGACCGCCTATGTCGAATACGAGAACGGCGCAACGGGCCTGTTCGTGACGACGACAGGGGAAGCGCCGGGAACGAACCGCTATGAAGTCACGGGCGACCGCGGCAAAATCGTCATCGAGGACGGGAAAATGACGTTCTGGCGGCTGGTTGTGCCGGAGCCGGAGTTCAACGCCAAGTTCAAAGGCGGTTTTGGATCGCCGGAGTGCTGGAAATGCGAAATTCCGGTTAAAGGGTCTGACGGTACGCAGCATAAGGGGATTACGCAAAACTTCGTCGATCATATCCTTAAGGGGACCAAGCTGCTCGCGCCGGGCGAAGAAGGCATCAAAGGCTTGACGCTGTCCAATGCGATGCATTTGTCCACTTGGACCGACAATTGGGTCGATCTGCCGATTAACGAAGATTTGTATTACGAGAAGCTCCAGGAGCGCATCAAGTTCTCCAGCTTCAAAAAAGTAACCAGCGAATTGAAACATATGGACGTCAGCGGCACGCACTAATGCGGGCAGCCTAAAGAGAGAGGTCATGGACCCCTCTCTTTATTTTTTTCCATCGGCCCACAGGCCTTTTTTGCTTTCCCGCGCCTGGCGCTCCAGCTTTCGGAACATATCCTGGAACATGACGTTAGGCGCAATCGACATCGTATTCGCATAGCCGTCGCGGATAAGCATCTCGTTGAACATGACGGGATCGCCTTCAATGAAGACATAGCGCAGCAAACGTCCGTATTTGTCTTTATCCCCGGCATCGGCGAACATGTACACGGTTTTCCCCGTCAGCTTTGATTTGGTAAATTGGCTTGCTTCTTTTCCGTATTTTTCGACAGGCGAGCCGGGTTTCACCGTCTCCGGTGTGTTGACGCCGATCAACCGAACTTTGTCCCCCGTTTTTGTCTCGAACGTGTCGCCGTCTACAACGCGCTTGACTTCCGTCGTTGTAGCTTTCCGGTCTTTCAGCGCAGGGTATTGCTTGTAAATTTGCTGGACGAAATCGCCCGCTGCGCCTTGCTTCGCGCCTCCCCCGCAAGCTGTTGCCAGCAGCGTCAGGATCATAACGGCGATCAGCTTGTGCCAAATGTTCATTTTCCATTCCTTCATATTTCCATTCCTCCCGCTCCCGCAATATATTGTAGGGCTTGCCGCCATCGCTTGCAAATGCCGCTTACAAACCGATGTTTAAATCCGGCGTGTTCCCCTCATACTAAAGCTATCTGTTAAAGTTTGGAGGGACCGGCATGCCATTTCATAAAGAACGGCCGCTTGTCGTTCAGAACGATTTTTGCATTTTGCTGGAGACGCGCCATCCGGATTTTGATGAAGTGCGGGCGGGATTGATACGCTTCGCCGATCTGGTCAAATCGCCGGACAATGTTCATACATACCGGATGTCGTCGCTGTCGCTGTGGAATGCGGCCGCCGCGGGTTTGACGTCGGAGGAAGTCGTCGAATTTCTGGAACGATGGTCCAAGTTCGGCGTTCCAGCCGCCGTCAAGCAGGATATTCGCCGGTTTGTCGAACGGTATGGCCTGGTGCGCATCGAGAAGCTCGGGGAAGACCTGCTGCTTATTTCTGAAGATGTCGACATCATTAAGGAAATGGTGTCCTATAAATCGCTGCGCTCGTACGGGCTGTGCCAGGTGGATACGCAGACGCTGCGCTTTTCGCCGCTGTATCGCGGTATGCTCAAGCAGGAGCTGATCAAGCTCGGTTATCCGGTGGAGGATTTGGCCGGATACAGCCAAGGCGAGGCGCTCCCTATTCGGCTGAGAACGGATTGCAGCGAGGAAGGGACGTTCGCTCTTCGCGATTACCAGCACAAGGCGGTGGAGTCGTTTTATAAGGAAGGGAGCATGCGGGGAGGAAGCGGCGTCCTCGTCCTGCCGTGCGGCGCGGGCAAAACGGTGATCGGCATCGCCGCGATGGAACGGCTCGGCTGCGCGACGCTGATCTTAACGTCGAACGGCACATCGGTAAGGCAGTGGAAGCGTGAAATATTGGAAAAGACGGACGTTTCAGAAGAGATGGTCGGCGAATACACCGGAACGCAAAAAGAAGTTCGCCCGATCACAATCGCGACATATCAAATACTGACATACCGGAAGTCGAAGGACGATCCGTTTGTCCATATGGATTTGTTCAACAAACGGGACTGGGGATTGATTGTTTACGACGAAGTACATTTACTGCCGGCCCCGGTATTTCGCATGACGGCCGACATACAGGCGACCCGGCGGCTCGGCTTGACCGCGACATTAATCCGAGAGGACGGGCGGGAGGATGACGTCTTTTCTTTGGTCGGACCGAAACGCTACGAGATGCCATGGAAGGATCTGGAGACCAAAGGCTGGATTGCCGGCGTTGAATGCGTAGAGGTCAGGATACCGATGACGGAAGGCGAGCGCGAAGCTTATGAAGCTTCGGACGCCCGGCAAAAGATGAAGCTGGCGAGCGTCAATCCGTTGAAATTGGACGCTGTCGAGCGGCTGCTGCAGCAGCATGCGACGGAGCCGGTGCTCATTATCGGTCAATATTTGGATCAGCTGCACCACATCGCCGAACGGACCGGCGCGCCAATGATCAGCGGAGAGATGGCGCATGAAAAGCGGGAAACGCTGTATAGCGCATTCCGCAGCGGAGAGATTCGCGTGCTGATCGTATCGAAGGTAGCCAATTTTGCCGTCGATTTGCCGGATGCGGCGGTGGCGGTGCAAGTATCGGGCAGCTTTGGCTCCAGACAAGAG
Organism: Paenibacillus solanacearum; assembly: GCF_910593845.1. Classification (GTDB taxonomy): domain Bacteria; phylum Bacillota; class Bacilli; order Paenibacillales; family NBRC-103111; genus Paenibacillus_G; species Paenibacillus_G solanacearum. The sequence goes on along the minus strand of NZ_CAJVAS010000002.1, from coordinate 199,952 downwards.
GAAGCGCAGAGGCTCGGCCGTATTTTGCGTCCGAAAGCGGGAGCGAATCAGGCGTTTTTTTATTCGATTGTGAGCGAGGGGACGAAAGAGCAGGAGTTTGCGCTCAACCGCCAGCTGTTTTTGATCGAGCAGGGCTACCGGTACCGGATTGAATCGGTGAACGCGGCGGCGACGCGTGATGAGGAAGGAGCAGTAGCACAATGAACTATGCGGAGCTGTTGAAGCGAATGCCGTCCGAGCTGCGGCGAAGTCTCGAGACGGAGCTGTACCGGCCGTGGCTAAGCCGTGGCGTATCGCTCGCGGACGTTTGCACGGACCCGGTCGTCATGGAGACGATCCTGGGCCGCATGAACGAAACGGAACGAATGGTGCTAAGAACACTCGTTCTTTATATTGGCAGCGAGCCCTTTGACGAGGCGCGGCTTGAGAAGGCGGCATCGCCCGTATTGTCCGGGGCGGAAATGCGGCATGGCCTGAGCGGGCTGATGCGCAAAGGAATCGTATTCGCCTTTCGCAAAACGTGGGGAGAATATTTGTACTTGCTTCCCGCTGATGGATTCAGAACGTGGCGCGAGTTGGTACTGCCTGCTGTACATTCCTCCGCTCCCGAGCGATCGGGGGATGACGTCATGCCGGAAGTGACTCGCAGCGCGCGGCTCGGTTTGCGTCTGGAGCTGTTCCAAGCGCTTGTATTCGCTGCCCGGCATGGGTTGAAGCTGTCGAAGGGCGGCACGGTACATAAGAAGCAGTTGCAGAAGCTCGCGGAGCAGATCAGCCTGGACGAAGCGCTGCTGCAGGGCGCCTCGCTCAAGTATGCTTATGCAGACGCCTATTCGCTGCCGGTGGCCGTCGCATTGGACTTTTTGCTGCGGCTGCAGCTGCTCACGTCAAACGGAGACGAGCTGGAGCTGCAGCCCGGTGCGATCGAAGAATGGCTTTCGATGCCGCCGGAAGCGCAAACGAAACGGTTGTACGCGCAGTGGAAGCAGCTGACGTGGCCGGCGCAAGCGTGGATGCAGCATGCTGTGTGCATGGCGGAACGGCTTGCTTCCGGCGGACAATGGTTTCAAGCGGACACATTGATAGCCTGGTTGGCGGAGTTAGGGATATTGGAGCGGCACGAGACGGAGGAGGATCCGCGTCGTCTGCTGCAGGAACGGTGGCTGCAGCCGCTGGTAGCATTCGGCTGGATAGAGGAAGGCCGAAGCCTGACAGCGGACGAGGCGTGGTTTCGGTGGGTCGAGCAGCCGGTTCCGGCTGCGGCCGAAGAAGCGGACGCTTCGGAAGACGGAGCCTTGATGATCCAGCCGGATTTTGAAATCTTCGCGCCTCCCGATGTGCCCGGGAAGGTGCTCTGGGAGCTGTGCTGTCTGGCCGACACGGTGCGGCTCGATCAGATCAGCGTGTTCAAGCTGACGAAAAACAGTGTGCGCCGGGCGCTGGATAACGGCAGAACGGCCGAAGCGATCGCTGCGTTTCTGGAGGAGCGCGCGTTGTACGGCGTGCCGGAGCATGTCCGGCTGGCGGTGGAGCAGTGGGCGGCGCCGTACGGCAAGACGCGCTTCCTGCAGGCATGCCTGCTGCGCTGCGCGGATGAAGCGACCGCGCAATCGCTGGAGCGGATTCCCGGGGCGGTCTCTTATTTGCGCGAGAAACTCGGCGGCACGCATTATTTGATTGCGCCGGACGACGTCAAGCCGCTGGCCGCGGCGCTTGAGAAAGCGGGCTGGCTCCCGGGGCTCTTGCCGGACACTGGCGGAAATGGTCCGGCAGCGCAAGCGATAACGTATCCAAAGCTGGACGTGCTCGGGGAGAACAGCCTTCAAGAGCGGCGCGAACCGACGGGAGACAAAGGCTTCATCTATTCCCGCACCTCGGTCGCCTACTATGAAATGGAAGCGCGCATCCCGAGTGCGGCGGATTTATATCCCGACTATGCGGATATTCCCGCCAGCTGGCTGAAAGACTATCGCGCCTACCACGCGTCGACGCGCAAAGAAATGGTGGAGCAGGCGATTCGGATGAAAACGGTGCTGCAAATCCGCAAAAACGGCTGCGATTACCGGATCGCCCCGCATAAGCTGCAGGACACACGTGGCAGCTGGTGCATGACGGGGATTGTCCGCACGGCCGAATCGGCCGATCCGGCCGCGGAAATGCGGCTCATGCCGGAGGAATGGCAGGAGATGAAGCTGATTCTTCCTGGCATTAATGATAAATATTTATATTAATGTAGCTCGGCGAATGTGATATGATAGAGAGGTAGATGCAAAGGACAAATGGATGAGCGAAAGGCAGGTGCTTGAACCATGGCGATCATGGAACCGCAGACGCTCGACATGTCTGCTATCTTGCTGGGGGCTTACGAGCTTGCCGACATGATAAAAAATTCCGCGGAAACGGCGGATTACCTATATTGGAAACAACGCAAGGACGAGGATCAGGAAGTGAAGCGGCTCATGCCGCTGCTTAACCGGAAGAAGGAGCTGTTCGAGGAAACCCAGCGCTTCGGGCATTATCATCCGAATTACCACGAAGCGATGGACCAGGTCAATGAAGTGATTCGGCAGCTCGATGCGATTGAGTGCGTAAACCGCTTCAAGGATGCGGAGCGCAAGCTCGACGAACTGCTGCACGAAGTGTCGCAATCGATCGCATTTGCCGTCTCCGATACGATCAAGGTTCCGGGCAACGACCCGCTTGACAGCGGCGGCGGCTGCTCGACCGGCGGGAGCTGCAGCGGCAAATGCGGCTAACGAGCTGCCCGGTTCAGCTTCGTTGAAGCCGGAACACCGGCCGGATGATGCCGACCGTTTCGCCGCGGCGATTCGTGACCGCAGGCTGATGGAACGCCTCGAGCTGATCCGCTTCGGACGGTGACAGCAGACCGAGCTGGAGCAGCGCTTCAGTAGCCGCAGGATACAGCGCGCGCTCGGCGCCGTCCTCGATCTTGAGCGCGAGGCCGAGGCCCTCCTGTGGAACGGTAAGCGCATAGACGCCTTCGGCACCCATCTTGCCGATGATGCGACCGCCGGTTACTTCGGCGAGCCGGGTGTCATATCGCCCGGTACCGGCTACATAATAGGGCGCCGCGCGCATGGCGCTGATTACCTGTCGGCAGGCGTCCGCCCTTGGCGCGGACAGCTCCTCAGGCCGGCCCAGTCGCGCGTATCCATACGCCAGCGCCGACAGGGGCATGGCAAATACCGGCACGCCACAGCCGTCCGTTCCGAGGCCGATGCTTTCCGGAGCGACGCCGCACATCTCCGCGACCGTCTGGAGCATTTTTAGCTGGACAGGATGAGCCGTTGCGGTATACTGTTGAGTAGGCGCCTGCAAAAGAACCGACAATGCGAGCATGCCGGCATGTTTGCCGGAGCAGTTATTGTGCAGCGGCGTCGCAGTTTGCCCGGATTGCTTGAGCGCGTCCGCAGCCGGCCTGTAGAGCGGCTCGTGCACGCCGCACCTAAGAGCGCTTTCATCGAGTCCTGATTTCCGAAGCACGGCCAGCGCGGTTTCGGCATGCGCCGATTCTCCATTGTGGGATGCGCAGCAAAGCGCGAGTTCGGCCGGGGTGAAGCTATAGCGCTCCAAGCCGCCGGCTTCGAGCAGCGGGATCGCCTGAATCGGTTTGGCGGTAGAGCGGATATACGTATAATAATCCGGATTTCCGGTGAACGCTATCGTATGACGGCGGAAATCAACGACGGATATATGCCCGCGGTGCACGCTTTCCGTCATCGCTCCCCGAGTGACTTCGATTAATATTTGTGCTGCAGCGGAAGACGACATGATGATCGTTCCTTTCCCAAAAATATAATGGCAATGAAAGAAGGGTTTTCCCATGTTTACCGAGCGTAGCGGCATCATCGTGTGGGTTAATGATTTGAAGGCGGCAGGCAAGCATTTGGAGAAGTACGGCAACGTCCATTTTATATCCAAAAAGCTGCATTACGCCGCTATGTACGTCTATGCGAGTCGGCTCGACGAGACGGTCAAACAACTGCAAAGGCTTCCGTTCGTTAAGAAAGTCGAGCGGTCTTACCGCAGTGAAATCAAAACCGAGTATAACAGTAATATTCCTGATAAAACAAGATTCTACACGCTATAATTTGCACGCTCCTATACGATACGCCTGGCATGAAGCTTCTGTTCGCAGAAGCTTTTTTGTTTTTTGTGATTTGTTTTCGAAATGTAGGTTTTCTAAAGATTTTTTAAGTTGATTCTGTGCCTAAATGAACTAAAATAATAGATAAGCGATCATACAGTACATAGGTTTAAAGAACTATTTTTATAGGAAGAGGGTATGGATAATGGGCTCGAGCAAAATCGAAGGTTTGGAGAAGAACGAAACGAATACGACTCTTCTTGGCAACAGAAGGATTGCAGAGATCATCATCACTCATCATGCCCGAAGCCGCTGGGCGGATCGCGTGGAGTCGGAGAAGACCGGTTTCGCGGATATTTCCGCTTTTTTATGGAGCAAACTGAAGACGGATTCCATACGCACCTATTACAAGAACGAGCAGGACGTGTTCCTGATCGATGAAGACTTGGTGATGGTCGCGGAATTTACGCCCGTACAACCTGAATATAAAGGACCGGGACCCGTTTATTATAAAATGATCGTCGTGACGTTTCTCGGCCGTATGTCCGAAACGATGGAGCTTCGGGATTTGCGCTCCTACTATTCATGGTTGCGTCATTCTCGGCGGATGACGCTCATTAAGAACAGCCGGAAACGAAGATAATAGGCGAATGATCCGGGAGGTGTGCCGAAAATCAGGCATGCCTCTTTGTTTTTTGGTATAATGTGTAGTATTCATGCTCCACCGGAGGAACAATCATGGCGCTTAATTTTCATCAGCTTCACATTTTTTATACCGTTGCGGAAAAAGGCAGCTTCTCGCACGCCGCACAGGCGCTTCATATGACGCAGCCCGCCGTAACGATGCAGGTGCAGTCGCTGGAGGAGTATTTCGGCACAAAGCTGTTTCTGCGCTCCACCAAGCGGGTGGAGCTGACGGAAGCGGGACGAACCTTGCTGCCGTACGCCAAGCAGAGCATCGAGCTGATCAAGGAAACGGGCATTCGCATGTCCCGCTTTACGCATATGCTGGAAGACCGTCTTCATTTGGGGGCAAGCCTGACAGTCGGCGAATATATATTGCCGCGGCTGCTCGGGCCGTTCAGCAGCGAATACCCGAACATATCCGTCAGCATGAAAGTGATCAATACGAAGCAAATTCTCGACGAGGTGCTGGCGCACCAGCTGACGTTCGGGCTTGTCGAGGCGGAGGTGCATCACCCCGACGTGCACACCGAAGCGGTGCTCAGCGACGAGCTAAAGCTGATCGTGCCGCGAAATCATCCGCTGGCCGGGAAGGAAAGCGTCACCGTCGAAGAGATGCTCCATTATCCGTTCGTGCTTCGGGAGCAAGGATCCGGAACGCGGACCGTCATGGAGGAGGAGCTCGAGCGGGCCGGTTACGACCGCGACGCGCTCAAAATCGTCATGGAGCTTGGCAGCACCGGCGCGGTGAAATCGGCGGTGGAAGCGGGGCTGGGCATTTCGATTTTATCGCAATCGTCGGTCAAGCATGAGTCCGCGCTCGGCGTCATCCAGGTGAAGGACGTGGAAGGGGTCAGCTTTGGCCGCAGCTTTCACGCGATCTACCTGAACTCTACGCTGCTGCCGATTTCGGCCGTGACGTTCCTTACGTTTTTGCGGGAGAAAGATTTAAGCCAGTGGCTGTAACACGGAGCCAGGGAGAATGCATCCGCCCGGCTGCACCGCACAAGCGCGGGCCAGCGATGCAATGAACGATAGAAAAGGGGATGTCAGCATGCCATTTGTCGATTTGCATTCACATACAACGGCGTCGGACGGCACGCAGCCTCCGGCGGACAACGTAAAACTGGCTGCCGCAGCTGGTCTGGCTGCTGTAGCCATAACGGATCACGATACCGTCGCGGGGCTGGCAGAAGCGATCGAAGCCGGTAAGGAATACGGGATCGAGGTTGTGCCGGGGGTTGAAATCAGCACCGTACATGCCGGCCAAGACATTCATGTTCTCGGCTATTTCATCGACTGGAAAGACGAGACGTTCTTGTCGAGACTCGCCGAACTTCGGCGTGTGCGCGACCGGCGCAACGATATGATTATTGAGAGGCTGCAGGCATTGGGACTCGAGGTGACCATGGACGATGTGATGGCTTCGCTCATGGCCTCGAAGAAGGCGGAAGAAACCGTCGGACGGCCGCATATCGCCGATGCACTCGTCCGCAAAGGCTATGTCGCGAACATGGCCGAGGCGTTCGAACGCTATTTGGCCAAGGGAGCGGCCGCGTATATCAACCCGCCGCGGATCGAGCCGATTACCGCGATCCAGTGGATTCTGGAAGCGGGAGGAGCGCCGGTATTGGCGCATCCGGGGCTGTACGATCAAGATGACATCATTCCGCAGCTGAAGGAAGCCGGGCTGGTCGGTCTAGAGGCGTACCATTCGGATCATACGCCGGAGCAAGAGACGCATTATACGGCGTTAGCCGAGTCGCTGGGACTGACGATTACGGCCGGTTCCGATTTTCACGGGGAGCGGGGAGGCGTCGTGTTTCACGCGCCGCTGGGCGCAAGGCGCATCGATGCGAGCGTGTGCAAGCGGCTGTACGAGCAGAGAGGCGGACGGCCATGAACATTCGCAAAGCGATCATTCCCGCAGCGGGCCTAGGCACCCGCTTCCTGCCCGCGACGAAGGCGCAGCCGAAGGAAATGCTGCCGATCGTCGACAAGCCGGCCATTCAATATATCGTGGAAGAAGCGATCTCGTCGGGCATCGAGGACATTATTATCGTCACGGGCCGGCACAAGCGCGCGATCGAGGATCATTTCGACAAATCGATCGAGCTGGAAGCGGCGCTCGAGCATAAAGGCTCGCTGGAGCTGCTCGAAATCGTGCGTTCTGTATCGAATTTGGCCGATGTGCATTACATCCGGCAGAAAGAACCGCTCGGGCTCGGGCATGCGGTGCTGACAGCGCGCAAGTTTATCGGGAACGAGCCGTTCGCCGTCCTGCTCGGAGACGATATCATTCGCTCGGAGAAGCCGTGTCTCAAGCAAATGATCGAGCTGTACGAGCAAACGGAGACATCCGTCATTGCCGTGCAGGAAGTGCCTTGGGAGGACGTTGGCAAGTACGGCATCGTTTCGCCGGATCCGCTCACTGCATCGGACCGGCACTGCTACATCGACGACTTGGTCGAGAAGCCGGAACGCGACAAGGCGCCGTCCAATTTGGCCGTCATCGGCCGCTACATCATCATGCCGGAAATTTTCGCTATTCTCGAAAACAGCAAGCCGGGCCGCAACGGCGAGATTCAGCTGACGGATGCGCTGGGCGAATTGAACCGAATGAGGCGGATGATCGCCTGCCAATTCGATGGAAAACGGTACGACGTCGGCGATAAGCTCGGGTTCGTGGAGGCCACCGTCGAAATGGCGCTGGCTAGCGACGAGCTGAATGAACCGCTGAAGCAATATTTGCGCAGGCTAATAAAGGAACTTTAAGAGAAGAGACGCATCAGCAACGAGTGCAAGCGAACAAATGGACTCAGCTGGGGCTAGAGTTCCCCCCATGCTCGGATTTGTCCGGCGCAGCCCCGTACAAGTTAAAAGGACCTCGGTATTCACGGTTAAGTGGATATCGAGGTCCTTTTTGCTTGTAGACGGAACGGATGCAGCGAGGCGGTACAAAACCATCGTCACCCGGTATAGAGGCCCGCCTCTGTATGGCAGAGTAGCGCTATTTCAGCTGCATCGGCATTTGCTTGATATGCTCGGCATCCGGCGTAATGAACAGCGTCTTCTGATGATCGTAGATAACGAAGCCGGGCTTGGCGCCGCTGGGCTTCCGGACATGCTTGATCAGCGTATAATCGACAGGCACCTGGCTCGATTGCTTGGCCTGGCTGAAATAGGCCGCCAGTTGGGCGGCTTCGTTCAAAGTCGCTTCCCCATACTCCGGGCTGCGGATGACGACATGAGAGCCCGGAATGTCTTTCGTATGGAGCCAGGTGTCGCCCGCATGCGCAAGCCGGTTCGTCAAATATTCGTTTTGCGTATTGTTTTTGCCGACATACAGCGGAATGCCCTCGCTTGACGTATAGCAGGCCAGAACGGGCTTTTGATTCGGCTTTTTTTTGCGCCCTTTTTTGTTCCGCGCGCGCAAATACCCTTGTTCCGCCAGCTCCTCGCGAATTTCCTCGATATCGCTAAGTCCTGCGCTGTCAAGCTGCTGCAGCAGGTTATCCATATAAAGGATTTCCATGTTGGCCTGTGCCATTTGCTCGCTTACCGCGGCTAGGCTATTTTTGCTTTTCGTATATTTTTTGAAATAACGCTGGGCATTTTCAGACGGCGTGAGCAGCGGGTCCAGCTCGATGGTGACGGGGCGCTGCTCTTCGTCGTAATAATTGATCACTTCGATCTGCTTATCACCTTTGCGGATCAGGTGCATCGAGGAGGTCAGCAGCTCGCCCACAATGCGGAACCGGTCCGCCTGCTGGGCGTCCGCGAGCGTTTCCTCCAGCTTCTCGAGCTTTTTGACGTTTTTGCTGCGCTCGTTCGTAAGCAGCCGAAGCAAGTCCGAGACACGCTGCTTGACCGTATCCCGTTCCGCTTTATCCCCGAAATACGCCTCAAGGCAAGCGCTGACCGTCTCGAACCGGGTCTTCTTTCCCTCGATATGGGTCAATTCGATGACCGAGAAGAACGTTTTGCCGGTTTGCTCCTGCAGCACCATGTTCGTGTCCGGCTGATGGGCTTGCAGCCGCCCGGTCACTTCGCGGAACGGCTCCCACAGGCTGACGGCAAAATCAGCCGGGTTCGCGATTTCGGCCGCGCCGCTTTCCGCTTTCATCGCACGATGCACAAGCTCTTTGGCGGCCAGCGGGCTAAATCCGCTGAACTGCCTTACGATCGCCTGCTCCCACCAGCGCGGGGCTGCGCCAGGCACGCCTTCGGCGACGTTTTCTTCCGCGTCCGCGAGCATATGCCAGAAGGCGGAGGCAAACCGTTCCTTGCCCCAGCCGAAAGGAAGCTCTTTATGCTGCTCCGGCGGCGCGGTATAAGCGCTCCCGGGCATAACGATGCGGTAGGAACTGATTGCTGGGGTGACATGGTGGATGCCGTCGAGAATCGTTCCGGCTATCGGGTCCAACAAAATGATGTTGCTGTGGCGTCCCATAATTTCGACCACGATCAGCTTGGTGCTAATATCGCCGAGCTCGTCCCGCTGGCGTATTTTTATATGAACCACGCGTTCCATTCCCGGCTGTTCGATCGCTTCAATGACGCCGCCCTCGCAATGCTTGCGGAGCAGCATGCAGAACATCGGGGCTTCCAACGGATTGATGTAGCTTTGTTCGGTAAGATGCACTCTCGGATAAGTCGGGTTGGCGGATAGCAGTAGCTTTACCCCGCTGCCGGATATCCGAAGCTGCATCACGATATCATTTTCGGTGGGCATTTGAATTTTATTGATTCTGCCGCCGACACAGCGCTGCAGCTCATGCACGAGGCTGTGTACGACGAGACCGTCTAACGACATGCTGTACAACTCCATTTCTTCATCGCCGCAGCCGGAGAAAAGAATCGGCCGCGGCGGCTTAATAAGCGCTACCTTCTATCATGCCATATTTTATGGGAAAACTTAAGCTTTTTTCAACCGCTGACACCCGTTGCGGGAGCGGGAACAGACTGCGTGGGGTTCGAACGAACCGCGCAGCGCCGCAATGCGCGCTTGGGATTCGCGTCAAGGCCTGTGCTGTCCCGCGAATCCGGTCAAGACGGGAGTGTCTGCGAATGTGGCAACATTTCGTGCTATTTTGCGGCTTGTCTGAATACATTTAGGCTAGACAACCTTTTGGATGGGACGAACCCGGGCAGCTCAGTCATGTCGCTAAGCGGCTGCGGGAACGTGTTACCCATTCATGTTTCAAGCACCGTCGGTGCCATAAGTTGTGGGAGGGAGAAGCAAATGAGTCAGAAACAGTGGTACCAGATGACGGCGGAGGAGATCTTGGAGCAGACCGGGACCAATCCCGCCGGAGGACTGACTGCGGAAGAAGCGCGCGAGCGGCTTGCAGCTCACGGAGCCAACGAACTGGCGGATGGGGAGGGCGTATCGCCGCTGGCGTTGTTTCTGAACCAGTTCAAAGATTTCATGGTGCTGGTGCTGGTCGGAGCTACGCTCGTGTCGGGACTGCTTGGGGAATACCTTGACGCTGTCACGATTATGGCCATCATTATTATGAATGGTATCCTCGGCTTCGTACAGGAGTTTCGTGCCGAGCGTTCCTTGCGGGCGTTGAAGGAACTGTCAGCGCCGCTAGCCAAGGTGCTTCGCGGCGGGGCGTTGGAGCAAGTGCCGGCGAAGGAGCTGGTTGCCGGGGATGTCGTCCTGCTGGAAAGCGGGGATCGGATCCCGGCCGACCTTCGCTTCCTCGAAGCGTTTGGCACGTATGTGGAAGAATCGGCATTGACGGGAGAATCCGTCCCGGTCGCCAAACATACGGAAGCGTTGACCAGCGGTGAAGTGCCGCTCGGCGATCAGCGCAATCTCGGGTTTATGGGGACGATGATCACCCGGGGCACGGCCAAAGGGGTGGTCATCCGCACCGGGATGGATACGGAAATGGGAAAAATCGCCGATCTGATCCAAAATACCGACGCGATGGAAACGCCGCTGCAGCATCGTCTGGAGCAGCTGGGGAAAATATTGATCATCGTGGCGCTTGCGCTTACCGTGCTCGTCGTCGTCGCCGGCATCCTGCACGGGCAGGAGCCGTATGGCATGTTCCTAGCCGGCGTGTCGCTTGCGGTCGCGGCGATCCCCGAAGGGCTGCCAGCGATCGTTACGATCGCACTGGCGCTCGGGGTACAGCGGATGATCCAGCGCAAAGCAATTGTGCGCAAGCTGCCTTCCGTGGAAACGCTCGGATGCGCGTCGGTCATTTGCTCGGACAAAACGGGTACGCTGACACAAAACAAGATGACTGTGACGCATCTGTGGATCGGCGGCGACGTGCTGGAAGTGACCGGCGACGGCTACGATCCGCATGGCGAGATCATGAAGAACGGAAAGCCGATGGATGTCCGCAAAAACCAGATGCTCCGCAAGCTGATGCAAGTATCCGTGCTCTGCAACAACGCGGTGCTCCACGAGCAGCGGGGCGAAGCGAAAAAGAAAAAAGGTGAAGAGGCTCCGCCCGTGTGGAACATCAAGGGCGATCCGACGGAAGGGGCGCTTGTCGTGCTGAGCGCGAAGGCGGGCGTTACTCAGCAAACGCTAGACGGCCTGTACCGCCGCGTGACCGAAATGCCTTTCGATTCGGAACGGAAACGGATGTCCGTCGTTGTCGAGCATCAGGGCGGACGCATGGTATGCACGAAGGGCGCGCCGGATGTGCTGTTGTCGCAATGCGCTTATGTACTGTGGGACGACAAGGTGATTCCGTTCACTCCGACGCTCAAGCAAAAAGTGCTCGCGGCCAACGAAGGAATGGCGAAAAACGCGCTCCGCGTACTCGGTCTCGCGTATCGCGATATGAAGCCATCGGAGCGGTGCGAGCAGGAAGAAGAAGTGGAAACACACCTGATCTTCATCGGCTTGACAGGGATGATCGATCCGCCCCGGCGCGAGGTGCGTGAAGCGATCGTCAAGTGCAGGCGTGCCGGCATCAAGACTGTGATGATTACCGGTGACCATCAGACGACGGCCGAAGCGATCGCCCGACAGCTCGGGATCTTGCCGACGGACGGGCTTGCCTTGAACGGGCAGCAGCTCAGCAGCCTGAGCGACGAAGAGCTCGACAAGCACGTGGACAACGTGTACGTCTATGCGAGAGTATCGCCGGAGCATAAGCTTCGCATCGTCAAGTCGCTGCAGCGCCAAGGTCATGTCGTGGCAATGACCGGCGACGGCGTGAACGATGCCCCGGCGATCAAGGCGGCCGACATCGGGATCGCCATGGGGATCAGTGGCACGGACGTATCCAAGGAAGCTTCCGCGCTCGTACTGAGCAACGATAATTTCGCGACGATCGTCTCCGCGATTGAAGAAGGCCGCGGCATTTATGAAAATATACGCAAGTTTATCCGTTATTTGCTCGCTTCCAACGTCGGCGAAATTTTGACGATGTTCCTGGCCATGATGGCCGGCTTGCCGCTGCCGCTCGTGCCGATTCAAATTTTGTGGGTCAACCTGGTGACCGACGGCTTGCCGGCGATGGCGCTTGGCGTCGATCAGGCGGAAAAGGATCTGATGCAGCAAAAGCCGCGTCCGGCGAAAGAAAATATTTTCGCGCGGCGGCTGGGCTGGAAAATCGTGTCCCGCGGCATCCTGATCGGGCTCTGCACGCTGGCGGCGTTCTACATTACGCTGAAGCAGGGCCAGGACGGCCCGGACGCGCTGATCAAAGCGCAAACCGTCGCCTTCGTAACGCTGGTCATGGCCCAGCTCATTCACGTATTCGACTGCCGCAGCTCGCGCTCGATTTTCCACCGGAACCCGCTGCAGAACATATGGCTTGTCCTGGCGACTATTTCCTCGTTGCTGCTGATGCTGCCGGTGCTGTATGTCGACGCGCTGCGGCCGATCTTCAAAACCGTGCCGCTGGGGGCGGCTGACTGGTTCCTCGTGCTTGTCTTTGCGGGCATACCGACGTTCCTGATGGGACTGGGCAGCCTCATGAGCAAACCGGCAAAGCGCAAGCCGCTTTCGCTCGGCGGAGGACAGAAGCCGGTGAAGCCTATTGTCCGATAAGCTTCGAAGCGCAGGTGAGCAAGAGCGTGGCTCGTAAGAGTGAAAGGCCGGCCGGAATTCCGAATCCTCGGAATTCCGGCTTTTTAACGGCGCGGGAATTGAATATTTTATGAAAACCTATGCATGGTTTCGAATTTGCGCTATGATAGGGGATAAAACACGTCTTGACAGGAGCTTGCGCGATGAATTTTACGAAAATGCAAGGATTGGGCAACGACTTCATCGTCTTGTTCGGGGAACAGGCGCTGCCCGCTGATGCCGCGAGCTTTGCGGTCCGATATTGCGACCGCAACTTCGGGATCGGAGCGGACGGCGTCGTCTACGTGCTGCCATCGGATCGGGCGGATTATATGATGCGCATCATCAACTCCGACGGCACGGAAGCGGAGCAGTGCGGCAACGCCATCCGCTGCGCAGCCAAATATATATATGATAACGGCTTGATCGACGCGTCCCGGACCGATCTCGTCATCGAGACGATCGGCGCGGGGCCGCAGCCGGTGCGGCTCACGGTGGAGAATGGCGCCGTAAGCGCGGTGCGCGTCGATATGGGCGCGCCGATTCTGAACGGTCTTGCGGTGCCGACGACGATCGATGCGGAACCGGTGACCGAATATCCTGTTGAAGCGGCGGGACGGCAATTCCGTTTTACCGCCGTATCGATGGGCAACCCGCACTGCGTTATTTTCACGGACGATGCGGTCCATACCAATCTGCATACATACGGCCCTCCGTTGGAGCATCATCCGCTGTTTCCGCGACGCATCAACGTCGAGTTCGCTACGGTGAAGCGAAGAGACTTTGCCGAGATGCGCGTCTGGGAGCGCGGTGCCGGACCGACGCTTGCTTGCGGCACGGGCGCCTGCGCCACACTTGTGGCCGGCGTACTGACCGGGCGGATGGACCGCCGGGGCATCGTTTCGCTTAAGGGCGGCGACCTGCTCATCGAATGGGATGAAGCGGACAATCATGTATATATGACCGGTCCCGCTGAGGTCGTGTTTAAAGGAACGATTTAATGTTCATGCTGGGTAGAGGGAAACGGAGGCCGAGGCCGGAGAACAACGCCTGCCTGCCGAATGAAGCGCCGCTGGGGGCCGAACAGCGATCCCGCGAGGATTGATGGTCCTTCGGATGCCCGAGTGCGGGGAGAGCGGTGTCCAAACGCGGCTCCCGGCCGCCCGGAAAACGGCGCGGCGGCACGAAAAACCGGGGCTCGATTCCCACTTGTACCCACTAACAAAATGAATTAGAATAGATTGGTAAGGTGAGCGGTATGGTCATCAGTATGACCGGATACGGACAAGCTGCGCTTACCGCAGCCGGAATCCAAATCCAAATTGAGCTGAAATCGGTCAATCATCGTTATACCGAAGTGGCCGTCCGCATGCCGCGCGAATGGGCGCGCTTCGAGGATACGCTCAAACAGACCGTTCTCCGTCATGTCCGGCGAGGCCGCGTCGATGTGTTCGTCAACTTCGAGAAGATCAAGGAATCCGCGCATGCGGTGCAGATCGACTGGGAGCTTGCCGCCGCCTACAAGCTGGCTGCGGAGCAGCTCAAGGAGCGCTTGTCGCTGCAGGGGGACATTACGCTGAAGGAACTGCTCGACATTCCCGGCGTCGTTACGCTTCAGCAGTCGTCGACGGACGGGGAGAACGAGATTGCGGAAGCCATCTCATCATGTGCGGTCAGCGCCGTACGGGAGCTTGTAGCGATGAGAGAGCGGGAAGGCTCGTTCCTGCAGAGGGAACTGGAGCAGCGCGTCGGCACCATGGAGCATTATTGCGGGTTAGCCGCCGTCCTGGCGCCGCAGACCGTTAAGGAATACGCGGAGAAGCTGAACGCCCGCATACGGGATCTGGTTCATCAAGGGCCGATCGACGAGAACCGGCTGGCTATGGAAGTCGCCGTTTTCGCGGACCGGGTTAATATCGATGAGGAAATGAACCGTCTGCAAAGCCATTTCGCCCAATTCCGCAGCTTGCTGCAAAGCGAGGAACCGGTAGGGCGCAAGCTCGATTTTCTCGTTCAGGAAATGAACCGGGAAGTCAACACGATCGGCTCCAAAGCGAACAATGCTTCGCTTACGGCGATTGTCGTCGACATGAAGGCCGAGCTGGAGAAAATGCGCGAGCAGATTCAAAACATCGAGTGAACGAAGAAGCATATAGATGCTCTCAGGTCGAACAACAATGTAATAAAACTCTTTCCTGCGAAAGCAGGCTCGTCCGGCGCTCCACCTAACGGGTATCCGTTCGTTCGGGTATGCACAAGGCGATTCGCCGAAGACGGCCGCTTCAACGGAAAGATTCAGGGGGAAAACCATTCATGGCGATCAAGTTAATCAACATCGGTTTCGGGAATATCGTCTCCGCGAATCGAATCATTTCCATCGTAAGCCCGGAATCCGCGCCGATCAAACGGATCATTCAGGAAGCGCGCGATCGCCACATGCTGATCGATGCGACCTACGGAAGACGTACCCGGGCCGTCATTATTACGGACAGCGATCATGTCATTTTATCGGCGGTTCAGCCGGAGACGGTGGCCCATCGACTCTCCAATAAGGACGATGATCATGACGAGTAATACGAGCTATGCCCCGGCAGATAGAGGCATTTTGATTGTACTTTCCGGACCGTCCGGGGTCGGTAAAGGCACGGTGTGCAAGGCGCTTCGCGAATGCGCAAGCGATATCGTTTATTCGGTTTCCGCGACGACCCGCGCGCCGAGACAAGGCGAGGTCGAAGGGGTTAATTATTTTTTCAAGTCTAGAGAGCAGTTTCAGCAGCTGATCGAGCAGGACCAGATGCTGGAATGGGCCGAGTATGTCGGCAATTACTACGGCACGCCGCGGAAATTCGTCGAAGACACGCTCGCTTCGGGCAAAGATATCATTCTCGAGATCGAAGTGCAGGGCGCGTTGAAGGTGAAGCAGAAATTCCCGGAAGGCGTGTTTATTTTCCTGCTGCCCCCATCGCTTCCCGAACTGGAAAACCGGATCGTCGGCCGAGGCACGGAGACGGAAGACGTCATTCGAAGCCGGATGTCGGTCGCCATGGAAGAGATCGCCTTGATGGAACATTACGATTATGCTATTGTTAATGATCAGGTCGATTTGGCCTGTTCCCGGATTCGCTCCATTCTTGTGGCGGAACGCAGCCGCAAGGACCGGATGGTTTCGAAAATAAAACATTGGATGGCCGAGGTGAAAAAGTAATGCTGTATCCTTCCATTGACCGTCTGCTCGATAAAGTAGACAGCAAATATTCGCTCGTCGTCGCTGCCGCCAAGCGGGCCCGCTTGCTGCGAGACGGTTCCAAAACCGAGCTGCGCCAAAAAAGATCGCATAAATTCGTTGGTCTGGCACTCGAAGAGATCTACGAAGATCATATTTCCTACGAAAAGATTCAATCCAAAGAGACGGTAAAATAAACAACCCTTCGCGGTTGTTCTTTTTTTCTATCTTGATACTGTAACGTGAAAAAGAACGCATCCGCAGTTTACCGAAAAGCTTCGATCGGAAGCTTTTCTTGTATATAGAGAGGAGTGGATCGGATGTTGAACGGAAAGACGATCGTGCTGGGCGTGTGCGGTGGCATTGCGGCGTACAAAGCGGCGGCGCTGTGCAGCAAGCTGGCGCAGGCGGGGGCGACGGTCCGTGTCATCATGACGGAATCGGCGACGAAGTTCATTGCGCCGCTGACGTTCCAAACGCTATCGCGGCAGGAGGTAGCCGTCGATACGTTCGACGAGAAGGATGCCTCCGTCGTACAGCACATCAATCTTGCCGACAGCGCGGATCTGATCGTCGTCGCTCCGGCCACGGCCAATATGATTGGGAAGATGGCGCTCGGGCTCGCCGATGACATGCTCAGCACGACGCTGCTGGCAACGGAGGCGCCGGTGCTCGTCGCGCCGGCGATGAACGTGCACATGTATGCGCATCCGGCGGTTCAGGCCAACCTGCGGACGCTTGCCGATCGCGGCGTCATGTTCATCGAACCGGGGACCGGTCAGCTCGCATGCGGGTATGTAGGCAAGGGACGGCTGGCTGAGCCAGAAGAAATCGTCGAAGCAATTCGGAGCCATTTTGCCGATGAAAAGCGGCTTGAAGGGAAAAAGGTGCTTGTCACGGCAGGCGGCACGGTGGAGCGCATCGACCCGGTCCGCTATTTGACGAACGATTCTTCGGGTAAAATGGGCTTTGCGGTCGCCGAGGAAGCAAGGCGGATGGGCGCGGAAGTGACGCTGGTCGTAGCCAAGGTGTCGACAGCGGTGCCGGCAGGGATGAACATCGTGCGGGTCGAGTCGACGATGGATATGATGGATGCGGTATTGGCGCGGCTGCCGGAGACGGATATCGTGATCAAAGCCGCAGCGCCCGCCGACTACCGTCCAACGGAGCGTTCGGAGCAAAAAATAAAGAAAAAAGACGAAGCGCTTACGCTGCAGCTGGTCAAAAATCCGGATATCCTGCAAGCGGTCGGCGAGCGGAAGACGAGCGGGCAGTTCGTCGTAGGCTTTGCCGCCGAAACGCAAAATCTTGAAGCGTTCGCGATGGACAAGCTGAAGCGCAAAAATTGCGATCTGCTTGTCGCCAACGATGTGACCGCGGAGGGAGCCGGATTCGGGACCGATACGAATGCGGTGCGGATCTATGACAAGGACGGACTCGTGGAGGCGCCGCCACTGATGAGCAAGGCGCAGGTGGCCCAGCGGCTGTTGACCATTGTAGCGGAGCGGTTAACCAGGAAAGAAGGGACGGACGAATGTATGCAAAAGTAATCGTCGATGTCCCGGCGAAGCAAACGAACCGGGCGTTCGATTATCGCGTGCCGGACTCGATGAAAGACTGGATCGCCGTCGGCAGCCGGGTCGGCGTTCCGTTCGGGCCGCGGACGCTGCAAGGCTTTGTCGTCGAATTGCACGAGGGCAGCGAGATGGATGCGGGGAAAATCAAGCCGATCGGGCAGACCTTGGACTTGACGCCGCCGCTGACGCCGGAGCTGGTCAAGCTCGGCCGGTGGATGAGCCGGACGTATATGTGCCATGAAATCACTGCACTGCAGGCGATGATTCCCGGTGCGCTCAAGGCGAAATACGAGCGGCATGTGTGCGCACGCGAGCCGCAAGGGCAGCAGCACGCGCTGCTTCTGCCGGTTCAGCAGGAAATTATGCAATTCGTGCGGAGCCGGGAGACGGTCGAACTGGATTCGCTGCTTGCCCGGTACGCCTCCGAAGGCGCGCTGATCCGGCAGCTGATCGTTGAAGGGTATTTGGAAGAAATACAGCTCGTCAAGGACCGAATGACGACGAAGAAAGCGCTGACCGTATTTCCCCCGGAGCAGTTGGAACAGCTTGACGGCTGGATCGAGGAGCTGCCTGCACGGGCGGCGAAGCAGAAAGAAGTGCTTGAGCATTTCAAACAACAGCCGGATCCGATCAAGCTGACGGAGCTGCTATCGGAGCTCAACATAAGCGCAAGCACGGTCAAAGGGCTGGCCGAACGGGGCTGGCTGCGGATCGAGGAGGTTGAGGTGCAGCGCGACCCTTACGCGAGCCGTTCGTTTAAGCCGACGTCCCCGCTGCCGCTGACCCCGGAGCAGCAGCAGGTATACGGACGCATCCGGGACAGCCTGCATGCGCGCCAGCGGCATGTCTTTTTGCTGCAGGGAGTGACTGGCAGCGGCAAGACGGAAGTATACTTGCAGTCCATTCAATCATGCCTCGATCTGGGGCGCGAGGCGATTGTGCTCGTGCCGGAAATTTCGTTGACGCCGCAAATGGTCGAACGATTCAAGGGGAGGTTCGGCAACCGCGTGGCGGTTCTCCACAGCCGGCTTTCCCATGGCGAACGGTATGACGAATGGCGCAAAATCGTGCGCCGGGACGTTCAGGTCGTCATCGGCGCGCGCTCGGCGATTTTCGCCCCTTTTACCAACCTCGGCCTTATTATTATCGATGAAGAGCACGAAACGACGTACAAGCAGGAAGAAAGCCCTAAGTACCATGCCCGGGACGTTGCTGTAGCAAGGGCGCGTTATCATGGCGCTTCCGTCGTCCTCGGCTCGGCCACCCCTTCGCTGGAAAGCATTTTCCGCACGCTGCCTCAGGCCAGACAGCAAGCCACCGAGCAAAGACCGGCATTCGAGCTGCTCTCGATGCCGTCCCGGGTTGAGGGGCGTCCGCTGCCCAAGGTGAACATTGTTGACATGCGCGAGGAGCTGAAGAACGGCAACCGCTCCATGTTTAGCCGCGACCTGTATAAAGCGATCGAAGAACGGTTACACAAGAAAGAACAGATCGTTTTGCTGCTCAACCGCCGCGGCTATGCGACATTCGTCATGTGCCGGACCTGCGGCTATGTGGCCGACTGCCCGCATTGCGATATTTCGCTGACGTATCATCAGAGCTCGAAGGCGATCCGCTGTCATTACTGCGGGTATGCCGAGCGGGAACTGTCCGTTTGTCCGGACTGCGGCAGCGAGCATATTCGGCATTTCGGAACCGGAACGCAGCGGGTGGAGGAAGAGCTCGGGAAGCTGTTCCCTGGCATCCGCGTCATTCGAATGGACGTGGATACGACGACGGAGAAGGGCTCGCATGAGAAATGGCTGACGATGTTCCGCAACCGGCAGGCGGATGTGCTGCTCGGTACGCAAATGGTCGCCAAAGGGCTCGACTTTCCTTATGTGACCCTCGTCGGCGCATTGGCCGCCGATTCGGTACTCAATCTGCCGGATTTCCGCTCGGCCGAACGGACGTTCCAGCTGCTGACACAGGTAGCTGGGCGGGCCGGACGGCATCAGCTTCCGGGCGAAGTGTTCGTGCAGACGTATACCCCCGAGCATTACAGCATCATCAGCGCCAGTCGTCACGACTATGCGAGCTTTATGCAGAAGGAAATGCAGATGCGGCAGCTGCACAATTACCCTCCGTTTCACCGGCTCGTGCTTCTTACGCTGTCGCATGAACAGGTGCCGCTGCTGCTCCGCTCCGGCGAAATGCTGGCCTCCCGGCTGAAGGAGCTGTCTCAGTCGCTTGCCGGCCGTGCGGAGATGGAGGTGCTCGGTCCGGTCGCATCGCCGATTTCGCGGATCAAAGATAGATATCGGTTCCAATGCATGATAAAATATCGGGGAGAGACGGACATCGCGTCGATCCTAGAGCAGGCTTCCACCGTTCTCGACGAGGCGGTGAAGGGACAGAAGCTGACGCTGTCCATCGATGTCGATCCTTTATTATTGATGTAAAGCTCCGGCCCAAGCCGGCCGGAATATACATATGGAAGTAACGCATATTACCCGGCTTCTTGTTTTTAATCAAAGGAAGGTGCACCTATTATGGCGATCAAAATTATCGTGAAAGACCCGGATCCGGTGCTGCGCGAGAAGTGCGTGCCCGTATCGAAAATTACACCCAATATTCATAAGCTGCTGAATGACATGGCCGATACGATGTACGACGCGGAAGGCGTCGGGCTTGCCGCACCGCAAATCGGCATTCTCAAGCGCGTCATCGTCATGGATGTCGGCGATGAGCACGGATTGATCGAGCTGATCAATCCCGAAATTATCGAGCGCGAGGGAGAGCAATTCGGCCCTGAGGGCTGTCTGAGCATCCCCGGACTTTCGGGAGACGTAAGACGCGCGGAGCGGGTGAAGGTGAAGGGGCTGAACCGCGACGGCGTAGAAATCGTCATCGAAGGAACCGAGCTGCTGTCACGCTGCATTCAGCACGAGGTGGACCACCTGAACGGCGTGCTGTATACGGATCTGGCGGAAAGCATGTACAAGAACGAGCCGCCGGATCGCGGTGAAGCATGAGCATACGCGTTATTTTTATGGGCACGCCGGATTTCGCCGTGCCTTCTTTGCACAAGCTTTTGCAGAATGACGAGATCGAGGTCGTGGCGGTGGTCACGCAGCCGGACCGTCCGGTCGGGCGGAAGCGGGTGCTGACCCCGACGCCGGTAAAGGCGGAGGCTGAGCGCCAGGGGCTGACGGTACTGCAGCCGGAGCGGCTGCGGCGGCCCGAATCGGTAGAAGCGCTCCGTGCGCTGGCGCCTGATTTGATCGTAACCGCCGCGTACGGGCAAATTTTGCCGAAGTCGGTGCTGGAGCTGCCGCGCTTCGGCTGCATTAACATTCATGCGTCGCTGCTGCCCAAGTACCGCGGCGGCGCGCCGATCCATTACGCCCTCATGAACGGCGACGCCGTTACGGGCGTCACGATCATGTACATGGCCGAAGGGCTCGATACCGGGGACATGATCAGCAAAATTGAAGTGCCGATCGAAGATAGCGATACGCAGGGCTCGATGTTCGAGAAGCTGAGCGCGGCGGGAGCGGCACTGCTTGAAGACACGCTGCCGAAGCTGCTCTCCGGCGAAGCGCAGGCTGTGCCGCAGAACGACGCGGATGCGGTCTACTCCCCGAACATCCAGAGAGAGCAGGAGCAGATCGATTGGACGAAGCCGTCCGTACGCAGCTGGAATTTGGTCCGCGCGCTGAATCCGCGCCCGGGAGCGTTTACGTACTGGAACGGCGACGTGCTCAAAGTGTGGAGCTGCCTGAAACCGGATGCTGCGGAAGCGGCACCTGCCGGCGTGACGCCGGGCACGGTGCTGGAAGCCGGGGAACGCGGCATCGCCGTGGCGACCGGCGACGGCGTGCTGCGGATCGTGGAGCTGCAGCCGGCCGGCAAGAAGGCGATGAGCGCAGCGGAGCTGATCCGCGGCGGCCAGCTCGCCCCCGGCACGGTACTGGGTTGAGCCTGAAGCTGCAGTTCGCGCGTGCGGCACAAGCTGCCGCCGAGACGGCTGTATAAGATTGTGATTAGGTAGCGGAATGATCGGAGGCATTTGCAATAGTGAACAAGGGGAACAAACCAAACGGCGGCCGTCCGGCCCATCGTTCGAGCGGCGGCGGCGCGGCTACGCGCAAGCCGTCCGCCCGCGAGGCGGCGCTGGACGTGCTCGTCCGCATCGAGCAGGACCGGGCCTACAGCAACCTGCTGCTGAACCAGACGCTGCAAAAGCACAAGCTGGACAAGCAGGACGCCGGACTGGCGACAGAGCTCGTCTACGGCACGGTGCAGCGGCTGAACACGATCGACTATTTTCTCGAGCCGTTCGTGAACAAAGGGGTCGGCAAGCTGGAGCCATGGGTGCGCAGCCTGCTGCGGCTGAGCTTGTATCAGCTGCTCTATCTGGACCGCATCCCGGATCACGCTGTCGTGAACGAGGCGGTCGGCATCGCCAAGCGCCGGGGGCATCAAGGCATCTCCGGCATGGTCAACGGCGTGCTGCGCAGCGTCATCCGGGGCAAAGCCGAGCTGGTGCTGCCGGCCGATCTGCCTGCTGACCGGCGAATTGCGCTGGCGCACTCGCATCCCGAATGGATGGTGCGGCGCTGGATCGCGCAATTCGGCGAAGCGGCCGCCGAGCGCATCTGCGCGGCCAACAACACCCCGCCGCGCGTGAGTATCCGCGCGAATCTGCTCAAGCTCGGCGCCGTCGCGCTGGCCGAGCGGCTGCGCGACGGAGGGCTCGAAGCGGAGCCCTCCGCCGTATCGCCCGCCGGCGTCATTGTCCGCGGCGGCGGCAACATGGCCTTGACGCCGGAGTATGCGGCCGGCCTGTATTCGGTGCAGGACGAGAGCTCGATGCTCGTCGCCGAATGGGTCGATCCGCAGCCGGGCGAGCGGGTGCTCGATTGCTGCGCCGCGCCCGGCGGCAAGACGGCGCATCTGGCGGAGAAGATGGGCGAGTCCGGCGAGATCATCGCCTGCGACATGTACGAGCACAAGGAAAAGCTGATCCGCGATCAGGCACAGCGGCTCGGGCTGAAGAGCATCCGCACAATCACGACGGATGCCCGCCAGCTGTCAGACCGGTTCGCTGCGGGCAGCTTTGACCGAATTCTGCTGGACGCCCCTTGCTCGGGGCTCGGCGTCATTCGCCGCAAGCCGGACATGAAGTGGGAGAAGCGGGAGAGCGAGCTCGCCGACATATGCAAGATCCAGCGCGAGCTGCTCGAAGCCGTTCACCCGCTGCTGAAGCCGGGCGGCGTACTCGTGTACAGCACGTGCACGATCGAGGCCGCCGAGAATGAAGAGATGGTCCGCGGCTTTTTAGCGGCGCATCCCGAATTCGAGCCGGAGCTGCCGCCGGGAGACGCTGGTCCCTTGACGGACCGCAGCCGGGAAGGCGCGGTGCAAATCATGCCGTATGACTTCGGTTCGGACGGTTTTTTCATCGCCAGACTACGGAAACGAGCATAGGCTTGCCGTTTGTGGTACAATAAAATGTGGTTTTTTCGGAGCGGACTGCCCGGAAGCACCTTCACTTTAGAAAAACAGGTTGTGATCATACGATGGAGTCAATGGAAAGCCCGGTCCTAACGGAGAACAACAAGCCTTACGTGTACGACCTTATACTCGAAGAATGGCAGGATTGGGTGAAAGCGAACGGAGAGGCCGGCTTTCGTGCGGGCCAAATTTTCGACTGGCTATATGTGAAAAGAGTTTCAAGCTTTGACGAAATGACGAACTTGCCGAAAGCGCTGCGTGAAAAGCTGGTGCAGCAGTTCGATTTCGTCACGTTAAACGAGGTGGCACATTACCGCTCCCAGGACGGGACCGTGAAGTTTTTGTTTGAGCTGAACGACAAAAACGCGATCGAAACCGTCATCATGAAGCATAGCTACGGCAATAGCATCTGCGTGACGACCCAGGTCGGCTGTCGCGTCGGCTGTACGTTTTGCGCTTCGACGCTCGGCGGGCTAAAGCGCAATTTGACGCCGGGCGAAATTATCGCGCAGGTGGTCAAGGCGCAGCAACTGCTCGATCAAACGCAAGAGCGGATCAGCAGCATCGTCATCATGGGCATCGGCGAGCCGTTCGAAAACTACGACGCGGTTATGAAGTTTTTGAAGGTGATGATTCACCCGAAAGGACTGAATATCGGCCAGCGCCATATTACCGTATCGACCAGCGGCATCGTGCCGAATATTTACCGGTTCGCCGATGAGGATACGCAAATTAACTTGGCTATTTCGATCCATGCGCCCAACGACACGCTGCGTTCCAAGCTGATGCCGGTGAACCGCAGATTTCCGTTCAAAGATTTGATCGATGCGTGCCAATACTACATTGCCAAAACCGGAAGACGGATCACGTTCGAATACGCGCTGATGGGCGGGGTCAACGATCAGCCGGAGCATGCGGAGGAGCTTGCGCAGGTGCTGAAGACGTTCCCTCACGCACATGTCAATCTGATCCCGGTCAACTTCGTTTCCGAACGCAATTTCGTGCGCACGCCGCGCGACGATATATTTACGTTTCAGCGCATCTTGGAGAGAAATAAAGTGAACGCGACGATTCGGCGCGAGCAGGGGAGCGATATTGCAGCGGCTTGCGGCCAGTTGAGAGCGAAGCATATGGAATCGGGTGCGAGGTGAGATCACGAATGCGGAAAATGGCGTATTTATCCGATATCGGACGCGTACGAAAAATTAACGAGGACTGTCTTGCGGTTCAGGACAACCTGAACGGCCTTACCCTTGCGATCGTGGCCGATGGCATGGGCGGCCACCAAGCGGGCGATGTGGCCAGCGCGATGGCGGTGGAGCTTATTCAGCAAGGCTTGCAGAGCCTTCATCAGGAAGTGCCGGTGGAGGCGCGTCACGCGGTGGTCAAAGCGACGCTGGAAAGCGCCAACGCGAAAATTTTCGAATTCGCTTCCGCGCGGGAAAATTACCATGGCATGGGAACGACGGCGATCATTGTCGCCGCGGACGACCGGCATGCGGTGATCGGCCATATCGGCGACAGCCGCGTGTATTGGATTCGCGGTGAACGGATTGACCAGGTGACGGAAGATCATTCCCTGGTCAACGAGCTGGTGCGCAGCGGTCAAATTTCGCGCGAGGAAGCGAACCATCATCCGCGTCGCAACGTGCTGACGCGCGCACTCGGCACCGAGCCGACGATCGAAGTCGACGTGCTGCAGGTTGACTGGCAGGAAGGCGATCTGCTGCTGCTGTGCAGCGATGGACTCAGCAGCCGGGTCGAGCCGGAGCAGATTCTCCGGCTTGCTTCCGGCGAGGATACGCTGGACGCCAAGGTGAGGAAGCTGGTGGACGAAGCACTCGAAGCCGGAGGAGACGACAATATTACGGTTATTCTCCTTGCCAACGGCGATGCCGCTGCAGTACATAACGATGGGGAAACGGGGTGATGGCATGATCGGAAAGCAGCTTGGAGGACGTTACGAAATTCTCGAGCGGGTCGGCGGCGGCGGAATGGCAATCGTTTACAAAGGTCTTGATATTTTATTGCATCGTCATATCGCCGTGAAGGTGCTGCGGCAGCAGTACGTGCACGACGAGGAGTTCATCCACCGCTTTCGCCGCGAAGCACAAGCCGCAGCCTCCTTATCGCATCCGAACGTGGTCAGCATCTATGACGTAGGTCAAGAGGACGACGTACATTACATCGTCATGGAGTATGTGGAAGGCACGACGCTCAACGAGCTCATTAAGGAAAAAGCGCCGCTTCAAGTGGAAGAAGCGATTCATATCGCCAGTCAAATCTGCGATGCGCTCGATCATGCCCATCATAATCAAATCATTCATCGCGATATCAAGCCACATAATATTCTGATCGGTAAAAACGGACGCGTCAAGGTGACGGACTTCGGAATCGCCCGCGCCGTCACGTCCTCGACGATCACGCAGACAGGATCAGTTGTCGGCTCGGTGCACTATTTTTCGCCGGAGCATGCGAAAGGGACGCCGACCGGCGAGCAGTCCGACCTGTATTCACTTGGCATCGTCATGTATCAGATGCTGACCGGCCGCCTTCCGTTTCTCGGCGAAAGCCCGATTAGCGTCGCGCTGAAGCATTTGCAGGAAGACGTGGAGGAACCGCGCAAGGTCAATCCGCTCATCCCGCAAAGCGTAGAGAACATCATTTTGCGCGCGATGCGCAAAAGCACGTCCGAGCGGTATCGTTCGGCCAAAGATATGATGGGCGATCTCGATACCTGCCTGCTTCCGCATCGGCGCAACGAACCGAAGCTGAATTTCGAGGACGAGGACGAGCTGGACGAGGAGCGGACGCGCGTGATGCCTGCGCTGCGGCCCGGGCAATATATTGCGGCGGATGACGATGAGGACGAGGAAGACGAAACGCCGGAGGACACGAAGCCTCCTGGAAAAAGGAAAAGACGCTGGGTCAAGCCTCTGGTATGGTTTATCGTGCTGATAGGGCTGCTCGGCGGCATGTGGTATGCGGTAGGCTACGCCAAAAAAATGCTCGAAGTGCCTCAAACGCTGGTGCCTAACGTTGTCAACAAGCCGCTGGCCGAAGCGCAGCAAATTCTTACGGAAGCTGGACTGGAGAACGACGTCGAGTATCAGCAGTCCAAAGACGTGCCGAAGGATGTCGTCATCCGTCAGAGCCAGGCCGATATCAAGGTCAGGCTGCCGAACAAGATTAAACTGTATGTCAGCCAAGGCGTCGAGCTGAAGAAGATGCCAGAGGTCACGAAGAAAAGTGTCGCGGACGCGAAGCAGCAGCTGACGAATTTGGGGATCAAGCCCGAAAATATTACGGTAGCTTCGGAAAATAGCGACGCCGACCCGGATACGGTTACGAAGCAGACGCCGAAAGTGGACGAAGATATCGATCCGGCTACGGTGAAAGTGAGCTTGACGGTAAGCAAAGGACCGGAAACGATTCCGATGCCGAATTTGATCGGCAAAAGCGAGGCTGAAGCCAAATCGACGCTGGAGAAAAGCAATCTGAAGCTGGCCAAAGAGGGCATTTCCGTAGAAGCCAGCTATAAGGCGGCCAAAGGCCGTGTGATCAAGCAGTTCCCTTATGAACCGGACGAGCCTGTAGCACCGGGGTCGGAAATCAAGCTGGTCATCAGCTCCGGTTTGCCGGAGGATGCCGGGCAGATGAAAGTCAGCGTGCCGGTCATGCCGGCCAGGGAAGGCATTGCGTCCACCGTCCGAATCATCTTGAGCGATGCGGTGAACGACAATAAGGAAGTTCAGAAGCTGTCCAATGTCACGAAGGCGGAAAGCGTCGATGTGAGCCTTATTGTCTCTCCCGACAAGGACGCCGTCATCACGGTGAAGGTCGACGAGAAGAATGCCGATCTGATCACCGTAACCTATAAAAATTACTTGGACCAAAAATCCGGCAAGCCGTTTACCGTTCCCTCCAAGGCGTCGAGTACGAGCACCGGCACACAGGGAACAAGCAACGGCACGCAGCCCGTTAACGGTACGCCGTCTCCGCCTGCCGGGGGAACGACGCCCCCTGCCGGAGGGACGCCGAATAAGCCTGCCAATGCGCCGGTGAATGGCGGTACGGGAACGAATCCGCCTGCCGCCGGCTCAACCGGCGGCACGACGAACACAGGAGGCCGAAACTGATCCATGCCAACGGGATTAATCGTTAAGGCGTTAAGCGGATATTATTATGTCATGCCGGATGCGGCGCAGGGCGGCGATCCGATTCAGTGCCGCGCCAGAGGGATCTTCAAGAAGAGGGGCATTTCGCCGCTCGTAGGGGATCGGGTGCAGTTTGCGCTGACGGAGAACGGCGAGGGTACGGTAGACGAAGTACTGCCGCGTTCCTCCGAGCTCGTTCGCCCGCCTGTAGCGAACGTGGATCTGGTCGTCCTCGTCTTTTCCATTGACGAGCCGCAGCTCAATTTGCCGCTGCTCGACAAGTTTCTCGTCCATACCGAGAGCGTAGGTCTGGATACGCATATTTGCCTTACCAAGCAGGATTTGGCCGCGGAAGCTCCCGAAGTGCAGGACGCCGAAGCCGGCGTACATATGCCATTGTCGGAAGTCATTCGTCTATACGAATCGATCGGCTACAGCGTATCCTTGACCAGCGCCAAAGAGCAGATCGGCGTCGACGCCGTAATCGAACGATTGGCCGGCCGTATCAGCGTCTTCGCTGGACAATCCGGCGTCGGGAAATCTTCGCTGCTGAATGCGATGGTTCCCGGTCTGGAACTGGAGACGAATCAGATCAGCATGAAGCTTGGACGAGGCAAGCATACGACGCGTCATGTGGAGCTCATTCGGCTGAGCAACGGGGGGATCGTCGCCGATACCCCCGGCTTCAGCTCGCTCGATTTTTTGCATGTCGACGCCGAGGGCCTCGGCGCATGCTTCCGGGAGTTCGCGGACTATGCGGGGGATTGCCGTTTTCGCGGATGCCTTCACCAGCACGAACCAGGGTGCAAAGTGCAGGAGGCCCGAGCGAACGGCGACATCGCGGCTACGCGCTATGAACACTATTTGCATTTTTTGGAAGAAATCAAAGACAAGAAGAGGAGGTATTAAGATGCTCCGAATCGCTCCTTCTATTTTATCCGCAGACTTTTCCATATTGGGGCAAGAAATTGCCGACGTGGAGCGCGGCGGCGCAGACTGGATTCATGTCGACGTCATGGACGGTCACTTCGTTCCGAACATCACGATCGGACCGCTTGTCGTCGAGTCGATCCGGCCAAAGACGAAGCTGCCGCTCGACGTTCATCTCATGATCGAACAGCCGGACCGGTACATTACCGCGTTCGCCAAAGCCGGCGCGGACCTGATCTCCGTACATGCGGAGGCATGCGTGCATCTGCACCGTACGCTTCATTACATTAAAGAACAAGGTGTCAAAGCCGGCGTTGTTCTGAATCCGGCTACGCCGATTTCCGCGATCGAACACGTGATGGACGAGGCGCTCGACCTGGTGCTGCTCATGACCGTCAATCCGGGCTTCGGCGGACAGGCGTTCATTCCCGGCGTACTGCCGAAAATTACCGCGCTGCGGCATCAACTGAACGATCGCGGCCTTCGCCATGTCGATATCGAAGTCGACGGCGGCATTAATGCGGCTACGGCGCCGCAGGTGATCGCGGCCGGAGCGAACGTGCTTGTAGCCGGCAATGCGGTGTTCAATCAGCCGGATCGCGCCGCAGCGATCGCCAGCCTTAAAGGCGCGGGGAGCTAGCAGCGAATGCGGGCATGGACGGTCATCGGCTATAGCGTCATATGCGCTGCGCTGCTCCTCTTGTTTTCGCAAATTCAAGATTTCCTCAAGTATGTTTTTTCGCTCGGGGCATTATATCTCGGCATCCATTTTTTCAGACGGTACGAGTCTCGGGGGATGCGCATTGCCTTCGTAGCGACCTCCGTTGTGCTTTATTTCGTGTTTACGATCATTTATGCCATGTATTTGTTCGTCCAGCAGCACCCGACGGGTGCATGACGTTCGAAAGACTGCGGGTTCATCCGCGGTCTTTTTTGTTTTCGGAACGGATGGTCAGGAATATTGACCCGCCGTCGTACATACATTGTAACAACGATTTGGAAAACCTATGAGCATACTGCGGTTTTCATCCGGCGACCGGGCGTTGACCTGTTAACGGATTGCCGGAAGCACTTGGCTGCACGTTTTTGGCAGTAGCGGAATACAATGAACTATGCGGTTACGAAACAGGTTTTGCTGTAAGGCTTACGCTGTCGGGGTGAGTTATGCTTTAGGGCAGGACCGGAAGGAGGAGAACTACTGATGAAATTTTACACGATCAAGCTTCCGAAATTTTTGGGTGGTTTTGTCAAGGCGGTACTTAATACATTCAGTAAAAACTGAAGGTATGCGAACTCATACTTATACTGTCTCACTGGCTGCGCCCTAAACTCAGACTGCGCTGGCGGCGATAAACTAAAAAAAGCACCTGGAACAGGTGCTTTTTGTCTGCGATCGCGGGTAAAACCCGATTATACGCGAGTGACTTTGCCGGATTTCAGCGCTCTTGTGCTTACCCAAACGCGCTTTGGCTTGCCGTCCACCAGAATGCGGACTTTTTGCACGTTTACACCCCAAGTGCGCTTCGCTTTGTTGTTTGCGTGCGATACGTGGTTGCCGGTACCCGGTCCTTTACCAGTAATGAAACATTTGCGGGACATTGTTACACCTCCTTAAAAAGCTCCGAAGACCGTGAAGTCCTAAAAGCGGTTCATGCGTTAACTTACATATGATGCTTGGCTTTTGAAAACACACTTAATCATCATATCACAGCTGATTTAACCGCGTCAACGCGGAAGCCCGAATTTCTAGCCAAGTTTTGGGGCGTTTGGTTTATTTCTTATTTTATATATAGTACAATGAGTAATAGTCCATCCTAATCAATATCGAAGGAGCTGTATGGAGATGGCTATTGAACTGTCGACGGAATATGGCAAAGTGGTTGTGGCGGATGAAGTGATCTCCGTGCTTGCCGGCTCTGCGGCGCTAGATTGCTACGGACTGGTAGGAATGGCCTCGCGCAACCAATTGAAGGACGGCATTGCGGAACTGCTGCGGCGGGACAATTTGAGCCGGGGCGTCGAGATGCATCGCGATGAGCACGGCGCGCTGACCATCGATTTATATATTGTCGTAAGCTACGGTACGAAAATTTCCGTGGTTGCGCATAACGTGCAGACCAAGGTGAAATACGCGCTGAAAGATGTAGCCGGTTTACTGGTGAACGACGTCAACATATTTGTCCAAGGCGTCAGAATTGTCCAATAATGCAGAGCATTCACAGATGAAGCAGCGGATTGCCCGAATCGGAACCACCGAAGACGGACACGGTTTATTGCAGGAAGGGGAATGGTTTTTTTGAGTAAGCGCTTAAATGAGATTAACGGTCATGATTTTATACGGATGGTTGAAGCCGGCGCCCATGTTCTCAAGACGAACGCGGATAAGGTAAACGCGCTTAACGTGTTTCCGGTGCCGGACGGGGATACCGGAACGAATATGAATCTGACGCTAACCTCGGGTGTGGAGGAGCTGCGGCGCAAGCCTTCGGACCATTTGGGCAAAGCGGCCGAAGCGCTCGCGAAAGGGCTGCTGATGGGTGCGCGGGGCAATTCCGGCGTCATCTTGTCGCAGCTGTTCCGCGGGTTTGCGAAGGCGGTGAGCGATCTGGCTTCGGCCGATGCGGCGCAGCTGGCCGCAGCTTTCCAGAGCGGCGTGGATATGGCTTATAAAGCTGTCGTCAAGCCGGTCGAAGGAACGATCCTGACCGTTGCGCGGGAAGCGGCGAAACAGGGCACAGTGTCGGCCAAACGGCATCACAGCGTGGAAGCGGTGATGACCGATTTGCTCAAGCAGGCCAAAGAAACATTGGCCAAGACACAGGACATGCTGCCTGTTCTCAAGCAGGTCGGCGTTGTGGACTCCGGCGGACAAGGTCTTGTCTATATTTACGAAGGGTTCGTCTCGGAGCTGGAAATGCTGGAGGAGAAGCCGCCGGCACAGCCGCTGCCTTATGCCGCATTCGGCGCCGTCGAATCGCTCGAAGAGCAGGACGCACGAGCAGTTCCGGCCATTCCAAGCGGCGCGCATATGCAACCGCATCCAACGAGCGCCCAATCGAAGCTCGCTACGGAAGACATCGTGTTCGGGTACTGTACCGAGTTTATCGTGACGTTGAACGGGCAAAAAACTGCAGCCTGTGCATTTGACGAAAGCCGGTTCAGGCATGAGCTGACCGAGCATGGTGATTCCCTTCTTGTGGTGGCCGACGACGATCTGGTGAAGGTGCACATCCATGCCGAATACCCTGGGACCGTCATGAACTTGGCCCAGAAGTATGGAGATTTAAGCCGTATCAAGATCGAAAACATGAGAGACCAGCACACGCATTTGCTGACGGAGGAAGCGGGCATTTCCGCGATCGCGGATAATGGAATGCACGCGGCTTCTTCGGCCCCCGCCAAGCCATATGGCTTTGTCGCGGTATCGGCAGGCGACGGGATCAGCGGCATATTCCAGAGCCTGGGCGTCGACCAGGTCATGCACGGCGGACAAACGATGAATCCGAGCACGGAGGATATTGTGAAAGCGGTAATGGACGTCGATGCGAGAACCGTATTCGTATTGCCGAACAACTCGAATATTATTCTTGCCGCGGAGCAGGCGGTAGAGCTTGTGGAGGACAGACAGGTCATCGTCATTCCGAGCAAATCGATCCCGCAAGGCATCGCCGCGGTGCTCGCTTTCCAGGAAACGGCCGCTCCCGACGATAACGCGGACGAAATGCAGCAAGCGCTGCATCAAGTGCAAGCCGGGCAAGTCACGTATGCCGTGCGCGATACGCAAATGGACGGCATCGATATCAAGCATGGCGATTATATCGGCATTCATAACAATAAAATTGTGTCCGCCGATCCGGACATTCTCGTTTCCTGCCAGCAGTTGATCGCAAGCTTGCTGGAAAGCGGCGCGGAGATCGTCACGCTGTACACCGGTGCGGATGCCGACGCCAAGTTGACGGAGCAGTTGGTGAGTTATGTACAAGAGGAATTCGGGGATGTCGAGGTAGAGGTACACGAAGGCGGACAGCCGCTGTATTATTATATTATTTCGGCGGAATGACCGGCGTGTTCCGCTTTCCTTGCGGACCGATGAAATCAAGACGTAAAATGCATGATGAAGTTGATTGAACGGGGTGAACCTTATTGAGCCAGGTTCGAATTGTAACGGACAGTACGGCGGATATTCCGCAGGATATAAGAGAGAAGTACGGCATCGAGATGGTGCCGCTCAAAGTGATGTTCGGATCGGAGTCTTACCGCGACGGCGTAGATATCGGGCCGGATGCGTTTTACGAGAAGCTGGTCCTCTCCAGCGCGCTGCCGACGACGTCGCAGCCTTCGCCCGCTGAGTTTATGGATGTATTCAAACGGCTTGCGGAAGCCGGCGACGGCCCGGTCATTTCGCTTCAGCTATCGTCTGCGGTGAGCGGCACCTATCAGTCGGCGCTGCTCGCCAAGTCGATGATTGACGATCTCGATTTGACGGTGGTGGATACCAAATCCGCCTCATACGGAATCGGATTGCTCGCTGTCGAAGCGGCGGTTGCGGCCCGCGAAGGAAAAAGCAAAGAAGAGATTTTGGAGAGAATTGCCTGGCTGCGCAAGGAGATGCGCCTGTACTTCCTTGTCGATACGCTCGAATATTTGCAAAAGGGCGGCAGAATCGGCAAAGCGGCGGCGCTCGTCGGTTCGCTGCTCAATATTAAGCCGATTCTATCGCTGAACGATGAGGGCGAAGTGTATTCGGTAGAAAAGGTGCGCGGGCAAAAGAAAGCGATGAACCGGATCATCGAGCTGTTGAAGCAGGATTTGGCCGGCAAGCCGATCCAACTGGTCGTCGCCTATACGACAGGCCGGGAAACGGCGGAAGAACTGTGCTCGTTGATCCGTGAGCAATTTGAAGTGGTCAGCGTGCATTATACGCACATCGGACCTGTGATCGGGACGCATGTCGGTCCCGGTACCGTAGCGGCATTTGCGGCGCCGGTTCCCCGGTCATGACACTCGACTTGTACGCACTTCCGGTCACCCATGTGTCCGGCGTCAAAGGCAAGAAGGCGGAGGAGCTTCTTGCGCTCGGCATCTCGAGCGTGGGCCAGCTCCTCGACTATTATCCTTTCCGCTACGAGGATTACACGCTTCGAGACTTGACGCAAGCGAAGGACGGAGACCGGATTACGGTGCAGGGAACGATTGCAGGCGTGCCGCAAGTGCAAATGTATGGACGTACCAAATCGCGGATGCTGCTTAAAATCGTGGTCGATAACTTGTTCGTCACCGCCGTCTGGTTTAACCGGCATTTTTTGAAGGACAAGCTGACGGCGGGAACGGACATCATCCTGACGGGAAAATGGGACCAGAAGCGGCTGCATCTGACCGTTTCGGAATCGGAGTTTCCCGGCGCGCGCACTTCGCAGACGGGAACGCTCCAGCCGGTCTACTCGGTCAGCGGGTCGATGACCCAGAAGTGGTTGAGGCAAGTGATGAAGCAGGCCGTTCTGCAGTTCGGCGAGATGATCCCCGAGGTGCTGCCGGCGTTGCTGCTGCGCAAATACGACATGCTGCCGCGCAAGCAGGCGATCGTCCTGCTGCATCTTCCCGGTAATATGGAACAGGGCCAGCGGGCGCGAAAGCGGATGGTGTATGAGGAGCTGTTTCTGTTTCAGCTGAAAATGCAGGCGTATCGCGCGTTGAACCATTCCCGGGCGGACGGGGTTGCGCACCCTCTGGATTTGCCCGGCGTTCGCGCGTTTGTACGATCGCTCCCTTTTACGCTCACGGAATCGCAGAAGAACGTCTTGGCTGAAATATTGCAGGATTTGCAGCAGCCGCACAGCATGAATCGGCTGCTGCAGGGGGATGTAGGCGCCGGGAAGACGGTCGTCGCCGCTGCGGCATTGTTTGCGGTCGTAAAGGCGGGCTATCAAGGGGCGCTTATGGTGCCGACGGAAATACTCGCCGAGCAGCACAAGCGGTCGCTGGACCGGCTCTTCGAGCCGTATGGAATTCAGACGGCGCTGCTGACCGGTAGTCTAACGGACCGGCAGCGCCGCGATCTGCTAGCCTCGCTGCAAATGGGCATGATTGACGTCGTCGTCGGCACGCATGCGCTGATCCAAGAGGATGTATTCTTCAGGCGGCTCGGTCTGGTCGTGACCGACGAGCAGCATCGCTTCGGCGTTCAGCAGCGCAGCATTCTGCGGCACAAAGGCATGAACCCGGACATCATGACGATGACCGCGACGCCGATCCCGCGTACGCTCGCCATTACCGCATTCGGCGATATGGACGTCTCCACGCTGCGCGAGCTGCCCAAAGGCCGCAAGCCGATCAAAACGTATGCCGTGACGCACAGCATGATGGAGCGGGTGATGGGCTTTATCGGCCGAGAGGTGGCCGAAGGGCGGCAGGCGTACGTCATTTGCCCGCTTATTGAAGAATCGGAAAAGCTCGACGTGCAAAATGCGATCGACGTGCATGCGCAGCTGCAGCACGCATTCCCGCAGTATAAGGTCGGCTTGCTGCACGGGCGGATGACCCCTGCCGAGAAAGACGATACGATGCGCGAATTCAGCGAGGGTCGGGTTCATGTGCTCGTCTCCACGACCGTCATCGAGGTAGGTGTCGATGTGCCGAACGCCACGCTCATGATCATTTACGATGCGGACCGCTTCGGCTTGTCGCAGCTGCATCAGCTTCGCGGCCGGGTCGGCCGCGGCGAGCACCAGTCGTACTGTGTTCTGATCGCCGATCCGAAGAACGAAGTCGGCAAGGAACGGCTGAAGGCGATGACGGATACGAACGACGGCTTCGAGATCGCTCGCCGGGACTTGGAGCTTCGCGGGCCGGGGGACTTCTTCGGTACGAAGCAGAGCGGCTTGCCGGAGTTCCGACTGGCGGACATGGTGACCGATTTCGAAACGATGGAGCAGGCGCGCGACGATGCGGCCGAGCTTGTGCGCCGGTCGGATTTCTGGACCGAGGCCGCCTTCGACTCGCTGCGGGAATATTTGCGGCGGGAGCACATCTTGAGCGGCGATCTGCTGGATTAAATAATTAGGTACACATGGCCGAGCCCTCCGTCATAGACTTACTGTGTAGGATGTAAGTCCAATAATGATTGACAACGGTCACGATCAAGGGAGCGCCCCGCAAGCACGCGGATCGCGTGCGCTTGCCGCAGGTATCCGCTTCATCCTCCCGAGCACGTTACGCCGCGCTATCGGTATCGCGGCCGGGACGCGGGAACGGATACGGGCGCCGCCGAAATCCGTTGCAATGTGGGAGGGTGCGGCATGA
This sequence comes from Paenibacillus solanacearum, assembly GCF_910593845.1. Classification (GTDB taxonomy): domain Bacteria; phylum Bacillota; class Bacilli; order Paenibacillales; family NBRC-103111; genus Paenibacillus_G; species Paenibacillus_G solanacearum. Next base: position 164,425 of record NZ_CAJVAS010000002.1, on the reverse strand, counting down.
GCTATACGAAATACGGGTTTGATCCCGCACAGGTGGAACGGATCAAGCTGAAGATGAAAAATCCCCAAATCAAGGAACGGGTAAGAATGATTCTGCAAGGCGTGACGAAGTACGATCTTCAGGATCGCGTCAAAGTGCGGCGGTTTGTCGGCATGCTGACCAAGGCATTGGGCGAGAAAGTGACGGAGCAGCAGACGGAGCATTTGGTCCAATTCGTCATTTCGCAAAAAATCGACCCGAACAATACGTTTCATCTGATTAAATTGTGGAGCATGTTCCGCTGAGCGGAGCATGTTTTTTTGCATATCAGAATCTTTTAGCCGCCGCTGCCCCGGGTTGAATTGACGTGACGCTTTCCCGTATGATGAGAATAACGTTTCAAGCGATGAAGGAGCATAACAAATGGCCAAAATCCTCTTGGTGGACGACGACAACTACATCCGAGAACTGATGAAAGCATCATTGCACGGCGAAGGGTTTACGCTCTGGGAAGCCGAAAACGGACGGGAGGCGCTGGCCTTGTTGGAGCGAAGCCCCGCGGATTTGGTCATTCTCGACGTTATGATGCCGCTCATGGACGGCTGGGAGCTATGCCGCGAGCTGCGCCGTATATATCCCGAGCTGCCGATGCTGATGGTGACCGCCCGGACGGAGACGATCGATAAGGTGAAGGGCTTCGAGCTCGGCACGGACGATTATTTGGTCAAGCCGTTCGATCCGCCGGAGCTTGTCGCGCGAGTGAGGGCGCTGCTCAAGCGATACCGGATCGCTTCCTCGCAAGTGATTCGGCTTGGCGAAGTGGAGCTGAACCGCAGCAGCTTTGAAGTATGCCGCGGCGGGGAACGGATGTCGCTTCCGCTGAAGGAATTCGAGCTGCTGTTCAAGCTGGCTGCGCACCCGAACCAAATTTTCACGCGCAATCAGTTGATTGAACAAATATGGGGAATCGACTACGAGGGAGACGACCGGACGGTCGACGTGCATATCAAACGGCTGCGCGAACGGTTTCCGGAGCCGCTCGCGGGATTTGCCATTCGCACAATCCGCGGCCTTGGCTATAAGCTGGAGGTGCTGGCATGATCCGTTCGCTATATTCGCGAGTCATCCTTACGTTTATGGGTGCCGTGATCGTCGGGCTGATCTCCGCATTTTATTTGACCAATTGGTTTTTTCGCGATCAAGTGATCCATACGATAAACGATGAGCTGCTGCAAAACGCCAAGGATCTAGTCGAGACGTACGGGATGACCCGCGGGGTGGAAGTGGACAAGTTTTTGCGCGCCCATTATTCGGTGCGCGGCAACGTCGTCACGCTGATCGACGCGTCCGGGCAGCGGTACCGATTTGACGACCAGCTCTCCGAGAACGTTAAGCCAATCCCGGAGGAGGCGATTCGCCGGGTGCTGGACGGACAACCGTATCAGAGCAACGAGGAGGAGCCGGAGAGTTTGCTTGCGGGCTATCCGCTCTCGGCAGAAGACCGCAAGTATGCGCTGTTCGTGCAGCCGGGGGAGCTGCACATGGCTTACTTGATTCGGCGCATGGTGCTGACGTCGCTGGCTATTGTGCTCATCGTCGGCAGCCTGCTGCTGGCGGTGGCTGCGCGATATCTCGTTCAGCCGCTGAAACGGATGACCTGGGCGACCCAGCGGCTTGCCAAGGGCGATTTCAATGTCAATTTGGAGTGGAAGCCGCGAAAGGACGAGCTTGGCGAACTGGCTCAAAGCTTCAGCCATATGGCATCGGAGCTCGGGCAGATGGAGCAAATGCGCCGAGATTTCGTCTCCAATGTCTCCCATGAAATTCAGTCGCCGCTGACGTCGATTGCCGGATTTTCGAAGGTGCTGCGCAGCCGACCGATGCCTGAAGAGGAACGGAATCGATATTTGGATATTATTACGACGGAGTCGGAAAGGCTGTCACGGCTGAGCGATAATTTGCTCAAGCTCGCTTCGCTGGATTCGGAGCATCATCCGTTCCATCCGCGCACGTACGGGCTGGACGAGCAGCTCCGGCGGGTAATCGTATCGCTCGAGCCGCAATGGACGGCCAAGAAGCAAAAGCTCGAATTGAAGCTGCCGTCCGTGAAAGTGGCTGCGGATGAAGACCAGCTGAACCAGGTATGGATCAATCTGCTGGGTAATGCAAGCAAATTCACACCCGAGGAAGGAACGATCCGGATCACGCTCCAGCCTTTGACCGACCGGGTCCGCGTCCGGATCGAAGACAATGGAATCGGCATTACGCCAGAGGAACAGGCACGCATTTTCGACCGGTTTTACAAAGCCGACCGTTCGCATAACCGGGCGCAAGGGGGGAGCGGCCTCGGTCTGGCTATCGCCAAACGCATTGTCGAATTGCACCGCGGCACCATCGAAGTGAGCAGCCGGCCCGGCGTGTCGACCGTCTTCACGGTAACGCTGCCGAGCGTATCGGTGAAACGCGGCTAGCGGGCCGCTCTCCTTAAATTCCCTTAGTTCCCCTTAAACTCCTATCGTTTTATAGGTCGGATCGTTTTATAGTTAAACCTGGCTCAATGGTTGAGCCGGGTTTTCTTTTTGTTCAAACTTCGTTCATGTTCAGTTCATATTGGCGTTGTAATGTAACTCATAGACCGCATGTTATTGGATTCATAGAGATAGAACGGAAGGAGCTCGAGAATGAACCGGCTGATTCAATTTTCAATGAAAAACGTTTCGGCGCTCATGATTATGATCGTTCTCCTGCTCGGCAGCGGGATTTATTCGGCCCTCAACATCAAGGAGGAGAACTTTCCGGATATTTCATTCCCTGTCGTCATGGTATCCACCACGTACACCGGCTCGCCGCAGGACGTGATGGAGAACATTACGAAGCCGATCGAGGAGAAGCTTGCGAATGTGGAAGGCATCGACTCGCTGACCTCCACATCCAGCGACAACATTTCTTCGGTGCTCGTGCAGTTCAAGCAGGGCGTCGACATTGACAAGAAAAAGCAAGACATCGACAGCCTGCTGCAGGAAGTCAAACTGCCTAACGCGGCAGGCAGGCCGAAGGCTGCGACATTCGGCTTCGCTTCCATCCCTGCATACTACTTGGTGGCGTATGCGGACGAGGGGATGAGCCAGACCGAGCTTGATAAGCTGTATAAAGATAAAATCAAGCCGGGCTTCGAAGGGCTTGGCGGTATCGACCATGTCAACGCCATCGGCAATCGAGAGACTTCGATGGACATTCAGCTTAATGCCGACGCGCTCAGCGCATTCGGATTGACGCCGTCCCAGGTGACCGCGGCGATCAACTCGTCGCTTTCCAAGGGACCGATCGGCACGGTCGAACTGAGCGGCAACGCGAAGATGGCCCGCGTCACGGGCGATTTGGACAGCTTGTACAGCCTGGAGCAAATGGAGATCGGGCTGCCTACCGGCGGTACCGTAACGCTGTCTCAAGTGTCGCAAGTGTCCGCGATCGCCGAATCCGAATTTAACGCGCGGCTGGACGGCAAGCCTGCGCTTGGCATTCATTTATTCAAAACGAAAGACGCCAACGCGGTGGAATTCTCCGATGCAGCGGATAAGCTGATGGCGGATTGGAAGACGACGATGCCGAACGTCACGTTCAAGTCGATCTATAACAGCGCGGATGAAGTAAAAGAATCGATTCACGGCATGCTGCGGGAAGGGATTGCCGGAGCACTGCTCGCTTCCATCATGATTCTGCTATTCCTGCGAAACGTAAGAATGACGCTGATCGTGCTCGTATCCATTCCGCTTTCCATCCTGATCACTCTGCTCATGCTGAAGCAGATGGACATCACGCTGAACATTATGACGCTGGGCGGCATGTTTATCGCGGTCGGCCGGGTCGTGGACGACTCGATCGTCGTCATCGAGAACATTTATACGAATTTGGCCAAGGCGCAGGAGCGTAACGAATCGGTTATCGCCTATGCGACCAAGCAAGTGGCGATGGCGATAACATCTTCAACGATTGCGACGGTTGGCGTATTCGCGCCGATCGGTCTGGTCAGCGGTATCGTCGGCGAAATCTTCAGGCCGTTCGCCATAACAATAGGATGTGCACTTCTCGCTTCGCTACTCGTTGCGCTTACGGTCATTCCGATGCTCGCCAAGCTGCTCGTGCTGGGCGGCAAATCGATCAAGGCGCATGACGAGCACAATCCTGACAAACTTACAGTGTTCTACGAAAGAATATTGGCGTGGTGTTTGACCCACCGGGTCAAGACGATGCTCATATCCGGCTTATTGTTCGTTGTATCGATCGCGGTAACCGTCCCGAATCTGGCGGTGGCCTTCATGCCGAATGGGGAATCTCCGCGGACGATGTACTACCAGATCAAGCTGCCTTACGAAACGTCGTTTAACTCGACGGATTTGAAATCCAAAGAGCTTGAGAAAATGATGCTTGAAACAAAGGACTCCAACGGAGATCCGGTATTCAACTATGTGGAAGCACTGGTCGGCTACAGCGACGGGGACGATCGTGTTGCTTATGCGATGCAAATTTACGTGGAAGCGAACAAGAACGTGAACCCCGATCAAGTCAAGGACCAGTTCAAGCAGGTGATTCTGGCCGAGCTGCCAAAAGGTTCGGAAGTAGAGCCCCGGTCGCTTGGTGGAGGGGGCGGGGTATCGACCACCGACTTCTCGTATTCCTTGATCGGCGAAGATCAGAAGCAGCTTGAGACAGCAGCCACAGCCATCAAGCAAAAGCTGACTGAATTTCCGGAGCTCAGCGAAATCGAGGACAGCCTGAGCGACGCGAAAACGCAGGTGGACATCGTCGTGGATCAGAAGAAAGCACGGGCTTACGGGCTGGATGTCGCTGCAGTCCGAGAAACGGCGCGCAACTGGATCGCGAAGCAGGAGCTTGGCGATATCAAGCTCGACGACATTACGTATACGACTACCGTGTCGCTCTCCAAGACGGACAAGGATTCGCTGGAGAAGCTTGGACGGATGCCGATCAAAACGAATGCCGGAACGGTCTACTTGGACGAAATCGCTAAGATCAAGGAAGTTGACGCGCCCGCATCGATTCGGCGGGATAATCAGAAGCAAGTGGTCAACATTACCGCAAAAATCGATTCTGCGGATAAAAGCGGCGTGAGCCGGAAAATATCGGCAGCACTCGAGGCGATGGAGCTGCCCGACGGTGTTGGCCGTCAGATCAAAGGGGTAAGTGAAGATATTAACGAAAGCTTTACCCAGCTGTTTGCCGCCATGGCGGTGGCCGTGGCTGTCGTGTATCTCGTCATGGTGCTTGCGTTCGGGAATGCTGGGGCCCCTCTGGCCATTCTATTCTCGCTGCCGCTGGCAGCGATCGGAGGCTTGCTCGCTCTATTAATTACGAAGGAATCGCTCAACGTCACCTCGATGATCGGCTTTATGATGCTGATCGGGATTGTCGTGACGAACGCGATCGTGCTCATCGACAGGGCGCAGCAGCTTCGCCACGAAGGGTATACGGTGCGGCATGCCTTGATCGAAGCCGGCCGCGTACGCTTGCGCCCGATCATTATGACGGCCGGCGCGACGATTGTCGCCCTGCTGCCGCTGGCGCTGGGCTTTACGAAAGGAACGCTTATTTCCAAAGGCCTTGCGGTTGTCGTAATCGGCGGATTGACAACGTCCACCGTGCTCACGCTGGTCGTTGTGCCGATCGTGTACGAAATGATCGAAGCGTTCAAGAGCCGGGTATCGGGATGGATTCATAGAGAGAAGCGCAGCGGCGGCAAGCCGACTTCGCTCGAAATGTAAGAAGAGGAGGCACCCCATCGATGTCAGAGAGAGCGAAAAAGGCGAAGAAACGGGTCTGGACGCTGGCATTGCTGGCAGCCGTTACGGCGCTTGCCGCCGGCTGCTCCGCGTCAAAAGGCCAGGCCACGGTTAATATGGATTTGGAGAACAAACCGCTCAAAACCGAGACGATCGCGAAGAAAAAAATTAGCGAGCCTCGCGAGCAGATTGCCGATGTCGCCGCCATCACGACGGTAGATATTATGCCGAAAGCAAGCGGCCAAGTTACATCGGTGTACAAAAAACGCGGCGATGTGGTGCAGGCGGGCGAAGCGCTGTTCCATATCGACAGCAGGGATGCGGAATCTGCCTCGCAGAAGAGCCGGATTTCGCTGGAAAGCGCACGGCAGTCGCTTGAAAAGTCACGCGAAGATACGGTGAATACCCGGCGTGATCTGCAAAGCGCCATAGCCAAAGCGGAAGAACAGGTGAGCAACGCCCAGAAAGAGTACAGTAAGATTCGAAATGATTATGATGAGGGTCAAGCGACGCTGCGTCAGGTGGAGCAAGCGGAGACGGCGTACAACAACGCGCGGCTTGATTTGGAGTCGCAGCAGAACAAGCTGGCGGCCATGGACAAAACAGACCCGCTTGCGGCGCAGCAAGCGCAGGCTTCTTCTTCGCAGGTCGCCTATGAGGATGCACAGCGCGCCTTGGAAAATTACGACGTGAAGGCTCCGGTCAGCGGCGTTCTTACCGATTTCAGCGTGGAAGCCGGAGGCTCCGTTTCACAAACCGCGAAGGTCGGACAGGTGCAGCAAATCGATCCGATCAAAATCAAGGCGGAGCTCACCGAAGCGTCTTATCAACTGGTCAAGAACAAGAAGCAGCTGACATTCTTTAGCACCGACCGGTCGTCAGAGAAGGCGACGGCCGACATAACATTCCTGTCGAACGTGATGAGCGCGCAGACGAAGACGTACTCGCTGGAGTTGGAAGTCGCCAACGCCGATCAGAAGCTGAAGCCCGGTTCCCGGGTGCTGCTGCAGCTGACGACGGAGGACGAGGAGCAGGTGATTGCCGTTCCTACGCTCAGCATTGTCCGGGAAGGGGCGGACTCTTACGTATTCGTCCTTCAGGGAGATCATGTGGAACGACGCAAAGTTAAGCTGGGACGTCTCGGCGACACGTATCAGGAAGTGCTCGATGGCGTGAAAGAGGGAGAGAAGCTTGTCACATCAGGCCAGCACCAGTTGAAGGACGGACAAAAAGTCAACTCGGCCGGGGCGGCTGTCGCTCCTTCGGCGTCAGGGCAGCCTGCAGCAGATTCGTCCAAAAAATAATACCGCATTAGGAGGCATTTCGATGAACAAGCATTGGAAAACAGCGATGACCGCCGTCTTGATCGGTTCGACCATCATTCAAGTCGGCGTCCCGGTTTTGGCCGCGGACAACCCTCAAGCGGCTGTAGCCGCACCGAGCAACTACGGGCTGACCGATACGATTCGCGCCGCAGTGAAGAGTCTGGCGGTCGAAACGACGCCAAGCGGCACGCGCATTGCAGCGACCGTTCGATTGTATAACGGAGGCACGCAAAAAACGCGTATACCGGATCACCAGCTGCGCATCCGTTCAACCGACGGGAACGAATATACGCTGAATGCCAGCGCGGCCAACAAAGGTGCGCTTCAGCCGAATGAAATCGGCGAGCTTGTCTATATGAACGTGATCGACAGCGGGACGCCGATTACGATTTCCCAGCTTTCGTTCGTTTATGTAGATGAATATGTATATCCGAAGACAGAAACGCCGCTGCTGAACATTCCGATCGACAAGCAAGTATGGTATGCATCGGCTGTCGGCTCGCAGGCCGCCGAGTCGAGAGAATGGGGCGAATCGTTTACGATTCCGGGCCTGAACTCCTCTCTCCGCTATACGCCGACGGCAATCGACGTGCAGTACGTCTCGACGGCCGCTCAGGCTGCCGGCGCTTCCGCTGCTGCTGGCACTTCCGCCAGCGCTGCTTCCTCGACCGGCCGCGTAGCGCTAGTCACCATGCTGGTGGAGAACCCGGGCGTCGGTCGCGAAACGATGCCGGAATTCCGCTTGGACGGACAAACGGAGCAAAAAAATTACACGGGCAAACGCGCGGAGCAAGGTCCGATTACCGTTGACGTGGGCGAGAAAAAATATGTGCATTTCGCCATCCCGATGGACAATAACAGCGAGACGCTGAAGTCGCTCATCGTCACGACGACTGAAACGTATGTTCAGGCGGGCTCGCAAGGCGCAGCTTCGGCAAGCACGAACTTTGACGTCGGCCGCCTTAGCGTGGCGGTTCCTGCCGGAAGTCAGACCGATACGGTGCAGGCGGATCCGTATACGATGGGGAATTTGATCGCCATGGACCCGGTGAACAAGCTGATCGATGGAAAAACGGAAGTGTCGCTGATGGAAATGCACATTCACGATAATGGCGACACTGGTTATAAGACCGTCGTCGGCAAGTTCAAGCTGACGAACCGGAACGACATCCCTGTTCCGCTCCCGGCATTCCAGACCGAACTCGTCGGCAGCGGCGGGGTAACGTTCGCCGGTACGCGTCAGTCGAATGCGGCGGCGACGTTGAACCCCAATATGGGCTATGTCATCAACTATTCGTTTAATGTGCCGAAGGCGGAGACCGGCGAGCAGTTGAAGCTGAAGCTGCTGGATGCGCAAACGGCCGCTCCGTACAAGAGTACGATTGCGGCGATCCAGACGGCGGCTACCGATCCGGAAGCGGGCGGGACCGCGTTCAAGCTGTATCCGTTCGATATTACGCTGAACGATTGGATTATTGCGACGCTGACGACGCCTACCGGTTCGTCGTTCGTATATAACTACAAGCTGTCGCTGAATTTGGATATCAAGCAGGCGGACGACGTGCTACTTGACAACAATTTCTCCAAGCTTCGCTTTGAACTGGTCGATAACTTGGGCCGCATCGTCGGTACGGCGGATTCCGAGCTTACCGGACCGAACAAGCTGGTCAACGGCAAGCAGACGGTTACGTTCAACGCCAAATCCGAACAGCTGGACTACCCGCTGACGCTTAACGTTTATGAAAGCTTCGATACGCCGAACGGACAGGCGAAGCGTTTCATCACGAGCCTCAAGCAGCAAAACGGTTAAGCCGTGCCATTGTAAAGCCGTATTATGCGGTGACATGTCTTTTTCGTAATTCATTTATTCCCAGCAGCGCTTCTTCCCGTTTCGGGCAAGAGGCGCTTTTTCTTTGGCCGCATGGCTAGGAACGCTCACTGTAAGAAGGTCACAGTTCGTTCCGAATTGGTGTGATCTTAATCACACGCCCGGATTGGGCAGTCGCGTATACTCGTTGTATCGAGTCAAAAAGCTAATCGAAAGCGAGTGATTTTGTTATGCTGCGTGAATCAACAATCCAAATTATTAAATCAACGGTGCCTGTCCTCGAACTCCACGGGACGGAAATAACGAAGCGGTTTTATCATCTCTTGTTCACCAATCATCCTCAACTGTTGAACGTGTTCAACCATGCGAATCAGAAGCAGGGCCGTCAGCCGGAAGCGCTGGCGAACGCCATCTATGCGGCTGCGCTGCACATTGACAAGCTGGAGTCAATCCTTCCTGTCGTGAAGCAGATTGCCCATAAGCATCGAAGCCTCGGCATTCAAGCGGAGCAATATCCGATCGTCGGGAACACCCTCCTGACTGCCATCAAAGACGTGCTGGGCGATGCGGCGACGGAGCCGATTTTGGCGGCGTGGGCGGAGGCTTACGGCGTCATCGCCGATGTCTTTATATCGGTAGAAGCTGAAATGTACGATGAGGCTGAACGACAGCAAGGCGGCTGGAAAGGGTTTCGCATGTTCCGCGTGGATCGCAAGCAGAAGGAAAGCGAAGTCATTACGTCCTTTTACCTTGTGCCGGTCGACGGCGGGGCGATTGCGGATTTTGAACCGGGGCAGTATGTGAGCGTCAAACCGGAAATACCGGGCGAGACATATACCCATATTCGTCAATACAGCCTTTCGGACGCGCCGGGTAAGCCGTACTACCGCATTTCGGTAAAGCGCGAGGATGCACTGGACGGTCGCCCGGAGGGCAAAGTTTCGTCTTACTTGCATCGCCATACCGAAGAGGGGGACATCCTATGGCTGACCGCTCCGGCCGGAGATTTCGTACTGAACCGCACCGACCGGAGGCCGGTCGTGCTGATCAGCGGCGGCGTCGGACTGACGCCGATGGTAAGCATGCTGAATACACTGGCGGAGACAGCTCCCGACCGGCAAGTGATATTCATTCACGCGGCCCTCAATGGTGAAGTCCATGCGATGCGGGAGCATGTGACCGGACTGGCGCAAAAGCATGCGCAGCTGAGCGTACACTTCTGTTATCAACAACCGACGGATGGCGATCGGCTGCTGCAGGCATTTGACAAGGAAGGGTATATCGATTTGCCGTACTTGAAGTCCGTTGTACCGAACAAAGACGCCAGCTTTTACTTCTGCGGTCCCGTTCCGTTTATGCGCTCGATCAATCATGCGCTGAAGGAGTGGGGAGTTCCCGCCGCTGACGTGCATTACGAATTTTTTGGTCCGGCCGGCAGTTTGGATGAACCGGCAGTCGCATCCGGCAAGTAATCTAACGAGCGAGTACCGTCGGGAGGATCGGCGGCCGGCAGCTTCTCCTGTGCGTGCATGCGCCTGATTCCGGTCGCGGCGGCGTTAGAGCGCTATCTGCCGCTGCCGGCGGACTGCGCGCGCAGCAGCCGGTTGACCGTCTCGCGCCTAACGCCGATCAACTGGCCGATCTCTTCTTGGGTGAGCACATCGGTCAGCGCGGCCGAACCGATATACGTTCCGAACCATTCTTGCAGTTTGTGCAGCTTGTCTGACGGGGACGTCTGGGTCAGCTGGTCGATTCGCTGCTGCATCATGCGCAGCTTGCTTTGCAGCTGGAGCGCGATCTCAAGCCCCTTCTCCGGATGCTGCTTCAGGCTGGCGTACCACTGCGCGGCGGGCAGCGTCTCCACTTCGCTGGTCACGAGCGCAATCGCCGTGCCGTGATAATCTTTCGGGCTGATGAGCGAATGATGGGGTATGATTTCGCTGGGAACGATAATATTGAATAAGATCGGGCTTCCATCCTCGTGAACGCGAACGATTTTTAGCAGACCGCTTTTGAGATGATATAACGGTCCTGATTCTCCTTGACGGAACAAGGTTTCGCCTTTATGCAGCAGCATGGCGTACTCTCCTCGGCTATCGTGTCTGGCCTTATTCGACCAGACCCGGCATGTTTGAATAAATATTTAAATAAATGAATGAACCTTGAAAAAGCTTCGTGACGAAGCTTTTTTCTTTTGTCAAATTATATCATAAAACGATTCGTTTCGAATGAGATTGCAAGCGAAGGCCAAAACGTTTATTAATGGATATAGAAAGGAGGGTCGAGCTTATTGAAACTGAGTGTACTGGATCTTGCTCCCGTATTTGACGGCGCGGACGCCGCGGGCGCATTGGCACAAGCATCATCGCTTGCGCAGGCGGCCGAGCGCGCGGGATACCACCGGTATTGGGTCGCCGAGCATCACGATATGCCGCGGCTGGCCTGTACGTCGCCAGAGGTGCTGCTCTCCCATATCGGTGCGCGCACCAAGACGATCAGGATTGGCTCCGGTGCCACGCTGCTGCCGCACTACAAGCCGATCAAAGTGGCGGAATCTTTCCATATGCTTTCTTCGCTATATCCCGGCCGCGTCGACTTGGGGATCGGACGGGCGCCTGGCGGCTCCGCTCATGTCATGATGGCGCTCAGCGGCAATTTTTTGGAAAACGTGCGCGTGCTGCCGCAATCGATCCGCGATTTGACTGCGCTGCTTGCAAACGAATACGTACATGAGGGCGAGCCTGTTACCGCTAGGCCGCTGCCGCCGGTCGCGCCGGAAGTTTGGATGCTTGGCACCAACCGGAAAAGCGCCGCTTACGCTGCGGAATTCGGAACCGGTTATGTATTCGGGCAGTTCATGAGCAACCTGGATGGATCGCAAGTGCTGGCGTCGTATCGCGAAAATTTCCGGCCGTCCCGCCTGTGCCGAGAGCCGCGCGCCATCGTTGCCATCGGCGTCATATGCGCCGATTCGGAAGAGGAAGCGCAGCGCTGGGCGGCGGAAGCTCGCCGCTGGTTCCAGCCGGAGCCGGATTCGCCGGACGCGGCGTTCTCCGCGAATGCGCCTTCGATGGAAGCGCCCGCGAATGCGACGGCGACATTCCCGGACAGTCGACACCGGCAGGAGCAGGCGTCTGCGCCTGTGAGTGCGGGCCCGGCTTCTTCGCCTGCAGCGGCTTCCGGATCTGGCAGACTGCTTGTCGGTCGACCCGATGACATCCGATCGCGACTGGAGGAGCTGTCCAGCGCCTGTGGGACGGATGAATTTTTAATCGTCACGCTTGTGCCGGATTACGCATGCCGGCTCCGCTCCTATGAGCTATTGGCGAAAGCGGTGCTCGGCTAGACGTCCTCACTTTTGACAAGCTGGACTCCCTGCAGAACGAATGGTTTAAGCCTGCAGGAAGCTTACATCATTGCAACATTTCGGAGCACCTTTGCGTTAAGAGGAGGTGCTCTTTTTTGCGTTGCGCGGCCTTTGTCATGGAAAAATGGGAGGATCGGCCTACGCATCCTTTTTGACGGCCGTGCGTATTAGTTTTACATTCATAGAGAGAAAGGAGTGTGATTGGACTGTGGCACGATTGGAATACCGGCTGTACTCGGAGCAGGGCGACACATTTCCGCTGCTATATTATTACGAGCGGGTCGGCCGTGATGAAACCGCCTTGCGGTTTGCTTGCGATTACTTTGTGAAGGACGGTACCGTGTACGAGAAAACGTCCGCTGCCGTCGAGTCCTCCTGCTATGTCGTTTATGTGAAGGAAGCGGAGGATGAACGGACCATGCCTTGGGGCAAGCCGCTGGCAGCGGGGCGCCGAGGCGTTGTTATGGAGCTGAGAGAGTATGCGGAGGGAACGGCCGATTACCCATTGATTCATACGTTCAGCTTTGCCGATACGTTAGAGGCGATGCTTCATCTGCAAGCGAACTATTTGTACGTCAACGACAGGGAGTGGTACCGAACTTCCACGGAAATTGACGAGGATCGGGAAACGTACGTGTATTACGCGGTTCCCGTGTAAAGCCGGATACTTAGCGGAGGGAGAGAAGCAGCATTGGAACGAAACGATAGCAGCGGGATGATCAGTCAGCCGGTCCAGCGTCCGCTGTCGATGCGAAAAGCGGTAAAGCTGTTTTTGGCGTCGGCGCTCATTCTGGGTAGCAGCGCAGGCTGCTCCAGCAATAAAGATTGCGTCGATCAAAATCAGGACGGCTACTGCGACAACGGCAGCGGCCGGTCCGGGTCCAGCGCAGGCTATTACGGCTCAGGCGGCGGGTCGAGCAAATCGGGGTCCTCTAGCGGTGTCAGCTCAGGCTCTCACGGAGGCATTGGCAGCAGCGGTATTTCCAGTTCCTGAGACGAGGGGAACGCTGGGGTGAATATTTATTGTGCAGCGTGCACGCGGCGTCAAGACCGGGTGCCTGCAGGGATAGAAGGAATGGATCATGAGAATGGAGCGTAGAAGGATGACCAAGGGAACCGTTCGATTGACGGACCGCTACGCTGACCGGCGAAACGCGATCTACGAACCGCTTCGCAGCGAAGGCGTCTTTACGTGGGATTGCCTGTACGGGCAAGAGTACGCCCTCGCCGGACTTTACCGTATGAGCCGGGATAAGCATCAGGAAATGCGCTCGGCAGCGGAAGCGCTCGGCCGGATCTATGCCAAGACGGTTTCCGTCGTTCAGCAGGGAGAGCCGGCGCTTTGGGCGGAGCTGGGGTTGCCCGAGGCGTCGTTCGGGGCTATCGCTCTGCGGTTCGACGAAACGATCCCGACGTTGATCGGGAGATTTGACTTTGCAGATACTCCGGGCGGCTTGAAGATGCTCGAGTTCAACAGTGATACGCCGACCGGCATTGTCGAAGCGTTTCACGTGAACGGGGCCGTATGCGAGGCGTACGGCGCTGAGGACCCGAATCGCGGCTGCAGCGCAATGCTGGGGGCGGCTTTCACCCGGATGAGGGAGCTGTACCGGCAGGCCGGCTGCAGGACGGAGCGTATCGTGTTCAGCGCGCTGGATTGGCATGAGGAAGACGCGGGAACGACGCGGTACTTGCTTGCGCAATCAGGACTGGTGGGGGCGGGCTTTGCACCGCTGTCAGCGCTGCGCGTGCTTGGCGAGCGGTTATGGTCGCCTGCCGACGAGAGCGATGCTGCGGAGCTGACACCTGTAGATTTGCTCTATCGTCTGCACGCCATCGAGAAATTGGCGCAAGACCGCGACGATGACGGTTATCCGACCGGAGAGCATGTGCTAAAGCTTATTGCCGACCGGGAGCTGGCCGTGATCAACCCGCCGTCCGGATTTGCGGCGCAGACGAAAGCGCTGCAGGCGCTCATCTGGAACTTGCATGAGACGGGGCGGTTTTATACGCCGGGAGAGCATGAGGTCATTGAACGTTATATGCTGCCGACGTATTTGGAGCCTCGTTTCCCGGAAGGAATGGCGTATGTCCGCAAGCCGATTCTTGGGAGAGAAGGCAGCGGCGTTACGATTTACGACGGAAGCGGGACCGCTCCCGAAGAGAACGGGGAAGACGAGTATTTGCATCAGCCGATGATATACCAGCAGTATGCGGAGCTGCCGCCGATCGAGGTCGAGACGCTCACGGGGCCATACCGCGGACGTCTGCTGTGGGGCTGCTTTCTTATCGACGGAAAAGGCTCCGCCGTTGTCGCCAGAGTAGGCGGACGCATTACCGATAATTTATCGTTTTATTTGCCGTCAGCGTTCAGCGGGTGAAGGACAGGAAAGAGAATACATAGGCCGGGAGGGTTACAGCATTGGCGCTTTGGGAGTCGATCGTTAATTTTTTAATTTATTTGGGAGTTTCGGTCCCGCTGATGGGCTTAGGCATTTTATTTTTTAATTGGACGACACCGTACAACGAGTTTCGCTTGATCCGGGACGGCGGCGATGTCGGCAACCCGGCGAAAGCGGCGGCGGGCAAAGCGGCCGCCTACGATCTAGGTGGGAAAATCATCGGGCAGGTGCTGGTGCTGGCTTCCGCGGTATACCACTCTGTCGGCATCGTCGATTTGATCGTATGGGGACTGCTTGGCATCGTATTTCAGATAGCCGTATTTTATTTGTTCGAGCTGTTGACGCCGTTTAAAGTCGTGGCCGAAATTCCGAAAGGAAATATTTCGGTAGGCATATTTACTTTTTGTCTAAGCGTGGCCTCCGGGCTTTTGATGGCTTCGCTGATCAGTTACTGATCAAGCTTAGAAGCCTCCGATTCTGTTGGATTGTAACCGTCGGCCGCATGGCGCCGGCGGTTTTTTTGCGTTTGGCAGTAAACGGCCCTGTTCGTTCCTTCAGCACTCGACACGAAAGGCGAATTTGTGAAAAAATCGCCGAGCCTGTCATAACGTACCGGATTCGGGCGTATATATTGTCTATCATTGAGGCTGAATACGAAAAGAGGTCGAAGTATGTTTTATTGTATCGCTTGCCAAGGGATTCATCCGCTTGAGCGGAGCAGCAAGGAAACGGAAATTAAAGACGTAACATTCCGGACAGGCTTTCATTATTACAACGGTGTGCTGTATCCGGCAGGGTACTGCGGGAAAGCTGATAAGCACAACAGTCCCCCTCCCGCAGGCAGCCGAAGTGCCGAATGGCTGGAGCCGTTTGCGCTGTCGCAATAGAACGTCGATCGCCGGCGGCGCTGCGCAAGGATTGGACCGCGCCGCCAGCCGGATGTTACGGGTACCACAGCGGCGATATGGCGCGGAGTGGATCCCACAGCACGGACAAGCCTTATCCCTCCTTTAGCATGAGCGGTTCGGGTGAAGCGGCAGATTGGGCGGGAAACATGCGCATCTGCAAAGGTCGGGCAAGCCGTTGGCTGCGTATAATACAGCATCCGGATACAAGGGGGGAGAAAGGATGACACCGCAGGAATTCATTCGTACCATCGCGCCTGTTGCTGTGTCCGAGCAGCAGCGTACCGGCGTGCTAGCTTCCGTTAAGATGGCCCAAGCGGCGCTCGAAACCGGCTGGGGGACGGCTGCCCCGGGTAACAACCTGTTTGGCATTAAAGGCACGGGTAACGATCTTGTCACACAGGAGTACGTGAACGGACGCTATATTACCATTCGCGACGGCTTTCGCGTATACGACAGCTGGGAGGACAGCATGAGGGATCATAGCGACTTTTTGCTGCAGAACGGCCGTTACGCTGCCGCGGGATTTTTTGAGCGGAGCCGGGCGTTAGACTATGCCGGGGCCGCTTATGCGCTGCAAAGCGCCGGCTACGCAACCGATCCGCAGTATGCGAATAAACTGATTTCGATCATACGAACGTACCGTTTAGAACAATACGATACGATGGAGGAGGAGGACTTCCCGATGAAATTCGAACACGACTGGCAGTGGAAAATGCTTGGCGACGCGCTGGACGGCTTCTACCATAAGGGGCTGCTGTCGGATTATACTTGGGCGGAAAAAGCGTATCAGCGGCAGCTGACCGGTGCAGAGCTGGCTTGGCTGAATACCGTCATCTTCGCAAGGCAGAGCGGGATCGACGTATAAATAAAAGCATCCCGCCGGTTTAGCTAACCGAGGGGATGCCGAAGTATCGTCAGATGCGGTGTTGCTCAAAACATTATCGGCGGAAACCGGACAGCTGCTGTTCCGCGATTTGCACCAGTCGGCGCACCATATGTCCGCCGATTGCGCCGGTGTCGCGCGTAGCCATATAACCGTAGTAACCGTCCTGCGGAATTTGAATGCCGAGCTCCTGCGCGACTTCGTATTTCAATTGCTCCAACGCCTGGGACGCTTGCTGCACCACCAATTGATTGCTGCTTCTGGATTGACCTCTAGCCATCGATATACCTCCATTTGTTTGGTTTCATACCAGTAATCTTATATGTCCCCCATCCATTCCCTAATTATTCATCCCATTCGTCGTGATATGATGAATTTGGTGATGACAATGTTTATTTCCCCTATGCTCCCGGAACCTGCATCCAAGCCGTTCACGGACGATTCTTATTTATTCGAACCGAAGATGGCCGGCCACCGGCTGATTTTGTCGCGGAACGCGAGAGAAACCAGGCTGTGGACGCGTCATAAGGAAGAGTGCACGCGGCAATATCCGGAACTGCACCGCGTCCCGATCGAGAGCGGCGATGTCGTTCTCGACGGCGAAGTATGCTGCGTTAATCCCGATACCGGCCAACTGGAGCCGGGCTGGGTGATAGAGAGATTGAAATTAAACAACACTAGACGTATCGATGCGTATGCTGCCCGGAGGCCGGTTCATTTTGCCGTCTGGGATATATTGTTTTATAAAGAACGAGATCTTCGCACCCTTCCGCTTGTCAAAAGACGTTCGATTCTGGAGTCTGTACTGGACGCAAACGATCGTTTCGTCATTGTACCGCAGACGGAGGGCAGCGCAAGTGGCCTTTTGAGTGAATGGAAACATAAAACGGTAAATGGCATCGTCGCCAAAAAAATGGACAGCCCTTACGTATCAAGGCGCTCCCACGATTGGTTGAGGATTGCGATGGATGATCAAACTTCGGAACCGGATGCTGGTGACAATGTGCCTGCATCCCCATTGTCATAAATATATTGCAAGGTGCCCTTATAAATTGAAACGTTAACTCGAATCGTATGACATAGTCAAAATTGTTTCATAGACATAGAGTGAGGAGAGACCAGAAATAACACTTGGTCGGAGTCCATTTCAGAATCCGTTCAACCATCTCAAACGGCTGGCGAAGCGCCAACATCTAACGTTAACGAGGCAGCCAGTTCCGGTGAAAGCGCGGCTTCCGGTCCAGAGTTGGCCGCACCCGGGCAAATCAATGCCGCTGGATCCGGGATTTCCTTAGGCGGTATAGGCGGTGTCCCGTCATTTGAAAGAGAAGAAGAGAAAATCACGATTTCAAAAGAAGTGTTTGACAACATTTATTATGGGATGACTTATGAGCAAGTGACGGGGATGATCGGCGGGCCCGGTGAAGTCATATCAGAAAAAAATGATGGTGGTGGTCAGCAATCATCAATCATGTATTTATATCATGGGAACACAAACGGGTCGAGTGCGATATTCAGTTTTAAAGGCGGCGTTTTGAAGCTTAAGACGCAAATGGGATTGGAATAAATAGTGAAGCTTACGTAAAGACAGTCCTTTCAGAAGATCTGGAAGGACTGTTTGGCATTTGTTATCATGTGAGAAAATAATTCGGGCCCCGTCTCACGACGAGGCCCTTCATGGGAGAGGAGAAACCGGACGAAGAGCTTATGGGGAACGTAAGTCTTCTCCGCGGTTGTCTACGACATTTTCGGATGTCGATGATATAAGGTTGGGCATTTTTTAGCCAAAGTATACATGTGTTGGCAAAAAAATTTGTTTCTTTTTGTGCACAGGAAGACGTTTGTGGTACGATAGCATTACTATTACGGCGAAGGAAGGCTTGGAGCATGAGAGTCATTTCGGGCAATGCCAAGGGGCGCCCGCTTAAAGCGGTGCCGGGCATGGGGACGCGGCCCACTACGGATAAGGTGAAGGAAGCGGTGTTCAGCATGATCGGCCCGTATTTTGAGGGGGGTTATGTGCTGGATTTATTCGCAGGCACAGGGGGCCTTAGCATTGAGGCGTTGAGCCGCGGGATGGAGCATGCGGTATTGACGGATATGGACAAGAAGGCGATCGATACGATACGCCTTAATTTGCAGGCGACGGGGCTGGCCGACCGGGCGGAACTGTTCCGCAACGATGCGGTCAAAGCGGTGAAAGCGCTTGGAAAAAGGGACATGCAGTTCGATCTCGTATTTCTCGACCCCCCATACAAGCTCAAACTTATTCCGGACCTGCTGGAAGTGCTGGCGGAAGGACGTCTGCTCGCGGACGGGGCCCGCGTCGTCATCGAGCATGACGCGGAAGATCGGCACGATACGGCGGTAGGGACGCTGGAATGGATGCGGCGCGCGGAATACGGGGATACCGCGATCACCATTTTCCGCAATCGCAGCGGCAATAACGAGATTTAAAGGGCAACAGGAGAAGGAGCTGACCGTACATATGGATGCTAAAGAACAAAATCGCGATCGCGGCGAAAAAACGGATACAAGCTGGAAAATAGCCGTTTATCCCGGGAGCTTCGACCCGGTAACGAACGGTCATCTGGATATCATTCATCGTGCCGCGAAGGTGTTCGACAAGCTGGTTGTCGCAGTGTTGAACAATTCGAGCAAAAACCCGCTTTTTTCCGTCGAGGAACGAATGGACCTGCTTCGCCGGGTGACAGCCGATTTGCCGAATGTCGAAATTGACAGTTTCCGGGACTTATTAATCAACTATATGAAACAAAAAAACGCGCATCTGATCGTCAGAGGATTGCGCGCTGTTTCCGATTTCGAATATGAGCTGCAAATGGCTTCGACGAACCAAAAGCTCAGTGAAGATATCGAGACGTTCTTTATGACGTCTACGCCGAAATATTCGTATTTGAGCTCGAGCATCGTAAAAGAGGTGGCCCGCTTCCACGGCCCGGTGTCGGATCTCGTTCCGGCCGAGGTGGAGCAGGCGCTTCGCGTCAAATACGGCAGCGGGACCGAATGAAGTAAGGGGCGTTTAAGCTTTTTTAATGCTTCCGGCTCATTAAAAAAGCGGCGAAAACGGACAATAAGAGCAGGATCAAAATTGTCGTGCCGAATTGAAGCATCATCGGACTAATGAGCGGCCAGAGGCTGTCCTTTTCGATGGACCAGGCCGCGTTCGCCGCGGTATAGCCGGCCAGCACCGGCTGGTGGTTGTCTTGCGACAGGGCAGCCATCAACGGCTTCCAGGATATGAATGACAGCGCGAAAGCGATCACGCTGTGCTGCAAGCGCGAGAGCATGAACCGCGAAAATCGCAAATCCGTCCCGGCGACGAAGCTTTTGACTTGTGCATGCGTGGACAAGCCGCCCCAGGCGATGAGCAGGCTCAGCAGCGCCGATTGGGCGGATTCGGGCAGCGTTCGGAAGCTGGCAACGGCATATGCGCCCAGATTCGGCTCCAGCGACCCGGTCAGCAGCGCCGTAAACAACGATGCAGAGTCTTCCGTGCGAAAGCCGAACAAGGAACAGACGGCAGCGACGGCTGCGGAAATGTGCGTCAAGGAAATCATTTGCATCACGACGGAAAAAATCATCATACAGCCGCCGATAATAAAAAGCTGTTCGATGCCGGCTGTGACGGAGTCTCCTAACAGCTTGCCGAACGTTCGCCCGTCGCGGTTTTTTGCCGTTCGCATCATATGCGCGCTTCTTGGCAGCCAGCCTGGTCCGGCCCCGCTTACGGCATGTCTTGAAGACGGAGTCAGGCTTGCAGAACGGGCGCCTATGCGGTGCAGCAGCATGAGCAATAGGGCCGAAGCGTAATGAATGAAGGCCAGTGCTAAGCCTGCCGTAGCATTGTGCAGAAAGCCCACACCGACGACGCCGATGATGAATATCGGGTTAAACACATGCGAAGCCGACAGGAGGCGTTCGCCTTCCTCGCGCGTAATCGTGCCGTCCTTTCTCAGCGCGCCGATCGCGGCTGCGCCCGATTGCGGCCCGGTTGTATACCCGAGTGCCAAAACCCATCCGCCGATGCCCGGAAGCCTGAACAGCAGCCGCAGCAGCGGTTCAAGCAGCCCGCCGAGGCCATGAAGCAGCCCGAGCCCGCGCAGCAGCTCCGTTAATATTAAAAACGGCAGCAACGTGGGGAACACCAGCTTCCACCATAAGTGCAGCCCCTGGATGGAGGCTTGGAAGGCTTGAGCGGGAAAGCGGATTATGCCGAATACGAGCGCCAGCGCGGAAACGCCGAGCAGCAGCGTGGCCAGGCGGGGGGAGAAGAGAGCATGCCTTCGTTGCATCCGAATCACTCCAAGCGCATATAGATTGGTACATGTTTACGCTTTGTCCGAATTGTTTAGACCTATGTTGCAAATGATCATCGAGGAACAACCGGTGACCATTTGCAACGGATTGCAACGGTTACACCCGCGAACCGGTGTCAGTTGTCAACAATATGCAACGGTTACACGCTGCTCAACATACATTTTGCGAAAAGAACCAGGGGGGATTACAACATGGGAGATGCGGGGCACCTCAAACGCGCTTCACGCATTGTATTTTCCGTTTTTACCGCGATCGCCATCATCTATCTGGTTTATTTTTTGCCGCTGCCTCTGTATATTTTTAAACCGGGTACCGCGGAGGCGCTAGCCCCGATGGTGCACACCAAAGCAGCCGATGCCGGGGATAAAGGCAAATTCATGCTGACGACGGTTCGCGTCGCGGATGCGACCGTTTTCGGCTATTTGATGTCGTTTGTCAGACCGTACGAGGAGCTGCGGATGAAGCAGGAACTGCTGCGCAAAGGGGAGACCGAGTCGGAATACACACAGCGGCAGGAAGTCGTTATGCTTTCCTCGCAGGCCAATGCGATTCAGGCGGCTTACAACAAGCTGAACATTCCGTACCATATTCAAAAAGAAGGTCTCGTCATTCAGCAAGTGTATCCCGAGTTTCCGGCGCATGAAGAACTGCGGGCTGGCGACTACCTTCTCAAGGTGGACGAGATGGAGGTCACTGCGCTGAAGGAGCTGCAAACGTATCTTGCTTCCAAAAAGGCGGGAGATACGGTGGCTGTCACCTTTAAGCGCAAGGGAACCGTCCAGACGAAGGAAATTGGGCTGGGCGTGCTGCCGAGCGAAGGCGGGACGCAGCCGCAGCGCGTTGGACTGGGCGTCGTTCCGGCCGAGCTGCAAAGCATTAAGGCGGATGCCGAGGAGAAGCAGGTGACGATCAAGGCGGGGGATATCGGCGGCCCTTCCGCCGGGCTGATGTTCTCGCTTGAAATTTACAACCGGCTCACGGAGGGGGACATTTCCAAAGGCTACATCATCGCCGGGACCGGCGAGATCGATCCGAAAGGGAACGTCGGCGTCATCGGCGGCATTCAGCACAAAATTGTCGCGGCGGATAAGGCAGGCGCCGAAATATTTTTCAGCCCCAAAGACATAGAGGTTCAAGGGCAAAAAATTCCGAATTATTCCGACGCGCTCAAACGCGCGGAAGAGCTTCACACCAAAATGAAGATCGTCCCCGTAGGGACGATCGGCGACGCACTGAGCTATTTGGAAAAGCTGCCTCCCAAGGCGGGAGGCTAATCCGGAAGCGATCCCGTTTGGATCGGCTGTTCGTAATAATCGCGGAGCAAATCGCGGGGGCCGGGATGGTCGTAGCCTAAGGCGAAAATGGAAGTAGCGCGTATATCGAGGTCCAGCAGCGGCGAGAGGCCGTCCGTCACTTTGGTGATGATCGGCACCTTCGCCGCCGTTTTCATCCGTTTGAGCAGCGTGCGCCCGTTCTCCGTGAAGCCGAGCACGCGCAAATAAGGGACGCCTGCGCGCAGCACATCGGCGGCGAGCTGATCTTTGGAATGGTTCAGCAGGATGCGCAGCAGCATGCGCTGCAGCTTGGTCCGCGTATAACGGCGCGTCTTCAGTCGTTCCAGCAGCCCTTCAACGACGGCGCCGTCCGCAAGCGGCGGCAGCTCGGCCACAGCCCGCCGGATGCGGTGCTCCAGCCCCTCCGTCACTTCGTGAAAGCCGGCAAGCTGCTCGGGTGAATGATGCAGCAGCTGAAGCAGCAGCGGGCGCGCGAACTTCTCCCAGTCGATCGGTGCCCGGCCTGCATGCCATTCGCGTTCGAGAATGCGCCGCGTGTAGTCGGGCACATACGGGCCTATGCCTTCCAGCGTCCGCGTTTCGAACAGCAGCTTGCGGATGGCGGTGGCGCTTGCGATCTGCTTGTCCGTAATGCTCGATTGATTGTACTCGGCTTTCGTCCGTGCAATCGTATGCGGGACGATCGCGCTGCCGAGCCGGCGCAGCGCGATCAAATAGTGAAGGCCGAGCGTGTTGTTGGGCCGGGCCAGCTCCTCCTCCCGTGCGCCGGGCACGTGCTGCGACACTGCGCGGCTGAAGGCGGCCGGGTAGGCTGCGCCGCGCTTCAGCTCGTCCTGCAGGCTCTGGCGCACCGTCTCCGGCTCCTGCTCAAGCGCCTCCGCGGCCGCTTCCAGCCAGGCGATATCGCCGCTCTCGCTGCCGAAGCAGAGCGTATCGACGACGCCGCTTGCGTCGAGCGCCGATACCGCGCCGTAGGCGAACCATTCGGCAGGCTGCGCGGAGAAGGCCACAGGCAGCTCCAGCACCAGATCGGCGCCCATGCGCAGCGCCATCTCGGCGCGGGCCCATTTGTTCACGACGGCGGGTTCGCCGCGCTGCAAAAAATGTCCGCTCATAACGCAGACGGCGGCGTCGCAATTTGTTGCGTTCTTCGATTGTTGGAAATGATAGTAGTGACCGTTATGCAGCGGATTGTATTCGACAATTAAACCGACCGTGCGCATAGAGGTTCCTCCGTACGACAAAATCCAGCGGAATCGCTGGCAGCATCTATGAATTACTATAGCATGAACTGAAAATGTTGACAAAACAAAGAGATAGTCGCTATAATAAAATTTGTTTGTTTGGGGTGATACGACATGCTTATACATTTGAAGGATGTAGCCTCCAAAGGGGCAATCCGATTGAACGGAACGGAAGACTTGAACGGCGTTTTACCGAAGAAGGGCAGCTTGCTCGATTTCGGCCCGCTGCAGGTGCAGCTGGAAGCGCGGAATCAAGAGGGGATGGCGGAAGTAACCGGCCAGCTGGAAATCGATGTGGAGCAAGCATGCTCGCGTTGCTTGGCGCCGGTGCGGCAGAAGCTGACCATTCCGTTTCACGAAACATTCGTTAAAGGGGAAGAACCGGATCCGGAAGCTTTCGATTTGGAAGCGGACGAGGACGAGGCAGGCGACGATTTCCTTTACGTTCAGGAAGACCGGTTTGATCTCTTGCCCTACTTGGCGGAAAGCGTCATGCTGGCGCTCCCGTTCATACCGCTTTGCAGCAGTAATTGCCAGGGCCTGTGCCCCGTCTGTGGAACGAACCGCAACGAGCAGGCTTGCGGCTGTAAACAGGACAAGGTCGATCCGCGTCTGGCGGGACTGGCGGATTTTTTTAACAATCAATCGTAACCGTATCGTGAATTCGCTTAAGGAGGTGGGAATATGGCAGTACCTCAAAGGAGAACATCCAAGACGCGCCGCGACAAGCGCCGGACTCACTTTAAATTGGTAGTACCAGGCATGGTAAAATGTGACAACTGCGGAGAACCGAAATTGGCTCACCGTGTTTGCAAGGTTTGCGGTCACTACAAAAAGAGAGAGATCATCACTCAGTAATTATACCGGCCAAAGAGATAGTACCTTCATCCAACAGGTGAGGTGCTATTTTTTTTGCCGTAGGAAAGCTTCCATTTTGGACGGCAATCCATTATACTATCTCATATTACTTGGTCATAAGATGTAGTGTCAGGTACATACCCAACCGAGGAACTTGCGCTATGATCCAACAAAGGTGGTGCTTACGTCATCGAACGCCTTCCCAAAAGACAGCGCCAGCAGCAGCTAACCAGAGCGATTGAAGAGAATCCTTTTATTACGGACGAGGAATTGACGCGGCTGTTTCAAGTCAGCATCCAGACGATTCGTCTGGACCGGCTCGAGCTCGGCATTCCCGAGCTCCGGGAACGGATGAAACTGATGGCCGAGCAGTCGTATGATCAGGTGCGTTCTTTGCCGCTGCACGAAGTGATCGGCGATGTGATCGACCTACAGCTGGACAAGAGCGGCATATCGATGTTTGAAATCAAAGAAGAGCACGTGTTCTCCAGAACGAAGATTGCGCGCGGACATCATATTTTCTCGCAAGCGAACTCGCTGGCGGTTGCGCTGATCAACGATCAGGTAGCGTTAACGGCCGCGGCGGACATCCGATTCGTAAGGCCGGTTCGGCTTCAGGAAAAATGTATCGCCAAAGCATACGTACGCTCGATATCGAAAGGAAAAGCGAAAGTGGAAGTATTTACGTACGTCGGGGATGAGATGGTTTTCCAAGGGAACTTTATTATTTATCATGCCAGCAAAGACCGTAGCGACGGAGGAGAGCTTCATGCGGATAGCGATTGATGCCATGGGCGGAGACCACGCTCCCTATGCGGTAGTGGAGGGGGCGATCGCCGCTGCCGAGGAGTGGCCGGACACGAAGATTATTCTTGTCGGCGATACGGCGGTGATCGAGCCGCTGCTTCAAGGGAAGAAGCTGAGCAATATCGAGCTTCGCCACGCCAGCGAGGTCATTGAGCCCGATGACGAGCCCGTCAAGGCGGTCAGACGCAAGAAGGATGCGTCAATGGTGGTTGCCGGACGGATGGTCAAGGAGCAGGAGGCCGACGCCATGATCTCGGCGGGCAACACCGGGGCGCTCATGACGATCGGGACGCTTGTGGTCGGACGGATCAAAGGAATCGAACGGGCGGCGCTTGCGCAGATGTTCCCTACGATAGACGGCGCCGGCGTACTCGTGCTCGACCTGGGGGCGAACGTGGATGCATCGCCGGAGCAGCTCGTCCAGTATGCGGTCTTGGGCAGCTTGTACCGCAGCAAATTTCACGGGTTGACAAAGCCTTCAGTAGGCTTGTTGAATATCGGTACCGAGGCGATGAAGGGCAACGAACTGACGAAAGCGGCTTTTCCGCTGCTGGAACAAGCGCCGATTCATTTCGTCGGCAACGTAGAGTCGAGAGACGTTCTGCGGAAGCCGTGCGATGTGATCGTTTGCGACGGATTCGCCGGCAACATTATGCTGAAGTCGGTGGAAGGCGCGGCTTCCGTCATCATGTCCGAGCTGAAAAAGGAATTTATGCGCAATTTTCTGACCAAGCTGGCCGCAGCCATTGTCAAGAAAGGCATGCTGCAAATGCGCAAAAAGATGGACTATACGGAGCATGGCGCCGCCCCGCTGCTCGGCGTAAGCGGCTTGGTGCTGAAAGGCCACGGTTCGTCGAACAGCTATGCTTTCAAAAATGCGGTTAGGCAGGCGAGGATCGCGATCCAAAACGATCTGGTTCGCAGCATGTCCTCCGAAATCAGTAACGGAAGCGAGATGTGACTTATGAGTTTACAAGCGGTAGGCGTTCTTGGAACCGGCAGATATGTGCCGGAACGGGTGCTGACCAATCATGAGCTGGAGAAAATGGTAGACACGAACGACGAGTGGATCGTCACCCGGACGGGCATTCGCGAAAGACGGATCGCGGCGCCGGAGCAAGCGTCGTCCGATCTGGCATACGAAGCTTCGAAAATTGCGCTCGACAAGGCGGGGATTTCCCCGGAAGAGATCGACTTGATCATCGTGGCCACGATCACGCCGGATATGTCGTTTCCGTCGAC
The DNA here is from genome assembly GCF_910593845.1 of Paenibacillus solanacearum. Classification (GTDB taxonomy): domain Bacteria; phylum Bacillota; class Bacilli; order Paenibacillales; family NBRC-103111; genus Paenibacillus_G; species Paenibacillus_G solanacearum. Next base: position 138,151 of record NZ_CAJVAS010000002.1, on the reverse strand, counting down.
GGCTTGCATCCTGCAGGACAAGCTCGGCGCAAAAAAAGCGGCGGCGTTCGACCTGTCGGCGGCCTGCTCCGGGTTCATCTACAGTTTGGCGAACGCGTCGAATTTCATAGCTACCGGCACTTATAAATACGCACTGGTTGTTGGCGCGGAATGTTTGTCCAAGATTACAGATTATACCGACCGCAATACTTGCATCTTGTTCGGCGACGGGGCCGGCGCAGTGGTACTGGGTCCGGTTGCGGAAGGCCGGGGCTTCAAATCGTTCGAGCTCGGAGCCGACGGGACCGGCGGCCCGCTGCTTAAGGTGGAAGCCGGGGGGTCCCGCTGCCCTGCATCTCCGCAAAGCTTGGAAGGCAAGCAGCATTTCATTTATATGGCTGGCGCGGAAGTGTTCAAGTTTGCCGTGCGCATTATGGGCAGCGCAGCGGAGGACGCGCTTCGAAAAGCCGGAATCGACAAGTCGGATGTCGATTTGCTCGTTCCGCATCAGGCGAACATTCGCATTATTCAATCGGCGCTGCAGCGGCTTGCTTTGAGCGAAGACAAATGCATGATTAATTTGCATAAATACGGCAACGTATCGGCGGCATCGATTCCGATTGCGTTGGCGGAAGCCGACGAAGAGGGACGGCTGAAAGAAGGCGACTGCGTTGTGCTGGTCGGCTTCGGCGGCGGACTGACTTGGGGCGCATCCGTGCTCGTTTGGTAACATTACTTTAGGTAGAAGGAGCGAAACCTTCATGGGAAAAACGGCATTTGTGTTCCCCGGTCAAGGGGCTCAAGCTGTCGGCATGGGCAAAGACATTTATGACGCGGACCAACGCGCCAAGGAGATTTTTGAATCCGCGGACGCGGCGCTCGGATTCGAGCTCAGCCGCATTATATTTGACGGTCCTGACGACGAGCTGAAAAGAACGTTCAACACGCAGCCGGCGCTGCTGACGGCAAGCGTGGCTTACTTGGAGCTGTTCCGTACGCGATTCGGCATCACGCCGGACTATGTGGCGGGCCACAGCTTGGGTGAGTACAGCGCGCTGGTCGCAGCGGGCGTGCTCCGCTTCGAGGATGCGGTGCGCACCGTACGCGCCCGCGGCGAATTTATGGAGCAGGCGGTACCGGGCGGACAAGGCGCGATGGCGGCCGTGCTCGGCGCGGAGCGCGAGGCGCTGCAAGCGCTGTGCGCAGCGGTTTCAGCGGAAGGCGCGGTGGTGGAGCTTGCGAACCTGAACTGCCCGGGACAAATCGTCGTTTCCGGAAGCAAGGAAGGGGTGCAGGCGATCGTCGAGCGGGGGAAAGAAGCGGGAGCCAAGCGGGTCATTCCGCTGGAGGTCAGCGGACCGTTCCATTCCTCGCTGATGAAGCCCGCTTCCGACAAGCTCGACGGCGTGCTCGCGGAGCTGGGGATGGAGCCGGCAGCCGTGCCGGTCGTGGCGAACGTGACGGCCCGCCCGGTGCAGGAGCCGGGCGAGATTCGCCGGCTGCTCGTCGAGCAGGTAAGCTCGTCCGTGCTGTGGGAAGACAGCGTTGCCTGGCTCATTGAGCAGGGCGTGGATACGTTCGTCGAGTTCGGTTCGGGAACGGTGCTCGCAGGTTTGATCAAGAAAATCGACCGCAGCGTGAAAGTATACTCCGTGAACAGTCTGGAAGCTCTGGACAAATTCCAAAGCGAAACAGCCGTGTAAGGCAAAGCTCATAACTCATGGGGAGGTAGATCCACTTATGCTAACCGGAAAAGTGGCGCTGGTCACCGGCGCTTCCAGAGGCATTGGCCGATCGATCGCGCTAACGCTGGCTGAAGCCGGAGCCGATGTCGTCGTGAATTACGCAGGCAGCGAAGCGGCGGCGGCGGAAGTCGTGCAGACGATTGAAGCGCTTGGACGCAAATCGTTCAAAGTGAAGGCGAACGTCGGTTCCACGCAGGAAGTGGAGGACATGTTCAAGCATGTGCTGGAAACGTTCGGCCGGATCGATATACTGGTCAATAACGCCGGGATTACGCGTGACAATCTGATCATGCGCATGAAGGAAGAAGAGTTCGACCAGGTGATCGATACGAACCTGAAGGGCGTATTCAACTGCGTCAAGGCGGCGACGCGCCCGATGATGAAGCAGCGATCCGGCCGCATCATCAATATTTCTTCCGTCGTCGGGGCGCTTGGCAACCCGGGGCAGGCGAATTACGTGGCGGCCAAAGCCGGCGTCATCGGCATGACGAAGGCGGTGGCCAAGGAGCTGGCTTCCCGCGGCGTTACCGTCAACTGCGTCGCGCCGGGATTTATTGAAACCGACATGACCGACAAGCTGTCGGAGGAGCTGCGGGCGCAGCTGCAGCAGCAAATCCCGCTGGCCCGTCTCGGGCAGCCGGAAGATATCGCCAAGGCGGTCCGCTTCCTGGCGTCCGACGACGCCTCCTATATGACCGGCCAAACGATTCATGTTGACGGCGGCATGTATATGTAAGTCCGGCACAGGCAACAATGGCGAGGAGTCGGTGCTCGTTTCTACCCATCTTGAAATGCGAAAAATGCCCGAATATTCCCAATCATTGTTTTTTTGCGCCGGTCTGCGGATGGCTATGGCAATTTGTCCATAAGTTAAGTATAATACCAAAGAGGAGGTGAACCGGATGTCCGATATTTTGGATCGCGTAAAACGAATCGTCGTTGACCGCTTAGGCGTTGACGAGGCGGAAGTGACCCTTGAGGCTAATTTTAAGGATGACTTAGGTGCCGATTCTCTCGATGTAGTCGAGTTGGTTATGGAACTGGAAGATGAGTTTGATATGGAAATCTCTGACGAAGACGCAGAGAAAATCGCTACTGTAGGTCAAGTAGTTGAGTACATAAAATCTCATACGTAAAGTTGGCTAAGTCCCGTTTCTTCAAAAAAACGGGACTTATCTCCATTCGTAAGCGGAAAAATCGTTTAATTTTGATAGAGGTGGGCTAAAGTGAAGCAAAGAGTCGTTATTACGGGGCTTGGCGTCATGTCTGCACTCGGACGCGACCTTGACACGTTCTGGAGCAGCTTGATGGAAGGCCGTTCCGGCGTCAGCCCGATCGAGGCTTTCGACGTCAGCGAATATCCTACGCGGATCGCTGCGGAGGTTAAAGATTTCAAACCCGAGGATTACTTCGATAAAAAGGAAGCCCGCCGAATGGACCGTTTCGTCCAATTTGCCGTAGCTTCCACCCTGATGGCGCTTAAAGACGCCGGATTGAACGTGAAAGAAGATACCGACCCGGAACGGGTTGGCGTATACGTAGGCTCCGGGATCGGCGGTTTGTCGACGTGGGAGGAGCAGCATAAAATTTTGCTTGAAAAAGGTCCTAAGCGCGTCAGCCCGTTTTTTATCCCAATGATGATCGCAAACATGGCTTCCGGGCAAATCTCCATGCTAACCGGCGCCAAAGGCCCGAACAGCACAGCGGTGACCGCTTGCGCGACCGGCACGCATTCGATTGGGGACGCGTTCAAGACGATCATGCACGGCGATGCCGACGTTATGATCTGCGGCGGCGCGGAAGCGACGATCTCCCCGACGGGCGTAGCCGGCTTCTGTGCGCTTCGCGCCATGTCGACCCGCAACGACGAGCCGGAGAAGGCAAGCCGGCCGTTCGATACGGATCGCGACGGTTTTGTAATGGGCGAAGGCGCAGGCGTGCTTATTCTTGAATCGCTGGAGCATGCGCGCAATAGAGGCGCGAAAATATATGGCGAAGTGATTGGCTACGGCATGAGCGGTGACGCGCATCATATGACCGATCCGGATCCGGACGGAGCAGCGCGCTGCATGGTGAAAGCGATCAAAGACGCCGGCATTGCCTTCGAGGACATCGATTATATCAATGCGCATGGCACGTCGACGCCGATCGGCGACAAGTCGGAGACGACGGCGATCAAGAAGGCGTTCGGCGACCACGCTTACAAGGTGGCTGTCTCGTCCACAAAGTCGATGACAGGTCACCTGCTCGGCGCCGCCGGCGGCGTGGAAGCGCTCATCTGCGCGCTGGCTTTGAAGAACGGCATCATTCCGCCGACGATTAACCTGGACAACCAGGACCCGGAATGCGATTTGGATTACGTGCCGAATACGCCGCGCCAAGCGGACCTTCGCATCGTCATGTCCAACTCCTTCGGCTTCGGCGGACATAATGCGACGCTTGTGCTCAAGAAGTTCGAGGAATAACGGCCCAGCCGTGCGTTTATACTAAACTATTGCTTGATTCATGGGGAATAGCCTCCGTGAATCAAGCCAACTGCTTACATGTAGGTGATATCATGCATCGTAACCTGAAGCAGCTTCAGACGGAGCTGCGCCTGCCGTTCCGCAATGCTGAGCTGCTGCGACAGGCGTTTACACACTCCTCGTATGTGAACGAACACCGTATCGGTCAATACCGGGATAACGAAAGGTTGGAGTTTCTGGGCGATGCCGTACTGGAACTGACGGTATCGGAATATTTGTTCGACAAGTACCCAGACCGCTCCGAAGGCGAACTGACGAAGCTGCGGGCTTCGATCGTTTGCGAACCTTCGCTCGTCGGCTTCGCCGAGCAGCTCGATTTCGGTTCGTATGTGCTGCTCGGCAAAGGAGAAGAGCTGACCGGGGGACGCACCCGTCCCGCGCTTCTGGCGGACGTATTCGAATCGTTCGTCGGAGCCCTCTATCTGGACCAGGGACTCGAGATCGTGCGCGAATTTTTGCAAAAGCACATGTTCCCGTTTTTGCCGCAGCAGGGCAAGCTGCTCAGCACGGACTATAAAACGTTCCTGCAGGAACATACCCAACAGCACGGGATGGGGACGCTGGAATACAAAATTGTGGATGAACGAGGCCCGGCCCACGAGCGCGAATTTATTGCCGAAGTGTACATTCACGACCGGATGCTTGGCCGGGGAGCCGGACGCTCGAAGAAAGAAGCGGAGCAGCAAGCTGCGGCCGAAGCGCTTTCCACACTGAAGATCAAGGTGCAGCAGTTATAGCAATCGAATGTAGCGGCGGCGGTATCCGGAAGCGGGTCTGCCGCTTTTTTTTCGGGATATGCGTGTTTCTGCTAATTTTCAAGGAATATGGTACAATAGCGGAAGGATTGGACGTTATAGCAGTCGCACGAGTCTTGACGACGGATAACGCAGTCTCAACGTTATTACAATCGCAATAGGCTTGACGACTGATAGCGTAGCTTCAACGTTATAACAGTCGCATTAGGGGTGAGGCATTTGTTTTTGAAGCGTATCGAGCTGTCGGGGTTTAAATCGTTTGCGGATAAAACCGAGTTGGAGTTTGTCCAGGGCATTACGGCGGTTGTCGGCCCGAACGGCAGCGGCAAGAGCAATATTTCCGACGGCATCCGCTGGGTGCTCGGAGAGCAAAGCGCCCGTTCTTTGCGCGGGGGCAAAATGGAGGACATCATCTTCGCCGGAAGCGACGCCCGGAAGGCCGTCAACTTTGGCGAAGTTTCGTTAACGCTGGATAACGCGAGCCAATCGCTGCCGCTCGATTATGCCGAAGTGACGGTCACCCGTCGCGTGCATCGCAGCGGCGAAAGCGAATATATGATTAACCGGCAGGCGTGCCGGCTGAAAGATATAACCGAGCTGTTCATGGATACGGGAATCGGGAAAGAAGCGTACTCGATTATCGGACAAGGCCGGATCGAGGAAATTTTAAGCACGAAGTCCGAGGAGCGTCGAGGCATTTTTGAAGAAGCTTCCGGCATCGTCAAATACAAATCGAGAAAAAAAGAAACCGAGAAGAAGCTGCAGGAAACGGAGCAAAACCTGCTGCGTATTCACGATCTCGTGTCCGAGCTGGAAGATTCGCTCGAACCGCTTCGCAACCAATCGGAGAAAGCGATCCGCTTCAAAGAGCTCAAAGAAGAGCTGAAATCCGGCGAGATTGCCATGTATGTGTATCAAATCGAACAAATCTACGAATCTTGGGCGGATACGAACCAGAAGCTAGAGCAGCTGCGCCGTGATCAGCTGGAGCTTTCGGGCTTCGTAGCCCAGCATGATGCGCAGCTGGAGAAAGACCGTTGGGAAGCAAGGCAGCTCGAACAGGTCATTGAGCGATTGCAGCAGGAGCTGCTGCAGCTCAGCGAAGATTTTGAGAAGTGCGAAGGCCAGGGCGAAGTGCTGAAGGAGCGCAAAAAGAACTTTGCCGCCAGCCGCAGCCAGCTTCAATCGGCGGCAGCCCAGCATACCCAGCGGCTGCTGGACAAGGAAACGGAGATGGCGGGGCATCGTCAAAAAATCGAAGCGATTGCTGCGGAGCTCGCCACGTACCAGACCAAGCTGAAAGAGGAAGAAGACCGGCTGCTTGGCGTAGCCGGCGGGATCAGCAGCGAAGAGGAAGACCGGCTCAAAGCCGAGCTGCTGGAGAAGCTGGGTGAACTGGCCAATGCGCGCAACGAATCGCGATACGCGCAGCAGCAGCTTGAGGCGTTGAGCCGCCGGATGGAGCGGCTCGGCGACGAGCATCGCAAATGGCGGGAGCAGCAAGAGAGCATTGCGGACCGCAAGGCCAAGCTGGAAAAGCGGCTGGAGGAGACGGTTAAAGCGATCGCCGACGTGCGCAGCAAGTACTTGGATCTGAGCGTTGGGATCAAAGAAAAGCAGCGGCTCGCGGACGAAGCGCTGGCAACCGTGCGCAAGTGGGAGCAGAAGCTGGACGCGATGGTGTCGAGGCGCGATACGATGCATGAGATGGCCAGCGATTACGACGGCTTCATGCACGGCGTCAAAGAAGTGCTGAAGGCGAAAGACCGCGGTGATTTGCGCGGCATTCGCGGGGCAGTCGCGGAGCTGGTGAAAGTGCCGGCTCATGTCGAGGTCGCGATGGAAACGGCGCTGGGCGGCGCGCTGCAGCATGTTGTCGTGGAGAATGAAGCGTCCGGACGCGAGGCGATTGCCTTTCTGAAGCGCAGACAAATGGGACGGGCGACCTTTTTGCCGCTTGACGTCATTCGCGGCCGGTCCGTCCCGGAGAGCGAATACAGACAAGTGCAGGGGATGGAGGGCTTCGTCGGGATTGCGGCCGAGCTGGTCGAATACGACGATACGTACCGCCAAATCGTCGGAAGCTTGCTCGGCAACGTCATCATTGCCGAGTCGCTCGAGTTCGCCAACCGCATCGCGGCGCGGGTGCAGTACCGCTACCGCGTCGTCACGCTGGAGGGCGATGTTGTCAATGCAGGCGGCTCGATGACCGGCGGGAGCCAGCAGAAGAAGACGACAAGTCTCTTAAGCCGTCAGCGGCAAATCGAAGAAATGGACAAGGAGATCGCCTTGTCCACGACCCAGCTGCGCGAGCTCGGACAAAAAGCGGAGCTGCTCAAGCGTGAAATCGCCGAAGCGAACGGCGAGCTGGACGAGCTGCGAGCCGTCGGCGAAAGCAAGCGCATCGAGGAGCAGCAGATCCGCGCCTCGCTGGAGCCGCTCGAGAACGAGGCGAAGCAGGTGACGGAGCAGCTTGCGCTCTATGGTGCCGACGGCGAATCGCTGTCGCAGGAGAAGGGCGAGCTTGCCGCGAGAGGCGCGGCGGCGGAAGAAGCGATCACGCGGCTGCAGCGCGAAGAAGCGGAGCTGCAGCAGGCGATCCGCGATGCGGAAGTGCGCCGCAAAGCGAGCGAATTCGCCAAGGAGGAGCTGCAGACGCAGCTGACCGATCTGAAGGTGAAGGTTGCTTCGCAATCGTCGGAGCTGCAGTCGCTGGAGGAGCAGGACCGCCGGTTCAAGACGGAGCAGGCGCTCCTGAAAGCCGAACTCGAGGCGAACCGTAAAGCGGAGCAAGACCTTGTGCTGGAGATGGAAAATCATGAGAGCGAGACCGCCCGTCAGATCGAGCTGCTGAACGAGCTGAAGCTGCGCAAGCAAACATGCGCCGAGCAGCTCGACATGAAACGGGCGGAACGCGCACGGCGGACGGCGAAGCTGGAGGCCGAGGAGAACAAAACCCGGGAGCAGCGGACACAGCTCAAGCAAGTGGAAGAGCAGCTGCATCAGACAGAAGTGCGCGTGAACCGGCTCGACGTCGAACTGGAAAACCTGCTCAAAAAACTGTCCGAAGACTATGAGCTGAGCTTCGAGCTGGCCAAGGTGCGCTACCCGGTTCCGGAAGACGTACTCGGCACGCAGAACAAGGTGCGCGACCTGAAGCGGGAAATCGCCATTCTGGGCGAGGTGAATCTGGGAGCGGTCGAAGAATACCAGCGGGTCAATGAGCGGTATACGTTCCTATCCGATCAGAAAAACGATCTGGTGGAAGCCAAGACCGCGCTTTATACGGTGATCCGCGAGATGGACGAAGAGATGGCCAAACGATTCCGCAGCACATTCGATGCGATTCGCGAGCATTTCGTCATCGTATTCGCCAAGCTGTTCGGAGGTGGCCGCGCCGATCTGATCTTGTCCGAACCGGAAAACTTGCTCGATACCGGCATTGAGATCGTAGCGCAGCCGCCAGGCAAAAAGCTGCAAAATTTGCAGCTGCTCTCCGGCGGCGAGCGGGCGCTGACGGCCATTGCGCTGCTGTTCTCGATTATTCGCGTCAAGCCGGTGCCATTCTGCGTGCTCGACGAGGTGGAAGCCGCGCTCGACGAAGCGAATGTAGCCCGGTTCGCCGAATATTTGCGCGAGTTCTCACAGCAGACGCAGTTTATCGTCGTGACGCACCGCAAAGGCACGATGGAAGAAGCGGACGTGCTGTACGGCGTAACGATGGAGGAAGGCGGCGTATCCAAGCTGGTCTCCGTCCGGCTCGAAGAGGATGAGGCGATCATGGAAGCCGGGTAGGCCTAGTAACCGGTCGGTCCGCGGACCGTTGGCCGGCCACATCATCGATAAAAATTTCATTTTAAGCTTTGACACGAGGACAATGAATTAGAACTAAAGGTGGAGAGTCCATGAGCTTTTTTAAAAAATTAAGAGAAACGATTTCCGCAAAGACCGAAGCGGTGACGAACAAGTTCAAAGAAGGGCTTTCCAAGACGCGCGACGTGTTCGTTGAGCAGATGGACAATTTGTTTTCCACCCGCAAAAAAATCGATGAAGAATTTTACGAGGAATTGGAAGAGATTTTGATCGGCGCCGACGTCGGCGTCAACACGGTCATGAAGCTGATCGAAGATTTGCGCGGCGAAGTCAAAAAGCGCAAAATCGAAAGCCCGAGCGAGCTGCAGCCGATCTTGTCGGAGATGCTGATCGGGCTGCTCAAGGGCGACGAAAATACCGGGCTGAAGATGGCGGACGAGGGTCTTACGGTCATTTTGTTCGTCGGCGTTAACGGTGTCGGCAAGACGACGACGATCGGCAAGCTGGCGCATAAGTTGAAGTCTGAGGGCAAGAAAGTCATGCTGGCCGCAGGAGATACATTCCGCGCGGGCGCCATCGAGCAGCTCGAGGAATGGGGTCGCCGCGCCGGCGTCGACGTGATCAAGCAGCAGGCGGGCTCCGATCCGGCGGCGGTCATGTTCGACGCGCTGCAGGCGGCCAAGTCGCGCGGGGTCGATGTGCTGCTGTGCGATACGGCAGGCCGGCTGCAAAATAAAGTGAACCTGATGGAAGAGCTGAATAAAATTTACCGCGTCATCCGCCGCGAAGTGCCGGAAGCGCCGCACGAGGTGCTGCTGGTGCTCGACGCGACGACAGGGCAGAACGCGCTCATGCAGGCGAAGCTGTTCGACGAGAAGTCCGGCCTGACAGGACTTGTCCTCACGAAGCTGGACGGGACGGCCAAAGGGGGGATCGTCATAGCGATCCGCCAGGAGCTGAAGCTGCCGGTCAAATTCGTCGGGCTTGGCGAGAAAATGGACGATCTGCAGCAATTCGATTCCGATCAATTCGTGCATGCGCTGTTCAGCAAGTGGATCGGTGCAGACGCAGAACGCGTCGAGAGCTGATCCGTTTCATCGCGCTCCATAGGGATGCGTACGCATCCGAGCTATACCGACGCCGGGTGCTCTTGCGATTAACGCTTGAACGACCTGCTGCGGGGCGGCTTCTTTCCCGGTGACGGCACTGCCGATGCGAAATCCCGATAGATGGCGGGCTGCTTGACAACTTGTCATACAGCCGTGAAATCGCAGGCTGCAGCAAGGATTTTGCCTGACAAGGAGAAATGCTTGACATCGGTCCCGGATTTCAGTATCATAGGTTTTGTTGTTTCACTGTAAAGTGTTTTACCTTAACGGGGGTGAGGCACGAATGACGGAAGAAGAAGTTCTTCAGAAGACGAATCGGATTAACTTGCTGTTTGATTTTTATCAGCAATTGCTTACGGAGAAGCAGCAAATGTTTCTCAAGCATTATTTTCACGACGATTACTCGCTCGGCGAAATTGCTTCCGAGTTTCAAATCAGCCGCCAGGCGGTATATGAACATATTAAACGAGCCGAGTCTGTGCTCGAAGAATACGAAGCCAAGCTTCGGCTGCTGGCCAAGCATGAACAGCGGCAGGAGCTGCTGGGGCGGCTCGGCCGGTTCGAAACGGAGCTTCCGGCAGGAAGCGCGGATTCGTTCCGGGCGATCACGGACCAGTTGTCCGAACTGGATTAAAACTCTATTTCCGCAAGAAAAGAGGTGACGACCCATGGCATTTGAAGGATTGGCGAGCCGGTTGCAGAACGTGTTCAGTAAGCTGCGGGGAAAAGGCAAGCTTACGGAGGACGATGTCAGCGAGGCGCTGCGCGAAGTTAGACTGGCGCTTCTGGAAGCGGATGTTAACTTCAAGGTCGTCAAAGAATTCATTGCGAAGGTGAAGGAACGCGCCATCGGCCAGGAAGTGCTGCAAAGCTTTACCCCGGCGATGATCGTAATCGACATCGTAAACAAGGAATTGACGGAGCTGATGGGCGGGGCCCAAAGCAAGCTGGCCCGTGCGAACAAGCCGCCTACCGTCATCATGATGGCGGGACTGCAAGGCGCCGGCAAGACGACGATGACCGGCAAGCTCGGCAAGATGCTGCTGCAGCAAAACCATCGGCCGCTTCTGGCCGCAGCCGACATTTACCGTCCGGCCGCGATCAAGCAACTGCAGGTGCTCGGCGAACAGCTGAAGGTTCCCGTATTCTCGCTGGGCGATAAAGTGAGTCCGGTCGAGATTGCGAAGCAAGCTTTGCAGCATGCAAAAGACCATAACAACGATTATTTGATTATTGATACGGCAGGCCGCCTACATATCGATGAGAATTTGATGGACGAGCTGAAGCAAATCGTCGAGACGGTTCACCCGGACGAAATTCTGCTCGTCGTCGACGCCATGACTGGTCAAGACGCCGTCAATGTGGCGGAGAGCTTCCACAAGCAGCTGGCGCTTACCGGCGTCGTGCTGTCCAAGATGGACGGCGACACGCGCGGCGGCGCGGCGTTATCCGTCAAAGCAGTCACAGGCTGCCCGATCAAGTTCGTCGGGATGGGCGAGAAGATGGATGCGCTGGAGCCGTTCCATCCGGAACGGATGGCTTCCCGGATTCTCGGCATGGGCGATATGCTTACGCTGATCGAGAAGGCACAGGCAAGCATCGATGCCGACAAAGCGAAAGAGATGGAGCGCAAGCTCCGGACCGCCGAATTCACGTTCGACGATTTCCTCGACCAGATGGAGCAGGTGAAGAAGCTCGGTCCGCTCGACCAACTGCTCGATATGCTCCCGGGTGCGGGGAAAATCAAGGGCATGAAGGATATGAAGGTCGACGACAAGCAGATGGCTCGCGTCGCCGCGATCGTCAGGTCGATGACGAAGGAAGAACGTCAAAATCCCGATTTGCTCAGCCCGAGCCGGCGCAAGCGCCTGGCGGCAGGCAGCGGCAACTCGGTGCAGGACGTCAACCGCTTCATCAAGCAGTTCGAGGATATGCGCAAGATGATGAAGCAGTTCTCCGGCATGATGGGGCCGAAAGGCCAGAAGCAGATGAAAAACTTGAAAAAGCTCGGCCGCGGGATGAAGTTCCCGTTCTAGGCCGCTGGTTGTTTATTCTACTAGGGAGGTGATATTACATGGCAACTCGCATTCGTCTTAAGCGCATGGGCGCTCACAAAGCTCCATTTTACCGTGTGGTGGTTTCGGATTCCCGTTCCCCGCGTGACGGCCGCTTCATCGAAGAGATCGGTACTTATAACCCGGTTGCTCAGCCAGCCGTTGTGAATATTGACGAGGAAAAAGCACTGAAATGGCTTCAAACTGGTGCTCAAGCTTCCGATACCGTTCGCAGTCTGTTCAGCAAAGCCGGCATTATGAAGAAGTTTCACGAATCTAAGCTGCAGAAGTAAGGCTGGATAACGTTGCAACGGCTTCGGCGGTTTCGCCGATGCCCGTTGCTATTCGGAGGGTACGATGAAGGATCTTATAACCGTTATCGCCAAGGCGCTGGTAGATCATCCCGAAGAAGTACGCGTGACTGCCAAAGAAGACGACCGCAGCATTACGTACGAAGTTTCCGTTCATCCCGAGGATATCGGCAAAGTGATCGGCAAGCAGGGACGTATTGCGAAGGCGCTCCGAACCGTAGTCGCATCCGCTGCAGTAAAGGAAACGAAACGTGTTTCCGTTGATATTTTATCGTGATTTTTGGAAAAGCTGAGAGTTAGGAGATAATCCTAGCTCTTTTCGTTTAGTTTGCAGTTCCGGAGGGTAACGCATGAGCGAACAATTGTTTACGGTAGGAAAAATCGTCAATACGCACGGGTTACGCGGGGAGCTCAAGATCGTGCCGCAAACCGATTTTCCGGAAGAACGGTTCTCCAAGGGCAGCAAGCTGTTGTTCTTCGATCCGGAGAAGCAGACGATGATTCCGGTTGAAGTCGATTCCGCCCGCGTGCACAAAAATATGATTATCGTGAAGTTCCAGCAGTACGCGGACATTAATGAAGTGGAAAAGTATAAAGGGTGGCTGCTCAAGGTCGAGGAGCAATATTTGTCGGATCTGGACGACGATGAGTTTTACTATCACGAAATTATCGGCTGCGCCGTCGAAACGGAAGAAGGCGAAGTGCTCGGTACCATCTCCGAAATTTTATCGCCTGGCGCGAACGACGTATGGGTCATCGAGCGTCCGAAAGGCAAGCCGCTCCTGATTCCATACATAGACGACGTTGTGCTCAGCATCGATGCGGAGCAGAAGAAAGTGGTCGTCCGCCTGATGGAAGGTCTGCTCGACCTATGAGAATCGATGTGCTGACGCTATTTCCTGAGATGTTCGAAGGCGTGTTCTCATCGAGCATTCTCGGCAAAGCGAAAGAGAAGCGGCTTGTCACGATGAACACGGTCAATTTCCGCGATTATTCCAACAATAAGCATAATACGGTAGACGATTATCCTTATGGCGGAGGCGGGGGCATGGTGCTGAAGCCGGAGCCGATTTTTGCCGCGGTCGAGGATGTAACGAGCGGACTGGAGCACAAACCGCGCATCATTTTGATGTGTCCTCAAGGGGAGACGTTTACGCAAAAAAAAGCGGAGGAGCTTTCCCGGGAAGAGCATTTGATTTTCATCTGCGGCCATTACGAGGGCTATGACGAGCGGATTCGGGAGCATTTGGTGACGGACGAGCTGTCGATCGGCGATTATGTGCTGACCGGCGGAGAGCTCCCTGCGATGGTCGTCGTCGACAGCGTGGTCAGGCTGCTTCCCGGCGTACTCGGCAACGAGACGTCCGCAGTGACCGATTCGTTCAGCACGGGATTGCTCGAATATCCTCATTACACGCGCCCGCCGAAATTTCGCGATTGGGAAGTGCCTGATGTGCTCGTCTCCGGTCATCACGGCAATATCGAGCAGTGGCGCCGCAAGCAGTCGCTGCTGCGGACATGGAAGAAACGGCCGGAGCTGCTGGATCGCATCGAGCTGACGCCGAAAGAGCAAAAGTGGCTTGAGGAGATCAAGCGAAGCGAATGATAGCTGCTCTTGCAGGGCAAAAACTTTTATATAGGCAGCAGTTGAGTTTCATATTCAATTGTGATATGATATGTAACGTTGTGGCGATTTCGCCACGGAAAACGGTGGTCCTCTGCACGTGACATCGATAGAACATAACATCTTGTTGTAACAGCGCGGTGTAAGCCGCAGCTGCAAGCAACTTAGGGGCGGCAAGAACACCTGTGTGGAAGGAGGGAGTCATCCATGAATTTGATTCAGGAGATTACGAAGGAACAACTTCGCAGTGATATTCCAAGATTTCGTTCTGGCGACACGTTGAAAGTGTACGTTAAGGTTATCGAGGGTTCTCGCGAGCGGATCCAGCTGTTCGAAGGCGTTGTTATCAAGCGCCGCGGCGGCGGAATCAGCGAAACGTTCACGGTAAGAAAAATTTCTTACGGTGTCGGCGTTGAAAGAACGTTCCCGATTCATACTCCGAAGATCGACAAGATTGAAGTGGCTCGCCGTGGTAAAGTCCGTCGCGCGAAGCTCTACTATCTGCGTGGTCTTCGCGGTAAAGCAGCTAGAATTCAAGAAATTCGATAAGACGAACAACGGGGGCTTGAGTACCAAGCTCCTTTTCGTTTTTTTAATCCACGATAACGAAAGGGCAGAAGCTGATGGAGCAAGATCAAACCGTACAAAAAGCGAATCCTGTCAAAAACGAAGCCTGGGAGTGGATCAAAGCGCTGCTCATCGCGGCGGCTCTGGTGTTTTTTATACGCTGGCTCATTTTCGCCCCGTTCATTGTGGAAGGTCCCTCCATGGAGCCCAATTTTTATACGGGTGAACGCTTGATCGTTAACAAATTCATATATCGGTTCGGTGAACCGAAGCATGGCGAAGTCGTCGTATTCCATGCAACGAAAGATAAAGATTACATAAAGCGCGTCGTCGCGGTGCCCGGTGAAAAGGTTCGCGTCGAAGGCGACAAAGTATTTGTGAATGGTCAGCAAGTGAACGAGACGTATCTCAAAGTTGCGCTGGATGAAGCGGCCAAAAGAGGGATACCTTATAACAACAGAGATTTCTCGGAGCAAACCGTACCGGAAGGCAGTATCTTCGTCATGGGCGACAACCGATCGAACAGCTCAGACAGCCGGGATCCGTCCGTTGGCTTCGTTAAATATGATAAAATCGTCGGACGCGCCGACTTGATCTTCTGGCCGTTCGATAAAATCAGCCTCGTTCATTTTAAATAGACGAGCGGGCTGCAATGGGAAGCAGAGGTGACCTTCGTTGACAATCCAATGGTTTCCGGGTCACATGACACGGGCGCGGCGGCAAATTCAGGAGAAGCTCAAGCTGATCGACATGGCGATCGAGCTGCTTGATGCGAGAGTTCCTTTGTCCAGCCGAAATCCGATGATCGACGAAATTTTAATGAATAAACCGCGGCTGGTGCTGCTGAATAAAAGCGATTTGGCCGATCCGGAAGCGACCAAAGCTTGGATCGCATATTTTGCCGAGCAGGGGCTTCGGGCGCTGCCGATCGATGCGGTAGGCGGCAATCCGGTCAAAGAAATTATGAACCGCAGCAAGGAGCTGCTCGCCGACAAGATTGAAGCGCAAATCCGCAAAGGCATGAATCCCCGGGCGATCCGTGCGTTGATCGTCGGTATTCCGAACGTGGGCAAGTCAACGCTCATTAACAGGATGGCGGGACGCAAAATCGCAGCGACGGGAGATAGACCCGGCGTGACCAAAGGGCAGCAATGGATCAAGGTCGGCACGGAAATGGAGCTGCTTGATACGCCAGGGATATTATGGCCCAAGTTCGAGGATCAGCAGGTGGGTCTGAGGCTGGCC
Source organism: Paenibacillus solanacearum (assembly GCF_910593845.1). Taxonomy (GTDB): domain Bacteria; phylum Bacillota; class Bacilli; order Paenibacillales; family NBRC-103111; genus Paenibacillus_G; species Paenibacillus_G solanacearum. The sequence continues at coordinate 122,424 of NZ_CAJVAS010000002.1, read as the reverse complement.
GCGACTGGTGCCATTAAGGAAGAGATTTTGCATCCGGAGGAAATCGCCTTTTTCGCGGTAAGGTATATGGCGGTCCATTATGCGGACGCGCTGCAGGAACGGTACGGCGTGGAGGAGCTTCCACAGGATACGGAGGATGCGAATGCCATCGTCGAGGTCATGGAAGCGATCGGACGCAAGCGAGGCGCTATTGTGAGCGGCGGACGTGTTGATCTGGAAAAGGCGTCGTTGCTCATCCTGCGAGAGCTGCGTGCCGGAAAGCTGGGCCGGATCAGCCTGGAACTGCCGGAGTAGATAAAGAACAAGCATGACAATTGGAGCCTTCAGTATATACTGAAGGTTTTTGTTTTGTTATGATGAATTGGAGAAACTAGGGAGAAAGCGGGGCGTTCGGGTTGGATAGACAGCGGGTGTTTACCGGTTCGCCGTGGGAGCCGGTCGTCGGATACTGCCGGGCCATTCGCGTCGGAAACCGGATTGAAGTGGCGGGAACGACCGCCATGAAAGACGGTGAAGTGATCGGCGTCGGGAATGCGTATGAGCAAACCAAGCACATCTTGGCAACGATTGAGAAGGCGCTGCATGAATTGGGAGCGTCCATGACGCATGTTGTACGGACGAGAATGTTCGTCACCGACATATCGAAGTGGGAAGAAATCGGTAGAGCGCATGGCGAATGGTTTAAGGACGTACAGCCGGTGGCGACAATGGTCGAAGTCAAGGCGCTCATTGATCCGCGGTTATTGGTCGAAATCGAAGTTGAAGCCATTGCAGAATGATGCATCGATAGAAGCAGCAGGACACGTCGGACGGATTGGACCGAGGTGTTTTTTTGTTTACTTTTGCGAAAAAAATGAGGCGCTTTAATCAAAGCATGGGCAAAGCAAAGACAAACGTGCGGCAGCGTTCTTGACCCGAACGAATGCGGAGATGAAATCGCAGACTTCGCGCAGCAGAGCTTGGGGATGGGAAAAAGGGGATAGGCAAGCCCTCCGATGCGCGGTATAATGAGGTTCATGCGAACTTGATAATGCGGCGGTGATTCAAAGTGCTGGAGTATGAACAAAATTTATGGCAGCAAGGCAAGCAGCTCATTGCCGGCGTCGATGAGGTGGGCCGGGGCTGTTTGTTCGGAGACGTGGTCGCGGCGGCGGTTATTTTGCCGAGAGGGCTCGTGCTGGAGGACGTGAACGACTCGAAAAAGCTGAGTGAAAAAAAACGCGACGCTTTATATGAAGTTATCATGGCGGAGGCGCTTGCGATCGGCATCGGCATTGTAGATGTGCGGACGATCGAACGGATCAATATTAAGCAGGCGGCGCGCTTAGCGATGAAGACAGCGGTCGGCCGGCTCGATCCGGATCCGGACTTTTTGCTCGTCGATGCGGAAAAGGTGGATTCGGATACGGAACAGCTGGCGGTCATTCATGGAGACGCCCTCAGCCAATCGATTGCGGCAGCGTCGATCATTGCGAAGGTGACGCGTGACCGGATGTGCCTGCAATGGGACCAGCAGTTTCCGGAATACGGCATTGCGATACATAAAGGTTACGCGACAAAAATGCATCGGGCTCGCATTATGGAATTCGGGGCGACGCCTATGCATCGTAAAACGTTTTTACGCAATTTGGAAGCGGAGCAACAGGTGCTGTTTTGATGGGCGCGTCTTCAAGGATGTCGTTCATTTGCCGATATATATCATATCCGGAGATGACAACCGGCAAGGACTTCCGATTGTGCGGAGCCTGGGCCGGTTTTCGGCTTTCGGAGGCTTGAGAAGTTAATTGTAATGGATGGATGTTTAATAGATTAGATTGATAGATTAGATTGTTAATGAGGACAATGATTTCCGGTTTAAAGGAGGGGCGGATCAGATGAACATAAGCGGCTTGCTTCGCGGTGTCATGGGCGATATGAAGGCGGGTGCCCCCAAAACGCTGGAGCTGAAAACGGGCGAGGTCGTCAAAGGCACGGTCGTTCAATCGATTTCGGAACAAGAGGCGCTGGTGAATATCGGCGGCGTTCAAGTTCGCGCGCGGCTGGAAGCGCCAATGAAGCAAGGAGAAGTGACGATGCTGCAAGTGCAGCCGCCGTCGGATTCCGGCCAGGTGGTGCTGAAACCGCTGAATTCCTCCAATGTTCAAATTGCCGAGGTATCGCTTGGCGATGTACTAAAAGCGGTAGGACTCAGCGACTCTCCGGCACAACGACAGCTCGTACAATTGCTGCATCAGGCAGGGATTGCGCTAACGAAGGAAAATGTTCAGGCCTTTGCCGGATTGGCTGCTCAACTGCCTGCGGACGTATCTCTGGATGAATGGCTGCCGTCTGCGGTGGTTGCGTTTCAAAAAGGGCTGCCGCTCACACCGGAGACGGTGACGTCCGTCAAGCAGGCGGTTCAAGGGCCTCCGCTGCATGAGACGCTGTCCCAGCTTGCCGCGCTCGCCGAACAGGAGCTGGGTGATTCGACAGAGCTGTCTCCGCAAACGAAAGAGCTGCTTCGCAGCGTGCGTCAGCTTGTGGACCAAGTGCGGCAAACGGCAGGGCAGCTGTTGAAAGCGGAATCGTCCGCAACGGCTGCCTCCGCAGGGGATGCGGAAACCGTCATTTCCGGAGGCCAGCCGCAGCAAGGCGCTGCGGCATCCGCTGAACCGGCGGATGGACAGATGGTTAGGCAGGGTGCGGGTCTGCCCGCCGCAGGCGGTCAGCTTGCCTCCGTGCCGCCGAGAGCCGGTGCCATACCCGCTGCAGCGGAAGGGATGCCGGCTGAGGGGCCGCCGGCCGGCAACAAGGCTGCGAGCCTGACGCCGAGCGCGTCTCCGGCGCAGCCGGAGAGCGCGGCTGCAGGTGCGGCGCCGAAGCTGGCCGCCGCCGCAGGGACGCCAGCGTCGCAGGCGGGCTTGCCCGCGGCGCCGAAGCTGGCCGCCGCCGCAGGGACGCCAGCGTCGCAGGCGGGCTTGCCCGCGGCGGGGCAGCAGGGCCCCGCCAGCACAGGCGCGCCGCAAGCGGCTGGCACGGGCCTCTCGC
>NZ_CAJVAS010000002.1:0-119297 GCF_910593845.1 Paenibacillus solanacearum | reverse complement strand
GCGGCGCCGAAGCTGGCCGCCGCCGCAGGGACGCCAGCGTCGCAGGCGGGCTTGCCCGCGGCGGGGCAGCAGGGCCCCGCCAGCACAGGCGCGCCGCAAGCGGCTGGCACGGGCCTCTCGCAGCCTGCGCCAGCGGGCAGCGGTGCCGCGCAGGCGCAGGCCGGCGGCGAGGTGCCGCCGCCGGGTGCTGCGGCGCCGTCAGCCGCGCAAGGCAGCGCGGGCGCGGGAGCGCCGCCGCCCGAAGGCGCAGCGGCCAGCGCGGCGCAGGCGGGGGCGAAGCCGGCGCTGGCGACTGCCGCGCCGGCGGCCGCCCCGAGCGGCGAGGCTGCGGCTCGGCCTGATGCGCAGCCGTCTCCGAGCGCGGGCAGCGCCACTGCGCCGCAAGGCGCGGCCACGGCCGCCGACGCGCCAGCCGCACGGTCCGGGCAAGCGCCTGCGCAGCCGGCAGCGGCGGAGACGCAGGCGCCAAATGCGCCGGCGGGCGAGCATGTGCTCAGCCGCCTGATGAAAGCGCTCGGCGTTGAGCATGAGTATCATTCGCTCAAGCAAATCGATCGCGATCCGGCGGAGCAGGCGCCGTTTCCGGCCGCCGCCGGGCCCGATGCCCAGAAAACGGCGGATACGCTCAAGAGCGTGCTGCTTCAGCTGTCGCAAGCAAGCGATGTGCCTACAAACGTGAAGGAAGCGGCGCAGCAAGCCGTACAACAGATTACGGGACAGCAGCTGCTTTTGACGCAAGACCGGACCGCGCTGTTTTCCCATATGACGCTGTTCGTTCCGATCATCGACGCGAATGGGGAACAGACGGCGGCCGTTCATATTCAATCCCGTAAAGGGAAAAACGGCCGTCTCGACGCAAGCAACTGCCGGCTTGTATTCGATCTGCAAATGAAAGCGCTTGGTGATACGATGATCGACGTGCAGGTCGTCAATCGGATTGTCAGCTTGCATATTCATAACAACTTGCCGTTTGTGCAGCAGCTTCTCGAAACGAATAAAGAAGAGATCGCACAAGGTCTTGCCTCGGTAGGTTACCAGTTCATCTCCATGAAGTGCAGTCCTTATCCGGACAAAACCGCTGCCCGTGCAGAGGGAAGTTCCACGCCATCCGGCGCAGCCGACTCCCCCTCGGCTCAGCTCGCGTCAGTTTACGGGCGAACTCCTTACAAAGGCGTGGATATCCGCCTATGAATCAGAAGAAGAAGAGCGAACAGCCGAACGGTTTGAAAAAAGCGGTCGCACTTAAATATGCCCCGGATTCTACCTTGGCGCCAAAGGTCGTAGCCAAAGGGACGGGACGTATTGCGGAAGCGATCATGGACAAAGCAAAAGAAAACGGAGTCCCGCTTCAGGAAGACGCTTCGCTCGTCGAGGTGCTGTCTAAGCTGGATCTGGACCAGGAAATTCCGGCCGAGCTGTATCAGCTTGTTGCCGAGGTGCTGACCTTTATTTACCGGTCAGATCAACGAGCAGGGCGGTGGCCGAACGAGTCATGAAGGAACGGTTGAGCAAAAAACAATTAGGCGCGCACGGCGAATCGGCCGCAGCTACTTATTTGCGGCAGCAAGGGCTTACCGTGCTGGACCGAAACTGGCGGTGCCGTTCCGGGGAGATCGATATCGTGGCAGCGGACGGCGAACTGCTCGTCTTTGTCGAAGTGCGTACGCGCAGTTCGACAGGTTTCGGGACGCCGGCCGAGTCAGTTGACTATCGAAAACAGCGGCAAGTGATGGAGACGGCCCAAGTATATCTCATGCACAAAAAGGAGCACGAGCGTCAAATCCGCTTTGACGTCGTCTCCGTGATGTCCGATACGCTGGGAAATGTATCCGCAATCGACCATATCCGCAGCGCCTTCTAATACGATGGCTGCTGCGGATTCATTTTTTTATCGAGCGTCCGGTACTGCAGCGCTTCGGCAACATGCTCTTTTCGCACATCGGACTGTTGGTCCAGATCGGCAATCGTTCGGGCGATTTTCAATATCCGATCATGCGCTCTGACACTGAGCCCGAGCCGCTCAAACGCCATTTCGAGCAGTGCAGCCGAAGCTTTATCCAACCGGACGTGCTCACGCAGCAGTCTGCCGCCCAACTCGCTATTAAACGTGAAGCCAAACCGGGCGTAGCGTTCTTTTTGAATGGCGTGCGCTTGCTCGACGCGGCTGCGCATTTCGGCCGATGCCGTCTGCTGCTGCGCGGATTCCAGCTGCTTATATTCGATTCTCGGCACCTCCACATGCAGATCGATGCGGTCAAGCAGCGGGCCGGAAATTTTGGATCGATAGGCAGCTACCTTCAGCGGGCTGCATACACAGCTTTGATGGTCGGTTTCGCTCCCCCAGTATCCGCATGGACAAGGGTTCATCGAAGAAACAAGCAGGAAGTGCGACGGGAACGTATAGACGGCGCGTGCTCGGCCGATCGTCACCACCCGGTCTTCCATCGGCTGGCGCAGCACTTCCAGCGCAAGCCTCGAAAATTCCGGCAGCTCGTCGAGAAACAGTACGCCCCGATGCGCCAGACTGACTTCTCCCGGCTTGGGAACCGTACCTCCCCCAATCAGGCCTGCGGCGGATATCGTATGGTGCGGCATCCGAAAAGGTCGTTCGCGAACAAGCGTTCTTCTATCGGCAAATTTCCCAGAAGCGCTGTAAACTTTCGTCACATCCAGCGATTCCTGCTCGGACATCGGAGGCATGATCGTCGGAAGCCGCTTTGCCAGCATTGTTTTTCCAGTTCCTGGTGGACCAATAAGTAAGACGTTATGCATACCTGCCGCGCTGATCGTCAGTGCTCTTTTTACATGCTGCTGCCCGCTAACATCGGCGTAGTCCGGCTGCGGGGCATGCGGCAACACGGGAAGCGAGACGGTCGGGGCAGTCGCGTAGAAATGATCCGAATCGACCGGTCCGGCCGGTTCGCCGTTTCCGCTAGCAGCCAATTGGCTGACATGCGACAAGGGGCGTAGTTCGAATCCGTGAAGCCACGAAGCCTCCTCCGCATTCATGAGCGGGATGACCGCTTTGGCGATCCCGTAGGCGCGGGCGGTGGACAGCATCGAAAGCACGCCTGGAACCGGCCGGACGGAGCCGTCGAGCGAAAGCTCCCCGATAATAATCGTGTCCTTATATAGATCCGCCTTGAGCTGCCCGCTTGTCGCGAGGATAGCGATCACGATGGCCAGATCGAAGGCCGAGCCTTCTTTGCGGACGTCGGCTGGCGCGAGATTAATCGTAATACGCTGCAGCGGAAACGTAAATCCCGAGTTTTTGATCGCAGCCCGAACCCGCTCCATCGATTCTTTAATGGCGCTATCCGGCAATCCTACAATTTGGCTTTGCGGCAAACCATTACTGATATCGACCTCTACTTCGACCATCTTGCCTTCCACGCCGTGCAGACACGCGCTGACGACTTTTCCGTACATAGCAAAACACACCTTTCCCATTAAAATAACATGGCCAAAGGTGCTTCCTTATCCGCCCGATCTGTTTCTTCTATATTAATAGGTTTGGCGGGCATGCGCAACTTTGCCATTGCTTCGAAATCATGGAACGGACGGTTAAAAGCGGGGGGAACGGGCGAAAATGTATGTAGAGGTGATAAGAACATGCAGGATAAACCGTATTTTTGTCCGAACTGCCGTTCCAACAGAGTCAAATTTAGCGTAATTTCCAATTATGCGCAGCGATTTATGAAGGATGCGGTCACCGGAGCCGTACAAGATTTCAGCGAGCCCGAGCAGCTAGATTCGAGCGAGCCGACGATTCAATGTCTCGTTTGCAGCTTTACCGGCAACGAGATGCGGTTTGTGAAACAAGCGGAGCGGGAGCCGCGGCCTGGAGCGCCGATCAATCCGAACTATATGTAAAATGGGTTTTTCTTCAAAGCGCACTTTCCGATCGGGAAGCTGCGCTTTTGTTATGACGATACAAACTTTCAGGGGAGCTGAACCATTCGGATCGTTGGAGCAAGCGTACGCGAAACCACGATGATTTTTTAAAGAAAGGCTTAATCAAGAGTCTTGCTTATGCTTGGTGATGGGGAGGCCGCGAACAAATAATATAACTGCAATTGGGCATGTTATGATCGGGCAGGCTGGAGCTTTGTTCCGTTATAACAAATTCAATTCGAGTTCATTCGACGAGGATCGACCGCGTAGTAGAGGAAGAATCTGTTATTGAGATAGAAAAAGGTTTATTTTGCAAATAACCTTTCTTTTCAATCTCAATAAAAAAAATCAATTGAAAAAAAGGGTATTTAACACAAAATATAAGGAAACCGTCGACAAAAAGTGGTACAATAATTAAAGTTTGTGTTTCAAGGACAAGCGGGCGTCCGTGTTCACAATCTTCGTTAGCTTTCGATAGGCTCCGCTGGCGGACCCGTCGAATCCATATAGTAAGCCATTACTGATAGGAGGATTTTGCTAAATGAATATCCATGAGTATCAAGGCAAAGCAGTGCTGAAGCAGTACGGGGTTGCCGTACCTGAAGGAAAGGTTGCTTTCACGGTGGACGAAGCGGTGGAAGCAGCGAAATCGCTGGGTACTCCGGTCGTCGTCGTAAAAGCGCAAATTCATGCGGGCGGTCGCGGTAAAGCAGGCGGCGTAAAAGTAGCTAAAAATCTCGACGATGTTCGTACATATGCTTCCGAAATCTTGGGTAAAGTCCTCGTAACGCATCAAACCGGACCGGAAGGCAAAGAAGTTAAGCGCCTGTTGATCGAACAGGGCTGCGATATTAAGAAAGAATATTATGTGGGCGTTGTCGTGGATCGCGGCACCGGTCGCGTCGTTATGATGGCATCCGAAGAAGGCGGCACGGAGATCGAAGAAGTTGCCGCGCATACGCCTGAGAAAATTTTCAAAGAAGTCATCGATCCGGCTGTAGGTCTGCAAGCATTCCAAGCGCGCAAGCTCGCTTATGCGATCAACATTCCGAGAGAGCTTGTTAATAAAGCGGTCAAATTCATGCTGGCGCTGTATGCTGCATTTGTCGAAAAAGATTGCTCGATCGCCGAGATCAATCCGCTTGTCGTTACGGGCGACGGCAATGTCATGGCGCTGGACGCCAAATTGAACTTCGATTCGAACGCGCTGTTCCGTCATAAGGATATTCTAGAGCTTCGCGACCTGGATGAAGAAGACGAGAAGGAAATTCAAGCGTCGAAATACGATTTGAGCTACATCGCGCTCGACGGCAACATCGGCTGCATGGTCAACGGCGCAGGTCTTGCCATGGCAACGATGGACATTATCAAATACTACGGCGGCGAACCGGCCAACTTCCTTGATGTAGGGGGCGGTGCGACGAAAGAGAAAGTAACCGAAGCGTTCAAAATCATCCTTTCCGACGAAAACGTCAAAGGCATCTTTGTCAACATTTTCGGCGGCATCATGAAGTGCGACATTATTGCGGAAGGCGTTGTAGCGGCTGCAAGAGAGCTTGGCTTGTCCCGTCCGCTTGTTGTACGCCTGGAAGGTACGAACGTAGAACTCGGTAAAAAGCTTTTGAATGAGTCCGGTTTGAATATCGTTGCAGCCGATTCGATGGCTGACGGCGCGCAAAAAATCGTTGCTCTCGTGAAGTAATTTCCGCTTTCCCTGTGCAGGGAACGTGATTTCATTATATTACTCGTCAAAAAAATCAAGGGATGTGAACAATGAAATGAGTATTTTGATCGATAAAAATACGAAAGTCATCACACAAAACATGACCGGTACAACAGGGATGTTCCACACCAAGGGCGGTCTGGAATACGGCACGCAAATGGTAGCCGGTGCCGTTCCTGGTAAAGGCGGCATGAACGTCGATTTCGAGCTTGAAAACGGTACGACCGTAACGCTTCCTGTGTATGACACCGTACTGGAAGCGAAAAATGCAACAGGCGCTACGGCATCCGTCATTTACGTTCCGCCAGCATTCGCTGCAGACGCGATCATGGAAGCGGTAGACGCTGAACTGGATCTCGTCATCTGCATTACGGAAGGCATTCCGGTACTCGATATGGTGAAAGTTGCCCGCTATATGGAAGGCAAGAAAACTCGCCTGATCGGGCCGAACTGCCCGGGCGTCATCACGCCGGGTCAAATCAAAATCGGCATCATGCCGGGATATATTCATACCCCTGGCCACGTTGGCGTCGTTTCCCGAAGCGGAACGCTGACATATGAAGCGGTACATCAGCTGACTACCCGCGGTATTGGTCAATCCACCGCTGTTGGTATCGGCGGCGACCCGGTGAAAGGCTCCGAGTTTATCGATATTTTGAAACTGTATAATGAAGATCCGGATACGTACGCGGTCATCATGATCGGCGAGATCGGCGGTACGGCTGAGGAAGAAGCGGCCGAATGGATCGCTGCGAACATGAAGAAGCCGGTTGTCGGCTTTATCGGCGGTCAAACGGCGCCTCCAGGCAAACGGATGGGCCATGCCGGCGCCATCATTTCCGGAGGCAAAGGCACGGCGGCTGAGAAAGTGGCAACAATGGAGCGCTGCGGCATTAAAGTCGCTCCGACGCCTTCCGAGATGGGCTCCACGCTTGTGAGCGTGCTTGAAGAAAAAGGGCTGCTCGAAAAGTGCACTACAAAGAAATAATAAGGTTTCCGATATAAACGAGCTGGGCAAGAAGCCTCTCATTTCCGTTCATTAAGACGGTGATGGGAGGCTTTTTCTTGTTTTCGCCATGATCTTCGATTCCCAAAAGTTGTTTCCATACAAAGGAGTGTAATATACTAGATGAACAACCGCGATCTGCTGTTTGCTTTGCATCATATGGCAGGCATTGGTTTTAAGACGATTAGCCGGCTTACCGAAACGTTTACGCAGTTGACGGATATGCTTGCTTTTACGAAAGACGACTGGATCGGCTTCGGCTTGCAAGCGGCCAAAGCCGAGGTGCTTTGGAAAGGGTTGGATGCGCTTGAGCCGCAGCGGCTGGAAGCGACAATGAAGCAGTATACGGAGCGGGGCATCGGATGGATTACCGTATGGGATGATTCTTATCCGCAGCTGCTGCTGGAAACGGCCAGCCCGCCGTGGATCATGTACTACATCGGCGACATCGCGCTGATGTCACAGCCTTGCATCGGGATCGTTGGCACGCGCACGCCGACGGCTTACGGACGGACGACGGCAGAACGGCTGGCGCAATCGCTGTCCGCAAACGGATTTTGCGTTGTCAGCGGCTTGGCGCGCGGGGTTGACAGTGCCGCGCATGAAGGAGCACTTCGCGAAAAGGCAAGCACGATCGCCGTTCTAGGCTGCGCGATCAATGAAGTGTATCCGCCGGAGAACAAGCCGCTGTACCGGAACATTGGCACCAAAGGGCTGCTGGTATCGGAATATCCGATCGGCACCAAGTCGCATCCCGGCTTGTTTCCCCAGCGCAACCGCATTATCGCCGGGCTGAGCCTCGGCATTGTCGTTGTGGAAGCTGCGGAGAAGAGCGGATCGCTCATCACGGCCGACCTGGCGCTTGATGAATCCAGAGACGTATTCGCGGTTCCCGGTCCGATCACATCGCCCAAGAGTCAGGGCACGCTGTCGCTGTTGAAGCAGGGAGCCAAACTTGTCACGGGAGCTCAGGACATCATGGAAGAATACGCGGGCCGGATATGTTTGGAACGATCCGCATACATTAATCATACAACGGAAACGACCGTTCCCGTAGGCGAAGACGAACAAAAAGTGCTGGACTTGCTCGCCTGCAAGCCGATGGGCGTCGACGAGCTCTTGACCCAAAGTCAATTTACGTTTGGACATTTGCATTCAGTTCTGATAAATTTACTATTGACGCGGAGAGTCGTCGAACTGCCAGGTTCAGTCTATATGATTATTTGATATATATCATCATCAGTCGGAGGGGGAAGCACCGTTATGGCGGATTCGTTGGTCATTGTGGAGTCACCCGCAAAAGCGAAAACGATCAGCAAGTATTTGGGCAGCAAATATATTGTCAAAGCTTCGATGGGTCATATCCGGGATCTGCCGAAAAGCCAGATTGGCGTAGAAGTAAAGAAAAATTTCGAACCTAAATACATTACGATTCGCGGCAAAGGATCTGTTCTCAAGGAATTGAAGGATGCCAGCAAGCGCGTTAAAAAAATATACCTCGCGGCTGACCCTGATCGCGAAGGGGAAGCGATTGCATGGCATTTGGCACATTATTTGGAGCTGTCCGACCAAGACGCATGTCGCGTTGTATTTAACGAAATTACGAAGCAGGCGGTGAAGGATGCCTTCAAGACGCCGCGCAAAATCAATCAGGATCTGGTTAACGCGCAGCAGGCCCGCCGAATTTTAGACCGGCTTGTCGGTTACAAAATCAGCCCTTTGCTGTGGAAGAAAGTGAAAAAAGGGCTGTCGGCCGGGCGGGTGCAATCGGTTGCCGTCAAGCTCATTTACGATCGCGAAAACGAAATCAAAGCGTTCGAGCCGGAAGAATATTGGACGATCACGGCGAAGCTTGCCGTAGGCAAAGCGGAGTTCGAAGCCCGCTTTTATAGCGTAGACGGCAGCAAGAAAGAGCTGCACAATGAGGCGGAAGTCCAAGAAGTGATGTCCATTCTGGAGAAAGCCGACTTTGTTGTCACGGAAGTAAGGGAGAAGGAGCGTCAGCGCAATCCGTCTCCGCCGTTCATTACGAGCTCTTTGCAGCAGGAAGCGGCGCGAAAGTTAAATTTCCGCGCGGCGAAGACGATGTCCGTAGCACAGCAATTATATGAAGGAATCGATCTGGGCAGCGAAGGAACGGTAGGTCTCATTACGTATATGCGTACCGACTCGACCCGTATATCTCCGGTAGCCCAGGAGGAAACCAAAGAATATATTTTGCAAAAATACGGCGCCGATTTTTACCCGGAAACGCCAAGAAACTACATCAAGAAAAACGCGAATGCGCAGGACGCGCACGAAGCCATTCGTCCGAGTTCCGTGCTTCGCGAACCGGAGCAAATCAAGTCATACTTGAGCCGTGACCAATACAGGCTCTATAAGCTGATCTGGGAACGGTTCGTTTCCAGCCAGATGGCCTCGGCGGTACTTGACACGATGACGGTCGATCTGTCGGCCGGGCGGACGGTGTTCCGCGCCGTGGGCTCGAAAATCAAATTTCACGGCTTTATGAAAGTGTACGTGGAAGGCACGGATGACGCCGCGCCGGACACTGGCGACGATGAGAAGCTGCTGCCGCCGCTCAAGCAGGGCGATCAAGCGGTAAAGAACCAGATCGATCCGAAGCAGCATTTTACACAGCCGCCTCCGCGCTACTCGGAAGCACGCCTGGTCCGTGCGCTGGAGGAGATGGGAATCGGACGGCCAAGTACGTACGCGCCTACGCTCGAGACGATTCAAAAGCGCGGTTACGTTGCGATTGAAGAGAAGAAGTTTGTGCCGACCGAGCTCGGCGAACTTGTCATCGAGCTGATGATCGAGTTTTTTCCGGAAATACTGGACGTGGAGTTTACCGCCCAGATGGAGGAAGGGCTTGACCATATCGAGGAAGGCAAGGAAGATTGGGTGCAGGTGTTGAGCGAATTTTACGAATCGTTCGAGAAGCGCCTGGAAGTGGCCGAAGAAGAAATGGAAAAAGTTGAAATTCAGGACGAAGTTTCCGATGAAATTTGCGAGAAATGCGGACGCCATTTCGTATTCAAGATGGGCCGGTTCGGCAAGTTTCTAGCTTGCTCTGGTTTTCCCGAATGCCGCAATACGAAGCCGATCGTCAAAGATACGGGAGTAACTTGTCCTTCGTGCAAGCAGGGTAAAATCATTGAGCGCCGCAGCAAAAAAGGCCGTATCTTCTACGGCTGCGACCGGTATCCGGAGTGCGAATTCGTTTCGTGGGATAAGCCGGTGGAGCAGCCTTGTCCGAGCTGTGGGGCGATGATGATCGAGAAGCGGAACAAGTCAGGGACGTTTGTCCAATGTGTTCAATGCGATTTTAAAGAAGAAGCCAGGGAAGAAGCGGACGCCTTGGAAGATTAACGGTTGCAGGCGGGCGACGCTATGCATGGTGCCAGGAGGAAAGCAAGTTGTCAGATATACGAGCAGTAACCGTCATCGGAGCGGGCCTCGCCGGCAGCGAGGCCGCTTGGCAAATCGCCAGCCGCGGCGTTCCGGTTATATTATATGAAATGCGTCCGGTGAAAAAAACACCGGCGCATATTTCCGACAAGTTCGCCGAGCTCGTGTGCAGTAACTCGCTGCGAGCCAACGGCTTAACGAACGCAGTAGGCGTACTGAAAGAAGAGATGCGCCTGCTGAATTCGATCATTTTGCGCGCGGCGGACAAGCATGCCGTTCCCGCCGGAGGTGCGCTGGCCGTAGACCGGGATGGATTTTCGGGAGAAGTCACCTCGCTGCTGCGCAATCATCCGCTGATCGAGGTGCGCAACGAGGAGCTCGAACGATTGCCGGACGGCATTACCGTCGTTGCGACGGGGCCGCTCACCTCACCCGCCTTGTCGAAGCATCTGCAGGAGCTGACCGGGGAAGATTATCTGTACTTCTACGACGCGGCGGCGCCGATCGTCGAGAAAGATTCCATCGATATGAGCAAGGTGTATCTTGCTTCCCGGTATGACAAGGGAGAAGCCGCCTACCTCAACTGTCCGATGACGGAAGAGGAGTTCAACGTTTTCTACGAAGCGCTGATTACGGCGGAAGCGGCACCGATCAAAGAATTCGAAAAAGAAATATATTTCGAAGGCTGCATGCCGATCGAGGTAATGGCGAAGCGCGGGCGTCAAACCGCACTGTACGGGCCGATGAAGCCGGTTGGCCTCATCAATCCGCATACGGGCGAGCTGCCATTCGCTGTCGTCCAGCTGAGGCAGGATAATGCCGCCGGCACATTATATAATTTGGTTGGCTTCCAGACCCACTTGAAATGGGGCGAGCAGAAACGGGTATTCTCGCTCATCCCGGGCCTGGAAAATGCCGAGTTCGTTCGTTACGGCGTCATGCACCGCAATACATTCATCAACTCGCCGAAGCTGTTGCGTCCGACCTACCAATTCCGCGAGCGGGACAGCCTGTTCTTCGCTGGTCAAATGACTGGAGTGGAGGGGTATGTCGAGTCTGCCGCTTCCGGTCTCATTGCCGGAATGAACGCAGCGCAGTATGCGCTGGGCCAAGATTGTTTCGTGCTGCCTCCGGATACGGCGCTTGGCAGCATGGCGCAGTATATTACGACGGCGGACTTCAACCATTTTCAGCCGATGAACGCCAATTTCGGCCTTTTCCCTCCGCTCGGAGAGAAAATCCGCAACAAGAAGCTGAAAAATGAAAAGATCGCTGAGCGAGCAATTGAGAAAATTCAGAATTTTTCACAAAATGTATACAATTCGCCTTGTAAATAAAACATGTACTATGATACGATATACCCGTTATATGTCGGTCCGTACATAACGCCCGTAAAACTAAGCTGCACAGCTTAGTTTTCGTCTTGAATGGAGGAGGAATCGCGGGATATGGAGCAAACCTTTCACGCAACGACGATCTTTGCGATCAGGCATCAGGGGAAAGGGGCCATTGCCGGTGACGGACAGGTCACCTTCGGCAACAGCATGGTGATGAAAGCGCAGGCGAAGAAAGTCAGGCGGCTGTATCGCGGCAACGTGATTGCCGGGTTTGCCGGCTCGGTCGCGGATGCGATAACGCTGTTCGAGAAATTCGAAGCGAAGCTGGAGGAGCATCACGGGAACCTGCAGCGTTCGGCCGTCGAACTGGCCAAGGATTGGCGCCAGGATCGCATATTGCGCCGCCTGGAGGCGATGATGATCGTGATGGACCGCTCGGGACTGCTGCTCATTTCCGGCAACGGCGAAATTATCGAGCCGGACGACGGCATTTTGGCCATCGGCTCGGGAGGCAGCTTTGCGCTTGCCGCGGGCAGAGCCTTGAACCGTTACGCCCCGCAGCTCAGCGCCAGGGAAATTGCTCACGCCGCGCTTACGACGGCGGCTGAAATATGCGTGTTCACGAACCATAACATTATCGTGGAAGAAATCGAATAAACCGGCGGAAGGCGCGGACAACGCGGATTCGATGCCAGTGATTCAGGCAGTCGACTTCGAGCGACGCCGCTTCATCGTTGCCGCTGCTGTGAATATTTTACAATCGACTATAAAACTTCACCTATGTAACAGTTGCAGATTATTGACAACTGCTAGCGTCGTTCCCCCGTTGAACAGTTGCAGATTATTAACAACTGTCAGCGCCGCTTCAACGTTATACAGTTGCAATGTAGGAGGTTATGACATTTGAAACCAGCAGCCTTAACCCCCCGAGCGATCGTAGCGGAGCTCGATAAATATATCATTGGTCAAAAGCAAGCTAAAAAATCGGTCGCCGTGGCGCTGCGGAACCGGCACCGCCGAAGTTTGCTCGATGAGTCGATCCGCGACGAAATCGTACCCAAAAACATTCTGATGATCGGCCCGACCGGCGTAGGGAAGACGGAGATTGCAAGACGGCTGGCGAAGCTCGTAAACGCCCCGTTCATTAAGGTGGAAGCAACCAAGTTTACCGAGGTCGGCTATGTCGGCCGGGATGTGGAATCCATGGTCCGAGATTTGGTGGAAACGTCGATTCGCATGGTGAAGGCGGATAAGACCGAGAAGCTGAAAGACCGGGCGGAGCAGATGGTCATCGACCGGATCGCCGCCATTCTTGTGCCTAACCCTTCCAAGCCGCGCAGCCAGCGCAATCCGCTGGAGATGTTGTTCGGCGGGCAAAACCAGCAGGCAGTCGAGCCGGAGCCGGAAGAGGATGCTTCGCTGCTCTCCCGGCGTCAAGAAATGAAACGGAAGCTGCAGGCAGGCGAGCTTGAGGATCAGGTCATCGAAATCGAGATGGAAGACAACGCGCCTTCGATGTTTGATATGCTGGCCGGTCAAGGCAATGAGCAGGCCGGGATGAACATGCAGGAGCTGTTCGGCAGCCTGATGCCGAAGCGGACGAAGAAGCGTAAGCTTCCGATTAAGGAAGCGCGCAAGGTGCTGCTGCAGGAAGAAGCGCAGAAACTGCTGGATATGGATGAAGTGATCCAGGAGGCGGTCAAGCGCGCCGAGCAGAGCGGCATTATTTTCATCGATGAAATCGATAAAATTTGCAGCTCGAGCCGCGGCAACGGTCCGGACGTATCCCGGGAAGGCGTGCAGCGCGACATTCTGCCAATCGTCGAAGGTTCGACGATCATGACCAAATACGGCCCCGTGAAAACGGATTATGTGCTGTTTGTCGCCGCAGGCGCTTTCCATATCGCCAAGCCGTCGGATCTGATCCCGGAGCTTCAAGGACGGTTTCCGATTCGCGTGGAGCTCAGCAGCTTAACGCAGCAAGACTTCGTGCTTATTTTGAAGGAGCCCCAAAACGCGCTGACCAAACAATATACCGCGTTGCTTGAAACGGAAGGCATTCAGGTGCAATTTTCCGACGAAGCCATACTGGAAATTGCGCGGATCGCCGCGGAGGTCAATCAAAACACGGACAATATCGGCGCCAGACGGCTGCATACCATTCTGGAGAAGCTGCTGGAGGATTTGTCATTCGAAGCGCCGGACATTACGCTGGAATCCATCGTTATTTCACCTGAATATGTGAAAGAGAAGCTGTCCGGCATTGTCCAGAACCGCGATTTAAGTCAGTACATTTTGTAATCGTCGTCGTTACTTTTAGGAGGCATTATCATGACATTGTTAATGAAAACCAGAAGGCTGAACAAGTTGCTGCAAAATGAAGCGGGCAAAACGGTGAGCTTTATGGATATGGCTGCCGTGTTGAGCGATATTTTGCAATCGGATATTTTTGTCGTCAGCCGGAAAGGAAAGGTGCTGGGCAGCGCGCTCGTTTCGGTGAAGGACGCTGTCATTGCGAGTGAGTCCGTCATTCAGGAAAACCGCTTTCCCTCGGAATACAACGAGCTTCTGCTGAAGGTACAGGAAACGTCCTCCAATCTTTCGGCGGGAAGCGAATTTGACGTCTTTGGCGATCATTCGGGCGATTCCAGCTTTTTGATTACGATCGTTCCGGTGCTTGGCGGCGGCGAGCGGCTTGGAACGCTTGTGCTGACCAAACGGAACGGGCAGTTTATCGATGACGACCTGATTTTGGCAGAATACGGCTCAACGGTCGTGGCCATGGAAATTTTGCGGGAGAAGGCGGAGCAGATCGAAGTGGAAGCCCGCTCCAAAGCGGTTGTGCAAGTGGCTGTCGGCTCGCTGTCGTTCAGCGAGCTGGAAGCGGTCGAACATATATTCGAACAGCTGGATGGCTCGGAAGGGCTGCTTGTGGCAAGCAAAATAGCAGATCGTGTCGGAATTACGCGATCGGTCATCGTGAACGCACTGCGGAAATTGGAAAGCGCCGGCGTGATCGAGACCCGGTCTTTAGGTATGAAGGGAACGTATATTCGCATACAGAACGACCAGCTGATGTCGGGCATTCAGAGTATGAAGTCATAAAAAAGCCTTATTTTACAATATTTTCTCGGTTTTAAAGACCTATATTCCAAAATATAGGTCTTTTTTCATATTGTAATCATTTCCATCATTACTCAATATAGATATAGTTCTGAGATACTATGAAGAAGTGACAAATTACAATATTTTTTTTGCTAATGTTGTCGAAGAAAAGGAGGAGATTAAGTTTCATTTGTTGAATATCTAAACTCAGATCTTTTTGGAAAGTGGGAACGAGCATCATGCAATTGTTAAACAAGCCTGGTTTTCAATCGTTGGAACGCTCTTTGAATGCAGCTGTGCTGCGGCATAAGGTCATCGCCGACAACGTGGCCAACGTCGATACGCCTTATTTCAAGAGATCCGAAGTGAAATTCGAGGAATTGCTGCAGCAGGAGCTGAATGGTAAATCGATTGAAGGTTATCGAACCGATCCCCGCCATTTCTATATTGGCCGCTCGGCCAAACCGGAGCCGCAAATCGTTCAGGACAATCAAACGCTGCTTAATAACAACTTGAACAACGTGGATATCGATTACGAAATGTCACTGATGGCTAAAAACCAACTAAGATACAATGTAATGGTTCAGCAGGTGAACGGAGAAATAAAGAAGCTAAGAACCGCTATTAACGGGAGAGGTTGACCATGAAGCTTACGAACGGATTTGATATCAGCTCCTCCGCTTTAACGGCGCAGCGCTTGCGGATGGACGTAATTTCCTCCAATATCGCCAACAGCGACTCGACGAGGGCGCGAATGGTCAACGGCAAGTGGGTTCCGTATCAACGAAAGCTTGTGACGATGGAGCCGAAGCAGCCGAGCTTCGCGCAATCGCTGCAAAATGCGATGAACGGGGAGACGGAAGCTGCCGGGGAAGGCGTTCGGGTTACGAAAGTGATCGAGGACACTTCGCCCTTCAAGCAAGTCTACAATCCGACGCATCCGGATGCGAACGAGGACGGATTTGTATTATTGCCCAATGTCGATGTGCTGAAGGAAATGGTGGACATGATTTCTGCCACCCGCTCTTACGAGGCGAACGTCACCGCGCTGAACGCATCGAAGGCGTTGATTGGCAAAGCGCTGGAGATCGGGAAGTAATAAGCTGATAAAAAGGGGTCAAGACGATGATTGAGAAGCTGAACCTGCTTCCCGCAAAAATAACGGGTCCTGCGGTACCGAAAAACGCGGGAGCCGTACAGATGTCCGATGAATTCGGCAAATTTCTCGGTAATGCGATTGCAGATTTGAACAATAGCCAAAAGACGGTCGACGGTTTGAATGAGCAATTCATTAAAGGGGACATGACCGACGTACACCAGATGATGATCGCGACGGAGAGAGCATCGCTAGGACTGGAGCTGACCGTTCAGGTGCGCAACAAGGTAATCGAAGCGTACCAGGAAATCATGAGAATGCAGGTCTAATCAGCGAGTGATCAACTGAGAGGCGATTGGATGGGGTGAAATAGTGAATGAGAATGTATCCCAATATTGGAATCGATTAAAGCAATATTGGACTCAATTTAGTAAAACGCAAAAATATACAATTGTTGCCACTGTGATCTTGATCATACTGACCATCGGTATAATAAGCTATAATTTTTCGAAAACAGAATACGCGCTCGCTTATACGAATTTGCAGCCTTCGGATGCGGCAGCGATCAAATCGTACCTTGACGGGGCCAAAATTCCGTATCAGCTCAGCGATGACGGCAAAAGCATCGGCGTGCCGCGCAGCCAGGTAGCGAGCGTCAAGCTCGCGGTTGAATCGCAGGGCTTGAACAAAAACGGCAGCATCGGGTACGGGGCGTTCAGCCAGAGCAGCACATTCGGCACGACGGACAGGGAGTTCGACGTCAAATACGTAAATGCCGTTCAAGGCGAGCTTCAGCAGCTCATTAACTCGAATAATGCGATCAGCAGCTCGAAGGTGCTCATCTCCTTGCCGAAAGAAACGGTATTTCTGCCAAAAGGCGCCGAGCCCGATAAAGCGACCGCTTCCGTCGTCCTCGATATCAAGCCGGGTTACTCGCTGGATCAGGCGAAGATCGATACGATGTACAACCTGGTTTCCCACAGCATCAAAGGGCTGCCGGCGGAGAACATTACGATCTCGGATCAGAACGGCGATATGCTTGAATATTCGAAAGGAAAGAGCAAATCTACCGGGTCGGCGACGCTCGCCGTGCAGCAGTTCGAGATCAACAACCAGTTCAAGAAGGAAGTTCAGACCAATGTGCAGCAGCTTCTCGGTGCCATTCTCGGCCGGGATAAAGTGATCGTCAGCGTGTTTTCAACGATGAACTTCGATCAGACGAAGACGGTTCAAAATTTGGTCACGGCACCGAATACCGTCGATCAAGCTGGACTCGATATTTCCATTCAGGAAATTCAGAAAAGTTACAACAGCGACAACAGCGCTCCGCAAGGCGGCGTGCCGGGGACGGGAGCGACGGATGTTCCGGGCTATCCGGGCAGCAGCAACAACGGGAAGTCCAACTCCGAAGAGATGCAGCGTACCGTCAACCGCGAAGTGAACCGGATTACGAACGAGATCGAGCTGACGCCTTACGTCGTCAAAGATTTAACGATCAATGTCGGCGTGGAGCCGCCGGATCCGAACGACCCGAATTCATTGACGCCGCAAACGATAGAAGCGGTTCGCCAAGTATTGGTCAACGTCGTGCGGGCTGCGCTCGCAGATAGCAAACAAACGTTGACGGATGAAGATTTGACGAAAAAAGTGACGGTGTTTCCCCATACGTTCGCTCGTACGAACGAAAGACAAAGCGCTAGCTCCAACGCGATGCTGCTGTATGGCGGATTGGGCGGTGTTGCACTCGCATTGCTTGCGGGCGGTGGATATTTATTCATGCGCAGACGCAAGGCGGCTGCGGAAGCGGAAGAAGAATTGCTTGAAGAAACGCCGAAGGTCGAGTTTCCGACCATCGATATCGACAATGTGAACAATGAAAATCAAGTGCGCAAACAGCTTGAACAGCTTGCGAAGAGAAAACCGGAAGATTTCGTTAATCTGCTTCGCACTTGGTTAGTAGACGAATAGAGGTGTGCAGCGCTTGGCAAAAATGCAACAACCGATGTTATCGGGCCGCCAGAAGGCTGCGATATTGTTAATCAGCTTGGGGCCGGAAGTTTCAGCTCAAATCTTCAAGCATTTGCGGGACGAAGAAATCGAACAGCTAACGTTGGAAATAGCGAACGTACGCAAAGTCGACAACCATGAGAAGGAAGCCATTATGGCTGAGTTTCACCAAATTTGTCTGGCGCAAGAGTTCATATCGCAAGGCGGTATCTCTTACGCAAAAGAAATTTTGGAGAAAGCGCTCGGCTCCCAGAAGGCGCTCGACATCATTAACCGGTTGACAGCAACGCTGCAGGTCAGACCGTTCGACTTTGCCCGGAAAGCCGACCCGGCACAAATATTGAACTTTATTCAAAACGAGAACTCGCAAACGATCGCGCTGGTGTTATCGTACTTGCAGCCGGAGCAAGCTTCCATTATCCTGTCGTCGCTTCCGCAAGAGAAGCAAGCGGACGTAGCCAAGCGGATCGCCTTGATGGACAGTACGTCCCCGGAGGTGATCAGCCAAGTGGAACGCGTCCTCGAACAGAAGCTGTCGGCAACGGTCACCCAGGATTATACGAATGCCGGAGGCATTTCCGCTGTCGTTCAAATTTTGAACGGCGTCGACCGCGGCACGGAACGGACCATTTTGGATTCGCTCGAAATCCAGGATCCCGAGCTGGCGGAAGAAATCAAGAAGCGCATGTTCGTTTTCGAGGACATTGTCAATATCGACAACCGTTCGATTCAACGGATCATACGCGACATCGAGAATGTGGATCTTCAGTTGGCGCTAAAAGTAGCGAGCGAGGAAGTGCGCGAAACGATTTTCAAAAACATGTCCAAACGGATGGCCGAAACGTTCCGGGAAGAAATGGAATATATGGGTCCGGTTCGGCTGCGTGACGTAGAAGAAGCGCAAACCCGCATCGTAGCTACGATACGCCGACTTGAAGAAGCTGGAGAAATCATTATCGCACGCGGTGGAGGAGATGATATTATTGTCTAATGTCATCAAATATTTCCAATACGTGACTGTGGAAGATTTGAAAATCGTCGAGCCGCCCGTTTCGTCTTCGCATGTTCTCAATGAAGAACAAACGGAAGATCGCGAGTCTTTGGTGAGGCAGCAGGAGCATGAAGAGATCGTGCAAATGCGCGACCAAATCTTGCAGGATGCGCAGTCGTTCGCTGAAGAACAGGTTCGCGCAGCAATGGACGAAGCGGCTGCGAGCAAGCAGCAGGCTCAAGCTGAAATCGAGCAGTGGTGGCATGACCGCAGACTGCAGGACGAGCAGACCGCCCATCAGGCGAAGGAGCAAGGCTTTCGCGAAGGCTATGCCGAAGGGCAAACGAAAGCTGCGAGCGAGCTGCGCGCACAGTACGAGGGCATGCTGCAGGAAGCTTCGCAAATTTTGGAGCAATCCTACATTCTTAAGCAGCAAATCATACAGGAGTCCGAACCGTTTTTGATCGAACTGAGCTGCTCCATTGCTGAGAAAATCGTACACCGGCAGCTCACACTGGAATCCGAGTGGATCATCGACCTGATCCAAACTGTGCTTGCACGCCGCAGGGAGAAAGGAATTATCGCCTTGTGCGTGGCGCCGGCTCATTTCTCCTATATACAAGACGCACGAGAAGAACTTTTGTTGCACATCGATTCGCAAGCCGAACTGCAAATTATCCCGGATGCTTCGGTTCATGATCACGGCTGCGTCGTCCGATCGTCTTACGGAAGCATCGACGCTAGGATCGACACGCAATTGAAGGAAATCAAAAACGCGCTTCAGCAGTTAGCGTTACGAAGCGAGGAAAACTAGGATGCAGCAGGTGCCCTCGGCAGCAAAGTATTTGGAACATTTACGCCAGATGGACCCGGTACGGGTCAATGGAAAAGTAACGCAGGTCATCGGTTTGACCGTGGAGTCCGAAGGACCGGACGCCAGCATCGGCGATGTGTGCTATATTTACCCGTTAAAATCGGACAAGCCGTTAAAGGCTGAAGTGGTCGGTTTTAAAAACAATAAGGTCATTTTAATGCCCCTTGGTGATCTTCAATCCGTAGGTCCTGGCTGCGACGTCGTCGGAACGGGCAAGCCGCTTACCGTTCAAGTCGGACATGAGCTGCTGGGCAAAGTGCTCGACGGTCTCGGACAGCCGCTCGATGGAACGTTCCTGCCATCGCGGATGACGCATTACTCGACCAACAATATGCCGAGCAATCCGCTCAAACGCCCGCGGGTACTTGAACCGATCAGCGTTGGCGTACGCTGCATCGACGGCTTGCTGACGATCGGCAGAGGGCAGCGCGTCGGTATATTCGCCGGATCCGGCGTCGGCAAAAGTACGCTGATGGGCATGATCGCCCGGAATACGTCAGCCGACGTGAACGTTATCGCCTTGATTGGCGAACGCGGACGAGAGGTGCTCGATTTTATCGAGCGGGACTTGGGGCCTGAAGGGCTTGCACGGTCCGTGGTCATCGTAGCGACATCGGACCAGCCGGCACTCATCAGGCTGAAAGGCGCGCTTATTGCGACGAGCATCGCGGAATATTTTCGCGACCGCGGCTTGAATGTGATGATGATGATGGATTCGGTTACCCGTTTTGCGATGGCTCAGCGCGAAGTCGGACTGGCCGTAGGCGAACCTCCTGCCACACGAGGCTATACGCCTTCCGTATTTGCAATGCTGCCCAAGCTGCTCGAACGTTCGGGCACCGGGCCCAAAGGGTCGATCACTGCATTTTACACGGTGCTGGTCGACGGCGACGACATGAACGAGCCGATTGCAGATGCCGTGCGCGGGATTCTTGACGGACATATTGTGCTCGACCGTCAGATTGCCAATCGCGGACATTATCCGGCCATTGATGTGCTTGCCAGCGTCAGCCGCGTGATGAAAGAGATTGTCCCGACGGAGCAGCAGCGGGCAGCGGAGAATTTGAAACGATTGTTATCTGTCTATAAAGATTCGGAAGATTTGATCAATATAGGGGCGTACCAGCGAGGGTCGAATCCGGAAATTGACAAATCGCTCGAATCGATCGAGATGATATGGGACTACACGAAGCAGCGTGTGGATGAAAAGCTGTCGTATACGGAAGCGACAGAGCGATTGATTGAACAATTTTACAGGGGATGAGCTCAAATATGAGGTTTCGCTACTCTTTTCAAAAAATCGTCGACTTGAAAACCAATGAAAAGACGCAAGCGGAGTGGATATTATCCGATGCCATCGTCAAGCTCAAGGAAGAAGAGTCCAAGTTACACGAATTGGAGCATGCCAAGACGGAAATGCAGCAAGAGCTTCACGATGTGGCCGGGCAGCGAACGACCGTCTCGAACTTGCTGCTGCTGCAAAGCTTCGTAGAGCAGATCGATCAGCGCATTCAAGCGCAGCATAAAGATTTGCAATCGGCGCAATCGGACGTCCAAATCAAGCAGAATGATCTGACGGGCAAAATGCTCGAGGAAAAGGTGTGGACCAAAGCGAAGGAACGGGCGTTCCAGCGTTTCTCGGCGCAAATGCTGAAGAAGGAACAGGACAATCTGGACGAAATGGCGACCAACCGGTTCAGAAGATTATCCTGATCGCAACTTAACGAAGGAGGTGGGGGGCGAATATGGCAAACACGGGTACGGAGCAATCCTCTTCTTACGGTGCGATGGAGCGCTTTTTGATCTGGTTCCTCATCCCTTTTGTTTTTACCGCTGTTTTACTGGGCGTGCTGCTTACGATATTTGACTATGATGTGTTGAACGGCGTGCTAAAGGCCGCGAACAAAATTCCCGTGGTGAATACGATCATTCCCGATCCGAAGACGAAGCCGGCGGATAGCAGCGCGGAGCAGACGAACGCACCGGCACCTTCCGGGAGCGCGGCGGCGCCTTCGCAGGACGACAAACTGGCGCAGCTTCAGGCCAAGCTCGATCAGCAAAGCGCCGATCTCAAGAAAGCCGAAGCGGCACTGCAGCAGCGGGATTTGCAAATAAAAGATTTGCAGCTGAAAAACAGCAGTCTGGAAGAAAAAGTGAAGACCAAGACGCTGACGGAAGACGAATATACGAATCAAATTCAGCAGTTAGCGACGATGTATTCCAAGATGACCGCTTCCAAGGCGGCTCCGATTATGGAAAACTTGACAATTCGCGAGCTGGTGCTCGTACTAAGCATGATGAAAACGGACGACCGGGTTAAAGTTTTGGAAAAAATGGACCCGAAAAAAGCAGCCGACGCGTCGATTCTGCTCAAAGACCAAACCAGCGTCCGCGATACCCAAATTGCGGCGCTGCAGGAACGGGTGAACCAACTGTCGGGGCCTGATGCGAAAACGTCAGATAAGCTGACGAAGGATGACCTTGGCGCAACGTTCGCCAACATGACGCCGAAAAGCTCGGCTGCAGTTTTACTGGAAATGCAAAAGACGAATCCGGACAAAGTCATTTCGATTTTAAGTTCGATGGATAGCGCAGGGCGCTCTAAAGTGCTGTCGGCCTTGTCCGATCAGTCGAAGGAAACCGCTGCATTAATCTCGGCCCGACTCGTTCAATAATTTACGAAAGGAGGTGAATTAATAATTATGGAAATTCAATCTCAATCCGTCATCGCAGGTGGAACGGGGGCGGCGGCAGGAGGGAACTCCGGAACCGCGTCGAATGCGGCTTCAAACGGAACGCAAGCGCCTTTTGCCACGACGCTGAATGGCATGATGTCCGGGAATTCAAGCAACAGCGGGTCGACCGCCGCGGGTGTTCAAAACGCGCAGACCGCGGTTCAACTGCTCAATCCGCTTCTCGCTTCGTTGCTGGCTAGTAACGAAGCAGCGTTAGATGGAAGCGCGGAATCGATCGGCGCACTCGCCGAACTGCTTCAGCAGCCGGAGCAAGCGGACGCATTGCTGAGCAATCCGGACCTGCAGGCTTGGTTCATGCAGCTTCAGGCGCTTGTTGCGTCGAACGGAAGCGGCCCATCCGCGGAAGAAGATCAGTCGGATGCCGAGCAAGCGAATGTCGGCTCGACCGAAGAACCGGACACGGAAGCTGCGGAGGAGGCTGTGGATCCACTCAGCCTGGCTGCGCTCGATCCGCTGTTATTTGTACCGATCGCTGACAACGGCTCGGATCTAACCGATCTCGGGGATGTGAAGGAGGATCAGAAGCAGGCTTCCTTAACTGGAGGACAGGCGGTTCAACTGCTTCATCAACTGAAGGATTGGATTCAGTCCGGCAGTCATGATTCGGAAACCAAGCAACTGCTGAAAGAATTGCCGGTCGTGCTCGCTTCGGTGACGGCCGCGGCCAATATGGCACACATACATAAGTCTTCCGCAGCGTCGTCGTCCGTTGTGCTGAACGTAAACCAAGCTAAATCGGTTGATGCTCAGAACAATGCTGACGCTATGACAGACTTGGGGCAAATCGTCTCGATCCGGCCAAAGCACTTGGAGATGCTCGCGAATAAACACGTACCGGTTACGAGCCGTTTGGAATCCGCTTCGGACGACGACAAGCCGTTATTCGAGCCGTTAGTCAGTCAGGATACGAACGAAACGGCGGCGCAGCCGATCACGGTTCAAGAGTTTATGCGACAGACGCAAAACGGACATTCCGTAAAAATGCCTGTACTGCATATGCCCGCTTCGACGTTCACGGATGATATGACGCAATTCGTCGTTTCCTCCTTCGTCATGGAGGCTTCGGCCGACGGATTCACGGAAGCGAAAATTTCGCTGTATCCTCAGCATCTCGGTCATGTCGACGTCAAATTGACGATGCATAACGGGCAACTGGTAGCGCAATTTGTTGCGGACAGCCTCGTAGGCAAAGAGATGCTCGAAAATCAGCTTTCGCAATTGCGAACAGCGCTTCAGAGCCACGGGATCCAGGTCGAGAAACTGGAAGTCAGCCAGAGCCAGAGCTTCCAATCGGGAATGTTCCAGGACGGTCGGCAGCAGCAGCAGCCGGGACAATCGGCCAAGCAGCAAAAGTCGTCTGGCGGCCGAGCAGAAGCAGTCGAAGAAGCATCGGCGGAAGAGTCCGGCGACGCGGCTGCGACCGTACGCAGCGCAAACAATGGATCGATTGACATCACGGCGTAATGCCGGCTAACGATCATTGGTTTAATGGGAGGTGAAACGATGTCCGATTCGATCATCAGTACCAAAAACGTATGGCCTTATTACGATAAGAGCAATGTTCAGCGAGCGGCAACCGGCAAGAACAACGAGCTGGGGAAGGATCAGTTTTTAAAAATCTTGATGACGCAAATGCAAAATCAGGATCCGACGCAGCCGCTTCAGGACAAAGAATTTATTGCCCAAATGGCGCAGTTTACGTCGGTGGAGCAGCTTACTAACATGAATAGCGAAATGAAGCTTCTGCGTCAATCGCTTGGATTTGCTTCGGGATTGATCGGGAAAAACGTAACCTGGAGCAGTGATACTGGCAATACGACGATACAGTCGGGAATCGTCGATTCGATCGTCATGAAAAACGGCGAACAGCTGGTCAAAATCGGCGGGGAAGAAGTGCCGCTCAGCAAAATCAGCGAAATTTCGAATCCGGAGGCCAGTCAATGACGGATCGAATAACGCTTGGCCAATTGTATCCGAACGCCGTCTCGTCGCCCGCGAGCAGGCGGACCGGCAGCAGCGGCAGCACATCGCAGCCGGCCGGGACGTTCGACCAATTGCTCCAGCAGCAGCTTGATGTCCGGTTCAGCCATCATGCGGAAGAAAGGCTGAAGCAGCGCGGCATTCGCTTTCAGCCGGAACAGCTTGCAAAGATCCAATCGGCGATCGACAAAGCGGCTACGAAAGGCGCTAAAGATTCGTTGGTGCTGATTAACGATACGGCGCTGATCGTCAATATTAAGAATCGGACCGTCATCACGGCGATCGACAGCGATTCTATGAAAGACAACGTATTTACGCAAATCGACAGCGCCATGATCATTTCGTAGAACATACAGGGCTGGCCCGAATCGGAGGCCCAAGGCTGCGGATCGACGGAAGCAGCCGTTATTAATCATTATAGGAGGCAGCAAGCCTATGCTAAAATCGCTATACTCCGGCGTTTCGGGGATGAGAGGCTTTCAAACGAAGCTTGACGTCATCGGCAACAATATCGCCAACGTAAACACAGTAGGCTTTAAATCGAGCCGCGTCATGTTCAAAGATATTTTGAGCCAGACGGTAGCTGGTGTAACGGGACCGACGGACACGCCGACAGGCGGTATGAATTCCAAACAAATCGGACTGGGTGTAACTGTCGGTGCGATTGATACGATACATACGCCAGGCAGTGCGATGACAACGAACGTGCCGACGGACTTGCGAATTGACGGGGACGGATTTTTCACCGTAAAAAGCACGGAAGATCAAGAAGTACCTTATTTAACGCGTGCGGGGAACTTTGTCGTCGATGCGAATAATCAACTTGTCACGGCAGACGGCATGTTTGTTCTTGATTCTGATGGTGCGGTCATCGATTTGGATGACCTCGGAACTGTAACTGCATTTTCCATCTCGAGCAACGGTGAAATTGTAACCGTCAACGAAGCCGGTGAATCCGTACCGAGCGCCCGTTTTATCGCGGTAGTGAAAGTACCCAACCCGGCGGGTCTCGATAAAATAGGCGGAAATCTTTATCGTACGACGCCGAACTCCAACACGGATGATTTGCCGACCGGCGACGATGCACGAGCCAATAACATCGCCATGGGCACCGGCGCGATTGTCGCTGGACAGCTTGAAATGTCCAATGTAGACTTGACTTCGGAGTTTACGGAGATGATCGTCGCTCAGCGGGGCTTCCAATCGAACTCCCGGATTATTACTACATCTGACGAAGTGCTCCAAGAGGTTGTTAACCTGAAACGATAATAGAAGCAGTGGGGAGGTTCGGCGCCTCCCCGATTTCACGCCAGTTTGGAGGATAGCTGATGATTCGGCTCACGCGGCTTAATGGAAAACAAATTACGGTCAACGCGCTATTGATCGAATCGATCGAGGAAACGCCGGACACGATGATCACACTGATCATCGGCAAAAAATTTATGGTGCTGGAGACGGTGCCCGAAGTGACCGAAGCCGTACAGCGTTTTTTCCAGTCGATCGGTCTCGTGAGTAGTACGTTAAAGAGCTTGAATTCGGAGGGGTCGTAGTTGTTTAAGAGCAAAGTCTTCATCATGGTCGTGGCGATCTTGATCGCAATCACGCTCATATTAACCGCAGCATTCGTCCTGTTGAATTACATGGACAAATCCAGTCAAAATTTGCAGGAACAAGCGCAAAACTCGGCGCGAGAAGTGAAAGCGCCAAAAAAACTGACGCCGGATCAAGTCAAGGAAAACACCACGGTCATGAAAGACATATTGACTAATTTAGCCGGCAGCAGCAAATTTGTTAAAGTGAGCATCGCATTTGAACTCGAAAACAAGAAGGCGAAAGACGAATTTGACAAGCTGGATTCCAAAATGAAGGCGATCGTCGTGCAGACGCTGGCGGATATGACGCCGGAGCAAGTTTCGGGAAGCAAAGGCTTTGATAATTTGACCTCGACCCTCATGAATAAAATGAATCCGTTTCTCTCACTAGGGAAGCTGAACCAAATTTTGGTCACGGACATCGTCATTCAATAGTGTCAAGCATGCCATGAGATACGAATAAAAGGAGGTGACGCTGATGGTAGATGTACTCTCGCAGAATGAAATCGATGCGTTGCTCGCCGCCCTATCCTCCGGCGAGATGGATGCGGAGGAACTCAAGAAAGAGGAAACGAACCGAAAGGTCAGCACCTACAATTTTAAGCGAGCAGTACGTTTCTCCAAGGATCATATCCGGAGCTTGACTCGAATTCACGAGAACTTTGCCCGATATTTGACGACCTATTTCTCCGCTCAGCTGAGAACGTTTGTGCAGATCAATGTGGTTCAGGTCGAGCAGCTGCCTTACGACGAATTTATTCGGTCGATTCCCAAGATGACCATTCTTAATATTTTCGAAGCGGAGCCGCTGGAAGGAAGAATGGTGCTGGAAGTACACCCGAACGTCGCGTTTGCGATGCTGGATCGCTTACTGGGCGGAGGGGGCACGTCGCCGCCCAAGATCAATTCGTTAACCGAGATCGAAACGATCGTGATGGAGCGAATTTTCAGCAGGGCATTCGAAAGTCTGCAAGAGGCGTGGAGATCGGTCGTCGATTTGTCGCCGCGGCTCGAGGCGCTGGAGACGAACCCGCAATTCATTCAGATCGTTTCTCCCAACGAAACGATTGCGCTCATATCGCTCAGCACCAAAATCGGCGATACGACGGGCATGATCAACCTTTGTATACCGCATGTCGTCATCGAGCCGATTATGCCGAGGTTATCGGTGCACCACTGGTTCGTTTCCCAGAAGAAAACGAGCGTTCCGGAAGAAGTGACGGCGCTGCGCTCCAGGCTTCATAAAGCGAAGCTGCCGATCATCGCCGAGCTTGGGGGTTCGCAAATCTCGGTCCGCGAATTTTTGGCGCTTGCGACCGGCGATGTGATAACGCTGAACAAATCCGTCGATGAACCGCTTGATATACGGATCGGCGAACGGCTTAAGTTTCACGGCAGCCCGGGAACGACGAGGGGAAAGCTGGCTGTGCAAATAAGCGAGATTGTCAATGAAGGAGCAGAAGAACATGACGAATAACAAAGATTATTTGTCTCAAGAGGAGATCGATGCCCTGCTGCGGCAGTCTTCCGAAAGCATTTCCTCGGGGTCTGGCTTTACGCCTCATGTGGAAGATTACTTGTCTTCGCTTGAGCAGGATGCTCTGGGCGAAATCGGCAACATTACGTTTGGTAGCGCGGCGACCGCTTTGTCAACGCTGCTGGGGAAAAAAGTAGACATTACAACGCCGAAAGTATCCATCATCGCACGGACAGAGCTCGTACAGGAATTTCCGAAGCCGCATGTAGCCGTTCACGTCAATTACGTAGACGGGTTCGACGGCATCAACCTGCTGGTCATCAAGACGCGCGACGCGCAAGTGATCGCCGATTTGATGATGGGGGGAGACGGGACCGGTCAAGATATGGAACTGTCGGAAATTCATATTAGCGCCGTTCAGGAAGCGATGAATCAGATGATGGGCTCATCGGCGACGTCGATGTCGACTATATTCAATCGATTTGTCAACATTTCGCCTCCCGGAATCGATATTTTGAATTTGGCTGAGGGCGAAGGGGCATCCAACCTGCCGCAGGAAGATGTATTCATCAAAATTTCGTTCAGGCTGAGGATTGGAGATTTGATCGACTCGACCATCATGCAGCTGCTGCCGGTAACGTTTGCCAAAGAGATGGTGTCTATACTGATGGGAGACACTGATATTCAGGAAGATGTTGCCCCTGCACAACCGGCCGCCGCGAGTCAGGCGCAGGTTCCGCAGACAGCACCGCCCGCTCCGGCCGTGCCGCCGCAAATGCCGATGCAGGAACAGCCGATGTACCAGCAGCCGTTCCCGCAGCCGATCTATGAGCAGCCGCCGATGCAGCAGCAACCGATGTATCAGCAGCCGATGTACCAACAACCCATGTATCAGCAACCGATGCAGCCGCCGATGTATCAACAACCGATGTACCAGCAACCGCCAGCGCAGCCGGCAACTTACGGCGTTCCGACTGGACGCAATGTCAATGTACAGCCTGCTCAATTTTCCAATTTTACTCCAGGGAACATCCCGCCGGTGGAAGATACGAACCTGAATCTGCTGCTGGATATTCCGCTCAAAGTAACGGTGGAGCTCGGTCGCACGAACAAAGTCATCAAAGATATTTTGGAACTTTCCTTAGGCTCCATTATTGAATTGGATAAGCTTGCGGGCGAACCGGTGGATATTTTGGTGAACAACAAGCTGATCGCGAAAGGCGAAGTCGTCGTTATCGATGAAAACTTCGGCGTACGCGTTACCGATATTGTGAATCAGTGGGATCGTATTCAAAAATTACAATAATAACGAAGCAATCGCTTAGGAGGAAAAATAACCCATGGCAAACCGGATTTTAATTGTAGACGACGCAGCTTTTATGAGAATGATGATCCGCGACATTTTGACGAAAAACGGTTATGAGGTTTGTGGCGAGGCAAACGATGGCGCACAAGCGATCGAGAAATTTAAAGAACTTCGTCCCGATCTGATTACGATGGATATTACGATGCCTGAAATGGACGGCATTCATGCGTTGAAAGAAATCAAGAAAATCGATCCTAACGCCAAAGTCATCATGTGCTCCGCAATGGGGCAGCAAGCGATGGTTATCGATGCGATCCAGGCCGGCGCCAAAGACTTTATCGTCAAGCCGTTCCAGGCCGATCGCGTCATCGAAGCAATCAAGAAAACATTGGGATAATGAATGGGAAACCGGCGTACCCGCAAAAGAGACACGGCCTGAAAGGAATGTGAACCTTGAAAAAACTCGCAACCAAGCTGTCGGCAGCCGTTTTCATGTGGGTACAAACAGCAAAGGCTGCTGTTTGTTATGGGGAAGCGGGGACGGGCTCGCCGGACACCGGCTTTATGAATTCTCCGGGTACATTAACGGGGAGTGGCACAGCGGAGTCGTTCATGATGATTGTAAAAGTGCTTTTTTTCCTTATCATTATTATCGGCATTTTTTTCGTCATAGTGAAGATCTTGGCTAAAAAATCTACATTTTTATCCGGACGTTCTATCCGCTCCATTGGGGGATTACCGCTCGGACAAAACAAATCAATACAAGTCGTGGTCATCGGCAAATCGCTCTATATCGTAGGCGTCGGCGATAATATTCAGCTGCTTGAGAAAATATCGGATGAACAGGAAGCGGCGGCCCTTATAGAGATGATGAACCCGGGGACGTCTTATACCGGACCAGCCTTCCAGACGCTTGGAGGCTGGCTGGGTAAGCTTCGGAACAAACCTGCGGCAGAAGAGGAGCTTGAGATGACAGCGACGTTTCAACAGGTGTTTCAAAAGAAAATGCAAGGGATGAAAGTCCGTAAGGAACAAATGGACGAATGGCTGCAGGAAGAGAACCAGACGGATCGGTTGAATGACAAATGAGAACAAGGCGCATTCGTTATATGCAGTTGCTCGTTCTGATGTCCTTGTTGTTGGCGCTCCCGCTTCACGCGCACGCAGCGGATCCGATCCCGGGTATCAATATCGATATTGGCGGTTCGGACAGCCCGGAGGGGGCATCCAGTACGATCACGATTCTGCTGCTTGTGACCGTACTCAGCATCGCGCCGTCGATCCTGATTTTAATGACAAGCTTCACGAGAATCGTCATCGTTCTTGGTTTTGTACGGACTTCGCTCGGCACGCAGCAAATGCCGCCAAACCAGATGCTGATCGGACTGGCTTTGTTCCTGACCTTCTTCATCATGGCGCCGACCTTCGGGGAAATTAACGAAACGGCCGTCCAGCCTTATTTGAAAGGTCAGATTCAGCAAATGGAGGCGCTGGACAAAGCATCCGTATCGATGAAGAAATTCATGTTTCAGCACACGCGGCAAAAGGATTTAAAGCTGTTCCTTGATTATTCCAAGGCGGCACCGCCCAGCGGAGTGGAGGATACGCCGCTAACGGCGCTAGTTCCGGCTTATGCGATCAGCGAGCTGAAGACGGCGTTTCAGATGGGGTTTATGATCTTTATCCCGTTTCTCGTCATCGATATGGTTGTGGCCAGTACGTTGATGGCGATGGGGATGATGATGCTGCCGCCTGTCATGATTTCACTGCCGTTTAAAGTGCTGCTGTTTATCCTCGTAGATGGTTGGTATTTGGTCGTGCGGTCACTTTTGTTAAGCTACAACACATAAACGGGCCGTCAGGGGGAGAAATAATGTGAGTTCGGAATTCATTATCCGATTGGCCGGCGAAGCGGTCTACACGACGTTAAAAGCAAGTGCCCCGATGATGGTGCTGGCGCTCGTCGTCGGTCTCATCATCAGCGTATTTCAGGCAACGACGCAAATCCAGGAACAGACACTTGCCTTCGTCCCGAAAATTGTCGTCGTCCTACTGGCACTGCTTATCTTCGGTCCTTGGATATTGACGACGCTGGCCGACTTTACCTATAACCTGTTGAATAATCTCTACAAATACGTAGGATAGGTAGTGGGTTGATGGATTGGGTTACGCAATATTTGCCTGGATTTCTGCTGTTTTTTTGCCGGATCGGTTCGTTTTTTATTCTTTCGCCCGTATTTTCGGCACAGAACGTGCCCGGGCAGTTCAAGATTGGGCTTGCATTCTTCGTATCGTTCATCGCATACTTTGGTTTCGGAACGAACATGCCGGCCGCTATGGACTCGCTTTATATATTGGCGATTATTCGCGAGCTGCTGGTCGGTCTGTGTATCGGCTTTATCGCCTACATGTTCTTCACGGTCGTCCAGATTGCCGGCGCTTTCATCGATATTCAGATGGGGTTCGGCATCGCGAACGTGATTGATCCGATGACAGGCGCGCAAAGCCCGATTATCGGGAACTTCAAATATGTCATTGCGCTTCTGTTGTTCCTGACGTTTAACGGTCACCATTACTTGCTTGAAGGCATCATGCGAAGCTATGAGTGGATTCCGCTAGACAACGAGCTGTTTGTCAAAAATTCGAACGGTCAATTATGGACATTCATGGTCAAAACGTTTTCATCCGTATTTTATTTAAGCTTTCAGCTGGCTGCACCGATCGTTGTCGCCTTATTTCTAACAGATCTGGGGCTTGGCTTGCTGGCGAGAGTAGCTCCGCAATTCAATATTTTCGTGGTCGGGGTTCCGATCAAGATCATCGTCGGTTTTTTGCTGCTGCTGCTGCTGTTTCCCGGCTATGAATTGATTTTCAAAGATATGTTCGCTTCCATGATCGATTCGGTCGGAAATTTTTTCGGTTTGTTCAGAACGTAGAACGGAGGAACGGCTGTGTCGTCTTTTCGCTTACAACTGGATCTGCAGCTGTTTTCCGGGGAAAAAACGGAGCCCGCGACGCCGAAAAAACGGCAAGAGGCCAGAAAAAAGGGCCAAGTCGCGAAAAGCATGGATTTGCCGGCGGCCTTCATCCTGTTTTTCTCGTTTCTATCGTTCTTTCTGCTTGGCGGCTATATGAAAGAGAAGCTGGTGTCGCTCTTTCAATCGATTTTTTACAACTTTTTAACGCTCAATTTGTCCATGAATAACATCATGGTGCTGTTCGAGACGGTTTCGCTCCAGATGCTGCTGATTTTAGGGCCGATCTTTCTGATTTCGATCGTTATTGCGGTGCTCGGCAACTATTTGCAAATCGGATTTTTGATGACCGGCGATCCGCTCATGATGAAGTTCAGTAAAATCAACCCGCTGGAAGGTGCGAAAAAGCTATTCTCGCTGCGCGCGGTGGTCGATTTCCTGAAGTCGATGCTGAAAATGACGATTATCGGCATCGTCGTGTACCAGACGCTGTGGGGCGAGAGAGAGCATATCATGCAGCTGGCGCGTCTGCCGCTCGAGGAAATTATTATTTACGCTTCGGCCGTTACGCTTCGGCTCGGAATCAAAATCGGGTTTGTATTGATCGTGCTGGCGATTTTGGATTATATATACCAGAAGTACGAGCATGAAAAAAGCTTGAAAATGTCCAAGCAGGATATCAAGGATGAATACAAAAAGTCGGAGGGCGATCCGCTCGTCAAAGGGAAAATCCGTGAGAAGCAGCGCAGGATGGCGCTGCAGCGCATGATGGCGGAGGTGCCGAAAGCGGATGTCGTCATCACCAACCCGACGCACTTTGCCGTTGCCATTCAGTATGACGCCGGCAAAATGCAGGCCCCGACGGTCATTGCCAAAGGGACCGATTACATTGCGCTCAAAATCAAACAGGTTGCCAAAGATAACGGCATTATAACGATGGAAAACAAACCGCTGGCCCGGGCTCTGTATGCTCAAGTGGAAATCGGCGAGTCGATTCCTTCTGACATGTTCCAAGCGGTGGCCGAGGTATTAGCATATGTGTACAAAATGAAAGGCAAATAATAATTCGTCATGAAAGGGGGCATCGGCATGAAAGCGAGAGATTTGGTCGTGCTGATCGGTATTATCGGTATCGTGCTTATGATGGTTGTTCCACTGCCGATTTGGCTGCTGGATGTCCTTTTGATCATCAATATATCGATTGCGCTCATGATTATTTTGGTGGGGATGAACACGCAGGATGCGCTGCAGTTCTCCATCTTCCCGTCGCTGCTGCTGATTACCACGCTGTTCCGCTTGGCGCTGAACGTCTCGACGACAAGAAATATTTTGGCGAATGCGGATGCCGGCAATGTGGTCAGAACCTTTGGTTCGTTCGTAGCCCAAGGCAACATCGTCGTCGGTTTTGTTGTCTTTATCATTTTGGTATTGGTGCAGTTTATCGTCATTACCAAAGGTTCTGAGCGCGTTGCCGAGGTCGCGGCGAGATTTACTCTCGATGCCATGCCCGGCAAGCAAATGGCGATCGACGCCGATTTGAACGCAGGGCTCATCAATGAGCATCAAGCGAAGGAGCGGCGGGAAAAAATCGCCAGGGAAGCCGACTTCTACGGCGCCATGGACGGAGCGAGTAAATTCGTCAAAGGCGATGCGATCGCGGGCATCATTATGCTGCTCATCAACATCCTCGGCGGTCTCGTCATCGGAATGGCGATGAAAGGCATGTCGCTGGCCGAGGCTGGAGAGCTGTACTCGATTCTGACGATCGGCGACGGTCTGGTCAGTCAAATTCCGGCACTCTTGATCTCCACGGCAGCCGGCATTATCGTTACGAGAGCGGCCTCCGACGGCAATCTGGCATCCGATTTGACGTCGCAGATTTTCTTGTATCCGAAGCTGCTGTATATTGTGGCCGGCACGATCGCCGCGCTTGGCATTTTTACGCCGATCCATTTCTTCACTACGTTTCCGATTGCCGGTTTGCTGGTGTTTGCTTCTATTAAAATGCAGCAGACGATGGCCCGCAGACAAGAGCAGGAAGTGCAGCTTGAAGAAGAGCAGCAGATTGAAGAAGTGCGCAGCCCCGAGAGTGTCATCGGCTTGCTGCAGGTAGACCCGATCGAATTCGAATTCGGCTACGGCCTGATTCCGCTTGCGGATACGCAGCAGGGCGGCGATTTGCTGGACCGGATCATCCTGATCCGCCGCCAGTGCGCGCTTGAGCTGGGCATTGTCGTGCCGGTTATCCGGATTCGCGATAACATCCAGCTGCGACCCAATGAGTACGTGATCAAGATCAAAGGCAATACGGTCGCCCGCGGCGACTTGCTGCTGAACCATTACCTCGCTATGAGCCCGGGCATCGAGGATGAATCCATTGCGGGCATTGACACGGTGGAACCTGCATTCGGGCTGCCGGCACTCTGGATTGACGAAGCGACGAAAGAACGGGCGGAGCTGTCGGGCTACACCGTAGTCGATCCGCCGTCGGTCGTGGCGACGCATCTGACGGAAATCATCAAGAAGCATGCACACGAGCTGCTTGGACGTCAGGAGACGAAGGCGTTGATCGAGAATGTTAAGGAAAACTATCCGGCGCTTGTCGACGATCTGATTCCGAGCATTCTCTCGACGGGCGATGTGCAGAAAGTGCTGGTGAAGCTGCTGAAAGAGAAAATTTCCGTGCGCGATCTCGTGACCATTCTCGAGACGCTGGCGGATTACGGAACCTATACGAAAGATCCGGAGATTTTGACCGAATACGTGCGGCAGGCGCTCTCCCGCCAAATTACGCAGCAGTTCACGACCAGCGGCGATTCCTTGAAAGTCATTACTGTCGGTCCGACGCTGGAGAAAAAGATCGCCGAGTCGGTTCAACAATCAGATCAGGGCAGCTATCTGGCGCTGGACCCGAGTTCCACGCAGCTCATTTATCAGAAAATTACCGATCAGGTAACCAAACTATTGCAGGCGGGGCAGCAGCCGATTGTGCTGACATCCCCGACAATCCGCATGTATTTGAGACAGCTGATGGAACGAACGATGCAGGATATTCCGGTATTGTCCTACAGTGAGCTCGAGCCGAATGTCGAAATCCAAAGCATGGGGGTTGTGAATTTATGAGAGTAAAGCGGTATGTTGTAGACTCGATGCCGGATGCCCTTCAAAAAATTAGAACCGATCTGGGGAAAGACGCAGTTATTTTAAATACGAAAGAGATACGGTCGGGCGGCTTTCTCGGATTGTTCGCTAAAAAGAAAATCGAAGTCATCGCAGCTACGGACACCGCCGCTTCCGGCGGCGCGCAGGCGCCGATGAAACCGACAACTGCGCCGGCGCCGATGAAACCGACAACTGCGCCGGCCAATCCGGCGGCGACGGTCATGGCGGCAGCGCCGAAGACGTCGAGACAGGCGGCGGCATCGGCCTACGGAATGCAGCGCGAAGAGAAGGTACCGCTTGCTTTTCCGGAAGTACCCGATGTGCTGCCGCCGGCCGCAGCCCCAGAGCCTGCACTGGCTCCTGCTATGGCTGACATTCCTGTGCTGCGGTCCGCTTTTCGCGATGCCGCCGCTGCGGCAAAGAAAGGCACTGTCGCGGTCAAGGAGTTCAGGGAAGAGACGCCGCCGGGCAGAGAAGACTTGCTGCTTGAGGAAATCAAGCAGATGAAGCAATTGATGCAGCAGTTGTCGGGCTCGCAGAACGCGGCGCCTTCCGTAGATCCGGAGCTGGCGCGGATCGAGCGAAGATTGATCGAGCAGGAAATTGACCGGGACTACGCCGCGCACCTGCTGGCCGCAGCCGCCGAAGAAGCGAAGGCGCAGGACGTCCCGCTGACTGCCGAATTCGCGGTTCGGTCGATACGGCGTCAACTGCGCGAGCTGCTGCAGCCGCGAGGCAAGAAAGTGATCGCGCCGGATACGCGCATCGCTCATTTTGTCGGACCGACCGGCGTCGGGAAGACGACGACGATCGCCAAGCTCGCGGCAGAGCAGGTGCTGAAGCACCGCCGCAAAGTCGGCTTCATTACATCCGACACGTACCGGATCGCCGCAGTCGAGCAGCTCAAGACCTACGGCACGATACTGAATGTGCCGCTGGAGGTTGTCTTCTCACCGCTTGATTTAACCCAGGCGTTCGAACGGCTCCGGGATTGCGATTTGATCTTCATGGATACGGCCGGCCGAAACTTCCGCAACGAAATGTATGTATCCGAACTGAACGCGCTGCTGCATTCCGAACGGAAGAGCGAGACATTTCTCGTGCTGAGCATGACGACCAAATATAAAGATATGAGCGCCATAACGAACAACTTCAGCAATTTCAAGCTGGACAAGGTGTTGTTCACCAAGATGGACGAGACCGATTCGTACGGGGCGATTGTCAATCTGATACGCGATCACGGTTTGCAGACCTCCTATACGACCAACGGGCAAAATGTGCCGGACGATATCGTCGAGCTGAACGAGGAGCAAATCATCGATTTGATTTTGGAGGAAAACCAACATGAATGATCAGGCGCAAAGGCTTCGAAATCTGATCAGCAACCGAGATGCGCAGCCTCTCAAATCAACAAGGATCATTACCGTGACCAGCGGCAAGGGAGGTGTCGGCAAGTCCAACTTCACGCTTAACTTTGCGCTAGCCTTGCAGCGAAAAGGGTTCAAGGTGCTCGTGTTCGATGCGGATATCGGACTTGCCAACATCGATGTGTTGATGGGCATGACAGCCAAGTACAATTTGTATCATTTACTAAAAAAAGAAAAGACGATTTGGGAAATCATTCAGACCGGTCCGGAAGGGCTTCAGTTTATCGCCGGCGGCTCCGGATTCCAGGATCTGATTCGGTTGACCGAGGAGCAGCTTGACGATTTCGCCGATCAAGTAGGCCAGCTAAACGGGCACGTCGACTATATTATTTTCGATACGGGCGCAGGGCTGTCCAAAGAAACGCTGAAGTTTATTTTGGCGGCGGAGGAAACGATCGTCGTGACGACGCCGGAGCCGACTTCGATTACGGATGCTTACGCGATCATCAAAATGGTGCATGCGATGGATCATGACATTCCGTTTCGCCTTGTCGTCAACCGGGTCGCGGACCGGCGGGAAGGATGGCAGACAGCTGAAAAAATCAGCATGGTTGCCAAGCGCTTCTTGCAGCTCGATATTCCGACCCTCGGGTACGTTGCGGATGATCGAAACGTATCCAAGGCGGTCAAAAGGCAAATTCCGTTCACGATTGCGTATCCTTCCTGCGAGGCTTCGCGAGCGATCGACGAGCTGGCGGACGATTTCCTTGCGAAGCAGTTGCCGGCCGAAGCGCAAAGCGGCGCGGTCAAAGGGTTTTTGAACAAAATGATCAAGCTTCTTAAACCGTGAGTATCGACCGCTAGCCGGAAAATTGGACAACAAAGAGGAGTGATGGCGATGCAGCCCTTTGACGTGCTGGTAGTGGATGACTCGGTGTTTATGAGAAAAATCATATCCGATCTCATTTCCGACGACCCGGCGTTTCGGGTCGTCGGTACCGCAAGGAACGGCAAAGAAGGCGTAGAGATGGTGAAGCGGCTTAACCCGCACGTCGTTACGCTCGATATCGAAATGCCGGAAATGAACGG
This sequence comes from Paenibacillus solanacearum, assembly GCF_910593845.1. GTDB lineage: Bacteria > Bacillota > Bacilli > Paenibacillales > NBRC-103111 > Paenibacillus_G > Paenibacillus_G solanacearum. Next base: position 82,149 of record NZ_CAJVAS010000002.1, on the reverse strand, counting down.
CCTGGAAGCGCTGCGTGTCATAATGCAAGAACATCCGGTTCCTGTCATTATGCTCAGCAGCTTGACGCAGGAAGGCGCGCAAGAGACGATTCAGGCGCTGGAGTCCGGCGCTGTCGATTTTGTCGGCAAGCCGTCCGGCTCGATCTCGCTAGATTTGCACAAAGTGAAGCGGCTCCTGCTGGAGAAGCTGCATATGGCGGTAAAAACGAAAGCCAGGCAGTTTGCCAGCCCAATCGCGCCGGCTCCGAAGCTCGCGCCAAGGCCAAAGCCGACACCGAAGCCGGTATTCAAAGCGAAGGAAACGGCGAATGGGAGTGCGGATCCATCCGTACGAGAGCGGACTGCGGGGTTCGAGCATTTGATCGCCATCGGCACGTCAACAGGCGGTCCGCGTGCGCTGCATCAAGTGCTATCGGGTTTTCCGGAGCAGTTTCCCGCGCCGGTGGTCATCGTACAGCATATGCCGCCTAACTTTACCCGATCGCTGGCGCAGCGTCTGGACTCCATCTCGCATTTGCGGGTGGTAGAAGCGGAGAACGGCATGAGTCTGGAGGCGGGGACGGCTTACGTCGCTCCCGGGGGTTACCATATGTGTATCGCCCGCAATGGGGCGCGCGCCTACCGGATTCATTTGACCAAGGAGGACCCTCGGTCCGGCCATCGTCCTTCGGTAGACGTCTTGTTTGAGTCGCTGCTGCCGCTCAAGGAATTGAAGCGCCACGCCGTCCTCATGACGGGCATGGGATCGGACGGAGCCAGAGGGATGCAGGCCTTGAAGCGCTCCGGCGCCGTAACGACGATAGCCGAAGCAGAGAGTACTTGCATCGTATACGGAATGCCGCGTGCAGCCGTCGAACTGAAATGCGTAACGCATATTTTGCCGCAGCAAGATATATGCGGCCATCTGGTACAAACCGTAATCCAGTCATCCTGACAGCGACGATATCCGCATCGGCAGGCTTCGGAGTTCTTGCCACAATAAAATTGATCATTATCGGGGAGCTCGACCTTGGACTCTCCGCTAATCATACATAGCAACGATTATTGACGGAGGTGTGGGTTATATGGAAATGAATCAATACCTGTCGATGTTCATAGACGAATCGAAAGACCATCTGCAGGCGATGAACGAGCATCTGCTCGGGCTGGAGAACAGTCCGGAAGACATTGCTATCGTGCAAAATATATTCCGATCGGCGCATACGCTGAAAGGGATGTCCGCCACGATGGGCTTCGAGGATCTGGCTTCGCTTACGCACGAGATGGAAAACGTGCTGGATCTTGTGCGCAATCATAAATTGGCGATGGATTCATTTATTTTCGACTGCCTGTTCAAAAGTCTGGATGCGCTCGAATCGATGGTGGAAGATATTATTCAAGGCGGCACTGGACAAGCGGACGTTTCCGATATCGTCACCGCGCTCAAATCCGTCGTTTCCGGTGACTATTTGAAAGGCGGCGCCGCGGCTGCCGGAGGCAAAGCGTCGGGGGCAGGTTCTACAGCCAGTGCGGGAGCCGAGTTGGATGAATTTCAATATTCGATCCTGAAGCAGACGATTGAAGCGGGCATGATGGCGATGCGGATCGGCGTAACGGTACGCGAGGATTGCGTGTTGAAAGCGGCACGCGCCTATATGGTATTCAATGTGCTGGAGCAGAACGGGGAGGTCGTTAAAGCGAATCCTCCGGTCGAAGACATCGAACAGGAAAAATTCGACCGTTCGTTCGTCGTGTATTTCGTATCGCAAACGGACTATAACGAGCTGGAGAAGCAGCTGTCGAGCGTCTCCGAAATCGAGCGAGTGGAAATTGCCGTTCTCGACGAGGCGAAGCTGGACGAGTTGATGAAACCGGCTGCCGCGGAAACGAAGCCGTCCGCTCCTTCCGCCTCGCCTGCGGTGCAGCAGGGCAAAGCAGAAACCGCCAAGGCGCCAGAGGCGAAGAAGCCGGCTGCCTCCGGGGGAGCGGCCGTATCGAACCGGACGATCCGTGTCGATATCGATCGCCTGGACACGCTGATGAACTTGTTCAGCGAGCTGCTGATCGACCGGGTTCGCCTGGAGCAGCTTGCCAGCGAAATCCGCAGGAACGAGCTGACGGAAACCGTGGAGCATATGGCGCGCGTCAGCAGCGATTTGCAGAACATTGTGCTGAAATTGCGGATGGTTCCAGTCGACACCGTATTTAACCGGTTCCCAAGGATGATTCGCGACGTGGCCAAATCGCTCGATAAAAAAGTCGATTTGATCATTACCGGCGCGGAAACGGAGCTGGATCGGACGGTGGTCGACGAAATCGGGGATCCGCTAGTGCATCTGCTGCGCAATGCCGTCGACCACGGCGTCGAGCCGACCGCGGAACGGATCAGCGCAGGCAAGCCGGAGACAGGGACGATCCACCTGCGCGCGTTCCACAGCGGCAACCACGTATTTATCGAAATCGAGGAAGACGGACGCGGCGTAAATCACGAGAAAGTATTGAGCAAAGCCATCCAGAACGGCGTCCTGACCAAAGAGCAGGCTTCCCGAATGACCGAAGCCGAGATCACCCAGCTAATCTTCGCGTCGGGCTTCAGCACCGCGGACAAAATTTCCGACATCTCCGGACGCGGCGTCGGCCTGGACGTCGTGAAGACGAAAATCGCAAGCCTCGGCGGTCATGTGGAAGTAACCTCCAAATGGGGCAGAGGCTCCAAGTTTTCCGTACAGCTTCCGCTGACGCTATCGATTATTTCCGCCATGCTGATTCGTCTGGCAGGCGAGAAATACGCGATTCCGCTGACCTCCATCGTCGAGACGATGGCGATCAAAAAAGAGCAGCTTCGCACCGTGCACGGCTCCTTGATGGTCGAGTACCGCAACAGTGTCGTGCCGCTAATTCCGCTGGCCAAGCTGTTCGAGGTGCCGGGCGGCGCAGACAGCGCAGATGGCGAAGATATTCAGCTTGTCATCATCCGCAAAGGGGATAAAATCGCAGCGCTGAAAGTCGACGAGTTTATCGGACAGCAGGAAATCGTACTGAAGTCGCTCGGCAAATATTTAACGGGGCTGTTTGCGATATCCGGCGGTACGATCCTCGGGGACGGGCAAGTGGCGCTCATCATCGATACGAATGCACTGATTAAATAACCGCCTTAACCGGCGATCGAACGATAGTGTATAAGATCAGAAAGTACACGCTTGAACCGGGGGTTCAGCTTTCTGATCTTTCAAGAAAAGCGTCAGCTTGGACACGAAAAGTATCTTCATCGAATAAGCTTCGGTCAGAAGCTATTTCCAATAGGAGGCTGAACCATGGGACAAGAACTGAAAGTAATCGTATTTGCCCTAGCGCATGAGGAATACGGGGTAGAGGTGGACAGCGTCAAAACGATCGAGCGGATGCTGCCGATGACGCGCGTGCCGAAGACACCCGCTTTTGTGAAAGGTGTCATTAATTTGCGCGGCGTTGTGACGCCGGTTATCGACTTGCGGGGGCGTTTCGGTCTGCCGGAAGCCGATTATACCGAGAATACGCGGGTCATCATTGTCTCTGTGGGCGAAATCGAAGTGGGGCTCATCGTCGATTCCGCGAATGACGTTATCGACGTCGATTCGGATACGATCGAAGATCCACCGGAAATTGTGGGCGGCATCAAAGCCAAATATTTGCGGGGCATCGCCAAGGTAGGCGACAGCCGTCTGCTTGTGCTCCTGAACCTGCACGAAGTGCTGAACAAGAGCGAGATCGTTCAATTAGAGCAAATAGAGGGGTAACGCTTTGTGGAAGATATGAACAATTTTGCCGAATTTCATATGGACGTGCTCAAGGAAATCGGAAACATCGGTGCCGGTCATGCAGCTACCGCGTTGTCCAAACTAATGGATAAACCGGTAGATATGCTCGTCCCCAGCGTGCGGATTGTTCCTTTTGAAGAAATTGCAGACAGCGTTGGAGGCCCGGAGCAGGTCGTGATCGCCATTTTCCTCCGGGTCGAGGGTGATACGCCGGGCAATTTATTCTTCATTCTGACGTTCGAATCGTCCAAAAAACTGCTCCGCAGCCTTGCAGGAATCGACGTTGCCGAAGGCGAAGAGTACAGCGAGCTGGAAATATCTGCCCTTGCCGAGATCGGCAACATCCTGGCCGGCTCTTACTTAACGTCGCTGGCCGATTTTACCCGTTTGCAAATGTCACCTACCGTTCCGTCTCTAGCCATCGACATGGCGGGCGCGATATTGAGCTACGGCGTGCTTCAATTCGGACATATGGGAGATCAGGCGCTGCTGATCGATACGAAGTTTTTGGATGGACCGGATGAGATGAAGGGGCATTTCTTCCTCATTCCGGACCCGGAATCGATCGGTAAAATATTCGTTGCCCTTGGTGTGCAGCCATGATCCAGGACAGCTTCATTAAGGTGGGGATGGCTGATTTGAATGTTGCAAGTATGGCCGGCGTGCTCAAAACGACGGGACTCGGCTCTTGTGTCGGGGTTGCTCTGTACGATGCGCACGCCAAAGTAGCCGGTATGGCGCATGTCATGCTGCCGAGCTCGGAGATTGCCAGGGAAGGTGCACTGAATATTGCCAAATACGCGGATACCGCGATTCCCGAGCTGATTCGCCTCATGGAAGCGCTCGGGGCTCAGACGCGGCGGACGGTGGCCAAGCTGGCCGGAGGGGCACAAATGTTCGCCTTTGGCAATCAGACCGACACGATGCGCATCGGTCCACGGAATGTGGAATCGTGCAAAGAACAGCTGCAGCGGTTTGCGATTCCCGTCAAAGGGGAGGATACGGGGGCGAATTACGGACGTACGATCGAATTGGATTGCACGACGGGCGTTCTCTTGATACGCAGCGTACAACACGGAGTGAAGGAATTGTAAACTATGATCGGATCGATTCGATGGAACTTTATTGTGGGCGGCGTCGCATTCATTTTTACGTTTCTTTTGTCAATGAGCAGCAACATTTGGCTGACGACGTTCCTTAGAAGCTTGTACAGCTTTGTGTTCTTGTTTGTTCTTGTCTTCGGATTCCGTTATTTGCTAGGCACATTCGCCGGTTTGAACGGACTTCCCGTTCTTGATAACGAAACGTCCGATGCAGAAGAAGGGAAAGGAACCGCTGTGGACGCGCTGACGCCTGACGAGGAAGAAGAGCTTCATCACCTGCTGAAGCAGTCGATGAATGCGAATGGGGCTTCACCCGGCGTGGAATTCTCGCCTCTGAATCCGCCGAAGCTTACGACCAAAGGGGTTGCGGGACCAGAAGATCTCGCACAGGTCGTCCGACGAATGTCTGAAGAATAAGGGGGGAGTCGACGGGCATGATTGGACAAAAAACTCACTTATCGAATATGGATGTTTGGAAAGCGTGGCGGGAGGAGAGAGATCTTGCTTCGAAGAAGACATTGATCGAAACGTACTTACCGCTTGTCGATTACGTGTCGGGACGGCTTTCCATCGGACTGCCGAAAAACATATCCAAGGAAGACTTAACCAGCTGCGGCGTTATGGGCCTCATCGATGCGATTGAAAAGTTCGATTACCAGCGCGGGCTTCAATTCGAAACGTACGCCTCCTGGCGCATTCGCGGCGCTATGATCGACAGCCTCCGCCAAGGCGATTGGGTGCCGCGATCCGTCCGGGAGAAAGCCAAAAAAATCGAAGAAGCGTACCAGCAGCTGGAACAGCAATATTTGCGATCCGTTACCGACAGCGAGATCAGCGCATACCTCCGCGTCAGCGAGAGCGAGTTTCAGCAGATGGTACAGGATATTGCGGTGACGACCGTGTGCTCGATTGACGAGCCGATCCGCGAGGAAGATTCGGAAACGCGACTGTCCCTCCTGATTGACGAGAAAGCGAAAAACCCCGAGTCGAAAGTAAACGAGTTTTATTTGAAAGAAACGTTGGCCAAAGCCATCGATAAATTGACGGAAAAAGAAAGAACCGTAGTGTCGCTCTTTTATTACGAAGAGTTATCCTTGAGTGAAATCGCCGAAGTCATGAATCTTTCTCCATCCAGAATATCGCAGCTGCACTCCAAAGCGATTTTACGGTTAAGAGGCTCTTTAGGCCGTTACAAGGTGCAGTTGTTTCATGACTAATGGTGTTTAGGAAAGGCGGGGATCAGATGAGCGATTTAGCGATGCCATTGAGCTATTATATGGACATCACGCTCTCGGACGACAAGCTGAAGGCTTATGTGGAATTTATGAATGGGGATCCGTCTCTGCAATTAACCAGAGATCAGCTTGACGATTTCTTGAATTCGTACCATATCGTGTTCGGCCTTGACGAGGAAAAGCTGGATGCGATCGTGAAAGATCCGAAGCCGTTCTTTTTAACGCGCACGCTGATTGCTACCGGCCAGCCGCCTCAGGATGGAAAGGACGGATACATCAAGCTGCTGTACGACCTGGATGACCGTTCCAAAAAACCGGTGGAGCTCAGCGACGGTACGGTTGATTTCAAGGAAGTCACTTCGATTCACAACGTCAGCAAGGGGCAGCTGATCGGCCAGCGGACACCGGCTGCGCAGGGCACCCCGGGACGCGCGGTCACCGGGGAAACGCTGTTTGCCAGGGACGGGAAGGAAGCGCGCTTCAAGCTGGGAAAAAACGTCGTGACCGATCAGGAACAATTGGCGCTTTATGCGGCGATTGACGGCATGGTCACGAAGACGGACCGTGATAAGATCAATGTGTTTCCGATATACGAAGTGAATGGGGATGTAGATTATAAAATTGGCAATATCCAATTCGTCGGCTCGGTCGTCATCCGCGGCAGCGTGCTGACGGGCTTCAAGGTGAAGGCTGCCGGCGATATTCGCATTACGGGTAACGTTGACGGAGGCGAGCTGGAGGCCGGCGGTTCGATCGAGATCACCTCGGGCATACTGGGACATAACAAGAGCGTCATTCGCGCTGGTAAACGGGTGAAATGCTCCTTCATACAGGATGCAACCGTAGAAGCCGACGAAGAGGTGCTGGTGACGCAGAGCATCATGCATTCGCATATCCGGTCCGGCAAAAACGTCATTTGCAAAGGGACGAAGGGTTTGATCGTCGGCGGCATGATTCAGGCGGGGGAGCTGGTTGCGAGCCGAACGATCGGCAACTCGATGTCCACCGTTACCGTCATCGAAGTCGGCGTATTGCCCGAGCTGCGCAACGAGCTGCAGCAGCTGAGGATCACGCTTCGATCGCTCAGCGATAACCTGGACAAAACCGAGAAAGCGCTCACCTTGCTCGACCAGTTGGCGGCAGCCGGACAGCTCGGCCCCGACAAAGTAGCCATGCGGATCAAGCTGAATCATACGAAAAAGCAAGTCGTCGAAGAATTGACGTCGTCCAAAGAACGGATGCTGGAAATCGAAAAATCGCTCGAAGATTCGGACAAAGCGAAAGTCGAAGTGTTCGCCAACGTCTATGGCGGTACGAAGATCGTCATCGGCCGGTACACGAAATTTATTAAAGACACTTCGCCGCGCGTCAAATTTCAGTTAGTTGACGGCGACATCGCGATGCTTCCTTATATATAAGGTATAAAAGTGCACGGTCATCCGGCAGCGGGAGGGATGTTGAGGCATGAGTTTGAAACCGGTCGAATTGCAGTTTGCGATTCACAAAAACGATCAGGCAGGCTTGAAGCAGCATCAGTTGATGCAGAAGCCTGTACAGGATCAGGCGGTTTTATCGGACGCCGCAGACAAAAATACCGTCAAGGAGCGACAAGTGAGCGGGAAGGCGGAAGAGACGGACCGGGCTTCGATCAAAGACGACGGCTCCCGCCAGCAAGAGGGGCGGTCCGGCAAGCGCCGGGAAGCCGAAGCAGCCTCCGAAGACAAGAAATCGCCGCCAGCCGGCGAGCATCCGTATAAGGGGCGTCACATCGATTTATCGCTCTAATTTGCAACGAAACAGGTGAAGCTTGATGGATAAACCATGGGTTTATATTGTATTGTTCGGACTCCTTCTGATCGTGTATGCCAAAATCATGCCGAAGAACGGCGCGCCGGCCGCAAGACGCGATGAACAGATGCTTACCGAGGTGGAAGCGACGATGGATCATTTCGCCGCGGAGCTGGAGGAACAAAACAAAGCGCTCATTCAAATGTTCGGCGATACAAGGAAGGAGTACGAGCAGTATTCCACCATGCTGGCTTCGCGCGTAGAAATGCTGGAGAAGCAAAACGAAAGACTGCAGGGGGAACTCGGTCGGATCGGCGTCCTCCAGGAGCAGCTTCAGCACCGCGGCGGCGTTCTTGAGGTGCAGCCGGAGGCAAGGGGGACCGGACGCTCCGAATCCGCCGGACAAGCCGCCGCGCTGCTCACCGCCGCCTGGTCGGAACAGGAGAGCGCGGCAGCCGAGCCGCCGGAAGCCCCGCTCCACATCAGGGATCGCTACCGCGAACTGCTGCAGCTGTATGAGCAGGGCAGGTCTACGGAGTTCATCGCCAGGAAGCTGAACATGAATAAAGGCGAAGTGAGCCTGATTTTGCAGCTCGCCAAACAGGAGGAGCGGTCGTATGCGCACGAATAAATCGCTTCTTTATGGGCTGGGCACAGGCCTCATTTTGGGTGCCGTCCTGCTGCAGTTGATGAATGCGGCCTCTCCAGGCGGCCACGCCATGCCCGAATCGGCGATTCCGGAGACCACAGTACTAGATTTGGATCAGAAGCAGTTGAAGGAAGCGGCATCCCGCTATTATAAGGTATTCGACAAATCGGAGAAGCTGTACAGCCAGCAGCAGCTGGATTCGGCTGTTCAGCAGAAGCTGAAGGAAGAAAAGGACAAGCTTGCCGCCCAGGCGCCGGCTTCGCCAAAGGAAACGTACATTTATATATCGAGAGGACTTGTCTCCTACCAGGTTGCCGACCTGTTGTACCAAAGCGGCGTCATCACGGACCGCAAGGCGTTCGAGGACGAGATGGTCAAGAAGCAGTTGAACGATAAAATCGTCAGCGGGCTTCATGCGTTCAAGGGACCGCAAAATCTGCAGCAAGTGATTGCCATCATAACGGCGCAGTAAACGATCAGATCCGGTTTTTCGCGGATCTGATCTTTGCTTTCCCGGTGATTCGACATCGTATTCGACAAGGTGTTGCATCCCTATGTCAGTTATGATATATTAATTGACGGTGTTAAAAACCACACGCGAATCAATTCCGGTAAGGGTGCTCCCGTAGGGAGTTTTACCGCGAAGATGCGATTGGCGGAGGAACCCAAAAAACCAAATTAGAGGAGGTGCGTGAGGATGGCAGTTATCTCCATGAAGCAGCTGCTTGAAGCTGGGGTGCACTTCGGTCATCAGACCCGTCGTTGGAACCCGAAAATGGATCGATACATCTTCACTGAAAGAAACGGCATTTACATTATTGACCTGCAAAAGACAGTTAAAAAAGTTGAGGAAGCTTACAACTTTGTTAAGTCGATTGCGGAAGAAAACGGCACGATCCTGTTCGTAGGTACGAAAAAGCAAGCGCAAGATTCCGTTAAGGAAGAAGCTGAGCGCTGCGGCATGTACTACATCAACCAGCGTTGGCTCGGCGGTACGCTGACCAACTTCCAAACGATCCAAAAGCGTATTGATCGTTTGCACGAGCTGGAAAGATGGGAAGAGGACGGCACGTTCGACGTGCTGCCGAAGAAAGAAGTTATCATTCTTCGCAAAGAAAAAGATCGCCTCGAGAAATTCCTTGGCGGTATCTCTCATATGAAAGGTTTGCCTAGCGCGTTGTTCGTCATCGATCCTCGCAAAGAGCGCATCGCTGTTGCGGAAGCTCGCAAGCTCGGTATTCCAATCGTAGGTATTGTTGACACGAACTGCGATCCGGACGAAATCGATTATGTGATTCCGGGTAACGACGACGCGATCCGCGCGGTGAAGCTGCTTACAGCCAAAATCGCCGACGCTGTAATCGAATCGCAGCAAGGTGAGCAAACTACAGCTTAAGCTTGTTCATACAAGAAAGGGTGGTTCAAAGGTGCAAAATCCTTTCACCGCCCTTTTTTAAGGTACATACCATTTTAGAGGAGGCCACATCATGGCAGTAAATGCGGCAGCAGTAAAAGAATTGCGCGAAAAAACAGGGGCAGGCATGCTCGATTGTAAAAAAGCTTTGGAAGAAGCAAACGGCGATCTGACGAAAGCAGCCGAAATTTTGCGTGAAAAAGGGTTGGCGGCAGCGGCGAAAAAAGAAGGCCGTGTTGCGACCGAAGGTTTGATCGAGTCTTACATTCATGCCGGCGGCCGAATCGGCGTATTGGTTGAAGTGAACAGCGAGACCGACTTCGTAGCGAAAAACGAGCAGTTCCGTGAGTTCGTTCGCGACGTCGCGCTGCAAATCGCGGCGGCTAACCCGAAATACATCCGTCGTGAAGAAGTGCCGCAAGAGGCGTTGGACAAAGAACGTGAAATCTTGACGAACCAAGCGCTCAACGAAGGTAAACCGGAGAAAATCGTTGAGAAAATCGTGGAAGGCCGTCTGAGCAAGTACTATGAAGAATACTGCCTGCTCGAGCAGCCGTTCATTAAAGACCCGGATAAAACGATAGAGCAGCTGCTGAAAGAGAAAATCGCAACGATCGGCGAAAACTTGTCGATCCGCCGTTTCGTTCGTTACGAGCTTGGCGAGGGTCTCGAGAAGAAACAAGAAAACTTCGCTGAAGAAGTTATGTCGCAAGTGAAGCTGTAAGCCGAACCTTTTAAATAGATACACAAACAGCGGGAACACCTTAGTGTTCCTTCTTTTTTAAGTCATTCGAATAATGTAGATCACCAGGACACGAACGCTTCGCTAGACTCGCGCACGAGGTGCATCGGGATTCTCCGGTATGGTCTCCTTGAGGAGACAGCGGCGTCGCAGCGGCGAGGCGGGTGATCCTTGGCTTGCGGGCTTGATCGAAATGGAGGTATGTAGGTTGGAACGTCCGAGATTTAAAAGAGTCGTGCTGAAATTAAGCGGGGAAGCATTGGCCGGACAGCAAGGGTACGGGATTGACGCGGAAATGATCTCTACGGTCGCCCAGCAGGTGAAAGAAGTCGTAGACTTGAACGTAGAGGTAGCCATAGTCGTAGGCGGAGGCAACATTTGGCGCGGCATTGCCGGCAGCGCGAAAGGAATCGACCGTGCGACAGCCGATTACATGGGAATGCTGGCAACGGTCATGAACTCGCTGGCGCTTCAAGATGCGCTGGAGTCGATCGACGTACCGACACGCGTGCAAACTTCGATTACGATGCAGCAGGTTGCGGAGCCATATATTCGCAGAAGAGCGATCCGCCATTTGGAGAAAGGCCGCGTCGTCATTTTTGCGGCGGGAACGGGCAATCCGTATTTTTCCACCGACACAACCGCGGCGCTTCGGGCCGCAGAGATCGAAGCGGAGGTCATCCTGATGGCCAAGAACAAAGTGGACGGCGTCTATACGGCCGATCCGTTCAAAGACCCTTCCGCGCAAAAGTTCGAAACGTTGACCTACCTCGAAGTGCTTAACAAAAACTTGGGTGTGATGGATTCGACCGCATCCTCCTTGTGTATGGATAACAACATTCCGCTGATCGTATTCTCCATCACCGAAAGCGGCAATATCAAGCGTGTGGTGCTCGGGGAGAAGATCGGCACAATCGTAAAAGGGAGCGTGTAAACGATGCCGCAATCGATCAAGAAAAATGCCGAAGAACGTATGGATAAAGCGATTGGTTCGCTCAAACGGGAACTGGCCACATTGCGGGCCGGCCGCGCTACGCCGGCGCTGCTTGACCGTGTCCAAGTCGAATACTACGGGTCGATGACGCCTGTGAACCAGCTGGCTAACATCAACACGCCGGACTCGCGGACGCTCATGATTCAGCCTTGGGACAAAAGCTCGGTATCGGCCATCGAAAAGGCGATTATGAAATCGGATCTCGGACTGACGCCTTCGAACGATGGATCTTCGATTCGAATCGTCATTCCGGCATTAACCGAAGAGCGCCGCAGCGAACTTGTCAAAATGACCAAGAAGTTCGGCGAAGAAGCGAAGGTCGCTATCCGCAACATTCGCCGCGATGCCAACGACGAGATCAAGAAGCTGGAGAAGAACGGCATTTCCGAGGACGAATCTCGTCGGCACCAGGAAGACATCCAGAAGTTTACCGACAAATATATCGCTGAAGTTGATAAAGTGCTGCAGGCGAAAGAAAAAGAAATTACAGAAGTGTAAATAAGCAGGAATCCCCCTTTTTGAAGGGGGCTTTTAGTCTTTCCTGATGGGGGATTGGGAATGAAACCTTTCAAAAAATGGTTTGGAAGCAAGACGGAAGGCGATGAGGTCGCCTCGCGGCTTTCTGCAGACAATATTCCGAACCATGTGGCTGTCATTATGGACGGGAACGGCCGATGGGCTCAAAAACGGAGCTTGCCTCGGGTCGCGGGTCACCATTCCGGCATGAAGAACGTAAAAAAAATTACGATGGCTGCGAACAATATCGGGGTGCAGGTGCTGACGCTGTATGCATTTTCTACGGAAAATTGGAAGCGTCCCAAGGAAGAAGTCGATTATTTGATGAAGCTTCCGCTCGAATTTTTTCCGAAAGAAATCGAAGAGCTGATCGCCAATAACGTTCAAATCCGAATGACAGGATGGAAGGAAGGTTTGCCTGATTATACTCTGAAGGCGATCGAGGATGCGATTGATCAAACGAAGCACAATACCGGTCTTATCTTGAATTTTGCGCTCAATTACGGCAGTCGCAAAGAAATGTTAAGCGGCGTTCAAAGACTTGTTCAGGACGCAAAGGATCACAAAATATCGCCTGAGCAAATCGACGAAGCTCTATTTTCTAAATATTTGCTGACAGATCCGCTGCCGGACCCGGATTTGCTCATACGCACAAGCGGGGAGCTGCGAATCAGCAACTTTATGCTGTGGCAGCTGGCTTATTCGGAGCTGTGGTTCACTGAGCTATGCTGGCCCGAGTTTACCCAAGAGCATTTCTATGAAGCGATTCTGGAGTACCAGCGTCGCGCCAGAAGATACGGCGGTTTGTAAAGATGATGGAGGAATCGAATTGAAGCAGCGCATCACAACTGGCATTATCGCAGGGCTCGGATTTTTTATCCTGCTCTATTTGGGCGGTTACTGGTTTGCAGGGCTGATTGCCGCACTGTCCGTCATCGGTTATGACGAATTTCTGCGCATGAATGGACTCAAGAACGGCAAGGCGGTTCAAGTAATCGGCTTCGCCGGTGTCATTCTGCTTACGCTGCCGTGGGGATGGAGCGGCCTGACGGCTGCCCATCTGGCATGGCTGATGATGTTCTTGTTTATGGCCGCGACGGTCATTTCCAAAAATAAGATTACCATCGACCATATCGCAATGGCTTTTTTGGGCGTGCTGTACGTCGGTATCGGCTTCCATTACATGATTGCAACCCGGTGGATTGAAGGCGATGGGATGTTTTGGACGCTTTTTGTGTTTTTTTGCATATGGGCGACCGATTCGGGTGCGTATTTTACCGGTTCGTTTATCGGCAAGACACCGCTGTGGCCGACGATTTCTCCGAAAAAATCAGTGGAAGGCGCCGTCGGCGGGACGGTGCTGTCGATCGTCGTCGCGCTTGTATTCGCTTATTTGCGCCCGGAGCTTGTTTCATACACGCAAGCGGTCTATATCGGCCTGCTCATCGCCGTCGTCGGTCAGATGGGAGATTTGATCCAATCGGCGTATAAGCGCGTCAAGGGGATTAAGGATACAGGGACGCTGCTGCCGGGACACGGCGGCGTGTTAGACCGAACGGACAGTTGGCTGATTGTGTTTCCGTTTTTGCACCTGTTTTCCTTGCTTCCGCACGTTTAATACGACGCCTGAGGTGAATAATGTATGAAAAAAATAAGCATTTTGGGCTCGACCGGCTCCGTTGGCACGCAAACGCTCGATGTCGTCTCGCATCACCCGGAGCTTTTCGCGGTGGAAGGCATCGCGGGCGGCTATAATGTGATGCTGCTGGCGGAGCAGGTGCGCCGCTTTCGCCCCAAAAAGGTTTCCGTTGCAACCAAGGCGCTTGCCGACCAATTAGCCACGCAAATTCCGGCGGGGGTACAGCTGTTCTACGGCCCGGAAGGATTGCTCGAGGTCGCGGCCGGCACGGACGCGGACATGGTCGTCACCGCACTGGTTGGAAGCCAGGGGCTGCAGCCGACGCTGGCCGCCATCGAAGCGGGCAAAGAGATCGGCCTTGCCAACAAGGAAACGCTCGTCAGCGCAGGTCATCTCGTCACGGAGCGCGCCGCCCGGTACGGGGTGAAGCTGCTGCCGATCGACAGCGAGCATTCGGCCATTTTCCAATGCTTGAACGGGGAGTCGCTTGATACGATACATAAGATTACGTTGACAGCCTCCGGCGGCTCCTTCCGGGACCGTACACGAGATGAGCTGAAGGATGTCACCGTAGCCGAGGCACTCCAGCATCCCAACTGGTCGATGGGCGCGAAAATCACGATCGATTCCGCGACGATGGCCAACAAAGGGCTGGAAGTGATCGAGGCGCACTGGCTGTTCGGCCTCGCTTACGATCAGATCGAGGTGCTGATCCACCCGGAGAGCATCATCCATTCTTTCGTTGAATTCAAGGACTACAGCATTATCGCCCAGCTCGGGCTTCCGGATATGCGCGTACCGATTCAATATGCGCTCACGTATCCGCAGCGATTGTCTACGCCTACGGGCCGGCTGCGTCTTTCCGAAGTCGGCAAGCTGCATTTTCGCGAGATGGACTTCGAACGCTTCCCGTGCCTTCGGATGGCGTTTGAGAGCGGCCGGGCCGGAGGCTCCGCACCTTCCGTGTTCAACGCCGCGAACGAAGTCGCCGTCGAACGGTTTTTGCAGGGGGAAATCAAATTTTTGCAGATCGAGGATGTCATCGCAAGAACATTGGACAAGCATGAGACGGTCGATTCCCCTGAACTGGAGCAAATCATCGAAATCGACCGGTGGGCTAGGCAAACTGCGACGATCGCTTGATCGCGCATTGATTTTTGCGATCGGAGGAAGTATGTTTTTGGCGGCCCCACAATATGTTCATAACAATGGGTCAACTTGTATTCCCCGCGGCATTAATGTTAATCTTAAGAAAAGCCGCGCCCAGGCAGCAAATGACTGATCTGATCGTGAACATTTCGGGCTTAAGGAGGCCGCAAAGCATTGGCTACAGTACAGAATATATTGCAAATTGTACTTTTGTTTTTTGTGCTCGTCTCGATCCATGAGTGGGGCCATTATTATTTCGCCAAGCGCGCGGGCATATTGGTGCGGGAATTCGCCATCGGCTTCGGACCGAAGCTGTTTTCGTTCGTTCGAGGGGAAACCCGATATACGCTCCGGTTGTTGCCGATCGGCGGCTTTGTCAGAATGGCCGGAGAAGATCCGGAAATTGTGCAGATCAATCCGGGTCAGCGCATCGCCGTCGCTTTAAGCGATAACCAGGTAACCCGCATTTATTTGAATGAGTTCGACAGCAGGAGCAATGTCATTGAAGGCGTTGTCGAGCAGATTGATTTGGAGAAAGAGCTGTTTATCCGCATGGACGTCGACGGCGTGATCGAGAGGTATGCCGTCCATCCGCAGGCTTTCATGGTCGCCAAGGACAAGGAAACGCAGATTGCTCCTTGGAACCGGCAGTTCGGCAGTAAGACGGTAGGGCAGCGGGCGCTGTCCATTTTCGCCGGGCCGATGATGAACTTCATCCTCGCCTTTGTGTTATTCGTCACGGTCGTATTTGTCGCCGGCGTTCCGGACAAAGTGAAAATTCAAGAAACGTCCGCCGGCATGCCTGCACAAAAATCGGGTCTGCAAGCCGGAGATATTATTTTGAGCGTGGACGGCGAATCGATCGGAGCGAATCAAAGCAAGCTGACCCAGCTCATTAAGAAGTCTCCGAACAAGACGATGGTCTGGGTGGTGGAGCGGAACAAGGAGCAGCTGCAAAAAGAAGTGAAGCCGGAGCTGATCGACGGGACGATTCGCGTCGGGGTCATTCTCGTTCCGCAGACGCGGCCCGCTACGCTCACGGAAGGTTTTACGAACGGCTGGCACAGCTTGACGTCCGCAACGATGATCATTTTGGACGGCTTCAGGCAGCTCGCCACGCTTCAGGTTAAGATGGACGATCTCGGCGGACCGGTTCGCATCGTCGAGTTCACGAGCGAGCAGGCAAGCGCCGGACTCGCGCAATACATTACGTGGACCGCGATCATGAGCTTGTACCTTGGATTGTTCAACCTGCTTCCGATTCCCGCGCTCGACGGCAGTCGGCTCGTGTTTTTGCTGCTGGAAGCGCTCCGCGGCAAGCCGGTCGATCCGAACCGGGAAAGCATGGTGCATTTCGTCGGCTTCGCGATGCTGATGCTCCTGATGATTGCCGTAACGTATAACGATATATTAAGATTGATTAAAGGGTAATTGAGTTGCCGTCAGTAGGGGGATAACGATGTCGAACGAAAAGCAGTTTGTTAAGGAAATAACGCCGCAGAGCGAGGACTTTTCGCGCTGGTATATCGATGTGATCAAGAAAGCGGATCTGATGAGCTACTCGCCGGTCCGCGGCTGCATCGTGTTCAAGCCGGACGGCTATGAGCTGTGGGAGAACATTCAGCGGGAGCTGGATTCCCGGTTTAAGGAAACGGGGCATCGCAACGCGTATTTCCCGCTCTTCATCCCGGAAAGCTTCTTCCAGAAGGAGAAGGAGCACGTCGAAGGGTTCAATCCGGAGCTGCCATGGGTAACCGAGGCGGGCGGTGAGAAGCTGGAGGAGCGTCTGGCGATTCGCCCGACGTCGGAGACGATGATCGGCCATATGTACGCCGAATGGATCAACTCATACCGCGATCTGCCGCTGCTGATCAATCAGTGGGCCAATGTCGTTCGCTGGGAGAAGCGCACGCTGCCGTTTTTACGCACGAGCGAGTTCTTGTGGCAGGAAGGCCATACGGCACATGAGGATGAGGCGGACGCACGCAAAGAAACGATGCAGATGCTGGACATTTACCGCGATTTTGCCGAGAACTTCCTTGCAATTCCGGTCATCATGGGGCAGAAGACGCCTTCGGAGAAATTCGCCGGCGCGGTCGATACGTATTCGATCGAAGCGATGATGAAGGACGGCAAAGCGGTACAGGCGGGTACCTCCCATTATCTGGGTACGAACTTCGCCGTAGCGTTCGACATCAAATATTTGGACCGCGAAAACCAGCATCAGTTTTGCCATACGACGTCGTGGGGCGTCAGCACCCGCCTGATCGGCGCGCTGATCATGATTCACGGCGACGATCGCGGACTGGCGCTTCCGCCAAAAGTGGCGCCGACGCAGGTCATCATGATCCCGATCGGACCGCCAAAGACGCGCGAGCAGGTGGTTGGCCGCGTGGGCGAGCTGCATGCGCAGCTTAAGCAGGCTGGCGTACGGGTCAAAGTGGACGACCGTCCGGATCAAAGCCCGGGTTGGAAATTCAACGAGTATGAGATGCGCGGCGTACCGGTTCGGGTGGAACTTGGACCGCGTGACATGGAGAATGGACAGGTCGTGCTCGTATCCCGCATTACCGGGGAGAAACGTGTCGTACCGCAGTACAAATTTGTGGAAGAAGTGCAAAAACTGTTGACGGAAACGCAGCAGGAAATGTATGATCGAGCCAAGAAGTTTCGCGATGAGAATTTGACCGAGGCGGACACGCTGGACGAGTTCAAGGCGTTTCTGGAAGAAAAGCGCGGCTTCGCGCTTGCCGGATGGTGCGGATCGGACGCTTGCGAGGCGCAGGTGAAGAACGAAACGGGAGCGACGAGCCGGAACATTCCGTTCAAGCCGGAAGCGACCAAATCGAAGTGTCTGGTATGCGGGGAAGAAGCGAAGCATACGGTCGTGTTCGGCCGAGCTTACTAAGATTACATAAAGGGCAAAAACGGGAAGGACGTTACAGCCGTTCCAACAACGCTAGCGTTGGCGGTTGTCGACATCATCGATTCCATTTTGCCCTTTCCTTGTCTTAGGACGGACGCGTAACATATTCGTGAATTCGTCGCGGATGAGTTCATGGCGGAGACAGGATCGAAAATGGGCGGTCCTGTTTGCCGATTATGGGGAGGATCGGGATGAGCAATAGCAATTCGGCGCAAAAGCGGGACCGGTTTGAAATGCTGATGCATCAGGCCGGGGTGCCGGAGGACGTCGTGCAGTCTTTTTTCTCGGACGGGTATATCGACAAAGTGGAAACAAGCCGCAAAAACAAAGAGTGGACGTTCTATATCGTTAAAAGCCAAATTGTGCCCAGCGGCGTTTATCGTTCGTTCTGCAAAATGATTCGGGAAAAATATGCCCACATCGCGATGATACGGTTCGTGCTGCAATACACGAGCGACGTCAAGCATGATGAAGTCGCGCATGAATATTGGGATATGTTCCTCGAATGGGTGCAGCGAGAAGCGGCATCGATCAACGGCTGGATGACCAAAGCGAAGATCGACGTACAGGGCAACATCCTGACGCTGCATTTGCTCGATACGATCGGGCTGGAGCTGGCCAAGAAAAAAAATATCGGGCAATGGATTCAAAATTACTTTCTCAATTATTTCGGCGTCGAGTTCATCGTGAAATATACCGTGGACGCCGCACGGGAAGAAGAGTTCGTCAAATTCGCCAAGAAGATCGAGCAGGAAGAAAAAGAAGTGACGAGTGTCATCATGACGGCGGTAGAAGCGGAGAACGATGCCGCAGCGCAGCAGGATGATGCGGAAGTGAAGCTGATGGCCGGGTACGACATCAAGGAACAAGCCGTGCCGCTGCAAGACGTGAAAGACGAGGAAAAGAAAATTACGATACAAGGGACCGTGTTCGGCCTGGATTCGAAAGAGCTTCGAAACGGCAGCACCTTGTTTACGTTCAATATAACCGATTTCTCCGACTCGTTGTCGGTGAAAGTATTTGCCAAGACGAAAGAAGACGTCAAAATTTACAGTCTGATCAAAAACGGCACTTGGCTGAAGCTGCGCGGCCGAGTGGAATATGATCGCTTTATGCAAATTCCCGAGCTGGTCATGATCCCTTCGGACGTAAATGAGATTATGGCTCCGCCGGAGCGCAGGGACAACGCCGAAGAAAAGCGCGTCGAATTCCACCTGCATACGACAATGAGCCCAATGGACGGCATCACGTCGGTAGACCAGTATATCAAGACGGCAGCCCAGTGGGGGCATAAGGCGATTGCCATTACGGACCACGGCGGCATACAGAGCTTCCCGGAAGCGAACCATGCGGCGCATAAGCATCATATTAAAGTCATTTACGGTGTCGAAGCGAACATCGTCAACGATTCGGTGCAGGTCGTCATGAACGGGGCCCCGATACCGCTTGGCGATGCGGAGTATGTCGTCTTCGATATTGAGACGACGGGGCTTTCCGTCACGAGCAACAAAATTATCGAAATAGCCGGCGTCAAGATGAAGGAAGGCAAAGAAGTCGGAAGGTTCGCTTCGTTCATCAACCCGCATGAGCGGATTCCTTATCACATTCAGCAGCTGACCAACATCAACGACGATATGGTCAGAGACGCGCCGGAATTGGCGGAGATGCTGCCCAAATTTATCGAATTTGTCGGCGATAGCATCCTGGTGGCGCACAACGCCCGATTCGATATCGGGTTCATCCAAGCGAACTGCAAGCAGCTCGGCTTGCCCGAGGTGCCAAATCCGGTGCTGGATACGCTGGAGCTGGCGAGACTGCTGTTCCCGACGATGAAAAACCACCGTCTGAATACGCTGGCCGACAAATTCAAGGTCAGTCTTGAAAATCATCACCGTGCGATCGACGACTCCATCGCGCTTGGTCACGTCTTGTATCATTTGCTGAAGGACGCCGGCGATCGCGGCTATGCGACACTGGAACAGTTGAACGATCAGGTCGGCAAAAATCTCAATACACAACGGCCGTTTCACAGCTGCATTTATGCCAAGAATATGACCGGCAAGAAAAATTTGTACACACTCATCTCGCTTTCGCATACGGAATATTTCCATCGCGAGCCTCGCATACCCAAGAGCAAGCTGACGGAGATGCGCGAAGGCTTGATCATATCTTCCGGCTGCGAGAAGGGCGAGTTTTTCGAAACCGTGCTGAACAAGTCAGTCGAAGAGGCGGAGCTGGTGGCCGAATTTTACGACGTGCTCGAAATTCAGCCGACCTGCGTCAATATGCATCTGGTGGATAAAGGGCTTGTCGGCAGCCCTGCCCAGCTGGAGGACGCGAACCGGAAAATTATCGAAATTGGCCGGAAGCTCGGCAAGCCGGTCATCGCTACGGGGAATGTGCACTACTTGCACCCGCGTGAAAAAATTAGCCGTGACATCACGATACACGGCATTACCGGATTCAGCCCGTTGAAAGATATCCGCAAGCCGGATGTTCATTTCCGCACGACGAAAGAGATGCTCGAGGAGTTTCGCTATTTGGGCGAGCAAACCGCTTATGAAGTCGTCATAAAAAATACGTCCGAGCTGGCCGATCAATTCGAGGAGCTGGAGTTGTTCCCGACCAAGGGCGGTCCGACGGACAACGGGTTGTTCACGCCGATCTTCGATGGCGCCGACGAAGAAATTCGCAGTACGTGCTACGAAACGGCCAAGTCGATCTACGGTGAACCGCTGCCGGAAGTCATTTCGGCCAGGCTGGAGAAGGAGCTTGTGCCGATTATCAAATACGGGTTCTCCGCGAACTATTTGATTTCGGAGAAGCTCGTGAAAAAATCGAACGCGGACGGTTACCTCGTCGGCTCGCGGGGATCGGTCGGCTCTTCGGTTGTCGCGACATTCCTCGGCATTTCCGAGGTTAATCCGCTCCCGCCGCATTATATTTGCAAGTCTTGCAAGCACAGCGATTGGATACTCGACGGCTCCGTCCCAAGCGGTTTCGACTTGCCGGATAAAGTTTGTCCGAACTGCGGTGAGAAATTGAAGGGCGAAGGCCAGGACATACCGTTCGAAACGTTCCTTGGCTTTAAAGGCGACAAGGTGCCCGATATCGATCTTAACTTTTCCGGGGAGTACCAGCCGCACGCCCATAATTACACCAAAGTGCTGTTCGGTGAGAAACAGGTATTCCGTGCAGGGACGATCGGTACGGTCGCGGAGAAGACAGCATTCGGCTTCGTGAAAAAATACGAGGAAGATCAAGGCAAGAAGTGGCGCGGCGCCGAGCTGAGCCGTCTGGCTCTCGGCTGCACCGGCGTCAAGCGGAGTACCGGCCAGCATCCGGGCGGCATCGTCGTTGTGCCGGATTACATCGATGTGAATGAAATCACGCCGGTACAGTATCCGGCCGACGATACGAGCTCAGAGTGGATGACGACGCACTTCGATTACCATGCCTTCGATGCGAATCTGCTCAAGCTCGATATTCTCGGGCACGATGATCCGACGATGATGCGGATGCTGCAGGACTTGACCGGTGTCGATCCGACGACGATTCCGATGAACGACCCGAAGGTCATGAGCATGTTCAACTCGGTCGACTCGCTCGGTGTAACGCCGCAGCAAATCCGGACGACGGTTGCAACCTACGGCGTTCCCGAGATGGGAACGAAGTTCGTACGGCAAATGCTTGAGGAAGCGAAGCCGTCCAGCTTCGCCGACTTGCTGCAGATTTCCGGGCTTTCCCACGGAACCGGCGTCTGGCTCGACAATGCGCAGGAACTGATCAAGAAAGGCATTTGTACGATCAAGACCGTGATCGGGTGCCGCGACGATATTATGCTGTATTTGATTTATAAAGCAGGCATGGATGCGGCGCTGGCGTTCAAAATTACGGAAAGCGTGCGGAAAGGGAAAGGACTCACGGACGAGTGGAAAGAGGAAATGAAGAAATGCAACGTGCCCCTCTGGTACATCGATTCGTGCGAGAAAATCCAGTACATGTTCCCGAAGGCGCACGCCTCGGCTTATGTTATTTCCGCCGTGCGCACCGCTTACTTTAAGCTGTATCATCCGATTGCTTATTACGCGACTTACTTTTCGGTTCGCGCCACCGATTTCGAGCTCGACGTGCTGTGCCAAGGTTATGACGCGATTTTGCGCAGGCTGGTCGAAATCGAGGAGAAAGGGTTCCAGGCGCTGCCGAAAGAGAAAAATATGATTTCGATCTTCGAGATGGCGCTGGAAATGACGGCGCGGGGGTTTTCGTTCAAAAGCATCGATCTGTACAAATCGGATGCGACTAAGTTTTTGATCGACGGCGATTCGCTCATCCCGCCATTTTCCGCACTGGCCGGGATCGGGGAAAATGCGGCCAAAAATATTGCTGACGCGAAAGACGACGGTTCGTTCCTCTCTATCGAGGATTTTCAGAAGAGGAGCAAAGCGTCGAAGACCATCATCGAACTGCTCGGCGGCATGGGCTGCTTCCGCGGGCTTCCGGAGTCGAATCAGCTGTCGCTGTTTTAGCGGCTTCGTGCCCAAAGACCGGCACAATGACGCGATTGGCTAATCTTGCATTGACACGGCACTTATGGTATAATCTGTTACGGTATCAATGTAATATCTCGTGAGCAGAGAGTGGGGAAACCCACTCTTTACATTTTGTATAAGGCATATCGCCGTGAGCATCGCTTACAGCGGCACTCACCGCTACCTGTTAGGAGGAAAGCAGTTTGAGCACACATATCAAATCCACTGTGGAAGAGCTCGTTCGCCCTTTTTTGGACGAGAACGGATTTGAGCTTGTCGACATCGAGTATGTAAAAGAAGGCGGCAACTGGTTTTTACGTGTCTACGTCGATAAAGAAGGCGGCATCGATATCGACGATTGCGGACGCATTAGCGAATATTTGAGTGCAAGACTGGATGAGAAAGACCCGATTGAAGCCGCTTATTTTCTCGAGGTTTCTTCACCGGGAGCCGAGCGTCCTCTCAAGAAAGCGCAAGACTTCCATAAAGCCGTCGGAGACTACGTCTTCCTGACGACGTATGAGCCGGTCGACGGGCTGAAGGAGTTTGAAGGTACGCTTGCTTCGTTCGATGAAGAGACGGTCGTCGTCGAGATCGGCAAGAAGAAGCACAGCATTCCATATACGAAAGTGGCCAGCGCCCGATTAGCCATACAATTTTAACGCACGGCCGTATTTTATGAGAGGGGGAACTCCGTTCAAATGAACATGGATTTTATCGAAGCACTGAATGAAATTGAAAGAGAGAAAGGCATTGCCAAAGATATTTTGATCGAAGCGATCGAAGCGGCGCTGATCTCAAGCTATAAACGGAATTTTAATACGGCGCAAAACGTGCGTGTCGACATCAATCGCCACACCGGGTTAATCAAAGTATACGCCCGCAAAACCGTCGTCGATGATGTGCTGGACGCACGGCTTGAAATTTCGCTGGACGCGGCGCGTGAAATTAACGGCAACTACCAGTTGAACGATATTGTGGAAATCGAAGTCACGCCGCGGGATTTCGGGCGCATTGCCGCCCAAACGGCCAAGCAGGTCGTAACGCAGCGAATCCGCGAAGCCGAACGCGGACTGATTTACAACGCTTATGTCGATAAGGAAGAAGATATCGTCAACGGTATCGTCCAGCGGCAGGATCAGCGCAATTTGTATATCGACCTCGGCAAAATCGAAGCGGCCATGCCGCTCGGCGAACTGATGCCGACGGATAAGTTCAAGCAGGGTGACCGGGTTAAAGCCTACATCACGAAGGTGGAAAACACGACCAAAGGTCCGCAAATTATTTTGTCCCGTACGCATCCGGGATTGCTGAAACGGCTGTTCGAACTGGAAGTTCCGGAAATTTTCCAAGGGGTCGTCGAGATTCGTTCCGTCGCCCGGGAAGCGGGCTTCCGTTCCAAGATCGCCGTTTATTCCCGTAATGCGGAAGTTGACCCCGTCGGCTCCTGCGTCGGCCCGAAAGGCTTGCGCGTACAGACGATCGTCACCGAGCTGAAAGGCGAGAAGATCGATATCGTGCGCTGGGTGGAGAACGTGGAAGAATACGTGGCCAACGCGCTGAGCCCGTCCAAGGTGCTTGAGGTGCAGGTATTCGAAGCGGAGAAGATGGCTCGCGTCATTGTGCCGGATTATCAGCTTTCGCTGGCGATCGGGATTAAAGGCCAGAATGCAAGGCTGGCGGCGAAATTGACCGGTTGGAAAATCGACATCAAGAGCGAAACGCAAGCGGAGCAGGAGTACGGCCGTCCAAAATCCGAATCCGACGGCATGCACCAGGATTCGGTCAGCATCGATTAAGAAACGCATGGTGCGGGGAGGGGATGAAATCCGATGAAGCCAAGAAAAATACCTCTGCGTAAATGCGTTGCCTGCCAGCAAATGATGGGGAAGAAAGAGCTGATTCGCGTGGTCAAAACGCCAAACGACGAGCTCCTGATCGATTTGACCGGCAAAAAAGCCGGACGCGGCGCTTACTTGTGCGGGAAGCTCTCCTGTTTCAAGCTGGCCAAGAAATCGCGTGCGCTCGACCGCGCTTTGAAATCTGCGGTATCGCCGGAAATATACGACGCGCTTGAACAAGATTTCATCAAAGTGGAAGACGAATTTATTGCCGGAAAAGACGCGGTGGATGACGAGGATGAATAAAAACTTTTTTTCCAATCTCGGGCTGACGATGCGTGCCGGGAAGATCATTACCGGTGAGGAAATGGTCATTCAGGCGGTGCGCAGCGGGGAAGCGAAGCTTGTGATCGTGGCCGAAGACGCGTCGGATAATACGTTCAAAAAGATTAATGATAAGTGCAGCTACTACGGAGTTCCTCTCTTGCAAACCGGCGGAAGGGAACAGCTGGGAGATAGCATCGGCAAGGAGGCCCGGGTCGCGATTGCGGTTACGGACGCCGGCTTTGCGCGGATGCTGATGAAGCAGTAGGAAATTGTACGGAGGTGGACAGTATTGACGAAACAAGACAATAATAAAGATAAGCTCAGAGTATATGAATATGCAAAGTCTTTGAACATGAGCAGCAAGGAAATTATTACGATTTTGAAGCGAATTGGAATACCGGTTAACAATCATATGAGCGTAATGGAGAACGATGCGGTGGATAGTGTAGAGAAATTTTTTAAAGACGTGAAAGCAAACGCAGCAGCCAAACGAGATGGCGGTTCAGGCGCAGGCGCCAAACCGCAAGACAAACAGCCGAGAAACGACAACAAGCAGCAGACGGTAGCCGTGCAGCCGAAGCCGGAGCAACGGCAGCAGGCGCAGGTGCAGGCGGCAACGCCAAGACCGGCAGACGGATCGTCGCAGACGGATCGCAGACCGCAAGGCCAACAAGGCCAAGGGGAACAACGTTCCAGTCAAGGACAGGGCGGCAGCGGCCAGCAACGGCAGGGCGACCGTCAAGGGTATGACAGGAATCGTGGGCAAGGACAAGGTCAGTCTGGTCAAAATAACCGCGGAGGCGGTTATCAAGGCCAAGGCGGCGGACAAAGCAATCGCGGAGGCGGTTATCAAGGCCAGGGCCAAGGCGATCGCAGACCGCAAGGCCAAGGCGGCGGGCAAGGCTATGGCGGCAATCCGAACAACCGCGGCGGCCAGCAAGGCTCGTCCGGCGGCGGACAAGGAAGCCGCGGACCAGGCCAGGGCCGTCCGCAAGGAGGCCAAGGTGCGGGTCAAGGTCAAGGTGGCCAAGGTGGCGGCCAACGCCGCAGCGGCGGTTTTGAGCAGCGCAGCGGCAATAACAGCAGCAACAATGGCAATCGCAGCAACGATAACAATCGTTTTAGTGCGCCTGCGCCTTCACGACAATTCACACCGCCGGCGATCGATGCCGATGGGGACGATGCAAACAAAAACAAGGCGGCAAAGAAACCAAGGCAGAACCAGAGCCAGAAGCGGTTTGACGATAATAAGCCTGGCGGCAACCGGGGTTCCCAGTTCCGCGGCAATTCCAGAAATCAGGGCCGCGGCGGTCGGAATCAACAAGAGGCGCCGAAGCCGAAAATCGATAACACGCCGAAGAAAATTATCGTGCGCGGCACGATGACGGTCGGCGAGCTTGCCAAAGCACTGCATAAGGATGCTTCCGAAGTAATCAAGAAGCTGCTGTTCCTGGGCGTGATGGCAACGATCAACCAAGAGCTTGATCTCGACGCCATTCAACTCCTCGCTTCGGATTACGGTGTGGAAGTTGAACTGAAAATTCCAGTCGAGGAAGACAAGTTCGAGCAGTTTGAGGAAAAAGACGAGGAAGAAGATTTACTCGAACGTCCGCCGGTCGTAACCATCATGGGGCACGTCGACCACGGGAAGACGACGCTGCTGGACGCGATCCGCAAAACGAACGTCACGGAAGGCGAAGCTGGCGGCATTACGCAGCATATTGGTGCGTACCAAGCGGAAACGAACGGGAAGAAAATTACGTTCCTCGATACACCGGGCCACGAAGCGTTCACCTCGATGCGTGCCCGCGGCGCGCAGGTGACCGATATTACGATTATTGTCGTAGCTGCAGACGACGGCGTTATGCCGCAGACGATCGAGGCGATTGCTCATGCGAAAGCGGCCAAAGTGCCGATTATCGTGGCGGTCAACAAAATCGACAAGCCGGAAGCCAATCCGGACCGGATCAAGCAGGAGCTTACCGAATACGAGCTGGTACCGGAAGAATGGGGCGGGGACACAATCTTTTGCAACATTTCCGCGAAGCAGCGTATGGGGCTCGATAACCTGCTAGACATGATCCTGCTCGTAGCGGAAGTTCAGGAATTCAAAGCGAATCCGAACAAACGCGCTAGAGGTACGGTCATCGAGGCGGAGCTGGACAAAGGAAAAGGACCGGTTGCCCGGGTACTGATCCAACACGGCACGCTGAAGGTAGGCGACAGCTTTGTTGCCGGCGTATGCTTCGGCCGCGTCCGCGCGATGGTCAACGACAAAGGCAAACGTCTCAAGGAAGCGGGTCCGTCCACACCGGTGGAAATTACCGGTTTGACCGAAGTGCCGCAAGCCGGCGATCCGTTCCTCGCCTTCGAGGACGAGCGGAAAGCGAGAGCGATTGCGGAGAAGCGCGCCGTGACGCTGCGCCAGTCCGAGATGGGCGCGAACGCACGCGTGACGCTCGACGAGTTGTATAAACAGATCAAAGAGGGTGAAATTAAAGACCTCAATGTGATCATTAAAGCTGACGTGCAAGGTTCGGCCGAAGCGCTCAAAGGCTCGCTCGAGAAGATCGACGTTGAAGGCGCGCGCGTCAAAATTTTGCACAGCGGCGTAGGTGCCGTTACCGAGTCCGACGTTATTTTGGCATCGGCATCCAATGCGATCGTTATCGGCTTTAACGTTCGTCCGGAGCCGCAAGCGAAAAATACGGCGGATCAGGAAAAAGTCGACATTCGCCTGCACAGCATTATCTATAAAGTAATGGAAGAAATCGAGCAGGCGATGAAGGGCTTGCTGGATCCGACCTTTAAAGAAGTGGTCATCGGCCAAGCGGAAGTGCGCAACGTGTTTAAAGTGACCAAAGTCGGCTCAATCGCCGGCTGCATGGTTATCTCGGGTAAAATTGCGCGCAACGCGGAAGCGCGCCTGATTCGCGCCGGTATCGTCGTGTACGAGGGCAAGATCGATTCCTTGAAGCGATTCAAGGATGACGCTAAAGAAGTGGCGCAAGGCTACGAGTGCGGTATATCTCTCGATAAATTTAATGATATTAAAGAAGGGGACATCATTGAAGCCTTCGTAATGGAAACTGTTGAGAGGTGATACGGCATGGCCAAAATACGCGTCGGAAGAGTCGGGGAGCAAATCAAGAAGGAACTCAGTCAGCTGATTCAAGCGGAATTGAAAGATCCGCGTATCGGTTTCATCACCGTTACAGGCGTTGACGTAACGAATGATTTCTCCCAGGCCAAAATATTTTTGAGCGTGCTCGGCAGCGATGAGCAAAAAGCTGAAACGCTAAAGGCGCTTACGAGAAGCTCCGGCTTTCTTCGTTCCGAGCTCGGCAAGCGAATCCGGATGCGCAAAATTCCGGAGCTGCTGTTCAAGTTCGACGCTTCGATTGATTACGGCAGCAAGATCGAAAACCTGCTGCATCAAATCAATGAGGAGAAGCCGGAGGTATGATGGCGGATTCCTACGAAGTGCATTTGAAGGAAGCGGCGGCATTTATTCGCCAGCATGACGATTTCCTGGTAGTGTCCCACGTCCAACCGGACGGGGACGCTGCCGGTTCTACGTTTGCTACGGCGTATATGCTGCAGGCGCTCGGCAAACGCTACACGCTGATCAATGAAGGAGCGATCCCGGAAAAGTTTCAATTTCTGGGTGGCGAGCATTCCGTCGTTCAATATGCGCTGCAGCCGCCGGAACGTAAGTTCGCCATAGTCATTTCCGTCGATTGCGCGGATTTCGGGCGAATCGGCCAAGTGCAGCACTGTCTGGACGACAACATGCTGCTGCTCAACATCGATCATCATGCGACCAACGATGCGTTCGGGGCCGTCAACCTCGTTCGGGCTGATGCCGCGGCAACCGTCGAGGTGCTGTACGATTTGGCGGTCACGCTCGGCATCCCGTTTACGGCGGAGCTGAACGATTGCATTTATACCGGACTTTTGACCGATACCGGGGGCTTTCGTTATTCGAACACGTCGCCCAAAGTGCTTCAGATTGCGGCGGACATGCTGGCCCGCGGCGTGAAGGGACATGTGCTCGCAGAAATGTTTCTGGAGAAAATGACCGTTCCGCAAGTATCGTTGCTGCGCAAAGGGTTGAGCACGCTTTCGTTCGCGCACGGCAACCGGGTGGCATGGCTGTCGGTTTCTTTAAATGATTTGGCCGAAACGGGCGCATCGAATGACGATATGGACGGCTTGGTCAATTACGCGCGAAATGTCGAAGGCGTCGAAGTGGGGATGCTGTTCAAGGAGAAACAACCAGGTGTCGTCAAAGTAAGTCTGCGTTCGGGCGGACAAGCCGATGTGGCCGAAATCGCCAAGCGGTTCGGCGGCGGGGGACATGTCCGCGCGGCCGGCTGTACGGTATCCGGTTCTCTGATTGAAGCGATCGATCAGGTCGTGAAGGAAGTAGGGAAGGCGCTCCTATGAGTCTGGAAGGCATACTGCCCGTATGGAAGCCGCAAGGCTTTACATCCCATGATGTCGTGGCCAAAGTGCGGCGTATTTTAAAAATTAAACGGATCGGTCATACGGGGACGCTGGACCCGGCCGTTACCGGTGTGCTTCCGCTCTGCATCGGGCGGGCGACGAGACTGGTCGAATATATTCAGGACTTGCCGAAGGAGTACGAGGCTTGCTTGCGGCTTGGCATAGCGACGGACACGGAGGATGCCGAGGGAACGGTCATCGCCCGCGACGAGGATGCGGGGCGAAAGCTTTCGCCGGAGCAGGTGACGTCGGCGATTGCCCGTTTCGTCGGAGACATCGAGCAGACGCCTCCGATGTATTCGGCTGTGAAGGTAGACGGCAAGCGGTTGTACGAGCTGGCCCGGGAAGGGGCCGTCGTCGAGCGCAAAGCACGGACCGTCACGATATACCGCATCGATGTGATGGAAACCTCCTGGACCGGCACTTACCCGGAAGTGCGCTTCCGCGTGTTGTGCTCCAAGGGAACCTATATCCGCACGCTGTGCGTCGATATCGGCAAAGCGCTCGGCGTTCCCGCCGTCATGGCCGAGCTTGTGCGCACGTCGACGGGCGCCATCGGTCCGGAAAGCTGCCTCACGCTGGAGCAGATCGAAGAGCTTCATGTGCGCGGCGAGCTGGACAGCAGGCTGCTAACCATGGAGCAGGCGCTGGCGCATATGCCGTCCGTTCGATTGAACGCAGAGCAAGCACAGCGGGCGCTTCAAGGACAGAAGCTTCGCATGAACCGTCCGAACGGCCTTGCCAACGCATCGGCGGATGGCGTTGTTCAGCTGGTCGGTTTATCTGAGGACGGCAAGCTGCTTGGCATCTTCGACTGGGAAGAAGCGGAGCATCGGCTGACACCGGCCAAAATATTTTCATAAGACATGCCGGTACCCGGCGATGTGAATTGCTTGTCAGACATGAAATGTAGGTGACGAAATCTCCATGCAAACGGTTGAGCTGCAGTATCCGCTGCAGAATGTTGAACCCAACGCCGGTCCGCAGGTGCTTGCGATCGGAGACTTCGACGGTGTGCATCTCGGACATCAGGAAGTGATTCAGCGGGCTGTGCAGCGAGGGGTTGAGCTGCATATGCCTGCGGCCATCATGACGTTCCATCCGCATCCGAGACAAATGCTCGGATTGGATACGTATACGAAGATTCTTACGCCGCTGGCCGCCAAGCAGTCGCTGCTGCGGCAGCTTCGCGTAAATACGACCTATATTGTGAACTTCAGCGAGACGTTTATGCGCCTGACGCCGGAGCAATTTGTGGAAAACATCCTGATTCCGCTCCGTGTCAACAGCGTATTTGTCGGTTTCGATTTTACGTTCGGCCATAAAGGCGCCGGCACGCCGGACACCTTATGCGAGCTTGCAAAGGGACGCTTTACCGTCGAAATCGTGCGGCAGTTTTCGCTGCACGGGAGCAAAGTAAGCAGCACCCTGGTCCGTGAACAGCTGCTGCGGGGCGATGTGCGGGAGGCGACGGCGCTGCTGGGCCGGCCGTACCGTCTGCGCGGGACGGTCGTGCATGGCGAGGCCCGGGGGCGAACGATCGGATT
Organism: Paenibacillus solanacearum; assembly: GCF_910593845.1. Lineage (GTDB taxonomy): Bacteria > Bacillota > Bacilli > Paenibacillales > NBRC-103111 > Paenibacillus_G > Paenibacillus_G solanacearum. The sequence goes on along the minus strand of NZ_CAJVAS010000002.1, from coordinate 51,462 downwards.
CCCGACCGCCAATCTTCAGGTTTCCGATCCGTATGTCATCCCGGCCAACGGCGTCTATGCCGTCGAAGCCCGCGTCGGGAGCAAGGTGTACGGCGGCGTCATGAACATCGGGGTGAAGCCCACGTTCGAGGCGGATTTGGCGGAGCCTACGCTGGAGGTTCATTTGTTCGACTTCGCACAAGAGATTTACGGCGAAGAAGTGGAGGTCAGCCTGCTCGCATATATACGGCAGGAACGCAAGTTTTCTTCCATTCAGGAGCTGATTGCGCAGATCGCAAGTGACGCGGATCAAGCCCGCCACGTCGTGCGCGAAGTGAAATCCGTACAGAGCTCGTAATTCATTTTACTTTTAGGCATGAGATGTGTTATACTTTGAAACGTTGTCGATCCGCCTCTGGCCGGATCCGAAGCGCCACCTTGGCATGGAGCGCCGAGCACTCCGACGGGCTCTGGGCTTTGGGTGATAGATAACATACTATATTTATATGGAGGTGACTCAGCATGGCATTGACACAAGAGCGGAAACAGGAACTGATCCAAACGCACAAGACACATGAGAGCGACACGGGATCCCCTGAAGTACAAATCGCGATCCTTACGGAAAACATCGTGAACCTGACCAGCCATCTGAAGACGCACAAGAAGGATCATCATTCTCGTCGCGGTCTGCTGAAAATGGTCGGCCAACGCCGTAAACTGCTTACGTACTTGAAAAACAAAGACGTAAAACGTTACAGCGCCCTGATCGAAAAACTCGGCTTGCGCCGTTAATCGTCAGCGAACAACAAAACAACCACGCTTGTCACAGGTAGCGCGAACGCCCTTCGGCGATCGGGCGCCGGGGCGGCGCGGTTGTTTTTCATATGGAAGCGCAAGAGCTTCCTAATGTTTTGGCGAAAAGAAGGAAATACTAGCCAGTATGCAGAAATGGATAGATGTGATACATAAGCGATCCGTTCCGAGGGACAAGCGTCCCGGATGCGACGCGATCAATATTAAGGAGGTTGAATATGGAGAAAAAAGTGCAGATGGATCTGGGAGGCCGTACGCTCACCCTGGAGACCGGCCGACTGGCGAAGCAAGCCAATGCAGCCGTCGTCGCCCGCTACGGGGACACGGTCGTGCTGTGTACGGTTACAGCTTCTTCGGAACCAAAAGATCTTGACTTTTTCCCGCTCACTGTAAACTACGAGGAGCGGCTTTATTCTGTCGGGAAAATTCCCGGAGGATTCATTAAACGCGAAGGACGCCCGAGCGAGAAGGCGATTTTGGCAGGTCGTTTGACAGACCGGCCGATTCGTCCATTGTTCCCGGAAGGGTTCCGGAACGATGTGCAGATCGTAGCGATGGTCATGAGCGTGGATCAGGATTGCGCGCCGGAAATCGCGGCGATGATCGGTACGTCCGCGGCGCTCAGCATCTCCGATGTGCCGTTCAACGGTCCAGTCGGCGGCGTGATCGTAGGACGCGTTGACGGTCAATTCATCATTAACCCCACGCTGGAGCAAGCGGAGAAGAGTGATATTCATCTGGTTGTGGCCGGTACGAAGGACGCGATCATGATGGTTGAAGCCGGAGCGGACGAAGTGCCGGAAGAAGTGATGCTGGAAGCGATCATGTTCGGGCATGACGAGATCCGCAAAATCGTGGCAATCCAGGAGCAACTCGTTCTGGATGCAGGCAAGCCGAAGATGGAAGTGAAGCTGCACAGCGTCGACAGCGAAGTGAACGAAGCCGTTCGCGCATTCGCGAAAGAGCGTCTTGTCGAAGCGATCAAAATTCCGGAGAAGCATGCCAGACAAGAAGCGATTGACGCAGTCAACGCTGACGCGGTTCAGCATTTCACCGAAGTATATGCAGAGACGCCGGGACTGCTTGCCGACGTCAAGGAAACGCTGTACGATATCGTCAAAGAAGAAGTGCGCCGCCTGATTACGCATGATAAAGTACGTCCGGACGGACGCGCGCTGGACGAAATTCGTCCGATCGAATGCGACATCAACTTGCTGCCGCGTACGCATGGCTCCGGCCTGTTCACGCGCGGTCAAACGCAGGCGCTCAGCGTATGTACGCTTGGTGCGCTCGGCGATGTGCAAATTCTCGACGGCATCGACCTCGAAGAAACGAAACGATTTATGCATCACTATAACTTCCCGCCGTTCAGCGTAGGGGAAGCTAGACCACTCCGCCCGCCAGGCCGGCGTGAAATCGGTCACGGCGCCCTCGGCGAACGCGCACTTCTTGCGGTCATCCCTTCGGAAGTCGAGTTTCCGTACACGATTCGCCTCGTATCCGAAGTGCTCGAATCGAACGGTTCGACGTCCCAAGCGAGCATTTGCGCAAGCACGCTGGCTATGATGGATGCGGGCGTTCCGATCAAAGCTCCGGTTGCCGGCGTAGCCATGGGTCTGATCAAGGATGGGGATCATTTCTCGATCTTGACCGATATCCAAGGGATGGAAGACCATCTCGGCGATATGGACTTTAAAGTGGCAGGCACGGACAAAGGCGTAACCGCGCTGCAAATGGATATTAAAATCGACGGCATCGACCGCGCCATTTTGACGCAAGCGCTGGAGCAAGCGAAAGCCGGCCGCATGCACATTTTGGGCAAAATGCTGGAACGTATCTCGCAGCCGAAGACGGAGCTTTCCCAATATGCGCCGAAGATCGTCACGATGCAGATCAATCCGGATAAAATCCGCGATGTCATCGGTGCAGGCGGAAAGATTATCAACAAAATCATCGAAGAGACCGGCGTGAAAATCGATATCGAACAGGACGGCCGTGTGTTCATCGCTTCTTCCAACGCGCAAATGAACGAGAAAGCACGTCAAATCATCGAAGGCATCGTCCGCGAAGTCATCGTTGGTGAAGTGTATCTCGGCACCGTTAAACGCATCGAGAAGTTCGGTACGTTCGTCGAAATATTGCCGGGCAAAGAAGGCTTGGTTCACATTTCCCAGCTGTCCACCGAGCGCGTAGCTAAAGTCGAAGACGTCGTGAAAATCGGCGATAAAATTACGGTGAAAGTAACCGAAATCGACGCCCAAGGCCGCATCAATTTGTCGCGTAAAGCGGTTCTGACCGCGGAAGCGCCAGCCCAAGCTTAATATCCGCTTAAGGGAGCTTTTTTCCCTTAAGCAGCAAGAAGAAAGAGCCAGAGTTGTCTGTCTCTTTTTTGTTATGTCTTCATGCCGGTACGTACGGAACCGGTCGCTTTCCAGACCTAAGGAATCTCGCTATACCTTCGAATCGGCAGCAGCTCGGCTTGAGCGCGCTTATTTTCGCTAGGCTGCTGAAGGACAAGTGGTCTAAACTTGTCCCGAGCCGCATAAGTATGGGACCATCAAGCAAAATGACGGGAGTCGTGTCATGAAGCGAAATCAATTATGGTTTGCGGCGCTATGCTTCTGCGGTGTGACGCTGGGGCTGCAGCAATCGTCGGCGATTGACCGGTTTGTCCAGTACGCATACGATCATTCCGGGGAAGTGGCGGCCAGCAGCTCTGGGGCGGTGGAGCTGTCCCAAGGCGGCGGTATTTGGAGCGGCTCGGCACAGCATCACGAAACGCGCAAAGCGCTGGTGCTGGAGCAGATTAAAGCGGAGGCCGAGAAGCGGCGGGTGGAACCGATTGACGCCAAAATCGATTCGGTGTGGAAAGCGATTCCGGGATATAACGGGCTGGAAGTCGATATTGAGCGTACGCTGGAGCTGGCCGAGCAGCGGGCGTTTGCGGAGCCGCTGCAGTTGGTGTACCGCGAAATTGCGCCGAAGGTCAGCCTGGAGGAGCTCGGCTCGCAGCCGATCTATAAGGGCAATCCGAACAAGAAGATGGTTGGGTTGATGATCAATGTCGCTTGGGGCGACGAGTTTTTGGCCCCGATGCTCGAGACGCTGCGCAGCGAACAGGTGCATGCGACGTTCTTTTTTGACGGCACCTGGCTGAAAAAAAATAGGTCGACCGCGCAAAAAATTGTGGAGGCTGGACACGAACCAGGCAATCACGCGTACACCCACAAGGATATGAGCAAGCTTGGACGCGCCCAGCAGACAGCCGAAATCTCCCGGACCGAAGCGCTGTTGAAGGAAGCGGGCTTGAAGAACAAGCTGTTCGCGCCGCCGTCGGGCGATTACAACAAAATGACGGTCGACGTTGCGCATGAACTGAACTTGAAGACCATTTTATGGACGCTGGACACGGTCGATTGGAAAAAACCGCCCCCTTCGTCGGTCATTCGCAAGATCTCCGACCGGGTGGAGCCGGGAAGCTTGATTCTGATGCATCCGACCGATACGAGCAATCGGGCGCTGAAGGGGATCATCCAGACGGTCAAGAGCAAAGGACTGGCGCTTGGAACGGTCAGCGAAGTATTGTCGCCGGACAGAATCCCCGAGGTTGAGTCGACAGGTCAATAATGTTAATATCTAAATATTATTGCTTCATCGAGGAGGCTATTGCTTGGAAAAACATACGCTTAACAACGGTCTCAGAGTCGTGCTGGAGAAAATTCCGACCTGTCGCTCCGTTGCTTTCGGCATTTGGGTCAAAACCGGATCGAGAAACGAAACGGCGCTAAATAACGGCATTTCCCACTTTATCGAACATATGCTCTTTAAAGGAACTGATACATACTCCGCCAAGGATATCGCCGAAATTTTCGACGGCATCGGGGGCAACGTGAACGCCTTTACATCCAAGGAGTATACGTGCTATTACTGCAAAGTGCTGGATGAGCATTTGCCGCTGGCGGTTGAAGTGCTGTCGAACATGTTTTTCCGCTCGGTCTTTGACACTGAGGAGCTGGAAAAAGAAAAGAACGTCATATTCGAAGAGATCGCGATGTACGACGACACGCCGGACGATATGGTGCATGACTTGATCGCCAAGGCAGCGTTCGGCGACCATTCGCTTGGCTATACGATCATCGGCACAGAGCAAAATTTGTCCGGCATGAGTTCGAACACGTTGAAAGATTATATGGCGAAGCATTATACGATCGCGAATACGGTCATCAGCATCGCCGGCAACGTGAATGACGATGTGATGGAACTGATCGAGCGGCATTTCGGCGCATTTGCCGTCCAAGGCTCGTCGGCCGCTACCGACCCGCTCGGCTTCCACCACGAACTGCAGTACAAGCAGAAGAAGACGGAGCAAAACCATATTTGTCTGTCGCTGCCCGGCTTGTCGGCCAAGGACGAGCGTCTGTACGCGATGATATTGCTCAACAACGCGGTCGGCGGAGGAATGAGCTCCAGACTGTTTCAGGAAATCCGCGAGAAGCGGGGGCTGGCATATTCCGTCTATTCGTACCATTCCTCGTATCAGGACGGGGGCCTGTTCACCGTTTATACGGGAACGGCGCCTAAGCAGACGGAGGAAGTGTTGAAGGTCACGCTCGAACTGCTCAGTGAGATCAAGAACAAGGGATTAACGCCGGCGGAGCTGCGCAAAGGGAAAGAACAGATGAAGGGCAGTCTCATTCTCAGCCTGGAAAGCACCAGCAGCCGGATGAACCGCCTCGGCAAAAACGAGCTGATGCTCGGCCGCCATTACAGTCTCGATGAGATGATCGCACGGATCGAAGAGGTAGAGATGGATCAGATCCGCGAGCTGACGGCGGACATGATGTCGCATCCGTTCGCGCTGGCGATGGTCGGCTCGTCGGATCAAGCGATTCAAGGATTTAGGAGGGATCAGCTTGTCTGACGCATTTCAAGTTCAAATCATGCGGCTTCCAGGGAATGAAGATATCCCGCTGCCGCAAAAAATGTCCGAGCTGGCCAGCGGCTTCGACCTGTACGCTGCGATCGGAGAGCCGCTTACGCTCGCTCCCGGTGACAGGGCGCTGGTGCCTACCGGCTTCGCCCTCGCCATGCCGGGAGCGCTCGAGGCGCAAATTCGCCCGCGCAGCGGCCTGGCGTTCAAGCACGGCATTACGACGCTCAACTCGCCTGGCACGATCGATGCCGATTACCGCGGCGAAGTGAAGGTGCTGCTGATCAATCACGGCCGTGAGCCGTTCGTCGTGCAGCGCAAGGAACGGATTGCCCAGATGGTGTTTCAGCTTGTGCCGAGCATCCGGCTCTTAGAGGTATCGTCGCTCGACGACACGGAGCGGGGCGCCGGCGGCTTCGGACACACCGGAACGAAATAAAACTTCAAATAAATGTGATGAAATCGCATGATGCAGCACCTCGCTTTTCGGCCGTCGCGCCGGATGAAGCGGGGTGCTGTTTTCGTTTCGGGGACTGTAACCCATCACTGGGCAGTCGCATAAAATGAGTTACCGAGAACGACATACGTCGCAGCGGCAGCGTCAGGAATGACAGGGGCGCCGACGGGCGACAAGAAAGAGGTGAGATGGAATGCTGACCGGGATTCAAGTAGCGCTGATCGGCGGCGACGCGCGCCAGCTTGAGGTGATCTTGAAATGTTCCGAGCTGGACGCATCCGTTTGCTTGATCGGATTCGATAATTTGCAAAACCAGTTTAGCGGTATCACCAAGGCGGAGCTGGTCCCCGAAGCGCTTGTGAGCATGGATGCCATCATATTGCCGGCGGTAGGCACCGATGAACAGGGAACGGTCGAGAGTTTGTTTTCATCGAAGGAGCTGCAGCTTGAAGACGAACATATTGCAGCGCTGCCGAAGCATGCCCGCGTGTTTACGGGGATGGCGAAGCCGTACCTGCGCAACTTGTGCGCAAAGCATCAAATCAGTCTCGTCGAATTGTTCGACCGGGACGATGTGGCGATTTACAATTCCATACCGACGGCCGAGGGCGCCATTATGATGGCGATCCAGAATACCGACATCACGATTCACGGTTCGAACTCGATGGTGCTCGGATTCGGCAGAACCGGCATTACACTGGCGCGAACGCTGCAGGGCATGGGCGCGAAGGTACGAATGGGCGTCAACAAGCCGGAATACTTTGCCCGCGCGGTGGAAATGAACCTGAATCCTTTTTACTCCAAGGAGCTTATTTCCCATGTTTCGCAAGTGGATTATTTATTCAATACCATCCCGTCCATGATCGTGACGGCGCAGGTGATTGCCAATTTGCCGCATCGCGCGCTCATTATCGACCTTGCTTCGAAACCGGGAGGAACGGACTTTCGTTACGCCGAGCGCAGAGGCGTTAAAGCGCTGCTTGCGCCGGGGCTTCCGGGCATCGTAGCGCCCAAAACGGCCGGCCGCATCATTGCCGACACGCTAACCCGCATCGTGATGGAAGATGCAGAGATGAGGAGGAATGTGGAGTGAATTGGCATAACATAACGGTGGGGTTTGCGCTGACCGGATCGCATTGCACGTTTGCTGAAGTCATGCCGCAAGTACAGCGGTTTGTCGATGCCGGAGCCCGTGTCGTACCGATCGTATCGAATACGCTCATGACAACCGATACGAGGTTCGGGACATCGGAAAATTGGCAAAAACAGTTGAAAGACATCACAGGAAATGATATTATTTCTTCAATTGTAGATGCAGAGCCGCTCGGCCCTTCCAAGCTGCTGGACGTCATGTTGATCGCGCCCTGCACGGGAAATACGACGAGCAAGCTGGCCAACGCCATAACGGAAAGTCCGGTGCTGATGGCTGCGAAGGCGCAAATGCGCAATCAGCGGCCGCTTGTGCTGGCGATTTCTACCAATGACGGACTTGGACTGAATGCGATGAACGTCGGCAAGCTGCTGATTACGAAGAACATCTATTTTGTGCCGTTCGGTCAGGACGCGCCTGCCGCCAAGCCCAATTCGCTAGTCGCGCGAATGGATCTGGTGATGGAAACGTGCGAAGCCGCGCTTCAAGGCAAGCAGCTGCAGCCGATGCTGATTGAGCGCTTCAATTACTGATTCCCACTTACGATATATTCATGACCGCAGGGGAGAGACAACTTATGTCGAATCAAAAGTTATTCAATGTCGCAGTCGTGGGCGCAACAGGTGCCGTAGGAGAACAAATTCTCCGCTTGCTCGCAGAACGGAATTTCCCCATTAACGAATTGAAGCTGTTGTCTTCGGCCCGTTCCGCAGGCTCGAAGCTTTCCTTTAAAGGCCGTGAAATTACGCTGGAAGAAGCGAAGCCGGAAAGCTTCGATGGCGTCGACATTGCGCTGTTCAGCGCTGGCGGCGACGTCAGCCGGGCGCTCGTGCCGGAGGCGATCAAGCGCGGAACGGTATGCGTCGACAACACGAGCGCTTTCCGTATGGATCCGGAGACGCCGCTTGTCGTGCCGGAAGTCAACATGGACAAAATCAACGAACATAAAGGCGTCATCGCCAACCCGAACTGCTCGACGATTCAGATGGTGCAAACCCTGAAACCGCTCTATGACCGGTATGGCATCTCCCGCATCATCGTTTCGACGTATCAGGCGGTATCCGGTGCAGGCGCGCGCGCGATTGACGAGATGCTGCGCCAATCCAAGGAAATCGTGAACGGCAACGAAGTAGAACCGCAAATTTTGCCGGTCGGAGCGCTTCCGAAGAAGCATCAAATCGCGTTTAACGCGATTCCGCAAATCGACAAATTCGTCGAGAACGGATTTACTTACGAAGAAATGAAAATGATCAACGAAACGAAGAAGATCATGGGCGACGACTCCCTTGAAGTGACTGCAACCTGTGTGCGGGTACCCGTAGTTTACGGACATTCCGAGTCGGTCTACGTCGAGCTCAAGTCGGATTTTGACGTTGAAGAAGTGAAGCAGCTGCTTGCGGATGCGCCGGGCATCGTGCTCCAGGACAATCCGGCGGAGCAAGTATATCCGCTTGCAACCGAAGCGGCGGGCAAACTGGAGACGTTCGTCGGCCGGGTTCGCCGCGACTTGAGCAACCCGCGCGCGCTCAACATGTGGATCGTTTCCGACAATCTGCTGAAAGGCGCGGCTTGGAATGCGGTGCAGATTGCGGAATATATTGCTATAGAAGAAAACTAATCGATACGCCACAGCGGATTCGCCCCGGTATTAGGCGCGCCGCTGTCGGTTTATGCTGGCTTCCTGTGACGCATGGGAAGCCAGGTTTTTGCCTATTTCATTGCAGGCTTTGATGGAGAAGGGGGATCTTTGGATGAAGATCTTGGTGCAGAAATTCGGAGGCACGTCCTTATCCACAGCCGAAGCCAGAGCACACGTTATCGAACACATCCGAGATGCGCTGCAGCAACAATACAAACTCGTCGTCGTCGTATCGGCTATGGGGCGTAAGGGAGAGCCTTACGCAACGGACACTTTATTGGATTGGATAAGCCATAATGGCGAAGGGCTGCCCGACAGGGAGAAAGATATGCTGCTCTGCTGCGGCGAGCTGATCTCTGCGGCTACCTTGTGCAGCCTGCTCCGGGCCGAGGGCATTCCGGCGGCCGCATTGACCGGAGCGCAGGCGGGGATTGTAACGAATGACGACTTCGGGAATGCGCAAATATTGTCGATTCATCCCGAACGCATCCTGAAGCTGCTGGATCAAGGAAACGTTGTCATTGTCGCAGGCTTTCAGGGAGCTTCCAAAGCAGGGGATTTCACTACGCTGGGCCGGGGAGGCAGCGATACGTCGGCGACAGCACTCGGCGCGGCGCTCCGGGCGGAGATCGTCGATATTTTCACAGATGTCGGCGGCATCTTGACAGCCGATCCGCGCATTGTGTCCGAGGCCAAACCGTTGTCCGCCGTATCGTATATGGAAATATGCAATATGGCGCATCTCGGCGCCAAAGTGATTCATCCCCGCGCCGTCGAACTGGCGATGCACGCGAACATTCCGGTGCGCGTACGATCGACGTTCACGAAAGAACCGGGAACGCTTGTGACGCACCCGGATGCGATCAAGGGCGAAGCCGGAGTACAGGACCGCCTCGTGACGGGTATAGCCAACGCCGCGAATATTACGCAAATCCAAGTGCTGGCGCAGGAAGGCAGCTACGACCTGCAGCTCGGTGTATTCAAAGCGATGGCGCTGCAGCGGATCAGCGTCGATTTTATCAATGTCAACCCGTCCGGCGTCGTGTATACCGTATTCGATCATGAAGCACGGCGAGCGGCGGACACGCTGCGCCAGCTTGGCTACGAGCCTTATCTTACGCCACACTGCGCCAAAGTGTCCGTCATCGGCGGAGGAATGAGCGGCGTGCCGGGCATTATGGCGAATATTGTCGAAGCATTGACGGGTGAAGATATACAGATACTGCAATCCGCCGATTCGCATGCCACGATCTGGGTGCTTGTCCAGGGAGAAGACATGGCGAAGGCGGTGCGCGCGCTTCATAGACAGTTTGCATTGCACAGATGAATGATTAGGAGGACTTGTCGTGGATTTCGGAAGACTGATAACAGCGTTGGTAACGCCTTTTGACGACAACTTGCAGGTAGATTGGGCCGCATTCGAAAAGGTGATGGATTACGCGATCGACGAGCAGCAAAGCGACAGCCTCGTTATTTGCGGCACGACGGGCGAATCGCCGACGTTGACAGAGGAAGAGAAGCTTGGATTGTTCGCCGCGGCGGTAAAGCACGCCAACGGCCGTTACAAAATTATTGCCGGAACGGGCAGCAACGATACCGCCCATTCGATTCATTTGTCGCAGGAGGCGGAGAAGCTCGGCGTCGATGCGCTGCTACTTGTCGCCCCCTATTACAGCCGTACGTCGCAGGAAGGGCTGTACCAGCATTTCAAGGCGATTGCCGAGTCGGTCAGCATCCCGGTTATTCTTTATAACGTTCCGGGGCGCACGGGAATCAACATTGATCCCGATACGACCATCCGTCTGTCGCACATTCCGAATGTCGTGGCTACGAAAGATTGCGCTGACACGGACCAGCTGACCCAGATTGTAAGCGGGGCTGCGCCAGGATTTACGGTGTACAGCGGAGACGACAGCTCGGCTTTGCCTGCACTGGCCGTTGGCGCCCATGGCATCGTAAGCGTTGCGAGCCATGTCATTGGAAAAGAAATGAAAAGTATGATAAACTTCTATTTACAGGGAAATGTTCAAGAGGCGGCGAAGCTTCACGGCAAGCTGTTGCCGGTATTCCGCGGATTGTTCTTTTGTCCGCATCGCGTACCGAGCCCGGCTCCTGTGAAATTCGCATTGAACCATAAAGGCATTAGGGTTGGAAGCGTACGCTTGCCGCTCGTGGATGTAACCGAAAAAGAAGGACAGTTCATTGCAACGCTGTTTGAATGAGCTCTTTTGAGGCAAAATCGGTGCCATTCCGGCATCGGTTTTATTGTTTTGGGAAACAATACGCTTACCGAGGGGATTCGGCCTTGAAGGCAGCTAACTTGTAATTGCTTATTTTGATCATGTATAATGATGGCAAGTGACTGGTGCGGTATATTGGTTTTTTGTTCATACAAAAATATCGTCGTCAATTAATTCCAAGGAGGTTTATTTACTTGTCCAAAAAAAATATAGACAAACTTACGATTTTCGCCCTGGGCGGCGTGGGTGAAATCGGCAAAAATATGTATGTGGTGCAGTACGCAAACGATATCGTAGTGATCGATTGCGGTTTGAAATTTCCGGAGGAAGACATGCTCGGGATCGATATTGTAATCCCGGACATTTCCTACCTGACAGAGAATCGGGATAAAGTCAGAGGCATTATCATCACCCATGGTCACGAAGACCATATCGGCGGATTACCTTATGTACTGAAGCATTTGAACGTTCCTGTATACGGAACGCGCTTGACTCTGGGTTTGATCGAAACGAAGCTGAGAGAAGCCAATCTGCTTGGAGAAACGAAACGTGTCGTTATTACGTCGGATTCGGAGCTGAAGCTCGGCTGCATGAACGCCACGTTCTTCAAGACCAACCATAGTATTCCGGATTCCGTAGGCGTGTGCCTCGAAACGCCGGAAGGCAATGTGGTGCACACGGGCGACTTCAAGTTCGATCAAACGCCGGTCAATGAGCAGTATGCCGATTTGCACCGGATGGCGGCGATCGGAGCCAGAGGCGTGCTCGCACTCTTGTCCGATAGCACGAATGCAGAGCGGCCGGGATATACCGGGTCGGAGAGAAGCGTCGGCACGGAGATCGAAGAAGTGTTTCGCAAAGCGAAGCAGCGGGTCATTATCGCGACGTTTGCATCCAATATTCACCGGATTCAACAGGTGATCGACGCCGCTGAAGTTACGAGACGGAAAATGACGGTCATCGGACGCAGCATGGTGAACGTCGTAACGATCGCCAGCGAGCTTGGATATCTCCGTATTCCTGACGGAATGCTGATCGAGCCGGAAGAAGTGAACAAGCTTGCGGCGGATCGCGTCGTGATTTTGTCCACCGGCAGCCAAGGAGAGCCGATGTCGGCTTTGACCCGGATGGCCCGTTCGACTCACCGCAAAGTGGATATTTTGCCGGGAGATACGGTCATTATCGCTGCGACGCCGATTCCAGGGAACGAGCGGTACGTGGGACGAACTGTCGATGAGTTGATGCGGATCGGGGCCCATGTGATTTACGGTCCGGGTTCGATCACCGGCGTGCACGTTTCCGGACACGGAAGCCAAGAAGAGCTGAAGTTGATGCTCAACATCATGAAGCCGCGCTATTTCATCCCGATTCACGGGGAATATCGGATGCTTCGCCAGCACGGCATGCTGGCGGAATCGGTCGGCATAGCCAAAGAAGATATTTTCATTATCGACAATGGCGACACGGTCGAAGTTCAGGATGGCGCAGCCCGTAAAGGCTCCAAAGTGCCGGCAGGCAACGTATTGATCGACGGCCTCGGCGTAGGCGACGTCGGCAATATCGTACTGCGCGACCGCAAGCTGCTGTCGCAGGACGGCATCCTGGTCGTCGTCGTAACGCTCAGCAAGCAGGACGGCGCTATTTTGTCCGGCCCGGACATCATTTCGCGCGGCTTCGTCTATGTGCGCGAATCCGAAGGGCTGCTTGACGAGGCGAACCGTATCGTAACGAACACGCTTCAACGTTTGATGAACGAGAACGTTAACGAATGGGCTTCGCTGAAGACACATGTGAAAGACGCATTAGGACGATTTTTATATGAACAAACCAGAAGAAGACCAATGATTCTTCCAATTATTATGGAAGTTTGATTCAAACCACCAGTCATAGCCCGTTCATTGCATATAGCTTAACCGTTCACCGACCTTGCGAGTGTGTCATTCGCGAGGTCTTTTTTATGCGAGGTGGTGCATAATTTAAGGCGGGACAACCATACTATGGGAGAAATCAGACCATGGGAGGATACCCGGCATGTACACATTGTCTAACAATAAATTGGAACAGCAGCCGCCATCGGCCGAGGAAGCCAAAAAGAGCGCAGCCGTCGAAACGATTCAGCAGCTGGGGCAAACCGCAACGCCGTCCGGCGAATCGAACATTTTTTGCATGACGATCATCGGACAAATCGAAGGGCATATGGTGCTGCCGCCGCAAAATAAGACGACCAAGTACGAACATTTGATCCCGCAGCTCGTGGCGGCCGAACAAAATCCGAAAATCGAAGGTGTTCTGATCATCTTGAACACGGTAGGCGGAGATGTGGAGGCAGGACTTGCCATCGCCGAGATGATCGCCACGTTGTCCAAACCGACGGTCACGCTCGTATTAGGCGGCGGGCACAGCATCGGCGTGCCGATTGCCGTCGCATCGAACCATTCGCTGATCGCAGAGACGGCGACGATGACGATTCACCCGATTCGTCTGAACGGCCTCGTCATCGGCGTACCGCAAACATTTGAATATTTGGATAAGATGCAGGAGAGGGTTATTCGCTTCGTAACCGGGCATTCCCAAATTTCCGAGGAGAAATTCAAGGAACTGATGTTCAAGACCGGTGAGCTGACGCGAGACATCGGAACAACCGTCGTCGGCCCGGATGCGGTGAAGTACGGGTTGATCAACCGGCTTGGCGGGATCGGCGAAGGCATCCGCGAGCTGAACCGGTTGATTGAGGAACGGCGCAACGGCCAATCGGGAGGTCTGATGCAATGATTCACTACAGCATTCTTCCGCTGGAAGCGGTTATGGACAATATGGAGGCGGTCGAGCAGTCCCAGACAGTCGAAATCGCCATTAACGGGGTAACGATGCAGGTACAGCCGATGAACGGACATCAGGCGATGATCGTTCGGCTTCTGAGCTGCAACCCGCAAGATTTCTTGAACCCGCAGTATGCGCCGGGAAGAATGATTGAGTTTCAACCGGTACTGCAGGGCTAACAACAAGATGCAAAAGGCTCGTTTCAGCTCTTCCCCAGTTTATGGTATAATAGTGTCTTGGGGGTGAGCGACCTTGGCCAAACGCAGAAAACGAGGCAAAGGCATCAAGACGAACCTGAAATTCGAACTATACGGCATCGTCATATTGACATTATCGATTATCGCTTTATCCCGGGAAGGGTCGGTTGCCCGTTCGCTGACGTATTTGTTCCGTTTTGTGATTGGAACGTGGGATTTTATCATTCCGCTGATATTCATATATGCCGGACTGTATGTGATGATGAAACGGGAATGGCCCGTGTGGCGAACGTCCCGCAAGACCGGGGTGCTGCTCATTTTGCTTTCGCTGCTGCTGATGAGCCATATCAGCCTGTTCGCCCAGTTGTTTCCCAAAGGGAATTTTACGGACGGGCAAATTTTGTCCCAAACCTGGTCAAGCCTGGTATCGGGGCTGGGCTCCAAGCCCGGGGGACAAACGATCCTCACCGATGGGGTCGGGGGCGGCATGATCGGCGCGTTCTTGTACGCCGTGTTTCACTTTCTGTTCGATAACCTGGGAGCGCGGCTGCTGCAATACACGTTGTTCGTTTCCGGCTTCATCCTCGTCACCGGCATCTCGGTGGGCGATTTGGTGGAGCGGATTCGGGGACGCAAGTCGTTCGCGGACACGCTTCTGGGCCAATACATAAAACGAATCATGCAGCAAAGCAAGCCGCGGAAAAAAGCGGCGGAAGCGCCGCAGGACAAGAGGAAGAAGCCGCAGCCTGCCTTTTTCCCGATGGATGACGAGTTCGACGAGGAGACGCTGCGTCCGGAGCGCAAAGAACGGAAGACAGGCAAAAAGCGTTCGATGTTCTTCGAATTGATCAATCCTTCCGCAGGCAAAGAGGGGAAACCGGCGAAGGCGGGCAGCCGTGCCGCAGAGGAAGTCCCGGCAGAGGTTACCGTCTATTCCGCGGAGCCGGACCCGGCCTACCCCGACACCCTGAAGGGCGGCGCAGCGGATTACGAAGAGCCGGAAGCGGATTATGCGATACCGGTTATCCGCGATTTTCAGGAGCAGGTCAAGCAGGAGAACGAGCTCGGCTCGATCGCGGCCAAGCCGTCTGCCGCTGCTGCGGCATCCTCCACACCAGCGGCGAAACCCAAGTCGGCCAAAGCGGCAGACGCCGACGCGCCCCCGGACGGAGAAGAGGATCTGTCCGGAGAAGAATTCGATATCC
Source organism: Paenibacillus solanacearum (assembly GCF_910593845.1). GTDB lineage: Bacteria > Bacillota > Bacilli > Paenibacillales > NBRC-103111 > Paenibacillus_G > Paenibacillus_G solanacearum. Next base: position 36,032 of record NZ_CAJVAS010000002.1, on the reverse strand, counting down.
GCAACAAGCCGCTCGAAATCCCTTACGAGCTGCCGTCGCTGCAGCTGCTGGCGAAGCCGGCGGTAGGCAAAGGGGCGGATGCGCTCGACTACAAGGCAGTGGCGCGCAAGCTGGAGGCGACGCTGGAGAGCTTCGGCGTTCGCGCGAAGGTGCTTGAAGTGGTGCGCGGCCCGGCCGTCACCCGTTATGAGATTCAGCCGGACGTCGGGGTGAAGGTGAGCCGGATCGTCAGTTTGACTGACGATATCGCTTTGGCGCTGGCAGCCAAAGACATTCGGATGGAAGCACCGATCCCCGGCAAGTCCGCGATTGGCATCGAAGTTCCGAATACGGAAGTATCGGTCGTTACCATGCGCGAAGTCATGGAAAGTCCGGCATTCCAGGATTCGGCCGCGAAGATGTCCATCACGCTCGGCCGCGATATTTCCGGACAGCCGATCGTCGGCAATTTGGCGCGTATGCCGCATATGCTCGTAGCCGGAGCTACCGGCTCGGGTAAGTCGGTTTGCATCAACGGCATTATTACAAGCGTACTGTACAAAGCCAAGCCGGATGAAGTGAAGTTTTTGATGATCGACCCGAAGATGGTCGAGCTGAACGTCTATAACGGAATTCCGCATTTGCTCGCGCCGGTCGTGACCGACCCGAGGCGGGCGTCGCTGGCACTCAAAAAAGTCGTGGTGGAGATGGAGAAACGATACGAGCTGTTCTCCAAGAGCGGCACGCGCAACATCGAAGGCTACAACTCGATGCTGGTCGAGACGCAGAGCGGCGCTCCGCTGCCGTATATTGTCGTCATCGTGGACGAGCTTGCGGACTTGATGATGGTGGCGGCAAACGACGTCGAAGACTCCATCTGCCGCTTGGCGCAGATGGCGCGGGCCGCCGGCATTCACTTGATTATCGCTACGCAGCGTCCGTCGGTCGACGTCATTACAGGCGTCATCAAAGCGAACATTCCGTCGCGGATTGCGTTCGGCGTATCGTCCCAGGTCGACTCGCGGACGATTCTTGACATGGTCGGCGCCGAGAAGCTGCTCGGCCGCGGGGATATGCTGTATCTCCCGATGGGCGCTTCCAAGCCGGTTCGGGTGCAAGGCGCGTTCTTGTCCGATCCGGAGGTTGAAGCGGTCGTCAACTACGTGCGGACGCAAGGTCAAGCGAACTATGTCGAAGACATGGTGCCGCAAGTGGAAGAGCAGCCGGAAGGGCAGGATCAGTTCGAGGACGAACTGTACGACCAGGCCGTTCAAATCATACTGGAGGCGAAGCAGGCGTCCGTCTCGCTGCTGCAGCGCAGAATGCGCGTCGGCTATACACGGGCTGCCCGTTTGATCGACACGATGGAAGCCCGCGGCATCGTCGGCCCTTACGAGGGGAGCAAGCCGAGGGAAGTACTCGTAACAATGGAACAGTATCAGATCAACCGGATGAGCTCATAATAGGCGATCCGCCGAGAGGGAATGCCCAAGCATTCCCTCTTTTTGCTGAATAGAAGCTGACTCCCTTTCTCATAATAACCTTAAAAAGGTTGCCAATTACGTTGGAGAGAAGGGTGAGTAATCGGAAATGAACAAGCGATTGATCGTGATTACCGTGTGCTTGGTGCTGGTATTAATCGCCGGTATCGAGCTGAAACATCGAATGAATACGACGCAGACGTTCAGCGCCAATGAAATTCGCTACGGCGCCAGCGGAACGGCGGATGTATATGAGCTCCAGGGGCGATTGAAGCATCTGGGCTTTTATAGCGGCAAGGTCGACGGCGATTTCGGGTATAAGACGCTGAAATCGCTCAAATGGTTCCAGTCCGAGTTTGGCTTGCAGGCGGACGGCGTTGCCGGCAGCAAGACGAAGCTGAAGCTGTGGGAAGCGACGAAGGATTGGAAAGCGTCCGCCGCGGATTTGCCGCCTTGGCTGCCAGGTTCGCAAAGCGGCACGGGATCGGCTGCCGGAGGCGCCGGTGGCGGCGGAGGGGGAGAAGCCGTACAGCCGCCTGCTTCGACGAATGCCGGCATGGCGCCTTCGACCAAGCTCGGCTTGTCGGAGCAGGATTTGAACCTGATGGCCAATGCTGTGCACGGCGAAGCGCGGGGCGAGCCGTACATTGGCCAAGTGGCCGTAGCTGCGGTCATTCTGAATCGGGTGAAGCATGCCAGCTTCCCGAATACCGTCTCGGGCGTAATTTTTCAGCCGGGGGCATTTACGGCGGTCGCCGACGGCCAAATTTGGCTGACACCGGACGAATCGTCCAAAAAAGCGGTGCTGGAAGCGCTGAACGGTTCCGATCCGACCGGGGGCTGCATTTATTACTTTAACCCGGTCACAGCAACGTCCAAGTGGATTTGGAGCCGGCCGCAAGTGAAGCAAATCGGCAAACATATTTTTTGTAAATAAGGCATTGGATAGAAGTAACCTGTTCCGAAGGTTGCTTCTTCTATTTCTGGAGGAATATAATGGAATAGTTATGAAAGGAAGGTAATCACGGACTATGAAGGGAGTTGTTTCGCCTTTGAAGCAAATACATTTCGAGCGCGGTACGTCGGGCAATATACGCGTTCACGTGCTTCCTACACAGCAGTTCAAAACATTCGCGATTTCCGTCTATATCGGATGCCCGCTGGAGGAAGATACGGTGACGGCGACGGCGCTCATTCCGTTCGTGCTGCGCAGAGGCAGCCAGGCCTACCCTGAGACGAAACGGTTCCGCGAGCAGCTCGATAATTTGTACGGTGCCGGCTTCGGCTTCGATATTTACAAGCGTGGCGATTATCAGATGGTACAGTTCCGCATGGATGTCATCCAGGACGCATTCGTCTCGAGCAGCGAATCGCTATTGGAGCAGGCGGTTGAATTTCTTGGCCAGGCGGTGACGCAGCCGGCGCTTGAAGGCGATACATTCGTGAAGAAGTACGTCGAATCGGAGAAGACGACGCTGCAAAAACGGCTGGAAGCCATCGTGAACGACAAAATCCGTTACGCCGCGGAGCGCTGCATCGAAGAGATGTGCAGCGAAGAGCCCTACAAGCTGCATCCGCTCGGCAAAATCGCAGATTTGCCGCACATTGACGCCGATACCCTCATGGACCGCTACCGTTCGTTTTTGCAAAACTCGCCGATCGATATTTACGTCGTCGGGCATACGAATTTGCAGCAGGTGCTTCCGCTGATCGAGCGTTATTTTCACGTGCATAGCGGCACATCGGCGGCCTATTCCAGAAAATCGGAGCACCGCAATGTGGCGCAAATCAAGGAAGTCGTGGAACGCATCGATGTCAATCAAGGCAAGTTGAATATGGGGCTGCGCATCAACACTTCCTATGGCGACGAATCGTATGCAGCCGCATTAATGTATAACGGCATTCTGGGCGGCTATCCGCATTCGAAACTGTTTACAAACGTGCGCGAGAAAGAAAGCCTGGCCTACTACGCTTCTTCCCGCCTGGACGGCCACAAGGGCATCTTGACGATTCAGTCGGGCATTGAGATCGGCAATTACGAGAAAGCCGTTACCATCATCAAGGAACAGCTTCAGGCGATGAGAGAAGGCCGGATCAGCGACACCGAGCTGCAGCAGACCAAGGCAATGATCACGAGCCATCTGCGCGAGCTGCAGGATTCCGCATTCGAGCTGATCTCCTTCGATTTCAACAACATCTTGTCGGGAGCCAGCCGCACCGTTCCCGCTTTGATTGAAGCGGTCGAAGCGATCGACAAAAGCCGCATTCAGGAAATGGCAGCGCAAGTGGAACTGGATACCGTTTATTTTTTGCGCGATAAAAAGGGGGAAGCCTAAATGCAAGTCGTCCCTTATCCTCACGTACGCGAGACGCTCTATACGGAGCAGCTTCCGAATGGGCTGACGGTCGTCGTTTTGCCCAAAGAAGGATTTCAGAAAACATACGCGACGTTCACAACCAAATACGGTTCGATCGACAACACGTTCCAAGTGGAAGGCGGAACGAAGCAGCATGTTCCGGACGGCATCGCCCATTTTCTGGAGCATAAAATGTTCGAAGAGCCGACAGGCGATATCTTCTCGGTGTTTGCTGCGCAGGGCGCCTCGGCGAACGCGTTTACGAGCTTCGATCGCACAGCCTATTTGTTTTCCGCGACCGGACAAATTAAAGAAAATTTATCCACGCTGATCGATTTTGTGCAAAATCCTTATTTCACCGATGCGAACGTCGAGAAGGAAAAAGGCATTATTGGCCAGGAAATCAAAATGTACGAGGACAATCCTGACTGGCGCTCGTATTTCGGCTTGATCGAAACGATGTATCACAAGCATCCGGTTCATATCGACATCGCGGGGACGATCGAATCCATTGCGAAGATTACGAAAGAAATGCTGTACGATTGCTACCATACGTTTTATCATCCGAGCAATATGATTCTGTTCGTCGTCGGCGGGGTGAATGCCGAAGAGATCATGGAGCTGGTCCGGGCGAACCAGAACGGCAAGTCGTACGGTCCGCAAGGGACGATTCATCGTTACTTCGAGGATGAACCGGCATCGGTCAAAGAGCCGAAGAAAGTCACCGTGCTGCCCGTGTCATTGCCCAAATGCTTGTTCGGCTGCAAGGAGCCGGATCAGCCGCTGCGCGGTACTCCGATGCTGAAGCGGGAGCTTGCGATGAAAGTGCTGCTCGATCTGCTCCTTAGCCCCAGCTCGGCCATTTATCAGAAGCTGTACGACGAGCAGTTGATTTCGGATAACTTCGGTTCCGAATACAACATTGCCGAGGGCTATGCGTTTTCCGTCCTCGGCGGCGACACGAAGGATCCCGAACAGATGATTGCCATGGTTCGGGAAGAGATCGATAAAGTGAAGGCAACGGGCGTGAATGCGGCCGACTTCGAGCGCAGCAAGAAGAAAAAAATCGGTGCCTTCCTGCGGCTGTTGAACTCACCGGAAGCGATTGCCAACCAGTTTACGCAATACCGGTTCAAAGGGGTCGATCTGTTCGATATTTTGCCGGTGTACGAAAGCTTGACGATAGAGGACGTGAACGAATTATTGAAGCAGCATTTTAACTGGAACCAGATGGCGGTCTCGCTTGTGACCAGTGAAGCGAAGTGACGAATCATCCGAAGCCGTTTACGGAGCAAACGGTATTGATTACGGGGGCGAGCCGCGGCATTGGCGCGGCGATCGCCCATCGTTTTGCCTCCGTCGGCATGAACATTATCATTCATTATTTGCAATCGCATGAGGCTGCCAACGAAATTGCCCGCAGCTGCATGAAGCAAGGCTCGCGCGTGCTGACGGTCACTGCCGATTTGCGCTCGCTGGAACAGATCGAACGGATGCGCGAGAAGCTGGAGCATCACGGGATGATTCCGGATATTTTAGTCAATAATGCGGGGATCGCCCATTACGGCTTGCTATCGGATATGACCGAGGCGCAGTGGGACGAGCTGATGAGCATTAACCTGAAAGGCACGTTTCTGATGACGCAGCAGTTCATGAAGCCGATGATTTCGCAAAAATACGGCCGGATCATCAATGTCTCATCGATTTGGGGCATTGCCGGAGCCTCGTGCGAAGTGGCTTATTCCACCGCCAAGGGGGGCATCAATGCTTTCACCAAAGCGCTGGCGAAGGAGCTCGCCCCTTCCGGCGTCACCGTGAATGCGGTTGCGCCCGGCGTGGTGGATACGGCGATGATGGCCGGCTTTGACCAGCAGGAAAAAGCAGCCATCGAGAACGAAATTCCGCTGGGCCGGTTTGCTCAGCCCGATGAAATCGCCTCGCTCGTTTATTTTCTCGCCCTGCCGGAATCCAGCTATATTACGGGGCAAATCATAAGCCCGAACGGCGGTTTTCTTACTTGACCCGAGCAATGGCATCATTTCCAGCGATCTTTGCCTAAGCAAGAAGGTGTGCCGTCAGAATAAATTCCGCTCCTTTAGCGAACATTAACTTTGTAACGACCACGTATGCTCGTGCTGCGTGCCAAACGCAGCCGATCTGCGGCGATCAACAAACCAAAGGAGGAATCGAGCATGGCCACAGTGCTGAAAGTATTTGAACGCTGGAAAGAATTTTTGGGTGAACGTGTGAAGCAAGCTGAACAAGCGGGTATGACGGAAGAAACGATCTCCAATCTCGCCTTCCAGATCGGTGAATTTTTGTCCGATAAAATCGACCCGGAAAACAAAGAAGAGCGTGTGCTTAAAGAGCTGTGGGACGTATGCGACGAGCAAGAACGCAAAGTGCTGGCCACAGCGATGGTCAAGCTGGCCAAAGCCAACGCCTAACTTATACGCTATTATTTGAAGCCTCCTGCCAAGGGGGCTTTTCCTTACGATTTCTGCTATAATGAAATCACATTTTGTCCATAAGCGGAAAGAGGTAGGAAAAGATTCATGAGATTGGCAAAAACGATCGTTGTCTGCATATGTATCTTAGTAATGCTAGCGGCCTGCGGCAAACACATTCCCGCAATCGATCCGCAGCTATTGCAAAGCAAGTCTTCCTTATTGGTCATTACCGGCTCTGCATTCCCGGATGCGGCGAAAAGCAAGCTGAACGCTTCCCTGGTGAAATGGAGAGATACGAACCACATTGCCTTCGAATGGATGAGCGATACGAGCGAACTGTCGGAAGCGCAGTGGGATAAAATCAAATCCGTTCCGTACGATTATATTGTAGTGATCGGCCACGCGCTGATGGAGAGTGTGCTGCCGACGGCACAGCAAGTCACCAGCCGAAAATGGATTATGCTTGACGACCTGCCGGCGCAGGAGGCGACGGCGGTGCCATTCGACCACATCATGCTGAAGCAGGTGCCTCAGGCACGGCTGCATGCCGAATGGGACGTATGGGTACGCCAGCAGCTTGTCTCCGGGCGAATCATCGAATGGGTTACGCAATCGACCAAGCCGATTCCATCGGATTGGGCTCCCTCCGAGGAAGCCGAATACATAACGCTGACGGATGCCGAAGGCTGGTATCCCCAGTTTCAATTTCAGGCGCGGCAGCATGGAGCAAGCTGGATTGTCACTTACGCAACGCTCGAACAAGCGGCCATGAACCGTTTGAAAAATTTGTCGATACCGATCGTCAATATGGCCGCTACCGGCGTCGAACAGCAGTGGGATGCCATCCTGTCAGGATTGCTCGACATGATGCAAAATAGAAGCTGGAAGCCCGGCAATCAGCCTTATGCGGACAATGAAGTAAAGATCGTAAAGAATTTGTAACTTTATTTTGTCCCTAGGGAGGAGTTTGGCGAATATTGTAGAATATTTTCGTAACAACTGACAAAATTAGAACGGAGACTTGGTTACTATGATCCCAGAAGTGAACAGCCACTCGAATGAAATGAAACAATGGTATATGGAATACCGTATTCATAAAAACCGCCCCGGTCTGCTTGGCGACATCGCTTCGCTGATGGGGATGCTCGATATTAATATCGTGACGATCAACGGGGTGGAAGACCGTACCCGAGGGTTGCTTTTGCAAACCAATGATGAAGAAAAAATTGAACTTATGGGTAAAATGTTGAAAAAGGTGGATAATATAACTATTACTGCCTTAAGACCTCCGAAGCTGGTCGATATTTTGGCGGTTCGCCACGGCCGCTATATCGAACGGGATTCGGACGATCGCAAGACGTTCCGGTTTACTCGCGACGAATTGGGTCTGCTTGTCGATTTTTTGGGCGAGCTGTTCAAGAGGGACGGCAACCGCGTCGTAGGATTGCGGGGCATGCCGCGCGTGGGCAAAACCGAATCGATTATTGCCGGCAGCGTCTGCTCGAACAAGCGCTGGACGTTCGTTTCTTCTACGCTGCTTCGGCAAACGGTGCGCAGCCAGCTTTCCGAGGACGAGATGACCCCGAACAACGTCTTTATTATCGACGGCATCGTATCGACGCTTCGCTCCAACGAGAAGCACCACGCGCTGCTGCAAGAAATTATGGCCATGCCGTCGACGAAAGTCATCGAGCATCCGGATATTTTCATTCGCGAATCGCAGTATACGTACGATCATTTCGATTGCATCGTAGAGCTGCGCAATACGCCGGACGAAGAGATTACGTACGAAACGTTCACCAGCGGATTCGACGATTATTAAGATTTGGAAGCGGGGCTTGCCTCCGCTACTTGATCGTTCCCATATGAACGGGAAGGGGTGAAAGACGTGTCCGACCTTGGACAGCTGCTTAGAAAAGCCAGGATGGAAAATAAGATTTCACTGGATGATTTGCAAGAAACAACGAAAATACGCAAGCGGTACTTGGAAGCGATTGAAGAAGGCGACTACAAAATTATGCCCGGCAACTTCTACGTCCGCGCTTTTATTAAGAGCTATGCCGAGGCGGTGGGTCTCGATCCGAACGAAGTGCTTCGCTTGTACCAGAACGTGATCCCATCGCCGGAGCCTGAGCATATCGAACCGATCCGCACCAAACGAACGACCCGCAATACGGAGCGCATCGGAAAATGGGCATCGAACGTGATGATGATTTCGTTCGTCGTGCTGATCCTCGGGATCATCTATTACTACATTAATCAAAGCTATGTAGGCGGCGCGGCCAATGATGCACAGCAAGAACAGTCCAAGAAGCTGACCGATAAAACGGAGCCGTCTGCGCCTGCGCCTCAGACCGAAGGCGGTTCCGGTACCACTGCGCTGGCCGAGAGCAAGCCGCCGGAGAAACCGCCGGAAACGCCTCCGCCGCCGGCCATGGAAGTGAAGCTGGTGAAAAGCGACCGGGGTACCGATTATTATACCGTATCCAATACGAAGAAATTGAAGATCGAGATGAACATCAGCGGCGACGCTTGCTGGATTCAGCTCGATTCCCTCGGCGCTACCAAGCAAATGGTGGAACAGGGAACGTTCCAGAACGGCAATACGAAGACATGGGAGCTGGACAATGCGGCGTATATGATATTCGGCAAAGCGAATGCCGTGGAACTTAAAATTAACGGTACGCCGGTCATTGTAGGCGACGCAGCGAACGTCAAGAAGCTGCAGATCGAGTTCGCGCAGCTGTAAGCGTGCAGTTGTGCTATAGGAAAAGACACGAAGCTTTGTGCTGGCGTGTCTTTTTTTGCTATAATATTTGGAAAGATGAACAGACGAATTTTGAAATTCGTTTTGAAGGAAAGGGGCACCGCCGTGAGCAGTGAAAATTCATTCGATATCGTGTCCAAGCTGGATACGCAAGAGTTAGCGAACGCCATCAATCAGGCCGAGAAGGAGATCGCCACCCGATTTGACTTCAAAGGCAGCAAGAGCAGCATTGCGCTGGAGAAGGAAGAGCTTGTCGTCGTGTCCGATGACGATTTCAAGCTTCAGAACGTGCTTGACATTTTGCAATCGAAGATGGCAAAACGAGGCATTTCCCTTAAAAACCTGGACTACGGCAAGGTCGAGCCTGCTGCATCGGGAACCGTGCGCCAGCGCATTAAAGTAAAGCAAGGCATCGACCAGGACAATGCGAAAAAGATCAACATTCTCATTCGCGACTCCAAATTAAAGGTTAAAAGCCAGATTCAAGGCGATCAAATTCGGGTGACCGGCAAGAGTAAAGATGACCTTCAACAAGTAATGGGACTGCTGCGCAAAGCCGATTTGCCGCTGGAGCTGCAGTTTAACAATTTCAAATAAGGCCGTCGCCGTACAAGCCCTTGGGAATGAATCCATTCGCAGGGGCTTCCCCGCTTTTGACACTCCGAACGGGCTTATATTATACTTGTTACGAAAAGTACATGCGAAAAAGCTTCAAACCGTTTGGGAGGACTATACATGACAGAGAAAGTTAAAGTGGTGACGCTGGGATGTGAGAAGAATCTGGTCGATTCTGAAATCATGTCCGGCCTCGTTCACGAGCGCGGCTACACCCTTGTATCGGAAAAAGAAGAGGCAACGATCATTATCGTAAATACGTGCGGATTTATCGACGCGGCGAAAGAAGAGTCGGTAAATACGATTCTCGATATGGCGGAACTGAAACAAACCGCGAATCTGAAAGCCTTGATCGTTTCGGGCTGCCTGACGCAGCGCTACAAGGAAGAATTGATGAAGGAAATGCCGGAAATCGACGGCATCGTCGGCACAGGCGATTTTCATAACATCAACGGCATTATCGATGAGGCGCTCAAAGGCCGCAAGCCGGTGTACGTCGGAAATCCGGTGTTCAATTACGAACAGAAGCTGCCGCGGAGGATGGAAACGCCAAGATATACCGCCTACATCAAAATTGCGGAGGGCTGCGACAACGCCTGTACGTTCTGCAGCATACCGATTATGCGCGGCAAATTCCGCAGCCGCAGCATGGAATCGGTGCTGGATGAAGTGCAGCAGCTTGCGTCGCAAGGCGTCAAAGAAATCAGCCTGATCGCTCAAGACTCCACGAACTACGGCACGGATCTGTACGACAGCTTCATGCTGCCGACGCTGATGAATAAAGTAAGTGAAGTGCCGGGCATCGAGTGGGTGCGTTTGCACTATGCGTATCCCGGATTTTTCACGGACGAGCTGATCGATGTGATCGCGAACAATCCGAAAGTGTGCAAATACGTCGATATGCCGCTGCAGCACAGCGAGGACAGCATACTGAAGCGGATGCGCCGTCCGGGACGCCAGCGCGATGCGCGCGAATTGATCAAGAAGATCAGGGAGCGGATTCCGGGCGTTTCGCTGCGCACCTCGATCATTGTCGGCTTCCCTGGAGAAACCGAGGAAGATTTCGAGAATTTGAAGCAGTTCGTCCGCGACGTCGGTTTTGACCGTCTGGGCGTGTTCACTTACTCCAAGGAAGAGGATACGCCGGCATCCCGTTTGCCGGATCAACTGCCGGACGAGGTGAAGGAGTACCGCCAGAACGTGCTGATGGAAATTCAGCGCGAAATTTCGAATGAGCGCGGCAGCTCGCGGATCGGGCAAGTGGTCGATGTGCTGATCGAGAAATACGACGGCCGCAATGACGTCTACATCGGGCGCTCGCAATTCGACGCGCCGGAGATCGACGGGGAAGTGTTCGTTGGCGGCGCGCAGCTGAATATCGGGGAAATAGCGAAGGTGCGCATTACGCACTCGTTCGAGTTTGACTTATCCGGGGAGGTTGTCGCATGAATCTGGCCAACCGGATCACTTTGGCGAGAATTTTTTTAGTTCCGATTATTATGTTTTTCCTGCTCGTCAATGTGAAAACGCCCCATATCCGGATCGAGCAGTTCACGATTACCTATAACCAAATTATCGCAGCGTTAATCTTTATCGTTGCCGCCAGCACAGACAGCTTGGACGGCTACATTGCAAGGAAACGGAAGCTGGTTACGAATCTGGGAAAGCTGCTTGATCCGCTTGCCGACAAGCTGCTTGTATCGGCGGTGCTCGTTTCTCTCGTGGAAATGGGAAAGCTGGGCGCTTGGGTGGCCATCGTGATCATCAGTCGGGAGTTCGCCGTGACCGGCCTGCGGCAAATCGCGCTGCTGGAAGGCAGGGTGGTGGCAGCCAGCAAATGGGGGAAATGGAAGACCGGCGTTCAGATTACCGCGATTATCGCGCTTTTGCTGAACAACTTTCCTTTCGAATTCATCCATGTGCGGTTCGATCTGTTTGCCAGCTGGGTGGCGGCGATCATCACGATGTACTCCGGGTTCGATTATTTTATGAAAAACAAGGATGTCATTAACTGGAATGAACAAAAACAATAGGTTTCCCGCCTATTGTTTTTGTTTGCGCATAATCTTCATCGAAGGCTTGGACAGAAGCTTGTCATGCTTTTCTAATCCGAAGGAGGATGCTGGATGAGAGCGGAAATCATAGCGGTAGGCACGGAGCTATTGATGGGCCAAATCGTCAACACGAACGCCCAGTACATATCGAGAGGACTGGCGGACATCGGCGTCGGCGTATACTTTCAAACCGTTGTCGGCGATAATGTCCAGCGGATGAAGGAGTCGCTGCGGATCGCCAAAGGACGCGCGGACGTCATTATTTGCACCGGCGGGCTTGGACCGACGCAGGACGATCTGACCAAAGATGTGCTGGCTGAAACGGTCGGCCAGCGTCTGGTTATGCACGCCCCCTCGATGGACAAAATCGAGCAGATGTTCCAAGCGCGCGGCGTGCCGATGGTCGAAAGCAATGCGCGGCAGGCGCTCATGCTGGAGCATAGCGAGCCGTTAGCCAATGACACCGGGCTGGCCGTTGGCGTTGCGCTGACTCACGAGGGCACGCATTACGTATTGCTGCCGGGTCCGCCGAAAGAAATGAAGCCGATGTTCGACCGCTACGCCAAGCCATGGATCGTCTCCCGGATGGAGAGCGTGCAGCCGCTCTATTCCGTCATGCTCAAGTTCGCGGGCATCGGCGAATCGCAGCTGGAGCATGCGCTCATCGATTTGATCGAAGCGCAGGGCGATACGACCATCGCCCCGTATGCGAAGGAGGGAGAGGTCGCGATCCGGCTGACGACCCGCGCCGTTTCCGAGGCGGAAGCGCAGACGAAGCTGCAGCCGCTGGAGGCGGACATTCGCCGCCGGGTGGGCGAATACGTCTACGCCGCCGAGGACATTGCGCTGGAGGAAGCGGTGCTGCGGCGGCTCGCCGATCAGGGCCGTACGCTGGCTGTAGCGGAGAGCTGCACCGGCGGGCTGCTAAGCGATTTGCTGACGAACATTCCCGGCAGCTCGGCCGCCTTCGCGGGCGGGATCATCTGCTACACGAACCGGGTGAAGCACGGGCTGCTGAACGTGCCGATGGAGCAGCTGGAAGGGGTTGAGGCGCCGGGCGCTATCAGCGAGGAAACGGCCCGCATGCTGGCGGAACAGGTCCTGGCATTGACCGGCGCGGACTACGGAGTATCCGTAACCGGGGTAGCCGGACCGGGTGAATCGGAAGGCAAACCGGTCGGCCTGGTGTATGTCGGCGTAGCCGCGCGTGACGGCGAAACGACGGTGAAGCAGCTGCAGCAGTTCGGCAACAGGGAGACGATCAAGCTCCGATCCGCGAAGAGCGCGCTCTATCATCTATGGAAACGGCTGAATTCGTAGGGTTGCGATCCGCTAGAAAATACAATATAATAGCAATAACGGAAGCACCGTAACAAGTCAGCCATTTGTTACGGTTTTTCTTTTGCCGAAGAAGCGAATGTATGTTCGAAAAAAAGCTTGGCAACGGAACAAAAAGCGGTTATGATATAACTATCGAATACGAGAAAAGGGAAGTGAGTCTCTTGGCAGATCGCAAAGCGGCCTTGGAAGCGGCTCTTCGCCAAATTGAGAAGCAGTTTGGCAAAGGCTCTATAATGAAACTGGGTGAATCCACCCACATGCAGGTAGAAACGATCCCCAGCGGTTCGCTGGCATTGGATATTGCACTTGGTATCGGCGGTTATCCGCGCGGTAGAATTATTGAAGTATACGGACCGGAATCATCCGGTAAAACGACGGTAGCATTGCATGCGATCGCAGAGGTGCAGAGGGCCGGCGGTACTGCTGCTTTCATCGATGCGGAGCATGCGCTTGACCCGCTGTATGCGAGCAAGCTGGGCATCAATATCGACGAGCTGCTGCTGTCGCAGCCGGATACAGGCGAGCAGGCGCTCGAGATCGCCGAAGCGCTCGTCCGCAGCGGCGCTGTGGATATCATTGTTATCGACTCCGTTGCAGCGCTTGTGCCGAGAGCGGAAATCGAAGGCGAGATGGGCGATTCCCACGTCGGTCTGCAAGCGCGGCTCATGTCGCAGGCGCTTCGCAAGCTGTCAGGGGCGATCAACAAATCCAAGGTTATCGCGATCTTTATCAACCAGCTCCGCGAGAAAGTAGGCGTTATGTTCGGCAATCCGGAGACGACGCCGGGCGGCCGCGCTCTTAAGTTTTACTCGTCTGTTCGATTGGACGTGCGCCGGGTAGAAACGATCAAGCAGGGCAATGACATGATAGGTAACCGCACCCGGATCAAAGTCGTCAAGAACAAGGTAGCTCCTCCGTTCAAGCAAGCGGATATCGATATTATGTATGGCGAAGGCATATCGAAGGAAGGCAGCATTGTCGATATCGCGACCGAGATGGATATTATTCAGAAGAGCGGTGCATGGTACTCATTCAATAACGATCGTCTTGGTCAAGGCCGGGAAAATGCGAAGCAGTTTTTGAAAGAAAATCCGCAGCTGGCGGATATTATTGAGAAGAAAATTCGCGAGAATAGCAATTTGATCGTAGCGATCGGCCCGAATACAGATGACGATGAAGAAGAAGATGAGCAGGACCTGCTCGCATCTTCGTTTGAATAGTAGTCGTGCGTAAGCACGCAGAAACGTACTGGCTACACAACAGCGGCAATCCATGCATCGAATGAAGAACGGTAAGGGAGGCACCTTTAATGAATGTTAAAGGTGCCTTTACTGCCTTTATAGCAAAGGAAACGAATGTCGGGGAGCTTTTCTTAAAGGACCGGAACCAGATCGGGGTCAAGGAGCGGTCAAGGTTCGGATCTTTCAAGAAAAACTTCATCAATCAGCGGGGACAAGAAAGCAAACTTCATCATAAGGCACGCCACGTGTCTTCTACGGAGATGCTTCGAACGGAAGCTTGCCTCATTCCGGGGAGGAGAACAGACGATGTCCGAGGAGAATCATCAGGCAGGTATTATAACGAAAGTAGAACGCCAGAAACGGTCGCCACACCGCTATAACATATATGTTGACGAGAACTACGCTTTTTCCGTGCACGAGGATATATTGATCAAATACAGGCTTCTGAAAGGGGAGTGTATGGAGGAATCGAACCTCCAGGACATATTGCACGCCGACGAAGCCAACCGAGCGTATTTGGACGCCCTCCGGCTGCTGTCGAGCCGGCTGCGTTCGGAGCATGAAATGCGCGCAAGATTGAAGCAAAAAGGATACGAGCCGGCTATCGTCGGCAAGACGGTGGATCGGCTGCAAAGCGAGAGATACTTGGACGATGAGCTGTTTGCCGAGCAGTTGACGAGGCAGCGGCTGGAATCGCAGAAGAAGGGGAGACATTTCATTCGTCAGGAGCTTCAGCAAAGAGGGATCAAGAAAGATACGATTCATGAAGCGATGGAGCTCGTCAACGAAGAGACGGAATTCCGCATGGCGTTCGGGCTGGCGGAAAAAAGATACGCGAACGAGCTAAGCCGCGATCCGGTCAAAGCGAAACGCAAAATTGCCGGCTTTCTTCAGCGCAGAGGGTACCCTGGAACGGTTGTCAGCAGGGTGCTCAAGCAATTGCCGGCCGGCACGCAGGGCGAGGAAGAATGGGATGCGGACGGATTCGGCGAGGAGTTGTGACGGGGCGCGAACTGCTTGTGAATCGCATCGCATTGAACAAAAATTACAAAACCTTGACAAGCTTCTTTGTCAAAAGATAAAATAAACGTGTATATTCATTATACAACGGAGTCGACCCGGACATGACGGGAACGATTCATCAAAGTAAAATCGCCAATTTTTACTTTTTCTTGCGTTAGTAGAACGGATAAAAACCGAATTATCCCAAGCTTACCCCTTGGAGAAACAACGAGGAGGTGAACTGGATGCCGAACACGGCCATCTGGATTCTGGTCGTTCTCGTTGTTGGTGCTCTATGCTTATGGATTGGTTATTTTATCCGCAAGTCCATTGCAGAGGCGAAGATTTCCAGTGCTGAACATGCTGCCGAACAAGTTTTGGAAGGTGCACGCAAAGAGGCAGAGGCGCTGAAGAAAGAAGCGGTTCTTGAGGCCAAGGATGAAATCCACAAACTCAGAACCGAAGCTGAAAAAGACATTCGTGATCGTCGAAATGAAACTCAACGACTAGAGAGACGATTGTTGCAAAAAGAGGAGTCGCTGGATAAAAAATTAGATTCTCTCGAGAAAAAAGAAGAGCAGGTCGCCAACAAAGAGAAACGTATCGAAGAAACTCAAGGACAAATTGATCAGATTTACAAAGATCAAGTTTCTGAGCTGGAACGGATTTCCACGTTGACGATGGAGGATGCAAAAAACATCATATTAACCAACGTCGAGCAGGAAGTTCGGCATGAAACCGCTCAGCTGATCAAAGAAATCGAACAGCAGGCAAAAGAGGAAGGCGACAAGAAGGCCAGAGAGATCATTACTTTGGCGATTCAGCGTTGTGCAGCCGACCACGTAGCCGAGACCACGGTTTCCGTCGTAGCGCTTCCGAATGAGGAAATGAAGGGCCGCATCATCGGTCGCGAAGGCCGTAACATTCGCGCCTTGGAGACCTTGACCGGCATCGACCTCATTATTGACGATACGCCTGAAGCGGTTATTTTGTCCGGCTTTGACCCGATTCGGAGGGAGATTGCCCGCACATCGCTCGAGAAGCTTGTGGCTGACGGCCGGATTCATCCGGCACGGATCGAGGAGATGGTGGAGAAATCCCGTAAGGAAGTGGATGAACGGATTCGCGAATACGGCGAGCAAGCCACATTCGAGACCGGCGTTCACGGCCTGCACCCGGATCTGATCAAAATTTTGGGTCGTCTCAAGTTCCGTACAAGCTACGGACAGAACGTGCTGAAGCACTCCATGGAAGTTGCTTATTTGGCTGGACTGATGGCAGGAGAGCTCGGAGAAGACGTGACATTGGCGAAGCGTGCCGGACTCCTTCATGACATCGGGAAAGCACTCGACCATGAGGTCGAAGGCTCACATGTGGAAATCGGCGTTGAGATTGCCAAGAAGTATAAGGAACATCCGGTCGTCATTAACAGCATCGCCTCGCACCACGGCGACTGTGAAGCGACATCGGTTATCGCAATGCTCGTAGGCGCTGCGGATGCGTTGTCTGCAGCAAGACCGGGCGCCCGCCGCGAGACGCTGGAAACATACATCAAGCGTCTCGAGAAGCTCGAAGAGATTTCGGAATCATTCGAGGGTGTGGAAAAGTCGTATGCGATTCAAGCGGGACGGGAAGTTCGCGTTATGGTTCAACCGGAGAAGGTGGACGATACGGAAGCATTCCGTTTGGCTCGGGACATTACGAAGAAGATTGAGAACGAGCTCGATTATCCCGGTCATATCAAGGTAACGGTCATCCGTGAAACCAGGGCCGTGGAATACGCCAAATAATTGCATACGCCCTACAGAAAAGTGGCTGAATAAGCCACTTTTCTTTTGTACACTAATAACGAAACAGGTACATCGAGAGGAGAACGCCATGCGTATTTTATTTATCGGCGATATTGTCGGCTCCGTCGGCCGGCAAGCGCTTAAAACTTATCTCCCCAAGCTTAAGGCGAAATACAATCCGCACTGGATTATTGCGAACGGAGAAAATGCGGCTGCAGGACGAGGCATCACTGCCGCGATTACGAAAGAATTGTTCGAGCAGGGCGTCCAGGGCATCACAATGGGCAATCATACATGGGATCAAAAAGAAATTTTCGACTTCATCGACAAAGAGGAGCGAATGGTACGCCCGGCCAATTTCCCGGAAGGTACACCGGGGCGCGGACTCGCTTACATCAAACTGAAAGATGCGGAGCTGGCGATCATTAATTTGCAGGGACGCACGTTTTTGCCGCCGCTGGATTGTCCGTTCGAGAAAGCGAATAAGCTGGTGGAGCAAGCGCGGAAACGGACCAAATTCATTCTTGTTGACTTTCATGCGGAAGCGACATCGGAGAAAATTGCCATGGGATGGCATTTGGACGGCAAAGTAACTGCCGTGGTCGGTACGCATACACATGTACAGACGAATGATGAGCGCGTACTGCCGCAAGGCACGGCCTTTGTAACCGATGTGGGCATGGTAGGTCCGCGAGACGGCATTTTGGGAATGGAACGAAACGCAGTGCTGCAAAAATTCAAAACCCAGCTCCCGGTCCGTTTCGTGGTGGATGAAGGCAAGTGGCATTTTCATGCCGCTGTGATCGACCTGGATCCGGCAACAGGTTTGGCTCGCAAAATCAGCATGGTTCGGATGGATGAGGACCGGCTGCTGTTTGAGTAGCAGCGTCTTGATAATAAAAGAATAAATAATCTAAAAATTCGAATTAATTAGAAAACGACTTCTTCGGAGAGCAGGAATTAACTGCAAATTCCTAGAATATGAATAGTACTGGAAGCTATCATCATTCCCGAGGAGGTACTTTTCATGGAAGTATTAAAAGTTTCAGCAAAATCCAACCCAAATTCTGTAGCTGGCGCACTCGCTGGAGTATTGCGGGAGCGCGGGGCCGCGGAGCTCCAGGCGATCGGGGCCGGAGCATTGAATCAAGCTATCAAAGCGGTAGCGATCGCACGAGGATTTGTTGCTCCCAGCGGGGTTGATTTGATCTGCATACCAGCGTTTACCGATATCGTCATTGATGGTGAAGACCGGACCGCCATTAAATTGATTGTCGAGCCGAGATAAGTCGATCTTCCATAAGCTTTATCCAAACACCTGTTTACTTTGTAGACAGGTTT
This sequence comes from Paenibacillus solanacearum, assembly GCF_910593845.1. Classification (GTDB taxonomy): domain Bacteria; phylum Bacillota; class Bacilli; order Paenibacillales; family NBRC-103111; genus Paenibacillus_G; species Paenibacillus_G solanacearum. Next base: position 17,614 of record NZ_CAJVAS010000002.1, on the reverse strand, counting down.
TTTGTATTGGGCTGGGACGAGACGGATGCATCAAGGAACCTATATTCGGGGGGCGAATGATGATGCGAGTAAGAATTATCGACGGGCACTGCGACGCGCTGTACAAAATGTTCGAGCAACCTTCTATTGATTTTTACGATCCGGCGGCGGGACTGGATGTGTCTTATGCGCGGATAAAACAAGCGAACGTAAAGATTCAATTTTTTGCGATTTTTTTGCCGGAACGTATAACTGTCCCCCAATTTGACCATTACTTGGAGTATATAAATATTTTTTATCGAAAAATCACATGTGATGGAAGGGTTCGTTTGATTAAAAACCGCGACGATTTGTATGCGGTGTGGCATAGCGACCAGATTGGAGCGATCTTGACCCTTGAAGGGGCGGACGCGGTCCAAGGCAACCCGTTGTATACCCGGACGCTGTATCATCTGGGTGTGCGCTTTGTCGGCGTCACCTGGAATTACGGGAACTGGGCGGCGGACGGTATCCTGGAGCCGCGGCAGAGCGGGTTCTCGAATCGCGGAAAAAGCTTTATTAAAGATTGCTGCGATTTGGGCATCCTATTGGATGCGTCCCATTTGTCCGCAGCGGCATTTTGGGATTTGGCTGCAGCAACGGCCAAACCGTTCGTAGCGACGCATTCGAATGCCAAGGCGCTGTGCGGGCATCCGAGAAACCTGGACGACGATCAGCTTCGCGAACTGATTCGTCGGGACGGGCGAATCGGCGTGACGTTCGTGCCGTGGTTTGTAGACAGTGCAAATGCGACGATCGACGGGGTTCTTAGGCATATCGACTACATCGGCGCTTTAGGCGGTGAACGGCAGCTCGTATTCGGATCGGATTTTGACGGCATCAGCCGCGCCATTCCGAATCTGGAGCATGCCGGACAGTATGTGAATTTGGTAGACGCATTGGAGAAAAGATACTCCGGTACGCAAGTACAGCGGTTTTTGAATGGCAACTGGTTTTCGTTTTTGGAACGCCACTTGCCCGTTCACTAAAAATTTACATCTTTTTTTCAGATATAAGAATAAAAGATTGATCTATATTCGATATGGATATGATCTAAAATAACTATGCGTCGAAAATGCCGAAAACCCTTGCTTTTTACTCGGGAAGATCATAAAATTTGGTTGACACTGAAAGAAATATTTTATAAAAGGCTTCGGGAAATTATAGAACATTTCTGACAGTTTAATGGTTAGCTGCATCGTCAGCGATTATCTAAAGGAGTGGACAACGGTGATAAGCCAATTATCTTGGAAGGTCGGAGGACAACAAGGGGAAGGCGTGGAAAGTACAGATAAAATCTTTTCCACGGCATTGACCAGACTCGGCTACTTTTTGTACGGATATCGTCACTTTTCCTCGCGGATTAAGGGCGGCCACACGAACAACAAAATTCGGATCAGTACGAAGCCGATTCGAGCCATTTCCGACGATCTGGACATCCTCGTTGCATTTGACCAGGAGACGATAGATCTGAATGCGCACGAGCTGCGCGAGAACGGCGTTATTATAGCCGACGCGAAAGTGAAGCCTGTTGTGCCCGAAGGTGTTAAAGCAAGATTATTCCCGGTACCGATCACTGCGATTGCAGAAGAGCTCGGTACATCCTTATTCAAGAACATGGCCGCTTCCGGCGCATCCTGGGCTTTGCTCGGCTTGCCGCTTGAGGTGTTTAATAAAGCAGTTGAAGAAGAGTTCGGCCGCAAAGGCGCTGCCGTCGTAGAGAAAAACATCGAAGCGGTTCGCAAAGCAGCAGAGTTCGTCCTTGAAATGAATGGCGGTCCGCTGCCGGAGTTCCAGCTCGAGCCTGCGGACGGCAAGCAAAAATTGTTTATGATCGGCAACGATGCCATCGGTCTGGGCGCTGTGGCTGCAGGCTGCCGCTTTATGCCTGCTTACCCGATCACACCGGCATCGGAAATTATGGAGTATTTGATCAAGACGCTGCCGAAATTCGGCGGTACGGTTATTCAGACGGAGGACGAGATTGCGGCTTGTACGATGGCGATCGGCGCCAACTACGGCGGCGTTCGCGCACTGACTTCGTCCGCCGGTCCGGGACTGTCCCTCATGATGGAGGCGATCGGTCTGGCAGGCATGACGGAAACGCCGGTTGTCATCGTCGATACACAGCGTGGCGGTCCAAGTACGGGTCTTCCGACGAAGCAGGAGCAATCCGACGTGCTCGCGATGATTCACGGCACGCACGGCGAAATTCCGAAGATCGTGCTGTCTCCATCCTCGATTGAGGAGTGCTTCTACGACACGATCGAAGCGTTCAACCTCGCCGAAGAATATCAAGTACCGGTCATTTTGCTGACGGACCTTCAGCTTTCCCTTGGTAAGCAAACGTCCGAAATGCTCGACTACAAGAAAGTCCAGATTAAACGCGGCACCTTGCAAACTGGCGAGCTTCCGCAGCTTCCGGAGCATCAAATGTTCCAGCGGTATCAGCTTACGGATTCCGGCGTTTCGCCTCGCGTCGTTCCGGGGCAAAAATACGGCATTCACCATGTTACCGGCGTAGAGCACGCGCAAGACGGCCGTCCATCCGAAAGTCCGGAAAATCGTCAAAAGATGATGGATAAGCGTCTGGGCAAGCTGAAAAACATGAAGGTAACGAATCCGATTCTGGTAGACGCGCCGCACGAGCAGCCGGATCTGCTGATTATTGGCATGGGTTCGACGGGCGGTACGATCGACGAAGCAAGACAGCGCCTTGCGAGCAGCGGCATGAAAACGAACCATGTTACGGTTCGTCTGCTGCATCCGTTCCCGGCAAACGAGCTGAAGCCTTACATGGAGAAAGCCAAGACGGTTGTCGTCGTGGAAAACAACGCTACGGGCCAATTGGCTTCCTTAATCAAACTGAACGTAGGCTACGCTGAGAAAATCAAGAGCCTGCTGAAATATAACGGTAACCCGTTCTTGCCTGCTGAAATCACTAAATACTGTCAGGAGTTGAACCTTGTATGGCAACGTTAAAAGATTTCCGCAACAATATTAAACCAAACTGGTGTCCTGGCTGCGGTGACTTCTCCGTTCAAGCGGCGATTCAAAGAGCGGCGGCAAACGTAGGTTTGGAGCCTGAGCAGCTGGCCGTCGTATCGGGTATCGGCTGTTCCGGCCGGATTTCCGGTTACATTAACGCTTACGGCTTCCACGGCGTGCACGGCAGATCGCTGCCGATCGCGCAAGGCTTGAAAATGGCAAACCGCGAGCTGACGGTTGTTGCCGCAGGCGGCGACGGTGACGGATTTGCGATCGGGATGGGCCATACGGTTCATGCGATTCGCCGCAACATCAACATTACGTACATCGTCATGGACAACCAGATTTACGGCTTGACCAAAGGCCAAACTTCGCCGCGAAGCGCGGAAGGCTTCAAGACGAAATCGACGCCGTCCGGTTCCATCGAGTCCGCATTGTCTCCGCTGGAAGTTGCTTTGGCGGCAGGCGCAACGTTCATTGCTCAATCGTTCTCGAGCAACTTGAAGCAGTTGACGACACTGATCGAAGAAGGGATGAAGCATGAAGGCTTTTCCTTCATCAACGTATTCAGCCCTTGCGTAACGTTCAACAAAGTGAACACATACGAGTGGTTTAAGGAACATATCGTCGACCTGGAAGAAACCCCGGATTACGACGCGTCCAACCGCGTTGCGGCGATGACGAAGATCATGGAAACGAATAGCCTTGTAACAGGCCTCATTTATCAAGATAAATCAAGAAAGAGCTACGAGAACATGGTATACGGCTTCAAGCCAGAAGCGCTTGCGAAGCAAAATATCCAGCTCTCCGAGCAAGAATTTGATAAATTGGTGGCGGAATTTAAATAATTTTCCGAACTTTACAAAGCATACGGCTTCGGCTGTATGCTTTTTTTGTCGATGATGGGTATAATGGGGGAGAAGAGCAAGCTTCAATGAGGAAGGGTGGCTGTTATGTACCAAGTGCCAATCGGCGTATCCGCCAGACATATTCATTTATCGGAAGCGCATATTGCGATCCTATTCGGCAGCGGCTATGAGTTGACGGTGCTCAAGGAGCTATCGCAGCCCGGGCAGTTCGCCGCGACAGAAACGGTAGCCGTTGTCGGCCCGAAAGGGCGGTTTGATAAAGTAAGAATTTTGGGTCCGGCCCGCGGAAAAACGCAGCTGGAAGTATCCCAAACGGATGCGTTCGCGCTTGGCATTGCGCCTCCGGTTCGCGAATCAGGCAACATTGCCGGCACGCCGGGGATTAAGGTCATCGGCCCTGCAGGGGAAGTGGACATGCCCGAAGGGGTGATCGTCGCAGCGCGGCATATTCATTTTCACACGAGCGATGCAGCTAAGTGGGGGATTGCCGACAAGCAGAAACTAACGGTTCGCGTGGAAGGAGAGCGCGCGCTGATCTTCGAGAACGTCGTTGCTCGCGTGTCGGAGCAATTTGCATTGGATATGCACATCGATACGGACGAAGCGAATGCGGCCGGAGTGAAGACGGGCGATACAGCTGTCATTTTAAAGTAGGACAAAGCGGCGACTTTATCATAACGATGCGATCGCACGGACAAGGATAGATTGCATCTGTCTTACGTACCTATTCCGGCAGGGAGGAATAGGTGCTTTTTTTGCCAAATGAAGCGCAGGGCAGGAGCACTTTACATAAGGACTTCGATGGATTCGTTAAGGGGATTGTGGTATAATTTTTTATCGATGCTAGGCGATATGTTTACGATATGATGTTTCAGGACATTTGAAATAAGGAAGTGAGACACACCATGAACAAGGAGACGAAGAACTCACCAGACTTAAAATCTGGCAAGGGTGATAAAGACTACTCCAAATACTTCGATTTCTCGGATGCCAAGCTCATTCGGGAAGAAGACGGAAAAGCAACGTACCGTATCAAAGGACGCACGATTCAGATCAATGCGGCTCCGGATTATAAAGAAGAGAAACAGCGCGGCAAAGAAGAAATCAAGGTGCATTACGATTTCGAATTGCCCGAAGAGATGAAGCAATTCGGCGCAGGCAAATATGCATATATTATGACCTATGGCTGTCAAATGAATGAGCACGACTCCGAAACGATCAAGGGTCTGCTGGAACAAATGGGGTATGCGTCGACGGACGATCGGAATATGGCCGATATCATCCTGCTTAATACGTGTGCCGTCCGCGAAAACGCCGAGGATAAAGTGTTCGGCGAGCTGGGACATTTGAGCCACCTGAAGCGGGAGAAGCCGTCGCTAATCTTGGGCGTATGCGGCTGTATGTCGCAGGAAGAATCTGTCGTCGGGCGGATCATGAAGAAGCATCCTTTCGTCGATATTATTTTCGGAACGCATAACATTCACCGGCTGCCTCATCTCGTGAAGGAAGCGGTATTCAGCAAAGAGATGGTCATCGAGGTATGGTCCAAGGAAGGCGATATCATCGAGAACCTGCCGAAGAAGCGCGAGGGAATCAAGGCGTGGGTGAACATTATGTACGGCTGCGACAAATTCTGTACGTACTGCATCGTGCCGTATACGCGCGGGAAAGAACGAAGCCGCAGACCGGACGATGTGATTGCCGAAGTGCGGGAGCTTGCGCGGCAAGGCTATAAAGAAATTATGCTGCTCGGCCAGAATGTCAATGCGTATGGCAAAGACTTTGAAGATATCGAGTACCGCTTCGGCGATTTGATGGACGATATCCGCAAGATCGATCTGCCGCGCGTACGCTTTACGACGTCGCATCCGCGCGATTTTGACGACCATCTGATCGAGGTGCTCTCGAAAAAAGGCAATCTCATGGAGCACATTCATTTACCGGTGCAGTCCGGCAGCAATGAAATACTGAAGCGGATGAGCCGTAAATATACGAGAGAGCATTATCTGGAGCTCGTCAAAAAAATAAAAACGGCGATCCCGGACGTTGTGTTGACGACCGATATTATCGTTGGATTTCCGGGAGAAACGGACGAGCAGTTTGAGGAAACGATTTCGCTTGTGAAGGAAGTCGGCTATGATAGCGCCTATACGTTCATTTATTCTCCACGGGAAGGCACACCGGCCGCCGGTATGGAGGACAACGTGCCGGAGCAAGTGAAGCGCAAGCGGCTTTACCGGTTAAACGATGTGCTCAACGAGTTCAGCAAGAAGAACAACGAAGGTTTGAAGGGGCTTACCTTGGAGGTGCTGGTCGAAGGCGAGAGCAAAAACAACGCCAGCGTACTGGCCGGACGGAGCCGGACGAACAAGCTTGTTCACTTCGAAGGACCAAGAGAGCTGATCGGCCAATTCGTACATGTTCATATAACGGAAACACCGACATTTTACATTAAAGGCGAATGGGTCCGGGAGCAGGAAGCGGCAGTATAAAAAGATACTAGCGAAGGGGTGCTAACAACGATGGCGGAACATCAGCATAATCATAGTCATTCGCATCCGCATACGAACGAATGCGGTATGGAGTGCTTTACGAACACGGAAATGATCGTCCGGGAGGACATTTTGTTCAAAGCCAAAGAGCTGGCGGAGCTGATCTCGACTTCGAATGAGGTGCAGTTTTTCCAGAAGGCGGAACATCAAATCGCAAGCAATGATCACATTCAGACGTTGATCAGCAGCATCAAGAAGAAGCAGAAGGAACTCGTCGCATTCCAATCGTTTGAAAATCAAAAGATGGTCGACAAGATCGAGAAGGAAGTCGTCGAGCTGCAGGAGCAGCTTGACTCCATTCCGATTGTCAGCGAGTTCAAGCAAACGCAGGAGGATATCAATTACTTGCTGCAGCTTGTCATGTCCGTCATTCGCGACACGATATCGGATAAAATCACCGTGGAAGAAGGAAAAGTTGCGGCCGGATCCGGCTACGGCGAGTAAGTCTTTAGCAGTTTGGGCAAGGTTCAGAAGACCGGTTTGCAGCCGAAGGGGTGCAGACCGGTCTTTTCGTTGTTTATCGCAGCAGGCATAAAATCGCTTTTTGACGGGAATCCTTGTTAAGAAACGGATGCTTTACACATTGGAGGATGTTCGATGGACAACATCGTAAAGGTTACGCTGAACACTCGGAGCGAAACGGAGCTTAAAGCGCTAATCGAAGATATGAACAATCATGCGTCACTATCCGACGAGGAAATGCGGCAGCTTGTGAACGAGCTGAACGAATGGAACGAAGCCTCGGACGAACCGCTGCACTAAGCAAGGCGGTCCCGGCCCATCGCCGCACAGCAGCGCGAAATCCTGAGGTCATGATCAAGCTTCGTGCTAATAAAACGAGATGCTGCTAACGATGGCGGCCTGGAAAAACTCCGATAAGGGGTTTTTCTTTTTTTTGAAAAATGAAACATGCAAACGGTTGCAGGCTCGTTTGACGAATCGGATGGCAATTGATATGGTATTGTTATCTGGGATGATCTGCATTTCATGGGTGAGAGGCGGAGAGTGCGAATGAGAACGATCGTATGCGAGGAACCGAACCGTTTGGTTTCCAGAGAAGCGGGATTGCCTGTCAGGCTGCCGGGGGAAGCGCTGGTGAAAATTCGGCGGATCGGCATATGCGGAACGGATCTGCATGCTTACCGCGGGAACCAGCCGTACTTTGAATACCCGCGCATCCTGGGTCACGAGTTAAGCGGGGAAATCGTTGAAGTACCCGAACACGCCGAGGGGCTGCAGCCGGGGGATATCGTAACGATCATGCCTTATATCGAATGCGGCTCGTGCGTGGCTTGCCGTGCCGGGAAGACGAATTGCTGCACGAGCATGAGCGTGCTTGGCGTTCATCAGGACGGCGGCATGCGTGAATATATGGCCGTGCCTGCCGATCATTTGCTGAAGACGGAGGGGCTTACGCTCGAGCAATCCGCCTTAATCGAATGCTTCAGCATCGGCGCGCATGCCGTTCGCAGAGCGTCGCTGCAGCCGGGTGAGTTCGTTCTCGTGATCGGAGCGGGACCGATCGGCCTCGGCGTAATGAAATTCGCCAAGCTGGCCGGGGTAAGTGTCATAGCGCTGGACATCAACGAAGAACGGCTGCAATATTGCAAAGCCTGGGCGCCCGCCGACTATGTCGTCCATGCGAAGGACGATCCGCTGCAAGCGATCCGGGCGATTACCGGCGGAGACTTTCCGACAGCCGTCTTCGATGCGACGGGCAATGCCAAGTCGATGGAAAGCGCGGTGCAATACGTGGCGCACGGCGGCAGGCTCATATATGTCGGCCTCGTGAAGGCGAATATTTCGTTCAGCGATCCAGAGTTTCATAAACGGGAGATGTCGATCGTAAGCAGCCGCAATGCGACACGGCTTGATTTTGAGCATGTGATCGAGAGCATTCGCGGGGGAAGCGTCGATACCGATTCGTTTGTTACGCATCGCGTCGGCTTTGATGAGATGATGGACGCGTACGAAACATGGCTGAAGCCGGAGACAGGTGTGATCAAAGCGATGGTGGAACTATAAGCGGCATGCGCATCAGACCGTTCGATCCTGGATACGGGGTCAGCGGTCTGTTTTCGATACGGCGGCGCCGAGTATGTTACAATAGCGATAGCATGCATTTATAGATGAGGTGAATCCCGATTGGAGAAAGACATATTGACCCGATTCGGCGTATCGATGCCGGAAGAACTGATTAAGCAGTTCGATCAATATATTAACGACCAAGGATATACGAATCGATCCGAAGCCATTCGCGACCTGGTTCGCAAGGTGCTCCTGGAACCGGGGCGCCTGAACTCGGAGCAGCTCGTAGCCGGCACCATCGTCCTGGTCTACGATCATCATGTGACCAACCTGCCGCTCGATCTGATGGAGCTGCAGCACGAATATCATCAGCATATCATTTCGAATATGCACGTTCATTTGAATCACGAACAGTGTCTGGAAATCATCGCTGTACGCGGAGTCTTGTCGGAGCTTCGCGAACTGAAGAACAAAATTCAAGTGCAGAAGGGCGTGCTTTATGCCGAACTGTCCGTTACGTTCGTGGATGACCACCGACACGGCCATGATTCCGATTCCGGCCATACGCATAACGATGCGCATCACGGCCATGCGCACAGCCATTTGCATCATCACGAGTAATGCGCTGTGCGGCGGCGAAAGACTGCAAGCCGTGCAGTAAGCGCTGTTGTTACACGAGGGAGGGATTCCATGTCCAGCGAACATTTGACGCTGCATACGGATAAATATCAGATCAACATGATGTACGCCCATTGGTTTCACCAAACGCTGGATCAGCGCTCGGTGTTTGAGGCGTACTTTCGCAAGCTGCCGTTCGGCAACGGCTTTGCCGTGTTTTCCGGATTGGAGCGCATTGTTTCTTACCTTCGCGATCTGCGGTTTAGCGAAGCCGATCTTGCCTATCTCGCCACGCAAGAAGAAAATTACGATCCCGCTTTCCTCGAGGCGCTTCGCCAGTTCCGTTTCACCGGGAGCTTGTGGTCGGCACAGGAAGGCTCGCTTGTATTTGCCAACGAGCCGCTGATTCGCGTCGAAGGCCGAATTTTCGAGACGCAGCTGGTGGAAACGGCTCTGCTGAACTTCATGAACTATCAGACGCTGATCGCCACCAAGGCGGCCAGAATTCGCCAAGTCGCGCCGGACGATATATTGATGGAATTCGGCACGCGGAGGGCGCAGGAAGCAGATGCGGCCGTCTGGGGAGCAAGAGCAAGCTATATCGCCGGTTTCGATGCGACGTCCAACATGCGCGCCGGCATGCTGTTCGGCATTCCGACGAAAGGAACGCATGCGCATGCATGGGTCCAGGATCACGAGACGGAGGAGGAGGCGTTCCGGCGCTTTGCAGAGGCGCTTCCGGATCATGTGACACTGCTGGTGGATACGTACGATACGCTCAGAAGCGGAGTCCCTAACGCGATCCGTATTGCGAAGCAGCTTGAGACTAAAGGCAAACGCATGAAAGCGATACGCCTGGACAGCGGTGACTTGGCGTATTTGTCCAAAACGGCCCGCACGATGCTCGATGAAGCGGGGCTCGATTATGTTCAGATCGTAGCGTCGAACGATTTGGATGAAAGCATTATTTTGCATTTGAAAGCGCAGGGGGCTCGGATCGATTCCTGGGGAGTCGGGACACAGCTTATTACCGCGGCAGACCAGCCGTCCCTCGGGGGCGTCTACAAGCTGGTGGCCCGCGAGCGGGATGGCAAGCTGGAGCCCGTCATCAAAATATCCGGTAACCCGGAAAAAGTATCGACGCCGGGACGTAAAGAAGTATTCCGTATCGTTAATAAGGAAACAGGAAAAGCGGAGGCGGACTACATTACCTTGGCCGGAGAGCGGGATATTGAAGAGCAGCGTCCGTTAAAGCTGTTCGACCCGGTGCACCCCTATATGAGCAAAAACATCTCCAATTACGAAGCGATTCCACTGCTTCGGCAAATTTATGCGGACGGCAAGCTACTGGATCCGCTGCCGGCATTGTCGGATATTCGAGAGCATCATAAGCGTCAGCTCGCGCTTTACTGGCCGGAATATTTGCGCAAGCTCAACCCGGAGATTTATCCGGTCGTTCTGAGTCCCGCCGCATGGAAGCTGAAGATGGACCTTATCGAAAAATACAGGGAGTAGTCCGAATTGTCGCATTGTTAACAGGATTGTTATTTTCCGGTGAAAAATCAGGTGTTCAGCCGCACGCAGGTATGTTATCTTAAAAAAGATATTTCGCGGATTTACCGGAGAGGAGTCTGTTTGTTATGCCAGCGACGATTGTGCTGATGCTCTGTTTGCTCGTTATGGGATCATTAGTGAGCGCAGCGTTTGTATTATTTTTTCAACGTAAAATGAAGATCGCCTTCCTTTTTTTGGCGCTCGGTTTAATCAGCATGTTCATGTTCTATTATGCAATATACAACGGGTGGCTTGCTCTGCCTGAAAAGTAAAGTGCAAGGAGACATCATAAGTGAACGGACAATCGCGTAAAGACATAGCCCCAGGATTGGAAGTACATATTGTGCTGAAGCAGGATCAGCGGACAGGAAGGCTGACGCGCGGTGTGGTCAAGGATATTTTGACGAATTCACCATCACATCCGCACGGTATCAAGGTTCGCCTGACCGACGGTCAAGTCGGACGAGTCAAGGAAATCATCAAGTAAAGTGATGAAACCCTCCGGAATCGGCATAAGCTGATGAAGGGGGGAGAGCATGGACAAAGAATCGGCTATGCCGCAGCAGAAGGTGAGAGAACAACCGGCTCATGCGCATTTTTACCGCGCCGTCACCAGCGTCAGCCTCGGGCACTCGCATATACTGGAGTTTTATGTTTATCCGGCCAACGGAGATGCTTATGATGGGCATCAACACAACTATCAGGGACATACGATGGTGAACCGGGGACATTTCCACCGTGTCATCGGTACGACCGGGCCGGCCATTCCGCTGCCGGACGGGTCCCATATCCATGAAGTATACGATCGGGTAGACGATGAGCCGTTTTCGTTTCAGGGAGGCTATTACTCCACCGAGACCGGAATTCCCAGGCATGAACATACATTTGAAGGTCCGACCGGACCAGGTATCGGCTATTGGCCTCCGGGGTGGTGACCGGAACCGGTATAACCGGATGAAGTTGATGGAGAGCAGAGAATGAAACAATTACCGATCGATCCGGTCCTCCCGGAATTACAGAACCTATTGCGCAGCGCTGTCAGCGCAGTGCTTGTTGCGCCTCCAGGCGCGGGGAAGACGACCCGCGTCCCTTTGGCGTTGCTGGACGAGCCGTGGCTCCGCAACCAGCGCATCGTCATGCTGGAGCCACGTCGTCTGGCCGCACGTTCCGCCGCAAGGCGCATGGCATCGGAGCTCGGGGAGCATGTCGGCGAAACGGTAGGGTATCGCGTGCGCATGGATACGAAGGTAGGTGCCCGAACGCGCATCGAGGTCATAACCGAGGGGGTGCTCACGCGCATGCTCCAGGAAGACCAGGCCCTCGAAGGCATAGGGGCGGTCATCTTTGACGAGTTTCACGAACGAAGCCTGCATGCGGACCTGGGCCTCGCGCTTTGTCTTCAGACGCAGCAGCTGCTTCGCGAAGATTTGCGCATCGTCGTCATGTCCGCAACGATCGAAGCGGAACCGGTAGCGAGTCTTCTTGGTTCCGCGCCAATCGTCAGAAGCGAAGGGCGCAGCTTTCCTGTGGAGACTCGTTATTTGGACAGGCCGTCGGATGAACGGCTCGAGCAGCAGATCGTGCGCAGCGTTGCGCACGCGCTTGAGAACGATCCGGGCGATGTGCTTGTATTTCTCCCGGGGGCGGCCGAAATCCGGCGTGTGGAAGCGCGGTTGCGCGAAAGAAAGCTTGGGAGTCAGTTTCGAATCGCGCCGTTGTTTGGCGTTTTGTCACAAGAGGAGCAGGATGCGGCTCTAGCTCCCTGTGCGCCGGGAGAGCGGAAAATTGTGCTTGCTACATCGATTGCCGAGACCAGTTTAACGGTGGAAGGGGTCCGTATCGTCATCGACAGCGGTCTTATGCGCGTCCCCCGGTTCTTGCCGCGAACCGGGATGTCGAGACTGGAGACGATTCGCGTCTCCCGCGCTTCGGCGGACCAGCGCCGAGGACGGGCCGGACGGCTTGATTCCGGCGTCTGTTACCGGCTGTGGACGGTCCAGGAGGACCGGAATCTGAAGGAGCAGTCCACGCCGGAAATTTTGGAAGCCGATATGACCGGGCTTGCGCTTGAACTGGCGGCTTGGGGCGTGGCCGATCCGTCGGAGCTGCAATGGCTTGATCCGCCTCCGGCCGCAGCCATGGCGCATGCAAGGGAACTGCTGCACAGACTTGGCGCGATGGATGAGCGGGGCAGCATTACGCCGTACGGCCGCGACTTGGCGGAGCGGGGGCTTCATCCGCGGTTCGCCCATATGCTCGTTCAGGCCGCTGCGCTCAAGCAAACGAAACTGGCCTGCATGATTGCGGCAGTCCTAAACGAACGGGATTTCATGCGCAAAGACACGGGGACGGCGGATGCCGATTTGCGCGTCCGGATCGAGGCCGTGCATAAGATCATGTCAGCTTCCCCGCACAAACCGCATAAACCGTACGTTTCCGGGCAGCCGACCGCTGCTGTAGATCAGGCGCATTCAGATGATGGGCAGATCGCGAACCTTCGGAGTCCGGCACTGCCCGGTTATTCGCTGGATGTCGCTGCTTGCCGCCGAATCGCTGCCGAGGGGCGTCATATTTACGAATCACATCCGCCTGCGGATCAGGAGCCGGTCGCAGATATTCATTCTTCCGGGCTGCTGCTTGCCTTGGCCTACCCTGATCGTATTGCTCAAAAAAGAGCTGACGGTCGCTATTTGCTGAGCAACGGGCGCGGGGCGATATTGCCCGATGCCGGTACGCAGGTTATCTCATCCGCATCGTATCTTGTTGCGGTCGATCTGGACGACGGTGGTGCAGAAAGTCGGATATACTTGGCGAGTCCGGTAGATGCGGAGCAATTGGAATTGTATTGTCCATCACTGATCAAGCAGGAGAAATCTGTTGAGTGGGACCGTTCAGCAGGCCGCGTCCGGGCGACTACGAAGCATAAGCTTGGTGCACTCGTGCTGAAGGAACATCCGACGGCAAGTCCTACACCCGAGGAATTGCTGTTTGCGCTCATGCAAGGGATCGCCGAAGAGGGGCTAGACATCTTGCCTTGGACCCGGGCAGCCCGCCAGCTTCAGCACCGGGCAGGCTTCATGCATGCCGTGGATGCTTCCTGGCCGGATTTGTCCGATGAAGCGCTGCTAGCTGCGCTGGAGCAATGGCTTGGCCCGCATGTATACGGGTTAAAGAGCCGTAACGATCTCGCACGGCTTCGGCTTACCGACATTTTGGAGGCAATGCTTACATGGGAACAGCGCAGGGAGCTCGATGCTTCGGTTCCTACGCATATTACCGTTCCGAGCGGTTCGCGCATTCCAGTTGACTACAGCGACCTGACTTCGCCGGTGCTATCCGTGCGGTTGCAGGAAATGTTCGGCCTTCAGGATACGCCGCGTATAGCCAGAGGCACCGTTCCTGTCACGCTGCACTTGCTGTCTCCAGCCCAACGCCCGGTTCAGGTGACCAAAGATTTGGCAAGCTTTTGGCAGAACGCTTATTTCGAAGTGAAAAAAGATTTAAAGGGACGATACCCTAAGCATTATTGGCCCGACGATCCGCTGGCCGCCATGCCGACCAACCGGGCGAAGCCGAGGAGTTAACCGCGGCGGATTGACAATGCTGGGAAAAAGTCATATGATAACGGTAAATACGACTAAGGGGAAATTTTGATGTCCGGATGGGTTCTTAACTAATTAATTTCATAGTATCGCTTCGTGAATTGCGTTAACGCTACAGGTATGTCCATTTTGGGATATACGCGTGAATCGCACAATGACGTTGCGGTATTGAAATCTAGTTAAGAACATCGGGAACCTTACGCCGTTATACAGGTCGATCCATTGGCGGAAACCGTGCTCTTGCAGCACGTTTTTTTGTGCCCTTTTTCGGGTACTCTTTGTCATTCGCCAACTATAGGATACGATCGATATGCAGGCAGAAGATGAACGAATTGTTCGTCTTCTGCTTTTTTGCTTTTTACAAAAGATCTTAAGGAGGAACGATCTATGGTTTTTGATGTAACGAATCGCTTGGAGTTTGACAAAGTGAAAGCTCGGTTGACCGACTTTGCCTTGTCGTATCTCGGGAAAAATCTTGTGAAGCAAATGGTGCCGCTGACAGATAAACGAGTCATTGAGCGGCTGCTGGAGGAGACGGAAGAGGCGGTATGCATCATCCAATTTGGAGCCAGCATCCCGATCCCGGCGCTGGATGGAATGGAGCAGCTCGTCGCAGGCTTTGGAAAAGGAATACTGCTATCGATCGAGGAGCTCCAATTGATCGGCAGACTGCTGGAGGCCACGGAGCAACTGAAGCGGTTTATGGCAAAGAAGGAATCGGTAGCGCCTAACGTGAGCGCATATGCGCAATCCATGCATGATCTGACCGAGTTGAAGCGCGAAATCGAGCGTTGTATTCGCCATGGGCAAGTGACCGATCAGGCCAGCCCGGAGCTGAGCAAAATTCGCAAAAAAATGGTCATTATCGAAGAGCGGATCAAGAAAAAGCTGGACGGAACCATGCAAAAGTACCGTTCATATTTGCAAGAATACGTCGTCAGCATGCGGGGAGACCGTTACGTAGTTCCGGTGAAGAAAGAACACAGAAAATTAATACCGGGTACGGTGCTGGATGAGTCTGCGAGCGGTCAGACCGTTTTTATCGAGCCGGCTGATCTGGCTCAGCTCTCCTTTGAGCTTAATGGCTGGCGCGCAGACGAGGCTGCGGAAGAAATGAAGATCATTGCGTATTTGACCGATTTGACGGAATCGTATCGATACGAGATTGCGATTAACCTGGAAACGATCGGGCACTATGATTTTTTGACAGCCAAAGCCAAGTATGCTCGATCATTGGATGGGCGCACGGTCCGGTTGAATACGGAAGGAA
The DNA here is from genome assembly GCF_910593845.1 of Paenibacillus solanacearum. Taxonomy (GTDB): domain Bacteria; phylum Bacillota; class Bacilli; order Paenibacillales; family NBRC-103111; genus Paenibacillus_G; species Paenibacillus_G solanacearum. The sequence continues at coordinate 2,115 of NZ_CAJVAS010000002.1, read as the reverse complement.
TCATTCGAATCGCAGGAGGGAAACACCCGTTACTGGGTAACCATTCCGTGCCTCTTCAATTCGAGATTGGCAACGGCTATCGTGCTTTGATCATTACAGGACCGAATACCGGGGGGAAAACCGTAGCGTTGAAAACGATCGGACTGTTGACGATGATGGTTCAGTCCGGACTGCTCGTACCGGTAGATGAAGGAAGCGACTTTGCCATATACTCCGACGTATCGGCAGATATCGGCGATGGACAAAGCTTGGAGCATTCGCTAAGCACATTCTCGTCGCATATCAAAAATGTCATTCGCATTCTGCATACGGCCGGCCCTTCCTCCTTAATTTTGCTGGACGAACTGGCAACCGGGACAGATCCGGGAGAGGGGATCGGATTGTCGATCGCGGTGCTGGAAGAGCTGTATAAGTGTGGAGCGACAGTCATTGCGACGACGCATTATAATGAAATCAAACGGTTTGCGGAAGAAGCTCCGGGATTCCAAAATGCAAGCATGGCTTTTGACCTGGAGACGCTTCAGCCGCTTTACAAGCTTACCATCGGCGCTGCAGGCAGCAGCTACGCGTTCCAGATTGCTCTTAAGCTGGGCGTTCCAAACCATATTATCGAACGTTCCAAGGCGATCACGTACAGCCGGCATCAGGGCGATCCGCTCGTTTCGATGGAAGCGGCGCTTGCAGAGCATCGAATGGCGACAGATGCCGTTCCAGTATGGTCAGAAGCGGTTAGCGCTGGAGATAAACCCGATTCTTCCGGTATAACGTCGGGATCAACGGAGAAGGAGGCGGCAAAAGACAGGCAAGCAGCAAGCCAAAAGCGAGAAGCTTCGCTGCCTGTATTGGAGCTAGGGGATTGCGTTTGGGTCCATTCATTACGGCGTACCGGAATCGTATGCAGCCAACCCGACGAGAGAGGGAACATTGTGGTTATGATTCAAAAGGAAAAGGTCAAAATTAACCGAAAACGACTTTCCCTTTACATTGAAAAGAAACAATTGTATCCTGATGAGAGCTACGACATGGACATCGTGTTTGAATCAAAGGATACGAGGAAAAAACGAAAGCAAATGAACAAACGACACGATCCCGGCAACTTCATCATAACACCGGCGGAAGACAAGTAGGTAAAATCCGCACAAATTGATGAGTGCAGGGTCCGGAACGCATTTTACATTAAAGGGTGATCGGCATGATTCAAGTATTGGAAGCAACGATGCAGTATAACAAAGGCGACGGTTATGTCGGCAAAGTGGGGTTTCAAGTCGAAGGGCATAAACTCCCTTACGAGATTACGTTATTCAGCAAAAACGGCAAAGAATGGGGCTACGGCTTGTTCTTCTTGAAGGAATCGGGGAACGAGGAGCAGCTGGAAGCGGTAGAAGAAATGCTGGAGGACAATGACGAAGTGTTCGAACAATTGGTTGACGTGGCCAAAAGCTCGCTATAACAGCAAAAATATAGTGGTTCTAAGGAAGCTGCAGAGAAGACTCTGCGGCTTTTTTTGCGAGAACAGTATGTTTGTTTGACTCCAGATGTTAAGCAGTATGCCAACGGGGGGACGAATTCTTTCATATCTATATAGCTGTCATCGCCAACTTAGGAACCAAAAAAGGTTTGGCATAGCCTTTATGAAAAAGGACCGTTCGACAAACATCTAAAAACCTGACCCGCAGGTTTCGCTGGTTACAGTAGTAGACAGTTCCCACCTTCTCTCAGTGCTTATGCTCACTATCCCCTTTGCTCAGAAAGCAGGCAGAAGAGCATAATGACTACTCTACTAATAACATGTGCCTTGAGGTCAGACACCTGTTATTGTGGTGGAGTTTTTTCAGTCTGATAGAATGGTAATAAAAGCGAATTGAAGCAGGGTGAATCGGTTTGGTTTAAGTGCATGTCAAATAAGCTAGCCCAAGCGGTATGTAACAAGTATGATGATAGCGCGTGTTGAAACGACTAACATAAAAAGTTAGGGTGATGAGCTCAGGATATATTAAATTATAATGCTACATAGAATCTAGACAGCAAAAAAGGAGTTCTTTAGTTGTATGTCATCTACTAGACGGAGATTTACACCCGAAGAGAAGGCTCAGATTGTACTGGAAATTTTAAAGG
>NZ_CAJVAS010000001.1 GCF_910593845.1 Paenibacillus solanacearum | reverse complement strand
TAATGTAAACTTCACAGGCACAGCGTATCCTTCAACTTGCTTGGCTTTTACACATTTCAATGTTTTTCTTTAACTGGCTCGTCAGAAAGACAATGCCAAAAACTGATTTTTCACCACACTTTTAGAGAGAAGCCTGTAGTCCATGTAAAACAAAAGCGCCCTGACAAAATCGTCAAGGCGCTCTTAAGGTTGTGCATGATTGTTCGGTTATTGCGATCCATAATTCGAGCGTCATCTTCAGCAGCAAATACGGGATCGCACCACCGAATGCTATATTCCAGCGAGTCCGCCGCGCCTTCGCCGCGATGCTCTAGCTCCCCTCCAGATGTCGGATGCAGCTGTACAGAGCGTACTCCCAGCATTCGTCCGCGAGCCGGATCGTCGTAACCGACGTGTTGGGCAAGCCGTCACCGGTCTTCTCGTCCTGCAAAAGCCCTTTTAACGTTTGCCCGATCAGGAGGCCGTGGCTGACCACGAGAAGTTTTTTGCCGCGATATTGCGAAGCGACCTCCTCCACGAAGCTCATGCCGCGCGCGCGGACGGATTGCTTGCTCTCCTCGCCGAGGTCAAGCTTGCGCCAATCCTTGCCCCATTTCTCCACCCGCTCCGCTTCCACGGTTCCTTCAATCTGGCCGCGGCCTATTTCCCGGAGCCTTACGTCGAAGGATGGGGTCATGTTGACTGCGGCGGAGATCGCTTCCGCCGTCTCACGCGCTCGAAGCAGGTCGCTGGAAATGAACAGATCCCACGGTTCCTCGGCCAGACGCGAAGCGACAGCCAGCGCCTGCATTCGGCCGGTCTCATTCAGCGGATTGTTCATATGCCCCTGAGCGCGCCGCTCGTTGTTAAAGTCGGTGTTGCCGTGTCTGACAAAAGTAATGGTCGTCATTGTCTACCTCCCTGAAGTGACGAAGATGGGACGCTTCGTTCCATCTTCGATATGGAACTATGTAATCGTTTCCACAAGCTTAGTCCTTTCTATTTTCGTTGTCAATACATAAAACGGGATAATAGGCTACAGCTTTCAACCCCGCCGTCGAGGAATAAATTCGCCTGATTATGGAACAATAACCGTGAAAAGCCAAGTACCTGCATTGGGGTTGGTTCAACGTGGCAGCGAACCAAAAGGTTTTGAATCTTCATCAGCTTGTAACCTTATTCATGCTTTCATCGGGACTCATGGATCATGTGATCGTGATTCCTTTCCTGCTCGGGATCGCAGGCCGAAGCGGCTGGATGTCCGTCATCGGCGCAGGCATCCTGCTGACCTGCTGGCTGCCGCTGCTTAGTTATATCATGAGAAAAACGGACATGAAGCCGATCTTCCTCTGGCTTAAGCAGCAATACGGCTTGACGGTGTCCCTTCTATTCCAAATCCCTTTGATGCTGTATGTATTCGTCCTCGGCGCCATAACGCTGGTAGACACGATCGGCTGGGTGAAAAGCATATTTCTTCCGGAAACGCCCGTGTGGTTCCTTACGATCTTGCTGATGGGCGTTTGCGTATGGGCGGCCCATTCCGGAGTGCGAACGATTGCCAGATGCGGCATCTTCCTGCTGCCGCTCGTTATCGTCTTCGGCATATTTGTCAGTGTCGTGAATATTCCCCGCAAGCATTACGGTCATTTGCTACCTTTGCTGGAGAACGGTCCGTTCCCCGTGCTTAACGGCATGTACGTCGCCGGAGGCGGGTTGATCGAAGTTGCGCTGGTGCTGCTGCTGCAGCAGCATTTGTCGGAAAAGCCGCGGTTCCGCCATCTGCTGCTTATGTTATGGCTGCTGGTCGGTTTGACCTCCGGCCCTTACCTTGGCGCTATCGCGGAATTCGGCCCGGCCGAAGCCGCGCACCTCCGCTACCCGGCATACGAAGAATGGCGGCTGGTGCGGATCGGCCACTATGTGGAGCATGTGGACTTCCTGTCCATCTTCCAGTGGCTGTCCGGCGGTTTCATCCGGGTGGCGCTGGCGCTCTTCCTGCTGAAGGATGTTGCGCGGAGCCACTGGTTTCCCCGAATGAACCCGCTCATTGTTGTCATTGTATCGGCATGCCTGATGACGACGATCGTCCTGCTGCCGTTTTCCGACAAAGACTTCGTCGCTCTGCTCAGCAAATGGTACTTTAACGGCGCCATCTTGGTCGCCCTGCTGCTCAGCGTCGGAATTTCGATGCTGGCATGGCTCAAGAAGCAGGAAAGGAGCGGTTACTCTTGAAAAGCAATGGATTGTTCGAGGAGCTTAACGGGATGATCCGCCATTGTCAGGATATCGCTACGGAGCAGCTGGGTTCAGATGGGCAGAGCATCACCTTGTATTTTCAACCGAAGCTGGTCGATATGAATCGCATCCGCGAGTATTTCATGCCGGAGCTGGTCCATATGCTGTCCGGTTCCGGCAAAAGCATTGACGATCTCTTGGAGGAAAACGGCGCCAAACCGGTCGATCATCCCGATCTGGGCATAGAGGAGTGTGCCTATTATTTGTTTAGCGGCATGCTGCTCGTTTACTTTGAGGACGTGCACAGGCTGTACAGCATCAATTTTGCCAATATGCCGCACCGGCAGCCGGAGGAATCGGCGCTGGAGCCTTCCATTCGCGGAGCCAGGGACGGCTTTGTGGAAGAGCTGGACACGAATATCGCATTAATCCGCAAACGGCTGACGACGGCAGATCTAAGAGTCACGTACTATGAATCCAGCGGAACGACGCCGACGCGCCTGGCGCTCCTGCACTTTAAGGACCGGGTCCCCCTGTCTTCTCTGCATCTTATTCAGCGGCGGCTTGAATGTATCGGTGATACGAATCTGGTTGGCGGCATGTCCCGGCTGGAGGAAGCCGTCTCCGGGAACAGGTATTCCGTTCTGCCGCTGAGCAATTTCACCGGCAAGCCCGACTACGCGGCGGAATGTCTGGTGCGCGGCAAGTTCCTCGTGTTCATGGAAGGGTCGCCTACGGCCATGATCGCCCCGGTTACGTTATCCGAGCTGTTCGTCAGCTCGGAAGACTCGAATTTCAGCTATCACGCGGCCATTGCCAACCGGCTGCTTCGAATTATGGCCGCATTCATTACCGTGTTTTCCCCCGGCGTCTTTATCTCGCTGCTGATGTACAATCAGGATCAAATTCCGTTTCAATTGCTGGCGACGATCGGAATATCCCGTCTTGGTTTACCGATCTCGGCTTTTGTCGAAATGCTGCTGAGCTTATTTCTGCTGGATTTGCTGAGAGAAGCCGGAGCCCGGCTGCCCCGCGCGACCGGTTCGACGATTACGGTGGTCGGCGGGATCATTATCGGGGACGCCGCACTCAGGGCAGGTATTTTATCACCGAGCATGACGTTCCTCGCGGCGGTAGCCATTGTATCCGGCTCCACGCTGGTCAACCTGAACCTGCAAAGCACGACGAGAATCATGCGCTTGTTTGTACTGATTTTATCGGCGCTTTGCGGGATATACGGCACGATTATTGCCTTGTTCTACATGCTGGTGTACGCCATTAACACCGATTCGTTCGGCCAGCTGTATTTTCCTTACGAGCGATACAGCCGCAAGGCCAGCCTGCTCAAATTTATAAGACTGCCGTTTCGCAAAAACAGTACGGATATCGTCCATAACGTGCCCGCCCTAAAAAGCGAGGAAGGCTCATGACCAAAAACGTGATGTCGCGGATTCGAAGGGGATTGCTCGCCGGGGCGGCACTCCTGCTGCTTTCAGGCTGTTGGGACGCCAAGGAGGTACAGCGGTTAAACTATATTGTCGGGCTCGGCGTCGATTACGAGGATAGTAAATTCGTCGTATACACGCAGATGCTCAACTTCTCCTCCATTGCCAAGCAAGAGCAGCAAAACTTGTCGGTCAGGCCTTGGGTCGGCGTCGGGCGGGGCTCGACGATTCTCGGGGCGATCAACGATGTAATCGCAGCGGGGCAAGGCACGATGTTTCTCGGGCATGTGAACTATCTTGTATTGACGGAAAATGTGTTCGAGAAGCAGATGCTGAAGAAAGTATTCGATTTCACGAACCGCAATAAAGAGACGCGCTATACGAAATGGTTTTATGGGACAAAAGGAGATTTGTACGACCTCTTCAGCGCCAAATCATTTTTTGACCGGAGCACGCTCGACAGCATTCTGGCCAATCCCGAAGCAAACTATGCGCAGCTGTCGAATTTAAAGCCCTACTACGTTAACGAAATCGTCGCGGGCATGCAGGAAGTATCCTCGACGGTCATTATTCCATCGGTAGAGCTTACGGATAAAGTATGGAGAGAATCGAACCGGCCCCAGCCCATGATCAAAAAATCCGGGGGGTTTGTATTCAACGGTACGCGGTATCTGGGGTGGATGACCATGAGCGATGTCATGATGGGCCGCTGGATGCAAATGGCCTACGAGGCTTCGCCCTTGACGCTTCGCGCTGACGGCCAAGCGGTTGCGACGCTGGAGATCAAGGACGCCTCGCATCGCTTTGAGATACGGGAGCAAGAGAACGGCCCGCCCCGTTTTGTCGCGATACTCAGTGCCAAAGCGACCATCATGGAGCTTGCGGCCGAGAAGCCGCTGGAGGAAATTCAGAAGCTGGCCGAAGAGACGATACGGAAGGAAATTACGGATTACTATAATAAAGGGCTCGATATGGGGGCCGACCTGCTGCACCTCGGACAAACCTACTACAAATATCACCCTTATCGATGGAAACGCATTAGCAAGAATGGACGGCTGCCGCTCGCACGCGATTCGCTGGAGAAGATCGACGTTCGCCTGCTCATTAATAACGCGCAAAAATATAAATCGCCGCAGTGGACCCGTCCGTATAAAGATTAGGCAGCGCAAGCTGGTTATCGCCAAGTGAGCGATGAGCCGGGATTCTTGCTTCCGTCCGCAGCGGCGCGTCAGACAAGCCGGGAGCAGCGCCCCCGGCTATTGTCGTTATGATGCACTGATCGGGGATCCGCGGTGAAGATTGCGGCGAATGCACTATCCGCCCCGGATTCCTCGGACCGGCTACAACGTATTCCGGATCTGCTTGTACAACTGAAGCGCCATGTGGGCGAAGCCTTCATCGGTCGGATGCGTGCCATCGGCAAACAGTCTGCCGCCATGCGGTACAAGGCTTTCCCCGTCGATGACATGGAAGCCGGGGTACTCCGCGGCGATCTCCTTGATCGTCTGCGCGAGCTCGTCGAACGTGCCGAGCGGCTTCCGGTCATTCCGGATGCTGCGCCAGATCGGAGTCAAGACGTAGATCTGCGCATCGGCGTACAGACGGCTGACGGCGTCGAGGTATGCCGCGCATTTGTCGCGGAACTCGGCCATTGTCGCGTAGCGGCCCCAATCGTTGGTCCCGTACGCGATGGTGACGATTTGCGGCATGAAGGATACATTCTCGTCCAAGCTATCCGCGTTGAAGACGTATCCTCCGACGCCTTGATTGAGCAGCGGCAGATCGAGCGAACGCGCCAGCATGGCCGCGTACGTGCTGGACGGATGCTTGGCGTCCATGCCTTGCGTAATCGAGTCGCCGAGGCAGAGCAGCCCACCATCTGCTCCTCCGACTGGCTCGCACACGGCGCCCGGGGCCAGCTCGAATGAGCGGAAGACGAGTTCTGCGTTATGCGGCAGGTCGATGCACACCTGCTTGACCTCGCCTTCCTTGCCGCCGATCTCATATAGGAACGCCCCGTCCGGGCTTGCCGGGTTGTCCTCTCCGATATCGGCCACCCATCGGCCGTCGACCCAAATGTCGAAATAGACGGATTTGCGGGCTCTGCCCTTCAAGGTGTAATCAAAGCGAATATAGGCGCTATCCGTTCGCAGCTCCAGTTTGCAGCCCGCAAGACAACGGCTCCGGAGACTCAGCGCTTCGCTTGCGGCGTACACGTTCAGCTGCCGTTCCGTGAAACGAAGCGGCGTTACCCCCTCTTCCGTCTCGGCTGCTCCCAGGCAGCCGGTAAAAAGCGATGGAAGCAATGACAAATGGCCGGACATGGATAAATCCTCCTCCAATGGTCGGTTTTTCTTTCACCATAGCACATCATGCCGGCGCCGACAATCTTTTTTGCATGGGAAAGGAAGCGCATCCAAGCGGACCGCACCCCCTGCGTTTGACGAGAATTTATCGAACGAATGGCGATGTCGCGAAGCGAGCGAATCTGCAGAACGGTGCCGCAGACTTCAACGGGCAGTTGCAGGTCACACCGGCTTCGCACGCTGATGACATCGGGGAAGTCTGCCAACGTGGGCGAAGCCCAAGCGCGCGTTGCGGCGCTGCGCGGCGGTCGGTCGAACCCCACGCGGGTATAGCCACAACGTTTTAGTCAAGTGGCGATCAACATAGACCTCGGAAGGCGTAGCGATGGATGAAGTATGATAGAATGAAAGTCGAGAAATGATAGAATGAATGACGAGGAGTCGATGATCCGATGGATGTTATGCGCACGATTGCCGAGGAGAAAATAGCGGAGGCGAGCCGCCGCGGGGAGCTGGATCATTTGCCCGGTGCCGGCAAACCGCTTCCCCCCGACGCGTTGGAGAACGTCCCGGAGGACCTTCGGGTCGGCTTCCGGATGCTCAAGAACGCCGGGATGATTCCCGAGGAAATGCAGCTTCGCAAAGAAATGGTGACGCTCGGCGATCTGCTCGCGGTCTGCCGCGACGATGCCGAGCGTCAAAAACTGGAGAACGAGCTGACGTCCAAACGGCTTCGCTACCAGACACTGATGTCGGGGCGTGGTTGGACGACATCGGAGGCGTTCCGTGATTACGAGCAGCAAATTCGGCTTAAGCTTACCGAGTAATTCGGGCTGCTGTAGTTAAACAGCCCCCCGCCCCTCCACCTTCGCCCTATATATAGAAGCGGCTTAGTTCCTGCAGCTCCGCCCAAATGTACCGCAACCCCGCTTGGCGTCAATTCTCTCAATAGGCGGAAATCGTCGCCCCATTCGTCTTCCAAAAACCGTTCGAGCGCACGTTCCGCGTGTATATGGCTGCGGACGATGAGGTATACAGATCGTAGAGCGATCCGATCGAGATGCAGTCGTCCAGCCACATGCTGTTGCCGCTCCCGTAGTTTTGCCAGTTGACGTTCTGCGTCGTGCTCACGCCGACGCGCGAGTCGTAGCTGACGCAGCCGACATTCCAGCTGTGCGTGCCGGCATCCACATCGGCCACATTCGGTCCGATGTTGTCGAAATACATCCCGTTCACGCGGATGACGGTCGCTCCGTCATGCGAGGTCGAGCCGTTCTGGTTCGTCTCGCCGGGAATGCCGTTATGCCGCCCGATGTTGCCGACCTCGACGGCCGCCGGCACTTTGCCGTTGTAGTGATGATAATTGAAGCCGTCGCTCCGGTTGCGCGCCGCTTCGCAGTTTTGCGAGAAGCATTCCTTCGTCCCAAGGATGTGAAACCCGTTCGTCGCCGAGGCATACTTGAATTTGCAGTTTTTGACGTACACCCTCGTATGGTCCGGCTCGGCGGCCGAATTCGCCGCACGAAACGGATTGGTGCCTCCTTCGAAGCGGATGCCTTCCGCGTAGATCGTCTTGCCGCCCTCGATATTCGCGTTTTTGACGGCAAGGAAGACGCGCAGCCGAGCGTCGGGCGGTCGCGAATCGGCTGTCCGTACCCAGACGTACGTTCCGTCCGAATAGACCGAGCCGGGATTCGCTCCAACCTCGGCAGCTGAGCCGCGGACGGTCAGCTCGGTATAATCGCCGAACCGGTCCGTGAAGGCGGCATCGAACACGCGTCCGACCGAGGAGCGCGCCGCCCTATAGGTCGCCGTCAGTCCGCTCTCGGCCGTCCACGCCAAGAGGTCGTGCGTGCCGAGCACGACGGTTTTGCCGGGCAGCGCGATGAGACTGACGCTGCGCGGGATCGTGGTCGAATTGAACGCATGCTTGCGCGGATATACGCCTTCATCGATATATACGATGTCGACGTCGGGCATGAGCAGCGCTTTGCTGACGGATTGAAAAGCGGTGCCGAGCGTCAAACCGTCGTTCGCGTCGCTACCTGCGGACAGGCTCACATAATAGGCTTTCCCCGCTCCGGTATAAACGAAGGCGGACACATCCCAATCCGTTGCGATCGTCCCGTTGGGCTTCCTGTACAGCGCCAACGGCGCCGGGTTCCAGCGAAATCCGTCCGGCACCGGAATCGCGGAACCGCCGCACGCCGGATCCTCATTCGGATTGGAATACACGCTCTCCGTCACGCTGCCTGCTGCGCCCCCCGCCATCGCCTCGGGAGCGACCCTTGCGATCGGCACGGCGGCCGCGAGCATGGCGACCGCCGCAGTCCGCGCGAAAGCTCTTCTTGTCATTTTATCCGATTCCATCGAAACGACTCCTTCCTGCGTTCGGCGAATTATTGGGGGATCAGGTCCAAGCAATCGATGCGCCCGCCGTCCCCGCCGCTAGCCGTACTCTGCAATACGATCACGTCTCCCGGCTGCAGCGCGACGCCGGAGATCGTGCGCGTGACGCGGGTCGTTGCGTTCGGCGAAGCGGAGCCCCGGTCCTGATCCGCGATCCACGAATCGATGACCGTTCCGTTCAGCGATACCGAGAACGGCGAATTGCCGTCGTTCTCGTCGTAGTACGCGATGACGAGGCTGTATGTTCCTGCGGCGGCCGCTGATAGGTACGATGCCGTGCCGGTGCCGGACGCTTTGATGATCTTGCCGCCTGAAGCGCTCGACTGCGTCTCGACCGAGTATTGGGACAGCGTCATCGCTTCCGCTTCGACCCGGACGGTTACCGGCACCGGCGTTGTTGAGGCGAACGTCACGTTCGGTGTGTAGCTATTGAACGGCACCTTGAACACGCTTCCTTTATTCGTCTCCGTCACCTTCGTACCGCTTACGACGAAATCGGTGAAGGCGACGTTCTCGATCTGATGCGAGCCGTCATACCCTTTGATCTCGGACAAAGCCGGTGAAGGGAAATACGCCGTATGATTCGTGACGCGCACGCCGTCGATATGGCCGAAGCCGTATTCGTTGCTGTCGTAGGCCGTGGAGAAATGCACGAGCATCTTCTTGTATTCGTCGGACACTTTCTCCGACCGGTTGTCCTTGAACTCGATATCGCTGATCGTTGCCGTTCCGTTGGCGTAGATTGCCATGACGCGGTCCGAGAAGACAATGTCGTTATTCGTAAATTTGACGCCGGACACGTTGTCCAATATTTCGCTGCCGATCTTGATGCCCGACTTCATCGTCCAGAACACGCTGTTGCTGACCGTAACGTCAGCCGTCGCTCCAGTGGCTCCGTAATAGCGGGACGCCTTGATCGCGATCGCATCGTCATGCGTATATTCGAATATTCCGTCGATGCTCACCCGTACCGAGTTGTCCGGGTCCGTGCCGTCCGTGCTGGGCAGCGGATCGTTAATGATCTTGTAATTGCGGCCGACGATATCTTCGGATCCGGCGAAGTGAACGGTCCATTTGCCCGAGTTGCGAAAATAAACGTCGCGGATGTCGATATGGTCGCTGCCGAACGTGTACACAAGCCGCAGCGAGCGGGTCATGCTCGCTCCTGCCCCGTCGATGACGCCGCGCCCCAGGATGCCCGCGTTCGAAACATCCGGGAACCCGATGAGCGCGTAAGCGCTGTTCGTGCCGGGCACGCGGGTGAAGTCGGCATCGGCGCCGGTTCCCTGAATCAGCGCGCCGCTTTCCAGGTACAGCTTCACGTTGCTCTTCATCAGCAGTCCGCCGGTCTTGTATTTGCCGTTCGGAAAATACAGGATGCCGCCGCCCGCGTCGCTGACCGCCTGAATCGCCGTCTGAATGGCGAGCCGGGTATTCGTCGCCCCCGTCTTGTCCGCCCCGTAGCTCGTGACGTCATACACGCCGCTTTGTCCGAGCTGCGGCGGGCTGACCTCGAGCGGATCGGCGAGCACGAACAGCTTCTCGTCGGTCAAGCTGTAGTTCTTATGCACAATGAGCCGGATCGGCCGCTCCATCGTATTGCCGGGATTCGTCAGCGTAATCGTCATCGCATTGTTCGCCGTATCGATGACCGGCTGAATGCCCTCGTGGATCGGGCTTATGCTGTAGTCGGCGATCGAGCCGCTGCTGGCCCGGATCGTGACGGTGACGGTGCCGGCGAAAGCGAACCGCGCATAGCTGACGTCGGCATACGCAGACTGTGTCGATGCCACCTTCTCGGCCGTAATCGTCTGACTGCTCGAGCCGTCATACGTCGCGGCCGTAACGGTGAATTGCGCGCTAGCCGTCGTGCCCGGAACATCCGTGTAACGGACGAGCGTGTCGGCCGCACGCACTTCCTGCTGCGTGAGCAGCAGACTGCCGATCACGCCGGCGCACAGAATGACGGCCGGCATCAGCACATGTTTGAACAGACGTTTGGTTGCCATCGGATTCGCCCCCCTATTTAGGCATCTCTTGCTCGATCTTCTTGTTCGACCGTTCCTCGACCTCGCGCAGAAACGTGTTGATATCGGTTTTGCCCGTACCGAGCTTGAGGATACCGGCGCTTTCGGAAAGGATGGCGCGTACGGATTCGTCGTATATCGTCTTGTCGGCAAGCGGAGCGAGCGGATTGTGATATATCGCCTCGTAGAACCCTTTCCCCTTCAGCGGCGTGCCTTCGTACAGCTGCTTGCGCACGGCATCGTTCTTGATCGTCGGGATAGCTCCTTTGTCGCGCGCCAGATACGCCTGATGTTCCTCGCTGACCAAATATTTAATGATTTCCATCGCTTCGGCCTTATGCTTGCTCGAGCTGGCAATGCCGACATACGTCGGATACGGCTGCGTTCCCGTTTTCGTCCCGGCGAAAATGGGCGTCGATACGACCCCGTACTTGATCGGCTCGAGCTTCGTCAGCATATCGCCGCCTCCGTACACTTGCGAGAACTGCATCGCCACCGAACCGAGCAAAAAGTCGTCGAATTTCGGGATGCGCTTGTTATCCGTCAGCCAGGTCTGGTAGGCGGCGCTATCGTAAATTTTGACCATGGAGACGTCGATCAGCTTCTTCCAGTCGGGATTCGTCATAAAGGCGGTCCGACCCGTCTTTGCGTCGACATACGGCGTCGAAAGCGAATTCATATGAAAGAAGTGGTGATAGAACGAGAAGGCGAAGCCGAGATACGTCTTGCCGCCTTCGGTGCGCGTCAGCTTGCGTGCGATGTCGAACGTCTCGTCCCACGTCATGCCGTTCTTCGGATACGCCACCCCGAACCGGTCGAAAATTTCCTTATTGTAATACATCACGGGGATCGTATTGGTAACCGGCAAGCCGATCACTTTGTTGGAATAAGACGAATTCGCGATGTTGAGGGTGGACGGGTCGTAATTGTTCGGATCGATATTGAACTTCTTCAGCTCCGCCGACATGTCGTATCCGAGCTTGAACCGCTCCAGCGTATTCATGTACACATAGATCGTATCGAAGTAAATATCGATCGGCGTGCCGGACGTGATGAGCGATTCGATCGACTTGACCGCGTCGGGGTTGTTTTTCGGAATGTAGTTCAGCTTGATGTGGGGAAACTTCTTTCTGAGCGCCTCGGCGTTGAACAGCGACTCGATGTCGGCGATGGTCGATCCCCCGGCTCCGGTCGCCACGTTCAGCTCTACGACTTCATTGCTTGGCTTCGGCTCCGCGGCCTGTTGTCCGGGCGCCGGCTCTCCTTTTCCGCTGCTGCAGCCGGCAGCGGCCGTTCCTGCTACGGCGCTAACCAGCAGCGCGGACAGCAGTCGTCTTGTTCCTTGTTTGTTCATCGGTTGGTGTACACCCCTCTGTGTCATTTGTGCTCCGGCGGCGCTTGTCATCGCCCGGGCGGTCTCGCTTCTCCCGCCATCCGGCTCCGAGCCATCCTGCCAGCCATACGGCCGGCAGACGATGCCGCCGAAGTACCTTCATCATAAGAGCGCCTGCTTCGTTACGTACATAATCATAAGCGGCTGCATGCCCTGGCGCCGCGCCGAATCGGTTGGTCGAAGCCGCGATTGCCGCCGCCTTGGGGCGAATTCGGATAATCCGGAGCGGCTGTGCCGATAATCATCAGCGGTTCATTGCGCGCAGCAAGCCGAGCATCGTCGGCTTCGCCGTTCCATAACGGCGCGGCGGCAACTGGCGCCTGATGCCTAGCGTCTTGCCGGATAATCGGTGCTGCTGAACGGACACATGGATAGGGTTGCCCCTGACTGGAACATGCGCGACTCGCGACACGCCGCATGGCAAAAAGCGCCGACTCACAGGCTCCCCTGCGCTCCGGCGCCTCGGCTGTCCCGGTATTGGCCCGGGGTCATGCCTTCCATCTTGCGGAAATAGCGGATGAAATTTTGCGCGTTCGTATATTGCAGCTTTTCCGCAATGTCCGCGATGCGCATATCGGTTCCCGTCAGCCACGATTTGGCCATCTGCAGCCTGAATTGGGCCAAGTAATCGGAGAACGGCATGCCCATCTCTTTGCGGAACACATGTCTGACGTAATCCGGGTGATAATGAATCCGGAACGCGCAGCTCTCGATCGTCAGCGGACTGTCGTATTCGTTCTCGATCATGCGCAGCAGCTCGTCCGTAATGCCCCGATGCTGCTTGTTCTTCCGCTCCTCCATCAAGCGGATCGCCGGCATCAAGACGGACTGGTACAGCCACTCGGTCATCTCCGCAGACGTTTTCAACTCGAACAGCTTATCGTAGAGCGACTTCTCCTCCTCGTATAACGACTGCAGCACGCCCTCGTACTCCTGAAGTACGCGCAGCAGGTCAGTTAGCAGCGCAATCATCAGCATCTGGTACTGGCGATGCGACAACGGCGCGGCGAACAGCTCCCGTGTAAACTGCTCCAGCAAGCCGTAAGCCCGCTCTCCTTCGCACATGCGGACCGCTTCGATCAGCTCGCTCTTCACCTTCTCCGGGTATTCCGGCACGAGCGACCGGTCCGGCTGAACGTCTCCGATATGGACGACCGCTTCAAGACCGAGTTTGATCCGATACTGCAGCGCCTCTCCGGCCTCCTTGTACCCTCTTCCGGCTTCGCTGAGCGAGCGGAACGGACTGCTGACGCCAATGCTGACCGGCAGCCGCAAGTATTGCTTGACCGTCTCGCGGATCAGCTTGGCTGCTCCGTCCAGCCAGGCGCTGTACGCCTGCTCGTCCGCCAGCGGGCTGCCCACAAGCGTTACCTGGGATTGGCCCATGACGATCGGTTCCAGCAGCCGTTCGTGCTGCGGCACGATCTCCGCTATAATATTCGTTACGGCGAACAGCAAGAGCTCCTTGTCCTGTTCCGCGTAGCCCGTGTTCTCGAGCGAATCGATCTGCAGCACAAGCACGCTCATCGCCTTCCACTGCCGTGAAGCTTCGGCCTCGTATGGCGCCCTCTCGCTTCCGTCCGTCTGTCCCAAGTACAGCTTGAGCAAGAAAAAATGCTGCAGCCGGCTGCGCTGGCTTTTCAGCTCGCGGCTCATCTCTTTTTGGTTATGCAGTTGAGCCTGTACCCGCTCTCCGATCAGCTGCAGTTCGTCTTTGCCGCTCGCGGGAATATCGCCTCCACTGCCCGCTTCGCCATTCGCCGGCTGGAACACGCTCTCATAAAGCTTCCGTACCGGCCCGTACAACCGCCTAGCGCCAAGAAGCGAAACGGCCGCACCGATCAGCAGGAAGACCGCACCGGCCGCTACCGTCACCCACTTGATCGTTTCGGATTCGCGCGTCATCGCCGTGACCGATACGAGCGACACATACATCCAGCCATTGTAAGCCGACTTGCTGTAGATCACGTTGTACGGCTCGCCGTCGAGCTGCGTCTTGAACAATCCGCTGTCTGATTCGGAATCAAGCAGCTGCCGGGCGTACGGCATCGAAGCCGCGGACGTGCCGACGCGGGTCCAATGATCCGTATGCGCGACGACGCGCAGCGAATCGTCGATGATGAACGGTTCGCCAAGCTCAGGATGCGTGAACATATATTTGCGCAGTTCCCCGTACGGCACCCGGAACATGATCATCGCGGTCGGTTCCGGCGAGCTGATCGGCAGCGTTCTGACGAAATCGATCGTCCGGCTGCTAATCGTCCAATACGATCCCGGGCGGTCGCCGTACATTTGCTTCCAGTCCGGCTCGAGCGGTCCGAACGGCTCGTATCCGCCGCCGGACATTTTCCACCTGTCGCGCAGCTGTATGAACTGCACGTCCGCGACGCGAAGATCGGACAGCTGAATGCCCCGCAGCCCTTCCTGCAGCCCGTCGATCAGGGCGGCATTGTCGCTCCGACTCCCATCGGTAACGTCCTCGGTCAGCAGCCTGAGCACCGACGGCTGTACCGTGAACTGCGTCAGCGCGTTGTCCGCCGTCCGCAAGCTTTGTTCGACGCGCTGCTGCATTTGCAGCAGCATTTGCAGCGCGCCGTCGTTTACTTTCTGCTGAACGGTCCGGGAAGATAGCAGATATGAGAATACGCCGAGCGTGACCATGGGGAACGTGATGAGGCAGATCGCGTAGACGATCAGCTTGTGGAAATACGTTGACCGGCGCATTTTCATCCTTGTACCCGATCCTTTCTCTTCGCTCCAGGCATAGACGGACTTGTCCGGCGCGGCCTAAGGCGATCATTTCAGAGCGAGAACGCTTTCTTCTATGGGCAATTAACTGTGATGGGAAGATATCTCCTTAGCTCCTAGTGTTATCCTAAACGATGAGCGCAGGCTGCGTCCATACCGTTTTGTGCGTGCGACACGCTTGAACGAGTCCGCGTGTTTCTTCATCGCACCGAAGCTCCGCTCAGCATGCGGCCCGCCCTTCCCGCCCATACTCACGGGAAGTTTGTCGACCAGGATGCTTGCTGCCGATATTCATCCAGCTCCTTGTGAAAGCGGTGAAACGGACTCGACAATATGCGAATGTTTCGTTTCACCTGATTGGTCTTGTGCCGACTATGGCGGCAATGTTCAAGCTCGTCCAGCTGCTTGTCGATTTTTTCGCGAAGAGTAAGAATAAATCCAATGGCAATATGCGAGCGGGCCAGCTCGTGAAGATCCGCGGCAAGCGCCTCGCTCAAGCGATGAAGCTGAGGCAGCTGCAGCGGCTTCGTCACATTCATCACTTCCGGCGTGAAATCGACACGAAAATCTTGACCGGGGACCTGGTCCCAAAAGTCGTACCATGTGTTCAACAAGCCGGTTTCATATAAAAAAAGCTTGAGAAATCCGCATAACCAAGCCGTACAGCTTGTATTCCGCTGTTGACATCCAATACCGTCCGCAAGATAACGGCATCCCTGACAGCAGGAGCCTCCATTAGCAATGCAAACATGGCATATGGAATCGGACCCTATTTCATGCAGCGCATGAATCCCCATCGAAATAACGGCCTGTCTGCTGACTTGTACGGAGGAGGACGATCCTTGAGGGGATAGCGAAACTTGACGTGAAATATCGTTGTCCGTAAAACCCGGCATTCGCATCCGCTCCTTATCGTATTTATAACTTTCTTCTCTTATCAAATAATCAAATATTTGAATATAAATACGATTATACAGCAGCAGCGCCGGATTGGGAAATCGTTATGTAATATCGAATGTCCTTCCTCAGCATCGGACAAGCGAGAACAGCTCTTTCCGAAGGCGGTTGTTCGTTCAAAGATAGCGGCGATGACGGTTCACGCCTTCACGCGTTGCCGGACGGCTTGGATAATCAATATCAAGGAAAGTGCGGAATTTCGACAGTTTATTTTATTAATTCGATTAATGATTAATATAGTTTATTATTAATGAAATTAATATATTTATGTTCGCAGCGTAGGACGCCGCCGTTCATAGGCCACGATGACCATCGCTGCGCCCAGTCCGGCGCATAGAAGATACATCGCCGAGTAGGAAGTGTGGTCCGCGATCAGGCCCATGACAAGGCTGCCCAGCGAAACGCCCATATCCGCCATGGCGATAAACCAGCCGATCATGACATTACGGTCTGCCGGCGGCAGAACAAATGTCAAATACGTCGTTAATATCGGATAGAGCAGCGCCTGCGCGAAACCCATGAGAACGGCGCCGAGGTACAACCAAACGGCGCCCGCCGTTAAAGCGCCGCTCAGACTTAGCGCCGCAGCGGTCAACAGAAGCATAATCCCTATGATCCATGAAGCGTGCCAGTGCCCGTCCGAAGGGATTTTTTTGCGTAGCGCCAGCCGGGCCAGAACGACCGTGCCCGCCTGAAGCATGAGATACATCCCTGCGTTGCCGCTCTCGATCTGTCCGGCATAGAGCGGAATAAATGTCGTAACCGCGCCAAAAACAATCGATGCGACAAGCATCAGCAGGCTGCACCGGCACCACTGGCGATTGCGGATGAGCCGGCTGAACGACTTGAACATCATATCCCCCTGCCCTGTCTTCTGTGCGGCAGGCCGAGACGGTTCGCTGCTCATCTGCGCGCTGTAGCCGACAGCTCCCGTACTGACAGCGATGGCGATCATGGCCACCGTAAAGTAATGCATGCGGTCCGATCCCCACATGCTTAGCGCCAGCAGCGGGCCGAATAATCCTGGCATGTACGAGCATAAGGAGTAAAGCGAGATGCCCTGAGACCGGTCTTTATCCGGCAGCGCGTCGATAATGCCGAGCTGCAAAGCCATCGAGAAGAACGCTGTGCACACGCCTTGCAGTATGCGTGCGACCGCATACCCGCCCAATCCGGTAAAAGGATATAGCAGTAAGGCGAAGCCATTGATCACCAAAATGATGCGAAGCACCTTGATCGGCCCATGCTTATGAATCACTTGGCCCGCCCACGGCCGAAAGCACATGGTCGTACATAAATAGGCGCCCATGACGATGCCAATCGCCGTATTCGATGCACCGAGCGACGCTCCCTTCAAAGGTATAATGACGTTGAGCATCGCGTTCGCGCTAAAATATAGTAATGTCAAAACATATAACCGCAAAAACGGCCATGACCACGCCACGTTCAACACTTCCGCTCCTTTCATCCTCACATTAACATGCCGGTCATCTCCTGAATCCTCAAGCAATAACCATCCGCAGCAGCTTTTTGGCATATGCCGATCGGACGAGCTTGAGCTGCTCGACCGGCACCGTTTCTTCGATCCGGCCATTGTGGAGAAACAGGATCCGATCGCACATGTAAGCCGCAGCTTGGATATCGTGGGTAATGAAGATATACCCAATGCCGTATTCGGTCTTCAGTCGTTTCAACAGCTCGAGCACCTGCACTTGAACCGCTCCGTCCAGCGAGCTGACCGCCTCGTCGAGCAATATGCACTCCGGCTGAACCGCAACCGCCCTCGCGATGCATACCCGCTGCGCCTCACCCCCCGAGAGCTCGTGAGGGTACTTGGTGCGGTAGGAGGGATTGAGCCCGACCTGCCGCAGCAGCAGATCGATCTCGCGCGACTGACGCTGCCGGTCGCGACAGCGCATCGCAAGCGGCTCCATCATCGCTTCCTCCACCGTGTAATACGGATTGATAGAGGAGGTATAGTCCTGGAATACGGCGCTTAAGCTTCCCGCGTGCCCGCGCCGATCCTCCGCACGCTTTCCCGCCACGACGACGGTTCCCCGATCCGGCTGTTCGATGCCCAGCAGAATGCGTCCCAGTGTCGATTTGCCGCTTCCGCTTTCCCCGATGATGCCAAGACATTCCCCCTTGCTCATCGCAAAGCTGATGTCATCGAGCACAAGCTGCCGCTTCGATGAGAAGAACCCGCCTTGCCTGTATGATTTGCTCACTCCATCAACGTTCAGCATCGCGACCGCCTCCCGTCATTCGCTTATAATGATCATTCAGCGCCTGCCTAGAAGTAACCAGATGCCGCGTATATTCATGTGCAGCGCCGGACCATATCGCTTGCACCGTCCCTCTTTCCACGATTTCTCCGCTCTTCATGACCAGAACGTCATCGGCCAGCTTTTTGACAATGCCCAGATCATGGGAAATAAAGATCAGTGCGCAGTCCATCCTTTCCCGCAAGCGGATAAACTGCTCGACGACTTCGAATTGCGAGACCGTATCGAGCGCAGCCGTGGGCTCATCCGCAATAACGAGCTCAGGCTGAAGCACGAGAGCCAGCGCGATCATGATGCGCTGCAGCATGCCGCCCGACAGCTGATGCGGGTATTTATTCATCACCTCGACCGGATTTTTTAGCATTACGCTTTCCATGGCCGTTTTCATGCGGTCCGTGATGACGTCCCGGCTCCAGCCGAAATGCCCGGCCAGCGTCTCCCTTAGATGAACTCCGATCACGCGGGAGGGGTCGAATGCCCGCATGCCATGCTGCCAGATCATGCCGATCGATTTCCCCCGTTTTTTTCTCATGTCCTGCTCGGAAAGCTCGGCCAAGTTTTCGCCGTTAAACCAAATACGGCCGGATTGGCGCAGGGATGTCTTATTCAATCTTACAATCGCCCGGCCCGTAACCGACTTTCCGCTGCCGCTCTCCCCTACGATAGCAAGACAGCTTCCCTCTCTTACTTGAAACGAATTGCCGGGAATAATGACGTTCCCGGTTCGGCTGTCCCAAATGCTCAACGCCTCGACTTCCAGCAAGCTTGTCATCCGACCATGCCCCCTCTTTCTTTTCCGTGAAGCCCGCTGGTCATCACCGCTGCTGGCAATGGCTGCTTCTGTCTGGAGGACATGAGCTTGGGGTCCAGCGCAACCTGGAGCGCATCCGACAAAAAATTGACGGCCGAGACGACTACAATGACGGCGACACCTGGCGCAAGCAGCATCTCCGGCCTTGAGAACATCACTGCCCTCGCTTCATTCAGCATCATACCCCACTCCGCATGAGGCGCCTGAATGCCTAGTCCGAGGAAGGAAAAACCCGATATTTGCAATATCATCGACCCGAAGGAGCTGCTGGAAATGACAGCGATCTCGGGCAGCGCAGCAGGAATAATGTGCTTGGCGATAATGTGCGCGTCCCTGACGCCGATCGCTTTGGAGAACTTCACATAGTCCGCTTCGGCATACGCCATGACCGCCGTTCGAATGACCCGGGCGAACCAGGCCCATTTGGACAGCAAGAATGCGATGATAATATTCTCAAACCCGACGCCCAAAATTCCGATGACGGCCAGCGTCATGACATATCCCGGGAACGAAAGCATCACATCGCAAGCTCGCATCAAGACGGCATCCGTTCTTCCTCTGAAGTATCCGGCCGCAATGCCTGCGATGCCGCCGCATAATACGGAGACGGCCAACGCAACGAATACCCACAGCACGCTGGGTCGGATGCCGTATAATAATCTGGAAAGGATGCATCGGCCGAGATGATCGTTGCCCAGCCAATATTCCCAGGACGAAGCCGCATAGCGAAGCTCCATATGTACATCCTCGGGATGATGCGGCGCAAGCCAGGGAGCGAACAGCCCGGCTATGACGGTGATCGTCAGGACTGATAACGAAACGGCAGCTAACTTGTCCTGCATGACATACTTGAATCGCTTCATCGGGATTCCTTTCTGACTTTCGGGTTGACCATCGCGTGGATCATATCCGCAGCAGCGTTGAAGAAGACGAAAGCCGCCGCCAGCACGAGAACGTAGGCTTGAATGACCGGAAAGTCTCGGCTCAATATTGATTTGATACTCAAGCTCCCTAGCCCGGGCCAAGCAAACACATTTTCCACAACGACCGTGCTTCCAAGAATGACGGGAATGGCCATACAAAACACCGAAATGGCTGCCTGCATCGAGTTTCTTAACATATTTCCGAATATGGTAAACTCCTTTAATCCGCAAGCCCTGCCATACCAAACATACTCTTCATGCAGCTGGCTGAGCATAGCGCTTCGAACGACTCGAAAATAAACGCCCGCATATCCAATCGCGATGACGCTAACCGGCAAAATGTAGCCGGCGTACGAATCCATTCCGCTTGTCGGCAGCAAGTCCAGCTTCACGGAGAAATACCAGATCAGCAGTGCGGCCAGTCCGTACGAAGGCATCGACGTCAGGAAAAAGAATACCCCCCTGACCGATTGGTCGAGCAGCTTTCCCTCGTACAGTGCGCAAATCATGCCTAACGCCACCGACATCGCAATGATGACGGCGACGGATGCCAGCGTCAGCTTCAGCGTGTTCAGCAAAGCCGGGCCGAGCAGCGACCACACCGGTTGTCCCGTCACGTACGACTCTCCGAAATCAAGCTGCAGGCAGGCAAGCAGCCAGCTCATATAGCGAATCAGGAAAGGCCGGTCCATGCCCAGCTCCGCCTTCGTCTGCGCAATCAACTCGCCCGTGATTTGCGGAACGCCCTGCGCCTGCAGGATCACTTCGGCTGGGTCCATCGGAGACAGATGTACGAAGAGGAACGTGATGAACGAGATAGCCGCAAGCAAGGGAACGGAAACCAGCAGCCGTTTCATAACATAACTTCCCATAGGTTGCTCCTTTATAATAGAAGAATCTCACAATTGCATGGGTTACTCGCAGATCGGATTATTCAAAGCGCATTCGCTCAAACGGCAGTTCAAATTGCGTCTGCTTGAAGGAGAGGCCCCGCAGCGTCTTTGGCGCCACGACGGTGACGCTGCCGTTCGTAAGCGGGATAAAGACCGCCTCGTCATGCACGATGCTCAATATATCCGCATATAACGATTTTCGCGTTTTCTCGTCCATCGTTGTCATGACCTGATCGATTTTCTTATACAGCTCTTCCGCCTTCGCAATGCCGGCGGTCGTATAATAATAGGAAGATTTTGTGGCAAAAGCGGCGATCGTGCTCTGCGGATCATAGGCTAGTCCCCATGTTTGATTGAACAGCAAATCATAACCCCCCGTGGATCTTCTGCTCGCGATCGAAGTGGATTCCTCTCCGATGATCTCAAGTCCGATCCCGATTTTTTTCAAACTGGCCTGAATCAACTCCGCTTCCGTTTTTTGCGAAGAGGACTGGGCGTCATAATACAGCTTCATCGTTAACGGAGTCCCGTTTTTCGTTCTTGCCGTTTGACCGCTGGATATCGTCCAGCCGGCTTCGCCTAGCATTTTTGCCGCCAATTCCGGATTGTAGCTTCGCTGCTTCAACGCGACGTCGGCGTAATTGACATTGCTCGAGAACAGCTCGTGAGCCGCAGCTTCGGTGCCGTGGAAAATTTGCTTGCTGATGGCCTCCCGGTCGATCGCGAGCCATATCGCTTCCCGCACCGCCGTTTCATGCACCGGATGATTGCGCTTGCTGCTGTTGGCGACAATCATCTTCGTGTTCATCGCTGCGCTCCGCACAATCTGATATTTGCCCGATTGTGCCAGCTTGTTCATGGCTTCCACATCGAGACTGTCTGTGCCCCGGTCATCGGTGAAGACGAAGTTGACCTCCCCTTTACTCAACGCCAGGAACGTCGTCTCACCGGCCGGCAGCACTTTGGCCGTAATCTTCTTGATGGAGGGCGCCCCTCCCCAATAGCTCTCATTCGCTTCAAAAACCGCATGCCGGTCGACTTTATGCTCGGCAAGCTTATAAGGCCCTGTTCCGTGGTAGCCAGCCACGCCATCCTTGGTCTCCCCGTTTATAAAGCTTTTCGGAGAAAGGAACACGTACGGCCGGGTCATGGACAGCTCCAGCAAGGCCGGATCATAGGCTTCCGTCAGAACAAGCCGAACCGTCTGATGATCGACGACATCGCAGCTCGCAATTTTGGAAGACAGCTTGATCCAGGAATGCTTGCTGGCATTGCGCTGTACCGCATCGATATTGCGCTTCACGGCTTCGGCATTGAACGGCTCTCCGTCATGAAACCGCACGTTGCTTCGCAAATGGAAGGTATACACCTTACCATCCTTGGAAATGTCCCACGATTCCGCAAGCAGCGGCTTGATGCCTTGATCCGTATTTTCCACCAGCGATTCGTACACGATCCCTTGCGCCGGCATGGAGCCCGCATACAAATGCGGATTCATATCGTTAATATCTTTCGCTGTGGCATACACCAGCTCTTTCGTTCCTGCATCCGCTCCCCCATTCTCCGCCCGGTCAATGGTGCAGCCGGAAAGCAGCACAACCAGCGCCATGAAAGCGGACAGGAAAGCAATTAACCTTCGAGTCATCACAACAGTCCTCCTTAAGCGGTCGTTCTGCACGGCATGAAGCGCAGAAGTTCACCGCTATTTATTCGTAATATTTACGATTACATTGTATCCATCATTTGGGCAAGCGTCAATACCTTTCATTTTCTTGACCTTGTACCGATGCCGGATATAGCTCTTACGAGTCATAGGTGGACCCGATAGGCCGTGATATAATGAAGGCTGCCGCATTATTAATCGCAAGGAGCGTACCTAGCCATGATCGCTGCACTCAAACGCCACGGCTTCAAGCTGGTTATAGGCGTGCTTTTGGCCACACTGGTCTACAGCTTCTATAGCCGGTTCGGCCATGACAACCCGCCCCTCCCCTCCGTTAAACAAGCCCCGGAGCTATCTTTAATTAACCTTGACGGTAATCCGGTCCGGTTGGAGCACACCGCGGGCAAAGTCCGGCTTGTCGAGTTTTTGTTCACGAGCTGCCCGGACGTCTGTCCGATGACGACTTACAATATGGTGAAGCTGCAAAGCCAGCTGAAGCAAGACGGTTTGTGGGGAGATAAGGTGCATTTCTTGTCTGTCACATTCGACCCGCAGCGCGATACTCCTGAGATGTTCAAACGGTATGGAGACATGATGGGCATCGATTATACCGGCTGGACGCTGCTGACCGGCACGGAACAGGAGACCGCCGATGCGGCCCGCAGCTACGGGGTGCTGGTGCAGAAGATGCCGGACGGCTCCTTCGTCCATACGGTGAGCTCACTTTTCCTGGTCGACGGGCAAGGCAAAATCCGCAAGGTGTTTCCGATGGGGGAAACGATGAACAACGATGAAATATTGAGAATGATCCGGCAGCTCGTCCGGTCGTAAAACAAGCAAATGTGCCGGAAACGACAAACAAGGAGCAGCTGTCCTGTTGCGACAGCTTGCTCCTTGTTTGCGTTATTCCGACATTATGCGGCGGATGGGCCGTTATTGGGCATGCATTGAATCATGTCACGCTCTGAGGGGGAATGCCTAGTCGTTATCAGGAAACGACCTGTGCGTCCTGTACGCTGCGATTTTTCGCTTTCAGCGACAAACCGAAGCAGAGAAGCAAGATTACGCTCGCGAGCATATACGGGTAGTTCACGTTCACGTCGAACAGAAAGCCCGATACGATTGGGCCGGCAATATTGCCGAGACTTGTAAAGGCCGAGTTCAAGCCTGCGACATAGCCTTGCTGGTCCTTGGCCAGCATGGACATTTGCGTGCTGATGGCCGGACGCATAATATCGATGGCGAGAAACACAATAAAGGTAACGGCAAAAATAATCCAAAATTTATGAACGAACAGCGTCAGCAAAATAAACACGCCGGCGAACAATAAACATATCGAAATGACGCGCTTCTCGCCGAAGCGGTTCAAGATCCAGCTGAACGCCGTGAGCTGCACGACCGCGCCCGCAATCGAGCCGAATGTAATGATAAAGGCGATTTCCTTGGGCCCGAAGCCGAATTTATGATCGACGAACAGTCCGAAGATCGTCTCGAAATTCGCCAAACCGAACGTCATCACGAATACGATAATCAGGCTCAAAAAATACGGCTCGCGGTAAGAATGCAGCAGTTGGGACAGCAGACTGCCTCTGCTCTGCTGTGACGCGCCGTCAGACGGAACATCGGACGGCTCTTCCTCGCAGGGCCGAGACTCTCGCAAGATCAGCAGCGTGACGCAAGCGGCAATCACCCCGCCCGCCGCAGCGGCGTAAAAAGGAACGCGGATGCCATATTCCGCGATGTACCCGCCAATCCCCGGCCCGATAATGAATCCGGTCGTAATGGCTGCGTTAATATACCCCATGCCGGCGGCACGCTCTTCTTTGGTCGTGACGTCTGCCGCATACGCCATAACGGCCGGCATTATGAGCGCTGCGCTAACGCCGCCGAGCAGCCTGGAAACGAACAACAGCACCGGATCGCTCGCGATACCGAACAGCATCTCGGAAATGGCGAACACAAGCATGCCGATAACGATCATTTTTTTTCGGCCGTACGAATCGGCCAGTCTGCCGGCCAGCGGCGAAAACAAAAGCTGCGTCAGCGAAAAGGCTGCAACGAGCAAGCCGACCGTACTCCCGCTAATCCCCAAGATCTCCATGAACTTCGGCATGATCGGTATAACAAGACCGATGCCGGTAAACACTAGAAAAAGATTTAACATCAGGAGCAGTACAGCTCCCCGATTTTTTAACAATACTGCCATGATAAGTTCCTCCAAACAATAATACGATGTTGCGTAAAAAATAAAATACTGAATATTCATTCTAGATTATTGCGAAAAAAAAGAGCTAGCGGGCTTGCCTCACAATGCCATGCAAAAATACGTCGATAGCGAGCCGGTAAGCTGCCAGCGCTTGCTCTGTCCCCATCTTGCGGGTATGTTGATTTAAACCGAACAGCAAGCTGTCCAAAAGTAACGCGTGTCCGGGAATATCCGTAATGTCGAGCTCGCCGCGTTCGACGCCTTTTCGCAGCAATTGCTCGTTAAAAGTAAGATACCCTTTGATCATTTCGTTAATACGCTCTTCCACATCGGAGGCTTTCTCGGCGTTGTTGAAAAATTCGTCAACGGCCTTCGTGAACGGATGATTCAACTGATCGAGCGCCAGATGCTCCGCCATGCCATACAGCTTATCTGCAATGCTCGAATAGAGCGGCTCCTTGGTCAGCCAGGTTTCCTCCCACTCCTTGTTCCATTCCTCGATTAAATGGAGAAATAGCCCTTCCTTGCTTTTGAAGTGATAATAGATGTTGCCTGCGCTGCAGCCGGTGGCCTTCACGATCTCTTCTATCGACGTCGCCTTGTACCCTTTTTGCACGAATAACGCTCTCGCCGCGTCCGCAACCTTCTTTTTCGTCTGCTCGCTTTGCAGTTTCTTTTTATTCACTCATCGCTCACCTCTTCGGCTGGCTGATCCGATTCCGATCATAAAACCCCATAATACTGAACGTTCATTCAGTATTATATACAAAGCTGCCGATTTTCGCAAATCAATACGAGCAGTTGATCCCTCCGTACGATTCCATTGCCGGGAAACGCCAATAGCCCTCACTTGTCGTGAAGGCGAAGCAGCGAACGCTCTGCCGAATAGCGCGCACAGAACGGATGAAAGCATATTTGCATGGGACGCGAATAAGAATTATAAAACGGCAGCATTGCCTACAGCGCATTTCAGTCCATGGTGCAGAGGTGACCCGCAATGAATAAAATCGAATATGACTCCATTAGAGTGAATAGAGTTCAGAACAGTTCGGGCCTTTTTTACGGGGTCAATATACAGTACGGATGGAACCATACGTCGCGAGTTGCCGACGGCTTCGGTAAGGTGTCCGGTCACTATAACCGGATCTTGAAGAACACGTCCGCCATCCGGGAATCCGGCTCCAAGCCGTCCCGCCCGATGGATTAAGGCATTTGTTTTCGCTTTTCCGCAAGCTTCTCCATCCATTTCTGCAGCTTCTCCAGCTTCTCCGGATCGTGTTTCTCGGAATCGTCCGTATCGCCGCTCATCACAAGCTGCTTGTTATACGCGATCGCGTTGTTGTTCCCGGAAACGGTGCCGAAGCCTTGCTTGCAGCCGTCCGCCGTTGTCGACCAGCGGTACTGGCGGTTATGTCCGACAAAAATCCCTGCATTGTCGTCCACTCTATTGACGGTGATGTGTTCGAACCGGATCCGAGGAACCGAAAGGTCCATGATTACACCCCCACCTTTCTTGAATGACATACCGATTGACAAGCTGCGCGGTGCCGATGCGCCCAACGCGTATATTGTAAAGGGATGAATACGGAATGGTCTTTCACGATAATACATTGCTGCATCTTCTGCAACGCTTGGAACAGCGGCTTGCCCGGATCGAGAGCAAAGTGAATGAATTAAGCGCACAATCGGTTCAACCGTCGTTCCATATCGATGTCATGAACGTTCAAACATTAAACCTGGAGAAGCTATCCTACCATCTGGACCATATTGACATTAAAGAAGTCAGCGGCATGTTGAACATCGGCAACAATGCGATTGCGAAGCCGGCCGACCATTCTCCGCTACAGAAGTCAGACAATCCCGGGCCGCAGAACAAAGATCCGCTTGCGAACACGAATGAAAGCACACCGGATATTTCGGTCAAAATCAACGGCAAGAGCGTCCCCTTTACGCTGTTTGGACAGCAACCGGCAGCGCCTGAGCAGCAGGTCAAGCTCCGTGAGCAACACATGGACGATGACGAACCGGATGGCGATGAAGATCACGATGCCCTCTCTCCCCCGCAAGCGCTGCAATCGGTATTTACGTTCCGGGATATTCATGTCGGTGCGGTTGAGGACGCTTCCGCCGTCAATTTCGGCAATAATTTCCCGACGAATTTCAAGAGCGTCAAGAAGCATAACCAAGGGTTCGGCAACATCTTGGGCAATAACAACGATATTCATCATATCGAATCGCTTCTGGAGGAAAAGGACGTCGTTGAAATATGGCATGAAAGCCAGCAACCTGCGAAGGAAGATGCGATCGGAAAGCTTCTGGAGGATTCGGAGAAAAAGGATGGCAGCGAGACGGCCGCGCCGGATGAGCAAAGCGGCCACGAGGCGCACGACGTTCATGACGCTCACAATGCACATGACGCGACGTCCAAGTCAACAGACGAACCGGCGCATCCCGAGAATCCGGAAATACTTCATCGATCGATCCGTTGAGACGATCGAATTCGAACAGACCCGCTGAACCGTCCGGCGTAACACGAGCCTCGGTCCGTCGGGTCGTTTGCCGCTTCCGCAGCTTTTGCAGCTACTGCTGTGTAACAGGTTCGTTACTATTGCCTTGCTGCGACGAGAAATCCGAATCAAGCATATCGTTATCGTTAATCACATTTACATTATAAGCGGCCGAATTGTGATAACCGGCAATCGTGCCGAAGCCGCAGTTGCTTTTCCGGTTCACCTGCCAGTTGGACTGAGCATTGTCACCGGTAAATACGCCCGAATTCGAAGCGAGTGAGGTAATGTTAATATTCGTGAACTGGATGCACAGTTTATCGTTCAGTTTCATAATAGATTCCCTATAATTGCGTGACAGGCTGCGGGTTAATGACTTCCGGCTGCGTAAACGGCGAATCCATGAGATCTTGGTCATTGATCACATTGATGCTCCCTACTACGATGGAATTCATGTAGACCCCGTTACCCGAGTTAAGCTTCCCCTGGGTTTCCCAGTTGGGCTGGCTGTTCTGACCTGAAGCGATAATCGAATTGACAGACATACTTAACACATTAATTGCATTGAACACAACGGATACCGGCATGATGCTTTCCCCCCGCTTCCAGCAAGTATGCGTTATCTTATGCATTCTTCAGGAGCCTTGTGACAAATGCCTATATTTCCCCTCCGACCGAGACGGTCATCCCCTGAATCGGAACGCATCGCATGCTGTCTATTGCTTACTTGCTTGCGGACTTGTCCATATACCGCTGATAGTACCACACCGACGCCGTCATCCAGCAGCCGCTGGCCAAATAGCCGGCCAATACGTCGCTCGGGTAATGGACGCCAAGATAGATTCGACTGACGCCGATGGCAAGAATCATCATCATGCTTAACAGGACAACAAGTCCGCGGCCCAGCCTGCTGTCGATATGCTTCCATAACAAGAAAGCAATGACGGCGAATAGACTGAATGCCGCCATCGAATGTCCGCTTGGAAAGCTGAACCCGTTCACTTCAATCAAGCGGCTAATGGTTGGACGCTCCCGCTGAAACAGAAGCTTCAGCATCGCATTCAGCAGCATCGAGCCTGCAACGACCCATAAGAGCAATAGAAGCTCCCGGCGGTGGTGAAGCCATTTGTACAATATAACGGCAGCGAGCAGCATAATCGCCAAAACCGCACCGACTTCGCCAACCGCCGTCACCCCTCGCATCAGTCCCGTCAGCGCCGGAGATCTCCGGCTTTGAATGAAGTCGGTCACCGCTTGATCCAGCCGCAAGACCAACCATTCATCCATAAGAAAAACGACAAATCCGAAGCCCGCGGCGCAGCACAGGCTTACTGCAATGGCGCGCGTGAGCTGTAATTTCAATTTCATGAACGACTCCTTGCTCCCCCGATATTATTTTTTAGAAAAATGCATATAACCCATTCGTAAAATATATATATTCCTGCTCGGTTAATGTCTGCGTTCCATAGCCGGCGAAGAAGGCGTCGATGTCCATCCGATTCTCGAAAGCGTTCGGCTTCGGACGTATCGCTAGTGAAAGATCGTATCTCGGATCGCCGAACGCTCCGCCGCTCCAATCTATAATGCCAGATATGTTGCCCTCGGCAACCAGCACATTGTCAATGGTGAAATCGCCATGAATGAATGTATAATGCTGCGGTAACGGTTTATTTGTCTTCAGCCATTGCAGCAGCTCGGCCGTACCGTCCATCTCATAATGAGCCAGGTTATACTCCGCTTGCTTTAACCTATTGTCCAGCCAATCGGAATTTCCGACGAGCGACTCCGGGCATGGCGTGGCATGAACGGCTGACAAACACGCGCCGAACTTGTAAATCAGCTCTTGTCTTTTTGCCGAGCGCCGCTCCTTCTGCAAAGCTTCCCTTAATGTCTCTCCTTCCAGGAATTGCAGCAAAGCCCACGCCTGGCTATCATCCGGCTGCTTGACCAGCTGATAGATGTCCGGCACAGGCAGCGAGACGGCACGCAATGCGCGCAGCACGTCCGCTTCCTGGAATAGCCAGCCGCTGTACTGCTCACCTTTCGCTCGTTTGATCACGTAACGACCTGCCGTTCCTACGATAATAGCCACATCCGATGTATGTCCCTGCCTCGGAAAGGCTATAGATTTCACAGTCCCCACATGATCCGTGATCGGCTCGGGAATGTCTTGCAACGGAATCGGATTCAGGCGGCATCCCCCCTCACCTTTTTTATATAAATAATAACATATGGGCATACGTCCAACGAAACGGCGGGACAAGCGCATATCGCAAGATCATAGTAAAACATAGCAGCCGAAAGAGAGAATTCCATGTAATATTAGCAGAATTGTGTATCGATTTCACGGGATTGTTTATGTTCCCGTCAACCGGATCACGCTACAATGTAAACGTTACCAATTCTATATGAATATTCTATGAGGAGGAATGCTTTTCTCGCGACATGCTGCTGTGAAGCCGACAAATTGCTCATTTGGCTTCCAAACCCAAATACTGAAAGGATGTGCTATTGAATGAAAAAATGGTTCCTGCTTCTCTCCCTCGCAGTCCTGGTGCTGACCGTGTTTAGTGCCGGAGCTTTTCCGCTCCCTACCGCGAGCGCCCAAGTATTGCCCGGAAGCTATAATTTGAAGCTGATGACGTTTAATGTCAGGAAAATGACGGCGGATGACGGCACGCCGAACTCCTGGAGCAATCGAAAAAATATTGCGGTCCATGTCATTAACAATTTCGCGCCCGATGTGATGGGATTGCAGGAGGCGGACAAAGCCCAAATCGACTACTTTATCGCCAACTGCAGCGCAACCTACCAGTCGATCGGCACATCTCGCGAAGGCAGCACGACGACGGGCGAATTCAGCAACATTATGTACCGGTCGGATAAATTCAAGCTGCTTGATTGGGGGGAATTCTGGCTGAGCGAGACACCTTATGTGCCGGGATCGAAAAGCTCGTACGATGCGGACTATCCGCGAATGAGCACCTGGGTGAAGCTGCAGGCCAAAGATAATGCCAACGCGGTCTTTTACTACTTCAACACGCATCTATCCCTCGTGCTGGAAGCTGCGCAGCAAGGGGCGAATGTCATATTGAGCAAAACAGGCGAGTATGTGAAAGCTTCCGACGCTCCCGTATTTATCGGCGGAGACATGAACCGGACGGAAGTGTCGCCGGTGTACGCTACGTTCCAAAATGCAGGCTTTAACGACACCTGGCGAACCGCTGGCAAATCGTTCGCGAACGACGGAACGTACAATGCGTTCGCGGGAGATCTGGACAGGGCGCATATCGACTGGATATTTGCCAAAAACATAACGTCTGTCAACGCCATCGAAATCAATCGCTACAATGAAAACGGCCGCTACCCATCGGACCATTATCCGGTAACTTTGAATGTAACGATCCCTTTGACGACCGATACGGCCAGCCGTCCGATAGGCCAGACGATCTGGCTCAAGGCTTCCGCCAACGGCAATTATGTAAGCACCAGAGCCAATACGACGGACAATCCGCTCTGGGCGTCGGCAACAGCCGCGAATACATGGGAGAAGTATGAAGTGGTCGATGCGGGGAACGGATTTGTGTCGCTCATCGCCAAAGCCAATAATTTGTATGTCAGCGCGAGAATCACGACGACGGACGTCCCGCTTCAAGCCAAATCCAGCTCCATAGGCGCTTGGGAAAAATTCATATGGATCGGGAACGGCGACGGCACCGTCTCTTTCCGGTCGATTGCCAACAACAAATACGTATCGGCCCGTTCCAACAAAGCGGACAACCCGCTAGAGGCAAGAATCGACTCGGTCGCGGGCTGGGAGAGATTTACTTGGGGCAACTAAAACCAAGTCATCTGCTTGCTCACTACGGTAAATAAAGCATCCGGCATAAGCGGTCTCGGTGGAGGCCGCTTATTCGTGTTCCGTTAAGCCGACCGACCGTGCGGACAGCGATAAATAAACCATAGCATTGTCATAATTTCGGTCAAGCCTGTCATAGACAATAGGGTATGAAGAAGAAGCGCACTTATTTCACCTATTTCTAGGAGGCTGAGCAATGAAAGATAACCAAGAGTCTCTTCGAGGTTCTTCCGATGGGACGGCACCGAATGCGGATTCCGGAAGACATCACCTCAAAGGACATATCCATGCGCAAGGGACAGCCGAACCGCCGGCCGCTTTCCATTCACAGACCGTCGGCGATCGGGGTCCTGTGCTCGAGCAGGACAATATGCTGCATGAAACGCTGCAAACGTTCGTTCACGAGAAGATTCTGGAACGGCCGGTACATGTGAAGGGCTTCGGCGCATTCGGGTACTTTCAAACCGTCCATTCGATGGCAGCCCACACGAAGCTGTGCTTTCTGCAAAGTCCGGGCCAGCAAGTTCCCGTGACGGTCAGATTCTCCCTGGCCGTCAGCAACAAAGGAACGCCGGACACCTCCCGCAATGTACGCGGCTTCTCCACCAAGTTTTATACGGAACAAGGGATATTCGACCTTGTCTGCAATCATATCCCGGTGTTCACCGTACGGGACGCGATTCGGTTCCCCGAGACCATCAAAGCCCTGCTGCCATCCCCGGTGAACAACTTGATTGACCCGGAACGATTCTGGAGCTTCGTCGCCCGCGCGCCTGAGTCTACTCATTTTCTCGTCTGGCTGTACTCGGACGCCGGAACCGTGAAGAGCCTCCGCCACATCCCGGGACATAGTGTGAACACCTATGTATGGCGCAATGCACAAGGCGTCCGCGCTTATGTGAAATACCACTGGATGCC
Organism: Paenibacillus solanacearum; assembly: GCF_910593845.1. GTDB lineage: Bacteria > Bacillota > Bacilli > Paenibacillales > NBRC-103111 > Paenibacillus_G > Paenibacillus_G solanacearum. The sequence continues at coordinate 527,936 of NZ_CAJVAS010000001.1, read as the reverse complement.
GCTTGCCGGCGTTCAGTATATCGACCGTCACGAAGCTTCCCGGCTTAGCGGTGAAAATCCGGACATCGCCGGCAAAGATTTATATGATACATTAGCCGCGGGAAGCAATGTGGAATACGGGCTGTATGTGCAGCTGATGAACCCGGACGACGCGGCCGTTCTTCCATACGACCCGCTCGACGACACCAAGACATGGGATGAACGACAGTATCCTCTTCATCCCGTTGGAAGGCTAGTCCTCAATCGCAATCCGGACAACTATATGGAGCAGGTTGAGAAGATTGCCTTCTCGCCGGCCAACCTGCTGGATGGAGCCGAGCTGTCCGACGACAAAATGCTGCAGGGCCGAGCGAACATTTATTGGGATTCGCAGCGCCGGCGGTTAGGTCCGGATTTCCGCAGCATTCCGATCAACCATCAGGAGCATTGGTCTCCCTCCTCCCTTGTCACGAGCGGGAGCGGACGGTATGTGGAAGGTCATCTCGTCAGATCCGACTTGTCCAAACCGGATGATTTCACGCAAGCCGGCGAATATTACCGCAGGCTGCCCCCTGTGCAGCAATCGCATCTGGTCGATAATCTGGCCGCCGACCTGGCAGGCATCTCCGATGAAACGCAGCGCATCGTGCTCGGCTATTTGTCCTGCGCCTCGGCCGAGCTTGGGGAACGAGTAGCCCGAGGCATTCAGCAGCAGGGCCAAAAGTAGCATCCGGGCACCGACCATCGCTTAAACAAGCCGCGACAATGCAGAAGAAATAATAGGCCCAACCGAATCATTCAAAGCGTTATCCTTTGAATCGTTCGATTGGGCCAGCTACAACGAAGTTTTTACGCCAGAGGTGCAGATTAGACCGGTTTCCCTTATCCTCCCTACGGCGTAATTTCTTGCGTTCTCAACAAGTAGTCGGTCTTTGTGACTTTCATATAGTCGCTCCACGGGATGACCCCCGCTCGTTGGGCCCATTGTTCGTGTTGCAGGGCGAGCTCCTGTACTTTCTCCGGGTATTGATCCGCCAAGTCGTTTAATTCGACGCGGTCTTCTTCCATGTTGTACAGCTCCCACTTCTCCTCATGCGGCCCCCGGTCGCCTCGATATCCCCATGCTGATGTAAATTGCCAATCCATCCTGCAGCGGGAGAGCAGCTTCCACTTGCCTTGCCGGACGGCCCGATTGCCTTCATGCTCCCAGAAGATGAATTCATGCCCCTCGCGCTCGCTCCCTTCGAAGATCGGCAGCAGGCTCTTCCCTTCGAGCGGCACAATCGCGTTGCCTTGATAGTCCGATGGATAGGCGACACCCGCAGCGTCAAGGCAAGTCGCCATGATATCCATCAGATGTCCGAATTGATGCGTAATCGCGCCTTGCTTTATTTTCTCCGGCCACCGGGCCATGAACGGCGTCGAGATGCCGCCCTCGTTGACCATATGCTTATACAACCGGAAAGGCGTTGTGCTTACGTTCGCCCAGGGGAGATGATAGGCGATGAACGAGTCTGCCGTACCTGGCGGCTTGTCGCTCTTGAGGCCGATGCCCTCCGCGCAGGCTCCGTTATCGGACAGGAACATCACCAGCGTATTGTCCTCGATTTGCAGCTCCTTCAGTTTATCGAGCACTTTACCGATTCCTTGGTCCATACGATGAACCATCGCTGCGTAGACGGCCATTTTCAAATCCCAGGCTTCTTTGTCCTCGACGTCATCCCAAGCGGGCGCACCGCTGTCACGCGCGGTGAGCGGGCTGTTGCGTTCATCCAGGATGCCCTCTTGCAGTAACCTTGCGTATCGTTCCTTGCGAAGCGTGTCCCAGCCCACCATGTAGCTGCCCGCATATTTAGCAATATCCTCCGGGTGCGCTTGCAGCGGCCAATGCGGCGCCGTATAAGCCAAATACAGGAAGAACGGCTTCTCCTGCTGCCCGTATTGTTCAATATATTCCGCTGCGCTGTCGCTGAACCAATCGGTTGTATAAAAGCCTTCTTCCGGCGGTTGATACGGAGCGTTGCGCTTCATCAGCGTCTTGCCGGGCTCCGGCTTGAAGTAATTGCTGGCGCCGTCCAGTAAGCCGGTATAATCGTCAAAGCCCCGCTCGAACGGCCGCTGTCCCGGCTTCTTACCGAGATGCCATTTCCCGACCATCAAGGAGTGATACTGATCGCCAAGCGCCTCGGCGATCGTAACGCATTGCTTGTTGATGGCGCCTGTATACGCCGGATTGCCGATATGCTCTTCCATGAACCCCAATCCCGCCTGATGCGGATACAGTCCGGTCATCAGCGAGGCTCGGGTCGGGCAGCAGCGCGGCGTGTTGTAAAATTGCGAGAAGCGCAGCCCCTCCCGGGCGAGCCGGTCCAGGTTCGGTGTGTGGATTTCAGAGCCGTATGCGCCGATATCGGAAAATCCCATATCGTCAGCAAGAATGACGATGATATTTGGCTGTTTGTTCATGTCGCTCACCTTTTTCTAAGTAATCTGCGCCAGCGCTTGGCGCCGTACAAATAAGGGGAGCCCGCACCTTCCCCGCAGACGGGCTCCGGCTATTGTTTTCCGACGAGCTGCCTGTATTGCCCCGGCGTCACGCCTTCGAGCGCTTTAAACTTCCTTACGAAGCTTGGAATGTTCAAATAGCCGACGTCGGTCACGATATCCTGGATCAGCTTGTCGGTATGCTGCAGCTGCAGCTTTACCTCCTTGATGCGCAGACCCGTCAAATAGTCGACGAAGTTGACGCCGGTCTCCTCCTTCACGAATCGGCTCAGGAACGAAACCGACAAGTGGAATTTGTCTGCGATCTGCTCCAGAGAGACGTCGTTATCCTTGTAATGCTCATTGATATACGTAATGATCCCGTTCTTAAGCTGATGCTTTTGCTGCTCCCGGTAATGGTTCACCTGTGTGCAGAAGTAGACGATGAACATCTCCATACCGGCTTGAAATTCCTCCAGCGAATTGAAGCGCAGCAATCCCTTCATGTCGAAGGACAAATTGTGCAAATTCATCTGGTTGATCAATTTGAAGATTTGATTGACGATATCAAAGCAGAGGCACCGCACCATCAGGTACGACGGCGTCACTTCGGTCATTTGCGCCAGCAGCGCCTTCAGCGTCTCGAGCGCGACCGCCTCGTCCCCTTGCTTCAAGCTTTGCATCAGCAGCGCCTGCTCCTTGATCGGAAACCAATGAATCTGCTGCTGCCGTGCATCGATGTCGTCGAAGAAATAGATGGCGCTTCGTTCATTCCCCCGATGATCGAGCAGCGTCGCCGTGCTTTCCAGATACGAAGCGGCCACATGCTCCAGACTTCGGTACATGGTCCCGATGCCGACCGTCGTTTGCAGTCCCAGGTTGTCTTTGGCGAGCCGGACCAGTTGATCGGCCATCTCCGTCTGCCGGCCTCGTTCGTCGGCAGGAGCTTCCTGAAGTACCGCGATGATCGCAATGTACTGCTCCCCGGCGATTTCGACGCCGTAACAGCGGTCCTGGGCGAAGTATACGTTCTCAATCAGCGCGACCACATGCCCCAGATCGTATCCCCGCGCCTCGCCGGCATGAACCGATAACGCCATGCAAAAGTATGCATCGCCGTGCAGCATCAGATTCGAGCATTTGATTAAATAATCCCGTTCATCGGCGGCAATCGATTTGCCTTTCAATAGCGTGAGCAAGCATTGATCTTTAATAAACGGCCTTTGCGCATTCATTTGCGCGAGCATTTCCTGATTTCTGCGGACCGCGCTTTCGAATGAATTCCGAATCAGTTCGAACTCGTTGCCACCCTCTCCCCCATGCTGCTCGTAATCCGTCTTTTTGAAATATGCGGCCAGCGCTTTAATCGGCCGGTAATTACGTCTGGACAACAGAAACGCTCCGATCAAACCGATCGTGACCAGCGCAATGATCGTGCAGACGATGAGCGTCCGCATCGCGATAACCCGCTTATAGAAGAACGATCCGGGCATGGCGACGATATAGCTCCAATCCGTTTCCTCCGAAACCATGCGAGTCACCGTCAGGCTCATATGACCGGCATTCACATTCGAAACGCCGGTTCCTTTGCTCATTCGGAGCTGTTCTTCCAGCATCGCCGCGTCAGGGAAATCAACATTGCTGTGCAAAGAAACGAGCGAGCTGTAATATGGATCGTAGATGAAGATCGCCGCCTCCAGATTGCCGAAGAAATTCTGGAATTTGGACATGATCTCCGACTCCTTGATCGTAAACAGCACTGTGCCCTGAGGAATCGACTTCAGCAGCGGTACGGGGAACATAAAGGCCAGCACGTTGCCGCTGCGGGAAAGCGCCGATTCCTTCTCGACAATTCGTTTTGTTTTGGGAGCGCTCACGGAATTCAGCTCCTTGAAGAAGCTGGCGCCCATCCAGTCGTAATCGCCTTTGACGCCTTTCTCGAATGCCGAATACTCATAGGCTCCGGTTGTCAAATAAACCGTCGTATCCCCGCGCCGGTAATACATGATTTCGTCAATGAAAGGATAATGCTCCTTGTACGCTTCCAGCTGCGGCACCATCATGCGAAGCTTCGCCTTATCGTCGGCGGCTGCGTCCTGCTGCAATTCCAGCTCGCTTGACAAATGGTACACGATTTCCCGCAGGGATTTCAGCTCCAGATCGATCTGGTTCCGGATTTGCGTCAGCTTGGTGACGTTCGCTTCGGACACTTCATGCTGATAATTGACCACGTTGAGATAATATACGATGCCTCCGAGCGTAAGCAGCGGCGTCATGAAGATGACAAGATAAGAAACGAACAGCTTGTAGAACATACTGTTTCTGCGGCGTAGCAAGAGTTAAGCCCCCTTTGCAGCCTTCTCTTCCTGTTCACGAACGGCCGATCACTTCTTGGATGTGTACCGGTTGAACGCAGCTTGCGTAATCGTGACGGCTTCTTCGATGCCGAGCTTTTTCAACTGGCTGACGTATTCGTCGAATTTACTGAGCGGCTCCGCGCCCAAAATAAACTTCAGCACCATCTCATCGCTATACGTATTCACTTCGTTCATAATTTTGGCCCGTTTGTCCGTTTCCTCGCTCGTCATGCGAATTGGCGGCAGCCGCAGCGAGCTGTCCACATCTTTATCATCCGACCATTTTTGGCGCACTTCGGCGGATGCGGGGCTCTTGGCCAAGTTCGGGTTCGCCTCGACGTCGGTATACATCAGCTTGGGCGCGAAATGAACCCTTAGAATATAGTTTGCGTTATCCGTGCCGTATTTCGGATGATTTAAAATATAGTCCGTATATTTCGGAACGCCGTTGACCAGATTGTACGTCTTCCCTTCGATGCCATAGTTATACAGCATCGCCCCTTCCTTCGAATAAGCGTAATTCAGCCAGCGTACCGCCTCGGCTTTGTATTTGGACGACGAAGCAATGACGGTTTCTTGGCCTTGGCCGGGTAACGGCCAGTCGGCGGGCTGATAGTGAACTTTGTCGCCTGCCTTCAATCTGGGGTATGGCGCGGGTACGTTGCTTTGCTTCAGCTGAACTCCTCTATTGAACGTGGCGACGACGGCGTCGACGAGCATGGCGGCCTTCCCGCTGTCGAACAACGCTTGCGCCTGCTGGTTCTTCAAGCCGGCGAAATCTTTATTGATGTAGCCCTCCTTGAACCATTTGTTCATCAGCGTCAAATATTCCTTGAACTGCGGCTGCATTTGTCCAAAGGCTACGTTCTTGCCATCCTTCAAGTAGAAGCCGTCCAAAATGCCGTAAGGGCCGATGAACTGCTCTTCCATGCCGTTATCTTTCATAATGTACGGGGCGATGCTCTTCGTATCTTTGATTGCCTTGAACAGCTTCTCATAATCGGCGATCGTCCTCGGGACGTCCATATTCACCGCTTTGAGCATGTCTTCCTTCAGCATGATTCGTCGGAACGGCGCATCCTGCTTCGGCTTCACCATGTAGAAGGCCGGGAATTTGCCAGCGTCGTTCGTTGCCTCACGCTTCGTTTCCGCATCGGAGTTGACCAGCTTGTAGTAATCCGGTGCATATTTCTCGATATACGGCGTCAAGTCGGTGAATACGCCGTCCCGGACCCCTTTGTCTTCTCCGCCGATATAACGGCCCGCGCCCGTTATGATGTCGGGGAAATCGCCCGACGCAATCATCAGATTGAACGCTTCCTTCTCTTGGCCTTGCGGCGGATGAATGAACTCGATCTTGATCCCGGTGCGCTTCTCCAGCTCCTGGTACACCTCGTTCTGCGCATAGCTGCTGATGAACTGGCTTGCCGGCGCCTGCATCGGTGTCCATACCTTCAACGTAATCGGCGTTTTGACGATCGGCAATCCGGTCTCGTTCATATTCGCGCTCGGCGCTTCGAGCCCGTTGCTTGGCTGCTTGTCATCGTTACTGCATCCGGCCAGCCCCGCCGTCAGCAGCATGGCGCTCATGCCGATCGCCGCCGTCGTTCTCGTCCATGTCCTCTTCATGTGTACGAAACCCCTCTCCATTTCAGATGCGAAGCATGCAATGCACTGCGCGCTGTCATTCAACCGTTACCCTTTGATGGAGCCCAGCATGACCCCTTTCATGAAATACTTTTGGCAGAACGGATATATGAATAAGATGGGTACGGTTGCCACCATGATGGTGCAATATTTAATGATGACATAGACAAGCGCCTTGTCGTCCTCCATCACGGCTGCGCTTTCCAGCGAGTTGCCGCTCGCCGAATTGGCGATCAATATTTCCCGCAGCAGCAGCTGCAGCGGATACAGGCCACGGTCGCGCAAATAGATCATCGCGTTAAACCAGGCGTTCCAATGGCCGACCGCGTAGAACAGCACCATGACGGCCACGGTCGCTTTCGTCACCGGCAGGATGATCCGGAATAAAATCGTAAAATCGTTCGCTCCGTCGATCTTGGCCGATTCCTCCAGCCCTTCCGGCACCATGCTGAAGGCGGTTTTCATCACGATCATATTCCAGGTCGCAATCAATCCGGGAATAATAAGCGCCAGCCTGGAGTCGTACAGCCCGATATTTTTGACGAGCAGAAAGTTCGGAATGAGCCCGCCGCCGAAATACATCGTGAACACGACCATCATCATCAGCGGCTTTTTGAGCATCAAGCTTTTACGCGACAGGACGTAAGCGCCCATCGCCGTCAGCAGCACGTTGAAGAAAGTGCCGACGGTTACGTAAATGATCGTGTTCATGTAGCCGATCAGGATGTTCGGATTTTTGATAACGATTTCATAAGCAATGAGCGAAAAACCTTGCGGTTTCCATAAAATGCCCGAGTGCATGGCGAACTTCGCCGGATCGCTGAATGAAGCGAACAGCACATGAACCATCGGGTACAGGCATACCAAACCGAGAAATAAAAGCAACAGATGATTGAACGAATCGAATACGACTTCTCCGAAAGATCTTCGGGTGATCATGCGGACACCTCCCCGTTGCGGTTACCATAAGCTCTGCTTGGCGAATTTGCGGCTTAAGGCATTGGCTGCTACCAGAATGATGAAATTGATCGTCGAATTAAACAAGCCTACCGCAGCGCCGAAGCTGTAATTGGCTTCCTGCAGGCCGCGACGGTATACGTAAGACGAAATGACGTCGGCGGTTTCGTAGGTAAGCGGGTTATAGATGAGGATGACTTTCTCGAAGCCCTCGCTCATAATATGGCCGAGCCGCATGATAAGCAGAATGACGATCGTTGGAATGAGCGACGGGATCGTCACGTGCAGCAGCTTCTTGAACCGGCCCGCCCCGTCGATGGACGCCGCTTCGTACAAGTGCGGGTCGACCGATGACAGCGTCGCCAAGTAAATGATGCTGCCCCAGCCGACCTCCTGCCATATGCCGGACAAAATGTAGATCGGGCGGTACAAGTCTTTTTGCATCAGCAGGTTCGCGCGTTCGCCGCCGAACAAAGCGATGATGTCGTTGATTACGCCGTTGCTCGCAGTAAAATCGACGAGCATGCCGCAAATGACGACGAGCGATATGAAATGCGGCATGTAGCTGACGGTTTGAATCGAGCGCTTGAACGCATGGCTGCGGATTTCATTGATTAGCAGCGCAAGGAGAATCGGTGCGGGAAATCCGAATAAAATTTGGTACACGTTGATCAGCAGCGTGTTTTTGATCACCCTGAACGCATACGGGCTTGTCAAAAAGTCATTGAAATGCTTCAGCCCGACCCACGGGCTCGCGAACATCCCCTTGAACGCATTGAAGTCTTGAAACGCGATCATCAAGCCGCCCATCGGTACATAATGAAAGATGAGGTAGAAAGCAATAACAGGGAGCGCCATCATGTACACGTACTTGTTCATCATGATGTCTTTGCGAAGTCGGCTTGTGTAACGGGTCTTGCTTACGGTCGTTCCAGCCGCGGACAATTTCATGGAATCACCTCCGGTTTGTTGCGTCGCCATCGTAAGGCTTATTGTATGTTAGCGCTTTCGTTTGGGCAATTTGCCATTTTATTTCGGTATGCCGTTTTTGCGAAAGTAATAGTAAGCGCTTACAAATATGTTTGTTGCCCCATTGCCGCCCTCGCTTTGCCGCGTTTCTCCGCCTTCCACCGCGTAGAAGGAAAAGGAGTCCGGATGCTGCACCCGAACTCCAAAACAAAAGTGACATGTCACTGTACGGCTTCCTTAATTATCGCTCTCTCGCCTTGCTCCGGCTACACCTTCTTAGGAGCGAGCGGACCGGCCATGATAGCGCGAATTTGCTCCAGCGGCACTTTCGGGGTCCGGTCATACGTGAGCAGGCCGTTAATTTCCTGTTCCACGTCGGTCAGTTGCGTATAGCAGTAGCCTTGCACGACCGGCGAGGTCAGCATCGGGTCGACGACGGCCTTCAGCTTGCGTACGAAATCGTCATCGTTCTCGGCGCCAGAGTAGCCCCAGCCCTCCCACTCGCTCTTCTTGAACGAAATGCCGCCGAATTCGCTGACCAGGATCGGCTGGCCTTCGTACTGCATATCTCCAGCAAAGCAGCGCCTGTTATGTCCCTTGATCGATTCGATCGAGCTCTCCGCCGTGTGGTAACGGTCTTCCAGCACAGGCTGCGATGCCTCGTAATCGTGAATCGTCAGCAGATCGGTGCGCATATGCTCCCAGCCGTCATTGGACACGACGAGGCGCGACTTGTCCAGCGAACGAGTCAGATGATACATGGCAAGCGCATGCTGCTGCTGATACTCGTTCTCCTTGATGTCCCATACGCCCCAGCTTTCGTTCAGCGGTACCCAGGCCACGATGCATGGATGGTTATAATCGCGGTCGATCGATTCCTGCCATTCTTTTGTGAAGCGGCGCACGTATTCGAACGAATATTGATACGCATTGGCTGCTTCGCTCCAAACGAGCAAGCCGAGCTTGTCGCACCAGTAATGGTAGCGCGGGTCTTCCAGCTTCTGATGCTTGCGCGCCCCGTTGAAGCCCATTTCCTTGGTCAGCTCCACGTCTTTTTTGATCGCTTCGTCTGATGGAGGCGTCAGATTGCCGTCTGGGAAATACCCTTGATCCAGCACGAGACGCATATAATAAAAGCGGTTGTTCAGCATCAGTCTGCCGTTTTCCACCGATATTTTGCGCATGCCGAAGTAACTCGTCACTTCGTCCACGGTTTGACCGTTCTTCGTCAGTGTAAACTTGATGTCGTACAGCTGCGGGTTCTCGGGCGACCATAGATGGCAGCGGCGGAATCCGTTGTAATGCTGCAGCAGGACGGTTCGGATCTCCTCTTCGGCCTTCAGCGTATAGACATCCTCCGTCACCAGTGTGCCCTTAAATGATACCTCTACCTTCAACGCCACATGGTCGTCTTTGCCGAGCCCTCTAGTGTAAGCATGAAGCTCCAGCTCGCCCTTATCGATATTCGGCGTCATCCGCACCTTCGCCAGATGCGTCTCGTCGACGGCTTCCATCCAGACGGACTGCCAAATGCCCGTCGTGCGCGTGTAAAAAATACCGTGAGACTTCGGCTTCCAAAATTGCTTGCCCCGGGGCAAGGACAGGTCCAGGCTGAAATCTTCCGCCTTCACGACCAGCACATTGTCTCCCGGCTGCAGCGCATCCGTGATATCGGCAAAAAACGGCGTATGACCGCCTTCATGCGTGGCGACCAGCTCGCCATTCACCCACACGCTGGACAAATAATCGACTGCGCCGAAATGCAGGTGAACGCGCCGGTCGGCCCATTCTGCCGGTACGCTGAACGATCTGCGATACCAGACCGTATCGTGAAATCCCGGCTCGCCGATGCCGCTCAGCTTGCTCTCGAATGTGAACGGCACTTGAATTTGCTCGGACAATGCCGTCTGGCCGTGATGCCACTTGTGCTTGCGGCCTACCCGGTTATCGTCGAAGGCGAATTCCCACGTGCCGTTCAGGCTGACCCAGCTCCCCCTTTCAAATTGCGGTCTTGGATAGTCGTTTCTTGGCAAGCTCGTTGTCGTCATGTTCATGTCCTCTTTCGTTTCATTATGATGTAACCGCTTATCCGCCGACCGGATTCAGCGTCGCGGTCCTTAGAATGATCCGGTCTTCGGTCCAATGATCGCGGTACCAGGTGCAGCTCTCGAACGTATCTCCGACTTCGTTCATCTTCTTCTCCAGCATCGTCCGGAAGCTGCGCAGCGTCGGTTCAAAGTCCGGTTGCTCCGCCAAGTTGTTCATTTGATAAGGGTCCGCAGCGTTATCGAAGAGCAGCTCCTTGCGGTCTTTCCGGTAGACAGCGTACGTGAACTGTTTGCTCCGCAGCGCTCTCCATTCATGCCCGTCCGCCCAGGCCGCCGTCGCTCCGGTGCCTTGAAGAAACGCCGCTTCCGGCTCTTCTCCCTGCTGACCGAAGGCAAATGGACTTAAATCCATCCCCTCCACCTCGGCCGGCACCGGCAGCTCCAACATGTTAAGCAGCGTCGGCATAACGTCGCAGGTGTTCAGGCATACGTCGGATTCGGCACCCTCTGCCACCCGTCCCGGCCAGCGAAGCAGGAACGGAACGCGTACGGCTTCCTCGTAGAAGATATTTTTGCCGCGACGGCCTTGAGCGCCGAACAGCTCGCCATGATCGGATGTAAAAATGAATATCGTGTTATCGCGGAGTCCCAGCTCGTCAACCGATTGCATCAGCCGGCCGATGTTCCAGTCGAGGTTGGCCGTCATCGCATAATACACCTTAAGCCATTCGGTAATCTTCGCTCTGCCCTCGGGACCGAGCTTAGCCCAGTTATCGCCATACGGATCGTTATGGTCCTTATAGTTCGGCGGAAGCGAGAACTCGACATCCTTGAATTTGTCGTAATATTCCGGAGGAACGTTATCGACCGTCCATGGATCATGTGGCGTACCGAGCGACAGGAACATGGCGAACGGCTTGGAACCGGCGGCCTTCTCCTTGATCTGCTCGATGGCCATGCTCGTTTGCCCGTCGGGCTCGTAGCCTTCCATCGGAATCTTCTCTTCGGTGTCGGTGTGATAGTACATGTTGTAGTATTCATGATGGAAGTTGTAAGCCGCCCAGAAGCCGTCGAAGCCGAGCCGGTGTTCCCCCGGCGGTACGAACGAATTTCGCGCCTCATAATGATTGCCGAGCTCATTGGCCCACATATGCCACTTGCCGATATAGGCGGTGTCGTAATCGTTGTCGTGAAGCACATGCCCGAAGCAGCGATGGTTCGGATTCATCCGAATCTCATTAATGACCATCCCGGTGCTTGTCGTATACTTGCCGGTAAATAGCGACGCCCGGTATGGGGCGCAAACCGGATGGCCCGAAACAGCGTTGGAAAAGCTCATGCTTTCCGCAGCCAATCGGTCGATGTTCGGCGTTATCGCCTTACGGTCCCCGGCAAATCCGCACGAAGACAGGCGCAGTTGGTCTGCAAAGACGTAGATCAAATTCGGTTTCAAGGCGGTCACTCCTTCGCTATACACGCGTTTTTTCGAATGGCGTCCCGTTCCCCTTCTTGCCGGATGACCGGTGTGCTGGAGAACGCTGCCCGTTTCCCGGCTCTTGGAATGTCAACATGCCGTAATTTCATTGTATTCCGTTTGTGGGCGCATCAACATAGAATATAAGGAACAAATGATGTGCAAAAAGGACATGCCGAAGCGGCTTTTGTCAGAAGGAAACGGACTGCCTGGGCGAGCGCTTCGAGAAGGACGCGACCGCCGGCCGGGCCGAAGTGCCTCATAGACGGTGACATGGCCTACGGCGCCGGGTCGGTTGATGCTACACTTGCAGCAGCTTACGCTCGGCAAGCTGTGCGAGATACGGGCTGGTCGCGCGCAATTCGGTCAGCAGCGTCTGGCGCATATGCGCCAGCGCCGAAGCGCAGGCCGGATCGGAGGCGAGGTTCTCGTTCTCGTACGGATCGCTGTCCAGATCGTAGAGCTCCTCAATATCCTTGAAGCGAAATACATATTTGTGCCGGTGATTGCGGATGGATACGTTAAAGCTGTCCTTCTCCGGGTTCAGCTGCTCGGGAGACACCGATTCTCCGCCGGTCTCCGCGCTTTCATCGCCGCCGAGCTTGAAGGTTTCCGCGATGACCGATTCGCGGTGCTCCGCAGCCTTGCCCTGCAGCACCGCTGCAAAGGAACGCCCATCAATCGGCTGACGAATCGAAACATCGCATACGTCCGCCAGTGTCGGCACGAGATCAATTAAGGATACGAGCGCGCGGTTGGAGCCCTTCGCCGCATCCCCGGCGTTCGCTATGACGAGCGGCACCCGGAGCGCTTCCTCATAGTGAAGCGGGAAGCCTTTCTTGACCAGGCCGTGCGCTCCCATCATATCGCCATGATCGGAGAGGAACACGATCACAGTATCGTCGTACAGACCGCTGCGCTTCAAATAGTCGACGATGTCGCCGACCTGCTTGTCGATCAAGGCGACAAGTCCGAGATAATGGGCGATGAACCGTCTCCATTCCTTCTCGTCCAAGCCTTCCATTTCTTTGTAAAATTTGGACCCCACGACTTCCGCCGGCTTGCGCTCAAGGCCCGTCATGAAATTCGGCGGCAGCTTGACGTCCTCCGGCCGGATCAGGCGATCATAGGGCTCCGGCACGATGAGGGGAAAATGCGGCGCATTGTAAGAACAAACCGCAAAAAACGGCTGCCCATCCGGCCTGCGCTCCATTGCTTCAAGAAACTTCCCGGTCTGCCACGTTTCAAGGAAATGCTCCAGCTTGATTTCCGAAGTGCCGCAAGGCGCCTTGCCTTTTTCCCTCAGCTTGCGAATGTCCGCGTGCGTCAAATTTTCGATATGCGTCGGATGCAGCTCATAGCCTTGCGCCTCCGCATAGTCTCGGTATTCTTCAATGAACCGTCCGCGGTCCTTGCCGTCGATCACGGCGGGTATCGCCGATATATCGTCGTATCCGTGTCGGGCCGGCGTCGTGCCCGGCACATGCCATTTGCCGGTGTAGATCAGATGGTAACCGGCCTGTTTGAACTGCGTAGCCAGCCCGTTGTCGCGCAAATCTTCGCGAATGCTGCGCCAGTTGCCTGTCACTTGATGAGCGTGCGGCATCATGCCGCTCCATAGGCTCGCCCGGGCAGGACAGCATAACGGATATGGCGTATAGCAGCGGTCCATCGAAATGCCGCCGGCCGCCAAGGCGTCGATGTTCGGCGTCACCGCTGCGGGGTTGCCGTGGCAGCCTAAGGTATCCCAGCTTTGTTCGTCGCTCATCAGGATCAGCACATTTTTCCGTTTCACAGCTGCAAGCTCCTTTCTGTCCTGTGTAATAAAATGAATACACTCCTACTGTAACCGCTGCCGCACAAATCGCGTCGGATTGTGTTACAATGATCCGTAGCACAGGCGCGAGCGCCGGCGATCTGAAGGAAACGGGAGGTACTAGAGTGGCCGTATTAAGCAGAATTCAATTTGTCGAAGATTTTATGATGCGTATGGCATGGGTCAACGACAATGTTTTGCAAGCCGACACCGAGTTTCCTAGAGCCCGCTATGCCAAAACGATTTTATGGGTCATTGTGCATGGAAAGCGCATGATCGAAGTCGGCGGCGCCTTATTCGAAGTACAGGCGGGCGACCTGGTCGTCATTCCTCCCCAAACGCAGCGAGCCGTATTGAAATCCGATCCAGGCATGGGTACGTTCCACTACTATTCCGTCGGCTGCGATATCAAAATCGGTTCGCTGCATTTCACCCAGCTGTACAACATCCCCGTACGCACGCCGATTCAGGATGCCGAAGCCTTCCAGGAAATCGCCGTGCGGTCCGAGCGGCTGTCAGCCGAGGCCAAGAGCATCCTTCAGCTGCTTCAAGCCGCCGGCAAGCCGAAGATGATCGTCAGCAAGGTCAACATGAAGGAATCCGCCGCGCTGCTCGCGCTTAACGCCTCGTCCCAGGCGTGGTTCGCCCTCTTCTTCCAATTGTTGCAGCCTTCCTTGCAGGACAAGCCCCGGGAGATCGATCCGCGGATTAGTGAGCTTTGCGCCTACATGCAGCAGCATTTGCGACAGAAGCTTACGATGCCCGACCTGGCCAAGGTCGCTTTTTTAAGCGAAAGCCATTTGCGCCTGCTGTTTCGAAAAACAATGGGCATGGCCCCGATGGAGTATTTGAAGCAGCTGCGTCTGCAGCGCGCCAAAGACCTGCTCGTCAATTCGTCTTGCTCGCTGGAGGAAGTGGCCGATCTGACCGGATTCGCGGCCTTAAATCAGTTCAGCCGAATATTCAGCAGCCAGGAAGGCATCTCGGCCAGCAGCTACCGCAAACGGTATACCGGCGGCATTCAAGGATAGCGCAGCGCCGCGATCTCTTCTACCGCCTCGTTGAGCCGGATTTCCGAGTCGACGCCTCTCATCGACCTCGTATGCGGCGCAATCCTTCTGGCTACCGGCCCGCCGCCGCTCGTCGATCGGATCAGCTCGTCCACATCCACAAGATCGGAGCGCCAGTTGAGCAGCGCCTCTACGAGCCGGTGGCGGATTTCCCCATACTCCTGCCGATCGAACAGATCATTGCGTTCCTCCGGATCCGCCAGACGGTCGAACAGCCGTCCCTTCTTCTCTTCGAAATAGTATTCCAGCTTCCATCGTTCGATTGCGACAGCCGCCGATTTGTACAACGTGGCGACCGCGCATCGTCTGGGCGACGGCTGACCTTGAACAAGCGGCGTGAACAGATCGAACCCTTGGATCGAAGGCGACGAAGTGCCGGCTGCGGCCAGCAAGGTTGCCGGAATATCGTTCCATACGGCAAAATCGCGCTTTTCTCCCGCAGGCAGCGTTCCCGGCATGCTCATGATGAACGGCACGCGCCACGTGGCGTCATAGTAGTTGTGCTTATCGTTGAAGCCGTGATCGAACATCTGCAGCCCATGATCCGAGGTGAACAAGACGAGCGTGTTGGACCTTAGTCCGCTCTTGTCCAGATAGGCGATCAGCCTTCCGATCTGTTCGTCGCAATAAGCGGCCGATCCGTAATAATGCTTGCGAATCCGCTCGACCTCAGCGATTCGTTCCTCGCGGTCCGACTTCCCGGACTGCTCGCGGAAATGCTTCAATTCTTTCTTCCCCCGAGGCTCGCCGGATGGCTCGGCAGTAAGTCCCAGCAGCCGCTTCATATGCTGCGGAAATGCCGACAGCTCCCCTTCCTCATAACGAATCGGAGGAAGCTCGACATCGTCGTACAGCTCCGCGAACCTGCCCGGCGGATCGAACGGCTCGTGCGGGCTGACGAGAGAACAGAAGGCGAAGAAAGGTCCCTCCCCTTCGGCGATGGTGCGTTCGATCTCGCCGATCGCGGTATCGATAAGAAAGGCTTCCATGAATAACGATTCGGGAACCGGGTTCGGCACGCCGGCGCTCTTGCGCGGATACCCGTGCGCTGCGATATGTTTGGCGTAGGCGTCGCTGGCATCGTTCGATTTCTCCGTTACTTCATGGACGACGTCGAACGAATCGGGAATCGCGCCGAAATGGGTTTTGCCGATCATCAGGTTCGTATAGCCCTGCTCCTTCAGCAGGTCGGTGAACATCGGCAGCGGATGCTTGCGCTTGATGCCGTTTTCGATGCAGCCGTGAATCGGGGTATGCAGACCGGTCATGAGGCTGCACCGGGCCGGAGAGCAGACCGGCGACGACGTATGCGCCTGTTCGAACAGCACGCCTTCGGAAGCCAGCCGATCCAGATGCGGGGATATGGCAAAATCGCTCCCCATACAGCGCAAAGTGTCCCAGCGCTGCGAATCGGTTGTGATCAGCACGATATTCGGTCTATTCATTCTCTGCCTCCCTCCTTACGGCCGTAATCCTTTTTGCTCGATCAGCTTCAAGGAATCGCCGGTCACATCGCCGCATGCCGTCATTTGTTGGTACAGCCGGCCTTTCATCTCGCTCACGACCGCGCTCATGCCCGGATCGTCGATCCGGTTGGTCCGCTCGAACGGATCGGCCGACAAATCGTAAAGCTCGTCGCTGTCATCCAGATGCGCCGTATATTTATAGGAACCGTAATACAGCACGCGCTGAATATCGTCGTGATTGATGTGCCCGAAATGCATCGCCATCAAGTCTTCCCGCCACGGCGCATCGGAATCGCGAAGCAGCGGCGCAAAGCTCTTGCCATCCATATGGGAGGGAACGTCCACGCCGGCCAGCTCCAGCACGGTCGGGACGATGTCCATATTCGATACGAGCGCGTCGAGCTTCGCACCCTTCACGGCGCCGTTCGGCCATCTGACGGCAAGCGGAATGCACATGGTCTCCTCCGTCAGCATCGAATCCTTGTCGAACAACCCGCCGTTCGAGGCAAGAATATCGCCGTGATCGGCCGTATAAATAACGATCGTATTGTCCAGCAGCCCGGTTCGTTCCAGCGTATCCAGCACTTTCCCAAGCGCGGCGTCCGTCTGCGAGAACGTTTCGTACGCTCTGGCGACGATCGGCTGCCACTGCTCCCACTCGGTATACCCCGTCGTCGTTCTCCACCGGTTCCTGTCCTTCTGATGGTAACGCGGACGGTCCTCGAACGTGTTTCCAAAATTCGGATATTCGGGAATTTGCTGCGGATCGATCGTATCCTTGAACGGTTCGGCCACAATATACGGCTGATGCGGCCCCCAGACGTCGACGCGCATAACGAAAGGCTCTTTATCCTCGGCTCTTTGCTCCAGCCAATCGCAAGCAAGCTGCGATACGAAATAAGATTCCATTGTTTCCGCCGGCGATTTCGCGAGCGCAGTCGATGCTCCTTTGAAGCCGCTCGGGTCGCCTCCGGCAAACCGGGTCAGCTGCGTCAGATTGAAATCCTTCAGCTTCTCCCCGAGCGCCCATTCCACATCGACGATCGGATCGGGGAGATCGAACCGTTTCAAATATTCGGCATACTCCGGCGAGCCGTATGGATTGCCGTATCCGGGAAGGGTGAATCCCTCGAAGCCTAATTTCATAGGCCCGGGCATGCCTGCGTGCCATTTGCCGAAATACCCTGTGCGGTACCCGTTTCCTTGCAAATATTCGCTGAACGGCCGGATCCCCGGCAAAAATTGCTTGCTCACGCTTTTCTCATCGTTTCTTGTAATGCCATGCTTATGCGCGTACACGCCGGTCGCCATACTGGCTCTCGCCGGCGAACATAGCGGCGTCACCGTATATGCGCGGTTAAAGGCGGTCCCTTCGGCGGCGATCCGGTCGTATGTGGCGAGCGTCGGCTTCGGACCGGCGGTGTCTTTGTAATGCTTCCATGTGACATGATCCTGCACGAGCCATACGATATTCCATTTGTTGTTTTGCAACCTTCGTCAACCTCCTGGGAATGGTGTTTCTTCGCTCCTGCTTACGCCAGCAGTTTCCGAAGGAACAAATTGTTCGCCGCGTTCCGCAGCTCCGCAAGCGCGGGCGCATATTCAGCCCGGTCGATCACGTTGTCGAACTCGAGCGGATCCTGCTCCATGTCAAACAGCTCGTAATGCTCACGACCGGCTTTGACGACATGAATATATTTCATTCGTCCGTCGCTGACGGTGAAGAATCCTTCTCCTTCGCTGAACACATACTTGTAGCCGCCGCTGTCGATCACTTCCTGGAAGTCCTTGCCGTCCGTCGGCACTTCCGGGACGCTAGCCGCTTTCATGCAGGTCGCCATAATATCGGTGAGCATCACCTTGGCGTCCGTTTTTCTTCCATCCTGCTCGCCGGGATACTGGACAAGCAGCGGAACGTTCAGCACATCCTCGTAGCCGCAGTCCCCTTTGCCCCATAGGCCGTGATTGCCGAGCATTTCCCCGTGATCCGCGGTGAAAATTATGAGCACATTATCGCCCCATTTCCGCCGGGCTGACTCGAGGATGCGCCCGATCTGGTCGTCGATCAGCGCGACGTTGGCGTAATAGCTTTGGCGCAGATCATGCCAATACGCTTCCGTGTAATTTTTTTGCGCATGGCCTGGCGCGGGGCCGCTGCCGTCGGCAATGCCGCGACCGTCGCCGTGATAGCTGCGGTGATGGATACGGAGCGGATCGTCGAACTCTCCTTCTTTTTGCGCGCGCGGCTTGTCCTTGCTCATGTCGACGCGGTCGAAGTAGGAAGCCGGCGGATCGAACGGATAATGCGGCCCGCTGAACGACACCCAGCAGAACAGCGGCTGATCCTCATCATGCTGTTCGATGAACTCCACCGCCTTGCGTCCGACCCAGCTGTCCGGATGCCATTCTTCGGGTCCGGGGAACGGGAACACTTTGGCTTTGCCGCGGTTCCAGGTGTCGTCGCGGTAGGCTGCCAAATAACCGGCCTCGTCCAGCTCCTTCGCATAATCATCGTAAAACCAGACGGAAACCTGCTTATCGTCCTGTAAATCGAGGTGGTCGATTCCAAGCGACATATAATAGTCGCGGAACTCCTCGTAAGGAAGCGTCACGTCGCGACGCGTCTGTCCGTAAGGAACAGGAGAGAAATGGCACTTGCCGTGCACCGAGGTTTTGTATCCTCCCTGCTTGAGAACCTGGAACAAATTCGGAATGCCGGTGCTCAGCTCGCATTTGCGAAAATTGCTGTACGCGCCGCTGTTATGCGGCAGCTGGCCGGTGAGAATGGCGCAGCGCGACGGCAGGCACCAAGGGCTTGTGGAGTAAGCGCGCGCGAACTGGACCGACATCTGCGCGAATTGGTCAAGCTGCGTCGTCCGTACCGCCTCGTTTCCGTAGCAGCTGAGCGCGTCTTTGCGCAGCTCGTCGGCTGTAATCAGCAATATATGCGGTTGTTGTGCGGACATGCATGTTTCCTCGCTTTCGATTCGTAGGTCGAATTTCACATTTATTATAACAACTCGCCCATTTCGTTCCTATGCCCGTATCGATTAAGAACTTGCCTAATCTGACTATTTTGCACGCTATCCGTTCTGCCGTTCGTTTGAAGAAACGCACGCCAAAAAGACGCAGCGGCGTAAAGCATACGCGTGCGTCCGTGCCGCTGCCGGATGACCCTCTGACTTACATGCGATGTGTATTGCGGTATCTTGAGGGCGTCGTATGCTCGTACTTGACGAACACCCGGTTCAAATAAAATCCGTTTTGATAGCCGCAGCATTCGGAGATTTGCTCGATGGTCATATTCGTTTCGAGCAGCAGCATTTTGGCTTTGTTCAGACGAAGCGAGGTCAAATACCGAAGCGGCGTCACGCCGAACGAGGCGCTGAATTTTTTGGTCAAATGCACCTGGGTAATGCCCAGATCAGATGCGATTTTCTTCAAGCTCATCGCCGAGAACGCCTGCTGCTGTATGCGGCGCTGCGCTTCCTGCATCAGAGGGTCGCCGCCATGGGCCTGACTCAAGGACGGATCGTGAAGCATTGCGCTCTCGTTCAACCCGTCGCAATAGAGCAGCCAAATATCGCGGCAGTAGTGATTGTATTGCGTCAGACGGACCGATGTCGGCCATGAGCTCCATTTTTTCATCAAGGCGTAATTTTGTCCGAGGCGGACCGTGTCCAGCACGCTGATTTTCCCGGCGGGAAGGATGTCATCCGATCTTTGACCGGACGACGGATGCCCCTCCGTCCAGCTTAATTCGAAGAAGTAAAACGTAAGCGGCGTATTGATCACTCGGCGGAATGGCGTATTCGGAGGGCACAGCACGAGATCGCCGAACGTCGCCGAGCCCTTCATGTCCCCGATTTCATAGTAGAACGAGCCGGACTCAACGGCGAACATCACCCATACCTTATATATATCCTCGTAATACAGAAACTTCGGCTTCTTCTCCCAATATATCGCAAGGTCCACTTGCGGCACACAACCGGACAATAATGGCTTCAGCATCCTCATGCCTCCATCTTATCTTCATCTATCGCGCTGCGCATGGGGTCATCGTTATATCGCCGAAACATGCAAACGCTTACTTCATGAGTATATGATAACACGGCCGGATTCCATCTGAATATGCCCTTTCACGAAAACAAACAGCCCTTCATCTCCTGCCTGAAGGGCTGTTCAATAGGGGGCTGCCGCATCACGATTGGCGTTACCCCGGGCTTTGCTGACTTTGATCGGACACGACGCTTACTTCCCTTTTAGCTCATCCACCTTCTGGTTAATCTTCTCTTCCGTTTCCCGTATGAGCGTATTGATATCCTTCGTGTTGCCGAACAGCTGCAGGGCGCCCGAATTGAGCAGACCGTCGGCGGTCGCATCGAACTTCGTCGGATTATTGTGAATCGGGACGGGACGATGCTTGAAGATCGCCTGCACGTTTTTCCCTTTCAGCACATCGGATTCCGTCCCGAATTTGTCGCGAATATCCTTGCTCGCGAGCGGAGAAACGATTCTTCCTTGCTTGGAGGCGTGTAGCTGCGCGTTGTCCGCCAGGATCGCCGAAATGACCTGGAACGCTTCCTTCTGGCGCTTGCTCTGCGGCGTAACGAACAAATAGTAGGCGTCCGCTTCCCCGTATTTGCCCGGCTTTTCCGTAAATTGCGGATAAGTGGCCAGATCCCAGTCCAACCCGCCTTTGACCGCGTCGGCCATCCGATGGAACAAGCCGATGAACGGATACATGGCAATCGTCTTGTCGTACAGGAAGGCGTTCAGTTCGTCCCCGCCTTTTTTGTCGTTCGTGTTGCCCGGAATCGAGACGATCGACTGGTACACCTGGAACGCCCGCTTCCACGGATCCGTATTGATTCTCGCTTTGTCCGTCGCCGGATCGAATCGGTTGAGCGCGAGCGGGGACGCAATGCGGACGATATTGCTCGATCCGAGGCCGCGATACTGTACGCCGCCGTCGGTAGCCGTCACCTTTTTGCCCAGCTCGATGACTTCCTCCCATGTCATGCCGTCCTTCGGGTAACCGACGCCGAATCGGTCGAACAGCGCCTTGTTGTAATAGAGCGCGTCATAGTTCATGCCGTAAGGCAGTGCATAAATTTCGCCTTTTTTGCCGAAGGCTTTGATCGTCTCCAAAATAATCGGATCGAGACGGTTCAGATCGAAGCCCTGCTGCTTGATTTGCCCGCTCAGATCGAGCGCCACGTTCAGATCGATCATCTGCTGCATGTTCGCCGTCCCCATAATGATCATGTCGGGAACCTCGCCTGCGGCTACCATGGTCGTAATATTGTTGGTCGACGTTGTCGTAATGACATTCAGTTTGATGTGCGGATATTTGGCGGCCAGCGGCTTGAAGAACACTTCCTCATAGTCTTCATCCGTAATTTTCCAGCCCGCCAGCAAATTGATCGTCACCGGCTCGGGCGGCGCTTCCTTCTTGTCTGCCTCTCCCTGCGCCGGCTTCTGTCCGCCGCCTCCCACGCCGCAAGCGGACGTCCCCATTACCGCAAACGCCAGCACGAACGCCGGCATGATGGTTTTGTAACGCATGCTCAAGCCCCCTTAACAATGTTATTCCTGCCGCATCCGTCACAGCCGGTATTATTCCCGCTTTCACCGGCCTTTTGTAAGCGCTAACAGATAGGAATAAGCTGGCGCCTTCCATGGAGAGCGGCCATGCTTTCTTCGCATGGCGTCGCTTGCCGCCGTATTCGAATCCGCCGAATGGCACGAACGCCCGTCGGCTCCGGCATGGGGTCCGCGCTCGGATTTATCTGTTATTTCTGCAGTATATCCTTATCGTAATTAAAGCGTTTACGGTTGAACATGCACTTTTTTGAATGGCAATCTATCCAAAATTTCCCTGAATATTTAACTGCCGTTGAACCGCATTGACCCTCCCGGTGGCAAGCGTTTTTTTTAACTGCAAGGCTTGTGAAAAAAAGGGACTGATACAGATTGTGTCGAAAATGTAATCTACACCCTATTTTTTGAGGAGCCGACATCATGCTGGATTTATTGAAAGAATATTTCGTTCAGTTCGGAATCATCTTTTTTCCCATTACCGTGTATCAGCTTTGGGCGATCGGGACATCATTCAACTCCTTGCCCATACGCAGCTGGCTGATTGGCGTGTATGGCGGCGCTTCTGCCATTCTGTGTCAACTGATGCCCGTCCATATTCTGGGGGAAATAGGAAATTTCCAGTGCATTCCGGTCATCTTGTCCATTATGTATGGAAAACGCAAAGCCGGCATCGTTACCATCATGCTGCTGGCGGCATACCAGTTGATGACGATGAAGCAGGATGCCGTATTCAGCATTATTGGAATTCTCGTCTATTCCGCCATCCCGATGCTGTTGTGCAACCGGTTCGAAACTTATGATCGCCGGAAGCGATTGTCTGCGGTGATCTCACTGTCTGTCGTTACGCTTATCGTTCAAATCACGTTTTTGTTTGCGTATTTTGCTTTCGTTTACGATCAAACGGCGCTGCTTTTGCAGCACATCGATTTTCTCGGCATGGCCTGCCTGATCCAACTGGTGATGACGGTCATTGCGTTCCGGCTCATTGAAAGCACAATTCAGATCGGACGAATCCGGAACATGCAGGAATCCTTGATCGAATACAACCCGCTGGGCATTTGCGCCTTCGACCTCCATAACCGGTTCATCAAGGCTAACGCAGCTTATGAAAAAATTACCGGATACAAAGAGAGCGAGCTGCTGGGCAAATCCAGACTTCATATGTGGTTTGACGAAGGGCATGCCTATGCCGGAGAAGTGCTGGCCCGCGTATCGCAGGGCGAGGTGCTCAAAGATATGGAGACGACGCTTCGGCATAAAAACGGCGGTAAAATCGATGTCCGTTTCACGGTCGTGCCGATTGTGGAGGGCGGCTCCGTTGCCGGCGTATTCGGCATGATTAACGACATTACCGAGTCGAAACGTTCGCAGGAGCATCTGCGCAATTCCGAAAAGCTATCGGTCGTCGGACAATTGGCCGCGGGCGTAGCCCATGAAATCCGCAACCCGCTGACGACGTTGAAAGGGTTTCTCCAGCTGCTGTCCAAATCCGCTTCTACGACAACGAAGGAGCTGGAATACTTGGACATTATGAAAAACGAGCTGACCCGCATCGAATCCATCGTCAGCGAGATGCTCGTTCTGGCCAAGCCGCAGGCGCTGGCCTTTCAGCTGGTAGATTTGAAGGAAAATCTGGAGACGATCATGAGGCTGCTGTCCGCCCAAGCAAATATGCACACGATCGAGATTACGTTTAAAGATAACGGCTTGTCTCCCACCGTGATGGGCGATGACACCCAGCTGAAGCAAGTATTCCTCAATCTGGTCAAAAATGCGTTCGAGGCCATGGCGCAAGGAGGGAAGCTGTGCATCCGTTTAACGTCTCATTCGGGGTATGTCCGAGTTGACTTTGCCGATACCGGGGCTGGCATCCCGGAAGACGTCGTCCAAAAAATCGGCGAGCCCTTCTTCACCACCAAAAGTACAGGTACCGGGCTAGGATTTCTCCTCAGCAAACGCATCGTGACGGCGCATAACGGATGGATCGACATCCAAAGCAAGCTCGGCCAAGGGACGACGATTTCGGTGCATCTTCCGGTCGGCTCATAATTGCATACATACATAAGCATGGGGGCGTCATCGCTCCCTTTTTTCTTTTTCAAACAGGAAAAGCGAACTTACGTTCTTTTTTGTGTAGATTCGGAGGCGACACCCGCATAAATAGAATCAGGGCATCCTTTGCAGGATGCCCTGATGGTGACAATTATTTAAAAAGTACATTAAAGATCGCTTGTGCCGATTCCGCCCGCGTTGCGCTTGCTTTCGGATCGAATCGGTCGCCGTCTTTGCCGCCCAGAAGTCCGGCGCTTTTCGCCTTGGAGACCGCTTCCGCAGCCCAATCGGCAATGTTGGAAGCATCCGTGAATCCAGCAGCACCTTCCTGCTGCACTGTCCCATGCTGGCGCTCCCATGCGCGAACGAGCAGCACAGCCATTTGCTCGCGCGTAATCGGCTCATCCGGCGCGAACCGGCTTGCGTCTACGCCGGAGACCAGACCGTTCGACGACGCTGCCTGTACCGCCCCGTTATACCATGCTGTCGGCTCCACGTCGTCAAACTGCCCGCCGGCTACGCCGCCAGCATCCAATCCGAACGCGCGAACCAGCAGCGCCGTATACTCCGCGCGCGTCACCGCTTCATCCGGTGCAAACCGGTCGCCGGATCCCCCTTCCGCCACATGCTTTGCGGCAAGGACCTGGAGCGCCTCGCTGGCCCAATGATTCGTCGGAACGTCGGTATACGATTTGGTGTATTCAATGGCGACGTACGTACCCGCCATTGTCACTTCAGCGGTCAATACGCCGTTCGTTACATGTCCCCCCACATAAGTGAGCGAACCGTCCGGCTGGACCGCATACAATCCGACCAGTCGCGAATCGCGTACAGCTTCCAGCTTCACTTGGACTTCCACCGGCTGCTGCAGCTGCTTCACTGCTGCCGGTCCGTTCGCCGTTTCGACGGATAATCCGAAAGTAAACGCTTGGCTTGCGGCTGTCCTTTCCGCCGTATTGACAGGTAGGGAAGCTGGTATTACGCTCACCGTCGTTTGCGGTGCGGCTGCTTCGGCTTGCCCAATCGAACCGGCCGCCGCTTTAAGCGCTTCGCCTGGGATGACAAGATTAACGCCGCCCTGCTTCACTTCCAGCGCAGCTCCCTTCAACGCATCCATGGCCTCGGGCGAAACAACCAGCGCCGTTTGACCGCCTGCGAGCTCCAGCTGTACCGGACCGCCGTTCGCCGGAACGGTATCCAGCGTAACCGTCTGCTGAGTACCCGGTTCCTTCACATCGGCACCAGCGCCGTTCCCTGTCACGCTGCCGACAGTACCGCCGCTGTTACCGCCAGCTAGGGCACTGTTATCACTGCCGCTGCTCGTATCCTCGGGGTCACCGTTGTTTTCGTTGCTTCCGTTGTTCCCGGAGCCAGCTCCAACGACAATGATGTCCAGATCCAGAGACTTGCCGGCGAAAGAGACCGTGATGGTGTCCAATCCCGGCTTAATTGCTGTGACCAGGCCTGTACTGTTCACGGCCAGCGCTCCGGTCTTCCCTTTCACCGTGTAGCTGGCCTGCGATGTAACGTCTCCTTCAGGCAGTCCCGCATATACGGTTTTGACGGCAAGCTGGAATGTTGTTCCTGCCGTCATCTTCCCATTGACAGGAGGCGCTGCGGAAATCGAATCCGGAGATGCCACTTCTACCGATGCGGTCAGCACGCTCGAACCGGATGTTCCGGTAATCGTCGCCATGCCCGCCATTTTCCCGCGAATAAGGCCTGATGACGAAACTTCGGCAACCGCCGTATCGCTGCTCGTCCACGTATATCCAGCCGTTACATTCTCGGCATTGCTCTTTCCGCGATTGGCTAGTACGGCGGCTTGTGCCTCTGCGCCGATGTTCATGATTTGCGGCACATGGGTCAAGCTGCGAGTGTCATAAGCGCGAAGCAGGTTCAGATCCATCTTAAGCAGCCGGTCCATGGAATACGACGACATAAACCGCGTGTGGTTCGCGCCGGATTCAAAGTTCACATAGAGCTGATCAACGCCGTTTTCCTTACGGAAAAACATGTTCTCCGCACCGGTCGGAACGATCGTGGACCCGATTTGGTTAACACTGTCGAGCAGCCATACCGGCACGCTGACCCCGCTGATTGTCGTTTCGCCGTTTTTGGTGGAAAGATCGGAAAGATCCGGCATGGCATACCGCACAATCGAATTGTAAGGCCGGCCATAGTTATAAGTGACGAAGATTTCGCCGTTATTGAATTCGACGCCTTGAATTTTATCCCCGATGCTGAATATATAGCTCGGCACGTTCGATTTCGGCAAATCGTTGTCGCCGATCTCATAACCGGCAATCCACGCCAGATGCGTCTCTCCATTGCGGCTTTGCATGGAATGCGATGCATTCGTCGTGTACGACGGCGGGTTGCTGTACTCCCCGACCCAAAGAATACCGTTGGCATACGCCGTGAACGAAGCGTTCGTAACGACGCTGAATGTGTCGGCAAATTTGGCGAAGCCTTGGTTCTGCGCATCGATCAGCGTCTGCACCGGCATTCTGTACACTTTGGAGCCCGAAGACAGCCAAATGTTATCTCTGCTAACCGCGACGCCCCCCGCATGTCCGGTGTAAACCGTTCCATCCGGATTTTTCAGGTTGACGTATTTCACGAGTTGACCGGTCTTTGCGTCTACGACGGCTAATGTACTCGGATCGCCCGTATAATGATATGCCGCCATGAATATCCATTCCCGCTCGCTATCCGCATAATAGGACATTCCTTGCGGAACATGTCCCTGCACGAGGCCTGGAATGACGGGACCCTTCTCCCCACTATCCCATGTTTGCTGAAAGCTCGATTCGGTCAATGCGTTGGCCGGACTCGGATCGCGTTCGACTTGAGTCATTACGGCATAATCCGGCGTCACATTCGCGGACGTGCGGGCGGATTCGTTGCCCGATTGATCGACGCTGCTGAGCTCTACCGTTACCGCCGTTTGTCCCCGGAGCCCCGGAATGGTGTACGAAGTGGCGCCTGCCGGGAGTGTAATGTCCAGCTTTCCGCCTACATACAGACGGTAGCCTGCCAAATCCGGCTCTGTATTCGGCAGCCAGCTGACGGTCGCTTCCCCGCGCCCCGGTGCCGCTTGCAAGCCTGCCGGCGCTGCCGGTGCAGTCTGGTCCGCGAACGATTCGCGAGGGAATTGCCCCGGCTCTACCATGCCCGGTGTCGGGTCTTGAAGAGTGCCCGACGTCCGCATCTCGACTCCGCCGAACATCGGATACGCATAGGTTATCCCTTTACGCTCTTCGAATTGCCCGCTTGTATAGGCAGCCGATACGATGACCGTACCGTCCGATTCCACGATCTCGACAACGCCGCCGCTGTTGGTCAAGCCGCCTGCGCCATCCCCGAGCACAATGGATGAATCCGGAATATACTTGGCTGTCTCCGGGCCGTAATAGCTATAGTTGAACCCGTCCGTTTTCAAGTACTCCAACCCGGCAGGCCGTACCCAGAACAGCAGGCTCTGCTTGGCGCCGATCAAGGTAGGACTGTTAAACGTCCAGGACCACGTCTTGGTCGGATCGGCCGAAGGCGTGAAGCGGAGCGTTTTCCCCATCAGATCGATCGGCTGCGCTTGCGGATTATACAGCTCGACAAATTCATGGGCATCGTACACGCTCCGGGAGTCCAGCGGCTCGGTGTTCCACGAATCGGGAACGATCTCCGTAATCATCACTTTGGGCATCGCATCGATCGACGGCGTGACCGTGACCGGTGCGGTTCTTGCCGATTCTCTGCCTGCGGTATCGATCGTGCTCAACTGCACCGTGACCGGAGAGCCGTTATCCAACCCTTCGATAACCGCTTCTTTTTCCGGCATTAGCAGCTTCGCGCTGACCGTATTATTGACATAGACGTTCACGTAAGCGACATCAGGCTCCAGCGCCTCGCTCCAGGTAGCCTTGATTCCCCCGACCCCGGCGATGATCTGTACACCGGTTGGCGCTGCAGGCGGCGCTGTATCGGATGGGTCGGCTACTTTTTGCACCGGATATAAAAACCCGGGATTCGCCGGCTTGGAGAATCGTTCGGACGACACGACGCCGTTGCTTCGGTCCGGTATAAAGTTCGCGCTGATGCTTTCTCCGACATCTTCTACATTATAAGCCGTGTCTGACAGGACGATATTGTCAGGATCCAGCATCTGTACGCGCCGGGACGCGCTGTTGGACATCCCGCCGTTCACAACGACGAACAGCTGCTCCTCAGTAATGGCGCTCCCGTATGCGAGATTAAACTCGGTCAATCCGACCTGCTGGACACCGGAGTTTTTGAACCAAATAATAAACGTTCCTTGTGCCGGTACAATTTTATCCTCGTTAATCGGATACTTATACTCGGTGGCGCCGGCAATATACTTCAATGTGAACCCTTTCAGGTTGATCGGCGTCGATGTTGAATTATACAGCTCGATGAATTCGAATGCATCGGTGCCGCCGGTTTTGTAATCGGCGTTCTTCGTATTTGGCGCCATCTCCGTCAGCACTAACGTAGGCGCCGCTTGCGGCTTCTGCGTCGCCGTCGCCGGAAGCGCGGATTTCAGCCCCGTCGTGCCGATTGCGTAAACCGCGAATGTCACGGATTGCCCGTTTGTCAGCCCGGTCACGTTGTATGTAGAGCCGGTCACGGTGGATGACAGCTTCACGCCGTCCTTGTATAGTTCATAGCTGGCTACCGTCCCGTCGGTAACCGGGTCCCAGCTCAGACGTATCGCTTGATCGCGCGGAAGCGCTTGCAGTCCGGACACAGGGGCTGGAGTTACGGGTATACCGGCTTTCCCCCGGAACGGCGCCGAAGCCGGCGATACGCTGCCATTGGCATAGACGGACGATACCGTAAACGAATAATCGCTGCCGTTCGTCAATCCGCTGAATTGGTAAGTCGCTCCCGTAACCGAAGCGGCCGGCAGCCCATCCCGCGAATAAATCCGATACCCGGTCACACTCGGATCGCTGTTTGGAGTCCAGGATAGCGTCAGGCTTCGTTCTCCCCCGACGGCGACCGCGTCAACAGGAGCTGTCCCTAATACTTCGTCGGTTGCGATACGACCCGGCGTAGCATCTTTATTTCCGCCGTTATGAACCATGGCAATGCCGGATGCCGGCTCTTTGAACGAAATGCCCTGGTCTTTTACCGTGTCGTCGACTGCACTTGTTCCGGTCCCCAAATAATAGGTCGCGTTAACAATGTCTGAACCCGAAGGGCTAATCAGCGTAATCGTGATGTTCGTTTGGTTTTTTGCTCCATCACCGTTATATAACCCGGATATGTTTTGCATGATATAAATGCGTTCGTCCGCCAATTCATCGGCTGTCTTTCCATAATTGCCTCTGAACTGATCGCGAGTCAGTTGCGGACTTAGTTTGCTGACGGTACTATTTTGCGTCCAGATGATTACGGTTTCACGAGGCGGAATCTTAAAGCTGCCGTTGATCGTTCCTGTCCAGCCCGTTGTGCCAACATATATACCCTTGAGCTTATAACCGTTCAAATCAATCCAGTTGTCCGAAGCGTTGTACAATTCAACATACTCGAATCCGTCATCACTACCAACATTGGATGAATCAGGCAAAAGCTCCGTAATGAGAATCGGCGGAACGGACGGTGCTGCCAATGCCAACGGTGCGCCCAGACCCGTCAATGCCGTTGTGGCCACCATAGACAAAGTCAATGTTTGAACTGCCGCCATTTTAAATTTACGCTTCATTACTTTCCTCCTTCGACATTACCGGCTGTCTGCTCGTCATCGCAGCACGAGGACAAGGGGACGCCAAAAAGCCCAGGCTCATCTGGTCACAAGACAAATACGCAGCTGCGCACTTGTCTTGCGTACATTAGACACCTAGGCTATCTCTTCGTCTCCGCCCATGCTTATGTCTTTACAATGATGTGAAATGTAACCGGTAACAATTACTACACATTATCCTCATTCTATTAGCAAAAATCAAGAGCCTTTTTCATGAATTTTGACGAACAATTACGAACTTTTAGTCAAAATTAATCCATATATATCCATATCAAGTCATTTGCTACATAACCGGTAAAACCCGTGCGAACGCCGTCTCCCTTATTTTTACACCATATCCAAAATGACCTACGGCTAATTCCCTGCGGTACGTTCACGAGGATCGAAACGCCTCAGACTTCTCCGCATACTCTTACAGTGTGCATAGGCGATAGCCAGCAATCCGACAAGCCCGAGCACGATCGGAGTGACGAACGCTTCTACAGGGAACGGCGGGCCTGCAAGCTTCAAATGATCGGCACGGTATTCGAGCCGCTTGGCCGCCCAGATGGCTGTAAGAACATCCTCCTGCTTGGCTAAATCTGCAAGCACGGCATCAAACACAAATGCGTCCGGTGCTCCGCCATGAATGAATTCAGGCTTCGCCGTATGGACCGCCTTCTCATTCCAATGCTTCATCTCCTCGGAGGATAGAGCCTGCGCTTCATGACCAGTAACGAATAGCCGGTCGATGGCAGGAACGTTGGTTGCTTGATACCGCGCGATCAGGTTCAGGTGATGCTTCGTTACGATCGGCCGGTTCTCGCTCGAAACGGTGTACAGCTGCGTTGTCCCCAGAGGCGCGTAAGTATCGAATACGGAGGTCAATGCACTTTCCTCCATGCCGTCGTACAGCAGCACCCCTGCCTTTTTCTTGAAAAATTGATACGCCAGGTTCAAGTAAAATATCGCCTCCGTCCGGTCGATCACGTAAGGATCCGTCTTCGGATGACTCACGAAATGATAGGAAGGGTAATTCATCTCCGCT
The DNA here is from genome assembly GCF_910593845.1 of Paenibacillus solanacearum. Lineage (GTDB taxonomy): Bacteria > Bacillota > Bacilli > Paenibacillales > NBRC-103111 > Paenibacillus_G > Paenibacillus_G solanacearum. The sequence continues at coordinate 497,219 of NZ_CAJVAS010000001.1, read as the reverse complement.
GCGATTTTCCCGGCTGCGGCTTCGCCCAGATCACGCGAAATGACATGAAGGACAGCGTCGATGCCCGAGGTGAGTCCGGCCGATGCCGTCATGTTTCCGTCTCGAACATACCGTTGGTCGGTCACCCACTTTGTGTCGGGGTACTTTTTCTGAACTTGATTGAGCAATCGCCAGTGAATGGTCGACGATCTCCCTTTCAGCAAGCCGGCGTCGGCCACATTGCTCGAGCCGGAGCAGATGCTTAGCCATTCCGTTTCGGCATGCTTTTGCAGCCACGCCCGAACCGGACGGTACTTCGCTTCATCGTTCATCGGCATATAGGGAACGACGATAAGGTCCGGACTTTGGCCCAGCAGCGCATCCACCTCGTCAAAAGAATAATGCGGCACCAGATCCAGTCCTCCGGTCAATGATGTTGCATCCGGGGTGGGTGCGACAGCAAAAACATTATACGCTCCAGTCATCGCGAACATTTCATAAGGCACCATAAAATCGAACACTTCGGTAAGCGGATTGCCGAGCACGACGGCAATCGTGGGCTTCTTCGGATCATATTCAGGCTTCGTTACCGCCTGCAAGGAAGGCGCCGGCATATCTCGCACGGAAAGCCAGTTTGCCCTCGAACGAAGCGCTCCGTACGCTCCAATCCCTCCGACGAATAACGCTACAATGCATACATACACGATAGAACGGAACAACCATTTTCTCACCATACTTCATCCTCTCGCGAACTTGATTTACAGCGGGCTTACGGCTCCGCGAACCACGGGGAGCGCAATCGGCAGCTCCCGTCCTGAAGTCATCGTACCACCGCCGCAAACGCCGTAACGCGCAAACCATGAAGGGACTCCCGCAAAAAAACGGGTGTTCGGCGCAAAAGATTACCGATGCTGATATGTAAAAAAACAACGGACTAAGGCATCACGCCTTAATCCGTTGCTCCGCTTTCAGGTCCGAGGTGGTACAGTACAGGATCACCCGGCTTTATAGGTCCATTACAGCTGGTTGTTCACCAGCATCTGATGAATTAACTCGCGATTCCGGCTGTTAAAAATATCGTTATGCGAAGATACGGTTCCGATTTGATTCGCTTCGGGCTGCAAATATAGCTTCGCCTGGTTCACCGCATTCGCCGCATCTTGGAAAGCACCTGCAATCAAGTGCAATTTCTTATCGTATTTCAGAATATCCTCCGCTGCGTAAATGCCCGGCACGGACGTGCCGCTGGCGGATTGGCCGTCAATGTAATGCCCGTCGATCAGCTCAAGCTTCACTCGGCTATTATCCAATAAAGACCGGTCACGTTCGTAACCGTGATTGATAATGACTTCGTCAATTGGCAGTTCATCCACCTCGCCCGTTAGATGGTTGGTCAGCTCGACTCTTTCAATCTTCTCGTGATTCGAATGGGCGATCAGCTTCGTGATGGTGGTGTTAAAGAAACATTTCACGGAGCTGTTCAGCAGTTGTCTCACCTGAGCCTCGTGTCCCAACAGCGCGTCCTTGCGATATGTCAAATACACTTGACGCGCGATAGGCTCGAGTTCGTTGGCCCAATCCACTGCTGAATTTCCTCCGCCGGAAATGATCACTGTTTTATCCTTGAACCGCATAAGCGACTTGACGACGTAATGTAAATTCGCCACCTCGAACTTCTCAGCGCCTTCGAGGTCAATTCGTTGAGGCTCCAGTATGCCTCCTCCGATCGCTACGATGACCGTTTTCGTATAATGCCGCTCTCCCGACGCAGTCCGCAGGACGTAGCAGCCGGATTCATCGCGTTCAATCGCCTCCACCTTCTGATTCAATGCGACGGTCGGATTAAAGGTCAACCCTTGTTCAACCATTTGTTCAATTAATTTTTCGCCAAGTGTAGGCGTAAGGCCGCCCACGTCCCAAATCATTTTTTCCGGATACACATGGACCTTTCCGCCCAATACCGGCTGATATTCGATCAGCTTTGTTTTCATTTCCCGCAAACCGCTGTAAAAAGCTGCGAACAGACCGGCAGGTCCTCCGCCAATGATCGTAACGTCGTATAAATCCTCGTGCGCTATCATCCGAATCGCTCCTTTGCAATGAACGTTGGTTTTGTATCCTTATTGAGATAACACATGTTTAACAATGGTTTTGACCCCCAGCTCGATTCCCAGCGGTCCTCCGGCTGCAATCGAACTGTCTAAAGGATACATCCGCTTGTTCTTGATCGCTTGAAGAGAATTCCATACCGGATCGCTCTCCAAATTTTTCAGATATGTATTTAATTTCTGGGATGATCCTCCCAGGTCAGCGACGAACATGTAATCGGGATTCATCGACGCCAGTCCCTCCAGTGAAGTCTGCTCTCCTTTGGTGGACATGTTGACATAATGTTTCGGCGGATTGAGACCAAGACCGCTGTCCTTGCTGAACACGAATTGGGTGGTAAACGCCCAATATTGTTTATCTCCCAGCATCGTAACGCCGAACGATTTGTCGCTGTACGCCTTCAGCTGATCTCTTGATTTGGCGACGAACGCTTCGATCCGCGCAATTTCATCTTCGGCCTTCTTTTCTTTTCCTAACATTTTGCCGTATTCCCGCAGCGCGCCTTGCCAGTTGTTCTCGTTGCTGTCGACGGTAATGACAGGAGCGATTTGATCCAGCTTCCCGCCGTAGCTCTCGTACCGGCTTGCGACCGCAATAATTAAATCCGGGTTAACCCCCAGCAATTTCTCCAGGTTGGGACTGGCAATCGAACCGAGATCGGCAATCGGATTGTTCTTATACGGCGCCAAAGATTCCCATTCGCTAAGCACATTGAGATCCGTGGCGGCCACAGGGGATTCGCCAAGCAGGAACAGATGCTCGAAATTACGGAAAAACAGCAGGGCAACCCGCTCCGGCTTCTTCTCCAACACAACCTTGCGGCCCAGCGCATCTACATAAGTTCTCGGCCATTGTTTCGCCTCCTGCCCGTTTGTTCCGGACGCGGAGGCCCCTGTTACAGGCGATGCAGGATTCGGTTCCCCGGAGTTTCCAGTCTTGGGCGCTCCGGCGCATCCAGCCAGCATAACTGCCAAAAGTGCAATGGAGATGATTAGTCCCATCAGTCGTTTCATGCGAACTCCTCCGATAATCTCTTTGTTTTGCCTCGTCTATCTTGGCTATCGCCAGTGTAGCAAAACGAATTTTAGCTGTGAATGGAGCCATCCTGAAATCCATATGGATTATTCCTGAAATGACTCCGGAACTCGCCGGGGGAGACGCCGAACTGTTTTTTAAACAAACGGCTGAAATATAACGCGTCGGCATAACCGACGCTGCCCGCCACCTCGCCGATCGGTGCGTCGGTAGCGAGCAAGCAGTCCTTGGCCTGGTTAAGGCGATAGGCCATCAAGTAATTGCCCGGCCCCATCCCGGCGTACTTCTTAAACACATAAAACAGCCGATTTTCATTGATCTCGTTTTGCTCTGCTAGAGCACGCACGGTCAGCGCGTCCATATAATGCTCGTGGATGTAATTCGATACTTGCTCAAATAACGTCTGTTCCCCGTCATTGCTCTGGTTTCGGACGCAGACGAACAGCTCCTCCAGCACGCAGCGGAATATCGTCTCGGTCTGAAATGCCGTAACGCCTCCCGGCTGGCGGGACAATCGCCACAGCAGCTTAAGCAGCTCTGTCAGACGGGGGCTTTGGCCCGGAGACAGCTGGAAATGCGTTTTGAGCAGCGAAAAGCTCGTCAGCTCAGGCGCGCAGATGCGATAGTGTACAAGCAGGTACTCCCACCTCGTATTGCCGATGACTGTTCGGTCCAATTTCATATTCGCTCCGCCATGAACCACTGTTCCCGGCGTCAGCGTATATGGCGTTCCGTTGAATACAAACTCCGCCTTCCCCCTTAACGGAAATACAAAGCCGGGAAAAGCTTCGGTATAGCCGTCGCAGCGCCTTCCCGGATCATGCCCGTACCGGCTGACCTGTTCGATCCGAAAAGAAGTATGCGCAAAATGCTCAGCGAGCTTGTTAATGTCGATTTTCATTGTACACCGCTCCCACTTACTCCTTAATAAGCCATTCCTTTAATAAGTCACATGCTTTAATCATACTTGTATTGATATTGATAATCAATATCAATTAAGATGAAATAAAAAACCGGCTCCCGTACGGAACGGGCCGGTTATCGATCGATCTTAGCGCTGCCTATAAACGTTACGAATACAAATCTTCCATCGGAATAATCCCCAGCTGCTTCGCCTTCTTGATCGCTTCGACGCGCGAACTCGCATGCAGCTTCCGGAACAGCTCCGTCAAGGCATACTCCAGCGACCGCTGGCTGATCATGAGCGTCTTCGAAATGTCCTTGTTGCTCTTGCCTTTGACCAGCTCCCGAAGCAGCTTCTCCTCTTCCGTCGTAACGGTCGTCTCCTCGCCTCCCGGCGATCCCTGTACGACGATTTCTTGCCGCCGAAGCTGCTTGAGCAGCTGCATCGGCACAATCGCTTCCTTCCGCGACGCGCACCGGATAGCCTGGATGAGCTGCTCGCGCGTGGAGGTTTTGGCGATAAACCCGGACACGCCTGACTCCATCAACAGGTTGAAATGCGGGGCAATTTCGAAGCCGGAATAAATCAAGATCACGGCGTCCGGAACGTAGCTCAGCAGCTTGCGCGTCAAATCGACCCCGTTCATGTTCGGCATGTACAAATCGAGCAGGATGACATCGAATGTCTTCAGACGAACGAGATCGGGTACGCAGTAGACATCCGTCTCCACCGTAACGTTCATATCCGGCTCGGATTCAATCAGCATTTTCGTTCCTTCGACGACCGACCGGTGATCGTCTACCAATAAGATTTCCATAGTGTCTCCCTCTCCATTATGTCATTGGACATGTCACCGGAAACCGGATGTCAACGCCAAACCCTTGCCCCGGTGCAGAACGAAAGGCCACCCTGCCGTCCAGACTGAGCACCCGCTTCTCAATGCCGGCAAGCCCCATATGACTGAACGAATCCTGGTGCTCCGCCCATTCCATACCTACGCCGTTGTCGGCATACGTGAAAGCAAGACCGTCCACCGCATTGGCAAGCGTGATCGTCACCTTGTCCGCTTGGGAGTGCTTGTTCGCGTTATTTAGCAGCTCCTGGACAATCCGGTACATGCCCAAAATTTGTTCCTCGGTAAGATCCGCTGCAGGCGTCTCCGACACAAATTCGATTTCGTAATTCGCGAACATGCGCGTGTACTCGAATAAGCTTTTCAGCGATTGGATCAATCCCATCTTCAGTAGAAATGGAGGACGCAATTCATTGCACGTAATCCGAATTTGATGGATCGCATCCAACAGCCCTTCCTCGATCCTCTTAAGCTCTTGGTGTGCGGCAGGATCGAACGAACCGAGGGAGCGCAGCGATTCCAGCTTGCGGTACCAAATAATCAGGTCCTGCAGTACCGCATCATGCAGATCGCTGGACAATGTGGCCCGCTCTTTCTCGGAAAGCTTGAATAGCAATCGCAGCATCCAGCGCGGTGTTTCGTTGGCGGCAACCAGATCCTCCATTCGCTTCATCAAGTCTTCAATCAGATGAAGATTGTCATACAATATCGTGACATATCGAACCGCCGTCTCCAGCCATTCCCGCTCGATCGGCAGCAGTCCGTGATCGAGTCCGATCCTCAAGTAAGCGGGATGCCGCTTCTCGCCGATACGAATCCAGGTATCTCCCGGCGACAAGCGCTCCTGCTCTTCTCCCTTCGGCACCTCTTCAATGGCCACGCGGGTTGTCTGCAGCACGCTGCTCACTTCGTCAATCAACCGCTGCTCCAGCTCGGAGACTTTCAACACATTGGCCAAATCGTTGGAGAACCGGTTCAAGCTTTGCTGGAGCGCCTTGTACCGTTTCTCGCTTTCGATCAGTTCCCGCTCCTCCGTCTTCCGCTTTGTAATGTCCTTCACGATGCCGTGAATGCCGTTCAGCCGGTTCGAGAGAAAGATCGGTACGAACGTAATGCTCACGATCTTCTGTCCCTCCTTCGCCTGCGCAAGGCGGCATTCGATATGCTGTGGCCGGCCCTCCCGCTTCACACTGAGGAGCGTTTCGTACACTTCCGCGTGATCCTCATCGAAGATCATGCCGAGGAAACAGCGGTTCGCGAGCCGGGCCTTCTCCATTCCCATGATCGCTTCGAACGCCGGGTTCGCGTTAATGACATAATAACCGTCCAGCTCCATCGAGAAGACGCCGTCCAGGTTGTTCTCGAACAACGACTTGTAGCGCTGTCGGCTCTCTTCCAGAGCAAGCTCGGCCCGCTTCTGCTCCGTAATGTCCAGGGCGATCCCGTCCAGCCGCTCCGTCTCTCCGCAGTGATTGAGGAACGGCTGAATGAGCAGCCGTCCCCAGCGCGTTTCACCTTCGACATGGATGAGCCGGACCGCGATGTCTACCGGCTGCCCGTCGTCAAGCTTCTTCTTCACCTCGCCCATCAGGACCAGGTTATCGTCCGGATGAATGTGATCATGCAGCCGAATCGGATGCCTCATGATGACCTCCCGCGACATGCCCATGATCTTCTCCATGCTCTTGGAGCAGAATCGGTATTGGGTAAAATCCCGGTCGGTGGACCACACCGCGGCGCTGACATTTTCCAATATATTGTCCAGCAGCCGTTCGGCTTCCTTCCGTTCCGATACGTCCCTGACGACGGCTACGACATACAGAACCTGTCCATCAAGGCCCAGCACCGGCTTAACCCGGCTTTCCAGGTAAATGACATGCCCGTCGGCGCGAACGGCGCGGTAGCTCGTTTCCGTTGCTTCCCGCGTGTCAATCACGCTTCGGAAGCTCAATTGAACGAACTCCCGGTCCTCCGGATGAATCACATGGAATGCGTCCAATCCTTCATATTGATCCATACGATAACCGATCATCGATTCGAACGACGGCGATACGAAACGGACCACCCCTTGAACGTCCAGCAGCACGATCGTATCGGACGTATTCTCCGCGATCACGCGGTACCATGCCGCCCGCTCGTCCGCAGCCGCCGCCGCGTAGACCGTGTACGCAACCGGATGACCGTCACCAGACATCACGGGTACGCGCCGCTCGGCCGCCGGCACACGGCTCCATTGCTCCGCGATCTGCTCGAATGCCGGGTTTCCCCAGAGCATCCGCCCGTCCAAGTCCTCGACATATACCGGCTCCGGCAGATGGGTCAACAACTGCCGGGCGCTCCGGACCACTTCTTCATATACTTCCACCCGGTCCCCCCCGTTCTTCTGCACTTATGTCGCCATTATAAACCAAACGGCGGGCAGCAACCACGCAAAAAATCGGGGGACGACCGCAAGATATGACATCGCAGACTTAAAAATAATGCCGTTTTATCCAATACAACGCATCAGGCATTGAATATAGATGTTAAAGCAAACTCCCAAAAAGGATAAGGGTGATGAGATGAAACGAACCCGCGCATCGGTGAAACAGGTCATTTCATTTGCAGTTGTGGGCGACAGTCATGTCGGTTACGGGAATAGCTCCACCATCTTTAAAAGTTTACTGCCGAAGGTGGTGAGCAGCGGGAATAAACGTTTTGTTATTTTCGGAGGAGACAACGCGCAGGCGGGAACCGATCATGGGAAATTCGCTCAAGGGCGCTACGTGGACTTTAAAAATACGGCAGACTCCGTATTAGGCGCGAAGAAAATACCGTACAAAGCGTCGATCGGAAACTGGGAGACGACGACTCGGGGATTATTCAAGAAATATTTGGGAAGCGTCGCGGGACAAATGAATTTTCCGGGGACGCAGGGGAAAGTAAAGTACGTGTGGCTCGATAATGCGCCCGGACGATTCAGTAAAAAAAGCATCGATATCTTGAATACGCTCGACAACCAGCACTACTATATTATCGATTTTCATTGGCCTTTGAACGTAAAGGGCATTACGTCTTCCGTCGATCCGTCTCATGTGCTCAGCATGGCGGAAACCAAAACCTTCTTCAATGCGATACCTTCCGCGGCGAGAGATAATGTATTGGCGATTTTCTCCCACCACGCGCATAAGTTTTTCCAAAAGTATACGAATATTTATAGCGGATTTACGAAAACAAAATTTTTTGTGTGCGGCTGTTCCGGCGATTACAAATGCAAGCCAAGCAGCCGCGGTTATTACGATGCCACCCTGACCCTACAAAACAATCAATATACGGTCAGGGCCACAGCGGTAAGAGCTTGAACGAACGGCTCCCGCGAGCGCATCGCGATCCAAGGCTACCACCGGATATGCGTCCACCCGCGCTGGCTTTCTTCCCGGAACCGCTGCACCCATGCCTCCGCCACCTCGTCCGCCAGTCGATCCAGCGCCGGGGGAGCTACGGTCACGCCATCCGACGGAATGCCCAAATATTGCAGCACGTTCATCACCGTACCTTCGTAATCTTGAATAAAATCTTCATATACAATGGTCAGCGGAACAATGCCGGACTCCGACAAGAAATCCTCGATCGCCGCTTCGCACATCATGCTTTGAATAAGCAAATGCTTGATCGCTTCCTCATTGTACTTATCCGCAATGTCCTGCGCCTGCGGCTTCTCCCCGAATTTTCGATGCCACTCGCCGGTAACGATGGCGCGCCACCACGAGACGGCCAGACGGACTTTGTTCCGGCGCGTCATATAAATATGCTTGGAGCAGTGGGGAAAGGCCGTGCTCCATACCTCCGCGCGCGAAGCTTCCGGCGGCAGTTCGAACATGGCTCGAAAGGTATCGATCCATCGTTGTTCAAAGCCGATTTTCAGCCCGAATACGCCGTTTGGCGTCGTACCGTGCCGCCAGATGTTCTCCAAATCTCCGCGTGTGAAAGCAGCGGGGTCTTTGTGCTGGAAATGAAGCCATTCGGAGGGGTTGCCTGCCACTCCCGTCGAAGCGAGCGCGTAATTGAGCAAGGTGCTCCCCGTACGCTGCGAGAACCAGATCGTATAGCTTAATGCGGGTCTTGTCATCCCAGATTCCTCTCTTTCTATCCTGTTCATGTATTGTTGAAATTGTTGAACAACCTTTCCTTGAAGTTTATTTTAACCATCCGAACCGACGGATGATATGCCGTAAATACGTTATAACCGTTTTTTGCACGAAAAAGCCACATGGCATCAAAATCCCATGTGACTTGAGAGACAAGCTATTTCCGTTTGGAATACACAATTTTCTTAATGCTGTCGGATGACAGATAATAGCGCTCCGAGAGCGCCGCGATCGATACGCCCTGTGAAAATCCAGCACGAATGTCATTGTTTCTTTGCGCGATATGCGCTCTGCTGCCCGATGCTTCTCCCCAGCCTTTTCGGCGCGTTCCTTCTGGCTTGGGTACATACATCATGGCGCCGTGAATATATTGCTGCACTTCCTTCAGCAAGGCCTCCGGCAAAATGTCTGCGCTCACATATTTCATGAATCCTTTACCCCTTAAAATAAATTTCATTTCAAGGCAGCAAAGTCTTCGCAACAACCGGTTCATCCTCAATGAATGCAGGCGGTCTCAGGATTCGCTCTATACAAACAACCGCCGTCGGTTATCGTGTAGACTTTGCATAGAGCGTATTCTCTTTGTCATCAGCCATTGTTATGTCCACCTCCGGTTACGTTGAGACGGTCTCAGTGTAACATGAACGCCATTGTAAGGAAACCCTTTTTATTCCATTTCCGTGAACATTGCACTCTCCTTCACGTCAGGTTCCGCGAAGGGAGCCGTGTTACGGCGCAGCGCCGCCCTTAGGCCCGTTATCGTCAAGCCCGTAATATTGGTCGTAGGCGTCGAATATTTTGCGCGCGATCGGCGCGGCGCCGAAGGACCCGAAGCCGCCCTCCGGCACGACGACGGCGACCGCGAGCTTCGGCTTCTGCTTTGGGGCGAACCCGATAAACACGGCGTTGTCCACTTCCTTGCCGCCGCCGACTTTTTGCGTGGAGGTTCCCGTTTTCCTGACCAGTTGATAAGGAAAGTTGGCAAAGCCCTGCACGCTGCTCTCCATCCCGTTAATAACCGCATCCCAATGCTGCTTCGAGAAATCGACTTCATTCAAGACGTCGGGCTGATCGAACGATTGCACCAGCTCCCCGTCGTACGTCTCGATTCGATCGATGAAGATCGGCCGCAGCCGCTTCCCTCGGGTCGCCAGCGTCGTCACATATTGGGCAAGCTGCATCGTCGTATACTTCTCGTTCTGCCCCCAGGACGCGAACACCATGCGCGATTGCTCGGTTTCCTTCGTATTGCTTTGAAATTCGCTTAATCCCTCGTACTCCCGCGGCAGATTGCTCCCGGTCTTCACCCCTAGCCCGAACTGGCCCAAATATTCCTTCCATTTGTCCGGCGCCGCCTTCAAATATTTCTGGAACATCGGAATGCCGACCATCGCGGACATAAACGTATTCGACGAGACGCGGATCGCCTGCGTCGGGTTAATCGATCCGAACGCGGTCCCGTCCGAGTTGGACAGCTTGGAATTGTCTTTCCCATAATAGAATACGCCGACATCGCGGTAGTACGAATTCACGCCGAACAACCCTTCATTCAACCCGATAAGGACAGATAACGGCTTGATCGTCGAACCGATATAGACGATCGACGTCGGATGGCGCGATATTTCCGCTTGCGGATAATCGGGATAGGCGGTCGTAATCGTCCCGTTATTAATGAACGGCTGAATCCGGTTGTAGTCGTCCTGCGAAATGCCGCCGAACCAGACGTTCGGATCGTAATCGGGCATGCTTGCCATCGCCACCACCTTGCCTGTTTCCACCTCGATGGCAACGGCGTAGCCCGTTACCGCGTTCCGTCCCTTGTTTGCCGGGTAATTGCGCCCCTCGGGACCGTGGAGCCAGGCAAGATGATCCATAATCGCCTGCTCCGTCAGCAGCTGAACGTTTTTATCGATAGTAAGGAACAGATTGTTCCCCTTGATCGGCTTCGTGATTTCCACCTTGCCTACGATTTTTTGCAGCGCGTTGACCGGATACGTCTTGTAGCCGTTTTTGCCGCGCAGCTCCTCCTGGTACATCAGCTCGATGCCGTCGTATCCGACATCCTCCGTGTCCAGGTACCCTTCGGCCTTTTTGTCGCGATAGAACGGCAGCCCGTTCTTCGGCTCCCTCGCTTGCGAGAACGGCCGCATATAGCCGATCAGTTGGACCGCCGGCGTCGTTTCTTTCTCGTAAGCGCGAATGCTCTCCTCCGTAATCTCGAGCCACTTCAGCTCATCCCGATGCTCGTAAAGCACCGCCATTTCCTGCTCGGACAAATCCGACTTGATCCGCCTCGGGACGGCGTTGTAGCTTGGTTGTTTGGCGGTTTTGTTCTTCTCCAGATCGTAACCGACGTCCATCGCCTTGATAATATCGGCCGCCTTCATCGGATTAGTCCCTGGCCTTCCATACTGCGCGAATAAGTCTTCCAGCTTGTGCGCGAGCTCTACCACTTGATCCTTCGGCTGATTCTGCTCGATGCGAAAATAAAGCGACTGGGTCGATATCGTGTAGGCCAGCGGCGCACTTTGGCGGTCGTAAATATTCCCGCGTATAGGCGGTATCGGTGTGCCGGCCTTGTTCACCTTGGCCTCCTCTTCCTTCAGATTTGCCCCTTCAACGAATTGCAGCATGGCCAGCCGCACGATCAGAACAGAAAACATGAGAAACGTAAAGAAGAAGAACAAATTTATTCGAAACGCAAACCAGCGCTTTTTGTTCAATTCTTGCTTTCGTTGTTCGTCTATGTGAATTACCGGCTTCATGGGAACCTGCTCCTTCGACGATTTCTGTCTGATGCTCCCCGCGCTGGGAACGCAGCAATATATTTTATTTTCAGAACGGGCGGTCTATGTAAAATATTTCAAATATGTAGACGAGGCACATCGCGGGCAAGTTGCAACGCTGCGGCCATTGCTGCAAATAAAAAAAAGGATCGGCTGCGCGTCAGGCAGCGATCCCATTCCATTTACTTAGCGAAAGCGTATGATCTGTTGCTTCTCGTCAACTGCTCGAGCCGGACGAACTGGACGAGCTGCCAATACCACCCTTCGAGGCGGAAGTCCCGCTCGATATGCCGCTTGAAGGCGGCTGACTTCCCGTCGAGCCGGTATTGAACGAGCCGGACCGCGCGGAGGTCGTCGGCGCAGAAGTACCGCCGGCGGGCGTCTTCTCGTTCTGGGGCGCTGCTCCCGGCCCCTTGTAGGGCTGGGAAACGGCCGGCGGGCTGCTCGGCACAACCGGCGGCGCGGGTTTGCCTGCCGTCATGGCTGCGGCCCCCAATGCTGCGCCAGCAAGCGCTCCCGCTGCCAGGATCCCGGCAGAGACCGAAGCGCTCCGGCCGTAGTAGGTATGTCCTTCCTCCGTATATGCGTACTGCTTATCGTAGCTTTCTCCTGAATCATCGCAGGTTCCGTCGTTATTCGCGTCCTGGCAGTAATCCCTCTCCGTTCCGCCGTACGGCGGGGTTTCCGGCGCCAAGGCCGTTTCACTTGAATCGGATGGCTGGGCCTTCACGGCTGACTGCGAGGTCGGGTTGACCTGCGTTAGCTGGGGCTTGGGCGATGCTTCGCCGCATCCCACCAGCGCCGTTGCCATAAATATCGATACCAATAGTGCGGATTTATTGACCGGCGCTGTATCTTCTTTGCGATGGCTTGAGCGTTTATTCGTCATCGGGTTCACCTCATCTTTCGACAAGCCTATACGATGTGAGCCTGTATCGTCAAGTATATTTTACATAAATATCCATATATCGTTTCTTCCGAGCAGCGTTGTGGTAGCTCTGTTGCCGCAACAAAGAGACATACCCGGCAGCCATAAAACCGCCGGGTACGTCTCCCGTCTTAACCGTTTGGTCACGGCATGCCGCTGCCGATGTACTGCGTGATCCATTCCTCCGCTTCCCTCAGCGCCGTATTGACGTCTTTTTTGCCCTGAGCATATTCCTTAAACTTGCTTACGAGCGTGCTTCTCGACTTCGCATAATAATTGGAATACGGCGGTGCTGGAGGGGCAGGCTTGCTTTTGAAAACACTCGCAATTTTTTTGTCCTTGAACGCATCGTTCCCTTTCAAGAACTCGTTTTGGAATTTCGGGTCCTTCATGACCGAGAGCTTGCCGGCTCTTGCTCCCATCAGCTGCACTTCGTCGGAGAACATGACCTCCAGCACTCTTGCCGCATCTTCTTTATGCTTGCTGACTTTGGAGATCGTCGTAATGGTAATATCGTAGGCGCCGTATAAGTTCGGCTTGCTCTTGTAGCTTGGATATTGCGCCACGTCCCAATTCAGGTTCGGATCCTCGATGAGCTTGTCGAACAGGTTGACGGTGGTCAGCATCGCGACGTTTTTGTTTTTGACGAATCGATCGGTCACGCTTCCCGACATAATCCCTTCCTTCGGCGTGTTGCCCTCGATTTCGTATATTTTCTTGGCCGTCTCGAATACCATTTTGTACGGCTCGCTATTGACATCCGTTTTTTCGTTTCGTCCGTCGATAATGCCAAGTGAAAGCGGTGTCAACATTCGGGTTAAATAATCGGGATCGAGACCGATGTACTGCGTGCCGCTATCCAGCCGCGTGACCTTCTTGGCAAGATCGATCGTTTCCTCCCACGTCATCCCGTCTTTCGGATAAGGAATCCCGAACCGGTCGAAAATGTCCTTATTGTAATACAGCGCATAAAGCTGAACCCAGTTAGGCAAGCCGTAGAGAAGACCTTTCTTCGTAGACTGCTTGACACTGTCGATCGCCCCTTGATCAAAGCGGGACAAGTCGAACTTCGTTTTCTGAAGCAGCGGTGTAATATCCTCGAAAAGGCCCAAGTCGTCATACTGCGGCATCAGCCCGTTCCAAACGGCTACGAGGTCGATGTCTTCGCCTGCCGCAATCGCTTTCTCAACCGATACCTTCGGGAGAAACTCGATGTTAATGTGCGGGTATTTTTTCTGAACAGGATCGAGGATCAACGCCTTGAAGTCTTCCTCGGTCCAATACCCTTGCGTCTGATACATCTTCAGCGTGACGGGCTCGAATTTCTCCTGCTTCGTTTCCTGCGCGGCCCCTGCCGGATCCTTCTGGGTGCAGCCCGCAAGAAGCGAACCCAGCATGATGATCGCAGCGGCGCTTGTCATATGCTTTTTCAATGTAACAACCCCTAACTTTTAACTTTTTATATACAAGCATACTGGTTCACAGCATGATTGCTTACGTCACCTCTGCGCACGGCAGGACAATGACTCTGCCCTGCCGGTCGCTTGATGAGGTACGGGCTGGCCTTCCGAGTGGAAAAGGCAGCAGCCCCTCCCTACTATCCGTGTTATTCCGTTTGCTCCAAATGGAGTGCGGCGCCTTGATGATTGGGATCCAGCTTGAGCACAGCCTGCAGTTGTTCCAACGCAGGACCGGTCAGACGCTTGCCCAGATAGCCAAGTCCCATCATATAGCGGCAGTGGATTTCGTTGCGGCGCGTCAGGTCATCCTCGAATACGAGGAAATCCGGCAGCGATACGGCGAAATAGTCGATTTGTACTTGGTCGGTTACATGCTGTTCTCCGTAATCGATCAGCTTATTGAACCGCCGTGCCGCTTCTTTCTTGTTGTTCCGCTTCAGCCAGCATAATCCTTGATAATAGATCATGTCCGGCGGCTGGTCGTTGTAGTACATCGCGCTCGTCGGCTCCTCCAGCCCGACGGAGCCTTTCTCGAACGAACGCCTCGCCTGCTCCGCGTCTCCCATGCCCTCGAAGGCGCAGCCAAGATAGTAATACACATGGTTCTCCTGTGCGCCGGCCAGCTTGCCTTCCCCCAGATTGTCGGGATAGCTTAGCGCTGCCAGCAGCATATCGGCGGCTTCCTTGTAACGCTTTTCCCCTAGCAGCCGTTTGCCCCATTCCACTCGGGCAACCACATACTGCCCGGTCACTTTCCCTTCGCCGCCTTCCCACGGATGGAACTTGCGTTTCAGCAGCTTGGCGAGCGCCGCATCATGCCGGCCCAGCATGTTCAGCATCGTCACGTATTCAATAAACAAATCGTCCCTTGCTTCCACGAGCCCCATGTGCGCTTCCAGCAGCTCCAGACGCTTCCCGGGACTGTAGCCCAGCTTCCGGTACAGCTGATCCCGTTCGTAGCCGATGCGCGCGTCGGCCGGATTGCAGTCGAACGCTTTCTCCAGGGCAGCCAGCGCCTTTTCGGGATCGGACTTTTTGTTGTAATAACCGAGCGCCAAATTACGCAAAGCGGTAGGAAAGGCAGGATCCAGCCTTGCTGCCTCCTCCCAGTGGACAATCGCTTCGTCATGCCGCTTCTTGTCGTACAGCAGATTGCCCAAGTAGTAATGCGCTCTCGCGTCCTCAGGTCGAATCTTCAATGCAAGCTCCAGCCATTGCAGCTCCATGAGGGAGTTAGGGAAGCAATAATCCGGCGAAGCGGCGAAGGCGTTGTCCAGATGGACCAAGACGTCTTCATGCAAATTCATCTTGGCGCAGCAGTAAGTCAGCGCGTAATGCAGCATCGGGTACGCCTGCTCATTCAGCTCCGATTTCGCTTCCTCCAGCGTGTGCAAGCTTTCTTCATACAATCCGCTGCCGGCGTAGTCTGCGGCAAGCGACAGAACGTTGCGAAGATCCCCCCGCATCAGTCTCAGCGCATGGCTCCTTGCAGCCTCCGCCTTGTCGGCGTCGCCTTTCGCTTGGCCGATCAAGTACAGCTCGTGATGCGCAGCGAAATCCGCAGCGTCCAAACGCAGTGTATCCAAGGCGAAAGATTCCGCTTCATCCCACCGGCCTGCTTTGCGCAGCACAGCCGTCTTCAGCTGTCGCGCTTGATAGTTGCGCGAATTGCGAATAAGCGAGCGTTCGGCCAGCTCCAGCGCTTCGGCCCAGTCACCCTGCTCCGCTGCGATTTGAGCCAGCGAGAAATAACCGACGTCCTGCATCGCAGCAGACCAAACCGATTTGTACAGCGCCGAGAATGCTTCCTCCAAGCGCCCCTGCAGCTTCAAGGCGATGCCCAGTTGGTAGTAGGCTTCGCTGTCGTACGGATTCGGGTTCCGCCATGTCAAAGTCTGGATGCTGCGGCGGAAATACGTCACGCTTTCCTTGAACTGTCCGCGTCTGAGCAGCAGCTTGCCGTAAGCCAGATTGATCCGGCTGTCCCCCGGGTCGCGCTTCAAGCCTTCCAGGTAGTAGTCCTCCGGTTCAAAGGTTGCATGGCGATACTGCTCCAGGTGCAAGCCGGCCAAATACAGCTGCTCATGGGTGCCGAGTTCCGCAGGAGCCGGCAGCGGCTTGGCCGCTTCGGGCATGGTTTCGATAGCCGCAGGCTTGGGACGGTACGACACGAGGATGCGGCCGGTCCGGTCCTTTACGGTTACCGTCAGATGATGCGGCTCGTCTGCGGCGGCAAGCTTGACCGTCGTCACGTATGTTTCGCGGGGCGACAGCGTGACGCTTTCCCGGACATAGACGGTGTTTAGGCCACGAAGCTCGACGATCGCCTGCTCGAAGCTTGACGTCGCATAGACGGAAAGCTCGGCTTGCCGGGTCTCTTCGTCGACTTCCAGATTCACCGCAGCGTCGATCGTCGCATTCTTCACGACGCCGATGTTTTTGTACGGCATAAAGTACTGCTTGAACGACTTTTCCTCGTAAGGCTGAAGCCAGCTGAAATCGGGCTGGTTGTCCGTGAAGACACCGGTCATCAGCTCAATATACGGCCCGTCCTCGTCGGTCAGATTGCGGTCCCAGGCTTGACCGAATTCGCCGTTGCCCCACGTCCACTGCTTTTTGCCCGGCGACACGTGATGATTGGCTACATGGAGCAAGCCTGCTTGCAACTGATGATCGTACCCGCCGACGAAGTCGTAATCCGACCGGTAAGCCATATAGGAGGTCGGGACCGGGATATTTTTGTAGCGGGAAATGTCCACCCCTTCGGAGTAGTCCATCTTGTAATACGTCCCTGTCGCGATCGGGAACCGGGAGACATCGCGCTTGCCATGGTCGAAGACGGCGTGCACGTCCGGCGGAAACACGGATTGCGTATGATCGTTGACGGCAACCGCCGGGTTGGCCCACCACAGGAACGTTTGCGGCAGCGGCGTACGGTTGTACAGCTGCGCATGAATTTCCAGATACGCCTTGCCCGGATAGAGCGTAAAGCCCGCCGTCACCTTCGTCCCGTACATGCGGTCAATTTCGCTCATCCAGACGGTCGCGCTGCCATCGCCGTTCGCCTCGAGCTTATACTCCACCGGACCGAACGTATTCGGGCGGTGATGCTGCGGCCAGTTGAATTCAATACCGCCGGAAATCCACGGACCCGCCAGCCCGACGAGAGCCGGTTTGATGACGCGGTTATAATAGACGAAGTCGTACTGGTTCGTTTTGTCCAGCGCTCGGTAGACGCGCCCGCCCAATTCCGGCATCAATTCGATCCGCACGTATTCGTTCTCCAGAATGACCAGACGATACGTTTTGTCTACCTTGTCGTCACAAATCTTATCGATGACCGGATAAGGGTATACTCGGCCCGAGCTGCCCTGATAGACGCGTTTCTCCAAAAACATCGGATTTTTGTCGGGCTCCCCCGTCTCGTACGTAGGGATGACCTTATCTTCTTCCCAGACGCGAACCCGCTGTTCCGTGCTTATTGACATGCCTTCCCACACTCCTTGCTCTCTCTTTTGTTGTTCTCAATCAAGGCCTGTTATTCAGTTTAAACAGTCCGAGCAGCTCGCCTACGCTGACGCGAACGGCCGGATCGAACTGGCTGCTTCGCAAATATTGAACGATGTGCTGAAACAAATACGCCGTTTCGGGCCGCTTGATATCGTACCGCTCGTTGAGCCGCAAGCTGGACACGAACAGCTTGCCTTTGCCGATCTTGACTTCGAAGGCATACGCCAGCTTCTTGCCGCGGTTGAAATTGTCGATGACTTCGACGACCGGTTGAATCTGCGGCACCGAATCAAGACAAATCGCAGGCGTTTTGTCCACCAGGTGATACCACTGCCAGTTGGATTTGCCGTCATGCGGAAACTGCGACATCAGCGGGTGGTCGTGGATGACCATCCCCATGGTCGTGCCCGATTGCAGCGGGAACCACATATAATTCCAGAATATGGGTAAAAACTTCGAGTTCACGTAATCATGCATATTGTCCGCTCTGGCCATCAGCCAGGCGCTGCCGCCGTCTAGCACATATTGCAGAACGAAGCGGGACAACACGTCGGTAATCGCGAGGTCGGTCCCCTTCTCTTCCTTGTGGCTCAGCCAGTTGACGCCGAACTCCTGCCGGAAATCCGCGCCGGGCAAGGTGGGACGCAAGGTTGCGATGCTCGACCAGATGCGGCTGGACTGCGGCAGCTTCGTGGTCCTTGGAAATACCCAGAACTCCCATTGGTTATGAATGCGAGCTTCCCCGCACGCCAGCGTGACCCGCAGCTCGAGCGCTTGCGCGCGCGTCTCTTCCGCCCCCGCTTCCAGCTGAATGCGTCCCAGACTTTGCAGCTTGCCGCTGGTTACGTTCACGTTCTCCAGCGAACCGCTGCGAACGGTTCGGCCCTCCGCCGTCAGCTCCCAGGTGACCGTCGCTCCGCAGAGCGGCTCGGTTCCGAAATGCGAGCATTCGAGCTCGACCGCATGCGCTTCGCCTGCGGCAAACGTTCTTCCTTGCGATCTCATGAGCAGCACGGTCTCATCGTTGAATTGCCGGAATGCATCAGGTTCAATGATGCCCTTGCTGTCCCAGAATACGTCCAGAATACCGGTGGTCGCATGGCCTTGCCCCGGGAAATCGCGGATGTCCAGCAGCTGGATGCCTGCCAGCCCCGGTGTGCGCCGCGCCCGTTCCATCGCTTCCTTCAGCGCCCGGACCAGCAGCGTCCCGGTCGCATCGATGAACTCGTCGACGCGGTCCGTCAGCCGCTTCGCTTCCAGCGTTTCCCGGGTCGTCTCCAGCCAGTGCGGACGCAGAACGCCGGTATACTTGCTTTCCTCGGAAGGTCTGACGTACATCGTAAATTGTCCATGCTCGTGCGCAATGACCGGACTGTCGGATAACGAAGTCACTTTCTCGTAATCCTCGCAGGAATTGGGTGTCGCGGCATTATCGATATGATAAGGCGTATGCCAGTTCAGCGTCGGGATGAAGTAATCCCCTTCCCTGTCCAGCGGCGGCAGTTCGCCGTAGCCTGCATTGTCGGTGTACATTCTCGAAGGATCGAGCGTTCGCGCCGTTCGGATCAGCTCGTTCAGCGCCTGATTCCCCTGCGAGTTGATCAGTTCATTGCCTAGCGATAGCATGACGAAGGACGGGTGCGCGTTCAGCGATGCGATAATTCGCGTCAGCTCGCGCTCGAAGAAGCGGTGTACTTCTTGCGGCAGCGTGCCTCTTTGCAAATTGTAGAAGTTGGACCAGTGGGGCAGCTCCGTCTGCACGAGCATCCCTTCCTCGTCCGCCGCCTGCCAGAACGGCGCGGGCGCCGTCCAGCCGTGTAGACGGACATGGTTGAAGCCGTGTTCCTTCGCGGTCCGGAACTGCTTGCGGTAGTGCTCCAAATCCCATACCGGATATCCCGTCTGAGGGAAGATGCAGCAATCCACGTAGCCTCGCAAATAAATGGAGTTTCCGTTCAGCATAATTTGCTTCCCTTGGGCCTCGATGGATCGAAGGCCGAATCGGAAGGCGTATTCGTCCTGCAGGATGCCTTCCCGCTTCAATCGCACCGATGCGCGATACAGCACAGGATCGCGGTCGGACCACAGCCGAGCCCCTTCTCCCAGCTCCAGCTTCACAGCGAGCGTGCGACGGGAGCCGCTGCCGCCGGCAGGTACGGAAGCGTCGGCGATAACGGCGCCTTCCGCTGTCGTTATGGCAACCTCCACCAGCCACTTGGAATCCGCCGCCTCTTCGTCATCCAACGACAGAGAGACGGCCAGATCGACCGATTTCGAAGCGGCGTCAGGCGTGACCGCCGTTCGCTCGATTCGGGAAGGGGGCAGTGCCTCGATGCGCGCTCCGCCGGTAATCCCGCCCCAAGCCGTAGCGGTGTGGTAGGAATGAATGTGGCTTTCCGCAAGCGGCAGCAGCATCCGGTTGTCCAGCTTGACGACGAGCTGCTGCAGACGGCCTGGCCGAACGAACGGCGTAATATCGAACGTATGCTCGCTTGTCAGGCTATCCTCTTCTCCGACCGCTTGTCCGTCGATCCATACCTGCGATTTCCAGCGCACGCCGGCAAGCTTTAGCAGAAACCGATGCCCTTGCATCGTTTCGGGAACCGCGATCTCTTTTGCATACCACGCAACGCCCGTGTATTCGTTAAGCTTCTTCCAAGTCCCGATCGGGCTATGCTCCGACGGCTCGCCGAAGCCTTGCTCCTCCCAAGACCCCGGTACCCGGATCGCCCGATCAGCCTTCTCCCCGGTCCATTCTTCCCCCTTCACCTGCTCCTGCGCATCCAAGGCGAACCGCCATTCCCCGTCTAACGAAATAACCGGCCGTATCACTTCTTTGCTGTAATCAAGCACTTCGGCCCCTCCTTAAAATGAACTTGTTCTATACGATTATCTTATCCAAACACCCCTCGGGCCGGAAGTAACAAACTCGCTAATCTACTATCACAATTCTGCTATTTTTAGCAATAAGAGCTCCATTCGCTATTGATAATATGCTACAATTCATTCTACCCCCCATTGCAAGATCTTACGGGGCATTCGAATTCGAGGTGTATTCAGGCATGAAACAGTATAACGATCCGGATGACTACAACGATTATCCTGTACAGGGCATCATCGTCGCGGGGCATTTTGCGGAAAACGATTCTTATAGTGTAAAACGACCGGAAGGGATCAGAGATTGTTTGCTGGCGCTAACGCTGCAGGGGGAAGGTTACTTTATCACCGATGAGGGGAAGCGGATTTGCCGGGCTGGGGATGTAGCGATTATGAGAGGCGATACCCCTCATCAATATGGAACATGCCGCGGCGAGGTGTGGAACTTCGTATGGACTCATTTCTCGCCGGAGCTGCTCGAGCCGAGGTTCGAATTTGCCGAGGCATGCGCCATCGTGCATATCGATAACAGCTATGTGCTCAAACGAATGTACCGGGCGTTCAAGCGGATCATTGCGGATTGGCAGGAGCGAAGGCCGTATTGGCAGGAATTATGCCATCAGTCTCTTCGAGAAATACTGCTTTTGCTGAAGCAGCGCCAAAGCAACCCCATGGATCCCCGTATCGAACAGACCCTTCACCTGCTATCGACGCAAATGAAGCGGCCTTTCCAAATTGCGGAATTGGCGCGGGAAGTCGGGCTATCTCCCTCCAGGTTATCGCATTTGTTCAAGGAAACGGTAGGCTGCTCGATCATTGAAGCGTTGAACCGGATTCGTCTGGATCAGGCAGCGCTGTTATTGGAGCATACGGACAGGGGGGCGACCGAGGTTGCGGAGGATGTCGGGTTTCAGAGCTACAATCATTTTGCCAGCTTGTTCCGCAAACGGTACGGCACCAATCCGAGAGCGTTCAAGTCGATGGCAAGCGACAAACTCGCCGCTTCGCAAAGCGGCGAGTCATCAGCACAACATACCATTAGTACTAATTAATATAGGGTTTTCAGCGCCTCCGGGGTAAAGGAGATCAGCTCGTCCGTCCGGTTCTCGCGGATTTTGTCCGCCCACGCCGGGTCGACCAATAAAGCGCGGCCTACGGACACCAGATCGAATTCGTCGCGTTCGAGCCGCTCGATCAGTCCGTCGAGTTTGTCGTTGCCGGCTGCCTTTCCTTCGGTAAAGAAGCTCATGAAATCGCTGTCGAGGCCGACCGAGCCGACCGTGATCGTCGGAAGTCCCGTCAGCTGTTTGGTCCAGCCGGCAAGGTTAAGATTCGAGCCTTCGAACTCCGGCTCCCAGAACCGCCGGGTCGAGCAATGGAATATATCGACGCCCGCCTGAACCAGCGGAGCCAGAAACTGTTCCAGCTGCGCCGGCGTAGCGGCCAGCTTCGCGCCGTAGTCGCTTGCCTTCCATTGCGAGAAGCGCAGCACGATTGGAAATTCCGGACCGACGGCGCGGCGGCAAGCTTCGATCACGTCCACCGCGAAGCGGGTGCGCTTCAGCATGTCGCCGCCATAGCTATCGGTCCGGCTGTTCGTCTTCTCCCAGAAAAATTGATCGATCAAATAACCGTGCGCGCCATGGAGCTCCATGCCGTCGAACCCAAGCCGCTTCGCCTCCAAGGCCGCTTGGGCGAAAGCATCGACGATCGCGGCGATGTCCGATTCCGAATAATCGTTGACGTGGCCTCTCGTTCCTATATGCCAAATTTGCGGGATGATCCGGCCGCCAGCATCATGAACCGCGGCAACGACGTTCGCCCAGCCGTTTAACGCTGCTTCGCCATACATATGCGGCACGTTCGGCTGATTCGATGCGTCCGGATGCCGGATAATCGTCCCTTCCGTCACAATCAGTCCGACGCCGTTTTCCGCCCGGCGGCGGTAATATGCGGCCACGTCGGCGCCCGGAACGCCGTCCGGAGAACATTGCCGCGTCATCGGCGCCATCACAACCCGATTAGGCAGCGGCAGCTTCGCGTGCGCCCATGGTTTAAACAAGGCTTGAACCGTTTGCGAATGTGTCATACATGAACCTCCATAAAGTAAGTTGATCTGTTTCTTCGGCACACCAGACTTCTCCAACAAGTGTACGCCTGCCATTCGCGATCGTTCAGTAGGCGGCAAGCTGCGTGTCGACGCTTTTGTCGCAAGACACATGCGTGCAGCTGTGATAAATGTCACTTACACCGTCGCGAACGCAACCTATAATTTGATTATAATCAAGTTATGGAATGGGGGCAAAATCCTATGGAAACAGCCAAAAAAACGCATCAATCGAAGCCTTTTAACGGGTTAGTTCCGCTCTGCATTATATTCATTATCCTTCTTGGTTCTCCGTTATTTTATTTCATCATCAATCTGATGCTGGGCAACGAGCACTTGTTTAACGGCATCATTATGAATTGACATCCCCGGTCACTGGCTGGAGGCTGCCGCGGCAGCCTCTTTTTTGCGGTTGCATGAGCCGAGCTCGCGTAACCGCCTTGACTATAGCGCTATTCGGTGACGCCGGCCGACTGCATATCAATGTGCACCTTGACGCCGATCTTCGCTTTCGCAAAAGCGGTATCCCACTGATCCTGTACGGATTTCCATGCGGCATACTGAAACGCTCTGGCATGGAGGCCGAAGCCGACGGGATCGACGCGGTGGGACTGGCATTTGGCAATGAGCGCCGTAAATCCTTCCTGCAGTTGTCGGCCGATTTCCGATTTCAATGTGTCGATATCTTGTTGTATATCGATATTAAAGTCCTTAGACAACAAGGTGATGAGAAGCTTCAAGGTGACGTCGAATCGGAACGTCTCTCCGTCGAAGGATGTTTTTATTTTTCGTTTAATTTTTTTGATATCAATCGCGACATATTCGTTGTTACTTCCGCTAATATGGGACAGGTTCACGGGCAACGAAACGGTTGCGTTATCTTTGATATGATTTTGAAGAATCAACAACAGCTCGCTTTCGTAAATCGAGAGGGAGGTCGCATATTTTCCTTCCTTCGACAATAAACCCGTCCCGGTGACTTTAATCTCCCTCTTCTCTCTCTTGATTTCCGATATATAAGGCATCATCGCCCGATCTTTAACTTGGCG
The DNA here is from genome assembly GCF_910593845.1 of Paenibacillus solanacearum. Lineage (GTDB taxonomy): Bacteria > Bacillota > Bacilli > Paenibacillales > NBRC-103111 > Paenibacillus_G > Paenibacillus_G solanacearum. The sequence continues at coordinate 473,495 of NZ_CAJVAS010000001.1, read as the reverse complement.
GCGCAAATCCTGCAGCGTGGTCATCACCGTAATGTTTCTGCGGTGCGCCGTGTCGATCAGCCTTCTGACATGAATGGGAAGACGCGGTTTGTCTCCCGGCCTTAAATTGAATATCTCGCTTAGCGGCCCGTCGACCAGCACGACTCTCGGAGATGCACTTTGCTTCGCTTCCCGGTAAAACAAATCCATCAGGTCAAACCAATTTTCCTTTTGTTGCACGAACCGCTTGCTGAGCAGAACCGATTGATTTTTCCCGGCGATCGTCACGCCCGTCAGCGTCGCATCGATTTTGTTGCGAGCTTCCCGCAGCGTATGGGCAACTACGGATTGAACCTCCACGTTATCCTTCGCTTCTTCATTGAAAACCGGGCTCGAGGAATACACGATGAAATTGTCATGATCATCCACGTCCAGCCCCATCATCAGCGTGAACGATAGTTCCTCCAGATTGGTTTGATCGTAACATCCGGCTATAAGGATACTGATCGCACTTAAGACGAGCAGGCACGCACGCTTCATACGTCTAATTCTCCCTTCGCACCACGCTTACCAGACGAGTATAACCGAACAAACATACGGGAAAGGCAAAGGCGAAATATATTCCTAGCTGGTTGAACAGTTTCTTCATCTGTTCTATCCATTCCATTGTAGGGGAATACACAAACGAAAACACAATCACGCCCAGCATGAACATGCGCAAATACGAACGGTGTTCCTTCTGCCTCAGCAGTTCGCTGGTACTGAATACGGCGCTGTACAAATAAATGATCCACAATCTGGAAAGCATGTACAAGTAGCCGATCAAGACGATAATCTCGATGCGTTCCAAAAAGCGAAACTCGATGATTTTGACTACCTTGAGCGTTGGCAAACTATACGAAGTAATGGCGTCTGGCGAAAAAAAAGTAAAGCAAACGATAACGACAATAAAATAGATAGCCATGGTTAACGTATTGCCAAGCAAAACCCCATGCACTGCCTTTTTTTTATTGCTAAGATGAGGATACAAAATTAATGCGGTTTCAAATCCGAGATAGGAGTACACAGTCGTCGGCACTCCATTGAGGACGGGAAGCCATCCTTCCTGCAGGACAGGCAGCAGGTTCAGCCAGATCGCATCCCGAAGCGGATACAAATACAAAGGGATAAGCCACAAAGACCCCCAAAACACCAATTCAGCATAACGAGCCACGACGCGCAGCTTATGCCTTGTGATGGCAAATACAGGAAGTGAAAACAATAGTGTCAGAAGAAATACAGGGGTCCTTGGCAAGAGTTCCTCGTTATACACGTGCACCGATGCAAAAAAGCTCGTGAAGAATGCAAAATAATAATAGAGGGAAAGCAATGCGCTGAGCAGCGTCCCGATAGCTTTGCCGAAATATTGGCGCAGCAAGTCGAACAAGCTGGCGCCCGGATGACGTTTCATCAGTTGAACGATAGCGATGCTGCAGACGACGGCGACCGCCCATCCCATGAGCAAGGAGATCCATCCGTCGGTTCCGGCTTCTTTCGCCAGTACTTTGGGTAACGATAACAGCCCGATGCCGAGCTGCGCCCCGTGAATCATAAACGCGAATTGCAGGACCGTTATTTCGTTCGGCGCGTTTTTACTCATCCGTCGTCACCTTTCCGATCATTCGTGCTTTGACGTATTTGCTGCATTGGATTCGTGCTCACGGGCCGCTTGTTCATTTTCCATAAAGGCATCCGAATGAGCGCGTCCTTCCAATCGGCGAACATCATCGGGCTGATCGGGCTGAAGTACGGCATTCCCAGCGACTCCAGCGCGATCAGATGACCGAGCAGCACCATTAATCCGATCGCCACCCCGACGAGTCCGAAAAATGTAGCGATGAGCATCATGGGGAAACGGATCAGGCGCAGTGCGGCGGACATGTCGTGATTGGGAACAATGAAGGAGGCCAGCGCGGTCAAGGACACGACAATAACCATAATGTTGCTGACGATCCCGGCTTGCACCGTCGCCTGCCCGATGACAATGGCACCTACAATGCCTACAGTTTGGCCAATCGGCGCCGGCAGCCGGATGCCCGCTTCCTTTAACATCTCGAGGGTGAGCTCCATAATAAGTGCTTCAACCAGAGGTGTGAACGGCACGTCCACTCTGGACGTCCCGACCGACAGCAGCAGCTGCAGAGGGATAACTTCGAAATTAAAGGAAATGACCGCAATATATATAGCGGGGAGCAGAATGGTCACAAAAAAAGCAAAGAACCGGATGATTCGCAAAAACGAAGAGCTCTGCCAGCGAGAATTGTAATCATCGACACTTTGAAAAAAAGTGATAAAAGAAACGGGGCCGATCAAGACGCCCGGCGTTCGATCGATAACGACGGCCAGTCTCCCCTGCAATACATGCGACGCAACCGCATCCGGGCGTTCCGTAGTCGAAAACTGTGGAAACGGCGAATACGGGTTGTCCTCGATAAATTCCTCCAATTCTCCCGTATTGAGCACAGCATCCACGTCGATTCGCGCGATGCGGTCTTCAAGCTCCTGCAGCGTTTCCGGATTCGCAACGTCAGCCAAGTACAGGACGCTGACCTTGGTCGCTCCGCGTTTCCCGACGATAAACTCTTTGATTTTCAATTCGCGGTCCGGGATGTATCTGCGGATCATGGCGATATTTTGCGTGGCCGTTTCGACGAAGCCTTGATGGGAGCCTTTGATGCTGGCTTCCAGCTGCGGGTCTTCAATGGCTCTCTGCGGCCAGCCCTGTGTGTCAAACACTTCGGCCGTACGCACGCCGTCTACGAGCAGCACGCTTCTCCCTTGCAGAATCGCTCGCTCGATCTGCAGCATGTCGAAGGCGCGCCTTACGTCGCCCACTGTAATGATGCTGTCGGTTTCGCTGCCTTCGCCCGCCTCATGCATTAGCGGGTGCAGCACGTTATCGTTGATCGCCTTGCGGTCCGTCAGCTCATCCATATAGACAAGCGCGGCAAGCGCGCCGCTGGTCTTGATGCGGAATCGCCGAATAATCAAATCGGGCGTATGCGTGAACAACCCTCTCAGCAAGTCGACATTGGTCTGTATATCGTCTCTGATCGGCATCGGCATGCTCCCGCTTGGCTCTTGCTGCCTCAAGGGATTTTGTTTTTTGCGTCCAAGCCAGTTACGAAGGTATCCCATGCATCGATCGGTCCCCTGTACGATATTCGTTATGCGCACCTATTACTATTTTACAAATTTAGCATTTCTATACGTATCGCATAGCACGCAGCAAATATACCGCCCACCGGCCTCCCGTCTGTCCTAGATATCTCGTTTACTTGTGCGAGAAGCTTTTCTTCACCAGCCCTACCGCGTACAAGCACAGTGGGAAAAACAGCAGATACAGCATGGAAAAGCCCGACCACACCTTTGCGATAATCTCATTGATGTACACCGTGTTGATGTACGTGTTCCAAGCGACGATAATAATGAGCACCATTACGGGGTAGACCAAAGGAAGATGCCCCTTCAATCCGAATACGGCTTGTAACCCCCACAGCAGAGATATGATGAGCAAAGAGATTTTGATAAAAAAGGTCAGCACCCAGATGGTTATGAAGATGCCCTCGACCCGCTGAAAGAAATTGCCGACATTGATCATTTTGGCAAGCGCAAAGGCCGGGAAGGAGCTGTTCTCCGTCTGCTCGATGCCCATGATCAGTACGCTCAGCAGGACGACGATCGCCAACACCGCCCCTCCCGTCATAGCGCCTCCCAGATAAGCCCGGTCCACAGCGGGCCCCCTTTTGACCAGAGGAAGCACTGTCAGCAGCACCACCAGCTCCTGGAACATGGCCGAATGAAAGCCGGCTTTCATTACAGGCGTCCAGCCGTCTTCAAGCATAGGCCGGATATAGTCCCAATCGATTTGCGGAAGCAGCGCAAGTACAAGGATTAGAAACAGAGAAACCACCAGCGGGAACATCAATTCCCCCATTCTTGCCAAAATTACAATACCGAGCCGTACGCACATCGCGGCCGCGATCAGGAATAAGATTTGAATCGCCTCGATCGGCGTTTCGGTCATCATTTCGCTCGTAATAAAAAAACCGAGGTTGCCCAGAAGCGTGCCCGTCAAGATCAAAAAATAAAAAAGATACAACATCGCAACCGCTTTGCCCAGCCATTTGCCAAAGCCGCTCTCCAACATCCCGAATATTGTCTTTCCGGGATACAACCGGGACAAGGCCAAATACAGCACAACCATCAACAGGTTAAACAGTATGCTGCATAACGAAGCGATCCAGGCGTCTTCCCGCGCGGAATGAGCCAGGCCGGCAGGCGTTACCAGAATGGAAGTGCCTACGGTCAGGCCGAACGTTAATATGTAAAACTGCCACGCCGTAATTTCTCTCTGCATGACGGCACTCCCCGCCTCCCGTCTTCCGGCTCCATCGGTTCATTCGGTTCCCCCGCTTCCACGGTTCAAGAAAACAGCCGATTGACGGGCTGCATAACGATGCGAATCCAATCGAGCGGCCTTAGTCCGGGCCATCTCGCCCAGTTGGCGACGGCCGTAACGAAGACAAGCCCCCACAGCAGCAAAAAGACGACGAGGTCCCGCGGCGATCGAAGCTTGACCATCCGCGGCGTCTCAAGCGCCAAAACGACCAGCAAAAACAGCAGTACACCGATGCTCCATCTCATCGTTCCATCATCTTCCGTTTCTGAGGCTGAATGATCGAACCGATTCGCCGAATGCTGACGTCGGCGCGGACCCCGACGTCAACCGTCGGAAAGATTTCATCCCAGTCGGTCCGATAACTCCTCCATAAATTGGGGTATTTACGGTGCAGCATTTCGCCGAAGCCGAAAATGTCGGCACCATACTTGTGCTGAACTTCGCGGACATAATGCCCGATATGCCGCTCCATCTTGCGCTCCAGCTCTTTCTCGAAGGCTTCCACCGTCAACGGGCTGCTCAAATCGGCACTGCATTGAACCGCATTCAAGTTCGCTTCCGCGCGAAGCTTCACTACGAAGGACGGCTTTCCGTTCTCATCCAGACGAACATCGAAGGAGCTGGCCGAACGCTCGATCACAAATCCGGCAACGCCGCTGCCGGGACAGGCGATGTTACCTACCGTCGTATCGACCTCGTTCAGCGCATAGTTCACCGTTTTGCTGGCCGCTTCTCCCAGCCAGCCGACAAGCCGGTCTTTTTTGAATACGGCCAGGCCTGCATGCTTCAGCAGCGTTTTGGGCTGTATGCTTTTGATGTTATCGAGCGATTGTCCTGCTTCCGGGTCGCCTTCCAGCAGAACGCCGGAGATGATCGGATCCGATCCGCCCCGTTCCAGCTCCGTAATGAATTGCTGGAGCTTGATTTTGCCGGTAGCGGCCCATTTTTTATGCGCGATGAGGATGGAGGAATACAGCGAGTTGGCCGGAATTTGCTCGAATGGCGAGATGACGTCAAGAATTTCCGAAGCCTCCGTATTTTTGGCGACCAGCAGAAAAAAATCGTTACGCAGCTGGTGGTCCCGCGAAATGAAATCGAGCGCATCGCTCAGCCCTTTCCGGGCCAAGGATTCGCCGAATACAAGGATGCGAACGTGGGACAAATACAGCATTCGCGGAGCGACATTCAATAGGCGCTGCAGCGCATCGGGAATCGTTCGGCCGGCCGACTTGTAAGTAATGACCGGAGAACTGCCGGCCGCTACACGTTCCTTGGAACCGACTTCGCTGGAATTCAACACTTGGGCCGATACGATATAGCCATCCTTGTGAAGATCTACCCCCAGCGCCATCACGACGGCCAGTTCGTTCAACTCCTTCCGGCTCCAGCATCCCGGCATCATCGTCAGGATCACGGATAACGCCAATCCGATTGCTATCCCTCGCATAACCATCTGTCCTATCTGTCTTGGTCTTGTCTGCTTATGCGCGGACATGTCTAGGCTTTGCTGCCTTAGCTTTTCTTCCTTCGACGCATGATTCTTAATAAGGCGTCGCTTTGGCTATTCCAGCGAAACGGTGCGAAGGAGGTCATGTAAGGGACCCCCATCGACTGGAGGCTGCACAAGTGCAGGCTGAGCATAATGATCGAGACGATAATGCCGTACAGCCCGAAAGCAGCGGCTACCGCCATCAGAACGAAGCGAAGCATCCGGACGGATATCCCGACATTAAAGGCGGGCAGCGCAAAGTTGGAAATCGCCGTAATCGATACGACGATGACCATGGCGGCCGAGACGAGCCCGGCTTCCACGGCAGCTTGTCCGATCACCAGCGTCCCGACGATCGAAACGGATTGCCCCACCGACTTCGGCAGCCGTATGCCGGCCTCGCGCAATATTTCGAACGTCACCTCCATTATCACGACCTCGACAAACGATGGAAAAGGTACGCCTTCGCGCTGCCCGATGAGACTCATGAGCAGCGTCGTCTGGATCATTTCCTGATGAAATGTCGTAATGGCAATATAAAACGCCGGCGTGATCAGCGCGACGACAAAGCAGAAATACCGAAGCAGGCGGACGAAGCTGGCAAAGTCGCCGCGCTGGTAGTAATCTTCGCTGGATTGAAAAAACTGGACGAATAGCGCCGGAACGACCAGCACGAAGGGGGTGCCTTCCACGAATATCGCAATTCGCCCCTCCAGTACGGCCGATGCGATCACATCCGGCCGCTCCGAGTTGAACACGGTCGGAAAAGGGCTGTAACGGCTGTCCTGAATCAGCTCTTCAATATAATTGCTCTCAAGAACGCTCTCGATCTTCACGGCGTTCAGCCTTCTGCGCAGCTCTTGGAGGACGGCCATGTCCACGGTTCCCTCCAAATACATGACCGCGACGGATGTGCCGGTCTTCAGTCCCAGCTTCTGATGCTCGATCCGCAGCTGGGTATTGTGAATCCTCCGCCTGACCAGCGCGACATTCTCGCGCAGCGACTCCGTGAAGCCTTCCCTCGGACCGCGGACGACAGATTGGGAGCTGGCTTCTTCCACTCCCCGCTGCTTCAGCATCTCCGTTCCGGCACTTAACGCCGTGCGGGCCCCCTCGATATAGAGGATCGTCTGACCGCACAGCAGCTGTGACATCATCTCGGGATAGGTACGCACCTCGCCTACTTTTCCCAGTGCAATCGTTCGCTCTTTGAGGAAGGTTAAGCACGCTTCGGGGGAAAGGCCCACGGGCGAATCGGAGAACCAATCGGCATCCTTCAGAATGGATTCGATGACATGCCGGGGATCGCCCATGCCTTCCACGAATACGAAGATGACGGCATGCGGGCCAAGCTTCATCTCCCTGTATACAATATCGGCGCTCTCGCCTAGCCTGTCTTTCATTGCTCGCAGAAAAGACGCCGCCGAATCGGCAAGCTGTCCTTCGGAGAGAGTGTTCCCGTTCGCCATAACGATGCTCCTTGCCCTTTCATGCCGCAATTATTCCCGAATCATCGTTAGTTACTATTCCCAATGCCAACCATTTCATGTAAGCGAATTACCAGCACAAGGCTGCATGCAGCTCATAACAAATATGGGATGTGGAGGATTTGAAGTCGATGGCCATTCCGTCGGGCGTAACGGTGACTTCGAACGGCGTCTGAATGCCGAGCGATTGGATCAAATGCTTGACCGCCGGCTTGTTGCTTTCCGCAGCCGCTTTTTTCAAGCGCAGCGCGAAGCTCGATTGGGTGCTAATCGTATGCAGCAGCTTCGACATATCTGCGGCGGGCATCATGCCTTGCTTGGCCGAGTATTGAAACTGCGACACATCCGACGGATCGGTCGATGGCGTCGGTCGTTCCTTCGGCGAGAAGGAAGGCGCGTATCCGAAAAGAAAATGCATGCTGATTCATCCTTTCTCTGATCATGATGCATTATATGGGCCATTGCCCGAGTGGTGTCCGTCTCCCTTATCTTTCCACCGTCCTACTTATCCCCGTGCCCGTAGCAGCCTGCGGTGAGTCGACCTCCCCGTCTCCCCCGTCCCCGTTCTCTCCGTCCATGGCGGGTTCAAGCTTTCCATGAACGCGGGGTCAACGGCAAAAAGCCGCCATCGCGGCGGCAGCATTCGTGGAGATCGTCTCCTTCATATGGCGATGATTACAGCGATTCGCGGTATTTGCCCGGGGTCGTGCCTTCATACTTCTTGAATACCCGAATGAACCCGATATCGTTGGCGTAGCCGACTTCATTGGCGATCTGCATAAAGGTCAGCTTCTTGTTCTTCATCAGCTTCTTGGCTGCATCGATCCGGACTCTCGTGACGTAATCCGTCAAGTTCGTACCCGTCTGCTTCTTGAACAGTGCGGACAAATATTGCGGTGTCAGCTCAAACTGCTCGGCGATCATCGTCAGGCTGAGCAGTTCGTTGCCGTAATGCTGCTCGATGAACTGCGTAATCCGATCGGACAACGGCCGGCTGCCGCGGCTGCGGCTAGCCTTCAAGTAACCGCACAGGGCAAGGAACCACTCCCGAATCTTCACCTGCATCTCATCGACGGTCAAGCAGGCGGACAGCTCCTTGAGCGGATCGAACGCTTCCCCGAACACTTCGCTGTAATACGGGTCCAGCGGGTTAATGATCTTCCACAGCGTGCTCACCATGTTATTGCACAAGCTTCTGCCCATATCCGGCGTAATTCGGCGCTGGGTAAAATGCGCATGAAACAAATTCCCGATCACTTTATCGACATTGTCGACGTCGCCGCTTTTCGTAAAGTTGATCAGCTGCATCTCCGTCTCGATCGGGTAATAGTAATGCCGGTCGGCATCGGCAATGTCCTTGTAGCGGATGATGGCGCCGTGATCGCGGTACATCTTGTAATCGAGCGCGCTGAGCGCCTCGAAATACGATGCGCCGACCCCTTCCACGCCTTCGTGCACGTCGCCGATCGCGATCGTCACGTTCGTTTTGAAACGCTGTTCCATGACAGGCAGCAGTTTGTCGGCGATACCGTCCAGCATGCGAGAATCTTCAGAGCGCTCCTCCCGGTAAAAGTTGACAAGCAGCGCGACGCGGCTGCGGTCCAGCTCTACCGCGTACCCCCACGCCTGTTCCCGAATCAGGTCATGGCCAACGTTGCAAATGATAAACCGGACAAGCGCCCATTGCCGCTCCGACGAATCGCTGCTGAAGCCGCTGAAATCGGCGATCTCGATCAAGATGACCGCGAACTCGCCGGACACGAGACGTATGTCCATGAACTGCAGCGACTCGTCCGTCATCCCGGAACCATCCACTTGCCCGCGGACGAACCGGGACAGGAAGCTCGCCCGGATCACCGGGGCTTGGCGGGATAACGTATGCCGGAGCTCCCGTTCCTCGTGCATGGTCATCCGGATCGTCTCGCGGATGAACTCGTATTCGTTGACCGGCAGTGCAGCCTTCCCGGGCTTCTCCTTCTGCAGCGCGCGAACGACATCCCGGAGCGGCGCATAATTGCGGTGGAGCCAATATACGATCGCCGCAGCCCCTCCGGCAAGGCAGATGACGAGCAGCGTCATCATCCAGTTTTTGAGGGTATGCACCTTCGCCAGATACACATCCTTCGGCATGATCAGGACGTAGTTCCACCCGTTGCGCTCGGATTCGGTATGCAGCAGCATCTTGTCGACGCCTTCATCCTGGTATTCATACGGCGCCCCGCCTTTCGGCACCGTAAGCCGGAGCCGCTCCCAGAGCTGTGCCTGCTGCTCGCTGCCGACAAGCAGCCGGTTCTCGCGGTCGAGTATGAAGACCGAGCTCTGATAGGCGGACTCGATTTGCGTCAGCATGCTGCGGACTTTATTCATATCGAGCAGAATGACCAGCGCTCCGCGCAATTCGTTCGGCTCGCCCAGTGGCAGCGTCTGCACGAATGTAATCGTGTCCAGCTTGCCGCTCGGCGTGTCGTACGTGACGGGCGTATAATCCTGATAGTGAGGACGATCGATCAGCCGGCTGCGCCACAGATTGAAGTCCGGGCCGATGGGACGATACAAGCGGTCATACAGCATATTGGCCGTCGTCTTGGCGCTCGGCAGCAGCACCGTATCGGTCGCGCTGAGATAGACGTAATAGTCGCGAATATAATCGCTGGCATTCTGGTATCGCGACAGATGCTCCGTCACGAATTCGACGAACTTGTAAGCGTCCTGGTCGCCAGGGCTGTCGGTATTGCTCATCAGCCACTGCAGCCGGGAATTGAACGCAATCTGCTGGGACATTTGCTCCACATCCTTGAGCTTGATGTCCATCACCTGCCGCAGCTGCTCCAGCATCGCAAGATTCGCCCGGTTGGCGTTATCGACCATAATATTGCTCGTTTTGGTATACAAAATCGATCCGAGGACAAGCGGAAGCAGGAAAACGGCCAAATAAGACAATAAGAGAGTGATGAAAGCGCTGCCACGCAGCGTGCTGCCGAACCGCACCGAAATCACCTCTTCCATGGAGTCTCGATATTATCTTATTCGAACTCGGCTTCCTTTTTCCTTCTTCCCTTCCTTATTCTTTCAGCGCTCCGATCATGACCCCTTTGACAAAATATTTTTGCAGGAACGGATACAAGATCAGAATCGGAAGCGTCGCAACCATGATCGTCGCATATTTGATCGTTTCGCCGATCGGCATCTTATCCACGCCTGCGGCGTCCGTCGTCATGCTGTCCGTGCTGTTCGTAATGAGAATCTCGCGCAGGATGAGCTGCAGCGGATACAAATTGCGGTCGCGCAAATAGATCATCGCGTTAAACCATGAATTCCAATGGCCTACGGCATAGAACAGCAGCATGACCGCCATCACCGGAATCGATAAAGGAATGATGATCCGCCATAGGATGGTCCATTCGCTTGCGCCGTCCATTTTCGCCGATTCCTCGAGGCTGACCGGCACGGCCTGGAACGACGTCCGCATAATGATCAAGTTCCACGTATTGATGGCGCCGGGAATGATCATCGCCCACACCGTATCGACCATTCCCAGATTGCTGACGAGAAGATACGTCGGGATGAGCCCCCCTTGGAAAAACATCGTGACGACGATCATGAACATGACCGCGTTTTTAAAATATACGTTGCGGCGGGAAAGAAAATACGCCCCGAGCGATGTCATGATGAGGTTGAAGAAGGTGCCGACGACCACATAGAACAGCGTATTGCCGTATCCGTTCACAATGTTCGGATTGGCGAAGACAGCCTTGTATGCATTCAGGCTGAAGCCGTACGGCTTCCACAGCAGCCCGCGGTGCTGCGCAAGCGATCCCGGATCGCTGATCGACGACAGAACGACGTATAGAAACGGATACAGCGTGACAAAGCACATGACGATCATCAAGGTCACGTTCACAACGTTAAACGTTTTCTCGCCAAATGAAGGTTTATCCATCGCGCTTCCCCTCCTTTCGTCACCATAGTTTCGTTTCGCTCACCCGTTTGCTGATGCTGTTGGAAACAATGAGCAGGGAGAACGCAATGACCGCGTTAAACAAGCCGACAGCCGTCGTGTAGCTGTAGCTGGCTTCCAGAATCCCTTTGCGGTACACGAACGTGGAGATCACGTCTGCGGTATCGTAGGTCAGCGGATTGTACATGAGCAGTATTTTTTCGCTGCCGACGGACATCATCGATCCCATCTTCAATATAAGCAAAATAATGACCGTGGGCATAATGCCCGGAATCGTAATGTGAACCATCTGCTTCCAGCGGCCCGCCCCGTCGACTCTTGCCGCTTCGTATAACGTGGGATCGATCGTCGACAGGGCAGCCAAATAAATGATCGAGCCCCAGCCGACTTGCTGCCAAATGCCGGAGGACACGTAAATCAAACGGAACCAGTCCGGTTCGGACAAGTATGACTTGGACGCGAGGCCAAACGTAGACAGCAGCTGATTCACAACCCCGTCCCGCGCCAAAAAATCGACCAGCATCCCCACAACGACGACAATCGAAATAAAATGCGGCAAGTAGGTGATCGTCTGAACGATCCGCTTGAACGCCTGCCGGCGCAGCTCGTTAAGCAGCAGCGCGAGAATAATGGGCGCCGGAAATCCGAATATCAGCTCGTATACGTTGATCAGCAAGGTGTTGCGAATAATGCGCCAAAAATAGTAGCTGTCGAAAAATTGCTTGAAATGCTCCAAACCGGCCCACGGGCTCCCCCATATGCCGGTGCCGGGGCTGTAATCTTTAAATGCGATTTGCAGGCCATACATCGGACCGTAATCGAAAATGACATAGTACGCGATAACCGGCAGCACCATCAAATACAACAGCTTGTTGCGCCGTAAATCACGGCCGATCGTCACCCAGACGCCCGGTTCGGAACGGGCCGGTTTGGCGGCGGCCGCTGCGGCGGATTTGGTTGGATTCAAACGGCGATCCCTCCGTCTCGTTGAAATTGGCGCAGGGAGATGAACGGATCATCTCCCTGCGCGTGGAGTCTCCTGGCAATCGTTGGTCCGTGCGTTATCGTTTGTTGTATCGTTCCAGAGCGGCTTGCTGGATCTTGATCGCATCCTGAATGCCCATGCCCTCGATCGTCTTAACGTACTTATCGAAGTTGTCGAGCGGCTCCGCTCCCATAATAAACTTGTTGAACATCTCGTCCTTGAACGTGTTCACGTCGTTCATGATCGAGGCGAACTTACCGCTCTCGCTTGCGGTCGGCGTCACTTGCGGAAGCTTTCTTTCGTTGGTCGGCTCCGACCAGATGCGGATCGAATCCTTCTGCTCGGGCAGCGCGGCATACTGCTCCATATAGCGCTTATCTTGCACGAACGGGCCGTTGAAGTTGGCGCGCACATGGCGGGCCATCGCGTAAGCCATCGACGTATCTTTCGGGTTCATGATGCTGTCCAGATAGACCGGATAGCCGTTCTCCATTTTGTACGAGACGCCTTCGACGCCGAAGTTAAACAGCATTTTGCCTTCGTCGCTGTAGGCGTAATCGAGCCATTTGGCCGTCGCTTCCGGGTTCGCATTGGTGGTGGAGATCGCCGCCGCGACACCGCCGGAGAAGTTATACGACTTGGCGCTCCACATCTTCTTGTCGCCCTGCTTGACCACGGGGAACGGAGCGGCCACGAGCTTGAAGCCCGGTATTTTATTATTGACCAGCGACGTATAGTTGCCGATGCCGGAGCCGGTGCTCATCACGGTGGCGAACAGCTGATTTCCCGTCACCTTGGCGTCCTTCAGCTTGCTGTCCGTTACGGCAAAGTCCGGATCGAGCAGCCCTTCCTTATACCATGTGTTCATCAGTGTGAGGAATTGCTTGTATTCCGGTTGAGTCGGACCGTAGCTGACTTTCCCGTTCACCTGATAAAAGTCGTAGTTCACGCCGAACGAGCCGAGGAACGGAATCGCTCCGCCCATATCTCCTTTGCCGATCAGCAGCGGGATTTCATCGGCTTTGCCGTTCCCGTTCAGATCGGTTTTCTTGATGGCTGTCAGCACCTTGTGCCAGTCGTCTAGCGTCTCCGGCATTTTCATATTCAGCTTGTCGAGCCAGTCTTTGCGGAGCGCAATGCCGTTGCTGACCAGCAAATAATCGTCGCCGCGCAGGAACGGGAAGCCGTAAATGCTGCCCTCGTCCGTTACGATCTGCTTCTTCCAATCCGGGTTTGCATCCAATATTTTCTTTAAATTCGGGGCGTTCTTGGCGATAATGTCGTTGAGCTTAATAATCTTTCCGTCCTTAATCGCTTTCTCCGGACCGCCCGGGTATCCTGTCCAGCCGTATTCGATAACGTCCGGCAGCTTGTTGCCCGTAATCATCAGATTGAACTGATCTTTCTCCTGGCCGACCGGCGGATGCTGGAACTGCACGTTGACGCCGGTTTTTTTCTGCAATTCCTGATAGACGGTCATGTCCCCGAAGCTTTTCAGCGTCGCCGCAACGTTGCTCGCCAGGCCTACCCAATACGTAAGCGCTTGCAATTTTGGGGGCTCTCCCGTTTGCTGCTGACCCGTCGGCTGTTTCCCCGAGCCGGAGTTACACCCTGCAATGATCGAGACCGACAGCAGTGCCGTCGTCCCTGCGGCAAGCCATCGTTTCCGCTTGTGTTGATCCATACCCCTTTTTCCTCCTTTAAATGAAACTCTGCTTAGCGAAATAGCCAGCTCCGACGAAGCGGTGCAGAACGGCCGGAGCGAAGCTGCTATGACTTGAAGGTGAAAGAGCGGCGCATGACAAGAAGCGCGGGTCGATTTCGCTATTTTCTATTTAACACAAGGAGCGGGGCGAGCGAAATCATTTCGTTTTAACTTCATAAGCCGAAGTTAACATTTGCCGTATTCTATTTTTAAGATGGGCTATCCAAATTTAAGATCTTGCTTGAATCGCCCCGGAAATGCTGCCATGGAAGTGAAAAAGCGTCCGGAGTCATAGCCGCCGAACGCCGATTGCACAGCAAAACCTCTCCAGGGGCCGATGCCCGGAGAGGTTCCTGGTTCCTGGGATTGGACGATCCGCTGGACGCGTTATTGATCCAGTCCTTGCTTCCGTACTTCTTCGTTCACTTCTTTAATCGCCTGCTGCAGTCCTTTATTGCCATAGCCTTTCACGATGCTGTCCCACATGGCCGCCGGGTCCTCTTTGCCGAGCACCACCTTGATGACGTCATCCAGCGGATTGATCGCGCTGAGCTTCGCTTTGGCCGGCGTATAGAGCAGCTCGACTTTGAAGTTTGTCGGGACCGGCTTCAGCTTCTCTACGTTGCTTTTGTACGTATTGTACGAAAGCGTCCACAGCTTGTCACCGTAATTGATTTTGTTCATCGGGTTATCTTCCAGCTCGAGCTGCTGCCCCCATGCCGCAAGCGCGCCGAACAGGCCGCCGTATGAAGGATAAAGCGATCCGAGCGTCTTGAACTTGCCCGAGTCGTCCTGTTCCCGGGTAACGACGAATTTGTCCCCCTCCTTCTTGTAATCTTTCCCCTCGAAGCCGTACCGCTTGAAGGTCACGAATTCGTCCGACAACAGCCAATCGTATATTTGTAAGATGCGGTCCATTTTCTCGTCGCTCACCTTGGAGCTGAAATAGCTTTCCGACCAGAAGGTGACCGCGGTATAGCGGTACCGGCTTCCGTCCGCCGCCGCCCAGGAGATCGGAATGATCTTGATCACGTCTTCCATGTTCGTATCCTTATTATATTTGCTCCAGGCGTTCTTCATGTTCAGCAGCGCATTGGGCGTCCCTTGGACCGCAAGCGCGCCGACCTTGCCTTGACCGAACTTGTCGTATCCGTCGTTGGGTTTCATCAGCGCAAAATCTTGATCCAGCGCCTTCTCCGTATACAGCTGGCGCAGCTGCTTGACGACGTCCTTCATTTTGTCCGACGCAAAGTACGGAATATATTGGCCGTTCTCCTTCACCCACGAGCCGTTAATGACGTTCGGGAACGTTCCGCCGGCGATCGGAACGAGGAAGGTGTTGGTTCGGAAGGACAGGCCGATCGTATCGTTCTTATTGTTGCCGTCCGGGTCCCGCAGCGCGAACGCTTTGAACATGTTCAAGTAGTCGTCATAGGTGACGGGATCTTTCAGACCGAGCTTCTCCATCCAGTCCTTGCGTACGACGATGGCGCGCTCGATGGCCCACTCGTCGGTTTTTTTGTACGTTTGGCGCGGGATCATATAAAATTTGCCGTCCACCTTCAAATCCTTCGTGTCGTCCAGCTGAAGCACCTTCTGCACGTTAGGGTACTTGCTCAAATCGGACGGGAGCGGACGCACGATCCCTTGCTTGATCCGCGAGTAGTATTGCTCGCTGTTGATCACGTCGTCGCTGATGATGTCGGGAAGATCGCCGGAAGCGGCCCACAGTTGGTACTTCTCCTTATAATCCGCGTAGCTGATCACTTTGTCGACGATATTGACATTGAACTTGTCCTGTATGAATTTCAGGAATGCGTCCGAATTGCGGTCGGGAAACGCGGAACCGATATTGAAGAACGAAACCGAAATATCAAGCTTCTTGGCGTTGTTCGAGCCTGTGGGCGCGCTGGTTTCGCCGCCTTTGGCCGTCTGCGCGTCCGGGCTGCCGCTGCAGCCGGCAAGCGCCGTGGCCGCCAGAGCAATAGCCATACAGGATGCGCTGAATCGTTTGGAGTTGAACATGGTAAGCCTCCCCCATTTGCTTTAAGTTTGTTGATTAAAGCCGATTTAAGCCGCGTTTTGAACGCGGCATTCATTCCTTGACCGCGCCAAGCGTAACGCCGGCGGCAAAATATTTTTGCAAATACGGGTACACGAGCATAATCGGAAGCATGGTTACGATGACGCTGGCCATCTTGAGCCCGTCGGGATAAATCTCGCTGAGCTGGGATACCATGGCCGAACCCATGTCGTCCCGGCGCATCTTGGTGATGTCGATCAGCATATTACGCAGAAACAGCTGCATCGGGTATTTCTTCGGATCATTGACGAACAGCATTGCGAGGTACCATTCGTTCCAGCGCGACACCGCGTAGAACAGCGTAATGGCCGCGAGCGTAGGCTTCGAAATCGGGAGCACGATGCGGAACAAAATATAAATGTCGTTCGCGCCGTCGATCTTGGCCGACTCCTCGAGCTCCGGCGGAATGGAACGGAAATGATTGATCAGAATGATCAGGAAAAAGGTATTGACCGCGACCGGCAGGATCATGACGCCGTACGTGTTGATCAAGTGCAAATTTTTGATCGTAAGATAGTAGGGAATCAAGCCGCCGCTGAACAGCATCGTGAACACGATGGCAACCATCAGAAACCTGCGGCCCGGCATCTCTTTCTTCGACAGCGCATAAGCGCCGCATGAAGTCACGAGCATATTCACCAGCGTACCGACGACGGTGACCATTAACGAATTGGCGAGCGCCCGGCCGACAAAACTGCCGTTCAGCAGCGTTTGGTAGGAAACCGCGCTGAAGCTCGTCGGGATAAGATATAGCCGCTGCTTGGCTATGGACGCGGGATCGGCGAACGACGTAATCAGCACATTGTAGAACGGCAAAATCGTCGCCAGCGCAAGCAGCAGCAGCGGCAAATGAATCAGCGCGCCGGACAGGCTCCATCGTTTGATCCCCGGCATCAGTAGATCCCCTCCTGGCCCAATCGCTTGGCAATCCGGTTCGTCAGCACGAGCAGCAGGCAGTTGATGACCGATTTGAACAGGCCGATCGCCGTAGAGGTACCGTAGCTCGAACCGAGCGCAAAGGTGCGCCGGTAAATGTACGTATCCAGAATGTCCGCTTTTTCATATACCGCCGGATTGTACATGTTAAAGATTTGATCGAATCCCCCGCCTCCGGAACTCATCGTCCGGCCGACTTGCAGGATGAGCAGGATCACGACCGTTCCCTTCAGGGCGGGCCAAGTAATGTGCAGCATTTGCTGGAATCGTCCCGCTCCGTCGATGGAGGCTGCTTCATAGAGCGCCGGATGAATTCCGGCAATCGTTGCCAAATAGATGATCGTCCCCCAGCCCATATCTTTCCATAGGCTGCTGGAATAAATCAGGCTGCGGAAGTAGGTCGGATCGACGAGCAAGCTTACCTTCTGCAAACCAACGAGTTCCAGCAGCTGGTTCAATACGCCGAAGGTGCCGAGAAAATTGACCATAATGCCGCTGACGATCACCCACGACAAAAAGTGCGGAAACGTATACACCACCTGATAAAACTTCCGGGCTCCGGCTCTCCTCACTTCATTGATCAACAGCGCGATGACGATCGGCACGGGAAATTCGAACACGAGCCTGCCCAGCGAGATGATGAGCGTGTTGCGGAACGCAATCCAGAAATCGTCCAGCATGAAGATTTCCCTGAAATTGGCAAGACCGACCCACGGACTGCCCATGATTCCTTTGGCAAAGTTAAATTCCTTGAACGCGAGCACAATGCCGTACATCGGGCCGTAATCGAACACGGCGTAGTATGCCGCAAGCGGCAAAACCAGAAGATACATGTACTTGTACTCCATCATTCGCTTTATCCGCCTGGCGTCCGTTTTCAAGTATACCCCCTCCTTAATAAAGCGTTTTCCTCCAGCGGATGATTCGAGTATACGAGAACCGGCGCACGGTCCATATGAATAAAACCAAGAGATTATATGTAAAAAATGGCTGTATGCCGTCACGTTAAAAGGAGGTTCAACCGATCGGACGGATGGACCTCCTTGAGCCGCCGGCATAACGCTATGTGGCGGTATGGCGCACGCCGCCGTACGCACGGAATTCGCTTGGCGTAAGCCCGGTATGCTTCTTGAACAGCTTGGCGAAATAAAAGTAATCGTCGTATCCGGATTGCTCGGCCACCTCGCCTACCGACAAACCGGTTCCCAGGAGCAGCTTGGAGGCATGCTCCATCCGAATATCCGTCAAATATTTTGTAAAGTTGACGCGCATTTCTTTTTTGAACAGATGGCTCAAATAATTGGGATGGATGTAAAAACGTCTGGACACCTCTTGCACGGAAAGACGTTCGCGAAAATGCTTGCTTACGTAGTCCACAATTTGCGGAAGCCGCTCCTCCTCCCGCAAGCTTCGCAGCGGATCGGTGTTTGCAGAAGCGTCCATTAGCGTAAGCTGACGCAAATCATCGAGCATCGCACGGGCATTGCCGAAGAGAGCGACGAGCTCGTCGTAATCATGCACATAATGCTCCTCGCCAATGTTCGGATTCCCTGCGGCATACAGCAAAGAGAGCGTGTGATTGTAAAGCCGAAAGGCATGCCGAATCGTGCATCGCCCTTCCCGAAAGCTCGAATCGAGCCGGACGAACGCGCATTCCGTGCGAAGGCGGTCCTGTCCCGCGATCGCTTCGGACAACTCGCGGAACGCTGCGGCCTCGGGTTGGAACTCGCCTTTGACCGCATCATCCGCTTCTTCGGCCATCTGTTCCCCCGTCGTGAACCAGCTATACGAAGCGGCCATCGCCGCCTCGACCCGCTCGCGGACCGAGCTAGACGTTGCGAAGGGCAGGCTGATCCCGATCCCTTTGAGCTGCGGCGCTGACAGCGCGGACAGACGCTCCTTCGTACCGGCGAGGTCTTGGCGCCTGACAAAACATACGAACTTATCTCTCCCGACCCGAAGTGCGCTCCCCATAATCTCGCTCGCAATCCGCTCGCTACCGCAGCCTTGAAGGGCCACCGCCACCGCGCCGCCTTCCTCCGTCCATCGCAGCCCCATCAGCCGGCTTAACGTATCGTCCATCGCAGTGCCGGCCGGCCGGCTATCCTCTTCCGATCCCGCCTCCGAATACATGGCGTTCAGCAGCTCGAGCTGAAGAAGCCGGTTCGACTGGACGATTCTATGCTTAACCGCTTCCAGCGCCGCTTCAATCTCCGTCCGTTCGAACGGCTTCAGACAGTAACGGACCGCGCCGTACTGCATCGCTTGCTTGGCATACTCAAACTCGGCGTAGCCGGTGGCGACAATGCAATGCACCGGCACCTCCGCGCTGTGCAGCCGCCGGATGAGCTCCAGGCCGTTCATGCCGGGCATCCGTATATCGATGAAGGCAACATCGGGACGAAGTTCGACGATCCTGTCGAACGCTTCCAATCCGTTGTAGGCTTCTCCAACCACGTCAAAACCGAGCGACTGCCAATGAATGGTTGCCTTCAAGCTTTCCACAATCCATTTTTCATCGTCTGCCAGCAATACTTTGTACATGGTCTTCCTCCCTTGCCGGAATGCGTATCGTGACCTTCGTTCCGCAGCCAGGCGCGCTGTCGATCGAGACGATCCCATATTCGGCCCCGTACGTGTACTTGATTCTGCTGTCGACGTTGCGTAGACCGATATGAGCATTTCGATGAGCCGGCGACGATTCTCCGTTAGCCGTTTCGAGACTGGCTCTGATCGCCTCCAGCCGTTCCGGCTCGATGCCGGCCCCGTCGTCTGCGACCCATAGCAGCAAATCGTCCTTCTCCCATCGGCAGCCGATCGTCAGCAGCTTCCGCTCGAGACTCGGCTCAATACCGTGGAAGACGGCATTTTCCACCAGCGGCTGCAAGATCATTTTCATGACCCGGCAATCGCTGCATGCGTCCGCCAGCTTGTAGCGAACGTCGAACCGGTCTGCGAACCGGACCTGCTGAATGCTGACGTAAGCCCGGATGATCCGAAGCTCTTCCTCCAGACGAACCTGCTCCTCGCCCTTGATGCTGTAACGAAACACACGGCTGAGCGCATCGGTCATTTCGCGAATTTCCGGTACGCCTCTCACATGAGCGATGCCTTTGATGGTCTCCAGTGTGTTGTACAGAAAATGCGGGTTGATCTGGCTCTTCAAATATTGGAGCTCCGCTTGCTTCTTGTGCAGCTGCAGCTCATAAATATGCGTCTTGGAATCGACCAGCTTGCGGGTCAAATCGTCGATCTCGTCCAGCAGCGAATTGAATTGGCGGGCCATAATGCTGATCTCCAGATACCCTTCTGCCGTAACCCGCTTGTGGATATGATGCAGTCCCGACGTGCGCAGCTTTTGAATGAACGCGATGAAAGACTGAATCGGCATCAGCATGTTGCGGGTGATCGTGATGTACAGCGTATACATGACCGCGATTAGCAGCGCAAACATGCCGAGGATGAGACGCTGTACTTCCTCCAGCCCGCGAAACAGCTCGCGCTGCGGCAGCACGCTGACGATCCGTCCGTTCATCTCCGGGATCGCCTCCGAATGAACGATCGTTGTCTCGCCATTGCGCTCCATGGCATCGGACGAATGGCCGTCGCGTATGGCGGCGGCCGTTGCGGCGTCCAGCTTCTCCCCGACTTTCTTCGGATCGTTGCCGGAGGCGATCACCTGATTGCGGTCCAGCACGTAAAAGCTGCCGGAAATTTTACGGGAAACGGTCTCGACGGAGGGAATGAGCGCACGCAGGCTGAGGACCATGACCGCGTAGCCTATTTTGCGCTCGGCGGCGGCCGATCTTCGGTTATCGTAGACCGGCACGCCTACGTACAGGACGTAATCTTTGTAGTACGGCGAATATTGCACGCCGCTGTAATAAGCGCTCGTCCGCTCCGGAATATCGCGGAACGGAATGTACTCCCGGCAGCCAATGCAATTATACGAGCTCGTACCTTCCCCGATCAGGACGATGCCGAGGATGCCTTGCTTCATTGACTGCAGGTTGACAAGCAGCTTCTCCACCTTGCCATACCATTCGTATTGCCGCAGCCTGTCGTCTTCGAGCAAATATTCCTGCACCTGCTCGTTATACGCGATGTTCGGGATCATCCGGTTGATCGTGTCCGCGTTCGACGATATGCTCTGCCGGATCGTCGACAGCATCTCGATCGTGTAGTCGCTGTTGCGCTTAAACGTAATGTTCAAAATCTGATTATAGCCCCACACGCCCGCCGCCAGCAGAAACAAAAGAATCGCCGAGCCTACCGCGATCAGCTGCAGACGGATCGAATAATGATGAAAAAAGGCAAATCGCATCGGCACTCCCCCATGAAACGGTCATGTTGAAGCATTAATATGTTCATTGTAATGGGGCCGGTCTCCAGCCGTCTATATCCCTTCGCCGAAAAAATGGAAACGGAGCTGCCCGCTACAGGGCAGCCCGTGTCATACGACCGGCTCGGCTGGTTATTGGTAATTCGGGTTCCACAGACGCGCCTTGTAGAAGGCGGCGCCGGTCCGGGTTCTCGTCATATCGGGCGAGAAGAAATCGACGCTGTCTGTGCACCAGGTGCTCTGCGTGCAGCCGCCCGGCGGCGACTTGATTGTATCCGGGACCGTCTCTACCACTTGGCCGGACGGCTGGTCGCCGACGCTCTTGACACCGGAGCGTCCGATCGTTGTTGACGGATACGCAGCACTAAAGCTTTTCGTTGATTTGATGAACTGGTATACTTTGCTGCCTGTGCTCACCCACAGGCGATCGGTGTTACCGTAGACCGGCTGCAAATCGTGGCCGTGCGCCGTCGGCAACGCGACGCTGAACTGCTTCGTTATTGTCGGCGCACTCGGCGTGCCGCCGATCGTCAGTGCATCAAGCGTCGTTCCCAGCGCCCACAACGTATTGTTAAGCGGGTCCCACAGCACATTATGCGCCTCCGGCAAGTTATACTGTACATATGTGCTGGATGTCGGTCCTTGCGACGACGTATAGATCCGCACCCATCCTCCGGTGCTCGCCGCAATGGCAATGTTGCCGTTTGGCAGCAGCTCGGCATCATGCAGGTTCGGGGTGCCGGTCAGGTTGATCGACCATTTCTTATCGTTTCCGGCCGGATACGGGATGATCGCTGCCAGCCCGTACGAATCGGTTACGGTCATCCATTGTCCCCCAAACACGCAGTTATCGCGTATCTTCACGCCGGAGGGGCGTCCCCAGCCCGGCGTCGGGCTCGCGAAGCCGTTGGAGGCGCTTGGCGCCCATGTCCACTTCACGGCGGCGGACGTATTCCAATCGGCAACGCCGGGATCAAATACGATGATCTTCCCCCCGCTGGACTGATCCGTCGTCCCGACATAGTAATCGCCGGCGGCCGCCTCGCCAAGCTGCGGATGCAGCGGCGCGGCGGCTAACAGAAGCAGCAGGACGAACGCAACTGCAACAGAAACATTCTTCCTCGCTGCCGACAGCATAATGCCCATAACACGGTGAAATACAGTTGACATCGTGAGATCTTCCCTCCCGCTTTCCTTATTGATAATCCGGATTCAGAATTCTTGCTTTGTAGAAAGCTGCCCCGCTTTTCGTTCGTGTGGCCGACGGATTGAAGAAATCCACCGTATCCGTACACCAAGTGTTCAGCGTGCAGCCGCCGCCCGGAACGGTCTGGACCGCCTGCCCGGATAACTGATTTCCGACGCTGCGCACGCCGGCCCTGTTGATCCCGGACGATCCAGCGTACGTGGTCGACCACGTTTTCGACGATTTGACGAATTGATAGACTTGGGTATCGGTGCTGATCCACAGCCGGTCCGTATTGCCGTAGACCGGCTGGAGCTCATGGCCTCCGGTTGTCGGAAGTGTGACCTTGAACGATTCCTTGAGCGTCGGTGCCGCCGGCGACCCTTGAACGAGCAAAGCCGCGAGGGTCGTATCGCCTACCGCCCACAGAACGTTGCTTCGCGGGTCCCACAGCACGCCCCGCGCACCCGGCAGCACATACTGGGCATAAGTCGAGGACGCGCTGCCTTGCGACGAATTGTACACACGCACCCAGCCGCCTGACGAAGTCGAAGCGATCGCGATGTTGCCGCTCGGCAACAGCTCGGCGGACTGCAGGTTCGAGCTCGTGTTGAGATACCATTTCTTGCTGCCGCCCGGATAAGAGATAATCGCGGCAAGCCCGTTCGTATCGGTGATCGCCATCCATTGTCCGCCGCCCAGCGCGCAATTGTTCCGCAGTTTCATGTCCGTCGGCAGACCCCAGCCCGGTGTCGGACTGGCAAAACCGTTCGCCGCGCTCGGCGCCCACGTCCACTTCAGCGCACTGCCGGCATTCCAGTCGGGTGCATTGGGGTCAAATACCATGATCTGCTGCGAAGCTTGGTCTCCCGCGCCGATGTCGCAATCCGTCGCCGCCGCTTTCAACGGCTTCTGAGCGGCCGTACCCAAGCCGCCGGCCAAGAAGACCACAGCGAACGCGAGCACGACCATCGCTCGCCACACACGGGTACTGCCTCGGGAAGTTCCTCCCGGCCGGTCCATCCTCCATTTCACCCACCATTCACGCACTCCCATCATCCTCTCCATCGTTTTGCAAGCGCATTCATGTTCTTGAAGCTACTATACAGCGGGGATACGGGTGAGCATATGAACATTTCCAAGATGTTGTATGTAAAATTGGGTGGATCTATCCGAATATCCGGCTATATTGACCGGGCGAAAGCATTCAATCGGCCCCGCACCCGGTCTTCCCCCATAACTTGCATCATATCGTACAACTCCGGTGTTTGCGTTCTGCCGGTCAATGCGATTCTAAGCAGCATCACGATATCCCCGACATGGCCCTTGTACCCGGAAGGATCGCTCTTGTAGCTCTTCGGATTGCCGGCGAATCCTCAGCCCGCGAGCTTTGTTTATACGGTCCGTAATCGCCTATTTCCGCTTCGCTCCCCATTACGCCTTCATCCGCACGAATACCAATATATTCCATGGAATCTATGATATCTTCGGCACTGCCGGCTACCTCGCGCTTTTGGTCCGTATCTTCTATCCGCAAATAAAACACGCCGCCCGACTGATGCGCCAACCTCTCTGAAATCAATGTCGCATACAGCCCGCCGATCGTAAGAAAGCCGGTAGGACTCGGAGCGAACCTGGTGATTCGGGCTGCTGCGTTCTTCTGTCTTGGGGGATACCTGCGATATAGATCCTCGGGGAGCAGCGTTACATCCGGAAAAAGCAAATTTGCAATATCGTTATCGGTACACATCCTGCATCATCCTTTCAAGTGGAAATGATAAAAATAAAAAGCCTCCCGTCCTCTTCACAAGGACGAAAGGCTATGCTTCCGCGGTACCACCTGGTTTGGTTATTCAACCCTCTACTCGCGTCAAAACGACTAACGCTGCTTCTATAACGGGAAGTCCCGCCGGACGTACTCCTTCTTTCGGCCCGGTGCTCCAAGAGTCAAGAATCAGCCTGATAAGCGGAATATTTGGTATCCGGCCTGCTGTCGTCTTCACGCTAAAGAATGATGCCGTAATCGCGCATTCGCTGCTTCAGCAGGTTTACTTCCGTCTCCAGCTGCAGCAGCGTGGAGCCGCTCGTATCGGGAGTGGCCGGCAGCTTGCCTACGCTGCCGAACGCGAGGTAGCCGGGCGCAGCGAACGACACGGGACTTGAAGCGGCGGCCGCCGTCAGGTTCGCATTCAGCCGCACCTGGTTGCCGGAGATGCGCACAATGCGCCGCAGCTGATTGCCTTGATCGATACGAATCCACTGCTCCGGCTGCAGCTGCGAGGCGTCGTTCACATCGATGTACGGCGTGCCGGATGTTCCAGTGCCGGTCACGCCGGTCAGCGTACCCGCCGTCCCTGTCGCCGTCACCTTGAAGCCGGCCGGCGTCTTGCCCGCGTCGACGCTCAGTCCCGTGACGAGCACGATTTCGCCTTGTATGTACGTGCCGGAGGTCGGCGGGAACGTGGTCACGGTCTTTGCCGGCGGAGCGTCGAGCTGGACGGACGGGCTCACGCTAAACCAGAGGCCGCCCTGCTTCGAGGTGATCAGGTTGTTTTTGACCGACACGTTCGTGAACGTACCGTCAAAATCGTTGACCCGAATCGAGAACAGGCCCTTCGCCTGATCATACGTATCGGTGATGTAATTGCCCGAGATGTCCGCTCCGTTCACCGTAGACCGCAGCAATATGCCTGACCGGTACAGCTCCGAGGATGCGGGATAATGGCCTGCGTTCACGATCATGTTGCCGCTGATCTTAATATTGGTCGATACTCCGACCTTGGCCGTGCTGCCAATCCGAATCCCGGTTACCGGCGCGTTGCGGATGAGATTATCGCTGATCACGACATTCGTATAATCGCAGTTCCGGTACAAGCCAATGCCGTAAGCACCGTCATTTAGCGCGGAGCGGCGGGTGAACTCCTCCTCGAATACGATCGTGTTCCCCGTAATCGTAATGTTCTCGTGAGGCCCGACGTCCTCCGAGCTGCCGGCCGTTGAGATCCCGGTGGTCAGCGATCGCAAATGCACGGTATTGATCAGGTGAATCGTATTATTCGAGATGACGACATTTTTGATCCCATGCTGCAGTCTCGGGCCGAACTGAATGCCCTGGTTGGCGTTGCTGATCGTATTGTTGGTGACCGTCATGTCGCAATGCTCGCCGCTGGACTCGCTTGACTGCAAATTGATGCCGGTATAATAACCGTCACTGACGTTATTGGAGATGACGCTCGTGCCGGCATGCGTCTCGATCGCGCCTCTGGCCTTCTGGCTCGGGTCGGCGTAGAACAAACAGTTCGATACCGTATGGCTCCGGCCGTTCAAATAGATGGCCGAGTTATCGTAGTCGGGATCGCCTTGCGCCCTGACAAAGTTAAACCGGCAGTTAGTTATGACGGCGTTCCTGGCCGTAATTTTGTTCAGCGTTATGGTGTTTTTGCCGCAGGTAGGGTCGAATGTCACGTTATCGATGAAGATATTTTCATAATTGTAGAGGGCGATCACGAACTGCCAGTAATACGAGTCGGTTCTGGAGGAATCGATATTGCAGGTCAAATTGTTTTGCGGGTTCTGGTCGACACGCAGATGAGAGATGCGGACATCGCGCAAAGGAGTCGCCGAGCTGGCTCCGAAGATCATGCCGTAGTCTCCGGCGTTGTCTTTCACCTTGATGACTGAGCTGGTCCCTTCTCCCAGCAGGTTGACGTTGTTGCGCAAATAAATCCGGTTTTGACCGGAGGGCGATACGATATACGTTCCGCTCGGAATGAATACGGTCCCGCCTCCTTTGGCCGACGCTGCGTCGAAGGCCCGCTGGATCGCTGCCATATCGTCCGTCACGCCGTCGCCTTTGGCGCCGAACCACTTCACGTTCAAATACGCCGTGTCCAGCAGCCGCTTGAACCGCGCCCCGCTCGTCGATACGAGAATGAGGCCGGTATTGTCGGCGGAGGTTGTATCTGCCGGATCATACACAAAGTGCCCTTCTTGTCCTGCGTTTGTCACCAGATAGGCGCTGTCGGCATCGGGCGAGGCCAACGCCCGCAATTCTTCGATCGTCGTCGAGACGACGCAGGTAAGACCGGTGCCTGTGGTTGTACCTCCACTTCCGTAGACGGAGCTGGTCACCGATGCGGATGTACTGCCTTTCGCCACACTCCCCATCGTGCCCAACATAACGGCTGCTGCACCGGCTGCCCCCATCGATTTCAACAGCTTCCTCCGACTTATCGTCCCGTTGTTGTCCATCTGTTCACTCATGAACTGCCCCTCCTTTGATTATGATCCATAAGCGGGCTGCTGTCGTCGGCCGAAAGCGTATTCATTCCGCTTTCTTACCGCTATCATATCGTGGGAAACGAGAGAAAAGCTTTGTAGAATCCGTCACACTTTTTGCACTTTATTTTGCACGATGATTCGGTAATTTTGTACTCAAGCGCGGGTAGAACAGATGAAAAAAGCCCACGCGGTCCCACCCGGGACATCGTGAGCTCTATCAGGACGGCTGACGTTACCGCATCCCTGACTTCACTTCCTCGATCGCCTTGTTATGTTCTTCCTCCGCCTGCCGGAGAATCGTATTCAAATCCGATTTGCCTACTGTGTAATCGACAACCTTCTTCGAGGCGATATTGTAGCCTTCCTGATCGAAGAACGTGTACTTGCTTGGAATTTCCGCACCGTAGTCCAGTACGACGTTCGCCAAATTTTTGCCTTTGGCCGCCGGATTGTTCTCGAACGCGTGCTTGCGAATCTCTTTATCCTTCAGCGCGGTGATTCGCCCGTTCTTCGTTGCTTCCAACTGCACTTCCGGGCTCGAGCTCAAATACTGGATGACTTGGAATGCGATTTCCGCGTTTTTCGTTCCTTTCGGAATGACGAATCCGTCCGAGAAGCCAGCCGGCCCGAAATTCGGTTTGTCCTTGAACATCGGGTACGTCACGACATCCCATCGCAATCCTTGCGCTTCCATCGCTTCCATATCGGTATTTTGCAGCTGAATATGATCCGGGAACATCGCCAGCGTCCGTTTGTTCATGAATTCGTCCTTAGCCCCGCTTGCCGACTTGATCGGCTCCTGATTCGGAACGTCCATCGCCTGCTTGTAAAATTCGAAAAACCTGCGCCACGAATCGCTCTGGAAGTTGGACTTGCCGGTCGCCGGATTCACGTAGGATAAATTCATCTGCGACGTGAACCGGTTGATGATCGGCAGCTTCAAGCCTCTGTAATGAGTGTTCCCTTCGGTGCGCGTCAGCTTTCTGCCGATCTCGATCACTTCCTCCCAGGTCGGATTGTTCTTCGGGTACGGCACGCCGAACTTATCGAATATATCCGGGTTATAATGCAGCGCCAGTATAAATTCGTTAAACGGCAGGAAATAAATTTCGTCTTTCGGCGCATACGCTTTGATTGCGTTGACGACGTTCGGGGAGTAAATATTCAGATCCAGCTTATGCTTCTTGATCAGCTCGGTCAAATCCATCGGCACATCATACTTCGTAATTTGCTGGATGTTGGACAAGCCTTCCCATATAATGTCTGGCATCTGGCCCGTGGCGATCAAGTCCTGAATCGTCTGCCCCTTCCCCGTCTTCATCACTTCCAGCGTCACGTGCGGAAATTTTTTCTTCACGAAATTGTTGACGTACAAATCGACATCGCTCAGCGACGATTTCAAGAAAAATTTGAGCGTCACCGGCTCCTGCTTGACTTCCATATTCGTCTCTGCTCCTGCTGCCGCTCCCGGCGCAGGCCCGCTCGATGAGCTGCTGCATCCCGCAATAGAAGCGGCGAGCAGCAGTAAAAAGGTCGCTTTTGTTGGGTTAACCATCGTGAAATCCCCCTTCAAATGTCTATAATAGCGCTTACAACTTACGTTAAGAAAACAATGCCGACTGCAAAGAAGCTATGCGGTAACGACATGAATGCCGCAGCTTCTGAATGGTGCGAGGCATGATTCCGCCTCATCCGCTTCAGTCCCGGTAATCATCGTGTGGATGTCATGGATCGGCGCCAGCGCGTGCAGGGCGACTTTGCCGATCTTCGAATGATCGGCCAGCAGGATGATTTGCTGTGCAGCCCGGATCATAGCCTGCTTCGTCGGCACGACGAACGAATCCTGATACGTCAGTCCATAAACCGGATGAACCGCCCATGTGCCGATAAACGCCTTTTGCAATCGCATCGTTCCGAGCATTCGGTCGGCATACATGCCATTCAGTACAAAGCCTTCATGGAATAGCTCCCCTCCGGTAACGATCACTTTAATATCGGGACTGCGCAGCTCTGCGGCAATATTGATATCGTTGGTGACCACCGTCAAGTTGGAGCGGTGCAGCAGATGCGGAATCAGATGAACCGTCGTCGTACCGGAGTCGAGAATGATGCAATCGCCGTCTTCGATCATTTCAGCCGCTTTCCTGGCGATACGTTTCTTCTGATCCACCTCGTTAGTGGAACGTTCCATAAACGGAGGTTCGATGCTAACGCCCTGCTCCACGATCACGCCGCCGTGCGTCCTGCGCAAAAGACCTTCCTGCTCGATTTCCACCAAATCCCTCCGGATAGTAACCTCATGAACTCCAAAATGACGGGATAATAATGCTACACTGGCAGCCCGGTTTTCCTTCACGAATTCTACGATGCGAATTTTTCTTTCTGCAGCAAGCACTTCGGAATGCCCTCCCAACACATAACGCTTGTTTGTTCACAAATGATCGAATATGTACAATCCGATCGCGAATCGGATCCGGCTTCTCTTCGACACCGTTGTTGCCAAATGGTTGCAGCATGGTCTGCCATTTTAAGTCAGCGCTAACGATACACCTCCCGCTCGAGGTTTCATTTTATTAGTGATCAATTATGTTCTATTATGTTTGTATATGCACGTTTATCTTACAATCAAACAAAGCAACATGTCAATACCGAATTGAAATGATTACCATAAACACAAAAAAGCCTTACGGCGATTTTAAGCGCGCGCAGGCTTTTGGCTTGCGATTGATATAGCTATTTGAACTTCAGCTTCTCCGCTTCGATTTGCTTGTTCGTCAGCTCTTCCTGGTCTCTCATTACCGTATTGATGTCGTCATTGGTTGTGACGAGCCGTTTCGTGATCGCCCCTAAGCCTGAGATGACAATGGCATCGTATTCCGTAGGCGGATTCAATTTGGCCGATTTGTTTTTGAAAATGGAGGCGATATTTTTCCCTTTGTAGCTTGCAAGCTCGGAAGCATACTTCTTCTGCATATCCGGCGAGTTGATCGCCGATACTTTCCCTTTAGCGGTCACAATCGACTGCACGTACTCCGAGGTCAGAAATTGAATGACATCGAAAGCTTGCTCTTTGTGCTTCGTCGTATTGGACAGCAGGAACGCCTGAATGTCATACTCCCTTCCGGTTCCGAGCGCGTCTTTGAAATTGGGCAGCGAGACAATATCCCAGTTGAACGACGTTCCCTTGGTGTGCGCTTCTTCCAGCAGAATGGACGTCCCGCTGGCCCAGCCCGGCAGCATCGCAACGATCTGGCTCTTGATGAAGCTGTCATTGCTCTTCCCGTACTCATTCTCGGGTATTTGGTTATTCGGGATGGCGTTCGTATCGCGGATCAGCTGGTATACCCGCTTCCATGGCTCGGAGTTGATCGCGGCCGTCATCGTCTGCGGATGAACCCACGGCAGCGACAGCGCCGAACCGATATGGCGCGCATCGGTCGCTTCCAACCCGCGGTACTGCTTGCCGTCGTCGACTCTCGCTACTTTGCGTGCCACCTCCAGCGTCTGCTCCCAGTCCATGCCATCCTTCGGATATGGCACGCCGAATTTATCGAAGATGTCCTTATTATAGAACAAGGCGCCGAGATTTTGGGAAAACGGCATGGCGATCAATTCGCTGCGGCTACTGTAATTGCGGATCGTTGCGATCGCTTGCGGATCATATATGTTCAAATCGACTTTCTTGCTTCGGATCAAGTCGTCCAGACTTTGGATCAGCTGCAAGTTTTGCAGCTCGCGGAATTTCGGGTTCGCCGTATAAATCATGTCAGGGAACGTTCCGGCAGTGATGAGATCCTGGGGCGAAGTGCCCTTGCCGTCCCGTACCAATTTCAAAGTGACATGCGGCATCTTGACCTTGAGCAAGCTTACGAACAGTTCGAACTGCTCGTCGGACAGACTGGATCCGGTCTGATACAAGCTCAAGGTAACTGGTGCAGCCGGGGCCTCCTTGTCGGGCGTAGCCGCTTCCTGATCTTTGGGCTTATTCCCTGCCGGGCTGCCGCTGCATGCCGACAAAACAAGAGCGAAAGACAATACGATCCCAGCGCCAGCGCGCCGCATTCCATCCTTCTTCATGAACATAGCCGTTCCCCCATTATCATGTGTATTGCATGCAGTTCACTCTGCTGCATTAACCGTACTGCCAAAGCTGGAGCTGCGGGCGGATATGCGGACCGCGGGCCGCTGCGGCAAGTGCGAAATGCAGCTTCCCGGCAGGATCGACATGCCCTTTCGCGATAGTCCTCACTTCCGATGACGCATCGATGACATGCCGGATGTTCGCCGCAGCATCCCACAAAGAGGCTACGCCTGCGATCAGGAGCATTGCGTATCCCCGGCCAAGGCAAACGATTTGCGCTGCATCGGCCATTCCGCCGTATGGCAGCGGCAACGAAAGCTTGGCGGAGATTTCACCGCGCTGATAGAGCAAATCATAACCATCGTTATGCTCCTTGAGCACCGCTCGATCCTCGCCATCCGTGTCCCATGCCCGTACGCGCTCTTCCAGTATGCCGATCCGCCCTTCTTCCCAGCGGTACAATACGCCGTTCCGCGTATGTACCGACAGCTTCCCGCCGGATGCCTGCAGCCGGACAATCGCATCGGGGAACGTGTAGACGCATCGCTTCTGCTGAAAACGATCCGTCCCGTCAGCATCCGCGTCTACTGCGTACAAGGTACAGCCGCTTGCAGCCCACATGCGGCCATTGACGTCATAATCGATACTTGCAAGGTCGTTCTCGAATTCGAGAAACGGTCTATTGCGCTTATCCGGGTTGTCTCTGGCGAAGCGCCACAGGTCGTGGATATGGACGCGATACAGCCGATTGTCTGCCATGTATGCCGCCTCATCGCGGTGTACCGCTACATGGCCGACCGGCGAGCCGATATGCAGCGTCCCGAGCACCGCTTCCGCGGATACGCACGCTTCCCACAAATAACCGTCGCTTGCAGCGACAAGCCAGCGATCTTCCCCGATCTGGGCGATGCCTTGCGCGAGCGGCTCTCCGTCGCCGAGCGGGCATGCCGCCACACAGGAGAGCGGTGCTTCTTGCGGGAATGACGCAGTCTCTGGCGTTGTAAGCGCTTTACTCTTGCGGCTGATCAAACTGCCTGGGGTGCCGTTGAATGACCAATCGGCATCCGGCAGCAGCGACCGCTTGCGATGATCCAGCGTTGCCACCCGAACGCCGTGCTCCGTAATGTCGATAACCCGCGACAGCCTCTCGCCGTCTCTCGTCGCCGATCCGTGCACTCCTGTCGTAAAAAATGTCGTACCCAGACGAGTTGTACAGGAATCGGGATATGCATGCCCGAGGTGATAGTGGGCGGAGAACCAGAGTACGATTTCCGGCGTATGGCGGATCAGTTCGTACCAGCGCATCGCGTCGTGATTTTGATCCAGGTACGCATTGGTCGCGCGTACATGGACGCCCGGCACGGTCCGCAGTCCGCAGCCGATCGGCGGCGCGTGCGTGAACATGATGACCGGTACGCCTCTGCGTTCTTGCAGCTTCTGGCTCAGCCAGTCAAACTGCTCCTCCGACACGTAGCATTCCTGTACGCTATAGCATGAATCGCTCGGCTGCGGGTCCGTGCTGACGAAGAAGAGACGGAAGTCGCTTTCCTCCATAACCCCGTATCCTGAAGATTGACCGAACAGCCGGACCAGCTCCCGTTCCATCGTGCCGTGCGCCTGCCCTTTGCCGCCCGATTCCCGCTGCAGATCGTGATTGCCCAATATCGCCCGCATCGGCGCGCCGATGCGCGTGAGCAGCGCATGCGACTGCAGCAGCCCCTCCGGACTGCCGATCAGACGATTGCTGCCAAAATCGCCGAGCGGCACGACCAAATCCGGCGCGCATGCCCGAATATCGTCCATGCACTGCGCGGTCCAATCCAATTCGTCTTCCTTTAAGTGATAATCGCCCAACACTACAATACGCAATCTGCATCTCTCCTCCTCGCTGTCGTTACAGGTTAGCCGTCGGCTTCCTGCTTGCACTCCTCCGATTGCATTGCTCCTCCTTGTCGGTTTGTCACATTTGATCGATTTCGATCATTATCTCGTCAAGTTTCATTGCACAAGCCAAGTATAAATGGTACAATGATCGAGGTCAATGATTGTTATAGATCATTTTGGAGGTGTTGTACATGAATGAAAAACGTAAACAAGCTATTCTAAGCTTGCTTGGCACGCATGGATTGATGAGCGTTACCGATCTTTCCGATCAATTGGAAGTGTCCATCGCAACGATACGTCGGGATCTTACAGAAATGGAACAACTGGAGCTCATCCGCCGCATTAACGGCGGCGCCATGCTTCCTCTGGCGCAGACGGCCCCCGCATTGGCGGAGCAGTCCACCGATAAATACCGGCAGCAAAAAAAAGCCATTGCCGAAGCCGCAGTGGCTTTAATCCGTCCGGGCGATACGATCTTTATTGATTCGGGGTCGACCAATACCCATATTGCGCAGCTGATGGCGACACTGTCGAACATCACGGTCATCACGAACAGTCTGGAAATCGCCTACCGCTTGTACCGGTATCCGAAAAACATTACGATCTTCGTCTGCGGCGGCACCGTCGGCCTGATGCATACGGAAGCAGGCATCGTCGGTCCGCTGGCCGAAAAATTAATTTCGCAGTTCCGGGCGAACATCGCCTTCATCGGCACGTCCGGAATCGATATGAAGCACGGCCTGACCGTTCCTTATTTGCTCGCAGCGAATATTAAAACGATGATGCTGGATAATGCCAGCCAAGCGGTGCTCGTAACGGATCACAGCAAATTCGGCAAAGTGCATTCCGCCTTTGTCAGTCCGCTGTCGAGTATTCATCATTTGATCACTGACCATCTCGCGCCCGAAGACGATATCGCTCATTTGCGCAGCACCGGCATGCAGGTCACGCTCGTATGATGGTTGAGGCGCCCTGCAAAAAAAGTCCATCGTCCCGGGAACGATGGACTTCGCCCAGATCTCTGTAATTATATTAATATAGTTAATATTATATTCTATTAATTATTAATGTCATTATCTTTTTCTAGAAATCGAGAGCAGCCCCAACCGGCCGCTATTTCTTCTTCTCCGCTTCAATCGCCTTATTCGCTTCCTCCTCCGCTACCCGCAGCGCCGTATTGAGGTCGATTTCGCCAAGAATCGCTTTCATGACGTTCGTTTGTAGCGGCCCGGTCACTTTTCCATCATATCGGGTTCTGGCTATGGGCGGAGCGAATTTGTTGGCAAATACCGCTTTGACCACATTTTTGTTTCTGACGTTGGAATCTTGGGCGAAGGCGTTCCGGATGCTCTCGTTTTTCAGAACGGGAATGTAGCCCTTTTTGGATAATGCCATTTGCACGTCATCCGACGTTACATATTTTAACACTTCCATCGCCTGGTCCTTGTATTTGCTTGCATTCGAGATGAATAGAAAGTTCGGATACGGCTGCGTCCCGACGCCCGGAAGCTCCTTGAACACCGGCAAGGCGGCCATATCCCAGTCCAGGCTTTCAAAATCTTTTTGCCCTTGCAGGCCGAAGTTCATAACGAACATGGCGATGTTTCGCTCTTTCATGAAATCGTCGTTATTGAACATGCGTTTCAACACCGCGATTCGCTCCTTGTAGCCGACCGCTTTCGCTGGAGCCATGATCAGCGTCTCGACGATCTTTTTGAACTTGTCGTTATTGATGGCGGCTTTTTCCGTTGCCTTGTCCACGAACGGCAGCGAATAGGAGCTCATGCTGATCGCATGGGCAAAGGACGGACCGAGTCCGATATATTGCGTCCCGTTGTCATTGCGGGTCAGTTTGTGGCCCAGTTCGATCGCTTCCTCCCACGTCATGCCGTCCTTCGGATAGCCGACGCCGAATTTATCGAAAATCGCCTTGTTGTAGTATAGCACCAGCCCGCCGCTGTGCACGGGAAAGCCATACAACCCGCCGAACTGTTTGACGGCTTCGACCGTCGCCGGCTCGAACCGGTTCATATCGACATTATGCTTCTTGATCAGCTCGCTGAGATCCAGCTGCGAGCCCGTGGCGACGACGGAATTCACTGCGTTGCCGACGGAATCGTAGATGAGATCGACCTGAGCGCCGGAGGCAATCATGTTCTCGATCGTATTCGTGCCGCTTCTTTGAATATAAGTAAACTTATATTGGGGGAACTTCTTCTTCAGCTGTTCACCGAACCGTTCTTCCCACACTTCCGGCGGGTCGCCCGGCGCGCCGTAAATGACAAGCTCTGCCGGTTCGTTCGCATACGATTTGGCTTGTTCCGCCGGTTGACCGCTGTCGCCGCCCACGGAAGGCTGCCCGCCCGTTCCGCTGCTGCATGCCGTAACGCATATCGAACCGGCAACAGCCAGACCGATTGCAGCAATGCTCTGTTTTCTCATCGAATGATCCCCTCTTTCATCGTTTGAAGGTTACCGTTCATGCCACATCCCACCGTAATTGAAGCGTTTTCATAAACAGGCGCTTTCCACTGGCTCGCGACATTCATGCTCAGGTCCTCGAACAGGATCAAAATAAGGAGAACACGGCGCGCCCATGATCATGGAGCTGGTGACCTATCATGGGCATCGCCGGATAACCGCTTGAACAACTCGCGGTCGGCCGGCGCCGGCGCATTCTTGCACTCAAAGCAATGCCGCTGATTATACTGAGACCGCTTCCGCAGAGCTACATTCATCTTATGACAGCGGCCGGCGATTTTCTTGGAAGATTCTTCATACTATTAGGATAATCTTACAGCCGCCGCATTCGCTACGCTTCGTCTTCGACTGTCTCAACGCCTTCCGGCAGCGTCAACTGCACTTGTCCGTCTTCGCAGCAAAACGTAATGGTGCCCGAGGCCACGCGAAACGACAGCTTGACGCTTCGCAGCGATGCCGGCACACGGGGAGTAAATTTCACTCTCGTCCACCCAGGTTCCGCCGGTCTCAAGCCGATAACATGCTCGATCAAGTAAGGAATCGGCGCGCTCGCCCAAGGATGGCACAGGCTCGTATTCCATTTCAACTCTTTGGACCACGCTTCAAAGCATGTCGTCGCCCCTTCCTTGACCATATTCCCCCAGGAATGCTTCTCTTCCGAGCTTAGCAAT
Source organism: Paenibacillus solanacearum (assembly GCF_910593845.1). GTDB lineage: Bacteria > Bacillota > Bacilli > Paenibacillales > NBRC-103111 > Paenibacillus_G > Paenibacillus_G solanacearum. Next base: position 437,506 of record NZ_CAJVAS010000001.1, on the reverse strand, counting down.
TCGTATGCTAGCTCATGTTCGCCCGCCGCGGCTAACGCATTGAGCACGAAATAAGAAATATACACGCCGCAGGCAAGCCGTTTTGCGCGAATGAGCGCCACGACCGCCGCCTTCGCTTCTTCCGGCACGAGACCGAACAGCAGCGGCAGCGCGTTGGCATGAAGCGAAGCATGCGAGGAGCGCTCCGCGTCGGCGAACAGCTGCGTCCCGGGACGGTAAAACGCCTGGCGGAACGCTTCCCGGAATGCAGTCAAGTCGTCGCCTTCCGGCAGGTGCAGGTGCTTGCGGATTTCCGCCACAGCCACCATTGCCCCGTAGTAAAAGGCGTTGATCACGTTATGGCAGCCTTCTCCGGGCACCTTCTTGAGCGGAAAATCGTAGCCGTCCCTCATCCCTTCCGGCCAATCGACCAAATTCCACTTATCGGCTACGTTCGCGAGCAGGCCGTCTGCGCGCCGGTATTTCTCGAAGTACCGCATCATTCGCTCGGCGACCGGATACATGTCTTCCAGAAAAGCGATGTCTCCGCTCTGCATGTAATACTGCAGCAGCTGCATCGGCCATTGGAAGGAGAAATCGGCGATTTCCTGCATGAGGTGACCCGGTGCGACCGCCACCATCCCCGGACATACGCGGGAAGAAAGCAGGGCGAAATCGAGCAGCGATTTGCGGAACAGTCTCAAGTCGCCCGATAGGTAGGCATGAGCGTGCGTAATGATCGTATTGTCGCCCAAATATTGCCCTTTTTCCCGAGAAGGACAGTCCACATAATTTTCCTGCGAGCCGTATTTTATACCGTTCTTGCACATCGACCATATGGCGTTCAGCAGCGGGTCGGACGATTCGAACCGGCATGCCTGTTCATCAAGCGGATAATGGCGGACAACCGCGGCGAAGCTGCCGGGATCTAATTGTATATCCGGCGCGGCAAGCACCTCGACATACCGGAACGCTTTGTAATCAAACAGCTCGAGCACGTCGTCTTGACCGGACAAGGTCCATTGTTCGCGGTACAAGCAGTTGCAGCGCATCTCCTCCCGCACGCGCCCGTTCTCCCGCAGCTCCTCGCCGCAGCGGATTTCAATGACCTGGCCGGCCTGTCCTCTCGCCTGCATGCGAAATTGACCGGTCAATTCTTGACCGAAATCGATCCAGTAACCGGCATCCGGCAGCACCCGAATTTGCTCGGGCTTCATCTCATAGACCGATAACGGCGGCGTAGGCTGCAAAAACAGCCTGTGATCGTCGGCCCAATGCTCCCATGCCGATTCCCAGCTTGCATCGTCGTAAGCAGCGTCTCTCCAGCCGCTGAGCTTCAAGCGCTGATCGATATGTTCCAGAAACTGCGTATCGTAACCGATTGTCCCGCCGCTGACGTACTCTTCGGCGAGCCGATATTTCCAGCTGCGATCCGTCTGCGCGGCCGTCTTGCCGTCGATCTTCAGTTCCGCAATCAGCCCCTGGCGGCGGTCGCCGCTGCTGTAGGACCGGCTGATCAGCCCGTGATAGTACACATGAACGGCGATCACATTATCCCCTTCCGTTAGGAACGAAGCAATGTCGTACCGGTTGTAGTAATAGTGATAGTAGCTCGCCTGCGCAGGCCCTTGCCCGACAAACCGGCCGTTAACATACAATTTGTAGTAGTCGTCCGCCGTAATGTCCAGGGTGGCGGTGCGGATACCGCCTTCCAGCGTAAATTTTTTTCTGACCAGCATATGCCGATTGTGCAGCTCTGTCTGCATATCCGGACGCTTGAACGGCTCCGATTCTTTATGGAACACGTCGACGGGGCGCAATTCGCCAAACGCCGCATCCATGATCCATTTCGCTTCCCATGTTTTGTCCATATCGTTCTCCTCACGAGTTGAACCTGCATTTTGAATTCATTTTCTACTTTACCGTCCTTGCGCCAAGGTTTCTTGGCGGGATTGCCGGATGATTTGGACGATTTGCCTTTCCCACTCATTGCCATTCCCGGTTCGCTCCTCTACAATGGAGAGTAGAACGTTGAATTTCATCTGCATTTTTCTTGGACAAAGGTGGAATGCGGTCATGGATTTGTATAAGAAAAGCTACTTTCTGGAATGCGAAGAATTCCCATTCTCCGTCGTACCGTTCAGCAATATGCCGGACCGCCCTTCCAAGCCTCACACCCATGACTTTATTGAGCTTGTTTATGTCGTTGACGGCTGCGGGGAGCATGTGTACAAGGGGCATGCGTATCCGATTTCGGCAGGCGATATTTTTGTCATTCCGCCGTTCATCGAGCACGATTATCGTGTCACGGGATCGAAGCCGCTCGATATTTGCAATGTTTTGTTTCTCCCTTCGCTGCTTACTTCCGAATTGCAAACGTTGTCAAGCGTTACGCCCTTCGTCAATTTCTTTTATGTCGAGCCGTTTCTGCGGCATAACGCGGATTTTCAATCGCACATGAAATTGACGCCGCTGGAGGGTCAGGAAGTAAAGCGCCGTCTGGACCGGATCGCGGCGGAGTTCAACCAGAAAGCGCTGGGCTACCGCATCTCGATTAAGGCACTGTTGATCGAGCTGCTCGTGTGGCTCAGCCGCTGTTACGAGGAAAGGTCGGTCGCGCCGATGTCTCACCCGAGCGAATCGAAGGCGATCCGCCAGCTGTGCGAATATTTGGACCAGCATTACGACCAGCAGATCAACCTCGAGCAAGTATGCCGGATGTGCGGCATGAGCCAGACGAGCTTTACCGCCAAGTTCAAGCAGACTGTCGGCAAAACATTCATTGAATACCGCAACGAAATCCGCATCCACGCCTCGCTCAAATGGCTTCGCGAAACCGACGATAAGATCATCCATGTGGCCGAACGCGTCGGAATTCAGGACCTCAGCTATTACAACAAGCTGTTCAAGCATTATCTCGGACTGACGCCGCGGGAGTACCGCGTGAAATACCGTCTGCCGTCCGGCAAATAACCGTTTGCCGGGTACAAAAAAACGCGCTGTTCGCGCGTTTTACATTTAAAGCTCGACGGTCTTCGTAGCGACATTCTCGCAAAATTCCTTGTCATGCTCCACGAACAGGATCGTCGGGGAATAATCCAGCAGCAGCTCTTCGATCTGCATGCGGGAGATGACGTCGATGAAATTGAGCGGTTCGTCCCATATATGCAAATGCACTTGCTCACATAAGCTTTTGGCGATCAGCACCTTCTTCTTCTGGCCGCCGCTGAACGACGAAATGTCCTTCTCGAATTGCACTCTCGCGAAGTCCAGCTTACGCAGTATTGATTTGAACAAGCTCTCATCAATCCCGCTGATTCTGGCGTAATCCGTCAAATTACCGTGCAGGTGGGACGTGTCCTGGGAGACGTACGATATTTTCAGCTGGCTGCCGATTCGGAACGTGCCGGTATAGTTCAACGCTTCGCCGCACATCAGCTTGAGAACGCTCGATTTGCCCGAGCCGTTTTGGCCGGCAAGCGCGATTCGCTCGCCCTGGTCGATCGTAAAGCTGACATCGCGACAGGCCGTCTTGTCGCCGTAATAGATCGAGACATGGTCGAGCTCGGCCAGCCGGCTTTTGTGATACGTGAGCTGGGTAATCTTTAAGTTTTCCGCGCTTTCGATATTTTTCAGCAATTTAGATTTTTCCTCGATCGCGGAATGCTGTCTTTGCTCGATCGATTTGGACCGCTTCATCATTTTTGCGGCTTTATGGCCGACATAGCCTTTGTCGACTTTGGAGCCGGAATTTCTCGTGCCGTTTTTCGTCTTTTCCACTTCATGTGACCAATGGCTCGTTCGCTTCGCCGCTTCCGACAATCGGGAAATGTCTTTTTTCAGCTTGTCGTTCTCCGCCAGCTCATAGCTGTCCTGCCGCTGTTTGTTCTCCCACCAGTCGGAGAAGTTCCCCTGCTGGATCTCGATGTTCGTCTTATTGATGGACAAAATATGGTCTACGCAGTTATCGAGAAACGATCTGTCGTGAGAGACGAGGATGAAGCCGTTCTTCGTCTTGAGATAGTCGCTGACGATTTTCCTTGCGTGCATATCCAGATGGTTCGTCGGCTCGTCGATTAACAGAAAGCTATTCTCCTTTAAGAATAACGCCGCAAGCATCACTTTCGTCTGCTCGCCATTCGACAGCGACGCGAACGGCCGGTACAGCACGTCCTCCGACACTCTCAGCAGCGACAGCTCGCGCATCAGCTCCCAGTGTACATAATCCGGATGCATGTCGCCGATCACATCAATCGTGTTGTTTTCCTTGTTTTCGACCTGGAATGGAAAATATTCAAATTGGACCGTAGCGGAAATACTCCCGCTATATTCGTATTTGCCGAGCAGCAGATTGAGGAAGGTCGTCTTTCCCCTCCCGTTTCGGCCGGTAAATCCCAATCGCCAGTCGGTATCGATCTGGAAGCTTACATCGTCAAATATGTTATCGTAGCTGCCCTCGTAGGCAAACGTCAAATTCGTGACTTGAATGACGGACATATGGCAATCCCCCCGTTACAAAAATAAAAGAGCTACAAGAAAGTTACTCTTCTTGTAGCTCAAATAAATATAACGAACCAGCGCTCCTCATGGAGCCGCAGGAACAGGATATTTCGTTTGAGTGAAAAGAGAATGTAACTTTCTTGCGTATGAACAATAAAACACGCGAAAAAATCTTCGCTATCCTGTTTTATGATCAGCAAGAAAAATTACATTATCCTTTTCACTCCCGTCGCCTAAGTTACACGTATCATATCATGCCGATTCGCGGATTGCAACCCGTTGTCCCGTTCAGCAGTCAGAGTGCTATCCGAGCGCGATCTTCATCGATCCGCTCGGGACGATTCCCGCGCCGCACGCAAACTGGGCTACAATTCGCTTGGCAGCCCATGAAGATACATCGTCATGCAGTTGTCGTGATGCTTCAGAACATGAAGGGTCTTGGCATTCGGCGCCTTGTAAATCGTCAGGAAATCCTTCTCGCCGTACGCTTCCCGGATCGGAAAAGCGAGCTTTTCTTCCCCCAGCGAAAATTCGGCTTGAACACCCGCTTTATTTCCCCGCGCATCCAAGCGAATCCACCGGTCATGCTCCGATAAATAAACGGCATTCAGCGCATGAAGGCAAAGCCCGGTATCCGGCGTATCGCCAACAGTAAGCCGTTGATAGCAAAAGCCCGCCGGAACGCCCTGGCTCCGCAATAAGGCGCATAGCAAATTCGATTTGGCATAGCAGATGCCTTCCTTGAAATAAAGCACTTCCGAAGCTCGGCGTGTAATCCGTTGGCTTTGAATATCCCAAGAGTGCGAGATGTGATCGCGAACGAACGCATACGCCTTCTGAACGAACTCCGTTTCGTTGGCAGCGCCGGACCTTAACTCCCTCGCTTTCTCGATAATAGTAAGATGACTGACATCCACGTCTTCCGTTTCGGATAAATAATCGTCGATGGACGATGACTCGCATTGCAATGGCATAGTCCCGGCCCCCTGTCATTTAAATTGTATCCCATAGCAACCACGGAGCATCTAACAAGCGTTAGCATAATTATGCATCATATCGCATGAATATACAATAAAAACATAGCGGCCATAACCCTGACCCCTGCGATTAACACCCATTCTATGCAGAGCGTAGGCGATATCTTATACATGAGGCAATATAATCGTAAACGTCGTCCCGATGCCCACCTTGCTGTCCACATGAATCGTCCCTGCGTGACTTTCGATGATTTGGAAGCAGACCATTAACCCGAGTCCGGTCCCTTTCTCCTTCGTCGTATAGAACGGTTCGCCGATCTTATTCAATAGCTGCGGCGGAATCCCGCTTCCTTCATCGGTGACTTGAACCTGAACCCCGTCCGGCTGCTGACGGATGACAATCGAGATCGTGCCGCCATGACTCATGGCATCCATTGCGTTTTTAATGAGGTTGATGAACACTTGCTTCATTTTCGTATCTTCGCAGTGTACATACAATTGTTCTTGGTCCGATTGGATCTCAATTTGCATGTTGCCCCAATTCGCTTGCGGGGTAAGCAGTATCGCAACCTCGCGGATCAACTGCACGAGATTATGGTCGCTGCGGCTCTCCGAATGCGGCTTGGCTAGGGACAGGAGCTCGCTTGAGATTTGTTCGATGCGCGAGAGTTCTTCCTCGATGACGGAATAATACAGCTGTTTCTTATCATTCGACGTTTTTAACATGCGGAAGAAGCCTTTAATCGCGGTAAGCGGGTTCCGCAATTCATGGGCAATCCCAGCGGCGAGCTCGCCTGCGATGTTCAGCTTTTCGGAACGGAGAATGAGCTTCTCCGACTCTTTCTCATGCGTAATGTCGACAAACGAATGAAGAATCGCTGCTTCCCCTTCATACATCGTTTCGATCGATTGGATCAAATAATGCGTTTTTTTGCCATTCTTATAGCTCAACTCGTGTTGATGCACTTTCTTGTCTTCCACAGCGGCAGGGTCTGTGTCATATGCGTCAAAAAACGGAAGCAGCAGGTTCCCTTCCACAGCGTCCTCATCGTTGATCGTAAAAATTCGCTGTGCAACGCCGTTCTGAAACAAGATTCGGGCTTTTCTTCTGATAATGACCGGAATAGGCAGCTGGTCAATAATGATTCGGACCTTCTGCTCGTTTTGCGCGATCAGTTTATTTTCCACGGTCAGCCGGTCGTTATGATCCTTAAGCTCGATCATTTGCTGCTCCAGCCTTCGTAACCGGTCCAATTCTTCGCCGTTGAAGGTCGCGAGATGGTCTCTGCTGTATAATGGCGATGCACTGAATTCGGTATCCGTCATGAAATAATTGTGAGATTTTAACAGTTCGTTCTGTATGTAAGCCGGCGTAGTCAAGCCGTTATAAGCGCATACGGAAATCGTACCGGTTCGTTCGATAAAATGATCGCTGTGGTATTCGAATGTGCGAAGCTGCTCCAGAACAACGTCGCGGTCCGGCAAAAGAACTTGTCCCCATGTCCGTATTTTTTCGTTTTTTTCTACGAACGGCTGGATCAGATCGATTAGTTTGCCCGCTTGACCGCCGTCAAAACGATCGCCGGCATAATAAGCTCGGGCGCTATCCGTAAAGATCAGATTGTGATAACGTTCCAGAGGAAAGCCTCGCGATTCCAGTTCCTCGCGCATAGCCGCGATGCGGTGCTCCGTATCGACGAATAAGACGGCTTCCCGGTTAACCAGCCCATCGATAATAAAGCGAACGGCATTGGCCATATATTGATCGATTTCGTTGTACATGTAGAGAATATGCGTACCGGTTCCTTGCTTGCAGAAATGCGTTAATCTCGTAATGGGAAAATTGTCTCGCATGCCTATTCTCCTCGCAGCGCTAACGTTAGTATAATAGCCGTCGGACTTTATTCCATCGTATCATTAAGCGCGGGCGTATACTACATCATTTTCTCAACCGACGTAACCCGCGCTCAAGCTAATATCGCGTCATCTTGGCCTCATATCCCGCTAATCGTATTTGGACATAATCTCGGCAAACTGCCGCTTCATATCTTCGATCAGCTCCGCCGGCTGCTTCACCGTCGCTTCATTGCCAAGTCCCACGAAAAATCTCGCATAAAAAGAAAGCTCGTCTCGCGGAATCGGCCCTTCCAGCCAGCCTGTACCGTCTTCGCGTACATGCAGATGCGATCCGAGCCATAATACCGCCTCGCACATTTGAACGCCTCTGCGGCTAAGCTCCGCATAGAGACCGGTCGAGGCTTTCTCCGTGTGGAAATGCGCCTCCCTGTTGCCGAGATGCACATCCCGCAAGTCGATCGGCTCCGTACCATCGGTCTCGCGAGCTGCTGAACGAATACGATCGCAGCGGAAGATGCGGAATTCCTGGCGAAGAAAGCAGTACGCCGGACAAAACCACAGGCCGCTGCTCGCATAGATGCCGATCGGCTGTATGCTGCGGCACGCCGCTGCTCCCCGCGATTCGTATTCAATGCGCAGCACCTGCTGCTGAACGGCCGCCTCCAGCAAGATCGGCAAATGCGGCGATGCCTGCTGTCTCGTCGGCGTCACGAAATCAAACCGGTTCTTCATCTGATCGATGCGATCGCGCACGTCGCCGGACATATGCAAATAGAACTTGTCCAGGGCGGAAGCCGATTCCGCTTCGAAGGGCAGCGAAGAATAGTGACGGAGCGCATGCACCGCAAAAAACATCGCTACAGCCTCCTCCTCGGAGAAGGCGATCGGCGGCAGTATTCGTTCCTTCAGCACCTGGTATCCGCCGTGAGGCCCGACTTCCGAGTACAGCGGCACGCCAAGCTCGCTTAATTCCTGTAAGTCTCTAAGCATCGTTCGGGTCGATACGCCGAACTCCTCAGCCAGTTCTTTCACCGTAAATTTCCGCTTTCGATTGACCGTCATCATCAGTTCCAGCAATCGTTTCGATTTCGGCATGACTCCGCTCCGTTATTATTTTTATTTTAGTGACATTAATTGTCACTATTATCTACTACAATGAAGCTCAAGGTCAAATGAAAAGGAATGGTGAACACATTGAATAAATTGATCGTATTGTTTTTTCTTATCATGTTCGTGATCGGTACGGATACGTTTCTGATCTCCCCGCTGATCCCGACGCTGCAGACGGCGTTCGGCGTTCCAACCGGAATCGCCGGCTGGATGATCGGAGCGTACACGCTCGGGTCGGCCGTGTTCGCGCTGATCGCCGGTCCGCTATCCGACGGATGGGATCGCAAAAAAGTGCTGCTGTCCGGCCTTGTTTGCTTCGCTATATCCACTTGCTTATGCGGATTCGCGTCCAGCTTCTGGACGATGTGCCTCTTCCGCTTCTTGGCGGGAGTGAGCGCGGCGTTTACGGCGCCTCAAGTATGGGCTTCGATCCCGACACTGTTTCCTCCGGCCAAAATCGGCAAAGCGCTGGGCGTCGCCTACGCCGGCCTTGCCGTCTCGCAGGCGCTCGGCGTACCGATCGGAAGCATGCTCGCTGTCGGCCGTTGGTCGCTCCCGTTCTGGACTATCGGCCTCTTCTCGCTGCTGCTGGCGGCCGCGGCCTGCTTCGTCCTGCCCACCATGAAGCCGCTCGAGCAGCCTGCGGCCAAGCCGTCCTTGTTCAAAAGATACGTCCCTCTGCTGACCAGCGGCAAAGCAAGAGGCACTTATCTCGCCTACTTCTTCGTCCATTTAGGCAGCAGCGCCGCCTTTGCCTTTCTCGGGAAATGGATGACCGACCGCTTTCACCTTTCGGTTGACGAAACCGGATACGTCATCCTGTTTCTCGGGCTCGGCAACGTTCTCGGCAGCCTGTGCAGCCCCTATGTGCTGAAGGCGCTGAGCCAGCTGCAGACGATGACGATCGGCATGCTTGTCGTGATCGCGGCCTATATGGCACTGCCATACGTATCGTCGGTTCTTGCCGTCAAAGCGGTGTACTTCCTTATCTTCGCCGTCCTTGGCGTGTTGTTCCCGCTGATGGTAGGCCTGTTGAACAGCTTGAACCCGACGATCCGCGGAACGATCTCCAGCCTCGCCACCTCCACTATGAATGCGGCGACGACGTTCGGCGCATGGAGCGCCGGCATCGTTTACTCGCTGTTTCACGGTTATACCGCAGTAGGCCTGTTTGCCGGCATATCCCTGGCCTGCTCACTGCTCGTATTCATTCGGAGCGGCGCGCTGGCGAAGCCCCAGAAACACGCCGATCCGACGCCGGGACGGGCAACCTGAGCTCGCTCCGCTTAAGTTGAACCGTTATGCAGCTCCCCGGCTGCGGCGATTAACCGCCGCAGCCCTTCTTCCATCAGCGATTCATTGATGAAGGAGTAGCTGAGCCTTATCCATGAATCGAGCTCTCCGAGCGGATCGCAAATGCTGCCGGGCACGAACGCGACCGACTGCTCCAGGCAGCGGGCAAGCAATCGGTCGACGGGAAAGCCGTCCGGCAGCTGCACCCATAGATTTAACCCTCCGCCCGGGCTCGTCCAGCGCCAGCCCGTTCCGGCGAGCAGCCGCTCCATCTTCTCCTTGCGGAGCTGCAGCGCGATTCGCAGCTTCGCAACATGCTCTTGAAGCCGGCTGGAGAAGAAATAAAGCTGGAACATCTTCTGGTTCAGCAGCGGCGTGCCGTTATCCGCAAGCGCCTTGACCGGCGCGATGCCGCGCATCAGCGAAGGCCGCGCAGCCAGGACGGAAATCCGCAGACCGGGCGCGACGTACTTGCTAAAGCTGCGAATGTAGATGACGTATCCCTCGGTATCGTAATAAAATAACGGCGGCGGCGGCGAATTGCCGAAGTACATGTCGTGGTATACGTCATCCTCCACCAGTATGCATTCGTACCGCTCCGCGAGCTCGACCAGCAGCTTGCGCTGGCGGACCGGCACCGTAAAGCCGGTCGGATTGTGGAACGTCGGGTTCATATAGAACAGCCGCGGCCGCTCGCGCTTCATGACGTGTTCCAGCTGCTCCAGATCATACCCGTCCGGCGTAATGGAAACCGGAATAAGGCGAATATTTTGCTGCGCAAACACATCGATCGCCGGACTATAGGTCGGCCGCTCGATCAGGATTTTGTCGCCGGGCTTCACGAGCGATCTGGACACCAGGTCGATCGCCTGCTGGGAGCCGGTCGTAATCATGAGTTCATCGGGATGCAAGGCAATGCCTTGTTTTTCTTTAAAAAAACCGGCCATCGACTCCCTTAACTCCGGATCGCCCATGACGGTTGAATACGTGCTGAGCAGCTTAGGGTACAGGTCAAATATTTGTTTTACGTAATTCGACATATACATATTCGGCAGCAGGCCGGGATCGATGAGCGCTTCCGACATCTGGTAATCGACCGGGACGCGATGAATGTCCGCCAGCCGGCTGCGATTCGTATACACGTTCTTGGCTTGATAATCCCATGACGGTTCAACGTCCGAGGGAGCCTTCAGTTCGCGGTCCGCTTCGCGAACGAAATACCCCGATTTGTATTTCGCTTCGATAACCCCGTCGTCCGCCAGCTTCTGATACGCCTTCATAACCGTCAGGCGGTGCATCCCCAGACGCTCGGCCATCGCCCGGACAGACGGGAGCTTGTCCGGCGCCGTCCATTCTCCGCGCCGGATTCCTTCCTCCACCACACGGCATACGGTGTCCACTTTATTCCAGGCCTCTTGCGTTTCCTGCTTTCCTCGCGCCATCCTGCCCTGCTCCTTCCGGCCTGTCATTCCCGCCTTCTGTTCTAATCTTCCCAATCTGTTCTATCATGTAGCCATTATAGTATACGGGAAGGAGGATGTACTATGGTTCTTTTTAATTATTTGCTCATGTGCGCCATTTTCGGTACGACGTTTTTGTCGATCAAGATCGGCGTGGAAGCCGGGCTACCGCCATTTTTTTCCGCGGGGCTGCGATTTTTGGCAGCCGGACTGATTCTGTTTGTCTGGATGCTGCGGAAGAGGAAAGTGAAGCTGTCAATGCTGCTGCAAACAGAGCTCATGCTGATCGGCTTCACGAGCACCTTTATGACGTTCGCCGCGCTGTACTGGGCGGAACAGCATATCGACTCCGGCATCGCGGCGATGTTATCGGCGACCGGCCCGATGATGATTTTGATGATGCAGACCGCGTTCATGCGCCAACCGGCCAGACCCAGCAGCATCATCGGATGCGCAATCGGCTTCGCCGGTGTGTTTCTGCTCATGCTGCCTAACCTGGTCCTGGGCAGCAATACTTTGTGGGTGTGGAGCTGTATCGTCGTGCTGGTTGGAGAGGCCGGCTATGCGGCCGGCAGCTTGTATACTCGCCATGTGATGCTTCGCAGCGAGGGGATCTCACCTCTGGCGATGAATTCCGTGCAGATGATGTACGGCGGGATTGCCTTGATCGTCTTGTCGTTGATGACCGAGCGCGCGACTACGCACTCGCTGCATATCCTGCCTGCCATAGGGTCATTGCTGTACCTCATTATCGCAGGCTCCATGCTGGGACATAGCTTGTATGCGTGGCTGCTGAAGGCGACGAATGCCTTCTTCCCATCCACCTGGCTGTACGTTTCGCCCGTGATCGCCCTCGGCTTAGGCGCCCTTGTATATGGAGAGTCCATATCCGTGTACTCCATTGCAGGCACGGCTCTCATCTTGTCCGGGATTGCGGTTGCCAATCTGCCGCAGCTTCGGCGGCTCGCGGCTCGCCGAAACGACCGCCCTGCCGTTTGATCTAGGTTACATAACATTTATTATGTATTCTTCTTAAAAGTTAGTTTACATATTTTATATTATGTAATCTATTGCCGTTTGAAAAAATGAAGCATCGATTTTCATAACCGCTCTTTATGCAGCCACCGGAACATAGTGCAGATTTTCGGCAAAAGAAGAGGATCTCCCCTGCAGGAAGATCCTCTCGCTTTACTGCTCATTCAGTTGGCATGCATTTCGTACACGATCCCTCTGATCCGCTCTTCGCTCAAATGATACATGTCGGCCAGCTCCGCCATACTGATCCCATCCATATACTTCTGGTATATTTCCTTATTTCTTCGTTCCATCTCATCGCGCGTGCCGCTCTTTTCGCCCCAGCCCTTACGTTCGGTTTGCGGGATATACAGATGCTCCCCCCGCACATATTTCTGTATTTCTTGGATCAGGCTTTCAGGCAAGACGTCGCGCGCATTTTTGTACCTTTTCATTCTCGATCTCCGACGGTTTTAGTCAAAGCAAAAAAATTGCTGCGGATATCATCGAAGCCTTCTCTTACCATAAGCGTAAAAATATCGGCATGACGAAGCGACATTAACGAGTGGACAAACTGCAGCTCCAGCTGCTTCATCGTGTACAGCACGCCCTGCAAAAACTGTTTTTTAGCGATGCGGGGCAGTTCATATTGCGGACGGAAATGGAGATTAAACGCCGTCGCCGACAGAACCTCGCTGTCCGGATCCGCCTTTTTCACTTTGTAATAGGCAAGCGCGAGGAGCTGTTCCTCCTCATCGCGCAGCGATAGACATACATGTCCAGGATCTTCCCTCTTGAACTGGTGTCTGAAAATAGCGGCGTTCTGCTTATTGCCGTCATCCTTTAAGAGTTGGGCGACGTTCTCCAGATCGAAAGCTTCGACACGGATGTTGCCGTTATTCAACGCCTCGGGTTCATCCCAGTCTGCCAAAGAAAGCCGCATGGAGATGCGCATATATTCATCGGATGTCCGGAAGCCCAGTCGCTCCAAAGTAAATAGTTCCCGATTACGCAGCTGCCCGAATTCCGTAAAAGCAAAATACGAGATGCGCTTCCCGCCTCTTTCGGCGACAACACCTTCGCACTTCTCCAATAAATCCGATAAAATACGCACGTTATCCGAATCGGACGGATGGATCGCATAGATCATCACCACGTCATTGACCCGCAGGTCAAGTCCGACAAATGCAGTGATCTTCGGGCCGTCTAATGTAATAAATCCGATCCGTGACTGCCGCTGGAACTCCCCGTTTGCGAAAAACCATTCCCGCACGTGAGCTGCGGTTCGGTACAGAGCCAGTCCACCTTCCTTCTCCGCTAGCAATTCTCGTATTTGCTCAAAATCATCATTCGGTGTAACTTGACGTAGGATCATGCTTGGATCATCTCCTTGTAGTAAGATGATTTTATTATGGCAGCAAAGGATATCTCTGGAAATCTCGTGTTTGTGTGTAATCAAACTCGAACGCCATAGTTACGACATCAAGCCGTCCCCTCAATGAAGGAACTCCCGCAAGGAAGCTCCCTCTCAGCGCTGCTGCGTTAGCTTATGGCTAAGGCTGTGGCATGCCATTCGGTGCGGCATGCTCAGCAACAAGACTCTTGTCTTCAAAAGCTGTCGACAGAACAATTAATGGCGTTGTAAACCCGAACGGGTTGCAGGAGTCGAGGAATTGGGCCATCGTTTCGCTCGATTCGGTCATGACCTTCATTAAATAATTGGATTCCCCGCTAATTCTATACAAATCGATAATTTCGGGCGCTTGTTCGGCAAAAGCAAGAAAGTCTTTGCATTGATTTGTTTTAAACAAAACGAATGCCGACGTCAGCTTTCCCAGCTTTTTCGGAGACAGGTCCGCACGGTAACCTTGAATGACCCCTTGCTCCTCCAGCTTCCGTACGCGTTCGGTCGCGGCCGGCTGCGACATGGCAATCATTCGGCTCATCTCGGACATCGGAATCCGTGCGTTCTCGTGCAGAACCGACAAGATTTTATAATCGGTTTGATCCATAAGATACACCTCATTTTTTAAGGTTTACGATTTGTATTAAATAATATTTTAAGACATTAATAGCAAATATCCTTTATATATACATTCAAATTGTACGCTATCTGTAATAAAATGTCACTAACAAACCGATGAAGGGATGAAGAAATATGACGCAACCATTAAACGACACCATCATGACGAACCCGTTCACATTTTTCACTGCAGGGGACGGCACACGTATCGCCTATCGGCTCGACGGGCCGTCACATGGGCCGACGGTCGTTCTTGCCAATTCGATTGGCACGACGCTCCATATGTGGGATGGACTCGTCCCGGAGCTTACGCAGCACTTCCGTGTGCTTCGTTACGATTTCCGCGGACATGGCGCCTCGGACGCGCCTGCGGGAGCCTATTCGATGGATCGACTGGGGCGGGATGTGATCGAGCTGCTCGATGCACTGCAGTTGAATCGGGTGCATTTTATCGGCTTATCCTTCGGAGGAGCGGTTGGACAATGGCTCGCCATCCATGCACCCGAAAGGATCGACCGGCTCGTTCTTAGCAATACCTCATCGTATTTGGGTCCTGCCGATTCGTGGGACCGCATGATTGCCTCCGTGCTTCAATCCGACAATCGGACGGAGCTTGCCGACATGTTCATCGGCAACTGGTTTTCTCCGCGAATGCGGGAGACGGAGCACGCGATCGTATCGACCTTCCGCGACATGGTGCTTGCAACGCATCCGCACGGCTTTGCCGGCTTGTTCGCTGCGATTCGCGACATGGATATGCGCCGGACGGCGGCGCTGATCGACAGCCCGACGCTAGTGATCGCCGGCCAGTACGATACGGTGACGCTCCCCAGTCACGGCGAGCAGCTCGCCGCTACGGTGCCTAACGCCAAGCTGGTCTTATTGCCCGTCGTCCATTTGTCGAACGTCGAACGTCCCGAAGAGTTCTCGAGCATAGTGATCGATTTCTTGCTTTCGCAATAAGTCGGGGGCTTGCGAGCATCTGAGCGAATGAAAAAGGCCGGTGGATTTTCCCAATCCCCAGCCTTCGTCCAATTGATTAGAGCAATATTATGAATCATGCCGACAATGCGTTCTACCGTACGATGCATCATCGCTAACTCATCTTTGTTTATTCGGCGTCAAGTCAACAGCCCGCTCAATGTAACGGATGTCTCATGTGAACAAGTGTAGATGACCACCTTCTGGTCGGCATCGTCCGGAACTTCCAATGTGACATGATCGAATTCGAGACGCCCGAGCGTCTGGTGATCCATTATTTTATGTCCATCCGGCGTACCGTTGACGTCATGCTGATGCCACCATTGACGAAAGGGTTCGGAGAGTTGATGGAGGTCCTCGACCAGCTCGCCAAACCATGGATCACCAGGGTAGCGCGCATAGTTTGCACGAAATTGAGCAATTTGGATTTGCGCATATTTCTCCCAATTCCGGTGCGAACGCAGTACCGGGTTCGTGAAGCATCGCCATAGCAAGTTCTGCGAATGCGGAGGCGCAATTTCTGAAAAGGAAAACACGAGCTCCGCCGCTTTGTTCCACAACAGCAAGCCCATCGTCTGCCGAGGACATAGGTCGGATGCGGATGGAGCGCTTGTACCGCTTGTGTTAGCGAATGGCTAACGATCTCTTCCGGGGGACTATACCGTTCAGTCGATGACGGTGGCTGCGCCAACAAATGCAAATGCCGCCGTTCGGCAAAGCTCAGGCGAAGCGCTTGAGCCAGACTATCCAACACTTGTTCGGAAGGCTGAACGTCCCGACCTTGTTCCAATGCAATATACCATGAGGTTCCAATATTGGCTAACTGCGCTATTTCTTCACGCCTCAGCCCGGGTGTCCGCCGACGGAGCCCCGCAGGAAGACCTACATCCGACGGGGACAGACGGGCTCTTCTTGTTTTTAAAAAATCGGCCAACGCTTGCCGCCGTTCCCGATCCTCCATTACGACGCCTCCGTATCCTGATACTTTCAATCCTACGATAAGTAACATCTGGTACTACGATAAAAAATCGATAATAATGGCATTGTACCACCCCGGGGGAAAAGTGAAAACGTCATTGGAGGAGTTATCGCATGAAAGTTTTAATTACCGGCGCTACGGGACGCATAGGAAGCCGGCTTGTCCCTCGATTGTTACAAAGAGGATATTCTGTCCGTATGCTCGTTCGACAACCCGAACGCGCGCAATGGTTAATCGAACAAGGCGCCGAATTCGTTCAAGGAGACCTGCTACAGCCCGACTCTCTCGCCCAAGCGGCAGCTAATCAAGATGCCATTATTCATTTGGCCGCTTATTTTCGCGGGGCAACAGAAGAGGAATCGTACGCCGTGAATCTGGAGGGTACAGCGGCATTGGCGCGCGCCGCTTTGCAATCGGGCGTGTCCCGATTTATTTTTGCGAGCACCAATCTTGTATATGGCCCCGGTCAATTGCAGCCCTTTGTTGAAGACGATCTCCCTCGTCCCGCCGCTCCCTATGCTAAGGCGAAAGCCGCCGCCGAGCGGGAACTGCTGGAGCTACAGTCTAGCAATGGACTTGGGTTAACGATTCTTCGATTGGCTTTTGTATATGGGGACGGAGATCCGCATCTGAAAGAGGGCTTGCAATGGTTTCGCAACTGTAACGCTGCTCAACCAATGCATATCGTTCATCATGCAGATGTCGCACAAGCGATCATCCTTGCTACAGAGAACGAGCGCAGCGTAGGGCATATTTTTAACGTTGCCGACAATATACCGGTGCCGGTTCGGGATATTATGAACCTCTATAATGAACCGATTGTTGAAGATGCAGTAAACCGCCCGCTCAATTCTTCCTGGCTGCAGCTCGTAGATACGACAAAAATCCGGGAACAGCTCGGATTCAATGCTGTTTTCCCTGCGCTGCGTAGCGCTGTGGAGTCTGGCAAGCTCTAGCAGTTCAACCCAGCTATTCGCCGCTTCGATACTTGACTCCATTACACTTGCCCAAACGAAGAGGAGCCTCCGCATCGGATGCTCCTCCACGCTAAGTTAAGAACCACCGTGGGTATATTTATAAATGTAAGGTAAAATTATTTGAGATTATGGAAAATCTCAGTCTCAAGTTTTGATTCATCATCCGTCCAATGTCCGTATACTTCTATTAAAGGAAGTTCGATTTCTCCGCCTGAGTTTTCTGCCAACGTCCGAACTTTTTGATAGCTTTCATCTAATTTATTGTACGGCCCGATATGTTTGCAGTAAGCATATTTTTGAAAATGGACGATCTTTTTCTCTAGCAATGAATCTCCTTCAGGAGGAGAAATCAGCTCAATTCCAGCAAACATATGATGACCATCCTCATAAACGACATGATTAATACCTGAAAGAGAGAGTTTATTATTTCTTACTTCCTCCCAAACCCTATCCAATAATTCGAAAATTGTAGCACTATAAGGTTTGCTTTGATCATGAAGTTTGGAAAAACCATATAGTATAAAAGTTTTGCTTTCGTTTATAATCACTGCTTCCATGGTTAGCACTCCTACCTGGTATCTTTGAACTATTTAGTTCTTGCCACTGCCCCTTATTTCCTTCAGGTTGAATCAAAATTGTTTCTTCGTTATCCTCCCGTTTTAGCTTAACAAGAACGCGCCCATCTTTGTGCTTCTGCTCTTGGATTTCGTTAATTGCTCGAACGGGAGCCGACCCACCGTTGGTTCGGGATTGCAAAAAGAAGATAAATCAGCAAGCCTTTTTAGCTCCTTTAAATCCATAGACAAAACAAAGCCTAATAAAAAAAGTAAAACCGTCATGCTGCAGCATGCTGGTTTTACTTTTTTATGATTCAGCCGTTTTCTTCCGCGCTACGACAAGCGGCTGGTAATAACCGGATTGTTCCGGCATGTGCCATTCGACATCCGAAAATCCGGCCGCTGTCAGGATGCGGCTGAGCTCTTCCCGCAGCAAAGCCCTGTATCTCGTTGCGTGATGCTGCGTCCTCCACTCTCCTTCGATTTCTTGTACGATAAAATGATGGGTCTCGTACGTTGTCCCGTCATCGTCCCAATCCCAAACTTGGAATACGATGCGCTTGCCGTGATCGAATACGCGCGGCTCCGTCGCTTTCGGCTTTGCTTTCGTCAGCTCGTCGTAATCTCTGATCGTAATGAGCACGAGGCCGCCGTCTCGAACCTTCGAATACAGGTTCGATGCCGCTGCATGGTAATCTTCATCCGTCAGCAGGTGCGGAATTGCATTATCCGCCGACAGCACAACGTCGAACACGCCGGAAACCGTCTGCTCCAGCGAGCGAAAATCGGCCACCCCGAAATTCACTTTCAGTCCGCGTGCTGCCGCTTCTTGCCTGGCTCTCTCGACGGAAACCGGACTGATATCCGTTGCCGTTACCTGGTAACCGCGCTGGGCCAGACCGATCGCCTGCGTTCCGATGCCGCAGGAACAATCCAGCATTGTAATATGTCCCTGCTCCCGCCCCGGCAGGATGGACTGTAGAAAACGGTCCAGCACGTCCCCCTGCCAGGCGATGGCATGATTCCAATCGACGAAGATGAGATGGTACTTGTCTGCCAAATCATCGTAAAATGCACAACCGATTCCTTCAATATCGTCCCCTCCCTCACATCGTTAGGATGAAAGCCGATGTTCCCGTGGCCCATCTTCATTCTTAAAGTACGTGTACGTCATCGCTTCTCCGCTGGACGATGTCCTCGCGATGTCCGGCAGCTTTGTAGTTCATGGCCGTCATCGATACGTTCATTACGAACTGCAGCTCGATCCCATCGTCGTGAAAGCGGATCGTGTACGACGCGCAGTACGGGGTTTCGATGTACAACAAGGTCAGCTTGAGCGTCGCGCGATCCAGCCATCCCGCATACGCGACGACTTCCTGCCGGTGCACCGACAAATCCTTAACGAATACATCATGCTGGCGCACAGGGGTATGAAAGTCGAATTCAAGCTCGCGCAGCTCGCGTTCGTCGCAGCAGAGCCGGACTATGAGCCGATCCGCTTTGCGGGCGAAACCGAGCTTGCGGAGCTTCTCCGGGTTGTCCTCGATGCCGAACCACCGACCGTCATAATCCGCTATGTCTACCGGGATCGGGCGCACTTCCAGCACCGGATACGTCATACCGGCCAAACGCTCTTGAAGCGCGGTACGCTCATCCATCATTGGCGGAACGCTGCTGTCCCGTTCGACCTCGCCGAGGATATGCTCGTAGATCAAATCGAGCAATTGCTGGCTTTGCCCTTTGGCAAAAGCGGCCGTAGCCGCAATGACGATACGCTGTTCGGGCGCCACCAGGCACAGCTGGCCAAATGCGCCGGCGCCGCGAAAGCAGTTTCTGCGGCCCAGATGAATCTGGTAGCCGTAGCCTTGCGCCGAATCGATATCTTTTGCGCCTGGACGGTTATCGCTCTGTTCCTGCGTCGCCTGTGCGATGAATGCTTCGGAAACAATCGTTCTGCCGTTGTACTTGCCCTTGTCCAGCAGCATTTGTCCGAACTTCGCCACGCTTTCCGTAGTCAAGCTTAATCCCATCCCGCCTGCGGCCGTGCCGAGCGGGCATGTTTCCCATACCGGGCGATCGATGCCCAGCGGCTCGAACAGTCTCGGCATTAGGAAGTCGACCAGATGCTGACCGGTGGCCTCCCGAAGTATCGCCGACAGCATGTAGGTGGCCGGCGTATTATATGAATAATGGCTTCCGGGTTCGCACTCCACCTCCATGGCCAAGAAGGCTTTTACCCAATCGGTCGTTCCCGTAACGTCGCTGTAAATATTGGCGCGGTGCCCCGTGTTCATCGACAGCAGATGGTGCACCGTCATCTTCGACAGGTTGGCCGAAATCTGCTCAGGGCAGCGATCGGGAAAGAAGCCTACCACCCGGTCGTCGAGGCGAAAATATCCTTGATCTATTGCGATGCCTGCCGCAATCGAAGTAAAGCTCTTGCTCAGCGAATACAGCAGCTGCGGCCGGTCGGTCCGGTAAGGCGCCCTCCACATCTGCGCGGTTACAACGCCGTCCTGAAGCAGCATGAAGCTGTTCAACTGCAAGGAATGGTGTTCAACCTGGTCGAAAAATCGCGATAATGCCTTTGACGAGAGGCCGTGATTTTCTGGAAAACCGAAATGTAACCTACTCAAAACATTCGCCGCCTCCCAAATCGTAAGCTTAATCCTTCAACATTCTAACTATTCTCCAGCATCCGACCCAAATCCTTCCATGCCGTTCCACTTCGATTCGCTGGAATCAATAGATTGTAAAATTGACGCCATAGAAGCTTAAATTCAACTTTTGCGCCACCCTTTGCGAAGAAGCGTTGTCCCCTGATGTGCTGTATAACGGGACGCATCCCCTAGCGCGCACGCCTTTGGCCCATTCGGCCACCACGGCGGCGGCATAGCCGTTGCCACGGTACGGCTCCAACGTCTCCAATCCCGCTTCATGTGCGAGAGGCGAGATCCGTACGCTGCGGCAGACGGACGCCACATGACTCTGTCGTACGACCGCCATACAAGGCTGCACATATCCGATCTCCGCCGCTAGCCATTCGAAGCCATCCAACCGGTGAGACGCTATATTTTCGCTAGTCAGTTGAACCACCGGCATCTTCGAAGCCGTTTCGACCGGAATATGAAAGCATGGCCCCATGGTGAATCGTTCGCCCTGAAGCAGTTCCATGTACGCTTCAGCATGCTTCGGCTTCGTCTCGAAATCCGAAACCGCCGGTTCATCGGTGCATAACGATTCCAGCCGCTGGACAATCTCAGAAGGAACGTCGTAACGAAACCGCCAGACCGACCTTCCTTCTGTGGTCCGCCCCAAGAAAAAACGCGGAGCCGCCGCCTCCCCCGGCCATGGCTCATTCATCATACGTAGCCGCATGTCTGCGTCATGCGTAAACATCGCCTCCGCGTGAAGCTCCATCAGCGCATAGGCCGATAATTCCGATTCATTCCGTTCTTCCATGTTTCAATCCCTTCCTTTACCTGGTTGTTATTTATATTACCAGTTCAACTTTCGCTGAGCCACAGCGGTCAACGAATTATTATTCAAGTCCACGAAATCGCCCTTCGTGTGCAAAAATAATTTCAAGGTAAGTTTTCCGATTTTTCCCATCCTCAATTAAGGTTTGTTGATATTCGACGAATTTGTAGTTTTTTTGTTGTTTTATGTATTTGGCATCATGTAATCCGCTATAATTGGAACTATGACTTCTCATGCGGTGAGCAGTTAGTTAGCGGGCTTCTTTCAGCAAATCCCTCAGCCGATGAGGATGACAAATTGGAGATATGTATGAAAAAAAAGATCGCAGCAGTATCCGTTGCGCTTATGCTGTTATCAGGGGTGGTCAGCGCCGCCAGCATTAACGGAAATTATAACGGCAATCCGATTGTAATCGTGACTTCTAACGGCAAGGCATTAGAAATCGACGAAGTACCCGCACAAATTATAGACGGTCATACACTTGTCCCGATCTCCTTGCTCCGGCAAATCGGAGCATCCGTTACATGGGATGCCAAAACATACGGCGTTGATGTCAAAATGTCTGGCAGCAGCAGCTCTGTCGTAAAAGGATTGTCTCAAGATGAGGCTGAAAAATTAATCACTTATACAGAAATCATCCGTTTTCTTAATGTCATGAATGACCAGGCCTACATTATGGCAAATCTCCGAACCTCTCTTACTCTTGCTACAACCAAGACACAGAAAGACCAGGTCGCCCAATCAGCTAAAACGATTAATATTGCTAAGGCCAACGAATTCAGCAAAAAATTTGAATCCTTCAACATCCTCACCCTCAATGAAAAGAAGGAGCTCATGAATACGGCTAGTAGTGTAAATGGTATTAAAATCGCTTTGGAAAACGGTAGCGGCGACACAGTAAATTCCGAACTGTTAAAATTCAAAAACAACGTTACTGTCCTTACTAAAAAATACGATGCTCTTCTGCAGCAATCCGAAATTGCGCTTGCGAATAAATATTAGCGTGAAGATCGAACTAAAAAGAATCCGAAGAGACGGGCGCTGGAAAAGCGCTCGTCTTGCTAATTTGGTCCAAAAATCAAAACAAAAAAGCTTGATCACTCAAGCTTAAAGGATGATTATTGTATTCCTGCGGTCACGGAGCCGCTCTATGGACAGGATTGCCGGTCATTGTCTTTCTGCCGATAACCGGTCCCAGAATCGTTCGACTGTCGACCCGCTGCCGCTATTTTGCGTTGAAAACCGCTCTTTGCATTATTTGCAGCTGTCCTGATCTTCGATGACGCCCAGTGAACACTCCGCTCACTCCCCGATCACAACGTACACGCCCGATTCATCCGCCTCGACCGGATAGCCGCGCAATTTCGCCTTGCTGCCCTGCGCCAAATGCCGGCCGTTCGTGAGGTCGAATTCCCAACCGTGCCACGGACAGCGCAGCACTTGATTGTCCAGCCCGAACCGGTAATCGTACACGCCCGACGGCAGCCGCGTGCCTCTTACCAGTCCGGCACATACCGGCGCTGCCGCATGCGGGCATACATTGCGCCAGGCGTAGTAGCGGCCGTCGATCCGGTATATGCCAAGCTCCATCTCCTTCACGCTGACGATCCGCTGGCCGCCGTCAGTCAGTTCATTCGCTTCCAGCACCTTGTATCTCATGCGGGGTTCGCCCCCTTCCGCTCCTCCGGCACCGGCAGTCCGTACAGCTCCGCCGCGTTCAAGCCTTGAATGCGGCGTCTCATCTCCCGGGGCAGGCCGTTCAAGACGATGTTCGGATTGTCAAAATCCCAATGCGGGTAGTCCGAAGAGAACATGGCGATGCGGTCCGCATGCATCATTTGGAATATTTGCACGAGCTGCTCCGGTCTTTCCGGCTCTTCGATTGGCTGGGTCGTGACGCGAACATGCTCCAATATATATTCCGACGGCAGCCGTTTGAGCCAAGGGGCCGTGTCGCGCAGCGCTTTATAGTTTTTGTCCATCCGCCACATCAGATGCGGCAGCCAGCCGATCCCGCCCTCGATCGCGACGAACCGCAGCCTCGGATATTTCTCGAAGACGCCTTCGCATACGAGGCTGTTCACATGGGTCATGAAGTTCGCCGGCAATATGTTATGCCACTCCATATAGCGGGTCGGGTAGCCGGAAGGCGTAGGCGCGCCGGCGATGCCTTTGCCCTCGGTGCCGGGGTGAATGGCCACCGGCAGGCCGTTGCGCTCGGCGGCTTCGTAGATCGGATGGAAGAAGCGGTTGCCGTACGGCATTCGCGCACCGCTTCCCATCACGACCTGCACCATCGCCGGATGCGCCGACATCCGGTCGATCTCCTTCGCCGCTTCCGCCGGATCGGAATGATTGATCTGGATCGAGCCCTTGTACTTGGGACTGACGGTCAGCCATTGCTCGACAAGCCAATCGTTATAAGCCGCGGCCACGGCCGTCGCGTAGTCCGGATCGGCATGGAGCGACAGCCCCTGCTCCGCCCCTCCGGTCAACACCGCATAATCGATCCCGCACGGCTCGATATAATGCCGCAGCGCGAAGTGCGGATCGCTTCCCGGCGCGCCGCCGTCGTCGGGGGTAGCGTCCCGGCGCAGCACCCCGACCGGCGAATAATATTGCCCGTGTACGCCGACGCCGGACTCGAGCCACTGCTGATGCCATGCTTTCGGCAAATACGGCAGCAGGTCACGCATCCGGGCAAGCGAATTATGAATGTCGGTATCGACGATAAACGTATCGGATGGCATCGTTCGTCACTCCTTTTTTGCGCAATGCAGACGGGTTATTTCGAACCGTAGGTCCGCTTATACGCCGCGTTATACATATTCAGCAGCTCGTCGGAGCCGAGCTTCTTCGCCTGATCCAGGAACTGCTGATAGGTCGTATCGTTGATCGGCGCTTTGCCGGTGACGAATTCCGTAATGCGCTGCTCCAAAAATTTGGTGAGCGGCGTCAGCTTCGATTTTTCCAGATCGAGCTCTTCCGTCGTCTTGACGATCGCTTTCGGCGCCGGGATAATAAACGATTCGTAGTTCTTGTTGATCGCCTTGCTCTTCTCATCCAGGCCGCGCTCCCATGTTTCGCGGGACAGTGCGTTGTTCAAGGTCATGTTGTCGTACCATACGCCGAAATCCCGGCGCAGCGGCACGTACGGACTGGCGCCGAACTCCTTCATATAGACGGGCTTGCCGTTCTCCAGCGTATACGATTTGCCCTGAATGCCAAGCGACAAGTAGTTGGTGCCCTCTTCGCTGACCAGGTAATCGAGGAATTTGACTGCTCTCTCCTTGTCTTTGACTTTGGCGGAAATCGCGCGGCCTACGGTGCCGACGACCGGACGCGAGAACTGGTACGGCTTGATGCCGCTAGCGCCCAGCTCGGGAATCGAATCGAGATCGAATTCGGCCGGAGCGCCGGCTTTTTTCGCTTTTTCAATCAGCGGGTTGACCTCCGCCTTCCACCAGTACGTGACGGAGGACTTACCTTTCAGGAAACGCTCCTCCCACTGCGGCCCGGTCAGCAGGTAGAACTCCGGATCGAGCAGCTTCTCGTTGTACAGTTTATTCATGTAGACAAGGGCGTCTTTGTAGCCTTTCTGATAAGGAGCGAATTCGTATTTGTCGGATGCGGGGCTCTGATTGTAGAAGCCGGCGATGCCGGTGAATATTTTGCCGAACACCGTATACAGTCCCGCCTCGCCGGTCGTCGGCGCGTTCAGGCTCAGCGGGTAGCTGTCCGGCTCCTTTTCCTTCAGCGTCTTCAGAAACTGGTAAAGCTCGTCGAGGGTGGCCGGCGCCTTCAAATTGTATTTATTCATCAAATCTTTGCGGGCCATCCAAATATAGTTGAAGCCTTTGCCCTGCGCGTCGCCTTCCAGCACAGGGACGTTGTAGATGCCGCCGTCGGCGCCGGTCGCCACCGCTTTGGCTTCCGGGTACGCATCGTAAAACTTTTTGAGATTGGGCGCGATGTTCAAATAATCTTTCAGGTTCAGGAACACTTTCTCCGGCCCATTCTCCCGCGCTTCCTGGTTCGTCGGCTGAATGAAGTCGGTGACCGTATTGGTGGCGATCATAATTTGCCTTTTCTCGAGCAGCCCTTCCTGGCTGACAACCTGCCAGTCTACCTTGACCCCCGTCTTCGCTTCAATTTCCTTGAATATTTCCCAGTCGTTCTTCACCTTGCCCTCGGGACGGTCATATACGAGCCAGGTGAACGTGATCGGCTTCTTCGTGTCCCCTCCCGCATCCCCGCCCTTCGGCGCATTGTCGTTACAGCCTGCCACGAGCCCGCCCAGCAGCACAGCGGCCATCGATGCGGCCATTGTCTTTTTGTTCATCGGTATGCCCTCCTTCAATCGGATGTGGAACCTTTCCCCTGCCCTATAGTGACGGACTCCGGTGGAATCCGGCGCTATCCTTTGATGCCGCCGATCATGCTGCCCTGCACGAAATATTTTTGCACGAACGGATACACGCACAAGATCGGAAGCGTTGCGATCGTGATCATCGCGTATTTCAGCGTCTCGATGTAGGCCGTATTGCCCTCGCCCTGCACGTTGGAGCCGGAGATGATGATGTTGCGGAGCATGATCTGCAGCGGGTACATGCCGCGCTCGTTCAAATAAAGCAGCGCGTCGAAGAACGCGTTCCACTGGCCTACCGCGGTGAACAGCCCGATCGAGACGAGCACCGGGACCGAGAGCGGCAGCACGATGCGCACGAGCACCTGCAGCGAGCCGCAGCCGTCGATCGTAGCCGCGTCCTCCAATTCCTCCGGCAGCGCCTCGAAGAACGTCCGCATGATGAACAAGTACCATGTGCTGACAAGCGACGGGAGGACGATTGCCCACATCGTATTGAGCAGGCCCAGCTTCTGTACGACGAGGAAGGTCGGGATGATGCCCCCGTTGAACAGCAGGGTGAAAGCCGCCATGAGCAGCAGCGCTCTGCGGCCGGGAAGCCATCGCTTCGCCAGCGGATACGCCATAGCCGACGTCACGACCAAGGTCAGGAACGTATGGACGACGGTATAACGGATCGTATTCCAGTAGCTGATCCATAAGTCCGGATTGGTGACGAGCCGCTCGTAGGCGACCAGCGTCACCGACTTCGGCCACAAAACCACCTGTCCGCTGACGACCATGGCGTTGTCGCTGATGGAAGCGGAGAATACGTAGATGAGCGGGTACACCATGACGATGATCAGCAGCACCATCACCGCCGCGTTGATAACGTCGAATAGCTTCGAACCAAAGCTTTCCTTAATCTTCATGTTCCGGCGCCTCCTTTACCATAAGCTGGTGTCCGAAAACTTTTTGACGACGCGATTCGCCGCCACGACGAGGATGAAGCCGATCGCCGCCTGGAACAGGCCGACGGCGGTTGCGAAGCTGAAGTCCGCGGACAGGATGCCGCGACGGTAGACGAACGTATTAAGCACATCCGCAGTCTCGTAGGTCATCGGGTTGTAGAGCAGAATGATTTTCTGGAAGCCGGTCTCCATAAAATGACCGAGCGTCAGCACGAACAAAACGATCATGACCGGGAACATCCCGACGAGGGT
Source organism: Paenibacillus solanacearum (assembly GCF_910593845.1). GTDB lineage: Bacteria > Bacillota > Bacilli > Paenibacillales > NBRC-103111 > Paenibacillus_G > Paenibacillus_G solanacearum. The sequence goes on along the minus strand of NZ_CAJVAS010000001.1, from coordinate 410,751 downwards.
GACGTGGCGCATTTGTTGGAACCGGTTCGCGCCGTCGATTTTCGCCGCTTCGTACAAGGTCGGGTCTACCCCGGCAATCGCCGCCAAATACAATATGGTCCCCCAGCCGACGGTTTGCCATATTTCCGAGCTGATGTAGATGGTACGGAACCATTCGGGCAGCCCGAGGAACAGGATCGGCTCGAAGCCGAACCAGCGGATTATATGATTGACGATGCCGGTCTGCTGCGACAGGAAGGTCACCATAATGCCCGCAATGACGACCGTGGACAAAAAATGCGGCATATAGCTGACGCTCTGCACGAAGCGCTTGAACGTCCGGCTGCGAATCTCATGAAACAGCAGCGCCAGCACAATCGGGGCGGGAAACCGGAACAGCAAATCGTACACATTCAGCAGCACGGTGTTGCGGATCAACTGCCAGGCATCGGGCGTATTGAAGAAGAACTCGGCAAAATGCTTCAGTCCCACGAATTTGCTGCCCGTGATGCCGCGTCCGATCGAGAAGTTTTGAAACGCGATGACGACCCCGTACATCGGTGCATATTTGAATATGACATAGTACAAAATGCCGGGCAGCATTAACAAATACAACGCTTTATGCTTTTTCATCATGAACCATAGGCCCGAAAGTCCGCTTCTGCTCGTCAATCGCTCCACCCCTTCACCTGGCATGTTGTACGACCCACTATACGGGCTTCCCGGCTGGCCGGTAAAGCATCATCTTTTGGGCCGTGTCGCCTTTTTTGCATGCGCCTTGCTGCCGCCCCGCAGGAAAAAATCGATACATCGCAAAAAAGAAGCCTCAGTCTTGGTGCACGCTGCGGAACTTGGCCGGCGTCGTCCCTTCGTACTTGCGGAAGTTGCGGATAAACGAATTCCGCCCCCAATAGCCGACCTTCCCGGCGATATCGTCGATCTTCATGTCGGTCTCCAGCAAAAACCGCTTTGCCTCGTTCATCCGGTACTTGGCGATGTATTCCACATACTTCTCCCCCACTTCCTCCTTGAACGTGCGGCTGAAGTGGCCGACCGACATGTTCATCTGCTGGGCAAAATACTCGATGGAGAGCTCTTCGTGGTAATGGTTGTGGATATAACATAAAATGTCCGCGAACTGCCGTTCCCGGTCGGATGGCTCGACCGTACGGAACAAGGATGCGCGAATATCGGTGAACGCCTGCCGCAGCTCCTCCCAGGTGACGCTGCGATGGATCGAGGCGAACAAATCCGAATAAAACGAGATGTTGAAGTCGTTCCGCTCGCTCTCGGCGGCGCGAATCCAGGCGTTCAGAACGTCGAGGCATACATTTTTCATTTGATGCGCGGTTGCTTTTGCCCGAACGCCTTCGTCCAGCATGTCGTAGACCGATTGCAGCAGGCTGTCGTACTCGCGGGCTTTGCACCGGTTCAGAATGCGTCCCACTTCCTGTACGGTCAGGAAGCTGTCGCCGCAGGCGCGCTCCCGCTCTTGCCATGCGCCGTCCTCCGTGCAAATTTCCGCACCGGCATCGAGACTTTTGAATTTGAGCAGGGCGACGGCTTGATCGTACGAGAGATGAAGCCGGTCAATGGAAGGCACCGTACCGCCGACGCCGATGGACGCTTTATAATGCGGCTGCAGCATCAGCCGCTTGATCGCTTCCGCGATTTGCATCGGGTCCGTAGGCACGCCCTGCGGATGGAACAGCATCACCGCCAGCTGATCAGGCTGCGTCCGGCACACCCGAATCACGTCCGGCGCCAGCCGTCGAATATTTTCCTTCAGCTCCGCCGCAATGAACGACTTGGACGTTTCCGACAACGGGCCCACCCTCTGCGAGTAATATTGAATTTCGATGCAGATGGCCGTTACCACCGCCTTCGCGTCGTACGTGAAATCGATCTCTTTGGCGTAATAGGCGATGGACAAGCTGTCGCGGTATTCGCCTGTCAGCGTTTTGACCATAAAGTGCTCATGTACAATCGGATACATGCCGCTCATCATCTGCGACAGCTCCTTGTTGCGCGAGATGAGCATGCCGGAGAAACGTTTGATGACGTCAAATTCGTTGCCTGCTTGCGGAGCCGGCATATCGCCTGCGAGCGGATGCGATTCCAGCCCGGTACGAATTTCGCGGATCGGATTGTACAGCCTGCGGCTCAAATAATAAGAGGCGAACCCTCCCGTTAACGCGAACAATAGGACAAACACGATCGTACAGGCGCGAATCCACATCGCCGGCTGGAGCAGCGTCTCCAGATCGATCACGCTGACGTAATGCCAGTCCTCCTGGAATGAAGACTTCTGGTAATATAACGCTTTGCTTCCATGATCGGCGTATCGGTACAAGGTTTGCTCGGGGATGGCGCGAAGCGCCGCTGAGGCCGGAACGGGAGGAGCGTCGCCAGAGCCGGTGCGAATCAGGATGGAGTCCGACGAACCGGCCAATACCGTATCCGTCACCCATCGCTCCTGAATGCCGAGCTGCTGTCGGAGCTGATCTCGGTCTACATTGACCGCCAAATAAACGTCGGGATGGCTGCTGTTAAACGGATAGCTCATCAAGGCGGTAATATTGGAGTGGGCGGCAATCACGTCTTCCGTAAACGGAGGTCTCTCATCAACAGTATAGGGGGCGGTGAACACCATCGTTTTCTTCTCGGAAAAGTTTGCAAGAAACCGCTGCAAATCCGGGGATTGAATCGGGTAATGCTCGGCAAAGAACGTTTCCTTGCCGGTATACGTATTGTCGGAAATGACGAGGTTGTCTTCGGCAAAGTACAGGAAGGCGCTGTAAACAAACGGATGCGATTGCAGAAGACTGAGCTGCTGCATGAGCGAATGCATAAGCTCGAACCGCTGGCTCGAATCGGGCGGATCGCTGTCCTTTTTCAGCAGGCTCTTGATCTGCGAGACCGTCAGCATGTTCACCATATCGCTCTCCAGGCTGCGGAACGTGGCGTCCGTCTCCTCCGCAAAATGGTTCATGACGATGCCGCCCGCTTTCTCCGCATCCCGCTCGATCAACCGCACGACGAACAGGTTCGTGAGCAAGCCTGCCACGATGACGGGAATCAGAATGAGTGCGAAATAACTGACAAACAAACGCCAAAACAAGGTCGTGGGATGCCGTCGGAAGATGCGTGCCACCGTGTCCGCCCCCTTGGAAATGTTTTGGTATAAAATATCATCGAACAAGAAGTCATATGAAATATTTTTTCTACTTTATTCCAGTCGATATCATTTTATGTGCGTCGTCCCCAAAAATACGAAAAACAAAAAGCCATAGCTGCAAATAGCTACGGCTCGGGATGAACATCCTGTTCCTCTATTCCGTTCTGACTACAACATCCTCCATCGCAGGCGCGGTTGCCGCATTGGCGGCCGGGCTTCTACTCTGTCTGCTCTGCGGTCTACCTTTCCCCATACCGCCGAACCTGCCTCATCTCCAGGACACGGCTCCGGGTATCGTCAGGCCGGTACTGCTTGAGCATCCCTTGCTCATATGTAAAAAATGCGTAAGCCTCGTCGTCGCCGATCTCGATGAAGCGGACGCCGTTCTCTTCAAAGAGGGACGAGTAGGAAGGCGTATTGCGAACCGGACCGGGGAACAAATCGGGCTCCCATTGCAATACCGCCGACTCGAAGTGCCCCTTTTCCGCTGACCATTGGTGAATTTCTAGCGCAGGCGGCACCCAGCGCGTCTGATTGCCGACCCATTCCGGGGTCCCGTCTTTATCAATATCCATCTCCACCGCCTCATGTCCTTGGAAATCAACGATTTTCCAAGTGTCCGCGGTACGGTCGTAGACGGCGATCCCCTTCCTCGCGCCGATATCGCCAAACGGGAAGTTGAGCACCGCGCCGGACCGATCCCCGGTAAGGAAGTTCAACGCTGCGATCTGGCCCGCTTCTTCCCGAGGAATACCGGACAAGCTTCCGAGTTTCCATTTGGAATGTTTGCCCGCTGCGTACCCTGTCCATCCCGAACCGGAATCGGCGCCGGAATACACTTGAATCGACGCCTCGCTATTCGGAAGGGGAAAGCTGAAGACCAGCTTCGCATCGGCGGAAGGAACCCCAGACTCTAGCGGCTGAACCATGCTTTCGGTAAAAGGAACCGTCGTCTGCTGCGGGAACAAGTCCGGCCGGTAAACGGCTTTGATCGGCTGGGTAATGCGCTGCCCCAGGGGGGATACGACGGAACCGGCGGGTTGTTCTATGGGTTGTTTACTGCAAGCGAACATCGCCAGCAGCGTAAGCGCAGTCAGCAAGGCGACGGCCCTGCGCGGCAGCGCGTTGGTCAAACGAATCTTCCCCTTCCTTGGCATTCAGGACACAGGTCCGATTTACAGCCTTAAACTCGCATGAAATCGGCGTTGAACATGACCCTGTTATGCTCACTATGTGACAAGAATACCATTGAAAGGGGAATGACGGCAAATGAGGAAATGAGTGTCAGCAAAGATTAATTACCTGAATCTTCTCCATCGGAATCTTTGACTTGCGCTCCTGGTTAATTTCCCAGCTTCAGCTTATCTTTTCATATCCATTGACCCTCCATAAATTCGACGTAATCGCTTTCATTTGAAGTGATACAATATACTTTTAATTATTAATATACTAAATATAATATAAGAAAATACACTCATTCTCATGATGAGTGTATTCCCTTGATCAAAGTAACCGGCACCACGAATCTTCTCGGTTCGTAGGTTCCTTGCATTTGCTCGAGAAGAAGCTGGAGCGTTTGCCTGCACATTTCCTGTTCATTTTGTTGTACCCAGGATACATTTTCCAGCTCCGGGGAATCGAACGTGACCAGTTTGATGTGATCCGGAACCGCTCGTCCCAGCTGCTTTGCCGCCTTGTATGTAAACTTCGCAAGCATCGTATTGACGGTAAACACTGCGGTAATTTCCGGCTTTTGCTGCAAAAACTCAAAAATTTGTCCGTAGGCTTCTTCCGAATGGAGCGTTCTGAGCGGTATGACGCACCAGAGATTTTTATCGATCGGGATTCCTCGCTGCTGAAACGCTTTTTCAAAACCTTGCGATCGTTCATCCGTCGCGCTGTTCGTATTTTCCGGGGTGACGAAGGCGATGGCTTGATGTCCTTCTTCCAGCAACTCATCGACAGCCGCGCAGGCGCCGTTTACATTATCGGAGCTGACGCTGTAGGTACGAATTTCCTTCAGAAAACGGTCCAGGAGCACCAGCGGCTTCTTCTCCAGCGATAACCGCAAGATCGACTCGTTATAGTTTTCCTCTTCCACAGGGAAGATGATCATGCCCTGAACACCTTTTTGCAAAAAGGCTTCTATTGCTCTCGCCTCTTCTTCCTGGGATTCCCTGGTGATTCTTAACATAATATCGTAGCCGGCCTGATTCGCATAGTATTCGATCCCGTCCACAAACTGCTGCTCTACCCTATTCTTCAGCATGGGCACGATCAGCCCGATGGTCCCTCTCCCTTGTGCCGGCTGCGCATTGTAATAGGAGTGTAATTTCTGCCGAGAAGAATCGCCCTTTACGAATGTGCCTTTTCCCTTAATCCTTACGACGATGCCTTCCTCCATAAGACCGATTAGGGCGTTTTTGCTTGTAATCTGGCTTACATTGTATTGATCGGCCAGCTCTTTCTCGGAAGGGATGCGGTCGCCTCCGCGAAGTATCCCTTCGGCATACATTTTTTTAATATCATTTTGTATTTGTTTGTATAATGGCAGGCTGGGCACGGAATACACATCCTTAGTTATTATACTGTAATGGGCACCGATATATTATTTATAACAAATTAAGTATAATACATCTGTGTCGATATGAAAAGTAATTGGTTGAATGACAAATACATAGCCAAAGAACCGACCCAAAGAAAGAGTCGGTTCTTGAGTTATAAGAAGTCCTGTACGGCTATACGCCCCATTCCTTGCGCGCGTCCTCCATCGACTTCGTCGGCGTCTTTTGCCATGCGTAATGCCCTTTCGGCTTGCTTCCGATCCACCGTTCGTCCACAGGCTCCGATGCCAGCTGGTACCGCGTGTCGGCGCTGAGCCGGTATCGGTCCGTCATATTGTTCGTCGACGCATGCATCATGAACATGCCGAATATGATGACGTCTCCGGCCTCAAACGACGTCGTCGCCCATTGACCGCCGTATTGCTGGACGATTTCGACCGGATCTTCGGAGAACCAGCCTTTGGCTACATTGTCGCGGTCCACATCCAGCTGGCCGTACGTTTGTTTGATCTTGTCAAAATGCTGCGAGCCCAGCAGCAGCGTAAGGGTTCCCATCTCGATGGGCGTATCACCGAGCGGCGTCCACATCGTATATACATGAGGCGTACCGCGGCCCATATAGACGATATCATAATGGGCTCCCGTATTCCCGCCCCGTCCTACCGCACGCGGCCATTTATAATCATAGGTCATCGACGTTCCGCCCAGCAGCCGGTCGAAAAACGAGATCACGGGAGGTCCGCTGACCAGATCCACGAATGTCGGAAAGTCTTCCTTCAACTGCTCCGCGCCGGCTCCCCAAATCCCGCCTTTGTTATCGGGAGCGATTCGCCCTTCCTCCAGCGGTGCGCCCGGGTCCAGTCTCCCCATGGACTGCAGCTTGCGAACAAACTCCATCCGCGCTTCGAGCACCTGATCGCGATTATGAAAGCCGCGAAGCAGCAAATAACCGTCCTGCTCTAACCGCGCCCGCAGCGCCTCCGTATTGTCCATCACATCATTGGAGCTCCTCAGCTCCGCTAGGTCGCCACTCCCTGCTTCGAATTCCCGGCGGCCGATCTGTACCTTCATCGTAAGGTCCCCCACTCGTTTGAATATGTTGGTATCGAACAAGTTCAGATTAGCAAATCCGCCGGTGCTTGTATTTATCGAAAAACAAATAAATATTGCGCAAAAGGCAGAGAAATTTACGAAGAAACGCGATCCAGTATACTCAACAAATACAGATCCAGACGTTCGGCGACGAGCTCCGTCGTCAACCCGGTAAATCCCAGATCTGTCCATCCTTTATACACTTCCGGGGGCCAATAAGCAAAATCGATCAGCGTTACCAGGTCCCAGTACGGATCGTAGGCAAAAGAATCCCCCGCATACTGCCGATACGCGGACAAAAATGCGTCGGCAGCTTGTATACCGTGGAGCTGCGCCAAATTCACGCGGCAATGGCCGACATCGATGCCTGCCGGGCCAATGCAGCCGTTGACCCAATCGACAACGCCGCTCACCTCCCCGTCCTTCCATAATACATTTGCCGGATGATAATCCCGGTGGATGAACCGCGATGCAGCCGACGGGCGGTCTCCCGTCACGATGCGAGCAGCTTCCCTCCACTTGCCGGGAAACTGCGACCACGACGATGTATCCAGCAAGCCGGCATCGCAGTATGGCGTGAACGACCACCCATGATCTGCAGCATCCACTTGGTGAAGCCGCGAGAGCGCTTCGGCCATGCCGTCCACCCACTGCCGGATATCCGGCGGATCCAAGACGACCAGGCCTTCGAGGCGCGTCATGAGCAGCGCAGGCACTCCGCACCGCTCCCCGGTTTCATCGAAAGCGATCAGCTGCGGAACGGCTGTGCCGCTTGCCCTCGATGCCCTGCGCAAGCTTGCGGCTTCGCGCAAAGCAAGGTCGGGCTGTTCCCGCACCCACTCCGCGTTGGTGAACAGCCGAAGCACGACGCTTCTCTCCTCCCCGTGAACGCTGAGCACAATCCTGCAGACGAGTGCGGAAATTCCGCCGTGCAGCCGCTCAACCGACGCAACGCGCGCTTCCGGGTGCACCGCATCGATCACCCATTCCAGCACCGGATTCGACAACCATGGATTCATTGTATTCATCACACATTTTCTCCCTTCGCTTGTACAGCCGTATCTTCACGTAAATAAGCCATTATGTATTCGACAATCGTATCCAACGGCTCTACCGTATCCACGACAAGCTCGCCCTTCAGCGGTCGGATGGACAAGTCGCCATAATGGCTTTTCAACTTGGCAAAATCCGTAATCAGCTGGTTAGGAAGCGGGTTCGCCTTCCGCTCGTGGAAGCGTTCAGCCCAAATTCCTTCATCACTGCAATTGCAAAGTATCGATTTCAAGCAATAATTCCTTGTAGACAGCCACTCGGCAAAACGATTCATTTCTTCGTTATTGTTAAAAGGAAAATCCAGAATGAAGCGCGACGGCGCTTGCGCATTCGTATCCAATAGGCGAAACAGTATCCCATACGAAACTTTGTTTCTTTGCTCGTGATTATCGTTATAGCCGGCAATCACATCGTAAAAATCATCTTTGCGAATGACAGGCGCATGAAGTCTGCTTCCGAGCCGGTTCGAGATAACCGTTTTGCCGACGCCCGGCCGTCCCCGCAGCAAAATCACTTCCCCCATACTAACCCTCCTTGATTGCGATTGATGCTCCCGGTTATAGCATGCGGTCCTTCATGGTTACGGAAATAACCTTTGTAAAAATGCATTCATTTCCGCTCCCAGCATCGATGGATTATCCAGCCATGGATAGTGACCTGCCTTCTGAATGATGCAAAAATGTGCCGATGGCAGCAGGCGGGACAACGCGAGAGAATAGTTATAGGGCCGCGGGTCCATCTCTCCATGAAGGAATAGCGCGGGAGCCGTCACGCGCGAAACGTCTTGCTTGAATGCCACGTTTTCAAAATACTGATCGCACTCGGAGCCCACCGTTCGATTGACCTCATTATTTATGTAATGCCCGTTTATTTGCGGCATTGCTTCGTATTGGTCCTGACAAACGAGGTCGGCCCGCAGGCTAAGCTCGCGGACACGAGCGATGGCGCAAGATTTTTTCTCTCCACTCAGCGTATCCATTACAGAGCGCAGCTTGGCGTATTCCTCTCTGTCGTCGGAGCTCATTCGATTGAGCCGGTTTACGCGATAGTCGGCATGCCAGCCAGGGTCGATGCCCGTTCCAGAAATATAGATCAGTGCCATCACGCGAGCAGGATGTTGAACCGCATAAGCCAGCGCAAGAGAAGCGCCCCAGGAATGACCGCCGACGATCCAGCGCTCCAATCCCAGATGAATGCGCAATTGCTCCAGATCCTCTATAAATGTAGCGATATCGTAAGGCCCCTTCTTCTCGGATCTCCAGCTCCCTCGCTGGTCGTATCTGATTACGAGGTATCGGTCACTTAGCAGCCCAGCTACAGGCGCCAAATAATCATACGCTCCCGGGCCGCCATGCAGCAATACGACTGGAGTGCCTTGACCTTGCTTTACGTACCATAAAGAGATTCCATTGATAATGGATACACATTCTTCCATACCCGCCCCTCCTGCGTACAACATGTCAATTCAGCTTGTACTATTTCGATACCGCGCATCATTTTCCTTTATTTGTATGCGTTCCTCCTCAAATGGAAGACGATGAGAGGCCCATACTGGACTTTAGTCGGGGACAAAACCGTACACCGGTCCAAAGCGGGGCGAGGAGCATCCGTGTTACTATGGAGATAATGGAATGTCATCAACATAAACGACAGGAACAATGGAAATGAGGTTGCTGCGATGTATATCATTATTAGTCCACGACGAATTCTGATGGTCAGCACGATGGTGCTCACCTTTACGGCCGGGCTTGGCATTTGGGATAAGAAAGTCGAAGCCGGGGCCGGAGCTCCTCCAAGCTTGCATGAAAGCGTAAATACGCAGGACGGGCCCGTGTCGGCAAAAGATCATTTTCTGCAAACTCTGGGGGCATCGTCGGACGAAGCAGTGTATGATGCGCTGCTGGAAGGCCAATCGCTTGCGGACATCGCAAGCCTTCATCAGACCGATGCCGAACAGATCGTTACCCTTCAGGTGGACGAGCTGACTGCGCAGCTCGACGCCCGACTGGCGGAAGGAAGCATACGGCCGGAGCAATACCGCGCATACAAGGCGGAACTGACGGATATCGTCAGGAAAAGCGTATACGGCGGTACCTCCTCCTAAGATTCTCCGCGTGAGTATACGGGCTCTTGCGCGCACATGAAGTTTGCGCCAGCCCCTGTCTCATCATCCTACATATGGCTTGCCAACGTTCTTGCTCCAGCTTGTAGAACCGTTTGCTACGCAGTAGGACGGCTTACTTCACAAGCCAGCATAACACAAAAAACCAGCCGCGAACGGCTGGTTTTTTGCATGCCTCTTGTAGAACGATTACTTATCGCCGGCGCCGGGCGCCATATGCCGCACCCGGTTCAAATACGCTGTAACGTTCCTGTCATCGTCAAGCGGGTAAGCGTAGTTCAACCGTTCCGCAACCTCTTGCGCCGTGGCGCGGAACAAATCCAAAGTAGCAAACAGTGCGCGCCATACGCCTTCCACGTTTCCTTCCGGGTAGGTGGACAGCAATGTCTGCCAGCTCTGCGCGGACAAGTGCCGCTGCAAGTATTTGCCGTTCTTCCCCGTGCTGAGCGAAAATGCGGTGTCGATCCCGACCTTCCATTCAAGCATCTTGATCAGCATCGGCCTTACGTACAAATTCAAATGGTCCATGGCATACGTCATTTCTTGCCGCCATAACCCTTTGGCCACATAAGTGGATACCCACCAGAACTCATTGCAGCAGTCGGCATAAAATGCAGCAGACGGACATTTCACCCAATAATCTTGATCCGTCGGCGCCGGTAGCTCGGACAGCGCATGATCTTTATCCAGCAGCACGACAGACAGGCGGTCGCCGCTATGCCAGTCGTCCTTCTTCTCGATCGGGCAAAGCGTAAGGTCAATCCGGTTCCCATCCGCAAACAGCATCAGATAAGAGAAGTTACCGCCCAGCTCCGGCGGGAACATGGACATATTTTCCGGCATTTGCATAATAATCCGGCTTCCAAAGCAATCCACCCAATGTGGATCCGCGATAAAAGATTGCATGTCCGTAACCAGAAATACGATATCGTAGTCCTGGAACCTGTCTTTCGGCACGTTCGGATTCGTTCGCGATCCGTTCATCCCGACAGCCCGGACCCGCTCGTCATTTCTCGCGTAGTTCAAGATCATATCCATCATTTCTTGTTCGTTCCTCATCTGCTCACTCCGCCTTCCCATGGATTGATTTTCATATCGAAGCTTACGAACGGAAAGGCGGTCCGCGGATTCGTAAGAAACAAGACGAATGCGCGGTATAACGTTACAACAGATCCAGCAGCCTACTCATAATCGATCGTCCTCCTGTCGTCTCAATGAATTGAATCGGATTCCGCAAAAACGGGAAACCATGCAGTGTAGGTTTATTTTACCATAACTGCATGGTCGAATCATCCGGGCGCAGGCGCACCCTGCCTTTTCTGTATAACCCGCCTGCAGCGGCGATTTACAGTTCGTCTACGACCGTGCTCGGCCAACGAGGCGATTGATCGAGATAGCCTTTGGGCACATGTCTCGTCGGTTCGTAACGGACAAGCTTATCGCCGTCCAGCGCTTCCGCCAACCCGTAAGAGCGGTAATGGTCGAGCATTTCCTGCTGGCATTCCCGGCAAAGGTCGGGCTGCTGCGCCGCAATATCCGTCCATTCGTCCGGGTCGGCGCGCAGATCGTACAAGTTTTGCTTGCCGCCGTTGGCGTGATAAATATATTTGTAATCGCTGAAACGCAGCATCATCTTGAACACTCGGCCTCTTCCAACCTCCGCGAACAGCTTATCGCGAAGCGGCGCAGCCGGGTCCGCTGCAGCCGGCAGGAGATTCCGCCCCGAAGAAATGGCCGGCACCGTCCCGCCTGCCGCTTCAATGCACGTAGCGTAAATATCCTGCAGCAGCGCCAGCTGATCGCGGCGCTCGCCTTGGGGCAATGCCGCAGGCCAGCTGACAATGAGCGGCACTCTGGCGGACGCTTCATAGAAGGTGCGTTTGCCGTAGGAATAATGGTCTCCGAGCATTTCGCCATGATCCGAAGTAAAGACGATCAGCGTGTTCTCCAGCACGCCGCAAGCTTCCAGTGTATCGAGAATGCGTCCGACCTGCTTATCAACTTGAGTGACGCAGCCGTAATAATAGGCGCGCATCTTGAGCTCTTCCTCCAGGCTGAGGCTGTCAATCCCGTTCACTTTGTAATCGTTCATGACATCAATCGCATAATCGTCGGGAATCCGCTCATGCTCCATGCGAGCGGGCTTCGGTACTTGCTCCGGATCGTACATTTGATCGTACGGCTCGCAAGGATCGAACGGCGGATGCGGCTTAATGAACGACGTGAACAGGAAGAACGGCCGGTTCCGGTTGTTTCTTATGACGCGGCACGCCGCATCGGCCGTCCAGGCCGTCGTGTGCAGATGCTCGGGCAGCTCCGAAATTTGCGGAACGTAATACAGCTCGCTTCGTTTGCCGTGAGGCTCGATTACGTGACCATACCCCTGCTCACGCAAAAATTGCAAATAATCATCGTTCTCGATATGCGAAGGGATCTCTTCGGACAAGTACATGCGGTCGAACCCGTAATGCTTGCGCACCGGTTGAAAATGCATTTTGCCTACGGCGCAAGTATAATACCCCTGCTGCCGAATGAGCTCGGGCAGCGGATGCTTAATTTCTGTGGCCAACCGCTCATTCTTGAGCAGGCCGAGCTCGAACGGATGCTGCCCGGCGATCAGCCCGTGGCGGGCGGGAACGCATACCGGCGTCTGGCTGTACGCCCGGTCAAAGCATACTCCCCGCTCGGCCAGCCGGTCGATATTCGGGGTCTGAACGTGCCGATTGCCGTAGCAGCCCAGCACATCGAACCGCAGTTGATCGCACATGATCAATAAGATGTTCGGTTTTTGACTCATTCCTTCTCAACCTCCAGGACCCGGAATCACGTTCACGTCTCGGACGGATGCGCTGTCCATGTCGAACTCGTCGATCGTGATCGGCTTGTTGTTCATTGTAACCTGTTCAAACGTAATATGGCGAATTCCGTGCTCGGCGTCATGGCCTTGCAGGATGCTCTTATGCTTCATTTCATTCAGAATGTTAATGTGACGAAACGTCACATCGGAGATGTTCCCGTACCCGATCTGCTCTTCGTTGAACTTCGTTTTCAGGAAAATTAGCTTGACGAACCGGAAGTCGGCATTTTCAATCGTGATATGATCGAATATGTAACGGCTGAGATGCCCGGTTCCGCCGTGAATCGAGTTGAACACAGCCCGGTTGTCCCAATCCTTGTAGTGCTCGACGCGGATCACGTCGCAATTCGTGACGCTGACATCGCTTGTCGGCACCGATACGTTCCAGGTCAGTTGAAAAGGGGCGCCGTTCATTAATTGCCACAGCACGCAGTTGCGCACGACCATCCGCGAATGGTACAGCTTGACGGCATCGTCGTTCAGCTTGAAAAAGCAATCCTCAATGAGCGAATCGTTGCCTAGCAAAATGCCGTCGGTATTATAATACCAGCTGATCATTTTCACGTTTCGGACGGTGTTGTTTTGCCCCCACATGCGGATATGCGTCCATGGCGAGTTGACGATCGTGATGCCCTCGATGCGAATATTTCGCGTGTTGTTCCCCATTATTTCAATCATATGATGCGCTTTGTGCTCATACGCCTCGCCCGATACAACGCCCCGGCCGCGTATCGTAATATCGGTCTTGTTCGTCCCGCCGTCAAAATACCCTTTTACATACGCGCCGCCGGCGATATAGACGGTCTGGCCGGACTTCAGCTCCACTCTCCCGACCTCATGAACGCCCGGCCCAAAATAAAGAACATCCGGTCCCGGCTCGGGGACGGGCTCGCTCTCCGGCGGATCGGCAAACACAAGCAGCGGATGCTTGATTTGACCGTTGATCTCGACGGACAGCTTCGCCGGAGTGTCAAGGTCGAATTCGACCTGATGACCGTTGATCCGCGGTTGAATACCGAGGCGCGAGGGCAGGATGCTGCATGATTGAATCGGCCCCGAAACTTGACTTGTAACGACCACGGTCACTTTGCCGGAAAAAGAGAACGTCGTCCACGACGTATCTTCACTGTAAAGGTTCACTCTCGGAAACTGATTTTTGCTAATATAAGTAAAGCTGTCCTTCGTCTCCTGTCCCTGCCGAACAGCAACCGTATAATAAGGGGACTTAGGCGCTTTGTCGGGACCGGGATACGTAATCACCTGGGAATCCCCCGCCTTCCGTTCCTTTGGGGGAGCGGGAGGCGAATCGCTTGCCTCCGGACTCCCGGCGTCGCAGGCCGACACCAGCATGACGAGCAGTACGATCCAGATCACGATAACGTTTCGCATTTTCGTGGCCCCGCTCCCCATTCCAAGTATACATTTTCATTCATGCATGACGCTATTTTTTTAATAAAGACTCCACCGCTTTATTGATTTTCTCATCGGTTTGACGGATGACGGTATTCACATCAGCTGCAGGATCCTTGGCGATCTGATTCCCGCCGGCCACCAGTTCCTTGAACGCCGCGTCGTCATATTTGGTCGCTTGCGGCTGCGGCGCCAGCGTCATTTTGAAAATCGCATCTTTATTTTTTCCTTTCAGCGACTTCAAATCTTCGCCGAACACTTGGCTGTATTTCGGATCCTTCAGACTGCTGCGGCGGCCTTGCTTGCTCAGCATCGTCTGCGCTTCGTCGTCGGTGAGCATTTTGATCACCTGGAACGCTTCCGTCTGATGCTTGCTTTTGGAGGACATCATCATGTAGAAGATGCCTCCGCCGAACGCGTTTTTCGGCGCTTGCGGGAATGCCGGCAACGTCGCCATATCCCAGTTCATCGCCTGGCCCTGGCTCATCATCTGCTCGAATTCCCCGAGTCTTGCGCTCAGACCGGCCAGCATGGCCAAGTTCCGGTCTTTCTGGAAGGCAGGGATGCGCTGCGGATTTTCCAGCCAATTATCGGGGATTTGCCCGATTTTGCGGTACGTGTCGAACACCGATTTCCATGCATCCGTCTGCAGCACCGATTTGCTCGTCTTGGCGTCGACCATCGGCAGCCCCAGCTGTTCCCCGAGCCGGTTGATGTTGCCGTCGATCGCAAGCCCTTTGTACTGCACGCCTCCGTCCATCCGCGTCAGCTTCTTGGCCAGCTCGATTGCCTCATCCCACATCATGCCGTCCTTCGGGTAAGGAACGGCGAACCGGTCGAATATTTCCTTATTGTAATACAGCGCGGAGAAATTGAAGGCGAGCGGGAGCGCGAACAGCTTGCCGCCATCTGCAAGCTGCTTGGCGATTGTAATGCCGGCCGGATCGAATTTCCCCAGATCGACGTTATTTTTTTTCACCGTATCGTTCAAATCCTGCGCCGCTTCCAGCTCGACGATTTTGGCGGCGGTGACCGGACCGGCATAAATAATGTCCGGCAAATTCCCGATCGAGATGAGCTCCGCGAGCTTATCCGGGTTATCCTCGCGAACGAGGTTCAGCGTAATGTTCGGGTATTTCTTCTTCAACGGATCGACAACCCACATCTTGAACTCGTCGTCCGTCATTTTTGCGGAAGTTTGCAGAAAGGATAGCGTTACCGGCTCGCTGCTCACCGTTTCCGCCTTCGGCGTATCGGCTTTTCCCTTATCCGTTTTTACATCCGCGGAGCATCCTGCGACAAGCGCCATCGACAACCCTGCCATGAACAGGGCGGCTTTCTTATTCGTCGTCATGAACTGGACTCCTCCCCCTTTTTGCGCGGTACGTCCCCCTTGAGACGGTCCGGGCCCGCTTACCCGTCTTCCCACTTCGGAAACTCAGCCTCGTCTTGAAATACGCCCTGCCGAATCAGCTCCTTGCACTGCGGATCGGTCATCGTCAGCGTATAGTCCTGCCCGTCTTTCCCGATCAGTCCGAGGTCCGCTTTCGCCCGCAGCGATACCGCTTCCGGATCGACGATCGTGCGCAGCAGCGCTTCGAACTGCTTCAGCGTGTCGGCGTATTGCGGGTCGGCTGCCAAGTCCCGCATCTCTTGCGGATCTTCCTGCAAGTTGAACAACGAAGGACGATCGTTCACATAGTGCGTGTACTTGAAGCCGTCCTTGACGAGCATATACCAGTCCTGCTTGAAGAAATTGCCGTGATACTCCGAGAACGCGTATTCTTCCCGATTCCGGCTTCCGTTCTTGATTAACGGCAGCCAGCTGGTACCCGGCCGATCCGGCTCCGTCTCCAGTCCCGCGATGTCCATCAGCGTCGGATACAAGTCGACGAGCGTCACGGGCCCGTCGATGCGCTGTCCGCTTGGCAATCCCGGCCCCTTCACGATAAGCGGCACGCCGACGGATGCTTCATAGCTGCACTGCTTGTAAAACAATCCGTGCTCCCCGAGATTTTCTCCGTGATCCGACATGTAGACGATGTACGTGTTGTCGTACAAGCCTTGCGCCTTCAGCTCGGCGATAATTTTGCCCACATTGTCGTCCAGCGCCGTAATCATCCCGTAATACGCGGCGATCACGTTGCGCAGCATCGGCTCCGTGATCGTGCCGAGACCGAGCGCATTTTGCATATTGCGTACCTGCGGATGAAGTGCGTCGTTCGGAAAATAAGCATCATGCGGCATGACGATGTTGTTCGGGTAATACATGTCGTAATACTGCTGCGGCACTTTGTAAGGCCAGTGCGGGAACATGAGTCCGACGTACATCGCCCAAGGCCCGCCTTCCTTCTCCGCGCCCTTGTGCTGCAAATAGTCGATGGCCCATTCGGTAACCACCCGGTCATGGTCGTAGAAGCCGAGGTCTTTGTTGTAGCCGGTATCGCCGTCCGTCACCACGTCTTCCCGAATGCCGGCATTGACGATATGCATCCGCTTATCTTGACGCACATGCCCTTCCAGCCGGGCGTACAGCGGCGTCGTTCGCGGATAGGGCCTAAAGGCAGGACGCTTCTTAATGATTTTGTGCTCTGTGAATCCGCCGTCCTGGTATGGCCCGCAAAAATCCATCTTGCCGAACATCGCCGACGGCATGCCGGCCTCGTGCAGCTTGCGCGACCACGTCATTTCATTGCGGTCCAGCGGGCAGCCGAGAAACCAGCTGTCGATCTGATGCGGATATTTGCCTGTAATGAAGCTCATGCGGCTCGGCGTACATACGGGACAATTGCTGTATGCGCTTGTAAAATGAGTGCCTTCCGCCGCAAGCTGATCCAGATGAGGCGTCTTGATATACGGATGTCCGCGGTATCCGGTAATGAGCGGGTGATGCTGGTCGCTGCAAATGACAACAATATTCGGTTGGCTCATGCGATGTTCTCCCTTCCTTGATTGCATGATAATACGAGCGTGGCGAATGCGATTCGATGAAGCTCGATCCGTTACAGACTGACCAGAGAGAAGCCGCGGTAATGCGTATGGCTTGCTTCGGCGTTGGAAAATCCGATCATCCCGGTCATGTACGGCTGCTCCGCATCGGTGTAGCTCAGCAGCGATACGCCGTCTGCGGCAATGTCGAACCGGTTGCCCCGCGCCTGAACCGCGATCTTGACCGGCTGCTCGGCCTGCCAGTTCCAGTCGGCTTCCGCCAGCTTCTTGTATCCGTTCTCATTCTTGAAGAGCGCCAGCTTGCCGCCGGGCGCAAGTCCGACCGCATAGGAACGAATCCCTCCCTGCACGCGGAAGTTGATGCGGTGATGCTCGCCAAGCTTCGGCACGACGACCGCTTCGAACGTATAATCGTCCCACTCCAGCTTGCCTGTGTAGCATTCCGCCGTTTCGCCCGAATAGCTTCCGCTCAGTTCCCCGTCTTCCAGTGTCCAGATGCCCCGCAAATACGTCATTTGACTGACTTCGATGTGCAGCCCGTTCCACTTCTCCAGCCGCTCCTTGGCAAAATCGACGGCATAGCTCGGCTTGCCCCCGAAGACGACATCGTCCACATAGGCTACGAGACTCGCCCCTTTCGGTCCTTTGCCTTCCAGCGGGATCAACTCGACGCCTGCCTGCTCCAGGCAGCAGCCGCTTAACGGAGGAATCGCCAGCGCAAGCTGCGTCCATTCGCCAGGCGCAAGCACCGCGGCTTCGCCGTAATAATCAGTGCCCGAATGGCCGTCCCTCACATACATCCGCGCCTTGACCGGGCGTCCGGATGCCGGAACCATGACTTTCGCCTCCAGGCTTTGTCCCGGATACAAGATTGGAGAGAAGCTCGGGTCGTACCGGCTGTCGTTAAAATCATGAGGGCGGTAATACGTCTGATGGTATACACGGTAGCCGACGCCGCCTTGCGTTTTATCGAACAGCACCTTGAGCGAGCGCGTCCCGGAAGCGGCGGCCTCCGCCGTGTTCTCAATCACCGACGTCACCTGCAGCGGATCGTCGGTCGACGTGCGGAACGCATGCGTAGAACCGGGCAATTCAAAGTGAAAGCGCGTCCGCTTCTCTTCCATAATTCCCGCCCATCTGTCCGGAACCGGTTCACCTGCGATCCGGTAGCCGAGACCTGCAATATAGGTCGCGCACCATGCGTTGTCCAAAATGTTCAGCGATCCGATCACGCTGGAGCAGCACAGGAAATCGTTGATCGGCTTCCGCCAGTGGTCCTCGATTCCTTCCAGTCCGCCCCGGACGCCCATGATCGTTCCGACGTTCGCCACGTTGCAGTCCGTATCCCAGCCGCACATGTTGCAAATGTTGATCGACTTGGAGAAATCGCCTTCCCCGTACAATAGCGATAAAATAATGACCGCCGAGTTCGGAATGATGTGGCAGTGGCCCGGATACTTATCGTAGCCGAAATGCGCCTTCACATATCGAAACGCGTCCCGCCAGTTATCCGGATTCGCTTGATGAAAGTCCATGACGGCGCGGGTCATCCGAACATATTCGCAATCGGCGGGAATCGTATCCAGACCGGTTTCGATGATGCGCCGAATATCTTTCTCGACGAACGCGGCGGCAATGCAGGCGGCGATGAACATCCCGCCGTACTTGCCGTTGCCGTCATGGGACACGCTGGCGATCTTCTCCGCGTATTCCGCGGCGAGCTTCGGGTTCCCCGGGGCAATGAGTCCCCAGACGTCGATGAAGATTTGTCCGCCGATCTGTTCGGCGACCGCATGCCCGTTCTGCGCGATAGAGCCGGATCGCGGCGCCATGACACCGTTCTTCAGATTGATGTAAGCGGTATGCTCGGTAGACTTGCCGTAGCCGCCCCACCAGTAGAAGCCGTGGCCGTCCGGCGCATAATTCAGCCAGGTCAACCCCATTTGCTCCGCCGTAATTCCGGGACCGCACGCGTAGTCCTCCAGCGCCCTGAGGAAAAATATCGGCCCGTTCGTGTCGTCGTCGGCCGCGAAGTTGATAAACTCGTGCAGATAGCCGGTCACCTCGCCGAACGTGCGCTCGATGCGTTCGAACGTCCAATTCTCGATGTTGCCCCCGTGCCGGACGCCGATCACTTTCCCGAGCCAGCCGGCATACACCCGTTCGACGTAATCATGCTGTATCACCATTGCTTATTCCACCTTTCTTCTAGCCATACGATGAGTGCCGGTTGGAATGCATGGAACTAATTTTGCAAACTTGGAACCGGTTTTATTTTGTTTTAAAAAAATTATTTGTTGATTCCATCACGTTTTCCGTGCCTTCCGTTCTAGTTACAGCCCACCTTTATGGAACCGTTTCTATTTCGACTGCTGCTTTCGCGATGAATACATGAAAGCAGCAGACTTATCGGTGCGCGCTCCACCGTACCGCTGGTTGTTTACCCTGTCTGACCGACAGACAAGGCAAACACGGGGCAGGTCTCGCGCTTATACCGATTTCACCGTCGACTCCCGAACGATCAGCCGGGGTTCGAGCTTTACTTTGCGGAACGGCTCATCGGACTGATCGATTCGCTTCAGCAGCAGCTCGACCGCGATGCGGCCCATTTCCGCCACCAAATTCGACACCGAACTGACTTTCGGATTCGTCAGCATGCACCAGGGAATATCGTCAATGCCGACGACGGCGACGTCTTCCGGGACGCGCAGACCCAGCTCCATCAAACCTTGAATGACGCCGATCGCGACCAGGTCGTTAGCCGCATAAATGGCATCCGGCCGGTCCTTCAATCCGCAAAAGTATCGCGCCGCTTCCATGCCCGTCTCAAGAGACAGTCTTTCGCCGGTAAACACGAGCGAGCGGTCCAGCTTCATGAAGCTTGCGGCAAGCGACTTCTCGTATGCCGCGTAACGCGTTCCCCGGTGCAGTGTAACGGGGCCTCCGGCATACGCGATTCGCCTGCGTCCGATGCGGATCAAATGATCCATGGCCAAGTAGCCTTCCGACCGGCTCAAGCCTACCGTATCCGCCGGCATATCCTCGCCATAATTGCCGATGAGGCTGACCGGTACGGTCGCTTTCTTGATGAGCGGGTTCAACGTTTTCGGATGACTGATGGACAGCAGCACGATGCCGTCGACGTGCATGTCGTTGGCATCCCTGATGACCGCCAGCTCCTCCGACGGATTGCCGTAATGGTTGATCAAGACGAGACGGAAGTCATTTTGTTTGGCGACTTGCTCTGCCGCCCACGCCAGCTCCGGGTAATACGGATTGCGAATGTCATCGATCGCAAGAGCGATTTGTCTGCGCAAATTCGTTTTCAAGCTTCGGGCCATAAGATTAGGCGTAAATCCAAGCTGTTCGATTACCCGGGTTACCTTCTGCCTCGTGATCGGTTTTACCCCGGGGGCGTTATTGATAATTCTCGAAACGGTAGACTTGGCGACTCCAGCTTCCTTCGCCACGTCATCGATCGTTACTTTACTTTTCTTCTGCTCCATATGTATCTCCTACCCATCGCTCCAAAAAACGAATTCAAGCATTCCTCCCGTTCCTATTTCAGGAATTGGCTTGCAAAAAGCTTGCGATCTCTTCCCGCGTAGGGATAGACGATTGCGCTCCGCTGCGCATCACGGTCAGTGCGGCCGCCGCGGAAGCGAACCGCAGCGCCTCCGGAATCGGGCTGCCTTCGCATACTTGCGCGGTGTACGCGCCGATGAACGTATCTCCCGCCGCTGTCGTATCGACGGCCTTTACCGGATAAGCAGGCGTATAGAAGCTGTCGCCGCTGCGCGCCATGTACAGCGCGCCTTGCGAGCCCAGTGTGACAATCACTTCGCCGGCCCCTCTATCAAGCAGCGCCCTGGCTGCAGTTTCGGCCTCCGCTCTGCTGCCGACCGTTCGGCCGGATATGAATTCCGCTTCCGACTCGTTGACGATGAGCGTATCGATCAGCGCAAGCACGTCATCCGGAATCGGGAGCGCCGGCGCAGGATTGAACGTCACGCGAATTCCTGCGGCTCTGGCCTGCCGGAGCACGCTCCGGTTCGTTTCCCATGGAATCTCGTTCTGCAGCAGCACGGCAGCTACATCCGGCATGGCCCATAACGGCTTCACATCCTCCGGCACGACGCTGCCGTTGGCGCCTTCGGACAAGATGATCTGGTTTTGGCCGGAAGCGTCGACCGTTATAAACGCCATGCCCGAGTTTCCGCTCTTGCGGTCAACCCGCTTCGTATCAATGCCTTCCCGGCGCAGTGCTTCCAGCAGCTCGCCGCCGAACGAATCGGAACCGACGGCGCCCGCCATCATCGTACGGCCGCCGGAACGGGCTGCCGCGACAGCCTGATTCGCGCCTTTGCCGCCGTAGTTGTACTCCGTCCCTTCGCTCTTGATCGTCTGGCCGGGAACAGGATATTCCTGCACGCGATTGACAATATCGATGTTAATGCTGCCTACTACAGCTATGATCCCCAACTTCAATCAACTCTCCTTGTTTCTTTATGGAACCGGTTCCAATTTGATTATTGCATAACGTGCCAGCGGCGTCAATCCAAGATTTCGGTACCTCGTACCGAAAAAAATTGAAATAAACAGGCCGGCACAACCTTTATAAGGCGAAGGCTTGCTTGATCCGTGCCGCGACAACGTCCGGGCTCAGCTCGGCATTGTCGATTCGGATGTAATGGTCCCGCTGAATTTCCCCGGGATATGAATTCAACCGGCTGTCGGCCATCCGCTTGAGCAAATCCCGCTCCGAAAATTCGATGTTCCGCTTCGTCGGCTTATGCTCCAGCCTGTGCGGACTTTTATTGCGCTCCAGCCGGACGTCGAGGGCCGCTTCCAGCTCCACAAAGTACACTTCGCCGCCCTTCGATTCAAAGATGCGGCAGACGTCCTCGATATACGCCCAATCGTGACGGCTGTCGAACGACCAGAGGTACGTAAATATCAACCCGTCCAAGTCGCTTGCGGCCACCTCCTCGAATAGGGACTGGCGAATGAGCTTCACCAGTCGTTTGCCCGGCGCCGAGCCGTAGCTGAAGAACGGGGCCACCAGTTCAATGCTCATATGGTTGTGAAACAGCTTCAGCCCCGTTATTTGTTCCAGCTCCTGTCCGACCGTCATCTTGCCGACCGCTTGCGGTCCGAATATCAATACGAATTTCATGGCGGCACCTTCCTCCATCATGGAACGGATTGTATGTAGAAATCATACCATTTTTACAAGTCTGATTCTACGGAAGCGTAAAAAGCCCCCAACAGATGAAACACATTGCGCGTCCTCTCAGTCTCTCCGCGTCCGCAGACATGAGAACAAGCAGCCGGTCAGGGCTGCTTGCTGCAAGCGGATTTCAGGCACGGCCAGTCAGTTCATTCAGCACGGCGCCGAGCCGATCCAGGTTCTGTTCATTGCCTTCGGCGCAGTAAGGCTTGGCCGTCTCGAACTCCGCACTGTCCTTGAACAGCTGGCTGAACGTGACCCGGGTGCACCCGTCCCGTTCTTCGAAGGTCGCCGTCACCCTAAACTGATGACCGGACAAGTGATCGATTACGATCCGCTCCAGCGGCACAATGTCGACGAACGCGCTCTCGTTCGGATAGCTTTTGCCGTCCGGTCCGTGCATGTCGAAGCGCCATGCGCCTCCCGGCCGCAGGTCGAATTCATGAAACGTATTGGTGAAGCCATTCGGCCCCCACCAGCGGGCGAGCAGCTCCGCTTCGGTCCAAGTCCGGTACACAAGCTCCCGCGGCGCATCATAGACCCGAGTGGAAATCAATTCATTCTCTCTTGTTACCGGCTGCATGCTCCCGCACCTCCTTACAAAGATCGGCCCAGTGCGTCGAGCAGCTCATTCGTGCCGTGCTCGCGAATTTCCGGTGTATCGTGTCCGTCGAAAAATGCGCCTTGCTCCGTAAAAATGAGCTTCGTGCCCCCATCCGCCGCGATCAGCTCAATCGTTGCGATCGATACGGAAATTCGCGTGCCATCCGAATCCAATGTATACGTGTAGGTGATCCGCTGCTCCGGAACGATCTCCTGGTAGCAGGCGTCGTAGACGAAGACCGGTCCTCCAGGAGGCCCGCCTGCGCTGTATTCGCGTCCCCCTACGCGAAATTCGAAGATTTCCGGCTTGGAGAACCATTTCTCTTTAGCGGAACGGTCTGCCCAGGCGTTATATACTTTGGCCGGCGAAGCCGGATACGTTCGTTCGATTGCGAAAGTGGCGTGTTTGACGATGCGTTCAGTCATGAGTAATCCTCCTTAGATTGGTACCATTGGGTTCCGTTATATTTCGTCATGGTCGGCCAGAAAGCTGCCCAGCATGTCCAACCGGTGTTCCCAGCTCATCCGCCGCTCGATGACCGGCTTCTCGTGGCCGCTCTTCATCGCCATCAGGAGACTGGTGAAGTCGTCCACTGTCAGCGGCGCCTTCCCCTGCATCAGCTTGGATACATGCGCGAGCTGTTCCAGCAGCTGCCGTTGAAGCTTGATCTGTTCCTTGACTCGCTCCATCTGCAGCTTTACGATCTCCAGCGGGCTGTACAGCTCGCCGGCAAGCACGGACTTGACTTCATCAAGCGATAAGCCGAGCTCCTTCAGCGACAAAATCTGCTGCAAGCGTGCAAGGTCCGATTCGTTATACAGCCTATGGCCGGAATCGGTCTGTCCGGACGGCGAGAACAACCCGATTTGATCGTAAAACCGCAGCGTGCGCACGGTGAGTCCGGTCAATTTGGCGAGATCGCCGACTTTCCAATATCGTTTCATAATCAACTCCCTCGTTGTCGCCAGCTGTATACCGGTAACTGTACTATAAAACATGACGTAACGTAAGGGGCAAGCAGAAATTTGCGAACAGAAAAAAAAGAAAAGCTTCACGTCGAAGCTTTTCCGAGAAGATGCACCTCGGTTTTCACCTGAGACAAATTTATCCACTAGATTGCTAATGAAGAACTTAACACAATAAATACCTGAAGAAGGCTGTCAGTGGCAGCCTTCTCAGTGTGGGGTGAATTCATACACGATAACAACGGGAGGCTAGTGAAGGAGGATGCTGTGTTTGACTATTGACACATATATCTATTTTAATTAACATCTAATTAGATAATTATTTAATTAATGGAGGATCAAACATGTCTAACCATCCTGCAAATACGCAAACCAAAAATGAAAAGCTGCAGAAATCCGTGCTGCGTCATTTTTTCACGGAGCAGGGCCGTCTGAAAAACCTTCCCGCACAATTGAAAAAAAAGTTAATTGTCCTCGAGCATCTCACAAACCAACTGGAGCCTAAAAAAGCTTATTCCGAACAGGAAATGAACGAATTTATTAAATTCTATCACGAGGACTACGCGACAATCCGCAGAGAACTTTTCATCCACCGGTTTGTCAACCGAAATAATGAAATATATGAAGTGAACGCTCCCGGTGAATGGAGGGATTGGGTAAGCCTCAAATAAATTGCAGTAACTTAGAGCCACCACACAATTCGATCGCTGTCTAACGTCGTATAACGCCTCCATCCCTTACCCGCGAAGGCTTCCCTCCAACCGGGGACGGCCGCGGTAAGGACCGACCGGAATTTGGATCAGCGCCGTCGTCCCCTGATCGCCCAGACGATACAGCTCATCGATAACGGACGGCGCATACCCCAGCAGCGGCCGCCCCCCCATTCCTGCATCTGACGCCGCGAGCAGCAAGCGATGTACCAGCATCCCTGCCTCCATCTGCTGAATGCGGTAACCCCGGGGGCCTAGCTCGCGCATGCCATAGTCTTGATCGCCCGCCACATGGAAGCAGAGCGGCACTTGAAATAAATTGACATTGTCCATCGTCATTCCCGCTTGCAGCCGCGAGCGGTGGTCGCCGGGCAAGACGCATCGCAGCATATGGGCTGCGGCGTCATAGCGGTAAGCGCCGTCCGCCACGCCTACCACATTGTACACAGTGCAGTACAATGACAGCCGCGGTGCGGCCGGTCCGCCCGGCGGAGTCAAATCGGTGCGCACCTGCGCGGAACCGGCCGTTACCTGCAGCAAGGCGGCCAGGTCCTGCAGCGGCACCCGCCGCAGGACAAAATCCGCTTCCGGCGACTGCCGCATGCGGCAATATGCGAAGAAATCGCGAGGACGCCTGTCGCCAATCGGCAAATACACGGCCTGCGCGCCGGGATCCCGATGCCTCACCGCGCCCGCACAGCGAAACGCCGCTGTCGAAGCGTGCATGGCCGCTTCGTTCATGCGCGTTAGCAGCGGGTACGGCTTTATATTCTGCGAGCGCACATAATGCTCGTGACGAACCGCCGGCAGCTCGCGGCTTAGTTCCGCCGCGTCAGCGGCTCCTTCTTCCGGCACGGTGCGCTGAAACCACGACGCCGCAGGTCTGGTCGAGAAAGGAATAACCGCATATACGCTCTCTTCCTGTTCGTCAAGCCCGAGAAGATGATGGAGTGCGCGGTCCAGAAACTGAAAACAAACGCCCGTTTCGAACCCGAACCGTCTCGACGATTCGAGCAGTTGGCCGATCAACACTCCGGTATCCAAGCCTTGCAAGCGATAGGCGAACTGATGATACTTGAATACATTTTTCCAGAACATGACCGAAACGAGCACGACTCCCGTACACTGGGATACATCGCAGCGATTTCCAAGCGCCTGCGAGATGCAGGAATCGAACACGCCGTCGCGAAGCAGCGACAGTCGATGATGCGCGGCATCGTAATGGTAAATGCCGGCGGGCGCCTCCGTCGTCCGCAAATAGATGTACAGCTCGTTCGGGTACAGCCCGCCGCCGGAAGGAACGAACCGCCGGTACGTTTGCATCGGCTCATACGTCAGCCCGTCCGGAGCGGTCGAACGATACTGGTCCACACGGGATATGCCGTACGCATGCCACAGCATGTAGCCGATCGCGTCCAGACTGGAAACCGAACGGATACCGCCGCCCTCCGATAGCGGGACTTCCGCGCATAGCGGAATGACCGGCAAGCCGCGGTATAGCTTATAGGCCAGCGGCGCATCGTTCCAGTCGACCTGATCCGCCGGCGATGCGGGTTCCTGCGAATCCGCATGGAGGCTGCGCACAAACTGTTCCGGCGTCATCCCTGTTCCCCCTTCCCTTCTGCCCCGTTACGGGAATGGATGCGGATACGGATTAAGCTGCTCGAACGATAGCGGCTCCTTGACGTATCCCAGCTTCGCCGGCACCGTCAGCACGCGCTCCAGTCCGGTCAAGCGCGTCATATGATAGCCGAATGTCATCGGAAGCATCCCCGGGATCAAAACCTTCACGCAGTGCAGCCCATTTCGCTGCAGCTCCGGTGTCGTCTGTTCGACCACGATCACATCGAGCTTCAGCTGCCGGAACGCTTGCAGCGCATCCTTCAGGTCATCGGTCAAGTCCGGATGCGCCGGACGCTGTCCGAATTCGTCCCGAAACGTGCGCAGCGTCCGGTTCGGCTCAAGCAGGAAGCGCAGCCGTTCCTCGGCTTCCGGCAAGCTGTACAGCATCGAGTGATCCTCCATCCCCCGGACCAGCGCAGGATCGAGAAGCATCTGCCTGTATCGCTCCCGGTTCGCTTCGAATTTCTTGTCCAGGTTCAGCGTCATCCCCGATATTTCATGCACCGCGCCTTTCGCCGCGCGTATTGGATCCGGATGGGCTCCGGCGGCGCAAATCAGATTGATTCCGGCAGCCTTTCTATTTTTGGCGAGCGCCCATATGCTTGGAATGCCGTTTTCCATCGTCGCGTTATACAGGCGTACCTCGAACCCGGCCACGGCCCGCAAGCGGCCGATCATCAGCTCCAGCTCGGCATCCCCGGCCGAGGAGGGGTCAAGCTCCGGTAACGGCAAACGCGCATACCAGGTCAACAGAAAGGCATCGCGCTCGACGACCTCCATGATTCCGTATAATATGGCTTCCTCCAGGCTGCCGCCCAAAGCGCAGCCGTTGGACGTTTCGTACACGAACCCGTGTCCGCAGCCCGAACCGTAGTAAGCAAGCTGCTGCGGAACCAATATCGGGGCTTGCTGCAGCAGCGAATAGCCCCATACCCATTCCATCGGCTCGTCGGGATGAAACGGCTTGAACGCAAAATTCGGCAGCTCATACTGTTCCTTCGTATACACGCCGACCTTCACGGGATCCAGCGCGTGCTCCGCGACGTTCCGGTAGCTGTCGCGAACCATCGTTCTCCTCCCGCGAGGCGCCATACCGCAGTATCGCTCCAGTCCTTCCATGATGGCGGTAAGCTCGCTATCCGCGTACGAATGCGTCCGTCCGGCCGCCGCCTCATCGTCGTCAAGCAGTGGCAGATTGACGCTGACATCGGCAAACGGCGACAGAAGATCGGCCATTTTTCCGTTCAAGAAGCCGCATTTGACATCTAAGTAATCCGCAGAGAGAAAGCCGGCGAGCTCCTGCAGCGAGCGGGTCCGGCAGCTTTTGCCGAATTTCGGGCTGGGCTGCAGCGAGATGCGGGCTCGCTCTGGCGAATCATCCGGCAAACGGCCGCAAACCGGACAGAGCGGGTCCGGCAAAAACAAACGGTTCGCGCTGGCGAGCGTTCGCATGTCCAGATGCAGCATTCGTCCGTCCAAGCGGGAGCGTTGGCCCGCCAGCACCGTCAGTGCTTCCTCGGCCAGCAGCCGGGCCAGCAGCCGCAAGCCGGCATGCGAAGCCCACGGATCATGGGAAATCCCCTCGGCTTCCGTCAAGCGCTGCTCCAGCATCCACATCTGCCTGCGGTCGCGCCCCGCCAGCAAACGGCGGGTGTCGGCGCAAAGCGAGCATCCGCTTGCGCCCGGGCGCACGAGCGGTCCGGCCACCCCTTCGCCGAACGCCACAAAGCCGCGAAGCCATGCGATCCCAGCGGAGCGAAGCAGCTCCTCGGCTTCCCTGTGCGCCGCAGGATGCCACGCATCGTGCAGTACCAGAGCAAGGCCCGCCCCGCCCGGCACGCCTTCGCGGGCACTTGCGCGGCGGACGATGCGGCATCGGTCCGCCAGCTCGTCGCAAACCCGGTCCGCTAGCCTTCCTTCTCCCAGGACAGCCACTATATTGTTCAACGAGTTCCCCCCTCTCGCAGCAAGACGCCGTACACGCCTCCGAGCTCTTCTCTCAAAAACGGCTCCACCGCTAAATCGGCGACATAAAGCTGTTTATGTCGGTGGTTCAGTACTTGCGCCGCTGCCTTCAAGCGAGGACGCGCGCTTTGCTCGCTTGAAGGGATCGGCAAGTCCGCCGCAGACTGTCCCGCCAATCGAACGGCCCGGGCTTCCAGCACGCAGGCTGCTGTTGGCGCGGCAGGGCTCTGAATCCGGAGGAGCGCCGCCTTGAGCGCGTTCTCCAGGGCTAGCGTCGGATTCAAATCAGCGCTGCCGAACCAGCCGTCCCCCGTGCCGATCCACACGACGGGAAACCCTGATACAGCTTCGCCCAAGCCGATGACCGGCGCGCCTCTCATCACAGTCAGCGATTGCAAATAATACCGGCATCGCTCATCCTCTACCTCGCTCAACCGCACGGGCAGAATGTCCGGCTGACGAAGAGCGGCTTGCACGGCCAAGCTTTGAGCCAAACAAGCCTGCAGGCCGCGTATCACAGCCTCCTCCGCCGTTTCTCCTGCCCCGATGCCGACGAATTCGTTCGTGTCCAGCAGGTTCTCCGCCAGCCGCGATACATAGGCTTCGATCCCCAGCAGCCCGGCTTCGCGGCGTGCCTCCTCGTGCGTCAAGCCGCAGCCGATCCGTGCCGGAAGCAGCGCCGCCGGACCTTCCGACAGCGGGTCGGCTGCCTCGACCCGGCACAGGGCAAGCGGGAGCTGCCGCAGGTCTCCCTCCGCCCAATCATGAAATATGCCGGACTGCCCGGATGCGAGTCCGCTCCAGTAAGCGAGCAGCCTACTGTGCGCCGTTCGGTACGTGTGCTGCTCGCCATGGTCCGACCGCTCCGTGTCCAACGGAGAGAACCGCGCCGGACGGAAGGACTCCTGCTCGCGGACGAGCGGATGCGGCATGAACGCATGCCAGCTCCCTTCCAGCGTCTCCAGATTTAGCAGGAACACCGCGTTTTTGCTGTCCCGCAGTCCGGCCATGGTTTTGAACAGCTCGAAGGCCGCGACGTTCGCAAGCACCGCTCCCGCCGTCGGCGAATACGCATGCAGCTGCGGGTCCTTCGACACGGCAGGCCGATGTACACGGCGCCACGCCGACTCCCAGCAGCCCTCGAATTGCGGATGCACGACGGGACCCGCCATTCCCGTTTGCTCCAGGATGAGTGCCGGAATCAACAGTTTTCCTTCCGCCTTGCAAGCCGCATGAAGCTGCCGAAACCGCTCAAGGCCGCCTTCATCTTCCTGAGACGCGTATACAATCGCTTCGTACGGCCGCACCGCTTCTCTCCAGCCGTCCACTCCTTCCGGCTGTCCGCCGATCTCGCGAATCCCGACATCCGAATCGTCGCGCCGGGCATGTGCCGTAAGCTGGCCGATTCGCTCCCGGTTCGTCGGCTGTCTACCCGTGATCAGCATGTGCGGCGATGTGAGACCGGACTCCAGCAAAGCGGAAATCAGCGAGACGAACATCGGGCCCGAACCGACGGCGAGAACGCTCGCCTGCCGGTAGCACTCGAACCGGTACGCGCCGGAGTCGCCGAAGCTTTCCAGAAATAAGATCTGCGCAGCATATTTCTCCGCAACATGAGCTGGCAACTGATGCGGGCGGTCGACGCTTGCATCGCGGACGAACCCTTTTTCATACAACACATTGGCAATCTCATAAACTTTCATCCGGTACGGCGGCGTCAGTCCCGCCGTTAGCTCCGACAACGTATGCCAGCCGTTAAACATCGGGATCAGCTTCTCCATCCAGCGGTCTATCATCTCGCCTTCCATCTGAAACGTCCCGATATTATTGCGGAAATACACCCCGCTGCTCGAAACCGGCAAAAAAAACGTATCTTCCTTCACTTTCGGACGTGCCTCAGGAGTCAAGCCGCTCATCGTACACCCCCCGTTGACGCAATTTCCAAATCGGAGTACGGATCTTCTCCCCACTAGTATATGTACTTCAATTCGTCCCACATGCCTTGACGGCAAAAGGAAAAGCCCCCGACAACTTTCGTTGTGCAGGGGCAGGCGATGGCCGCGCCTTTATCGGCTTACCGGCAGCGTTGAGGGCCGACGCCGCAGCGAACGGCTCCGCAGCGGACTGCACCGCACCGGATGCCGCCGCATAACACAGCGCAGCTCGAGCAAAAACCTCCGCAAAAGCCGGTGCAAAAGCCACCGCAGAAGCCGGTACAAAACCCGCCGCAAAAGCCTGCACAAAAACCTCCGAAACCAACGCACAAACGGGACGGGTCAACCGGGTGAACACCTGCGGGAAACTGCCATGCCGGATAGGGGCTTTGCTGGCTCCAGGGCGTCATTTCGCTGGCCTGCATCGGGGAAACGCTCAGCTGTTGAAGCTCATTTTGAAATTCGTTCATGATACAACAATCCTTCCGTTGTGATCTGGCTTGCAATCCATGTCAGAGGAATGAACGTGAACTGTCTTGCTCCTGATTCCAATTTATGGTGATTCTCCGCACTTGTTACTGATGAAAGCGCCCATTTTATAGGCATTTGTTCTGCACCGGGTTCCGGAGGCGCACCTCAATGACGCATATGTTCGACGTATCAACGGCAAAAAGCCCCTGCCGGCTTATTCGGCAAGGGCGAATGTTGATATGCGGTTTATTTCGCGGCAGCTTGCAGGGTATCGCCGTTTCCTGGAAACGCAGCCTGCTTCGGTGCCGCGGCACGCAGCAATCGCATTCCGTTGGCAATCACGATCAAGGAACTTCCGGTATCGGCAAGCACAGCCATCCACAAGGTCGACACCCCGAAAAAGATCATAGCCAGAAAAACAACCTTTACCAGCAGGGAAAACGCAATATTTTGCTTAATAATGCGAACCGTCCTGCGGCTTAATTCAATCGCATACGGGAGTTTGGACAGATCGTCGGCCATCAAGGCGACATCGGCGGTTTCCAGCGCGGTATCCGTGCCGGCTGCCCCCATCGCGATGCCGACGGTCGCCGTCGCGAGGGCAGGCGCGTCGTTTACGCCGTCACCGAGCATGGCCAAACTGCCGTAGGATTGGCTCAGTTCCCGAATCGCGGCCACTTTATCCTGCGGCAGCAATTCCGCACGGTACTCGATGCCGCCCAGCTGTGACGCCACCGCCCGGGCCGTCCCTTGGTTATCGCCGGTCAGCATGACGCTTCGAGCAATCCCGATTTGCCGCAAGCGCTCCAATGTCTGTCTGCCGTTGTCTCTTATTTCATCCGCAACGGCAATCGCCGCCCAAGCTTCTTCTCGCGTCCCGAGCACCATGACGGTGTGGCCCTGTGATTCCAGCCGATCGATGAAGTGCATGGCTTCGTTCAGCGGGACCTGCAATTCTTGCCGGAACCAGCGGGGGCTTCCGATGTAAAATTCAGTCCCGTGTACGAAGGCCCGCACCCCTTTACCGGGAGCAGCTGCAAAATCCGTCGCCTCCGCCGCCGGCACGCGGTCCGCTGCCGCTTTTCTTACGATCGCCTCGGCCACCGGATGCTCGGACCGCGCTTCGATCGCGGCCGCAATGGACATCAGCTGCCGTTCATCCCGGCCGCCGAGCGGGATCACGGACGTCACCTGCGGTACGCCGGTCGTCAGTGTCCCCGTTTTGTCGAAGGCAATGACGGATACCGAACCGAGCCTTTCCAGGTGGGCTCCGCCTTTCACCAGGACGCCGTTCCTCGCTGCATTCCCGATGGCGGACACGATCGAGACGGGCGTCGAGATCACGAGCGCGCACGGGCATGAAACGACGAGCATCATGAGCGCTCGGTAAATCCATACGTCAAACGGCTGATTCATGAATAAAGGCGGGATGAGGGCAATCCCGACCGCCAGAATGATGACGGCCGGCGTATAATATTTGGCAAACACATCGACAAATCGCTGCGATGGCGCCTTCTGGGCCTGCGCTTCCTCGACCATATGAACGATCCTCGACAGCGTGTTGTCTTTGGACAGCCGGGTTACGGCAACTTCCAGCGAACCGTACAGATTGATCGTTCCGGCGAACACCTCATCGCCGACGCCTTTGTCGACCGGGGCCGATTCCCCGGTAATCGGAGCCTGGTTCACCGTAGAGGCACCTTTGGCGATGGTGCCGTCCATCGCGATTTTTTCGCCGGGCTTAATGATGACCGTATCCCCGATGCGAATGTGCTCAATGGGCAGGACCGCTTCAACGCCGTTTCTTCGTACCAGCGCTTCCTTCGGCGACAAGTCCATCAGACCGCGAATGGACCTTCTCGTCCGATCCATCGTATAGGCTTCTAGCGTCTCGCCGAGCGAGAACAAAAACACGACGGCAGCGCCTTCCTCCCATTGGCCAATGACCGCCGCGCCGACCGCCGCGATCGTCATCAGCAGATCCATGCCGATCGTCCGCGATTTCAAGCCGAACAGTCCCGTCCTGGCGATCCGGTAACCGCCGATCACGATGGCGAGCGCGTAGCCTAAGTTCGCGGTCAGGTCATGAATGAGACCAAACGCATGGAGACACCATGCCGCTGCGAATACGGCACCGGAAATAGCTGTCGGAACGACCTTTGTATTGCGCCTCCAGAAGCTCCGCTTCTCCGTCCGGCGCGGTGCGCCTTCTTCGTCCAACGCCGCGGTATACCCCGCTTGACGCACCGTCTTCATGATCTCATCATCGGCCGTCCCGTCGTGATGCACGGTCATTTTGGCGGCGCCGTAATTCACCGTCACTTTGTGCACCGCAGCTATCGCTCCGACCCTTTTTTCCAGCTTGCTGGCGCAATCGGCACAGTCCATCCCTTCGATGCGGAACACGCTCGGAAGCCGCCGGTGCTCGTCCCGATCGTTGATGCCATAGCCGAGCCCCTCAATTTGCTTCTGGATCGCGTCTATGCCCATTCGTTGCTCGTCATAGCTGACGATCATTTTCGCCGTTGCGAACTGTACCTCGGCATGCACGACGCCATCCATGCGGGAGACGGCTTTCTCCAGCTTTGCCGCGCAATCCCCGCAATGCATTCCCTCCAGCAGCAAGCTGCGGGTCACGGTCTGCGCGACGGGTACGGAACAACACGCCGCCCCGTGTTGATGGGCCGGCCCGTGATCATGCTCGCAGCATGCGTGCTTATGTTCCGCAGGCGCGCGTCCATGCTCGCGATCCGTCGATTGATGTTGGTGCTCCGTTTGTGAGCTGCTGTTAGATGACTTATTTGACATGGGGCATCGATCTCCCTTGATAACAATATATGATTAATTGTTCATATGTTATCAATATATGCCCCTCTTCCTTTGCTGTCAATACAATTTATCACTTGGACACAAATTAAGACGGTTGTTACAACGCCGCTTCAGGCGATCGCCCGCCGTGGCCGATTTTCCCGAGTATTGACCCCATGCTTTTTCGGCGGTACAACCGCTTCAATCGCTTTCCAGGCACGCAAAAAAAGCTTGAGAACCACCGTTCTCAAGCTTCATGCCGTATCGACGACTTCCGCCGTCATGTCACTGATGCTTTATGTGCTGCAGCATCTGGACAAAAATTTGCTCGATATGTCCGTCATCCAATGAATAAAACACCGTCTTCCCTACTTTGCGGCGCTTGACGATCCGCATATTGCGCAAATAGCGAAGCTGATGGGACACGGCGGATTGCCCCATATCCAGCACCATCGTAATGTCATGGACGCATAATTCATTTTGCAGAAGCGCATGAATGATTTTGACGCGTGTCGGGTCGCCCAATGCTTTGAACACGTCAGCCAGATTCGCCGCTATGCCCTCTTCGATCAAATTCCCTTTGAGCTCGGATATATTCACCGTTCCGTTGCATACTTCATCGCACTGCTCATTGATTACTTTCTCCAACGTTACCACCGCCTCGATCCTTTAAGCTTGCCTGTGTTCATCCATTATACCAGAAAAATGAACAAATCACCGCAAGCCGGTGCCGCAGCAGCCCGGATTCGCCCGTTCGCTTCATTGATCCGCGGTAACCGCGCGCACCCGCCTCATCTTACAGCGGCATCGTCCTCGACGAAGCCCGGTCTTCCTGGCGGCGGAACGCGGGCAGCTCGCCATACGTCAGCGTTCTCCACAGCCATTCGGCCGGCCCCATCCGGTAACGCTTCAGCCATGCTTTGCTGCAAATGATGAAGAGCACCGACAGGACTGCCGCGTAACCCATTCCGAGCCAGAGCGGCAGCTCGTTGAGCCGCTGCCCGAAGACGGCAATGAGGCCGAACGTGACGACCGTTTGCAGCAAATAGACAGTAAGCGATAGCCGACCGGCAGCGGCTAACCCGCGAAAACGTTCGCTTCCCCACCGCTTAACCGCCAGCAGCAGCGTGCAAACATAGAACATCGCCATGCTTTTGCCCGATAAATAGATGTACAAATAAACGGCGTACGTGTTATAGACCGGGCTTGACCTATAATATTGCACCATCGGGACGAACAGCAGCACCGATATGGCCAGTGCGGCAAGCTGCAAGCTTCTTACGACCGGTACGCGGAGCTCGCCTGCGAACCACTGCTTCTTGGCGGCGACCATGCCGAGCAAATAAAGGCCAACGACCTCAAAGCCGAAAATCAGGTTGTTCAGCAATCCGATCCTCAGCAGGAAGTCCAGCCTCTCCCGCATACTCGGAATATGGGTAAACATACGCGATCCGGCCGTGCCTGAAGGAAACCATGCATACAGCATGAAGATGAGCAAGGTGAACAGGCCAAGCAGAATCAGACTCCAGACGATCAATGTCGGAACCGACCTGCGGTAAAAGGGGAGCAGCAAAAGCCCCAATAGCGCATACGTGGTTAATATATCCCCGAACCAGAGCAGCACGGCGTGAAGCAAACCGATCACAAGCAGCGCCATCAGGCGTCGCAGAAACAGCCTTTTCGCCGGAAACCCTTTGCGTTCCGCGTTCTGCATAAAGATCATAAAGCCTGCGCCGAACAGAAATGAAAAGATCGTATACAGCTTGGTCTGGAAAAACATGTCATACAGCAGCCTCAGCAGCGCGTCAAAGCCGGTAAAGGTCGAGCGGAACGCAAGCCCGCTGCCGATCATATCCGGAACATTTACGAAGAAAATCCCTAATACGGCGAACCCTCGCAATATATCTAGCAATACCATTCTGTCTTGTTCCGAATGGGTGGAAATAGAAGTCATCCTGTCACCTTCCGCTCACAATAGGTTGCCGCACACTGCCCCATTGTAGCATATCCGCTCGAACCATTGACAGTTGAAGCCTGCAAAAATCTCTCGATTCAATATAATTCAATAGGCTCGCTGAAATGAAAAAAAGACAACGAGTCCAAGCATCTATGCTCTGAATCGCTGCCTTTTCTTCCATATATTTTGCGGTATCGCCACTCACGAAATGAATGTGCGTCACTTCTTCTCGCCAGCTTTTTGCGTGGCGACATATGGATTGATCGCTTCCTCCGTGTTGCGGATCATCGTATTCAAATCTACCTTGCTCTCCACGTCGTCAATCAGCGCATTGTACGCGAAGCCTCTCGCTCCGCCTTCGTATTTCGTAAATTGCTGCGGCGGCGCAGGCTTGCTCTTGAAGATGGCGTCCGTATGCTTTCCGATCAGCCCCGAGTTGCCGGCCATAAACTGCTTCTTCACTTCCTCTTTGGCCAGCGGCGTAAACCGTCCCGTTTCTTTGGCGGCGATCATTTGTATTTCGTCGGACGCGGCGAGGCCGATCACAGCGTCACATGCGGGTATCGTTTCCGAAGCGGCTCGGTGAAGAGAAGCTTGAAATCGTCGTCGGAAATGGTCTGTCTGGCGTAAAACGTCAGATGGACGGGTTCCGCGGCGGCAGGCTTGCTCTCGTCTTGGGGAGGCGCGGTGCTGCAGGAGCTCATTAGCGCGGCGCTGCCGAATAATAGGAAGAAAGCGCAAAGCTTGCTTATCGGACGCGCCATCCGTTTACCCCTTGATATGTAAGCGTCGCCATTTTTATCGTTTCTCCGAACCATCTGTTCTCGCACCCCTCTCATTGATATAATATTGTTGTGGAATATAATGGATAGCAAATCATACTGCCGCATTACCCCTATTTCAACAGTAATATATAACAGAAGGATGGTAAAATATTGTGCATAAAAGCTACGGATTCCGCTATACCGAAGGGACTCGCCGCTGTTTGCATCTGATCGAGACAATCGGCCGGGAATCGACGCACAACCCGACTTACAGCTTCGATGGACTGCATCGGGACGGACCCGGTCTGCTGTTCCAATACACTTTATCCGGCGAGGGCAGGCTCGAGCTGGGGAATACGACGTACAGGGTGCCTCGCCACCACGGCTTTTTTGTCACAATCCCGAGCGCGCACCGGTACTATTACGATCCTTCCGTTCAAACGCCCTGGGAATTCATATGGATCAAATTGAATATGGAGGGAAGCTCCCATTATTGGCAGCATTTCGTGCAGTCATTCGGGCCGGTAGCCGCCATCAAGCCGGATTCCGATACGATTCTGCTCCTGCAGAAGCTGTATAACGACGTCGCCGCCAAAAAATTCGCCGATTCCAAATACGATATGTCGGTCCGTGTACACGAGTGGCTTCTGACGCTGCTGCGGCTGTCCGAAGGCGAGAAGCATCCGTCCAGCGATTGGCCCGAGCCGGTGCGGCTGGCCAACCAGTTCATCGAACGGCACTACGGAGAACCGGTCTCGCTGGAACAAATCGCGAATGCGGCGCAATTGTCCAAGCATTACTTGTGCAAAACGTTTCGCAAGTTCACCGGCACGACGCCGATCGATTATTTGCGTAAATTACGGATCGAAGAGGCCGTTCGGCTGCTGCAGCATACCGATATCCCGATATCGCAGATTGCGATGAAGACGGGCTTTGACAATGCGAGCTATTTCGGCAAGGTGTTCCATCAGCTCGTCGGCATTACGCCGACGGAGTTTCGCCAGCGAAAGTCCGATTTGTCCGCCGATTACTTGCACATAATGCGCTAACAGGGACTCTCCGCATGCTGCGGAAGAGTCCCTGTCTTATGGATACTGGCTATATTTTCTATTGCCGTTAAGAAAGATCGGATCCCCTGGTCCCGGCTCGCATCCGGGAATAACGTCGAC
This sequence comes from Paenibacillus solanacearum, assembly GCF_910593845.1. GTDB lineage: Bacteria > Bacillota > Bacilli > Paenibacillales > NBRC-103111 > Paenibacillus_G > Paenibacillus_G solanacearum. Next base: position 373,347 of record NZ_CAJVAS010000001.1, on the reverse strand, counting down.
CGCTACGCGTCGGCAGCGGAATAATGATACAGCGCAAAGGCGAACGGATGATTCAGCTTGCAGGTCACCCTGCCGCTGCTGCCGTCGACGGCGATCTCGCCGCCTCGTTCGCAGGCGTGTTGCGCGACGGCTTGGGCAGCCGGATCATCTGTGGGCTGCGAGCTCACGATGCAGTGCAGCTTCAGGCGTGAAGCCGGTGCGTTCCACAGCCGGAAGCTCCCCGCTTCCCTGTCGTTGCATTCCCTTAGCAGGAGAATGTACCCTTCCCTCTCGCTAACCACCGACTGGAATCCCGTCCAGCTCGTGCCGGAAGGCTCTTCGCCGATCGGAACGATATGACCCGACTGCATATGCGGCTGTACTTGCCTGTATGCTCGAATGAGCGCAGCCAGCGTGCTCTGGTCCGTTTCGTTCAAGCCGGTCACCTCCATCCAGGCGAGCGGATTGGCGAACATCGTGACCGCGAACGCATAGGCGATTCCGCACCGGTCGGGGGCAAGCGGATCGTCCTTGTACCGCTCGGCATTCCGCCGAACGTTAAGAAATTCGATCTGCAGCTTCTGGGCGGGCACGTATTTGCTCAGCATCCACAAGTTCCGCAGCGTCCAGTGAGGGTAATAGTTCGACCAATCGGTATACCGGTTTTCGAGAAACAACCCGCCGTATTGCGTTTGCCCGTAATAACCGAGCCGCTTGCCGGAGGTCGTATCCTGATTGAAATAAACCGCGCCCGCCGTTTCGCGGACGACCTTCCTTATCAGGTTCAGCAAATTCCGTTCGCCCCGCTTGCTGCGAAGCTCGATGCCGTCCAATTTGAAATAGCGAATACCGTAACGCCGGTGCAGGCTCAGCAACCGCTCCGCGTCCTGCTCCCAGTGGACGCCATCGCCGCTGGAGTCGGGCGAAAACCACAGTCCGAGCTGGATGCCGCATTCGGCCGCCTTAGCGACGACCGGCTCCAGACCGTTCGGAAACCGCTGCGGGTGCACATTCCAGAAGCTGCCGTCGCGCGAATAATAATCGCCCCACGTTCCGCCAGGCTTGACGGAATTGCTCGTAATGCCCTGCTGCCAGCCGTCATCAATCTGGTAATGCGTCATGCCGAGCATTGCAGCCACGGGCAGCTCGGACAGCACGAAAGCTTCGCTGACCCGCCCATCCCGGGAACGGTCTCCCCACGTATTGCTCATGACGAAGCCATCCCGCTCGGCCTTCCATTCGCGCAAGCATTGGTGATACTGATGCAGCAGGGCGAGAGCGCCGTAATCGCCGCCTTGATACAACCCGACGACGGAGCCGTAGGCGTAAAGCTCATCATGCGGCTGCAGCTCTTCGGACCCGATTCCGGTTCCCGTCATATACAGCCGCTTGCCCATCATGCGGTAGTCGCCCTCGCCATAGTGCATATGCCCGAAGCGGGTCGGCGATTCCTTCAGCCATACAAGCCCGCTGTCGCCAAACGTCTTCCGCAGCTTGAGCACGTTACCCTCGAGCCACTGCCTTTCATTCGGATACAGCAAACCGCGAGCCTCGCTGACGATGTTGTTGTTCGTATCCGTCCGATCGCGCAGCGAAACCGCTTCCCACGAGCAATGCAGCTCGTCGATGGCGAGCGCGTCGATATAATCTTCCGGCGGAGCGTTCTTCGGCTTGCTGTTCGCATCCACCTGAACCGTAACGGCAGCCGTTGCTTCCGCTCCCGAATGGGGATGCGGTTCCCCGATGCGATCCCCCTGTTTGCCCGAATCGCAGTCTTGCTGTTCCCCATGCCCGTCCGCCGGAATGAATCGCACCGCGATCGCATGCCGCATCAAGGCCGCTCCGGGATACACTCGCGTATCCAGCGTAATGCGATAGGACGGATACGCGAGCACGAGCGACACGAGCAGGTGCTCCTTGGCGATGCCCGCGTCATCGTCCAAGCGGCTGGTCACAAAAACTTCCAGCTGTTCCCCGGCAAGCTGGACCGGCAGCCGGAACATCGGGACGTTGGCGTCCGGACTGATCCATTCCTCTCCCGTGTGTTTGTCGCATAACGACTTCGTATACGGTACGCCGCCATCCAGCTCCCAGCATCGCTCGATGACGTCATTGCCAATCGTCAGCCGGTTACCGTCGTATGAATAATAGCAATCTTGGTATCGCTTCATTCCGCTCCCCCATGCTTTTTGTGAAATGTGATGACACGTACAATCAATCAAAGCATAGAGGCGCGAGCCGTGAAGCGCAATCGTAAAATATGACGGAGGCACAGTAAAATATTGTCGCGCTGAACAATGTCGACGGGCTTTATCGTAAAGAAGCTTCAAATATAAGCAGCTCTGCGCGGTGGTCATCCGGTACGGCATATAACCGGATCGCTTGACCGGCGCTTTCCACCCATACCGGATTACGGGTGATGACATGGCCTTGCGGAGAATGCGCGAGAACGGGCACTTCATGCAGCGTCTCCATCGTATGCATGTCGATTAGGGCCAAGCCTCCCAGTTGAAACCGTTAGGAGCCACCGCCGGCCGGATCGGGCAGCTCGGCGATTCCGCCGGTGATCATACATCCGTCCCCTGCATATTGGCCGTCCTGATAGTCGATGAAATGGCTTGGATTATCTTTTTCCCGCAGCAGCTGTCCTTCCGCGCTCCATTGATAAAACTTGCGTGAGCCCCAGCTGTATCCGGTCAGCTCTCCTTGCCTAGCGTTAACGACAACCCCGCCGATATGATCGGCGACCCGGAACACTTCCTCGACTTTCCTCGTCGCCGGATTCACTTTATATATGATCGAGCGGCTATGCGGCCGGTATTCCGCGACGGATACCCAAATATGACGGCCGTCATAATCTATCCCTCCGGGATGGTACATCGCCCCCTCCCCCAAGACAATATCTCCCTTTAGCCGTCCGCTATTGTCAAATATAAATACATGGCCGACCCCGCGTCCGGGCGTACGGTCATACCCTTCACTAGGTTGGCCCAGCGTAACCGGACGTTCGATCAGTTCAACCGAGGACAAATAAAACAAATCCCCGATGCGGACCAAGCCTTGCGGGTGATGGTTATCGAATTGCAGGGCAACACCTGCCTGTTGTTCCCATATCGCCGTTCGCGTCAAACGCCGAAACAGCTCGATCAGCTTCGCATCCTTCATCGGTCTCTTCCTTTCGCCATGGACTGTTTGCGATATCCGTCAATGGAGCAACCGGGAACATATCGTGCGGCTGCGGATGCATGCACCCTCTGTATATTCCAGCTTGACGACGGCGATTTCAGTCAATCTCGCTTGCATAGGCCGAAACGCTCCGATACAATACTGCAGCGCAGCGGCCAGCGCATGCGCGTCGAGGTTGATCGCAAACGTACAGTGGGGATTCCAGCTGTCGGGAACGTAGTACGGATTCGCGATTGATTGGAACGAGGCCATTTCCTGATAGTAACGACGGTGAACATGAAAGAGAGCGTCGGTCATCGCCGGATGGGCGAATACCGTCCCGGACGTCGGGAAGACGGCGACCGCATCGAATTTCAGCGCCATGGACGGCACATGCTGCGCAAACGCATCAAACCGGCGAATAAACGGATCAAACGTCAGATCGGCATCATACACAGCCACCGTCACATGAGGCCGCAATCCCTCAATCGCCTGCATGCTTGATGTGATCCCGGCCGATTGCAATCCGCGCCAAATGCTCCTGACGTACTCCTCGCTTACAGGATCGAAAAAACATTCCACAGCATACATAGGTGATCCCCTCCTTATTCATCCTTGCAGCTTCTGGCTGGCCGCGTTGTCCGCACGATCCGGGACATTCAATAAAATGACGCCTCCGACGATGGCGGCGATGCCGATCATCGTGTAGACGCCGAAGGCTTCATCCCATATCGCTACGCCGATCAGCGCCGTAAGAACGGTGCCTACGCCCGACCAGATGGCATAGGCCAAGCTGAGCGGCACGGTCCGCAGGCTCCGGGAAAGCGAATAAAATGCAAGACCGAATCCGATCACGGCACCGGCAGAAGGCAGCAGGTGGGTGAAGCCTTCGGACATCTTGAGCATCGTTGTACCGCATATTTCGAATACAACCGCCAGACTTAATGCTATATAGCCTCTTACCATCGCAAAACCTCCGCAGCGCTTATGATTATTCCGAAGCGCCAGTAAGCTTCATGACGATCACGCCGCCAATGATAAGGGCGAGACCTGCTATTTTGGCGCTGTTCAATCTCTCTTTATAAAAGACCGCCCCGGCCACAGCCGTCAAAGCCGTACCTGCGCCGGCCCAGATCGCATAGGCGGTGCCGAGCGGAATCGTGCGAAGCGACAAGGATAGGCAGTAAAACGCCAGACCCATGCCGGCAACGACTCCGATTGACGGGAGCCATTTCTTGAATCCGTTCGACGCTTTAAGCATTGAGCTGCCGAACACCTCGCATACGATAGCAGTAGCGAGCAGGATGAATGCATTCACAGGTTGCGTCCCCTCCTACTTCGTCATTTGAATTAATTTGTGAACGATTTGCTCACGCAGCGCATCGTCCGGCTTACCGAGCCCGAACACTTCAGAGAACCACAGGCCGTCTGCGACAAGCCGCACGATCGTCGAATTCACCGGATCGATCCCGTCATTTTCGAAGTTGCGCTGCCAGTCGGCATACTGCTCTTGAAGCTGGCTTAACAGGTCCGGATTGGCGAAGAGCGCAACGATCAGCGCCGCGCTGATGCCCCGCTGCTCCTTCATATCTGCAATCGTCTGCTCCAGGTAAGCGCGGCTCCACGTTCCGGCGCTTGCGGCAGGGGCGTTCTCGACCCTCTGCTGAACGTCGGATGCGAAATCGCTCGTAACGTAGTGGACGAGCCCTTCAAGCAAAGCTTCTTTATTCGGAAAATGATACAGCAGCCCGCCCTTGCTGACGCCGGCTTCTTTGGCAACCGCTTCGAGCGTAAGCTTCTCGACACCGCGATGCTTCACGATCGCAGATGCGGCCGCGAGAACGCGATCATGCTTCGAGTTGCGATTCATTCGGATCACCTCCCCGTTACTATACCGTCTGGACGGTTTTTTTGTCAACGAACCGGCCCACCCTTCGCTCTCCGCTGCAGCCGAGGAACAACGAAAAAAAGCCTGATTGCTCAGGCTTTTGGTTGCTATCTATGAGTAGCCGCCGATCATCGGCGTCCGCCGCTGCCGAACGGCCTTGCGTATACAAACGCTTCGCTTGCGTCATTCAACTGCTGCATGACGTCCGCGGAAAGCTCCAGCTCGACCGACTTCAAGTTATCGTCGATTTGCGATTCGCGTGTGGCACCGGCAATGACCGTGCAGACGGCCGGCCTGTGCATCAGCCAAGCAAGCGATAGCGCGGTAGCCGTCGTACCGAGTTCCGCCGCAATCTGCACGGCGCGGTCGCCGACCTCCATCCGCTGGGCATCCATCCGCGAGGCGAAATTCGGATTCCTCTCCAGCTGCGAGCCGCTCGGCACGGAGCCGCCGGCGTATTTGCCGGTCAAGATGCCTCCCGCCAGCGGAAAATACGGGATGATGCCGATGCCCTGATCCACGCAGAACGGCACGAGCTCCCGCTCCACTCCCCGGTCAACGAGCGAATAGCCCGGCTGTACCGTCACATAGGCGTTCAGACCTTCGCTTTTGCTGATCGCAAGCGCCTTCATCATTTGCCATGCCGCGTAGTTGGATGCGCCGATATATCTCACTTTGCCCGAGACGACCAGATCATCCAACGCGCGAAGCGTCTCCTCGAGCGGCGTCTTCGGATCGAACGCATGGATTTGGTACAGATCGATGTAATCGGTACGCAACCGGCGAAGGCTGCCCTCCAACTCCTTGATGATGTGGTATCGAGAGGAGCCGCTTTCGTTCGGCCCTTGTCCCCGCTTCATCCCGACCTTCGTCGCCAGGATGACATCATGACGGCGGCCTTCGAACGCTTCGCCGATCATTTCTTCGGACTTCGTCCCGGTGTATATATTCGCCGTATCGATGAAATTGATTCCGCTATCCGCGGCGTGATGAAGGACGCGGATCGACGTCTCCTTGTCCGCGCGGCCTCCGAAGGCGTTCGTGCCCAATCCGAGTACGGAAACCTGCAAACCGCTCTTGCCCAAGCTCCGGTATCTCATGCTCAACTTCCTCCTGTTCTCCCGTTAAGTGATAATATTACTCGTGAGCGGCAGCGGCTACTCTTTCATCAAGATGGCCGTGATGCCAGGTTCAACCAGATCGATAAACTTCAATGCATCGTCCCGCGAGCCGACGACATCGGCATAATGGTAAGGAATAACAATGCGCGGACGAATCGCATTCGCCGCTTTGGCCGCTTCCTCGTAAGCCATCGTATACGTGCCGCCCATCGGCAGGAAGGCGACGTCCGCGTCAAAGTCTTTCATCTCCGGAATCAAGTCGGTATCGCCGGCCATATAATACGAAGCGCCGTTGACCTTAATGATGTAGCCGACCCATTCCCGCTCTTTCGGATGGTTGGCGGTTTGCGTGTTGTATGCCGGCACCGCTTTGTAAGAAATATCGTTCACGGTCCCCTCTTCATTCGGAACGGCGCCGATGACTTTGCCGAATCCGGCATCCGCCACCTTGTCCAGCTCTTTCGCCGGAAACACGACGGTCGCGCCCGCTTTGGCTACTTTGCGGATTTCACTCAGGCTGAAATGATCGCTGTGCGTATGCGTAATGAAAATAATATCGCCGTCCTTCGGCTCGCCGTCTACCTTGTAAGGATCGACGTAGATGACCTGCTTGCCGCCGCTGAGCTTGACCATCGATTGCTTGAACAGCTGCACGCCTTTGAGCACATTCGACTTGGTCGTAACGGATACGGTCGTCTTCGCTTTGTCCCATGCGACACCGGCTCCCAGCTTGTCCTGGATAAAGGCAAGATCGGTATAGACGCGCCCGTCCTTCAGGAACGGCTTGCCGCCGCCGGCTGTCGAATCCGGCGTGAACGAAACCGCCGTCGCGCCTTCACCGATTCGTACAGTAGAAGACCCCGCATCCCAAGCGACCGGGATTCCCATATTCTCCACAGCGATCCGGACCGGAACATAGACGCTATCGCCGACCGTATAAGCCTGTGCGTCCGGAAATACGATATTCCTTCCGTCTACCTGTACCGCCACCTTGCCGCCTGCTGCCGGCTGTTCGGCTGCATATAGCGACCCTGCGCCTGTCAAGGACAGGAGCAGCACGATCATCGCAGCTGCTTTTCCCTTCATGCGACACCTCCCGCTTCTGATTTGTATACAAATCCGGGAATGTGGCCGCGCCGAAGGTGTGACCGTTGCGATCATCGGCTGCCGCATTCCGCATACGATATCATTTCTACAAAAACCATAAAATTCCTGTGACAGCATCGAAAAAAATACGGTCTTTTCCTATCGTTGAACTTAGTAATAAATGTAAACCCGGGGCGGCATACTATACTCTGTCGCAATTGCCAATAAATTTTCAATAAATTGACGAATGTCTGCTGCGCTTCATACGGAGGCCGAATGGTAAGATGAATTCGTTCTTATTTCATAACGCCGGGGGCGATCTTCATGTGGAAGCCTGATCGGTACGGCGCACAGCCGCTGTATCAACAAATTGCCGACGATCTCGAGCAAAGAATCGCCTATGGCGAATTTCCGCCCGGAAGTCCGCTGCCTTCGGAACGCAGGCTGGCCGAGCAGTTGGGCGTCAACCGGAGCACAATCGTTCAGGCCTATGCCGAGCTGCGCTCGCTCGGCATTATCGAAAGCCGCTCGGGAAGCGGAACGAGGGTGAGCCGGCATAAATGGGGAGCGACGCCGAGGCATACCCCGAACTGGCATCGGTACGCGGAGGGCGGGAGTTTTTTGCCGAACCTGCCTTTTTTGCGCCGCATTCGGGAAGCGCTGCAGCAGGACAAGTCGCTGATAGACTTCGCCAGCGGCGAGCTGGGCGCAGATCTGTCTCCGGTGAAACAGATCAATACGCTTTTTGACAGCAGCTATACCGAATATCTCGGCTATGACAACCCGCAAGGATTCGCGCCGCTCCGTGAAACGCTGGTTACGTATTTAAGCCAGTATCGGCACATTCACACGACGGAATCATCGATATTGATTACGTCGGGCTCCCAGCAATCGCTCTATTTGATCACCCAATGCTTGCTCGCGCCCGGAGATGCGGTAGCCATCGAAGATCCGTCGTACTGCTATTCGCTGCCGATGTTTCAATCGGCGGGCCTGCGGCTGTTCCGGCTACCCGTTGACCGCAGCGGCGCTCGCCCGGAAGATGTGTACTCGCTTTATAAGAAGCATCGCATCAAGATGGTGTTCCTCAATCCGAATTATCAGAATCCGACAGGCACCGTTCTCGACGAAGCGCGCCGCAAGAAGCTGCTCGACCTTGCGAGCGAGCTCGGGCTTCCGATCGTAGAGGATGATCCCTTCAGCTTAACCGCCTATGACGGGTCACCGCCGCGGCCGCTCAAATCGATGGATTCGATCGGATCGGTTCTATATATCGGCTCTTTCTCCAAAATCGCGGCTTCCGGGCTGCGCGTCGGGTGGATGGTCGCCCCGAATTCCGTCGTGGAACGGCTGGCCGATGCGAGACAGCAGATGGATTTCGGGCTTAGCGTCGTGCCCCAGCAGGTGGCGGCGCAATTTTTGAAATCCGACTACTTCCAGCCGCACTTGAGCGAATTGCGAATGCGGCTGCTCTACAAGCGGGACCTTCTCGTCCAGGCGCTGCAGAAGCATCTGCCGGACATGCTCAGCTTCTCGATCCCGAGCGGCGGCTTGCATCTATGGTGTAAAATCAAACCCGAGGTGAACGACGGCAAGCTTCTGGAAGAGGCGATCCGGCAAGGCGTCATCTTTGTGCCCGGCAGCGTCTACGGCTCGAACTCGGGCTGCGTACGGTTTACTTTTGCCAGACCGCAAGCCGAGCAAATCGAACTCGGCATCGCCAAATTTGCGGCTTCGCTGAGAACGCTGCTCGGATAATCGGGCGAAAAAGGCGAATGAAAGATGCGCAGATCCTACGCGTCTTCCATTCGCCTTTTATTGGGGCACCGAATATTACTTGTCCGTTACGTTCTTCACGACAAGTTCCTTTTCCGGCGTGACATAGGCGTCTTTGCCGGACACCTCGGCCGTTACGCAGTAAATTCCGGCGTCCGGGAACATCGTCTGAATCCGATAATTACCCTCATGCGAGGGACTCGCCGTCACCGTCCTCCGCTTCTCCTCGCCCTTCTTCCATATCTCGAACTTCACTTGCTCCGCATTGGTCACCTTCGTACCGTCTTTCGTTACATGCGCATCGATCAGGATAGCCTTGCCCGCATGCAGCGTTTCCTGCACCGGTTTGATTTCAATCTGAAGCGCTGCGGATTGGCCCGCCGTTTCGGAAGCGGCTGGGGAACAGGCGGCAGTGAACAGCAGGACGACAAACGCGACCAACAGCAAGCTTTTTTTCATCATGATACGTTCCTCCTCAGATGTAAGTGATTGGCGGCGGTCAGGAGCACCAGCAGCAGCATGAACAAGGCAGCGAATCAGCGTGTTGCTTTCAAAGCGTTCAACTTCCTCATCTCCCTGCGTTCACTTAAGTACGTTAACGTTATACTTTACTTTAAAGGCGAATCGCGGCGGTGTCACCATCCGCTGGCCGAGCAAAATACCCGTCCATGTTCAACAAAATGAAACAATTTCGAAGCAGCGCAAACAGCCCCACATCCGGAAATGAAGGGCGCAGCGGTATTTTGCGTATTATGCGCCGCCGAATCACGGCGGACGTTCTCGGACTCTACATCTGCACAAGGTGCCGGATCAACGACAGTAGTAGCACGAAGGCGATGCCGAAGCAAAGCCGCATCAGCCATTTGTCCTGGCGTTCGAAGACGTTCATGCCAGCTCCCCTTTCACGTACCGGGCATTGAACAAGAACAGCCGCAGCAGCAAAATAATCGACGGCACCAGCAGCGCGAACCCGGCGATAAACACCAGAACCAGCGCCCGTCCCATGGCCGGGTTCGTCACGCCCCCGTACACGGTCAAATAAGGATACAGCAAGTACGGAAGATGCGATTGGCCGTATCCGTAAAAGGCGAAGGCGAACTGCAGCATGACCATCACGAAGGCGGCGCCATACGACCGCTGCTTCCAGATGAGTCCTACCGCGATCGCGAAGCTGAGCAGCGATAGACCGAACATCCACCATACATCCAGCGCGCGCTGGAAATGCTCCAGGTTATGATTGCGCAGCGCGATAAAGACGAACAGGCTGGAGATGATCGTAGGAATGCCTCCCCAGAGCGCGAACCGGCGCATCAGCTCAAGCGCATTCCCATCCTTGGCGCGGGCGGCATAGAACGCCAAAAATGTCGAGCTGATGAACAAGACGCTGGACATCGCCAACAGCACGACCGCCCATGAGTAAGCGCTGTAAAACAGCTCCTCCATCAGAAGCACCACTTCATGGCCCCGGACGTCCAGGAAGCCGCCTTCGGATATGGTAAATACCGTCGATAACGAAGCCGGTATGAACAAGCCGGTCGCTCCATAGGCAAGCAGGTAGAACGTATTTTTTTTCACGCCGTAATTGGCGAAGGCGTAGAACGAGCCCCGGATCGAGAGCAGCACCAGTGCAATGCTGCCGGGGATGAGCAGCGCCGTGCCGTAATAATAGGCGGTTTCCGGGAAGAAGCCGACGATTCCGACGAAGAAGAACACGAGAAATACGTTGGTTACTTCCCACACCGGGGACAAATATCTGGAGATGACCGGCCCGATAATCGATTCCTTCCCGATGAGTCTTCCGTAATACGCATAAAATCCCGCGCCGAAATCAATGGAACCGATAATCAGATAGCCGTACAAAAAACTCCAAAGCACAGTAATGCCGAGCTGCTCGATGGACATTTCCGGGACCTCCTCACAAGATGATGCGCTGTGCTTCCAGCTCCAGCTCCGCCGGCTTATTATGAAACAACCGGGCCAGCACGAACAGGCTTACAATGCCGAGCACGGCGTACAGGACGGCGAACATCCAGAAGGTGACGCTGACGTGAGCGTTCGCGGTCGCAGCATCCGACACGCGCAAATATCCCCGGATGATCCAGGGCTGCCTGCCGACCTCGGCATAAAACCAGCCGAGCTCGATGGCAAGAAAGGCCAGCGGTCCTCCCGCCACCATGGCGGTCAGCAGCCAGCGGTTGTATGCATTGCGGCGCTTAACCGCCAGCAGCGCCACAAAACATGCGGACACGGCAAGCAAATAAAAGCCGATGCCGACCATGGCGTCGAACAAATAATGAACGTATAACGGAGGCCACTCGTCCTTGGGGATATCGTTCAGCCCGATGACCGTTCCGTCGGGATCATTCGTGGCCAAAATGCTGAGCGCCCACGGAATCTCGAGCGCGCCGGAAATTTCGCTCGTTTCCTGATTCAGCCGGCCGCCGACAACAAGCGCCGCCCGGCTGCCGGTCTCGAAATGCCACTCCGCGGCGGCGAGCTTCTCCGGCTGCGCTTTGGCCAAAAATTTGGCCGAGGCATCCCCGCCAATGATCGTCACGAGCGCCAGAACCAGTCCGGCAATCATGTTCAAGCGAACCGATTTCCGGTAATATTCGTCCTTTCGCCCTCGAAGCATGGAGAATGCAGCGATCATCGCAAGCAAAAAAGCGCACGTCAGGTAAGCGGAGAACAGCACATGCGCGACCTTAGACGGCGTAGCCGGATTAAGCATGGCCGCGAGCGGATCGATATGCGTCAAGGCTCCGTTCTCATAGGTGAACCCTTGCGGCGTATTCATGAAGCCGTTGACGGTCGTAATGAAAAGCGCCGACCCCGTCGAGCCGAGAATGACCGGCAGCGTCAGCAGCCAGTGTACGTATGGATTGGCGAACCGGTTCCATGTATACAGGTAAATGCCGAGAAAGATCGCCTCGAAGAAAAACGCGAACGTCTCCATAAATAGCGGCAAGCCGATCACATTGCCCGCCAGCCTCATAAATTCCGGCCACAGCAGACTGAGCTGCAGGCCGATGCACGTCCCGGTAACGACACCGACGGCCACGGTGATGACGAACCCCCGCGCCCAGCGGCGTGCCATTAACATGTAATGCGCATCCTTCTTCCTGATCCCCAGCCATTCGGCGATGGAGATGAATACCGGCACGCCGACGCCGACCGTCGCGAACAAAATATGAAAGGCCAGCGTCATTTCCGTCAAACCGCGACTCCAACCGACTGTCCCCATTACGGATCCCTCCTAACCACGCGACTAAGCGCAGGATGCAGCTGCGCTCCAATATATGGTTACTATTCCCAAGGAAATCAAGGTTATGCAATAAGGGTATCGGCCCGGCCGCCACCGGCGAATGCCCAAGAGCCTGGCCCCAATCGGGTCCAGGCTCTCGTGAACGTTCAATGACTCCCTCTGGCTTCCACTGCGCGCCGCGTGGAGTTCAATCCTCATTTCGTTCGATCCGTGCGAAACGGGCTCGCTGGCAGTCCTTCCTTATTGTATAAATTCGCCTCGGGAAAGCCTTCGTACGCATAGCGGACGGCGGCGGGCTCCGGAACGCGATCACTCGATACCACGATCCGCTCTCCGCTGATGACCGCTTCGGCGTCCACGAATTTGTAGTCGGCTCCGCTAATTTTGAACCCTTTCAATCGCTCTCCTTTGACCATCAAGCCGCTCCCGGTATGCGTGAATTCAATTTCCGCCTTCCCGTTCTTCACGGTCATTGCCTTGTAGATCGGACCCATGTACTCGAGCTTCTCTCCGTAGGCGAGCGCACGGGCGATGAGCGACAGCCTGTAGCCGGTCTCCTTCTTGTTGCGCGGATGAATGTTATTCGACTCTCCGTTATCGATCGTTACCGCCATCCCCGTATTGTCCGTCTTCGCCAGGGAAAGCAGCTGTTCTTCGCGAAGCGCGGGAAATTTCGCATTGTTGTAGCTCGACAGCTGTACGTAGATGAACGGAAAATCGCCCTGCCTCCACTGCTTCCTCCAATCCTTCACGAGCGAAGCGAACAATCCGCTGTAATTGGCGTCGCCCAGCGAAGCGTTATGCTCTCCCTGCCACCAAGCTACGCCGGCGATGGCATACGGCTGAAGCGGCGCTATTCTCGCATTGTACAGCAAGGAAGGCAGTTGCCTCTTCGGGTCGGCTTTAAAGCCCGCCTCCTTGACGATGTCCTGCCGCATCCACATATAAATATCGGTGCCGCCAACCGCCGTGGCGATCAGCCCGACCGGGACGCCCAGCTGCTTGCGCAGCTCCAGTCCCATATAATAACCCGTGCCTGAAAACTCCGCCACGCTTGCCGGGGTGGCCGCTTTCCAGTTACCGCCCGGTATATCCCACATCGGCTGCTCGGTCATATTCGTCCTGGAGGTGAACAGCCGGATTTCGTTATCGTTAGCCTGACGTATGTCCTCCGGATCGGCAATGTTTTTCATCAAATACTGCATATTGGACTGTCCGCTTAACACCCAGACTTCTCCGATGAGCACATCCTTGAACGTCAGCTGCTTTTGCTTGCCCTGAACAACCAGCTCATACGGACCGCCCGCCTCTTGCGGCGCAAGCTCCACCATCCACTTGCCGTCTTTCACGGTCGTTTCCTTCTGCTGACCGGCAAGCCGGACCGTCACGCGCTCTCCGTCCGCTCCTTTGCCCCACACGGGAATCGCCTTGTTACGCTGCAGCACCATGCCGTCAGAGAAGACGGACGGCATAACCAGTGCTTGCTCGCTGCCCGCAAGCGCCGCGGCGCTGCTCGGGCGAGCGGCAGGCAGGACCGGCGAAGCCGAAGGCCGCTTCTCCTTCAAGCTGTCCCAGTCGCTGAAGGGGTATACTTTGATCCCCCCGAAGGCGACTTGCGGCTGTATGTCGGCCGAGCCCGACGTTCCGACCTGAGGGCCGACCTCCGCATTTTTCATGATACGGTAGCTTGAGCTGTCCAAGTAGCTGATCAGCGGTTTCTTGCCTGACTCCGGATCTTCCGGGTCGTACAAATACATCGTGAGCGCAACCATGTTCTCATTCGGATTATGGATCACAATGCGCGCCGTGTACGAGGTTCCCCCCTTCAGGATATAAGCCGCTTCCCGCTTCGGATCGGCCGCATTGTTGAACTCCGCCGGCGCGGCCGTATTCATTAGCCTCCACATCATTTTCCCGTTTTCCAGGGTGTACTGAAACGCATAATACTGCTTCTTGGCAAAATCTTTCGTTCGCGGGATGAGCATAACCGACGGTCTTGATGGAGCGCCCAGCCCGTCGGTCTGAAACGTCGCTTCGAAAATGTAATTGTCTCCGTATCCGAGCGTATCCGCCTTCAAGGCGGCGAAGGTCGCCCCGGTCTGCTTGCGCATGACCAAGCCTTGCGTCCCCGCAAGGGCGATATCGGCTCCGGCCGCGCGCTGGAGGAGCCACTCCGGCTGCCCGTCCGCCCCGGCAATCGCATTGCCGCTTATACGCCGATTCGCGAATTCGATCGCGGTGCCGAGTGGCTGTTCATCCTGCGGACGGGACGGCGGAGCCGCCGGCTCCCGCGCATCCGTGCATGCGCAAAGCGCCGCTGTAAGCAAGACAAGCATGATCCATATACGCCACCTCATTATCCAACATCTCCCCTGTACAGCCTATAACGCGACCGAATCCCCATGTATGAAACATTGATGATAACGCTTTCAGTCTTTCGCAATAATATGCTATACTCTTTACGGTTTATTGTCAAAAACATCCTGCTTCATTCCTTTGTTCGCAGCGCATTCGCGCTGCTCGCTTCGCTCGAATCGCCGATGAGCACAGCCTCAGGCCAGCCGATCCAGCCATTGCTTCACGCGCTGCTCGAAATCCGGTTCGTTCCACAGCGTAACGGCATCCCTCTCGCCGAGCCGTGCAACCTGCTCTTGCATAAACCAGTCGCCCAGATAATAACCCAGTCTGCTGCGGCTGAACCTGACGCCGCCAAGAATGGAAAACCATTCGCGATAGATGGAATCCGATGCTTCAATACGGCAAGCCTCGGCAAACGCCGCTTTTATTTCTTCTTTATGCGCCTCCGCGAAAGCGAGCCATTCACTGCCCTGCTCATCATAAGAGAAGTAAACGGAAGGACGAAGTCCGCCAGCTGCCTGTCTTGAAAAATACGTAGCTGCGCCTTCCTGAAACAGCCACACGAGCGGGCTGTCCCAGCGGATGCTCGACCAGTCGATACGAGCGCGTTCGGAAAGTACATGATGAACGGCGTGGCCAAATTCATGGGCAACGATCGCTTTGAGATGGTCCGGGTCTGCGGACAGCTTCTCTAGCGCGAACACAAGATTCGTCTTGCCGCGGTAGTACATGTATGCATTGGAGCCAAAGCCGCCGACAATCAAGTGCACGTCGACAGGCAAATCGATAGCGTATAAGGTACAATACGATTCCGCGATGTCCTCAATGGTCGGCGCAATGCACTCATGCACTTGCCGAATCTTTGCCATACTGCCGGAGTATTGTCGAATGGATTGAAGATGCCTTTCCTCCGTATCTTTGCAATGTCTGGAAAAATATACTTTGAATATGTCCGGGAACGCCGCATAGTACGTCCGCAGAAAACGTACGTCAGGCTCGTAATGGTTCAGAAAGTAAAGAACGGTATCATTGATGTTCAGGCCAATCCCTCCAGGCGATGATCGGGTTTCTCATGGCGGCCAGACTCGCTTGACGTGGCGAAGCCGATACAGCAGACGCCGCTCACTTGGCGTGACGAAACACAGGAGAAGTCGCCCGCTTAGACGCTGCCGATTTTTTCAACCGATTCACCGTTAATGCAGATCGCTTCCGTATCGGTTATCCGCATAACATCGCATTGATGCCTTGATTCGAACTGCTGAATTCTCGCTTCAATCGTCTCTTCATGCGGAAATTTATCATGCCTGCCATAATGCGGAAACGTGATCGTATCATACAGCCGAAGCGCGGTGAAATCCGTCAGCCCAAGTTGGTTCATCTGCGGTGTAAAATGATCTACAATACGAATGTCCGGTCCTAGCACGACCGTACCCGCGCTGATCCCGACTAGCACTACGCCTTGTGTGCTTTGCTCCGTAATGATCCGGTCGGCTCCGCTCTGTCTTAGATGATGCAAGAGGTGGAACGGATTTCCGCCGCTTATACAGATGACATCGCATTCGAGCAGCTGCCTTGCATCTTCAAACTCAACGTCGATCATTTTCACCCGCCGCAATCCCATCGAATCGAATGCCTGCTTCATTTTCACCGTGGGTCGTGCCTGTTCTTTCAGTTGAACCGCTGCCGTTGTAATGATACCCGCCGTTAGCTCCTCCGGATTTCGGCCGATCAGCCCGAGAAACGCTTCCGTGATCTTCGGCGTTGCAAGTCCGGTTGAGGTCAATACGATTTTTCTCATGGTCCACCCCTGCGCTCAATTTATAATAGTATGTATGGCAGTCGCCTTCCATTATAAGGTATATTTTGGTATTCGGGTAATGATATTTTGCTATATGCGATATTCATAAAAGCAAACAAAAATCAAAAAGCCGCCGTTGGGCGACTTGAAAGGAACTCTATTTCCTTGGTCTCGTAAACAGCAGCATAATAAATGAAATGACGATAATGGAACATGACCAAGCCCAAGCCATCGTCGCATTGCCTGCATCAACCGCAACGTAGATCGCGGTCGGAATCGTTTGCGTCTTGCCCGGAATATTGCCTGCGATCATGAGTGTCGCCCCGAATTCACCCAAGCCTCGGGCAAAGCCGAGAATATAGGCGGACACGAGCGAGGGGGCCGTAAGCGGCAGCGTAATGTAGCGGAACACCTGCCATTCGCTGGCGCCGGCCGAACGTGCAGCGCCTTCCACATCGCGGTCCACTGCCGCAAAGCCGACCTTCATCGTCTGATACACGAGCGGAAAGGACACGACAACCGCGGCGATCACGGCAGCCCACCACGAGAAAATGACCGGTGCGGCGAACAGCCACTCGATCCATTGGCCAAGCCAGCTCTTGCGCCCCAGCGCCACAAGCAGCACGAAGCCCACGACTGTTGGCGGGAGGACGAGCGGCAGCATGAATGCCGTTTCCACAAGCGTCTTCCCTCGAAACGATACCCTCGACATGAGCCAGGCCGATCCGACGCCGAGAATCACAACGAGGATGCTCGACAGAAACGCGACTTGCAGCGACAGCCGGATCGGGGTGACAAACTCATGCCAGTTCATTGCAGCGGTCATCACTTAATCGTCGTAAACCCGAACTTGACGAAAATGTCCAGCGCCGGCTTGCTTTGCAGGAAGGCATAAAAATCTTCGGCTTCTTTGCGATGCTTGGTCGCCTTCACGATACCGATCGGGTATTCCACTGCGGTGTACGTTTTCGGATCGACGGCAAACGCAACTTTGACCTTGGAGGACGTTAACGCATCCGTTTTATATACAAATCCGACTTCCGCGTTACCCGTTTCTACATATTGCAGCACTTGCCTGACGTCTTTGGCCTGCACCAGCTTCGGCTGCAAACTGTCCCACAGCTTCTCGTTCGTAAGCGCCTCTTTCGCGTAACTGCCGGCCGGCACACTCTCAGGTATGCCGATCGCGACTTTTTTCACATCGGCTTTGGCCAAATCGGCCGCTTTGCCGACCGGAACTTTGCCATCGGTGGAAACGACGACGACCAGCTCGTTCGTCAGCAGCTTCTTTTGCTGACTCGCGTCGATCAACTGTGCATCGACGAGCGCTTTCATGTTCTTGGCCGCTGCAGACAGGAACAGGTCAGCCGGGGCGCCCTGCTCGATTTGCTGCTGCAAGGCACCGGATGCGCCGAAGTTAAAGTTTAATTTCACGGCGGCGTTTTTCGTCTCGTAAGCTTTCTGAATCTCTTTGAGCGCATCGGTCATGCTCGCTGCTGCAGAGACGGTCAGCTCCACGGTCTGCACCTGCTTCGAACCGGAATCGCCCGCTCCCGGCGTCTGCCCGTTGGCATTGCCTTCGGCCGGTTTTTGAGCCGCACCGCAGCTGGACGAGACCACCATCACGATCAATAAACATAACCAAATCGAACTATTCCTTATATATTTATACACCAAATCCCCTCCATCGTATGGTTTAGTTATAAATAAACATAAGTTATTATACATACCCTGCAAATGATTGTAAACTGGATCCTATGTAAATATATTTCATGCGAAAGCCGTCTCGCATCATTCGACATCATGCGATGTGATATAATAAAGGGCAGTATTGGACGGCATGCAGCCGCCAAGGAGGATCTTGAGATGTCGAGCGACATGTCCTACACCACGGAAGAAATCGCCAAGCTATTGAAAATATCCAAACTGACCGTCTACGATCTGATCAAAAAAGGCGAGCTCGCCTCATACCGGGTCGGCAAGCAAATGCGGATCGACGCCACGGATCTGGAGGCGTACAAGCAGCGCGCACGGACAGCGATGAATCCCGAACGTCCGGCTGCGGTCGGCGAGCCCGTGCGCTCGTCCCTATCCGCTCTCGCGGCCGGATCGCGTCCGATCGTCATTACCGGGCATGACATCGGCCTCGATATATTGGCCAAGCATATGGAGAAGCAAATCCCCGGCATCCGGCCCCTCCGCTCTTTTGTCGGCAGTCTGGACAGTTTAATCTCGATGTACCGGGGGGAAGCGGACATTGTCAGCACCCATTTGCTGGATGGAACGACCGGCGAGTACAACCTTCCGTATATTCGGACGCTGCTCGTCGGGTCTCCGTATCTGGTCGTCAATCTGCTCTCGAGAAATGCCGGGCTCTACGTGCAAAGCGGCAATCCGTTCGGCCTTACGCAGTGGTCCGACTTAAGCCGTCCGGGCTTACGGCTTGCGAACCGCGAGAAAGGTTCAGGCGCCCGGGTGCTGCTGGACGAACAGCTACGTCTCCATGGAATCAAATCCGACCAGCTTGCGGGATATGACGTTGAACACAATAATCATCTTGCTGTGGCGTCCAAAGTGGCGTCGGGTGAAGCGGATGTCGGGGTCGGCATCGAGAAAGCGGCTGCGCTCGTCGGGCAAGTCGAGTTCATTCCGCTCATTCGCGAGCGTTACGATCTCGTTATGTTGAATAAGGCAGATAACGAATATTGGATCCGCCCGCTGCTGCACATCCTGAAATCCGATGCCTTCAAACGGGAGCTTCAGGCGATCTCCGGTTACGATTTGTCCCGCACCGGCGAAATATTATTGGAAACGTAAGGAACGCAAAAAAAATGGACATTTCGCTCCTATTGAACGAAGTGTCCATTCCCTTTTCGTTATGTAGCAAGTTGATCAAACGAACCCCGTGAACCGCCTACAGTCAGTCTACACTTTCCCGGATAACGAACGCAATCGCCGAAGCGACGGGAACAAATACATCCATAGACCGGCGACGAGAATCGTGCCGAGACCGCCGATGAAAGCAGCCCGGGACGCACCGACAAAACCGGCCAGCGTACCGGATTCGAACTCCCCCAACTGGTTCGAGGTTCCGATAAACAGCGAATTCACGGCGTTCACGCGCCCGCGCATTTCATCCGGCGTCTGCATTTGCACTAGAGTCGACCGGATCACCACGCTGACGACATCCGACGCGCCGACCAGCAGCAAAGCAATCATCGATACAATCAGATTGGTCGATACGGCAAAGATCATCGTCGCAAGGCCAAATACGCCAAGCGCCCCGAACAACGTCGGACCGAACGCTTTTTTCAACGGATAATAAGCGAAGAGGATCGTCATCATCAAAGCGCCAACTGCCGGCGCCGTCCGCATGAATCCTAACCCCCATGGCCCCGTTTGCAAAATATCTTGCGCAAAAATCGGCAGCAGCGCGGTCGCCCCGCCCAACAATACGGCAAATAGATCAAGTGAAATGGTTCCCAAAATGACCGGATTGCGATAAACAAATACGAGTCCTGAGAACAGAGAGCTGAGCGACACCGGCTCCAGCCTCCGCTCGATCGGCTCCATCCGGATCAGAATACTCAGGCTGGACGCGATCAACAGCGCGACCGTTGCCGTGACATAGACATAATTGGCGCCTAATGAAAACAGCAGTCCGCCGAGCGAAGGACCCAATATTTGAGCTGTTTGTCCAGCCGAAGTGCTCCACGAGATCGCTTGCTGCAGGATCGACTTCGGCACCAGCTGCGGCAGCAGCGCTGAGGACGAAGGGCCTTCAAACGCACGGCACGCCCCGATAATCGCTGCGGCCAGCAATATTTCATTTCGGCCAAGCCAGTGAGCAGCGTTGCCGAGCAGCAATAAGGCGGCGACCAGTCCCTCGACAAGCTGGCACAAGAAAACAATTTTTCGGCGGTCGAACCGATCCGCCACATGACCGACCACTAATGTCAGCAGCACCATGGGCGCGAATTGCGCTAGGCCAACCAGACCCAGGCTGAACGCATCGCGTGTCAAATCGTACATTTGCCAGCCGATGGCAACGGAGAGCATCTGGAATGAGGTCGAAGACAAGATCCGCGACGTCCAAAATTTCGCGAAAGACGGCTGCCGTAGCATGGAATCCGATGATAGCAGCATTTACAGCTCACGTCCTTTGATATGGTTTTGCAACCTATGCACGTCTATCGGACTCGCCTGCACAAGAGCAAGGAACATTATATCATTGCAACGCGGCATTGTGATAAATTGTTTACGATTGCTTGATGCTCATTTTGTACCGTTTATGCACAAAACGTTCTTGTTTCGAGAACAATCGCGGAGCTCGTTCCGACGTCTGTCCATTCTTATTTTTTATATCGGCTCCCTATTTCCTCTACGATCGTATCGATAATGGTAGTAAGCGGCAGTTCGCCATCAACCACGATGTCGGAATTGGGCTTCACCGTTCTTAACATCTGCATATAGGCCGGCCTTCCACGGTCCAAGTAATGGAGCATGTCGCTAGCGACCCTGTTCATCGTATCTGCCGTATAATCTCTTACAATCCGCCGGGCCATCGCTATATCCAGCGGAGTATCGATGAAGATGGCGAAGTCGATCAGCGACTTCATCTCTTCGTGCAAATAAGCAAACGGGTAATCCATGACGACAAAGTCCAGCGGCGGTTCATGACATAAACTTAAAAACTGCAGCTCGCTCCTAAGCGGCGATAAGTTCCACACATTGCAATCCGCTCCTTGCGCTACCCACTCGCAAAGATCATCAGGCTCCCCGCTGAATTCATAATCGTCAAAGTAAAGGGCTTTCGAACGATCCAGTATTTCTGCCAAGCGTTTCGTTACCGTCGTTTTACCGCCTCCCGATACGGCCGCGACGGCGATTACCAATGGTTTGGGGCGGGTCGTCATAGGCTCCTCCTTTATTCCTCGTTGAGCAGGTTAACCTAAATCGTACGTTGACCATCCTATAGATTCTTACACATCTCGATCGCGCCGCTGCCCCATATTTCGCTGTATCGCTTAACAACGGAAAAGCCGTGCTGCTTATAAAACTTGATCGTATGCTCGTATTGAGGCTTTACGTCAGGCGGAACCGTTAATAACGTAACCCGTTCAAATCCTAATTCGGATGCATGGACAAATAAAGCATGGATTAATTGCGTCCCTAGCCCTATCCCTCTGTAGTCCGGGTGAGTGCCCATTAATGTTATGGAAATGGAGCCTTCCCAGCTCGTAAATACCAGAAATGACCTTAATCTGCCGTCCACTTCGGCACAAATAACGTCTTGGAACAGCAGGTCTCTCCTCGTATCTTCCGGCACGTCCTCCGTAAACCATTCCGGTTGAAGCGAATGAATGACTCCAATGACTTCCTCGACGACAGGCGGGTCCGGTCTGCGATATAGCTTTACTTGTATCATCTTCTACTCCTTCAGATAGGTACGAATAATCCCATGAATTCAAGAATGTCTGCCGGATACGACAGTTTGCATTTCAATTGTCGTCGCAAAGATAGATCAATGCTTCAGCCGTCCCGATTGGGTAGAGCACGGTATTTTCATATACATTCCTACCAACTATTCTTGCTCCTTCTTGAATCAATTGCCGGACGCTAGCCCTTCTGGCCCCATTCCTCACTTGTTCCGCTGACATGATGATGATTCCGGAAACTTCATCATCTTTATAAATTTGCGGCAATCGATCAAGCAGCGCCTTGTAAATGACAATATGGTAAACCCCGCCTTCTCTCGGGCTTCCCGGTGGATGAATCATTTCGAAGATGGCCAACGGTTTTATCCCATCATCCACTTTGATAATCCGGCTATTCCTATGGAAGTCGATGTATACCGTTTTACAGCTGCTCTCATATTCAATGGGCATCCCAATTTCTTCGTTTGCCTCCCGCCTCCCGCATTCCAACAAACTTTCCCCTGGCTCCAAATGACCTCCGACACCTGCATAAAACATCTCTTCAACGGGGGTGTCATTCATATGCCGTTTACCGGGAAGGAAGAAGAGGTACTCGGCCGTTTTTAAGCGTAAGGCGAGCCCTACGCCAATCTCCGCATCATTGGGTATATAATCCAATATGTTCACTGGAATCCCCTGCTTTCCTATGTACGCGTGTTTTCAAGACTACTTTTCAATATATTCAAGGAATCTCACTCAATATCCTTTTTATGGATCTCGATATTTGCATTCCATATTACAAAAAAAAGATGGCACAGGACCGCAATCCGTGCCATCCATACCCTCTTTCACTCACCCAATATACACAACCGCTCCGTCCCGCTGCAGCATCTGGGGCAGCGCCGTCAGCAGCATTTGGATGCGGCTTAACAGTTTCTCCATTCGTTCACCGCCAGCTTGCTCTAGCGCCCACTCTTTCAATCGGTTCAGTTCGTCCAACACCTCAGGCAGATCTTGTTTCTCGATCTCGATCCCCGTAGAGAATAAAGGAACCCACTTCAAGCCCAATGCCTCTGCCGGCGGTTCCCAGCATTCCGCGAAGAATGCCTCCGCCGCGACCGGTACGTGGAATTGCCGTTCGGCATCATTGGCGGGCTCCGGTATAAAAGCGCTTATCGACATCACGGCTTCCCTCCAAACAAAACATTAAATGTATAATCCGGAAACTCCGTTCTCAGCTGGTTCAAGCTGTTTTCGACGGCAGCTCGCAGCTCGGGCGTGTCGCCGTCAAGCCGGAACACGAAGTCGCGGATCGACTTGATCTCGTCCAGATGCGGCACTTCGGAAGATCCGTGCGCCGTCGGCCGGGTGGCCGCTGCTTTTTCCAGCATATTCTGAATGCGCACTCGCGTTTTCCCGAGAATTTGCTTGTCGGCAAATTGCTGCGGCGTCTGCGCGGGCTGTCCCGTTCGCGGATTGATGCGATCCAGCCCTTTGGCTGTCTTGTCTTCATAAAAAATCCGCTCTTCCAGATCGATTTCGTCGAACTCACCAAGCGGATTTCCCCGGTGATCTACAATTTCGACCTCGTTATACTTTTTCCCTGCAACGGTCGCATGATCGTCACGTTCTTCATCGGCCCGGTCTCTGTTCGGCGTCTCCTCTTCCGGCTTGCGGGGAGTGTCCGGCTCATCCGAGTGATGGTGAGGACCGGGTCCATCGCTTGTTGGCCGTTTATTCGGAATGTCCACATCCGGCCGTCGGAAGCCGAGCTTTTCCAGAAGCTTGCGCACGTAGCCGCGCCCCTTCTTCCCTGCCCATTGGAAGGCTTTGCCGAACGGAATCCGGCTCAAGAGTATGCCTGTCGCTACGGCAAGCGCATTCTCGGGCGTCAGCATTTTCTTCGGATCACGGATATAGTCCGCAATCGTATGACCACTGCCGGCGATGCTCCCCGCGGTTAATGCGATGCTCACAGCCGGCCAAAAACCGACGAACAGCAACGACAAGGCGAGCGCGCCGAGTAAAATGCCGCCTTGTTCATACCATTCCAGCCGATCCCACCAGTCCTGCAACTGATCGAACATACAGGTGAAGCATGCCGCTCCATCATTCGCCGGCGAATACGCCGTATCGGAAACACCAAGAGCAGCAGCAGCAACTAAGCCAACAACGATCACTACGAAGGCCAGACTGGCCAGCGCCCGGTAACATGCGTTCATTCGTTTCTCGATTTGACCTTGCCGCCCGGATGCCTCTGTGTTGCCGTACAGCAGGTGAAATCCAAGCTCGCGGCGTTCCCGGTAAAAATCGAGCCAATAGGTAAACCGCCTGCGGTCATGGAATAGGGAAACGCTAATGTTCCACAGCTCCGTGAACGGATTGAACAATGGCTCGTTCGGCAGAACGGCAAGCCGATCCCGTACTTTGCCCAGCGCCATATAATCGGCAATCAGCGCGCCGGCCAGCATCAATAAGAACACCGTCCGCGTCTTATACCCGTCGCCGGTCCAGCCATGGATCGTAAATATCCAATCGGGCAGCTTGTGCTGGCCGTTATAAGCGGCATGATCCAGGATAGACCAGAGCAGCATCAACGCCGGAAACCCGTATATCCATGGCGCCCATCGCTTCCGCAGCCGGTAGGCGATTCCGCAAGCCAGCGTGATCATCGCGGTATGTACGGGATGACTGACGGTCATCAGTGTAGGCAGCAGGCTTTCTTCAAACCGGCCGGGAAACAGCGAGAACACGTCCCAGTGAATCGTCTCGCCGCCCAGCAGCGTCGTGCTGTACCCGAAGGTTCTGCCAATAATACCGGAATTGAGCCAACGCCGGGACAGCTCCTCCATCAATTGAAAGCCGATACCGGAGGCAGCGCCGATCAGCGTATAATCGCTGAGGCTCAGCGCGGAAGCGCGCCGCGAGAACAGGAGGAACACACCCAGCGGGAGCAGTTTCCACAGCTCTTCGAAGATTGGCGTAATGACGGCAGTAGACCATGTGTCGGATGTTTTCCCGCCGAAGACCAGGTGAAAGGTGCCAACCGTCAGCGCCGTGACCGGCACGACAACGAATACGCCGGAAAGGACGAACAGAACAACCGGCTTCCACGGCAATGTTTTGCTCCGGCACAAAAACCAAAATTGCAGCAGCACATAGAACGACCACAAGTATTGAACGAGCATCGTTCGCGACTCTCTGACGAAGAACAAGCTGATGACGAACATCGCCAGGGAAAACCACGAGAACATCGTATACGCCGTCCGGATGAACGGATATTTCGCAATCCAGGCTTGGCAGGCCCGATACATCGCTTCAACTCGATCCCGGATTTCGGTTCGAATCGTCCAAATCGTATTCAGATGCGTCACCTCCCCTATAGGCTGCTCCGGTGAAGAGCGACGTTTATGCTTGAAGGCCAAGCGCGATCACAGATTTTCGTGTCCGAGCATTATTCATTCACGCGTTATAAAGAACAAAAGAAACTGTATATCATCATATTGTTCGAATGAAAGGAATATTTTGGGTCTTTTGATTTAAAATGAATGAGTATCCGTACAAAGGCATGCTTCCATGAAAAATCCGCCCGGTTCCCCGAGCGGATCATGAAAGTCTCATCCTCCCCACCGTGAGACGACAGGGCGGAGAGCTGGGAGCGTCATATGCTCCCGTTCGCTACCTCTTGCGTTTGTGAAGCGGCTTTTCCAGCGAGTACATCTCGTCCTCCATTTGATTCATCTTCTCGTTGATCAGCACCCGCGCGTCGGCGACAGCTTTGTTGTAGATGTAGGGTCCCAGCTCCTGTATCATGTAATCGATCAGCTGCTCCGCCGCCAAATCCCCGATCGATTCGGATCGCTCCTGTTCAAAATACGCTTTCACGCTGCCAATGATTTGCTCCTTCTCTTCTCTGGGCAATTTGATCGTCATGGACACGGTTATCTTCCTTTCATCGTCATAGGGTCATGTTCTTAGCAGCGTCGTGATGCCGCTCTTCAGATCCTCGAATACCGGTCGTTGTACGGTACTGATCTCGTTGATATCGATGTCTTCTATAGGCTTAAATTCCAGTTTCAACGATTCCCGGGCTTCGTCGGCATACAGAAGTGTCGTGTTGTCTTCCGCAAGCTTGCCGGTCAAGTCCGCCTCAGCATGAAAAAGGAACATCACAAACACGACTTCATTCCCATCGGGATATTTGTACTTCATTCGATGGCCGCTGTATACCGAGTAGAGCTCGCTTCGCGTTACCACAAGCCCGGTTTCTTCAAGCACTTCCCGAACCATCGTTTCCTCGATCGATTCTCCCGCATGCATTCCTCCGCCAGGCAGTCCCCAGTTGCCGTAGTCCGATCTTTTTTGCAGCAAAATTCTGCCCTGCTTGTCTTTGATCACGGCACCGCCGGTCACGACTGTTCTCATCTGCCATTCTCCCTCTCCGCCGAATACGAGCCTTCTTTAATATTACAGCACAAGAAACATGAACTTACCGTACGGCCAAGTTAACAAAAGCCCTCGGGGATGAAACCGTTGCTGCGGTTTATACCCAAGGGCTGCCTTCATCGTTTCCACCTGCATCGATATCCTGTCTTACGGTTGCCCAAGCGCTTCCCGGTTTTGCTCGTAAAAGCGCTGCCATTGCTCCAGCATGTTCGTCGAAGCGAGCGCTGACGGGTATTGCTGCAGCAGCTTGTTCATCACTTCCTCGGTATCGATCGGGTTCGCGATCACCTGAATGCCTTGCTCGACGCATTCCTGCACATACGCTTTGGTCAGGTGCTTGTGGGACATCCACAAGTAGCGCGAGCGAAGCTGTTTCATGAACGGAAAGACGCAAGGGGACAAGCATCCCAGGATGAGTCCGATGTCGATCCCTTGGTCAAGCTCCCTCATTTTCATCAATGAATAATGGTCGAACGAAGTCACGATGATCTGGTCGGTTACATTCAGCCGGCGAATCACATCCAACGCTTTCTCTTCGATACCCTCATACGCTTGTCCGATCTGCTTCAGCTCCAGAAATACGGATATCCGTCCTTGGCACAACCGAAGCGCTTCCTCCAGCGTCGGGATCGTCTCCTGTTCCCCTACCGTAAACCGCTTAAGCTCCTCTAACGTATAATCTTTGACCCGGCCTTTGCCGTTGCACATCCGGTTGATTGTCGCATCGTGAATGACGACGGGAATGCCGTCCTTGCTTAAATGAACATCCAGCTCCAGATGCGAATAATGAGCATCAAGCGCCGCTTGAAACGAAGATAATGTATTTTCCGGATGTACGGTCGGATAACCGCGATGGGCTATGCCTTTAATGGTCATGAGGTTTCACTCCCTATGATAATGTATGAATTAACAATGCTGTTCCGTGCTCCGGTCCAAGAGAAGATGTCCTTGCTCCCACTCCATCTCGACAAACCCGGCCATCTGCCTCATATCGAATTCAATCGGTCGGCCGCTGCCGATCAGTATGATGTTCCGCAGGCCGGACGTCTCCGCTCCGGGAAGCATAAGCGCCTTCGTCTCCGTGAATACCGCTTTCAGCGTCGTAAGTATCGCGGCGATTCGTTTATCGTTTCTGGGCCTTCCCATAAGATTCATGATCATGGTTCCTCGGACGTTCAGTTTTTCCTTCGCCAGCTCGAAAAACGGCTTCGTCACGAGATGCGGCGGCGTCCCTTTCGCGGAAAACGCATCCACAATAACCGCATCCAGGGCATTCGCCGCTTCTTTCTCCAGAAGCTCACGGCCGTCTCCAATGAGCACATGGTCGGAACGATAGTTAAAATAGCGCCGGCTGACTTCCACCACCTGCGCATCGATCTCGGCGACCGTAAATCGCTTGTCCGGGAAATGTCCGACGATCGTGCCGATCCCGTGACCGATAAGAAACCCCTTTTGCAAATACGGATGGTTATGCGTGAGAATGTGGATGATGGCTCTAGGATATTCGAGAATGATGCGGCTGGCATGCTTCAGATCGACAGCGCCTTGAATGGCTCCGTCAGCAAATTGCAGGCAGCGGAATTTCCCCATCTCACCGTACAGCTCGGTCGTTTCGTACACGGATATCTCGTTATACTCGCTTACTTCTCTCGTTACAAGATGCAATTCGTCAATCTCCTTCATCAACCGGCAAGAACGATGCTGAGCGCAAAAAATGCACGCCGTACTTGAACTCATCCCTAATATTAACAGAATAAAATAATTTGGTAAATTATCCAATGACGATGCTTCCGTACTCCCTTTTCTATTAAACGATAACGCAGCAAACCGGCTGTATTCCAGCCGGTTCGAGAGCGATGGGATGATGCTATTTTCTGCTGACCAGGATCGTTTCTTCTTTGCCGTTCCACTGCACGTGCAGATTGAAATGGTCTTCTTCCCGATACGGCGCCACTAGCGTCGATTTGCCGCTTAGGGTCAAATGTTTCGCCAATTCATCGCTCTTCCCTTGGCTGTCGAAATTTTTGCTGTTTTTGAATGAATAATAGACTTGGGTTACCGCCGGACTTTCGCTGCCGATATAGCGGATCGCGAATGCTTTTTCCTTAGCGGAAGGTCTTATCGTACAATCTACGCTCCAATTGTCGCTCTTCCCGGTAAATTCGATCGGTTTCGCGCATCCCGCCAATCCGATTAGGCTAAGCGCCAATAGAACCGCTAACCACCGTTTCATCATCATCCCCCCTCCTGGTTATTCGGCCGCTTCGAATCCATTCCATCTATTTAACGAGTATATCCTCCAAATCTTAACAGAAACCGGGGGCATTTCTTATTCATTTCTTATTCATTTCTTAACTAAGGAAACGTTCCTCTACAATCCCGCCAACGCAAAAAGCCGACACGGCTTCATCGCCGGTGTCGGATTCGTGGTGAGAACATTTGTTAACATGGGAAGAGCTCATCCAAGATGATGCTCCGGAATAACCTTAAGCGGCTTGCCTTCTTTATAGTAAAGCGTGGGATAAAGAATAACGAAATAAATATGAACATGATGGCATCCGAACTCATCGAAGAGTCGGTTCATCGCCGAAGCGAGGGCGTCATGGGTCTCCTGCTCTCGTTGAAACATTTGGATTTCCACGGATAAAGGCGAATGGGTGATCTGCATGACCGGGAGCAGTTCGATCTTCACTTTCTCCTTCGGAATGTTGACGATATAAGCAAATTCGTCTACGATCAGCGGCGACATTCGTTCCAGTGCTTCACGCTGAAATCCTTTGAAACGCAAATACGGCACAAGTATCCCTTCATTCTGTAAATGGTGTCTATCCTTGTGATTTTAATCACAAATCTATCGGAAGTCAACCCTGCGTAAAACAGATGCGTAAAACAGAATGCGCATACCTGCCGATGCTCACTGGTCAAAGCAGCGACAAAAAAAGCATCGCAGAGTCACGGCTTCCGCCGTGATCTCCGGATGCTTAGGCTGATACTCCAAGCTGCCGCTTACAGCGAGCTCGAAGCTTGTACAAGAAGCTGGGATAGCAGGCTGTAATCCGGTGTGTCCCCTTCGCGGATTTTGAGCCATTTGCGCTCGGCCGGCCCTTCGAACTGTTTCGGGACGTCCAGACCCGTCGCGTTCATAATCATAAACGCAATGGCATCCTTGGATGGCGAAATGACGGCAGCGTAATGCCCGTTTTTCAGAAAATGCGGCTTTTTGTACTGAATCCGTTCCTCCACTCCCGGTATGCATTCATGGACCATATGGCGAAGCTGCTTGGACACTTCGACCTGCCATGGCTGATTAAGACTTTCGATAAATGAAACGACTTCTTGATTCATTGCTGCTGCTCCTTCCTACACCTTCGATCGGATATGTCCGTTACTGTGGCTCGCTCCATAAGTATAGCATGCACGGATCCGGGTCATTTCTTATATATTGCTATTTATTGCTATGCTCGAGCTGCGCTACCATGGCAAGACGTTGCCCGTATCCGCTTCCACATACATCGGCAGCGGCTGGATCTGTTCCCCGAATTCGCCGATTCGCTTCATAATATTCGCTGCCGCTTCCTCCGGCGTATACGTTCCCGCATCGTTCCAAACACCACTCATCCGCGTCTTGACCCATCCCGGATGAATCAGCAGCACCCGCCCGCCGTCCTTGCGCATGCGGTTGTGAATCAGCGTCGAACCCATATTCAGTGCGGATTTGGCCATACAATAGCCGAACCAGCTGTCGCGGAAGCTGTTGCCGATGCTTCCCGCTTCGGATGAAATGTTGACGATCAGCTTGCCGCCGTTCATGACGGGCATGATCAACGCATTGCACATACGGACCGCACCAAGCGCTGACACATTGTACACGCGCTGAATCTCTTCAAAGTCGAGCTCGTCAACGATCGTATTCTTCGTATCCCCGAGAATCGCCGCATTGTTGATGAGCAGATCCAGCCGATCCGTGCAGCTCCGGATCAGCTCCGCCGCCTGCCTGACACTCGAATCACTTCCCACATCCAACACGAATCGATGCAGCCGACCCGGGCAAGCTGCCGCGAACGCGTCCAGCTCCATGTTGTCCTGTTGAATGCCTCCGGCAAACACCGTATATCCCTTAAGCAGCAGCGCCTGGGACAAAGCCAGTCCGATGCCCCTGTCCGCGCCTGTGACACATGCCGATTTATTGACATTCATGTTCATGTTCTCCACCACTCCTGTACCCGGATTCGTGTGATATCGCGGTTGCTCCGTGAACAACCGGGTTCAATCCCTCTCAATGCGATTGATCTCGCAATAAGTGCGTTCCCCTGTTCCGTTCGTCCCATCGAAGCCTGCCTTCATTATACGGCCTGCACCGATGCTCAACAATACGAATAGTGGCGAATACCCCTTGCCCGCCCTTACATCCAACAGCAAAAACCCTCAGAGAGAAGTCCTCTGAGGGTGGTTCACAGCGCATTGGAACGAACGGCTGTTCGAAGCAGCCGCGTTTATTGTCCCGCAGCGACGGAGGCGGCCTCAATAATGGAAGCGACTGAAACGGTCTGCCCTTTTTCCGGAAAAAACGCCTTCACGCCTCGCGTATCCAGCGAGCGCGGATGCGGGCTGTGCAGCGTAATGACCGCTTTCGGCGCGATCCGCTCGACCAGATCGGAGATCGCTTCGGGATGGGCATGCCCGCCGTTGTTCAGCGTATGTCCGGTAATGCCGAAGGTTTTCAAAAATTTGGCCACATCCTTGTGGTCGACCTTGACGCTGTAGTCGGACTGAATGAAATGCGAGCAGCCCTGCAGCTGACCAAGCGTCTCCAGCTCGATCATTTGCGCCAAATCCGGGAATTTGAAGAAGTACAAATACTGATCCTTATGCTCGGCGACTTCCTCCAGCGCGACCGTATCGTACGGCACAGTCATGCCGTCCGTCACCGTCGCGTCCAGCACCCGGATCTCCGCGTTCAGAGCCGGATGGCCTTCCAGAATGCGCAGCCCTTCCTGATTGGCTGCATGCCAGATCAGCGCGTGAGACGATTCCATGACGATTTTGCGCCCTTTCTCCACGGCGATCGCGATCATGTTCGCCATCCGCTCAAGGTCCCTCGGCGACATTTGCAAATAGACGAGTCCTTCCGCCGCGCCGATCCATTCGGCAAAATCGTTCAGCAGTTCATCTTCCGGCTGCTGATAGGAAGGAACGGCTGCCGGATCGGCCGGCAGGCGCGTCCCTTCGGTAATCAGCACATCGATGCCCTTGTTCCGGCAAAGTTCGATGAACCGGTCGATTTTCTCCGGATGCTTGCCTTGACGGCGCCAGTCTCCCGTATATGCAATCTTATAATCGCCGCTGTCGATAATAAGGCCGGCTGCGCCCGTCGCATTGTGATCCATCTCGACGATCTGAATCGTGAACTCGCCGAAATCGATGATGCTCAAGTCTTCGCACGCTTCGATGCGCGCCGCCGTATCGGGATAATGGCCGCCCGCCACGATGCCCCGGTACAGCGCGTAGGAATCGTGATTCATGTACACTGGAAGATCCGGGTTCGCATACGGAAGCGCGCCGATATGGTCGGTATGCATATGTCCGATGAACAGACTGATTCGCTCGTATTGCGGGAATTCGCGGTCGCTCCAGACGCGGCTCACAATCGCCGGGTCGATCCCCTTGATCTGCTGCGGGTCGTACAGCTCCAGCAGCGGCGCGGTCATGCCGCCCAGTAAAAATTGGCGGATTTCCCGCCCGGTTGTCGCGCCTACAGGCTCGTACAGTGTCGTTTGTTTGGGAAACAGCAGCGAGCTGTGCTCAATGCCGAAATCGAATAAAATCGCTTGCTTGCCTTTGCCGTATAATACTTGTACGCCTCCCGACTTGCTTACCCCGCCAAAAAATGTCAACTGCCCTTCGTGCAAATCGATCTCCTCCAATATGAGTTAAATGGTATAGTTCCGAAAGAGAGAAGCTGTTCCATTTCATCATACAAAGGAGACCCGGGATCGAACATACAGGAATGAAACATAGTACATATACTTTATTTCAGCGACTTGCCCCAGCTGTCCTTCAGCGGCACGATCCGGTTGAACACAAGCTTCTCGTTCGTTGCGAGCTTTCCATCTACGCTGAAATAGCCGTGGCGGAAAAACTGAAATCTTTGTTCCGGCCGGACATCTTGGACGTACGGCTCCAGGAGCGCGCCCGGGATGGCGACAAGCGAACCGGGATTGATCACATCCGCCCAGTCTCCGCTGTCATCATCGGGAATATCGTGGTTGAGCAGCAGCGATTCGTACAAATGAACGTCCGCTTGGATCGCATGCGCAGCCGTTACCCAGTGAATCGTCCCTTTCACCTTGCGTCCGGTAAAGCCGGAGCCGCTCTTCGTCTCCGGATCGTACGTGCAGCGAAGCTCCGTAACTTCACCCGTAACCGGATCCTTGATGACGTCTTCGCATCGGATGAAGTACGCTCCCTTCAGCCTCACCTCCGCACCCGGGCTTAACCGGTGAAAGCCTTTCGGCGGCTGCTCCATGAAATCGTCCCGCTCGATATAGATCGTTCCGGAGAACGGCACTTCTCTTTTGCCGAGCGCCTCGTTCTCGCTGTTGTTCTCGATCGTCAGCATTTCCGTTTCATGCTCCGGATAATTGGTAATGACAACCTTAAGCGGCTGCAGAACAGCCATCACACTGACCGTCTTTTCCTTCAAATCTTGCCTGAGACAATGGTCGAGCAAGGAAATATGCACCGTGCTTTGCGTCCGGATGCTGCCGATTTCTTCAATAAAGCTGCGGATGCTTTCCGGTGTAAACCCTCTTCTCCGTAAGCCGCGAATCGTCGGAAGCCGCGGATCGTCCCAGCCGTCCACATATTCTCCGGCCACCAGCTGGCGCAAAAACCGTTTGCTCGTCACGACGCCCGTCAGACTGAGCCGGCCGAACTCCCTTTGCCGCGGCGGCTCCTCGATCTTCAGTTCGCGGAGCACCCAGTCGTACAGGGGACGATGGTCTTTGAACTCGATGGAGCATAACGAATACGTAATCCCTTCGATCATGTCTTGAATCGGATGGGCAAAATCGTACATCGGATAAATGCACCAGTCGCTGCCCGTCCGGTAATGCTCGGCATGAATGATCCGGTACAGGACGGGATCGCGCAAATTGATGTTGGGCGAAGCCATGTCAATCTTGGCGCGAAGCACCTTGGAGGAGGCTGGATAGACGCCTTTCTTCATGCTCATGAACAACTCCAGATTCTCCTCCGCCGAACGGTTCCGGTAAGGGCTGTTTTGGCCCGGCTCGGTCAGCGTGCCCCGATAGGCCGTCATCTCCTCCGGAGACAGCTCGCATACGTATGCTTTCCCTTGCTTGATCAAGGTTACTGCGGCCTCGAATATTTCATTCGAGTAATCCGAGCCGTAATAAATATACTCTCCGGGGTCGTAGCCGAGCCATCGGATATCGTCAATGATCGCATTTACGTATTCGATGTCCTCCTTCAGCGGATTCGTATCGTCGAAGCGCAAATGAAACGTTCCGTTGAACCGCTGCGATACCGAATAGTTCGTGTGAATGGCATAAGCGCTGCCGATATGGAGATAACCGTTAGGCTCGGGCGGAAACCGCGTGCACATCTTTCTTCCGAACGGATCGCTTTGCAGCTCCTCGGCAATCAGCTTGACGATAAAGTTTTCCGCGGCGTGGTCCTTTTCATAGCCCATGGTCGATTCCTCCCAAATGTAGATGCCGGTGCGGCGATGATGCAAAAACAAAAAAACTTCGCGCCCAAGACAAAATGTTGTCTCAGGGACGAAGTTATCGCGATACCACCCAGTTTCGTCCATATGTCGCCATATGGACCTCTTCAAGTACGCATGGCCATTGCTCCATGTTATACTCTAGCTCAGTAACGGGAGCTCCCGTCATGCCATCCCCGACATCCGGTTCCGGCATGCTGCTCAGAGGCTTGGTTCAGGAAAAATTCTTCGCTCCTTTTCAGCGGCTGGAGCTCTCTGTGGAAGAACGTTGTTCCCTACTCTTCTCGTCATCGCGTTTGAATTTGCTTCTTATCATAACAAATGATTGCCATTCATGTAAACCGTTATTCAACTGCACCGATCCTTTTTTGCAAACATTCGTTATAATAAAGGCACAGGCCGAACGAGGGACAAGCAGCGGACCGGCCGCA
Source organism: Paenibacillus solanacearum (assembly GCF_910593845.1). Lineage (GTDB taxonomy): Bacteria > Bacillota > Bacilli > Paenibacillales > NBRC-103111 > Paenibacillus_G > Paenibacillus_G solanacearum. Next base: position 338,867 of record NZ_CAJVAS010000001.1, on the reverse strand, counting down.
ATTGCATACAAAGGAGCGTAAAATCATGAGCTTACACGGAAAAGTCGCTATCATTACGGGAGCGTCGAGAGGGATCGGAAGACAAATTGCCATTCAGCTGGCGCAAGCGGGCGCCAAGGTCGTCGTCAATTATTCTTCAAGCCCGGGAAAAGCGGACGAGGTCGTCAACATAATTGAGCAATCGGGCGGCGAAGCGATATCGATCGGTGCCGACCTAAGCAAGGTAATCGAAGTTGAAGCGTTGTTCACGGAGACGCTCGAGCGGCTCGGACGATTGGACATACTGATCAATAATGCGGCAATGATGGAAAATAGGGCGATTGCGGATATGACGGAAGAATTGTTCGACCGGCAATTCGCGATCAACGTGAAGGGAACGTACTTTGCCTGTCAACAAGCCATGAAGCATATGGCACGCGGAGGTACGATCATCAATTTCTCGACTTCCGTATCGGGCGCGATGCTGCCGACATACAGCGTCTACGCGGCGACCAAAGGAGCGGTCGAGCAGTTGACCCGTCAGCTGGCAAAAGAATTCGGTCCCAAGGACATCATCATCAACTGTTTGGCTCCGGGGCAGGTGTCGACCGAATTATTTTTGAACGGCAAGTCGGAGGAGCTGATCGAATCGTTCCGCCGCATGAATGCATTCGGTCGTCTCGGCGAGCCGGAGGATATTGCCAATGCGATCGAGCTGCTCGTCAGCGACAAAGCCCGCTGGATCACGGGACAGACGATTCGCGTCAATGGCGGATTCAATTAATACGCCCTTGCCGCGGGCAGAAGCTGGTGAATGAAAGGATCAGAAGCCATGTCGCAACACGGCTTCTGATCCTTTCGTATTTGAATCGGCGACACGGCTTCAGCCTCTCTCGCCGCTCAGCTTGCCTACCTTCAGCGGCACGCCTCTGGCGTCCTTCGGTACGGATCGTTTGATGAACAACGCGAGCACCAGCGCCACCGCGCTAAGCACGGCTGCCACAATAAAGGAGTAGTTCGTGCCATAAATGCTCGCGTCGGCCAATACTTCCGGCGCTTCCATCGCGAGTCTGCCCAAGGCCGCCTTATCGTCCATGCTGATTCCCGTCATATCGTGCAGATAGCTTTTCATTTCGCTGCTATACAGCGTGATGAAGACCGCTGTGCCGATTGCGCCGAACACGGTACGAAGCGTATTCAGCATAACCGTACCGTGCGCGTTCAGCTTTTGCGGAATATCGTTGAGCGCGGCGGTTTGAATCGGCATCATGAGCAGCGACATCCCGAACATCCGGAACGTATACATGAAGATCAAATGCATGTAAGAAGTCGTCATGGACAGCCTGCTGAATTCCCACGTCGTTACGATAGTGATCGCCAGACCGGTGATGCTAAGCCATTTGGCCCCGAATTTGTCGAAAAGGAAGCCGGTGATCGGCGACATAATCCCCATAATAATCGCGCCCGGCAGCATCAACAGCCCAGAATCGAGCGCGCTGATACCGCGCGTATTCTGTAAATAAATCGGCAGCAAAATCATCCCGGAGAACATAGCCATATTGACCACGATGAGAATAATCGAATTGAGCGTGTACATATTGTATTGGAATACGCGGAACTCGAGCAGGGGCGTCTCCAGCTTGAACTGCCGCAATACGAAGAGCAGCAGGGCAATGACTCCTGCAATCAAGCAGACGGTGACGACCGGGTCGCTCCAGCCTTTGGCGCCGGCGTCGCTGAACCCGTACAGCAATCCGCCAAAACCGACGGTCGAAAGTGCTACCGATGGCAGATCCAGACCAGGATTGCTCTGCGGTGTTACATTCTTGATGAACTTGATCCCGACCAGTATAGAAATAAAAGAAATTGGCAAAATGATATAAAACAACACTCTCCAGTTATAATGTTCCACGATAAAGCCGGATAATGTCGGTCCGATCGCAGGGGCAAGAATCATCGCAAGGCCGATCGTCCCCATCGCCCGTCCGCGCTGCTCAATCGGATAAATGTTGAGAATGACGACGGACAGCAGCGGCATCATAATTCCGGCGCCGGCGGCCTGAACGAGCCTGCCTCCGAGCAGCACCGCAAAGGTTGGACTGATCGCGCAAAGCAATGTGCCTAGCGTAAACAGGGACATGCCCGTAATGAATATTTGTCTTGTCGAAAATTTCGCCATCAAATAAGCCGTAATCGGCATCAATACGCCGTTGACAAGCATAAAGCCGGTGCTTAGCCATTGGACGGTCGTTTCGTTGGTATGCAGCTCCTTCATAATGCTTGGCAGCGCCACGTTGAGCAGCGTTTGATTCAAAAATGCAACGAAAGCGCCAAGCAGCATGGCAAACAGTATGGGGCCTCTTTTCAGCTGTTCATCCGGCCCTTGTATTCCCGTCAAATCGCTCATAAGAGTTCTCTCTCCTTCTCTCCGCCTTATTACGTTTAGCTTCTCTTGTTCTAACTTATACTATCCAGATCAAATGGAACGAGCCCGTAACAAACGATCCGCTAGGGCTCCCACTCATGACTGCTTTTTTGTTTTTTCAAATTTTCGTGGATCGTCGTAATGTAGGCATGCATCCGTTCCATTCCTTCGGCCGGAATGCCCTGCGTTATTTTCGATTGAAACGCCTCGATCTCGGACTCGATTTTTTGAATCACGTCGACGCCGCGCTCGGTGACCGTTATTTTCTTCGTGCGGCGGTCTTCGCCATGAACGGTATTCACATAGCCCAAGTCTTTCAGCTTATTCGTCAAGCGCGTAATGGTCGGCCCCTCCACGCTGCGCAGCCTCGCCATCTCATTCAACGTGTGGGCGCCGCGATAATGGAGCAAATATAATATCGCCCACTGGGAACTATATAGATGGTACTTGCTCAACAACTGGTTCAACTGCTCGATATAACTTCGGTACATGTGGTTCATATGAAAAAAGAGCGATCCGTTCTGTTCCATGCTGCGCCTCCTCTCCAAACAATTCATTACTTAGGGTAAGTAATAAATACAATAAAGGATTGACGCATCCGTCGTCAACCATTCCCAGCGCTTACCTAAATAGCTGAGGCGCGCTCCCTCCAGCCGTAAGCAGGCTCCCCTGCGACTGACTGTACGGAAGCGCGCCGTCTCGCCCGCTTTTATTACGTTACCCGCTGACGCCTCAATCAAAACCATCAAGCGCTAGTTTGTTGCCGCTTTGTCCGCCTCCGCTGAGAAAGCTTCTTGGTACTGGAGCTCGTAAAGCTTCCAGTACAGCCCGTTCTTCTGCAGCAGTTCCTGATGCGTCCCGGTTTCACGGATAGTTCCTTTGTGCAGCACGACGATCTTATCGGCATGCTGTATGGTCGACAGCCGGTGCGCTACAATAATGGTTGTACGGCCGGACGATATTTTGCGGAATGCATCCTGAATGAGCAGCTCGGTTTCCGTATCGATGTTCGCCGTAGCTTCGTCTAGAATTAGAATCGACGGGTTAAACGCGAGCGTCCGCGCGATCGCGATCAACTGCCGCTGTCCGGCCGATAAATTCGCTCCCCGCTCCATGACCGGCTCGTCATAGCCACGCGGCAGCTTCTCGATGAACACATCTGCATTGACGTATTCGCACAGCCTCCGGATGTCTTCGTTGCTCAGCGCGTCGTTGCCGAGCCGGATATTCGTCTTGATGTCCTCCGAGAACAGAAACACATCCTGCTGCACCAGCCCAATGTGACGGCGCAGCTCCTGCTTCGGTAAGTCGCGAATGTCTGTGCCGTCGAGGCGAATCGAACCTTCCTGCACATCGTAAAACCGGCACAGCAAGCTTATGATCGAGCTTTTGCCTGCGCCTGTCGCCCCGACAAAGGCGACCGTCTCGCCCGGCTTGATCGTCAAGTCGATTTGCTTCAGCACCCACTCGCCTGGATTATAAGCGAACGACACGTTGTCGAAAACAACGCTTCCTTCAACCTTCTCCAGATGGATGGGGCGGGCCGGTTCGGGCAAATCGTCTTTCTCGTCTAACAGCTCGAAGATCCGTTCAGACGATACCATCGACTGCTGCAAGATCGTGAATTTTTCCGCCAGGTCTTGAATCGGCTTGAAGAAGCGGTTGATATAGTCGACGAAAGCATACAGCACGCCGAACTCGACCGCGCCCTGCACCATTTGCCCGCCGCCAAACCAGATCAGCAGCGCCAGACCGATCGCATAGACGAAATCCATGACCGGGCGATACAGCGAGGATACATGAAGCTCCTTCGTGTTGGCGTCAAAGTGGCTGCGATTGATCGCCTCCACCTTCCGGTTTTGCTGCGCTTCCCGGTGAAACATTTGCACCACGCGCATGCCCGTAATGTTTTCATTTAAGGTCGCGTTGATTTGCGCCAGCTTGATCCGAACCTCCCGCATCGCTTCGCGCGCATACTTGCGATATACGAGGGTTGCCGCGATGATGAGCGGCAGCGTCAGGAAGGACACAAGCGCCAGTCGCACGTTCAGGCTCAGCATCACGATCATAATGCCGATGAGCATGAATACGTCCTTGATCAGGTTAATCATGACGTTGCTGTACATATCGTTAAGCGTCTGCGTGTCGTTCGTGACGCGGGTAACGAGACGGCCTACCGGATTGCGGTCGAAGAAACGGAATGACAGCCGCTGCAGATGGGCGAACAGATTCGCCCGAAGCGTATATATAATCTTTTGCGCGATCAGATTCAACGTATACGTTTGCGTGTAGTTCAATAGAAACGTAGCGGAGACAAGCAGCAAGTAAAAGCCCGACAACCGGTACAGCGCTCCGATGTCCTGACTGCGGAACCGGTCCACGTCCGCTTGCGCGAGCTGCGCTACGACCGTTGTCCCGCCGCTTGCGGACAGCTCCGCGAGCTCTGTCGACATGCCGTTCTTGACGATCCGGAAGCGCTGCTTGCCCTGCAGCTGGTCGAGCGGGAACTTCCCCTCCAGCTCGCGCTCTCTGACTAGCAGCCACGAGCCATAGGATACGGCCGGCGCCACGGCTGCGGCATTCGTCCCGCTCACATCGACCATCGGCAGCGAGATGCCGTTGATATGATCGTCAATCGCGATCTTGATCAAGTAAGGACCGCACAGATCGGCGATCGTAATCAGTACAACGAGGCAGATCGATAGCATGATCTTTTTGTAATGCGGTTTTGCATAGCGGAGCAATCGGCCGATCAGTCCGAGATCGTAAGCCTTCGTCAGCTGCGTTTCCTCATGGATACTCATGGCTTCTCTCCCTCCTCACGATTCGCCGGCGACCTGCTCTTCGAGCAGCTGCTTTTCGTACAAATTCCGGTACGGTCCGCCCAGCGCAAGCAGCTGCTCATGCGTGCCGCGCTCGACAATCGCGCCGTCTTCCATGACCAGAATCTGATCGGCATGCTGCACCGTGGACACTCGATGGGCGATCATGATCGTCGTCTTGCCGCGGCGATTGCGCTTCAATCGGGTAAGAATCGCTTCCTCCGTCTTCGTATCGACGGCCGACAAGCTGTCGTCTAATATGAGGATCGCCGGGTCCTTGATCATCGCCCGGGCAATGGATATACGCTGCTTCTGCCCACCGGACAGCGTGACGCCCCGTTCACCGAGCATCGTCTCGAACTGATTCGGAAATTCGACGATGTTGTCCAGCACCTGCGCCTCATCGGCGGCATTCCTGACCTTCTCGAAAGGAACGCTGTCCGTACCGAATGCGATGTTATCGCGAATCGTTTCCGAGAACAGGAAATTTTCCTGCGGCACGAACCCGATGTCGCGGCGCAGCACGGCCAGCGGAATCTCCCTCAAAGCATGCCCGTCGATGCGAATGCTGCCCTCCTTGCAGTCGTACAGCCGGACAAGCAGGTTCACCAAGGTCGACTTGCCGCTTCCGGTTCGCCCGATGATCGCGACCGTCTGCCCTTGCTCGATGTCGAGGTTGATCTTGCGCAGCGCATCGGCATCCGCCCCGGGATAGCGGAAGGACAAATCGGCAATCCGGATCGAGCCCGTCAACCGGCTGATTGGCTTCAGGCGGTCGGCATCGTCGGCAATGTCTCCTCGTGTATTCAATATTTCATTGATCCGGCTCATCGAAGCGGCGCCCCGTTGAAAGATATTGATCATCCACCCGATCGCCATAATCGGACCGGTCAGCAGCCCCATGTAGGCGTTGAACGTAACGAATTCGCCGAGCGTAATGCGCTCCTGTACAACCAGGATGCCGCCGTAGCCGAGCACAAGCAGCAGACTGACGCCCGTTATCCATTGCACCAGCGGATTGAACAGCGCCTGAATGCGGGCTACGCTCATATTTCGCTCGAAGTTATGGTTGTTCATCGAAGCAAACTTGCGAACCTCGCTCTCCTCCTGGGCAAAAGCTTTCACCACCCGCATGCCGGAAATATTCTCCTGCACGCGATCCGTCAACCCGGCGAACGCCTGCTGCGCGTCGCGGAACCGCTCGTGGATTTGCGAACCGAACCGCAAAGCGACGACCAGCATCACCGGAAGCGGCAGCAGTCCGACAAGGGTCAGCCGCCAATCGACCGTAATCGTCATCATAACGATCGCGGTGCTGAGCAGGATCAGCGAGTCGAACGCCGTGACGACGCCTCCGCCGAACGAAAATCGAAGCGCTTGCAAGTCGTTGGTCGCCAGCGCCATCAGATCGCCGGTTTTGTGCCGGTTATACCAAGAAACAGGCAGCTTCTGGTAATGAGCGAACAGCCGATTGCGCATTTCGTACTCGAGCGTGCGGGCCGCCCCGAAGATCATAACCCGCCACATATACCGAAAGACGAAGATGCCCGCGCTCGCCAGCAGCAGGTAACCGATGTACGTCCACAGCTGAGACGAGGCGATGCTGCCGTCCTTCACGTCGTCGGTAAACCGCCCCAGCACCCAGGGGATGCATAATTGGCATACATCGGTAATCAGGATGGAAGCGATGCCGATCGCATACCGGTAGCGGAACCGCCACAAGAACTCCTTAAGCGTCCATAGCTCTCTCATGTTCAGGTCCAAGCCTTTCATCTTTGTATTGATTGCTTATGAAGCCACATTAGCAACAAATCCAGCTTTTGTAAACCCTTCCAACCGGTGATGCGTCAATGGGCCGGCAGGCGCGGGTTAAGGAGCTGTAAGGCAGTAGGTCGAACTGCACTGACGGCGTAACGGCGTTAAATGGAAAACGGCAAGCCCTTGCGACCGCAAGGTTGTCTACGCTTCTTTCCTGTGGTTGTCTATGTTTCCTTCCTAATGAGGAGTAACGCAAGCCTGAATCGGCACACGCTTGTGCGGTACAGGAGGATTGTCGGGCGAATATCCGTACTATTGCTCATGAATAAGCTTTGGGGTAGGCTTGCTGGGGATGATCATCGATGGATCATGAGGAACTAGGGGAGGTTTTACGGTGAACTCGTCGTTACAGAAAAATAGGGCAATAAGCGGCAGCTTCCCGGTGCCGTTAATTACAGCACAGGCGTCCCTCGCCGCTTGCATTGCGAAGCAATGTGGACGCATTGCGGTTCAAGTTCGAGTGCTGCCGCCAAGTTTCACGATGGCTTGATTGCAGGCGCCAAGCGGATATTTGATATTGTCGACCGTAATAAGGCCGAAAGGATACACCATTTCGTTCGAATCTTTCCGCTTCTCATGCAGCTCTAGACATTCCAGACAATAGTACATCGATACGCCCCCGCAATCGTATGAGTTAAATACCTTGTGTTCCGTCATGTTCCATTACCGCCGTTCACCTGCGCAAGCGCACGTGAGCGCGCGCGGTCTGTTCTCGACTCGTTTACTTGACGGGTTTTCCCCGGTAAACTAATCTTAAAGTTAACAACATAGTTATTGTACAACAGCTGCCGTAATCCGCTATTCGCATTATTGCTATATAACCTATGCGATCTTGCTTACTTCAAGGAGTGCCACATGTATAACAGTCCGTTCCTAGAGGAAACCATTCCGCTGCTGCGGTATATCGGAGTCATGAATAAGCCGCCGGAACAAGCTTTCCATAAAGCCATTCACCATCACCCGGAGCATCTGGAACTGATGCTGATCGCCGAGGGCAGCGTCAACATCGTCATCGATAACCGCTCCTACGAAGCGGAGCCCGGATCGCTGATCCTATACAACGCCGGCATATGGCATGAAGAACACGCTCTGCCGGACCGCAGCTGCAAGATTATGTATTTGGGCGTCAACGGGTTTCAACTGCCCGGTTTACCCGGCAACTCGGTGACGGCCAATCCGGATCACTACGTGCTCCATCTGGCCGAACGCTACGATGACATGGAACGCAAGTTTTGGGACATGCATGCGCACAAGCATGCGAAGACGACGCATTCGGCTTGGGTAGCCAACTGCTTGGCCGCCGCCTACGTCATCGAAGTGCTCTCGCTTCTCTCGCCTTCCGAGCATCTGGCCGAGGAAAAGTCCAAGAAGCGGGACATTACCCCAGTCAAACAATATATCCATGAGTATTACAGCAAAAACCTTACACTTGCCGATTTATCCAGGATCGCATTCATGAGCCCGTTTCACCTGTCGCGGTTATTTAAGGCCGAGACGGGTTGCAGCCCGCTCCAGTATATTATTTCGTACCGCCTCGAGGTAGCCAAGTATTACTTGCTGAATACGGACGACACCATCGCCTCCATCGCGGAGAGGGTCGGCTACACAAGCGAAACGCATTTCCATAACCTGTTCCGCCGGTGGACCGGAGAGTCCCCGGGATGGTTTCGCGACAACCATAAGGATACGGCCAAGGACAACGAGCGATTCCCCGGCTCGGAGCCGCCGCCTTAATACGCTCAGTCTCCGTCCGGCTTATTCATCCGTATATTGCCGCCGGACAGATGTCCATGCAAGTCCTCACAAGCCGTCGCCGTGAGCCATAAACCAAAAAGCCGCTCCATGAGTGAGCGGCTCAGACTTGATCCAGTGGAAGATGTATCGGATAAAGGGGACCTTGCTTGTTAATAGACTGAACCTGCTGTACGTGAAAGTCTTGCAGCGGAATACTGCAATGCGGCATTCCAGCGCTGCAGGATGCGTTATTAATATTCCGGTTCCGGCCTGTGCTCGTCGACCATAAGAATAACGACGAACTGGCATAGCGCGGCAGCAAGCAGGACGAATCCGAGCGAATGCCCGGATAAATTGCTGGCGCTCGCGAGCAATAGCCCTATAGCTGTGATGCGCCCAAGGTTAACGAACAGTTCCCGCATGACGATCGACTCGATGCGCAGTGCTCCTTTCAGCGGCAGCTCGCTGATCATCCGGTAGTAATGATTCGTCAGGATATTGCCCTGAATCACGTTGAAGCTGGAGTACAGCACCATGTAAACGACAATCGAGACAATATCCTGCTTCCATAGCAGCAGCGATGCGCCAGCCGTATATCCGATCGCCGCAACGGCCAGGTAACGTTTGGAGAACTGCAGCCTCCCCCACTTGCCGAAGCCGTATCCGGTGAGCACCGCCAATCCGGAAAACAATACCCCCAAATACCCGACCAGATCTTCGCGCGGCGTCGCTTGGTAAAGCAGCAGGTTCGGCAAAAATATCATCAGCCCCTGCAGCGTAGCGTAAATATAATAAGCGATGAGCGAGCGCCGCCAGTTCCGGTTTTTGCGAAACGGCAAAAACATCATGCGCAAATAATAAGCGCGGTGATGCGACTCAATCGTCTTGATGCGCAGGCTCCCGATCGTTGTCATCAAGAACATGACAAAGGCAAAGGCGAAGACGAGCATATAGCCCTTCAAGCCGTCCATCCGGCTAATGATAAATCCGGCCAGCGCAGGACCGGCCAAGCCCGCCAGCGTAAAGACGATCATATTCAATGACACATACCTTATCCGATTTTGTTCGGTGGACACTTCGTACATCAGCGTCAAGTAGGCCGTCCAATAAAATGAGGACGCCAGCGCGTTCAGGATGGCGAACAGCACGTAATACTTCGCGACCGCTTCTCCGGATAAAATAACGAGCAGGTAAAACAGCACAAAGCCGATGATCCCGATCCGGTACGCGATCATCCGATCTTTGCGTTTCGCAAACCAGCCCGCGAGCGCAAAGCCGACGGGCGTCAAGAGAAATACGACGATGTTGAACATTCCGCTTACCCATAAGCTGTGCGTCAGGCGCCATAAGTACAACGTCAAAAATACGCTGGACATGGAAGCACCGAATTGAAAGAAACCGTGAAGCATAATCGATGTGACCGCTTCTTTAGACAATCTCTTTTCGACGGGCACCGCAGCCCTGAACTGCTGCATCATTCGTCCCATTTCAACTTTCATCATCTGTCCCCCCGCGATGTAAACCCGTTGCTTACACAGGTCATTATAGCGGATGAGCGGCTGTACTGTAACCAAGTTTTTTGTGTCGCGCCATTCCGCTCCTTCCCACTCCATTGCACCTGCGAGAGGCGAAACGCTGCGGCAAGCGACCGGAATAAATGCTGCCCGGATAACAACGATTAACCGGGATCATATACAAAAAGCTTGCCCGTCGAAGGCAAGCTTTTTGTACCACAAATTGTAAGCAGCAATTAAAGAAGCTTCCCGCAGTGATGATTTCCCACAGTAATACCCGTGCGGTTCGCTCCGATCAACCGATTTTGGCGAGAATGTCGTTCTTGAACTGCTCGATCGCTTCGTCCGTATCGATCGTATAGCCGCATTCGAGGCCGACAAAGCCGTCGAAGCCGGTATCCTGGATCGCTTTCAAAATATGAACGTAGTTCAGTTCCCCGGTTCCCGGCTGCTTTCTGCCCGGATTATCGGCGATATGGTAATGGTTGATCCGTTCGATATAGCCGGTGGCGTTGCGAATGACATTGCCCTCGGTAATTTGCTGATGATACACGTCAAATACGAGCTTCACATGACGGCTTCCCACTTCGTCGATAATGTCGGCCGCTTCATCCGAACGCTGCAAGTAATGGCCTTTATGATTGACAAGCCCGTTCAGCGGCTCGATCTCCAGCACGACGTCCGCCTGCTCGCACAGCGGAGCGCATTGCTTGAGCGTCTCGACCATCGCCTCATGCTGAAGCTCGCGCGGAACGCCTTCCATCTCGTTGCCCGTTTGCGTAATGATCGATTTCACGCCAAGGATACGGCAAGCCTCAATCGTCTCCCGCAGCGCCCCAATATACTGATCCCGCACGGACGCGTCGACCAGGTTGAAAAATTTGGTGCAGGTGGCGATGATGCCCACGCCGATCCGTTCCTGCTCCCTGGCGATCTGCTTCAAATCCTCAAAATTCCACCATCCGTAATACTCCAAGCCGTGCAGGCCGTGCTCCTTGATTTTCTCCAAATGATACACGGCGTCTTTGCCTTTATAGGCGCCGATGCATAACGAATATTTCATGAGTTCCATTGCCCCTTTCCGTTCGTCACAGCTTCACCGGCAGGCCGCTTGCGGCCGACTCGTTGGCGGCGATCGTCACTTCATGCGTCTTGATCGCGTCTTCATATGTAGATAAGATGCCGGAGGGGTCTCCCGTACGAATCGCCTTCAGGAAGGCCGCATCCTCCGCAAAATAAGCGTTGGTCGAGCTCTTGTATTCGGTGACCCGGTCTTTGCGAATTTCTTTCAGATTGCCGCCGCGAATTTCCAGGATGCCTTGATCGGTGTACAGATCGAGCCCGACGTGATGCCCCACCGGAAGCAGACACGTATTGGAGACGGTCGCGACCATGCCGCTGCGCAGCTTCATCGTAACCGTACCGACATCGGCGACGTCGGTCCCTTCCACCTTCCGGTGCATGACGCGCTGCCCGTAAGCGGCATACACTTCCGTCACATCGCCGCACAAGTAACGAAGCAGGTCGGTAATATGCGTCGTTTGCTCAACAAACTGGCCGCCGGAGCCCTGCTGCACTCTCCACCACGGAACCATAGGCATCCCGCCCATCCAGTAGCCCAGCGCCATGCCCGCTTCGCTGTCCGACAGCAGCTGCAGCGCTTTTCGCGTCGAGTCGTGGTAGCGCCAGTGGAATCCGACAGATGTCGTCAGCCGTTTGGCCTTGATTTGCTCCGCGATGCGCGCCGGCAGCGCGCGATCGATGCCGAGCGGCTTCTCCACCAGAAACGGAATCTCCCGCTCGATCAGACTTTGTTCCGCTTCACCATGCGCCATAGGCGGTATGCAGATGTACACGCCATCCAGCTTCCTGTCGTCCAGCATGTCCGAAATGCTCGTAAACGCTTTCGCATCGGACCATTGCCGAGCCGCTTGCTCCGCCCGTTCCAACGCGATGTCGCAAAATGCGCTCACGGTAACGCCTTCCATTTTCGCCAAGTTGCCCAAATGATTTTTGGCAATGCCGCCTGTGCCGATAAACCCGATTTGTAACGTCATGTTTCCCGCCTCCTGGAATGGACAATGTCGTTAGCTACTATATTCTGCAAAACATGAAATATGAGCTGCATTCTCAGGTGATCGATGGCGAAGCGGAATTTGGATGTGTGCTTGAACGTCCCGTGAAGCGGATCTCCTTCGCGCACCGTTATGCTTATTGTAGCATTTCCGGCGCTCGAATGAATACGGTATTGGATATTTTTTCTATTCGCATGACCGCGATCGCATGGCCCGGACCGATGATGAACCGGCGAAACTATGTTATACTTACCCTAACTTTTGACTTTATTCTATTGATAAGGAGTGGATTACATGGAAGACATCGTATTCAATCAGATCGCATTCGTGCGCAAGCAAACGCTGAAGGCGCTCGACGGGGTGACAGAGCTGACGGCTACCACCCTACCAAACAAGTTCCGCAACCATATATTATGGCAGGCCGGTCATATTGGCCTCGTGCAGGAACGGTTTGCTTTTCTCATCCACGGGTTCGACGCCGAGCTCCCCGAAGCGTACAAATCGCTGTTCGGTCCAGGAAGCGCCCCGGCGTCGTGGACCGAGACGGCACCGTCCTTGGCGGAGGTGACGGAATGGCTGCGCGATCAGCCGCAGCGTATTGAACGACAGCTGAAAGGCAGGCTCGGGGAAGCATCCCCTTCGCCTTACACGACCTCCAGCGGGCTGACGCTTGCGACGGTCGGCGAATTTGTGAACTTCTCCTTGTATCACGAGGGCATGCATTTCCAGGCGATCAAAATGTACAAAGCGCTGCTGGCCTAGAATACAGGAAAGCGCGGCGTCCATCCCCTGCACTGCTGCCTAGAACGTAAAGCAACCTCCGCATTCGCTTGTCTAAGCGTGGCGGAGGTTTTCGGCATGCGCCGGGTGCGGTGCGTTAGGACCCCTTCGGGTCTAAGCGCAACCAATCGGCGGTATCGCGCAGCGTCGCCTCAAGCGGACGGAATTGCACGCCGAGCTCCAAGGCTGCTTTGGCCGAGCTCGTGCGGTGCATCATCGTGAGTACGCGGACCGAATCGACGGTCAGATTCGTCTCCTTCCCGAATAAAGCCGCCATCGTCTGCGAGAACCAAGCCACCGTATAGATCATCGGCCTCGAAACGCTTCGCTTCGGCTCCTCCACGCCGGTTACGCGCCCCAACACTTGGCACAGCTCAGCCAAACTCGTATGATGCGCAGCGAGAATGTAGCGTTCGCCCGGCTTCCCTTTGCTTACGGCAGCCAGCATGGCTGCAGCGACATCCCTCGCATCGACGACGTCGAAGCCGGTATCGAATACGCCCTGCAGCCGCCTGTTCAAATAATCGAGCACAAACCTCCCGCTGCTTGTCGGCGCGGCGTCGCCGGGGCCGAACATCCAGGCCGGCAGTACGGTCATGACGGGCAATTGCGTTTGGGATACGTACTCGGCTATCGCTTTATCCCCGAGTATTTTACTGCGGGCATAAGGCGTCGGCGCTTTGCTGGGCAACAGCACGTCGCTCTCTTCGCTCGCCTTGCCGTCCGTACGCTTGCGGATGGTGGCGTTGCTGCTCGTGTGAATCACCGTACCCACCTCGTGCCGCTGCGCCAGCTCGAACAGCCTCAACGTATTGTCGATGTTGATCCGCTGCAGCATCGGCCAATGTTCGCTTTTTCGCTCGAACGCTTCGCGAAAATAAGCTGCCGTATGAAACAATACGTCGCAGCCTTTCAACGCCGGAGCGAACGCGTCGACATCACCCATGTCGCCGACGACGATCTCCGCGCCGGTACCCCCGAGCATCGCTTCCGCTTTAATCCGGTTTCGCGCAAGCGCCTTGACCTCATATCCTTCCCGTATTAACAACCGCACAAGATTATTTCCTAGCAATCCGGTACTTCCCGTCACAAAAGCGCGCATAAACCTTCCCTCTCCCCTGATCGATGTGATTTGGTTAAACGCAAATACGTCCGCATCTATTACGTATCTCTTTCGATGGCTGATCAATTTATAAGATGAACCAAACTATATAGTAAAATTTGAACAAAGTAAACTATTTTGTATATAATTAGTTTAGTTAGTTATAAACCGTTCAATTCGTTTCATAATGAATTGGGTGTGCTATACTAGTGAAATACCGGACAGTCGCAGGAGGAACTACCACGATATGGATAAATCAAAGAGCAAGGGCAAATATTTCGATAAAATTAAACCGGTGCTGCGGAAAAACCGCTTCAGCCAGCTCAACATGGATGACATGGCCAGACATATGGATATAAGCAAAGCGACGCTGTATAAATACTTCTCGTCCAAGGACGAGATCATAACGATGTTCGTCGAGCATTGCGTGGACTATTTCGAACGCGCCGACGGCTTGATTGCGAATCCCAATCTTTCGTATAGCGAGCGTTTTCAAAAAACGTACGAGCATTCGCTGAAGGCCGTCATTTATACGCCTGATTTTTTGCTTCAAGATCTTAAAGAAATTTATCCGCATCTGCACGACAGTCTGATGCTGGCGCAGTTGGAGCGCATTCGAAGCTTGGTCAAATTTTTCGAAGCCGGCACGGCCGCGGGCGTGTTCAACCCGATCAACGCCACGATGTTTATGGTGCAGGACGATGTCGTGCTGCGGCGCATCCTGGAGCCTTCGTTCACGATTCAGTTCGATCTTACTTTGAAAAAGTCACTGATCGATTTTTACATGTTGAAAAAATACCAGCTGTTCGCTGCGGAGTATTTGCATACCGTGGACGATTCGCCCATGGAAAAAGAAATTGCGCTGATCATTCAGCAAATTTCTTAACTCTGCATTTTTTTCGAACAGCACGAATGTTACCGCAAGCCACGGCGGCGTCCTTCCGCTTCGCTTCCGCCACGTCATTTACTTACTTTAGTTGAGAAACGATAAAAAAATGAGTACACTGTAGATATGAAGGGGGAGAATCTAATGTCGGATCAGAAAAACCGCATGGAAATAGGAATTAGTACGTTTTTGGAGGCAACGCCGAACCCGGTGACCGGAGAAGCGGTCAGCCATGCCGAGCGGCTGCGCGATGCCGTCGAGGAGATCGTGCTGGCCGATCAGGTCGGCCTGGATGTATATGGGATCGGTGAGCATCATCGTGCCGATTATGCGGGGACTGCGCCCGCCGTCGTCCTCGCGGCTGCGGCGGCGATGACCAAGCGGATTCGGCTGACGAGCGCGGTGACCGTGCTGTCCTCCGACGATCCGGTACGCGTGTATCAACAGTTCTCCACCTTGGACGGCATCTCGAACGGACGGGCCGAAATTATGGCGGGCCGCGGCTCGTTCATCGAATCGTTTCCGCTCTTCGGATACAGTCTGGACGACTATGACGCATTGTTCGAGGAGAAGCTGGAGCTGCTGCTGGCTATCCGCGATTCGGAAAAAGTAACGTGGCGCGGCGGCCATCGCCCTGCGATCCGCAATCTCGGCGTCTACCCGCGGTCCGTTCAACAGCCGCTGCCGGTCTGGATCGCCAGCGGCGGCAACCCGGAGTCCGCGATTCGCGCCGGCATGCTCGGGCTGCCGATCGCCTTCGCCATCATCGGCGGCATGCCGGAAAGCTTCCGGCCGCTTGTCCACCTGTATAAGGAAGCGGCCGCAAAAGCGGGCCACGACCCGGAGAAGCTGTCGATCGCCACGCACTCGCACGGGTTTGTCGGGGAAACGACCGAGCAGGCGGCGGACTTGTTCTTCCCGCCGACACAAGCCCAGATGAACGTGATCGGGCGGGAGCGGGGCTGGGGCAGCTACACCCGCGCCACGTTTGACGCCGCCCGAAGCCTACGGGGCGCGCTCTATGTCGGCGATCCGGAATACGTCGCCGAGAAAATCGTACTGCTGCGCAAAAACCTGGGCGTCAACCGCTTCTTCCTGCATATCAATGTCGGCACGATGCCGCACCGCGATGTCATGCGCGCCATCGAGCTGCTCGGCACGAAAGTTGCTCCTCTTGTGCACAGGGAGCTGGAACATACCGAAGCTTAGCCATAACCTGCGGGATGTCGCGCCGGCGACGCTTCCTGTTCATACTTGAATGTAAAGAAAGTGTGCGGGCCCACGAGCTGTGGTTTCGCACACTTTCTTATGGTTTATGACCGTTTGCGTTATGACGGTTAACACATCGCCCGCATACGTTTTACGTATCTCGGCTCCCTTCCATGGAAGCCAGCATGCGCTCAGCCTCCGCGACGCTTCGGCCAAACAGCTCGTCGGCCTTGCCGATTCGCTCTGCAATATCCTTTGTCGTACGCACGCCGTACAAATATTCCAGCGCCTTCGTCACCTCGGCAGGAAAATCGCGCGACGCATGCACGAGAAAGCAGTCGGCCTGAAACGGCGTATGTACGATCCGCAGCACATCGACAAGCGGACTCAGGACGTACTTTTGATAATAAATGAAAGCTTCCAGAAACAATCCGCGATGCGTGTACTTGACCGCCCGGCTCCGCTGGCTGTACACGCCGAGCGCTTCCGTCAGCTGCGTACGCAGCGCGGAAGCATGAGACGCCGGATCGGAGTGACGATACTGGACGATCGACGCTTTATCGAACAATACGACCGGCACGACGGTGCGGTCCTCGCGAACGAATGAGACGGGAAATGGCTCACTCTGGATCGTTGCATCCACGAGCAGATGTTCCGGCGTTTCCCTCACATGATACACCTTATACCGGTTATGATCCGGACGACCGGTCTGCTCGTATTCGATGTCCAGCGTTCCTATTCGGCGCATGCACGCGTCCAGCCGCTCGATCGCCTTGCCGGTACAGCCTTCTTTGGTATAACAAACCAGATCGATATCGGAATATGCGTCCACGCTGCAAGTACCGTCTGAGCCTTCAAGCCATAAAGCAAGAATGAACTCCGCCGGCTCCAGCTCGGCAGCGATCTCGCGCAGTATCGTATGGCGAGTGATCTCCATGGCCGGCTCCCCCTTTCATAAGCACACAGAAGCTGCTATCTATTGTAGCACTTCTGCCTGCTTCAGCCGTGGGAAAGTTCGCGTAGGAACGAATTTTTCCGGCATCTGCTATCGCTGCAGCGGCCGGAATTCAACCGGATATTGTTTGACGCCAAACACGAACGGGCTTTGAATCGGTTCAAGCGCCGCATTCGGCGCCAATCGAATATCCCCCATCCGTTCGATCATCGCGCGCAAAGCGATTTGGCTTTCCAGCCGGGCGAGCGGCGCTCCGAGGCAAAAATGAATGCCGAAGCCAAAGGACAAGTGTGCGTTCGGCTTGCGGTCGATGAGAAACGTCTCGGGATCGTCGAATTTCGTCTCGTCGCGATTGGCGGAAGCAACCCAAGAGATGACTTGATCGCCTTTCTTCACCTGCTTCCCGCCAATCTCAACGTCTGCCGTGGCAACGCGGCCGATCGCTTGAATCGGCGGATAAAAGCGCAGCACTTCTTCGATGAACGATGCGGTCAGCTCGGGGTCATTCCTTAATCGCTGCTGCAGCTCCGGCTTTTCCGTCAACAAGCGCACGGCATTCGTGATCAGGTTAGTCGTCGTTTCGTTGCCGGCCGCCAGCAGCAAGGTGGAGAAGCCGAGGATTTCCTTATCCGTCAGCTTCTCCCCTTCGATCTCCGCAGAGAGGAGCAGCGAAATCAGATCGTCCCGCGGCTGTACACGACGCTCATCGACGATTCGCGCGAAGTAATCGTTTAATTGCTCGATGGCTTGCCCTTTTTCCGCCATAACTTGATAGAACGCTTCATCCGTATTTTCCTCCGGCCCCTTTACGAGAATATCGGACCATTCCTTGAACAGATCGCGGTCCTTCGGCGGGACCCCAAGCAGCTCGGCAATGACGATTACGGGCAGCGGAACGGCAAGGTCATGCACCAGATCCATCGCCCCCTTGTCCGCAACCGCGTCCAGCAAATCCATCGTAATCGAGCGGATATGCGAATCCATTCCGGAAATGATCTTCGGCGTGAACGCTTTGTTGACAAGCGCCCTCATCTGGCTGTGCCGGGGCGGGTCCATCGTCAGAATCGTTTCCCTGTCTTTGTCGGACAGCATGCGAACGGATGAAAAAGCAGCGGGGTCTTTCAAGATGCGGTGAACGTCCTCATATCGGAACACATCCCATGTGCTGCGGCTTTCGTCGTAGCGCACCGGCGACAAGCGGCGAAGCAGGTTATATACGGGAAACGGATTCAGCCGCTTCTCCTTCGTATGCAGCTCGGCCACCGGAATGATGTTCGCGTACCGTTCCGTTTTTTTGATTTCCATTCGTCAATCCCCTTCCATAGAATCCAAAGCTTACTAATAATGTACTGTTCCCGCAAACTTGAAAATTCATCCATCTCCCCGTGAACCATGCGATCCGCAGACATGACCTGCAGGACCCAGCCGGTCGGTTCGCCGCACGTACGCAAAAAAACCGGAGCCGCAGGCGGAAGCGTCTCCCCCATTGACTTCGGTTTCATTGGCTGTTCCACGGCGATCGGCCCGCGAATGGCGGCATCCGTGCCTCGGTCTGTTCCATCCTCATGATCATGACGAGCATGTCTGCTCAAGCCTTCAACATCCTTACGGAAGAGCGGCTCCGGCGCCTCAACAGCATCATATGGCGCGCTTCTATCTCCTTGCCATCGCTTCGAGAATCTGGAACGCGGTCGCCGGCGAACCATTATCCATCCGAGCCCGGATAACAGCCGCGCACGCCTCCGGGCTCATCGCCGAGGTGTCGACCTCCAGATCATAAATGCCCGGTTCATGTACGACCTGCTGCCACAAGCGCACCGGCTTCGGCACCGATCCGTCCGGCGCCGCGCCTGTCCCCCACGTCGCCAGCCGCCGCTCCAAGACGACCTCGAGCGGACAGCGAACGCCGACAAACCATACGGGTAGACCTTGTAATTGCAATGCGCTGTTCGGAAGTATATTTCTCGAGACCGAATATGCGTCATGATGCCCGACATCAACCACGACATTCAGCCCCAGCCGGCTGTGCGCCGCAATCGACTCGTACATAGCGCGATATAAGGTCGCGATGAGCGGCTCGAGATCGGGACGCTCTCCTCCGGGACGGAGCCCGATTCCGGGCTGGTAACGTTCGGGCGTCATCTGCATAAACCGGTCGACACCCATATTCATCCATACGCCCTCGAACGAGTTCTGGATGACGGCGGCGATGCTCGACTTGCCGGACCGGGGCGTGCCGTTCAGTATTACGATTTGGCCGGGGGTAACGGATTGCTGCATAAGCTTCTTCCTCCGTTTCTGTTGTTTGGCGCATCCCTCCCTACGATCGGGATCATCGGATGCCGCTTCGTCTATGTTCACTGACGCAGACGATCAAGCAACCTGATTATACATGCACGCCCCCGGCAATAACAGACTGAACATTTCTGGATTCGTATGGTATACTTTGCTTATAAGCAGTTATTTTGCTGCAAATCTGTTTGTAAGCGATTACAAAATCGTGTTAAGCGTAATCCCTCCCCAACTCCACCGTTACTTTGCGTTTCTCGCCTCGGTAATCTTCCGGTTAATTTCTTCCTCCACCTCGCGGAGAATGGTGTTCACGTCTTTCGCCCGGGTATAAAAGTCTTTGCCGAGCGCCGTCTTGTAAAATACGTCTTTGGCGATACCGTCGTATTGGGTCACGGGGGCGGGCTTGCCGATCGTATCTTTCAGGAATGCGCCCATATTTTTGCCCGACACGCCGGGAAGATCGGCGGCAAAACTTTGCACCGCAGCCGGGCTGTTCATTATCGGAACCTTGCCCTGCCTGGCTCTGGCAACCTGCGCTTCATCCGACAGCAAATACGAAATGAGCTGGAACGCCTCGTCCTTATGCTTGCTTCCCGGAGGAATCGCATAGAACGGCGCAATCATCTGCGTGCCTCCGGCCGGACTGCCGGAGAACTGCGGCAAGGCGGTCACATCCCAGTTCAGGCCGGCGTTCGCGGCCTCGATCACGGAAGACACGATATTCGGACCGGTCCACATCGCCACGGTCTGATCCTTGTAGAACGTCAAATTTTTGTAATCGTTATTCGGTATGAAATAAAATCCGCCCATCACCTCCAGCCATCGCTTCCATTCCGGCGTATTGACGGCCGCCTTATTCGTCTTCGGATCGACGAACGGGAGCCCCAGCTGGTTTTTCCAGACCAAATTCTGATGCTGAAATAAAAATCCGCGGTATTCCGTCCCGTTGTCGCTGCGGGATACTTTGCGCGCAAGCTCGTATAGCTGCTCCCACGTCATTCCGTCGCGGGGGTAGTCGACCCCAAATTTGTCAAATATCGATTTATTGTAAAATAATACGTTGCTGTTCAGCTCGAACGGCAAAAACAGCATTTCCCCTTTGCTGGAGTACGAACGCACGCTTTCCAGCACGCCGGGGATGAACCGGCTCTCATCGAACCGGTATTTTTTCATCAGCGGCGCCATGTCGGAGATCAGACCGGCGTTGTTCAAATCCCAAAACGAGCCGAGACTGAACGAAAGGAAGTCCGGAATATCCCCGGAGGCAACCAGTTGATCCAGCGAGCTATCCTTGGACAGCGTTACGTTCAGGGTGACGTTCGGGAATTTTTTGGCGATCAGCTGCTGCTCCAGCTCCAGCCACTTCGTATTGTCGTTCGTGTAGTAGCGCAGCGTGATCGGTTCGGTTAAAGCGGCCGCCGGAGGGGCATCCGCATCGCCTCCCGGCTTGCCGGTATCGCTCTGCGTGCAGGCGGTCACTACGGAAGCGCTTAATGCCAACAGACAACCTGTATAAATCCATTTGGTCATTCCGTTCATATCACGATCCCCTAATTTACGATTTGTTCCATGCGATGACCTGTTTGTCTTCCAGCAGCTTCGTACGCAGCTTGCCGTACTCCACTTCTTGTACGGCACATCCCGCTTCCAGAGCGAGTGCGGCCGCCGTCGCCGCCGACTGGCCCAATATCATGAACACCGGCTCCATTCGAATCGAGCCGAAGGCGATGTGGGACGCTGACAGGCAGACGGGTACGAGCAGATTGGCGCATTGCTCTTGCTTCGGCACGATGGCGCGATACGAAATCGGATAAGGCGCGCTCGGCGCTACCTCGACATTCCCTTCATTGATGCATCTGCCGTCGATCACGAGCCTGCGGCAGTTATGAGAATCCATCGTATACGCCGCCAGCCCGACCGGATCGTCGACAACCGCATAGCCTCGGCAATGATGCTCGGTCATGACGACCTCCGATACCATGCGCCTGGCCTCCCGAATATACAGCTGCGGAGTCCAATGCCCGCTGTCCGTATATTCGTCGGCAGGCAGTCCCCACTGGGCGGCCTCCCGCCGAATCGGCTCCGGCACCCGCGAATCGTGAGTCAGAAAGTACAGCATGCCCATATTGTACCGGAGATGCTCCTGGAACAGACGTTCCCTCGTCTTCGCATCGCCCTCCGGCCAATGATCGCTGCCGCCGATATGATCGGTGGATACGGCTCCGAAGTTGTTCAGGTCGGTCTTCCCATTCGGCATCATCTTGAGCAGACGCAGCGCATCCCAGACGCCGGCCTCTATGTACCGCGCCAGCAGCGTATACGTTTGCGGATCGTAGCCCGGCGGCTGCGCGATCGGAATCCGGTTCTCCGGCACGTTCGTCAGGCAGATGCGGAAGTTGTACGCTTGAACGCTCGAATCGCCGTCTCCCTGCCGCAGCAGGGGCGCCTCCGTCACGCCCGGTAGCAGCCCGCTGTCGGGTTTGCCCGGAATGACGTAAGGGTCGACCCACGCTTTGAAATTATGGTTCGGATGTCCGTAATGAACGCCGTTCAGCGTTTCCCGGTACAGCGAATTCGCTTCCCGGCCGACATGATATGCGACGCCGGCGCGGGCCAGCAAATCGCCCTCATAGGTCGCGTCAATAAACATCGGCGCGCTGAACCGGCTGCCGCTCGTCATAACCAGCTCCGACAGCTTCCCCTCCTTCTGTTCCACCCGGTCCAACTGCTGCCCGAAGTAGACGGCCACCTCCGCCGACTGCAGCCATTCCTCGTAAATTCGTTTTGCCGTGCTTGGCTCGAACGTCCACATCGTCCCATCCGGCTCCGTACTTCCGTAATGGCTGCCGACTGCACGGTAAAATTCGCGCGCGATGCCTCCGATCGCCGCCTTATTGCCGATATCCGTCGCACCCAGCCCGCCGGTCGTCAGTCCGCCCAGATGGCGGCCAAACTCGGCAATGACAACGCGAAGCCCCATCCGCTTCGCTTGGATAGCTGCGGCAATCCCGGCAGAGGTCGCCCCGTAAATGCATAAATCCGCTTCAACCCGCTGCGGGCTGGACGGCGCAGCGGGACCGGCGTCGTACTTGATCTTTCCGAAATCGATGCTGTGCATGGCTGCTCTCCTTGTCGTTTAATGTGAAGCACTGAAAGCAAACGTTTGTTTCAACTCGATTTTATTCAAATTCAACCTTCACAACTAGTTGAAGAAAACTTTCATTTTCATTAAAATCAAGCTATCGACAACAGAGTAAAGGAGCGCATTATGCGGAAGAAAAAGTCGATTACGCTGCAGGATTTGTCCCGCGAATCGGGACTGTCGGTCCACACCGTCTCCAAAGCGCTGCGCGGGCTCCCCGGCATGTCGGAGGAGACCCGCAATCACGTGCATAAGGTCGCCCGGGAGATCGGATACCGGACCAAGGATCAGGAGCGCGCGCATGCGGTCGAACGCATTCCGCTTCATCCCCGCAAGCCGCTGCGGTTCAAGCTGGTCATTCCCGACCAGCACGAACCGTCGGACATGATTTTGTTCATTCTCGACGGGCTGCAGGAGAAGTTGTCGGAATACGGCCATTCGCTTGAAACGGTTACGATTCCTTATCAGCTCGAGTCAAGCGGCACGCTTCGCGCCTGGTCGGACATGCAGCAGCTGGAATATTGCGACGGCGTGTTCATTACCCCGATGATCGGCCTGAAGCAGGAGGCCCATCTGCTGCAATATGCCATCCCGCGCGTATTGATCAATTTTCCGGGGCCGGAAGCCAAGGTGGACAGCGTCGTCTGGGATGTCGGGACGGCGATTCACCAATCGGTGCGCAAGCTGCTGTCGAAGGGGCATACGCGCATCATGTATATCGGAAATATCGGCACGCATCGGGGATTCGTCCTGCGCTGGCAGTCTTTCGTGGCGGCTATGAAGACGGCCGGACTTCCGGTCGATCCGCAGGATCATATGACGAGCGGTTTGAATAGCCCGCTCAGTTGGGGAGACCAGCTCGTAAGCCGGCTGCAGCAGTACCGGCCGACAGCCATCTTGAGCGGCGTTCATTATGATCTCGTATGGATCTATAACGCCTGCAGCCGGCTCGGCTTGCGAATCCCCGAGGACGTGTCGCTGATCAGCGTGGCCCATGCCGAGAACGCCTTCGTGCCGGAATTGTCCCGGCCGCTGCTGATGATCAGGGAGTCTGGCATCCGTGCCGCCGAGCGCATGCTTTGGCGTATCGCGAATCCGCATCTGCCTTACGAGCATATTTTGCTGCAGGGCGGGTTTTACGAAGGAACGACGATCCAATCGACAAAGAGCCGCATCTTGTGAGCGATGCGGCTCTTCTTCTTGCATGACCCGTTCGATTCGACGACAAGCTTCTTCATTTCGAGCGCCTTTCGGGACGAACTGACGCGGGAAACCGAAAATTATCGCTTTTTGCGGTTGCCCGGGAAATAAAGCCTTCATTTACGGGGAAATAAAGCAATGAAACCGGATGTCCTTGGTATTATTGCAGCCGGTCTTTATGCTCGAGATAAAACTGCTGCCAACGCTCCAACTGATTCGTCGAAGCCAGCACGGAAGGAAATTGCAGCATCTTGTTCATCGTGTCTTCCGAATCGACCGGTCTTGTAATGAGCTGGACACCGTTCTCCCGGCAATCATCCACACAGGGTTCCGTCAAATAAGCATGCGGAATGGACATATACCCGGAGCCGATCTCCTTCATGAAGGGGAACACAGCGGGAGAGGAGCCGCTCATTAACAAACCGATCGGCACTTGGCCGTTCAGTCGACGCATCTTCGCCAGAGCATAATGGTCGAATGAAGTGATCACGACTTGATCGACCATATCCAGCCCGGTAACGACCTCCAGCACTTTCTCTTCCAACCCTTCGTACAGGTTGCCTGTCTGTTTCAGCTCCACCAGTACGGTAATGCGCCCCCGCACGAGCCGGAACGCCTCCTCCAATGTGGGGATGGACTCCGTTTCACCTACTTTGAGACGCTTCAGCTGCTCAAGCGTAAAGTTTCTGATCGGCCCTTTGCCGTCGCTCATTCGCTGCAAGGTATGGTCATGCATGACGACCGGCACGCCGTCCTTGCTCAAATGCACGTCCAGCTCCATGTGCGTGAACGCTGCATCCAGCGCCGACTGAAACGACGATAACGTATTTTCCGGGTAACGGGCCGGATCGCCGCGATGCGCAATGCCTCTGATCCTGTTCATGGAATTCCATCTCCCTTTCTCTTGTCGACTAATCGATTCGCACCTTGACTCCGGCGCATTCCTCTACGACGGAGATGACGGACGTATAGTCATGATTGTCGTGTCCGAGCCCTCTCGCCATATTAAACAGCTGCGTGCTCGAGGCGGCTACGGAAAGCGGGACGCTGAGCTGCCCCCCGAGGCTTAATGCAAGGTTCATGTCTTTGTAGGCGAGGCGGACGGCAAACCCGGGGGAGAAGTCTCCCTTGAGCGCCTTGACGGGATAGGTGGCATGCAAATGTCCGTTATTGGCCGCCGTGCTGCGCAGCACCTGGAGCAGTGTCTCCAGCTTCACGCCCGCTTTCACGCCGAGCGTCAACGCCTCCGCGTTGGCCGTGACGATGATGCCGGTGAGCATATTGTTGACGATCTTGACGATCTCCCCCGAGCCGATCGGGCCGCAATGCACCAAATCGCTGCCCATGCACGACAAGATCGGCTTGCATGCCTCGAACACATCCTCCTCCCCGCCCGCCATGATGAGCAGCGTGCCGTCCTCCGCGTTGGCGGTGGAACGGCCTACCGGAGCGTCCAGCATGCTGCACCCTTTTGCCTGCACCGCCGCCGCAACCTTTCTTGTCGTCGCCGGATCAATCGTGCTCATATCGATCAGGGTCGAGCCCGGCCGCATGCCTTCAAGCACTCCGCCCGGCCCCAGCACCGCCGCTTCCACGTCGGGCGAATTGGGCAGCATCGTTATGATGACATCGCTGTTCTCCGCCACCTCCGCTGCGGAAGCCGCCGCTTTGGCGCCGTGCGCCACAAGTTCCTCGACCGCCCGGTCGACCACGTCATACACGATCAGCTCGTAGTTTCCTTTGCCGATAATATTTTTGGACATCGGTCTGCCCATAGCGCCGAGTCCGACAAATCCGATCTTTTGCGTCATTGCGCACTCCTCCTTGGTATAATGAATCGTTTATGTATGCTTGAGGTACACCGTCTTGATGTCGGTAAAAAAGTCTTTGGTTGTCGGGCCCACCGAGCCGGGACCGACACCCGAAGCTTTGACCCCGCCGAACGGCATATGGCTTTCCGGAGCGGTACCGTGATTGACATGCACCATACCCGTTTGGATGCCATCGACAAAGCGACCCGCGATGGACAAGTCTTTCGTAAAAATGGCCGCAGTCAGCCCGTATTCGACATGATTCGCCACAGCCAGCGCTTCCTCGAACGTGTCGACAGGCTGCAGCGTCAGCACCGGCCCGAACACTTCCTCTCTGGCGATTTCCATCTCCTCCGTAACATCGGCCAGCAGCGTCGCCGGGAAGAAGAAGCCTTTGGCATATTCGCCTTCCAGCAGCGGTGCGCCGCCGAGCGCCAGACGGGCGCCTTCCCGAACCGCTCGCTGCACGAAGCCGCTCACTTTCGTCAGCTGCGCCTCGCTGGTTAACGGGCCGAGCGTCACGCCGGCCGCCAAGCCGTTGCCGGGACGCAGCTCGGCTAGCGCAGCGACAAGCGCACGCTCGAGCTCCGCCGCCTCCGCCCGGCGAACGATGACACGGCTGATGGCCGTGCAGCGCTGCCCCGAGCACAGGAAAGCGGCGCTGACGATGTGCTTGACCGCCTCATCCATGCTCGGCGGGTCCCAGACGACTGCCGGATTTTTGCCGCCCATCTCCGCCTGCACCCGGACGAGCCGCTCCGCCGCAAGCTTATAGATGGACCGGCCGGCCGCTGTTGATCCGGTGAACGTGATCGCTTGAATCGCATGATGCTTCACCAGCGCTTCTCCTGTTGAACGGCCGCCTGTAACCGCATTCAGCACACCGCCAGGCAGCCCTGCGGAATTCAGGATCTCCACAAGCTTTAGCCCGGTTAGCGGCGTGTACTCCGACGGCTTGAGCACCGCCGTATTGCCGGTAACCAGCGCGGGCATCAGCTTGCGCATCGGCGTCAGCACGGGGAAATTCCAGGGGGTGATCGCCGCTACGGGACCGACGGGCACCCTTACGGTTTGCGCCCAAGTGCCCGGCTTCTCGCTCATCGCCGTATAGCCGTTCAGCCGATACCCCTCTCCAAGCATGAACTGGGCTTCGCCGATCGATTTGCCGATTTCGTTCATCGATTCCTGGAGCGGCTTCCCCTGCTCCCTTGTCATGACGCGGGCGAGCTCTTCCTTTCGCTCGCCCAACGCGATTAGCGCCTTCTGCAGCATGGCGGCGCGCTCCGTGCCGGGAGTGCTCGCCCACCGCGCTGCGACTCCGGCGATGGAACTTACCGCCTCCGCCACTTCCTGAACGCCGGAGTCGACAAACAAGCCCAGACGCTCCTCCCGGTCGGCCGGATTCACCGATTCGAACCATGCAGCCCGCCTCGGGGCGACATAGCGTCCGCTAATATAGTTGCCGTAATATTCGGCCATTTCGCTGGCTCCTCTCCTCATATTGCATCCATGTCGCGTTCGATCACATCAGCAGTCGATCACATCAGAGATCGATCAGTTGCTGCTTTCGATCATTGCACCGTTTCGACATACCAGCCATTCCGTCATTGCAAGCGGATTCACGTCACTCCGGCGCCGATACGGCAATTTTGTAATAATCGACGAATTCGGGGTCCAGCTCAAACCCGAGACCCGGCCCTTCCGGAACGGCCAGTGTTCCGTCTTTGACGACGAATGGCGCCGTAAACAGCTTCTCGCGGAACGGGTTCGGGTTAGCATCCAGCTCCAGCCATACACCGCCGGGAACGCCGGCAAAGAAATGCAGGCTGGCGGCGAGGCAGACGGCTCCACCCAGGAAATGGGGAGCGTACGGAACGTTTGCCCGGCGCGCGGCCTCCGCCATCGCTCGGCCCTCCGAGATGCCGCCGTTTTTGCTCAAATCGGGCTGAATGACATCAAGTGCGCCATGCTCCAGAGCCAGCATAGCGTGGCGCTCGCCGTACAGATTCTCTCCTCCCGCCACCGGAATCCCCGTGCGTTCGCGGATCATCCGGTATCCGCCGAAGTC
Source organism: Paenibacillus solanacearum (assembly GCF_910593845.1). Lineage (GTDB taxonomy): Bacteria > Bacillota > Bacilli > Paenibacillales > NBRC-103111 > Paenibacillus_G > Paenibacillus_G solanacearum. The sequence continues at coordinate 311,055 of NZ_CAJVAS010000001.1, read as the reverse complement.
ATCGCAGCACAGCGGCTCTTCAATCCATGTCAGCTGAAACGCTTGGAAACGCAGCAGGTTGGATACGGCAGTCTCGCGATCCCACGCCTGATTGGCGTCGATCATGATCTTGTCGCCGGGACGCAGCATGTCGCGCATGCGCTGCAAATTGCGGAAGTCCTTGTCGGCATCCTTCCCTACCTTCAGTTTATAGGCCGTGACGCCCATCGCCTGATGACTCTCGATCAGCGGCTCGATCCCATCTGGCCCGATGCCGCTAGCATACACCTGAACAGGCTGGCGGACATCCCCGCCAAGGAGTGCCGCTACCGGCTTGCCCTCATGCTTTCCTTTCAAATCCCACAACGCCATGTCGATCCCGCTGATGCTCTGGTAAATCGGCCCCAGCGCCCCCCATTGCAGACCAAGCACCGTAAGCGCGCGAAGCAGCTTGGTGTTCACGCCGGCGATGTCAAGCGGGTCTTCGCCGATCAGCATCGGGACAATTCCGTACTTCAGCGTCGTGATCTTCTCGTACATGCCCCAGGAAGGGAAGTTGTTCCAGATCTCTCCTATTCCGTATTCGCCCGTATCCGCTTCGACCTTCACAAGCACCGTCGTTCTCGCATCCATCCTGCCAAACGATGTGACAACCGGCTTGTCAAGCGGTACATGAAGAACAATGGGTTCTACTTTGATAATACGAATAAGCCATCCCTCCCAAGCTTGTTATGACTTCGAATTAAGGACTGCCGTCCCCTACCGCCATCGCTGCGCTGTACCGAGTACCCATTGTGCAGGCAGACTTAACGCCGCAGCTGAACGGTGTACTGGAAATAATCCGGCCGGTATACCGCCTCCAAATACTCGACAGGGGCTTGATCCGCTGCGAAAATCACCCGTTCAATGGATAGCAGGGCGCTTCCTTCGGCGATACCGAGCAGTTTGGACTCGTGCTTGCCGGCGATCCTCGCGCTGATGGTCTGCGTGCCGCTGCGCAGCGAGACCCCAAGCTCCTTCTCCAAGTAGGCGTAAGTCAGCACGGAGCCCAGCTCCTGCTGCTCCATCCGCTTGCCGATCGGCTCGGGAAAGTATGAATGCTCGATCGCGATCGGCAGCTCATCGGCGTAACGCAGACGCTTCAGTTCCCATGCCGTCCGGACCTGCAGCTTGCTTCGGATTTCGGCGGGAAGCTCCTGGACGATGCCGTGCTGTAGCGTCTTGCCTCCGGGCGTGAAGCCCGAGGCGGCAATCGTCTCGGCAAATCCGAGCAGCTGCCCTGTCCACTGTTCGGCATGATTCGTTTTCAGAAAGGTTCCCTTGCCCCTCTCCCGGTGAAGCAGCCCTTGGTCGACCAATTTGGAAAGCGCCTGCCGCACTGTAATGCGGCTCACTTCGAACCGGGCCATCAGCTCGTTCTCCGTCGGCATCTTGCCGCTTGGATCTGCGAGCTCCCCATTTAACGCTTCGTGCCTGATGATCTCCTGCAGCTGGTAATGCAGAGGCAGCGGGCTGCTGGAATCCAATTGTTTGCGCTGTTTATCCATCCGAGCCTCCTGATGATTTATTATATTGTTATAACAATATGTCATTAAGCTAAAAATATACCAATGCGTTCCACTTGTCAATCCTCCGTTTGACATCTTCTTCCGTTAAACCACTTGATCCGTTTTACAGCATTGTCGTTGTTACAACATCCGCGCCGCACCAATCCCGATTGCTTATTTCAGCGCTGCACGTCACGTGATCGAGCCCCGGCCGGTTCCCAAAGCTCTTCCGCCAATGCCGAACACGCATGATTTTTTTATCGCTCGCGCGACAACTTGTTACGGCAAATTCCCGCCTTCTCGCTTATAATGAGACAAAGGAGCCACACCACACCGGGAAGAAGGTACACCTCATGTCCACTCCGAAAAAGCTGGCGCTATTCGCAATCACCTGGCCGTTATTTATCGAATCGTCGCTGCAAATGTTCATGCGGACCGCGGATACGTTCATGGTCAGCAAAGTATCCGACGCGGCGGTTGCTTCCGTCGGCGTGTCCAACCAGCTGATCCTGTTTGCCTTTTTGCTGCTGCAGGTCGTTTCGGCCGGCACGGCGATCGTGATCTCGCAATATTTGGGTGCTAACAAGACGAGTGACGTTAAGCGCTTCGCCGCCGGCGCCATTGTGTTGAATTTGGCGTTCGGACTCGCCGTCAGCTTCGCCATGATCGTCTTCAGCCGTCCGCTGCTCGGCCTGTTCGGCTTGCAGCCGGAGCTGCTTGGTCAAGCGCGGACCTACCTGGTCATTGTCGGCGGGGCACTGTTCGTGCAGGCGGTCAATTTGACGATCTCGGCCATTACCCAGGTGCACGGGTTTACGCGTTATACGATGATGGTCAGCGTCGGCATGAATTTGCTCAACTTGACGGGCAACTTCCTGTTCATCTTCGGACCCGGCGGCTTTCCGAAGCTTGGCGTGCCCGGCGTCGCCATCTCCGCGGTCATCAGCCAATGCGTCGCTCTCGCCGCCTACGGCTTCATCCTTCGCAAAGTCGTGCGGCTGCCTATCGGCTGGAAGTCGTTTTTGCAGTGCAGAAAGGACGATTTGAAAAAAATTATCGCCGTCGGCATCCCGACAGGGAGCAATCAGCTCTCCTATTCGGCCAGCCAGCTTGTAACGACCTATTTCATCACATCGCTCGGCGCCGAGCTGTTGTCTACGCGCATTTATACACAGAACATTATGTATTTCATTATGGTGCTCGCCATCTCGCTGGGCCGGGGAACGATGATCCTGATCGGCCGTCTCGTGGGCGCCGGGGACAAGGAGTCGGCGTATCGCCAACTGTACCGCAGCCTCCGTCTCAGCATGCTGCTGTCCTTGTGCGCGGTTACGGTCATCGTCGCATTCCGGAAGCCGCTGCTCGGTCTGTTTACCCAGGAAGCGGATATTATCTCGCTCGGCGCTTTCCTGCTCTGTCTGGGGTTTCTGCTGGAGCCGGGCCGTTGCCTCAACATCGTCATCGGCGAAGCGCTGCGGGCGAGCGGCGACGCGCGATTCATCGTGATCACCGGCTTGCTCGTGATCTGGGGAGTGAGCATCCCGCTCACCTACTTGCTGGGACTTCATTTCGGCTTCGGTCTGATCGGGATATGGATCGTGTTTATTATCGACGAATGGGTGCGGGGATTCATTCTGCTGTACCGGTGGAGAAGCCGGGCATGGGAGAGCAAGGTGCTCGTAAAGCCCGAATCGAAGCCCGCCTCGGCGGGTGCATAAACGGGAGCGAATGCGAAAGCGGTGCGCATGTCCTTATTCCGTCGCTTGTACCAATCCAAAGGGAAGACGCCAGCTATTATTCGGCAGTCTTCCCTTTTGAGTGTCCAGTATTTGTTTGTCGCTCACGACCAGCCCATTCGGCCGCCCTAAGCTCGTCACGAGTACCGAATTCAAGCCGACGATAGCAGTCAACGATACGGCGATCCGTGCCTCAACGACATCCGTGTGCGCCTATACGGTTTATTCCCGACCGTTCGTTACGGCTGCGCCATTCTTGCGCATTATGAAATCCGCACTCACAGCTTCACGCTCGCATTACGAATAACGGACGCCATCATCTCCGCATTAGGGTACTGCGCTTCCTCATATTGCCGGATCACGCCCTCCGCCGGAAAAGCAACCCGCTCCAGCGAAGTACGGATGCTTCCCTGCTCCACCTCTACGATCGCATAGGACGCTTTCGTCATCCCATCGAAGGGTAAACCGACGCTTCCCGTATTGATGACGACTTTCCCGTCCAAATACCGGATATACGGTTTGTGGATATGGCCGTATATGTAAATGTCCGCCGCTTCGGCGGTCATGAGCTTCGCTTGGATCTGCTCGTCAGCCGCAAAGGGCGGGACGATCTCGAACAAGCTGTCCGGCGTCGCGTGGAAGGCGCTGATCGACACGCCCTCGAACTGCAAGCGAAGCGACTGCGGGAGCCCGTTCAAATATGCGACGTCGTCCGCATCCAATCGCGCCAGCGTCCAGTCGCGCTCCCGGTTCATCATCCCGATCGCCTGCTCCGGCACTTCTCCGGGACGTACCCCGCGCACAACCCACTCGTCCGCATTTCCTTTGATCACTTCGGTCCGCAGCGACCGGACCCGATCCAGCGCACGCTTCGGCTCCGGCCCGCGATAGCACAGATCACCAAGCACGTAAATCCGGTCGACCGCTTTGCCGCCGATATCTTCCAAAACCGCATCAAGCGCGGCAGCATTGCCGTGGATATCCGATATAAATGCCAGTTTCATTCGATTCCCTCCTATTTCCTGTTCTTACCTAGTATAAAGGAATGCTTCACGCTATAAAACAAAAAAAAGCTTCGCATCGAAGCTTTTCCATAATCGATAAACGGTAAACGATATATCCCCAAGAGCGAATGTCCCGCCGGGCATCCCGCAGCATATAACGGGAAGCCGTTGCCATGCAAAGTCGGAGACGACGAAGGCCGGACCCTTCCGCTTCATCTCCGATTCAAACGCTGCCATGGCAAATGGCAGATAGAGCACGCTCGCCAGCCGCCGATGAGTTATTTCCCAGCTGCGCCCTTGAACGTTCGCAAATTGATCGGTCCGTTAGGGCCTTCGCCGTCCTTATCGCCCTTGGCATATTTCATATAATCTTCCTTCTTCAACACGTTCGCCCGTTTGGCCCATTTCTCGTACTCGTCGCTCAACTGCTTGACAAGATCGGGCTGCTGCGCGGCAAGGTCATGCATTTCCGTCCCGTCCTTCTCCAGATCGTACAGCTCCCAAGCATATTTCTCGAACTTTACCAGCTTCCATTGGTTATGCCGCACCCCGCAGTTGCCCTCATGCTCCCAGAACAAGTACGACTTATCCGACTGGTCGCTCTGAAAGATCGGAATCATGCTGCGTCCTTCGGATGGGATGATCGCGCGGCCCTTGAACGTCTCCGGATAGCTCGATCCGCTTGCCTCGAGCACCGTCGGCATCATGTCCGTCAGCTGCGCCGGCGTTTTCCTCAGAACCCCCTTCTCCTTGAGCCCTGCGGGCCAATGCACAATGAAAGGCGTGGCGATGCCGCCTTGATGAACGTAATGCTTGAACATGCGGAACGGCGTGTTGGAGAGACTGGCCCAGCCTGCGCCATAGTGACCGTTCGCGACGGCATACCCGGGGCCTCCGGGCAGCTTCGCCGTATTCTTGATGTTAAGAAATTCCGCATTGCCGCCATTGTCCGAAAGAAATAGCAAGAGCGTGTTCTCGAGCTCGCCGGATGCTCGCAGCGTCTCGACCAGCCTACCGATGTTTTGATCCATGCAGTCCACCATGGCTGCATACACTTCCATGGCCCGCAGCCTCCAGGATTTGGACGTCTCCTTGTCCCAGGAAGGAGCGCCCGAATCGCTCAAGGCCGGCAGCTCCCAGCGGGGGTCGATCAGACCCATTTGCTTCATGCGGTCGAACTTTTGCTTCCGCAGCGCATCCCAGCCCTGATCGAAGCGTCCTTTGTACTTGGCGATGTCTTTGGCCTTCGCCTGCAGCGGAAAGTGTGGAGCCGTATACGTCATATACAGGAAAAACGGCTTCTCCGCCGCCTGCTTGCGGTGATTCTCCAGCATGCCGATCGCCCGCGTGGTCATGTCGTCCGTAGAGTAATACTCGCTGCCGAACGCATCGGGATTTAGCTTTCCGCCATTGAGCATAATCCCCTTCTTGGAGAAAAAATCGCCTCCAGGGTAATGATACGCCTGATCAAAGCCCCGCTGATGCGGCAGTCCGCTGCCGAGATGCCATTTGCCCGCCATATAGGTACCGTAACCGCTTTCTTTCAAAACCTCCGCGATCGTTACACAGTTGTCGTTGAGCTTCTCCGTGTACGGACCATACATGCCCTGGAGATGCGCCATTCCGGCTTGATGCGGATGCAGGCCCGTCAGAAGCGATGCCCTGGACGGAGAGCAGCGGGCCGTATTCGTAAATTGCGTAAGCCTGACGCCATTCGCAGCCAAGGCGTCGAGGTTAGGCGTATCGGTCATACCGCCGTAACAGCCGATATCCGAATACCCCATATCGTCCGCGAGAATGACTACGATATTCGGCTTTTTCTTCGGCGGCAGGGAAGGAGCCGGTCCGCCCAGCTCTCCGGACGCAGTCGATTCGCCGGGAAGCTTCGGAGAACCGCCAAGCAGCCATGCGCCCGCGGAAGCCGCCGCAATCGTTCCTCCCAATGCGCCCAGTCCAATCATAAATGCCCTGCGGGATATTTTCTTCTCCATTGTATTCACATTCCTTCGGCTGCAATGTCATTCCCCGAACAAGCGCAGGCGACACCGTGATCGAGTGCCGCCGTGTTGTGGTACGAAAGGCTGTTTATTCGTTGCCGGCCTTCATTGTCGTTCCCGCTCCGGAAGGCACCGGCTGCTCGCTAAGGGTCGGACCCTTGACGAAGATCGTACCGTCCTCCCTGAAGCCCATCCGGTCTATGCACACTTGCCGGTTGCCGCCGCCCTTGGCAGGATCGGTATGCGTGTGATACACCATGAACAGCTCCGTGCCGTCAGGCGAGGCGATGATGCTGTGATGCCCCGGACCGGATATTTCCTCGCAATTGCTGGCCAGCACGGGATTGTGCTCGTATTTGCGGAACGGACCGAGCGGTTGGTCGGATACGGCATAGCCGACCGAGTAATGACGTCCTCCAAAAAAGTTGGCGGAGTACGTCAAATAATAAACGCCGTTTCGCTTGATCGTGAACGGGCCTTCATTCCATAACCGCTGCTGAGCGAGCGATTTCATCTCCCACTCCTGATCCGGCCTCGTCAAGCAGACAGCCTCGCCTACGGTCGTAATCATATCGTCGCCCAACTGAATGCCGTATATATGGCTTTCGTACCGGCCGTTCACGATATTTTCCGAGCAGTCTCTCGAATAATACATGTACATCTTTCCGTCATCGTCGAACAAAATATTCGCGTCGATGGCGGCATAGCCGAAATCAAACATCGGATGGTCGTATACATCGACGAACGGTCCCGTCGGACGGTCGGCTACGGCAACGCCGATCCGCAAGCTGTCCTTCTCTTTCCAGCGCGCCGTATAGTACATATAGAACTTGCCGCTGCGTTCAACCACTTCCGGCGCCCAAAACTGCCTGAACCCCCACGAGCGTTCATTTTTCTCGTAGATGAATCCTTCTTCTTTCCAATGAACCAGATCGTCCGAGGACCAGGTTTTGAACCCTTTCTCGCCAGCGGATGTAGGATAGCAATAATATTTGCCGTCAGACGCCCGCAAAATGTACGGATCGCCAATATGTTGAATCGGCAGCGGATTTTTGTAATGTGAGGTCGGTGTAGACATGAATCGTTCTCTCCTTTGCTGTAACGAATCGGTTGCCGAATGCAGCCCGGTTGGTTCGTCGCCGGCACACCTAGTATATCAATTCGCCCCTTTCGTTCCTATGCTCGAATCGATTAAGAACTTGCCTAATTCGACTATTTGGCATATGCGTCCAGAAACGCAAAAAAGACCAATGTCTTGTCATAAGCACAAGCGCACCGGTCCTTACATAAGGTATGTATTCCGCTATTTGGCCGCCGTCGCTGCCAATTTTTCCTGTATCAATTTATTAGCCGCTTCGCTGGCTTCCCTCAGCGCGGTATTGATGTCTTTGCCTTTCTCCGCTTCGGCGAGCGCCGGGCTCAAGCGTCCGGTAGCAAGCGAATCGTACGGCGTAAATTTATGGAATGGCGCCGGCTTTGTTTTGAAGATGGCGTCAAGATGCTTCCCTTTCAGCTCCGGCTGATTCGCTCCGAAGCTTTTGAGCGGTTCGGGATCGGTCGTCACGGGCAAATAACCGGATTTGCTCAATTCCAGCTGTGGCTCGAGCGACGTTAAATACGACACGACCATGAACGCGGCGTCCTTGTTCTGGCTGCTGCTGCTGATCGACAAATTATGAGAGTCGACTTCGTACCCGATTCCCGGCCGTTCGGGAAACGAGGGCAGCGAGGCCATATCCCAGTTGACCGGCGCGCCTTTGGCCGCCGAGTCTGCGAGCAGCGTTACCATGTCCGCGTAGAAGGGATACATCGCCATCGTTCTGTCCTTCAGGAACGTATCCCTGGAGACACCCCTCATTTCGTTGCCGGGAATTTTATAGGCGGTCAGGAACGTTTGGAAAATTCGTTTGAAGCCGTCGTTCTCCAGCAGCGCCTGATTCGTTTTCGGATCGACGAAGTTCAAGCCGAGCTGATGGGCCATTCCCGTAATACTCGTAGGATCCAATCCTCTGTAGGCAACGTTATCCTGCGTTCGGGTCAACGATTTGGACAGCTCGATCGCTTCGTCCCACGTCATGCCGTCTTTCGGATACGCAACGCCAAACTTGTCAAATATATCCTTGTTATAATACAGCGCCGTGAAATTCATCCAGAGCGGCATGTGATACAGCTCTCCGCCGCTTCCCCATACTTTCAGCGCGTCGACGACGACCGGGTTGAGCTTGCCGACATCGAATTTGTACTTCTTGATCATGTCGTTCATGTCGTACAGCAGCCCCAAGTCTTTGTACGGCGTGTAGCGCGGGATGCTCTCGTAGATCAGATCCGGAAACATCCCCGCGACGACGAGCTCATCCGGATTGGTCCCCTTCCCTTTCCTTACAATATCAATGCTAATATTCGGGTACTTCTTCTGAACCGGTCCGATAATATGCTTCTGAATCCATTCATCCGGCTGCAGCAGTCCCATATAGAGACTGAGCTTGACAGGCTTGGACGTATCGAACGAATCGGCTCCTTGCGGAGCAGGCGGTTTCTCCGGGCCCGGGCTTGCTTCCTTGGAACAGCCTGACATTAAAGCGAGTATGACTGGAATCGATACAACAACCTTCGTTAGCTTCCTTCGTCCCCCGAACATGTTCATCATTCCTGACCCTCCTTGAGTAGAGTTGCATGGCTGCGGCTTGCAAGCCGCATGCTTCCCTCCATAATGAAACGCTTACAACATTTGCTGCGCACCGTGTACCCTCATTCCGCTCCTTTCATTTCAGCAACGTTTCCGAAACGTTTCATCATTATCCTAAATGAAAACGCTTCAATATTCAACCCTATTTTTCCTATTTGCCTATCTCGTCGCATGCAGGCGCTCATTTGCCAGCAAACCTCTCATTTCACCAGGTCCACGGCCCGAATATTCAGGTATAATGGAAACGATAGCAAATTTTCATGTTGGAGGATCATTGCATATGGATACATGGGTATGGCTAGCCTGTATCGTTTTTGCGGCCTCGCTGCTGCAAACCAGTACAGGCTACGGTTTTTCGATCGTCGGGACGCCGTTCCTGCTGCTCCTTTATCCGGCACAGTCTGCGATACAGATCAATATTATTCTTTCGCTTTGTTTGTCCGCATTCATGATGTTCCGCGTCGGAAAAGAAGTGGATAAGCGTTTGCTTGGCAAACTGATCGCGGGAAGCATAGCGGGGCTTGCGGCCGGTTTGTTCGTTTACTTATACGCCGACATCCGTTTCATCAAATTAGCGGTAGGCGGCCTTATATTGCTTCTGACCGTTCTGCTGCTATCTCAGAGAACGATGCGGCAGACGAGCCGCCGGGATTATGCGGTCGGGGGAGTCTCCGGGCTGTTGACGTCAAGCATCGGGGTACCGGGTCCACCGCTGCTGCTGTATTTTGCGAGCACCGGAATGGATAAAGCGATACTGCGAAGCACGACATTAGCCTACTATCTCTTCGTATACTCCGTCAGTCTCGTCTTGCAAATCGGGTTCGGCGGCACCAGTCTGGATGCTTGGACGGATTCGCTCGTCGCTCTTCCCCCGCTATTGGCCGGCATCCTGTTCGGGCAGCTATGCTTCAGATGGATCAGTCCCGGGCTGTTCAAGATCATCACGTATGTCATCCTGCTGTTCACGGGAGGCTATCTGTTTGTGACCAGTCTTTAGCCTGCAAGGCGAACAAGAACACGCAGGAGCGGAACAAATGGACACGGTTTGCCGAGGAATGCGGGAGAGAACGCCGGGCTTTTCCATTAGAGCGATTATCCGGTTTGAGGTTGACAGACGATTGAAGCTGCCATTAAGCAGCAAGAAGGCTCCTCCCGCCAAGACAATGCGGTGAGGAGCCTTCTTTCATTCGATTGTATTCTCATGAACGTGACGGACTGGCGGAAAAGCGGCCGATTATGCGGGCTGCTCGGCCGCTTCCCCCCGCGTCTCTTCTCCCTGCCACAGCAGCCGCATCTCCGTGCTGGTTGCCAGCAGCTCGGCCAGCGTGCCTTCGGCTTCGATTCGGCCGTTCTTCATCACAATGATATGGTCCGCACGGGCCAGCGCCGCCCTGCGGTGCGATACCGCGATGCAAGTGACGTCCCCTTCGCGGAACAACCGCTCCCACAGCAGCTTCTCCGTCTCGACGTCGAGCGCGCTCGACAGATCGTCGAACAGGAGCAGGTCCGACTGCGTCAGCATCATCCGTGCCGTCGCAGCACGCTGAATTTGTCCGCCGGACAGCATGACGCCCCGCGGCCCGACCATCGTCTCGAGCCCGTGCTCGAGCTGCTTGATGTCCTGCTCCATGACGGCGAGCCAAACCGCGTGCTCCAGCATTGCCGGAGATACGGCGCGGCCCTGCGTAATATTCTCGCGCAGCGGGTCGCTGAACAGCCGCGGCACCTGCGGCGTATACGCTGCTCTCGGCGGAATCAGGAACGACGCGGGCTGTTCTACAGCGCTCCCGTTCCATGTAACCGTGCCGCTTGTTTTCGGCAATAGACCGAGCAGCGTCCGCATCAAGGTTGTTTTTCCCGAGCCGATCCGGCCGGTAATGACCAGAAATTGTCCGCGCTTCAGCCGGAAGCTGATCTCCGAGATGCCGGCAGCGGCGTTCGGGTACTGATACGACAGCCCATTCACCTCCAGGCTTTGCAGCCGCTCGGCCGGGCTTCTGTCGATCTCCGGCACATCCGGCGGCGCATCGTCCAGATAGATCGCGTTATGCTCTACGATCCGGTCTTCCCGGCCCGGACGGAACAGCACCCGCATCCGCTCTATGGCCACTTTTAACCGTTTGTGCTGAAACACCATGTAGCCGAACAGCGAAATACTGGAGGCAAATGAACCGACATACATCGTAAACAGCGCGAAGTCGCCGACCGTGAAGCGTCCCGCCTGCATTTCCGCGGCGCACATCAGCAGGATGATGCCCGTGCTGACGCTCATCACGTGCTGGTTCAACGAGCGCATCCACTGCTTGAACAAATTGTCTTTGAGCGCCGCCTGTCTCCGCGCTTCGTTGAGCGTCAGAAACCGGTTCAGCACATGCCTCTCCGCTTGCCCCAGCTTCACGGCTTGCGCCGCGCCGAACGTCTCGGCAATGAATCCGGTAATTCGTCCGGTCGCTTCACGATTAAGCCGGCTGTAATGCCGCGCCCGATGCCCCGACAAATTGTTGAGCAGCGTCACGACGATCAGCGGCGTAATGGCGACGACCGTAATCAGCGCGTTGATGTTGGCCATAATGGCGACCGCGATGACCGCGTACGCCAGCTTCCCCCAGAAATCGACCCACGATTCCACATATTCCACGACTTCGTCGACGTCTTCGCGGAAGCGGGTCATCGCTTCGCCCGGCGAGGCCGGCAAATTGCGGCCGGGCCATTCCATGATGCCGATTAACATATTAGTCCGCAAAATCGCTTGCAGATGATACGTATACGTAATCCATTTGTAGAAGGCGACGAAAAACACGCCGACCCGCCCGACTCGCAACAGCGCCACGACAAGCAGCGGCGCCGCCAGCCACAGAAAGCCCGGGGACTCACCGACGGCACGGTCGAAAAACCACTGCATCCCGATGCCGAACAGCACCGGAATGGAGTGAAACGCGCACCACAGCAAGCCGTTAATGATGAATAACGACAGCCGGTAACGCACCAGACGTCCGGCAAACTGACCTACGGTCATGCTAATTCCTCCTGACGATCCGTTCGTAATAATTGTGCAAAATGCGTGGAAGGGTTCTGCGCGAGCGCTTCCCGGTCGCCGAACTCGACGATGCGCCCTTGGCCGAGAACCATAATTTTGTCTACTTTTTCCAGCGTCGACAGCCGATGGGCGATAACAATCGCCGTGCACTGCTCCAGCAGCTGATCCACCGCGCCCTGCAGGGTGGCTTCCGTAGCGGCATCCAGCCTTGAAGACGGTTCATCCAGGATGACGAGGCTCGGTTTGGTTAAAAACACACGCGTCAGGGCAAATAACTGCGCTTCGCCGGCGGATAACGAGCTGCCTCCCGAGGCCAGATGCGTATTCAGACCCTCCGGCAATTCATCGATCCAGGACTGTAGGCCGAGCTTGCCGGTCGTCGCGAGAATGTCTTGATCCGATATACGGGGATCGAACAGCGTGAGATTGTCCCGCAGCGTCCCGTCGAACAGCTGCACGTCTTGGGTGACCATGCCGACCCGGCGGTACAGCGCCTCCAGCCTTAAGGTGCGAATGTCGACGCCGCCCACACGGATGACGCCGCTGTCGGCGTTATACAGGCGCAGCAGCAGGCGGCTGATGCTCGTTTTGCCGCTGCCGGTACGGCCGACAAGGCCGAGCCGTTCGCCTGGCTTCAAGTTGAAGCTGATGTCGTGCAGCACACGGCTGTCCTTGTTGTAGCCGAAGCTCACCTGCTCGAACTGTAAACCGAGCGCTCCATCAGGGAGGGTGTCCCCGGTGCCTTCCATAACTTCGCTTTGCATAGACAATATTTCACGGGAGCGCCGCATGCCGGATTTGGCCTTCTGGAACTCCTGCACCTGATTGCCGATCTGTTCGATCGGATCGTTCAGCATTTGCGTATATTGATAGAACAGGAACAGCGTACCGAGCGTAACCTGGCCTTTCATGTACATATAGACGCCCAGCATGAGCACCACCGTGACTGCAGCAGTAAATAAGACGACCGTGGCGTTCCAGGGGACGACCCGGAGCATCCACGCTTTCCGACCGGTGAGGAACAGGTTTCGCATCGAGCGATGAAACCGGTTCATGACATAAGGAACGCCGCCGTTCGACTGCACGTCTTCAATCCCCGAGATCCGCTCCTCGATTAAACCGAGCAAGGCGGCTTTCGCTTGACGCTCCGCTTGCGTCGCGTTGACGCCCAAATCGCGAACATACACCATCGCGCTGATCGAAATTCCGGTGAACAGCAGCATGACGACGGCAATCGGCCAATTCGATACGAACATGTAACCCAGGATGCCGGCAAGCAGCACGAAGCTGCCGATGATCTGCACGATAAACATGGAGAAGAAATTCGACATGTTCGTTACATCGCCGTCCACACGCTCGATCATTTCCCCGGGCGTCTTCTGATTATGGAAGCGCATGTCGAGCCGGAGGCAGTGCTGCAGCAGATCGGCGCGAAGCCGATTCGTCGACCGCCAGGCTACGTCGTTGCCCAGGTAGCTGACCGCAACGGTAAGCAGCTGGTTGCAAGCAGCGGCGACAAGATACAGCCCGGCGAGCGCCAGCAATCCGGAGACGACGCCTTGGGCTGCGGCCGTATCGATAAACTGCTTGATGATTCGCGGTTGAAGCAGTTGAAGCGCGGTGGCAGACAGCAGCATGACGAGCAGAACGGCAAGTCTTCCTTTGACCGGACGCAGATAACGAAACAGCCAAAATATCGATAATTGTTTGCTTTGCGACATATTCAATACCCCTCTGCAGGTGAATCGGAGCGAAATCCGCGGACCTTGAGCGCGACGGCCCGCAGCCGTCCGGAGAAAAACAAACCTCCAGGCAATTCGCCTAGAGGGCCAACCCGATCATAAAGCGCCAATCGTACTCCCATCATACACCATATTTTGGCAAACCATAGGGAGAGTTTGTGTAAAAGAAAAGGTTCCGCGCCCGCTTCATCGCCGGTCAATCGGTCATGCCCTGCGATGCTCTATCCACCCTGCCGAACGTAATTTTCATATTGCAGGCATAGGTGAAGGACGAATCGGACTGAAACTGCTTGGATAACAGCAATTCATTATCATATTGCTGCTGCGCCTCCTCGAATCGGGCTCCCCGTTCCATCAGCTGTGTAACGAACGTCTCCCTTTCCTGCGCCGGGGCATCGGCGTGTCCGCTATCCCGGAGGCGCTCGTACAAGCCCGATTTGCGGTCTTGGTCCATATTCGAGTGCAGGAACAGCACCTTATCGCTCACTCTGCTTTCAATCTCCTTCACTCCCAGCTCGCTTAAATAAATCGGTACTTTCGCGCCGATATTGCCGTCTTTGCCGCTGCGCTTCGTGTCCTGCTCATACAGCTTTTGAAGAATGCCGAGATGAACAAGCCGCGATTGATCGTACCCGTGCAAATAATAATTCGCCATGTTGCTGATCCAATGGGGCTCGAACGTGATGATCCGGCCTTGTTCGACTACACAGTCGATCATGTTGCGCAGCACCTCAACCGGTTGGGGCATATGCAGCAGGACCGCATGACAAAGCGCAATATCATATTGCCGTTCCAGCCTCACCTCCTGGATATCGGCGCGGATGAACTCGGTCTCGTAGGGCAGCGGCTCAAATAGCGATCTCGCTTCTTCGAGCAGCTTCTCCCCGAGGTCGATCCCCGTGTAGGTCGACCCTTCCGGCAGCAGCGGCAACAGCTTGAGCCCCAGGTAGCCGTATCCGCAGCCGAAATCGACCATCCGGACCGGCGTATCCACGCGCCATACCTTTTCCACCAAAAACTCGATATAATCGTCGTTGTAATATAAATCTCTGGAGCGGCGCAAATAATCGATTCGGGAATCCCAATAATACGTATCCACAGCACACGTCCTTCGCTGGATGATGGCGCAGCCGCACGCCTCGTTAATAAAGGTAAAGGATTTTACCAAATATTTGTAGACTTATGTTTTCCCGTGCGTTATAATACTATTGTAAGGGGCTGGAAACGACCCCCTTGCTTAAATCGTGTCTGAACCCGGAACTCCACATCATTTGTGGTGTTTTTTTATTGCCCTATGCTCCTAACCGCCAGCCAGGCGCTCGTCCTCGAGCCGCTTGGCTTTATTATTTATACACTCCTCATCTGGACGTCCGCCATCGGCAACGCAGTTATCCCCGCTCTCATGTCCCTGCATTTTTTTGGCCGCTGTCCAAACTTTTCACCCCCCCTCGTTCGTCTTGTATATGTCCCGTTTCATTCCAGCCATCACCGCTTCCGGCAATAAGATACTGCATGGGGATGACAGAATCTGGTATCTTTTGCGCAGGGGCAGGTTACCTTATTACCGAACTTTTGGCATCTCTGTGACAATGCGCACGGCGGATCGGCCTGAGCGGATTCCGAGCCTGGCGCTGGCACCGGTTGAACCCGTCTGTGCCGTGCATATTTGCGCCGACAGGATTCATTGAACGCTGGAACGTCTCAAGATGATGCCTCATTTTTGAAGTAAAGCCGTACTGCATAGGAGCGAAACTTCGTGAAATCGTTAGACGAAACATCCGAACTCGTACAATTTATAACGACGAACAAGGAGAACATTTACCGGCTGGCCTACAGCTATGTCAGAAATAAAGACGATGCGCTCGATATCGTACAGGAAGCGATTTACCGCGCGATGAAGACGAAGGCCGCCCTGAAAGATCCGGCGGCGGTGAAGAGCTGGTTTTACCGCATTGTCGTACATGCGGCGCTGGACCTTGTGAGAAAGCGCCAAAGGCTTCAGCCGATGGAGGATGAGAAGCTGCACGCGTTCCTGCGCGACTCCGAGGATGTGTATCCGGACGTCGATATCGAGAAGACGCTGGACGAACTGCCGGAGAAATATCGAAGCGTGGTCGTGCTCCGCTTTTTCGAGGATTTGAAGATCGAGGAAGTCGCCGAAGTGTTGAACATTAACGTAAATACGGTCAAAACAAGGCTGTATCAAGCGCTTCATTTGTTAAGAGCGGGAATCACGAACTTACTTTCCGAGGAGGCCGGTCATCATGGATCATAAACTGGAGGAGCTTAAGATGCAGTATGCGCAAATTCCGATTCCGGAGGAGCTCGACTCCGTTGTCAGCCGTGCATTGAATCAGCAGACGAGACGCCGCGTTCGCGCCAGGTGGATTTCCGCAGCCAGCGCAGCCGTGCTGCTGCTCGTGATCGGCATCAACGTCAGCGCTTCCGCGGCGCAAGCATTCGCCGCCCTTCCCGTCGTCGGCCCGCTGATCAAGGTGCTCACAATCCGGGAATATATCATGAAGGACGATCGTCACCATGCCGACATTCAAGTGCCAGGCATTAGCAACCTGGACAACAAAGGTCTGGAGCTTGGCTTGAATGAAAAATATTTGGCCGAAGGCAAGGCGCTGTACGAGCAATTCGAAAAGGACATGAAGGCGGCGCAGCAAGGTCATTTCGGCGTAGATGCCGGGTACATCGTCAAGACCGACACCGACGAAATATTCGCCATCGCGCGGTACGTCGTCACAAGCGCCGGCTCCTCTTCCGAGGAACGCAAATACGACACGATCGATAAGAAGCATCAAATATTGCTGACGCTCCCCCTGTTGTTCAAGGATGACCGCTACATTGAGGCGATCAGCCGCAATATTACGGAGCAGATGAGACAGCGGATGACCGCCGATCCGGGCAAAACCTACTGGGTCGAAACCAAGGATGGCGGCGTCTCGGCGGAAACGTTCAAGCGCATTCGGCCCGATCATAACTTCTACATTAACGCCGACGGCCAGCTTGTCATTTCGTTCAATAAATACGAAGTCGCACCCGGCTATATGGGCGTTCAAGAATTCATCATCCCGACGGAAGCGATCGCCGACCTGCTGCTCAGCCGCAACTATGTCAAATAAAAGACGCTCCATGAAACCGCGGCAGCGGGACATCAGCCGGGTTCCTGCAATGGCAGGCCATCCGGCTGTTCGCGCATCATCGGGCGAATCCCGGTGCGGGTCCCAGACGGTATGGGCTGCGGCGTCTCCCGTCGCCCCTCTCCGCTGTCAACCGCTGTTCGTTTTCCAGCATGCGCCAGTCCCAGACGCACGCTGCAAACAATGCGAGACAGTCGGTCAGACCCCACGCTTGCACACCAAAAAAGCTGCCGATTCGGCAGCTTTTTTCCTACGTCGCTTATTTGGTCACCCGGCTGACGATGTCAAGCACGTTGGCCCGCGTCAGCTTGATTCCGCCGGCAGCGATGATCTTCACCGTCGCATGAGCGAGGGCAAGCGGAATTTTGCAAAATTCCAGCGCCGGTCCTTTCTTCAGGTCGGCAATATACGCATCAGCCGTCTGCAGATTGCGCCGCGTGTACCGGAGCATCTCTTCCTGCCCCCAGCCGTCCGGGTAATAGTCGACGCCGCGTTCCAGGTCTTCCTTGCGGTTGCGAATGATGTTAACCGCTTGCAACCCTCTGCCGAAGGCCACCGCTTTGGTTAAATCCGATGTCGTGCCGTCATGCCACGCCCACAGCTCCGAGAGCATTTCGCCGACCATCCCGGCCACGCTGTACGTGTACCCGTCCAAATCCTCCTCCGTGTGAATCGCCCAGTCGCGGCGCACCCATTCGGCCATCTGCTCGGACATCATCGCTATGTAGCGGTAGACGGTCGGAGCGATCGATTCCGGGCAGAAGCGCAGCCAATCTTCCAGCTGCAGCGTCACCTGCGGCAATTCCGCTTTGTACGGCAGCAGCAATCTGGAAAGCTCCTCGAGGCGCTGTGCGCGGATCGCTTCGCTGACGCTGTCCAGCAGTTCCGCCTTCGTCCGTCCGGAAAGCTCAGGATGATCCTCGATCTCGTCTATGGCGCGCATACATAAATATGCGGAGGACACAGCTTCTTTCAATCCGGGCTCCAACCGACTAATAGGGATGTAAAAAGTTCGGCTCGTGCTTTTTAGCATGGTCATAGCCGTGTTCAAGATGTTGTTAATGATGTGTGACCCCTCCATTAGTAAGCTTGGCATTCGCCTTCATCAATTCTTATTTTTTTATCATACCATATGTTGTGTGGACTGGCTATTTCTCAGCATTTGCCCTCCCCGTTTTTTTAAGAAAGGCAATATTACTTTATACTAGAGTATTTATATTTGACGCTAAAGAACGTATGTTCTATAATCGGGTTAATGGTAATATTTTCAAGAATCGTACATAAAGGAGTTATTGGATTTGAGTAAAAAGGTAGATTACAAAAAAGATTATAAGCAGCTCTATATGCCAAAAGCGTTTCCCGAAATTGTGGCAGTGCCGAGGATGCCATTTTTTATGATCAGCGGTTCCGGCGACCCTAACGGCGAGGCATTCGCCATGGCAACAGAAGCTTTATACAGTATGAGTTATGCGGTGAGAATGTCTTACAAAAGTGAACATGTCCCCGTCGGTTACTATGAATACACGGTTTTTCCGCTTGAGGGCGAATGGGACTTGATTGACCGGTCAAAGCCGGCAACAGACAAAAGCAATTTGAAATACACGATTATGATACGCCAACCCGATTTTTTAACGGAAGAGCTTTTTGAGCGTTTTTGGGAACAAACAAAAAAGAAAAAACAAAACCCGTCCCTTGAGAACGTTCGGTTCGAGCAGATGGAGGATGGATTAAGCTGTCAAATGCTGCATATCGGAAGCTTTGACGATGAGCCGGAAAGCTTTGCGCGAATGGAATTGTTTTGTACAGAACAGGGGTTTATTCGTTCAAGTAAAATTCATCGGGAAATTTATTTGTCGGATCCTCGTAAGACGGAATCGTCGAAGTTGAAAACAGTGTTAAGATTCCCTGTAATCCAAGCCTGATATTTGGAAGTATCATTCGGCTTATCCATAAACAAACCGATACGATGGGAGTTCGGTTTGCCGCCTTTACATAAGGGTCGGTATCTTCCGAGCGGTCGAAAAAAGCCGTAACGCAAACAAGGCTTCCGTCGCATGCCGGCCGCCTGTTGCTTTACTTGCATTCTGTCCCATCTTCATCGCAATATGACGCCGCTTGCGCGCTATGACGGACCTCGCTGCCGTTTCCCCACAGTACCGGTCTCGACGCCAAGAACATTCCGGGCGCATCCTATATAAAATCGCTGCGGGTATCGAAAATGTCCTGATCGAGCTTGTCCCAAGGCACAAATGTCGTTGTTAGCGTGTACCTCTGGCCGATTTCCGCCGAACGATAGGCGCCGAACATAATCTCATGAACATGCAGTTGCTGCCTTCCCGACTGCACCGGCTGCGTTCCAGTGCGCAGGCAGCGTACAAAATGGCTCATGACGTCCTCGTTCGGAAACGAGGCGATTTTGCCGTGCGGCACGTAGCATTCGGTCAAGCCGCGCCAAGTCACTTGCTCGGCGTCCGGCAGCGCTTGCGTCGGAGAATGAATGACGAGCGGATAACCGCTGTCGTTCATCGCGATTGTCCCGCACCGTCCGTAGATCAGCGTATTGTTCTGCTTGAACGACGTTCCCCACAATGTACGGACGACGGCGTGCTGCCCGCCGGCAAACTGGACGATCAGGGTGACGTTGTCGTCGACGTCGCTTTTGACCCGCTTGCCTCCTCCGACGATCCGGTTCGGTATGAGCGTATTCACTTCGGCCATAACCCCGACCGCGGGACCGAGCAGCGATACGAGGCGGCTTACAGGATAGACCAGACAATCGAGCACCGCGCCGCCGTGGGCGATCGATTTGTTGTAGTACCAGTTATCCCGCCACGGTCCGGGCAAGGAAAGCTGCGACTCGGCGCCGGTAATTTTACCGATATACTGTTCCTGCACGAACTCGGAGGCGGCAAGAAACGTCGGGGACAAGTTGAAGGGCAAGCTCATGAAGATCGCCCCCTTCTTCTCCGCGAGCGCAACCATGCGGCAGCAATCCTCGAACGATGTCGCCATCGGCTTCTCGTTGAGCACGTGCAGCCCTCGTTCCAGTGCGGCCAGCACGGGCTCCGTATGTACGGAATGCGGCGTCGTGACGATGACGGCGTCCAGTTCTTCGCTATCCATCATGACGCCGTAATCGTCGTACCAGCGAGGTACCCCATAGGCTGCCGCTTTGCGTTCCGCGTTCTCCAGCCGCTTCGCACACGTCGCGGCAATGCGGACGCCTTCCAGCTTGGCGACCTGCGCAAAGTATCGGTCGCTGACATGGCCGCATCCGATCATTCCGAGCTTGATCTCTTTCATCTTCATTTCTCCTCGACACATTTGTTATATTGGTTATACAGCGTTCCTTTTCACTCCGGTCTTGTTTTTCCGTAGACTGTACCTATTCGATTTCCGAAGCGACAATTCCTCCTTTTTTATATAATTAAAGTCATTTTATTCCATTTCATGACAATGCCTTTACCGGAACGACACGGATTGACGAACCGGATCGAACCGTACTACGATAAAACCGATACGCCTACGGTTTCGTTCATCATGGAATCGCGAGAGGTCCGCGGCTGAATCATGCGGATGACCCGCAACGGGACAAAGCCGCCGATCCCATGCGTCAAGCCTGACACGGATAACCATGCCGGGCTTGACCGCGGGTCGGCGGCTCTGCGCTACTCCCATGTCACAAGTTCTATCGAACTGTCCGGAAATGTAAGCTGAATCGTCCGATCGTCGGCCAACTCCACGAGAAGGCGCCCTTCCCCTTCGCGGCAAGCGCGGAGAACCGTAATAAACCGGGTGCTTCTCACACTTCGGCGCCGCCTGATGAGTGTGCTGTGCTTGCCGATCGACGGCATGGCCGGAGACGTCGCCAGCATCAGCTCCTCGCTTTCCCCCTGCGGTATAAGACCGTATGCTTCGAAGCGGTCCCCGCTGAATGCGGCGTCGTCCCATGCCCAAGTCCGGCACCAGAACTTGCCGTTCTCCGGATTCCATCGGGCGACAGGCTCCATGTATTCGTATCCGTCAGACGAGCCGATCCGAAATTCAGGATCTCCATCCGCCGCCATATCATCGCTTGGCCGCAGAACAGGCACAGGCAGCCCCTTCGTATGCAGGATCCAATCGACGTCCTGCTCCTGTTCGCAGCTAACTTCAAACACATCGACCAGCAGCTTGTCCGTTAGTACATTCAACCTGCGTAGAACCGCGCCGGCATAAGCCTCGTCCGTTACCGTCTCCAGACGAATCCAGCCGTTGTCCATCCGTTCCGCTTGAACAACGCGCCCCTCTGCTTCCGCTTGCGAGCGCCCGCCGAGCGTTACCGTATTGTGCGCCGCCGTCTGCTTGAAGAACGCTTCATGCATCGCATTGCCGTAGGGCAGCATGCCCGCGTCGCTCAGCCAAGGATGCCCGCCTGCATAATACAGCAGGCTCAGCTTATCCCGATGCCCGTGGTAGCCGCCGTGCATCCCGTAATCGATCATGGCCGTCTGTCGGGACGCCGGCTGTTTCATGAAGATCATGCCTGCCTTTTTCAGCTCGACGAGCGCAGGAGAGCCGGCTTGCTCCTTCCGGCCACCGCTCGCATCGGCGGGACCGAACAGCAGCGCCTCCGCAGAATCGCGTGAAGAAGCCGCAATCACCTCAAGACCTACGCCGAAGAAACCGCTTGCGTATTCATACAGCGGCGCATGGTGGCGCACCTGGACGGTAACGGAATCATGTACAGGGGGCAGCGTGCCGTCGGGGAACATGCACTGGAGCGGCGAGCGGAACATCGACTGAAACCGGCCATGCTCGTGCAGCGTAACCCCCATGAACTGCGCGGCCAGCACCAACTGGACTTGAGCCGTTAACGTGTAAAAGTGATATCCCCACGCGCCCTCATACCAGAAGCCGTCATCCGACAAGCTATGTTCCATCTGAAACCTAAATCCGTTGGCCGGATCTTCAACGGCCTGATCCAATAAGTCTTCCCGTCCGGTCGCCGCAGCGATCCAC
Source organism: Paenibacillus solanacearum (assembly GCF_910593845.1). GTDB lineage: Bacteria > Bacillota > Bacilli > Paenibacillales > NBRC-103111 > Paenibacillus_G > Paenibacillus_G solanacearum. The sequence continues at coordinate 289,177 of NZ_CAJVAS010000001.1, read as the reverse complement.
GCTTTCGCGGCGTTATGGTACGACTGCCAGTTGGAGATGCCCATCGGATTGCCGTCCAGCAGAGGTACCACTCGCAGCAGCAGGTTATGCTCGATGGCCTCGCGCTCTTCCGCCGACAACATGCCGTGCAGCTTCAGAATGCAGTATGCTTGCGCGATCGGCAGCAGCCAGCTGGACTCCGACAGCGTCTGGCACATGACTTTGCCGCCTACCCGGGACGTACCGCCGAACCGGTCGTGTAGTGCGTAATCTTCATAGTGCGCGGCATAAAAGAGCAGCACCCGCTTCGCCCAGGAAGCCGCCCGCTCGTCGCCCGTGATGCCGAACAGCAATGCCATGTGCTTTGCCCCGGTACTGTAATATCCATGCTCGTGGGTGACCGCCACTTCATCCCATGGACTTCCGCTCCAGACGCGGCCGCAGGTCGGGCAGCGGTGATGGTGCCGGTCGATCGGCACGAGCCGGTCGCCCTCGTCGGGACAATTATAATCATGGCTCCAGCCTCCGCCGAGCAGCGGAATATCTATCGGTTGCTTCCAGCGCGCCTCCGCCTGTTCCTTCAGCTTCTGTAAAGCAAGCCTTGCCCACTCTGCCTCATCGCATTTCTGACGGATCTGACGAAAAAAGGCCGGACTGAATAATGGATTATGCAGCATAAAACGCACCTCCGGACATGATCTTGCATGCCTAGGACAGCATGCTCGTATAAGATACAAAGAAACAATTCCCTGCCGCTGCACACGTTTCCTGCACAATCGTTCAAGCGGACCTCAGCAAACTTTCGCAGCTCCCTCCTATACACCTAGGGAGCAGCCTGCACCGCCGGCATCGGACGAGCGGATCGGACGGCGTTCCGAGGCACCGGCTGAAAAAAAGAAAAACTCCCCAAGAAACGGGGAGTACAGATGCAAAGCAGCCGTTACGGAAGCACGTTGCCGGCCGCGCGGTAAATTTCATACCATTCCTGACGCGTCAACGTAATCTCGCTGGCCTTGCAGCAATCGATCAGCCGCTCCAGGCTCGTCGTTCCGGTAACAGGCTGCATGCGAGCGGGATGGCGCAAAATCCATGCGATAGCGATCGTCGTATTGCTTACTTCATATTTTGCCGCGATCTCATCGATCTTCCGGTTCAATTCCGGGAACTTCTCATTGCCGAGGAACACGCCTTCGAAAAATCCGAACTGGAATGGCGACCACGGCTGGATCGTAATGTCGTTAAGCCTGCAGAAGTCGAGCACACTGCCGTCCCGGTTCACAGCGGAATCGTTCAACATATTCACGTTGATGCCGCTGGAGATCATCGTGGCGTTCGTAATGCTCAGCTGCAGCTGGTTGGCAACAAGCGGCTGCTTCACCGATTTTTTCAACAACTGGATCTGCATCGGATTTTGATTGGAAACGCCGAAATGACGCACTTTACCCGAACGTTCCAGCAGATCGAACGCTTCGGCTACCTCTTCCGGCTCCACCAGCGTGTCCGGACGGTGCAGAAGCAATACGTCCAAGTATTCGGTCTTCAGCCGTTTCAGGATGCCGTCCACCGATTCTAAAATATGCGCTTTGGAGAAGTCGAACATTCCTTTGCGTATGCCGCACTTGGATTGCAGAATCATATTCTCGCGAATGCTGCCGTTCATGCCGATGGCTTCCGCGAATATTTCCTCGCAGGTGCCGCCGCCGTAAATATCGGCATGATCGAAGAAGTTGGCTCCTTGTTCCAGCGCCGTCCGTACGAAGCGCTCCGCCTCTTTTTTGTCGAGCGATTTGATTCGCATACAGCCGACCGCGATCACCGGTACGTCCAGTGCGCTGCTGCCCAGCTTGATCGTTCTCATTTCCGTGTCATCCTCCTTCGGGGTTGTCCGGGGTATGTAGTCCTCTGCCATTGTCTCATACTCTCCGATTCGTTTTCAACATAAACCGAACGGACGTCTCCTTCCCCCGCTCCGCCGCCGGAAATGGCGTATAACGCAAAAAAACATTTGATGGTAGCGAAGAACCGCATCAAATGTTTTTCGGTTAGCACAATCGTCAAACCGAATGTGATGACTCCATGAAAAAACATGTTCAGAGACGCAGTCGCACCGCAAACACTAAATATAATAAAGCAGGTAATCCGGCTGCTGATAGTATTGTAATTGCAGTACGTACTCTTTTCTCATTTCGTAATATGAACCATAAAAGCTTATACCCTAAAATACCCACGACTCCACCCAAAAAATTCAAAAGGATGTCATCAATGTCTGCTGCTCCAATGGCTAAAAGTCCCTGGATGATTTCAATCCATAAACTCACCATGAATATAATTAGCATATGAGTTCTGACGCTTTTATCGTTTTTGAATAATGACAAGTAGGTGCCAAGTGGAATAAAGATAACGATATTGCCAACCACATTCGCAAAAGCGAAGTTTTTTTATAGTGGCCGCGTTGCTAAATAGATACTCGTTTATACTATAAAAAGGAATGAGATTGATGGAACGATCTAAAGTCCTTTGGCCATTGAACACATCCAAAAGCGAAACTCTGGATAAGAGCAATAATTTAAATAAAAAAAGGATATAGCAAAAGAAAACTCCGTATATAAAGACGGTTTCAATTCTCTCTCGTTTATTTATAATACTTCCGTTTTCCATGGCTTCCCGCCTATTCCCTGACGTACCGTTTATACATTCGAAACACGTTGACTATACGCCGACCTAGCGTGTAAACCTTTGTACCAGGCTTACTCGGTTACAAATCTTTGCGCTTGAACAGCCAAAAGCCGGCAAGCAGCGCGATGAGCGTATAAATCACGGCATAGAACAGAAACGCATTCGAAGGCACCTGGTTGAATGCGAACGGTCCCAGCGAGCGGTTCAGATCCACGATGCCCTGCAGCTCGGTCAAGTCGAACATCTCGGCCAGCATCCGCCTCTGAATGGCGTCGGCGGGCATGAGCAGCGACATGAGGCCCGCGATGTTCATCAGCGGCTTGAGCACCTCCGGTTCAAGCGGCAAGCTGCCCGCCAGCTTCTCGATCATGCCGCCAAGCCATCCGACGCCGAACAGCATTGTCATGAACACGCCGTTGCCCAGCGCCGAGAAGTAGCATGAGCCGAGCATCGAGATAGAGATGAGGATCGGCACGACGCCGGCGAATAGTAGAAACGACAGCGTCAGGGAGCCGAGATCCGCCGGAATCGTCGCATGAGCTCGCGTAACGGCGAGGATCGAACAGAACAGCAGCAGGGCGTAGCCGATGCCGAGGCTGACGAATCCGATCCACCGTCCCGCGTACCATTGCCAGCGCGGAATCGGGCGGGGCAGCAGCGCCTGGAGCACCCCCTGCTCCGCTTCTCCGGCAACGACGGAGAACGAGCTGAAAATCGACAGAAACGCGACGACGAACGAACCGAAGAAAAAGCCGAGCGTCAATATAATTCCGCCCGTAACATACCGTTCGATCAAATATTCGGCGCTTGCAAGATCAATACGCGTGTTGTCCATGAACCGGTTGCCGAGCGTCGATGCGACAAACCAGAACGCGATCAGGAAAATGACGGTCATCAGCAGCGTAAGCAGCATTACTTTTTTGCGCAGCATCTCTTTCCAGGTCATGCCGATCATCGTGATCATGGCCGTTCCCCCCTGTGGCTTAATCCGGAGACGGCGCTGACGAACCATTCCTCGAGCCGTGTTTTCGCTTTGGCCACTTCATACAGCGTCAGGCCCTGCTCGATCATAAGCGCGTTCAGCCAGCCCGCCTGCTCCTCGTCTTCCAGCTCGGCGGCCAGCCATACCGTATCGCTGCCTTCCGGCACCGGAAGCTCCACTCGCGATACGGGAAGCTGCGTCGCATCCCGAAGCCACTGCAGCAGAAGCGGCGTAAACCCGCCGACACGAAAATGCCAACGGGTTTTCTCCTGAAGCACGTCGCTCACGCTTCCGGTATGCAGTACATGTCCGTTATTGAGCAGCGCCACGCGATCGCATATGACCTCGACGTCCTCCAGCAAATGCGAATTGAGGAACAGCGTCTTGCCTTGCGCCTTCAGTCGCTGCAATATACGCCGGACGTCGCTCCGCCCCAGCGGGTCGAGCGCCGACGACGGCTCGTCCAGGAACACGATCTTCGGGTCGTTCACCAGCGCGCAGGCTAGGCCGAGTCGCTGCTGCATTCCTTTGGAGTAATGCTTCACCCGATCCCGGCCGCGCGCGCCGAGTCCGACCTCCTCCAGCAGCAACGGAATCTGCCGCTTCGCTTCCGCCGGCTGCACGCCGCATAACCGGGCGTGCAGGCGGACCACTTCTTCGCCGGTCAGCCATTCCTGGTACCGGTACAACTCCGGCAAGTAGCCGATGAGCCGTTTGGCCCCGATCGAGCCGATCGGCTCTCCGAATAGTGAAGCCGAGCCGCTAGAGGGCCGAATCAGACCGACGAGCATTTTGACGAACGTACTCTTGCCCGCCCCGTTCGGGCCGAGGAAGCCAAAGGCTTCCCCTTCCTTCACTTGAATCGTAACGGCGCGGCAGCCGCGGCCGTTGCCGTAATCTTTGGTAAGTTCCGAAGCTTCGATCGCCAGAGCCCTCACAGCCCCATCAGCTCCTTGATCTTCTTCAGCACGGCGTCCTTCTCCGTATACATCGTGCCGCCGTTAAAATTAAACAGCTGGCCGTCCTTTACCCACGTTGCGTTGTACCGCGACCAGGACCGATCCTTGGATTGATCGAGCGTCAAGGCGACGTTGACGCCGTTCACGGAGATTGTCTCCGTCTGGCCGGTGGCGATAACCGGGAACGGCGCGCTCCCGCCTGTCAGCATATTGCTCTGCTTCAGCGCTTGCTTCAGGTGCTCCGGCAGCACGGGAAGGTCAAGCACGGCGCTGAGCGCCTCGGATACTGGAATGGACGGGTCGACCGTCACGACCGGTACGCTCTGCTGCGAGAACGATGCGTAGGTTTTCATTTCTCGGCCGCCGAAGTTGTAATTGACGCCTTCGCCGATCTCCAGCGTGACCGGCTTGCCGTCGACCGAGGCGGGAAGCAGCTTCTTCGCTCCGAGCCGCTCCAGCGCTTTGTTCACCTCATCGACATGGAGCGTGAAGGTCAGCTTGTTGGACGGAGATACGTACACCGAAGGCTCCTTGGCATCCTTTATCTCTTGCGGCACGTAGAGCTTGTATCCGAGCGCTTTGGCCGCTTCCTCCGGCGTAAATTGCCCTTGCAAATTGCCGCTCGTCTGCGAGAACGTGCCGAATTGATTGATTTGCTCGCGCGTCTGGCCGTCGGCCGAGATGCGGTTGAACAGATCGCGCAAATCGTTTTCCTGCACGACCGTCACTTCTTGCATGCGGAATTTGTTCAGAATCGCCGCGAGCGCCTCGTTATCGAACGGCGACGCGATCAACGCGGCAAGCACCGCGCAGGCGGCTGCCGCCGATAATTGCTTGCGGCGGCTGCGAAGCCAGCCGAACCGGCGGGACGCCAAAGGCTCGGCATGACCGCGATCTGCAGCCGGGGCTGCCGACGCATCCGGCGCACCGGTCTTGGCAAAATCGGCTGACATCGCCGCAGCAGGCTGTACCGAATGCTCCTCGCCCAGCAGCGGCTCGGCGGAACGGGGGGCTGCATGCTCCTTCGTCCACTTCGTCTGTACAGGCTCTTGGGCAAGCCTGTCCTGTAATCTTTCCCAGGCCGCGTCCGTCCATTGTTTCTCTAGTTCATCCTTTTTATTGGAAGGCATCGCTGTTTCCTCCTTTAATTCATATATTGCTCAGGCTGCGCTTTGGCATATCGCTTCAATCGCGTCGTCGCCCGGTGAAGCAAGGTACCGACAAGCGGCTGGCGCACCTGCAGCTGCTCGGCGATCTCGGCGTAGCTGTAGCCGGAATAGCGCAGCAGCAGTACTTGCCTGTCGCGCTCGGGCAGCTCCTCGAGCAGCTCCCTGACTTCTTCCTGATCGAGCTTGCGCAGCAGTATATCTTCATTGGAAGGCGGAGCCGTCTCCACCGCCATCAGTTGCTCCTGTTTGGCCTGAAGCGCGCGCTGCCGCGACACTTTGGCCAGATGATCATAGGCGATCCGGGTCAGCACCCGGTGCAGCCAAGCGCCGATTACGGCAAGATCGTCGGGAGGATTACGGTACAGCCGCAAAAACACTTCCTGCGACAAATCCTCCGCCGCCGCTTCGTCGCGCACCAAAGCAATCAGTTTTCGCCGTACGGCGGGATAATGCGTATAAAAAATCGTTCGAAATTGATCGGATTCCGGAATGTCCATTCGATTGCCTCCTTTCCGCTGCAGCTATATATAAGACGAGGGCAGGCCCGGTTTTGTATCACTTCAGTGTAAATGAATATTGCAGCAAGCGAAACCCGGTTATTATTGGATGAAGCGGCCGCCAGATTCACCCGGCGGTTTCGGCGGCGACGGCGTTTGTATAAACGGGAACAAGCCCTATCCCGCATCTCGCAGGTTAAGGCTTGTCGGTAACGCCACGGACCGCTCCGTATCATCTGTTCATCGCCTGTACGACCGCCGTTCACTCCGCTCGATCTCGGCAGGCACCGCAGCGGAACGGATCATTTCTTCATGCTTTCGATCTCTTTCGTCGCGCCCTCTTCCGCCATCTTCAATGCCGTATTGACATCGTATTTTCCGCTTAAATGGTCCAGGAACGTATTTTTCAGCCATTTTCTTACGATGTCGTCATATTGGCTCGCCTTATGCGGCTGTCTCGGCGTCGTTTTGAAGATACCGTTTACATTTTTGGTCTTCAGCACCGGGTAGTCGGCACCGAACGATTTCATTAAATCTTCGTCGTTCAATGCGGGAAGCGCCCGGCCCATCTTCACCAAACCGCTTTGGACTTCTTGAGAAGATGTGAGGAATTGAATGACCTTGAACGCTTCGTCGGGATGCTTGCTTGTTTTGGACAAGGCCAGCACTTGCGCGTCGACCTCCGATGATTTCCCCGGAGAATCGCTGAAGCTTGGGAAGGAAACGACATCCCAGTTGAAGCCGAGCTCGTCGTTCATTTGCGCCGCTTTTTGGACCCGGGTTCCGAAGTAAGGCATCATGGCGATATTTTTATCTTTGAAAAAGTCGTCGGAGCCTTTCCATATGTTTTTCGGATCTTTCGGCTCATTGCCGGGCATCGAATTGAATTCTTTGGCGATTTCGAAAACGTTCTTCCAGCCGTCCGTCGTTACTTTCGCTTTCTGGTTTTGCCCGTCCATATAAGAAAGCGACAGCCCTCCGGCGAACACATCGATAATATCCGCAGGCTGCAGCCCTTTGTACGCGATGCCGTCCTGCACCTTCGTCACTTTCGCGGCAAGCGCCTTCACTTGATCCCATGTCATCTGGTCCTTCGGGTATTCGACGGAAAAGCGGTCGAAGATGTCTTTGTTATACAGCATCGCGTAAAAATTCACATACAACGGCAAGGCGTACAATTCGCCTTTGGCCCCGTAGTCGGCGATCGCATCGATCGCTTCCTTGCGATACAGCGACCGGTCGAGCCGGTGCGTCTTCATGAGGTTCGTCAAGTCGGCCGGAGCGTCCAGCTCTTGAAACACCAGCAGCTGCCTCATGCCGGTCATAATGATGTCCGGCATCGTTCCCGCCGTGGCCAGCTCGTTCGGTGACGTCCCTTTGCCGCTTGCGACATATTCCAGCGTAATGTGCGGATACTTTTGCTTGAGCGGTGCGGCAATGTACTTGTCGAAATCCTCCTTCACCAAAGCCCCCGAGTAAGCGTACGCTTGAAGCGTCACGGGCTTCGACTCCTCCGGCTTGCCCGCTGCCGGATCTTTCGATTCCGCACCCGATGAATGGGACGCTGCCCCGCCGCAGGCGGACATGACCATCAATGCACTCGAAACGGTAAGCGCTGTCAAAAACGACTTTTTATTCATCCTTCTTCCCCCTTGCCATCTTATGGTTTATGAACATCAGCTGCATATGAGTCCGGATTCAAGTACGGCGCTCATCGTTAGCTTATCAACATTGGCTTCGATCCTGTAGGGAGATTCTTGCTGACTTTTGTAATTATTATGCTCTGTTGCGGGCTATGAATCGTCCGTCTGATCCGCATGCGCGTCGCGGTATCGTCTCGGCGTTATTTTTTCGTATCGTTTGAACAGCTTCGTAAAATAGCTCTGATCCTGAAAGCCTGTGCTTTCCGCCACATCGCTTATCGGAAGCCGGGTTGTTGACAACAGCTTCTTCGCTTGGGTCAGCCTGAATTTCATCACATATTCCATGACGGTGAAGCCCGTGCTCTTCTTAAACAATCTTGCAAAATGATAAGTGCTCATCCCCGCGATCTCCGCCACCTCATCCAGCCGCAGCGGTTCGTTGTACCGTTCTTCGATATAACGGAGAGAGGCAAAAATTTCGGCGCATACCGAAACGCTGCGCTCCGTCCCCCAAGGCCCCGCTCCTTCCATTTTGTCCAGCACGATTTCGGAGAGCACTTGCGTCATGATGAGAGAGGAACGGACTTCCATAGAGGGCGGCCGATAATTCAGCAGGCTTACCAACTCCATCAGCGATTGGCGAATCTTATGCAGACGATCGGCCGAAACCTCAAATACCGCCATGTCGCCAGCCTCCACAAGTTCGAAGTAATGGGAAGCCGGCACGCCGTCAAAATGGATCCATAGCAGCTCCAGACCTTGGTTCGGCGACGTACAAATTTTATATCCCTTGTGGAGATCAAGGTAAATGAACTGGCCCGGTTGAAGCGGCCATGTCCGGCTATTCGCCTCCAGACGGCCCGCACCGCTCAGCACCAGGCTCAGCTGGTAGCCGTAGAGCTTGGCGTCGTTGCGTTCCAACGCGTACGACGGGCCGCAATTCGTCTGCCCGACGGACAGCGGATACAATAAGAACGTTTTGGCCGTTTCGCTCGGAGCGTGATTGAACTGGATACTACTGGCTAGCTTCAACGTGATCACCATCCCGAAAGGCTTGACTTACCAATAGCGGTCCCAGTCCTTGATGCATCTCACGAGCGCTTCGAAATAAAAATAATCGCCCCACAAACAGCATTCGTCGACGCCGGCCCACAGCGGAAGATTGTACACGCCATGCAGCAGCACCCCGTTACAGCCGGCTTCGTTGACGGATACATAATCGCCGGTCAACGAATGCAGCGTTCGGGAAACGACCTGCTCGAAGAGCGGCCTTTGCTCCGCATGCGCATCCATATGCTTCAGCAGCTCCAGCATGCCGCAGACCGCAATCGCCGACGCGGACGAATCCCGCTGCTCCCGTTCGCCGGTGTAATACAAATCCCAGCAGCAGACATCGTCGGACGGCAGACGGCTGATGTAATACGCCGTCATGGCGGTTGCCGCCTGCAAGCTTTCTTGATGCGAACTACGGCTGTAATGCAGCGCCAGCCCGTATATGCCCCACGCCATGCCGCGCGACCAGCAAGAGCCCGGTGAGAAACCGGCAAGCCGGTTGATCGGCTCGCCGCTATCCTGATGCAGGTCTACCGCATGGTAAATCATTCCGTTCTCGCGCAGGTTCAGCCGAAGCACATGCTCGATATGACGGCGGCATACGTCCACATACCGCTCATCCCCGGTTTCCTCATAAGCCCAGTGCAGCAGCGGAAGATTCATGACCGTATCGATGACGGTCCGATGCCGTCTGCCCGATTGGTGCTGGTAGATCATGCCATTCTTCGTTGTTTTGCTCCTCAGCAGCTCCGCCGCCTGCAGTGCCCACTCGCGGGCTTCCCGGTTGCCGGTCAATTTGAAGGCGGCTACGCATGAAGGGACGTAAACCATCCCCAGCTCATGGCCGTCATTGACGCCGACACCGTTCACTTTCATCCGGAAGCGCTGGCCGTACGATTCGAGCTGCGCTTCGGCCGCGCGCCGGTACTTATCGTCACCGGTCAAATCATAGGCAAGCCATGACATGCCCGTCCAAAATCCATGCGCCCACATGTGGTTTTCTCCGTGGGGATACCGCAGCCGTTCGCTATGGATTCCCGGAAATGTACGGCTATATTGATTCAAGTTATCGTCAAGCTTCTTCAAGACGAAATGAGCCGCCTTTTCGGCGTCGCCGAACGTTACGGATTCCGTGCTCCGCTTCATTCCGCCGGACTGCCGCACCCGGTTGTCCATGTCCAAACCTCCGCTTTCGGTTAAGTTGCGCTTGCGATTTGAATCCGCAGCGCAATCAAGGGAACTTCTTCCTGACAGTATCATATCACGGGCTTTCGTCGTGGAAAAAGAGAGGACCTTGCTCCATTTTATAACGATCTTGCTTGAAGAAAGGCAGCAGGTTCACCAGGCCCAAGCAAGCGAAGGCGCGCATATAAAAACACCCCTTGGTTCCAGCGCCAGAGGGTCCCGGCGGTTAGAACCAAAGGGGTGTGACTGTAAACGATTTGGGGCAGGTGCATCAAGGCCAGTGCAGCTCGGCGCCCTGGCGCTCCATCGTCTGTTGGAACGCGAGCAGGCGCTCCTTGCGGCTGCGCACCTCTCGCGGGCTCACGCCGTGCTCCAGGCAGAACGCGGCAAGCGTTCCGGCCGCTTCCCCGATGTTCCATTCCACCGGATGAAGCCGGTAGCAGCCGTTCGTGATATGCGTCGTGCCGATATTTTTGCAGGCCGGCAGCATATTGTCCAGACGTACGGGGATCAGCGCGCCGAGCGGAATTTGGAACGGCAGCGACGGGATATCGATATACGTCCGGTTCCCCGTGCTCGGATGCAGGTCGATCGCGTAATAGCCGATGCCGACGGTGTCCTCGAACGGCTGCGCTTTTCCGTCGGGGTGAGCGTCCGGGCTCAGATGCTGCTCCAGCACCGTAAATTCCGCCCGGATGCGGCGCGATTCGCGGATATACGGCGCCATCGCCAGGCCGTCCTCGGTGCCGACGACATCCGGGCGCAGCCGGAGCCCCGGGTATCCCGCTCCGCCGTCCGGCCGCGGCGCCTCCGTCTGCAGCCAGTACAGCAGCGATAGGCTGAGCTGCTTGGCGGCTTCCAGATGCTTGCGCCGCTCCGCTTCGGGGACGTCAATGACCGGACCGAGCCAGTAATCGTTCTGCGGGCAGTTGACGAGCGTAACGTCGCTGGCGAACAAGCCGGGCCGGAAGTGCGACCGGTCGAGGATGCGCCGGTAATGCCACAGCGACAGCTTGCCCTCCTGAGGGAACAGGGACAAGTCGACCGGCTTCAGCGTGCGCGGATTCGGGTATGTCCAGCCGAGCTGCGGGCCCGGCCAAAACTCCGCGCGATACGACTTCCAGAAGTCGTACTGCTCCGGGCGGGAGATCCTATGGTCTCCCCCTTCCTGATAGTCCATGGCAAAGCAATAGGTGATCGCCTGCATGTCATGCGGCATTGCCGGACCGTCCACCGCATGCGGCTCTCCTGTATCGGCGGCGGATTCGGCGCCCGTGACGTATTCCGCCCCCGTCAGCGGCAGCAGGTCGCCGCATTCGGTGGCGTCCAGCACGTAAGCGCCGGACGCGACGATGCGCGAGCAGTCGCACAGCTTCTCCAGCGTGACGGAACGGACGATGCCGCCGTCCGTTTCCGCCGCGACCGGACGCACGCCGCGCAGGACGGTCAAGCTGCCGCTATGCACGTGCGGCGCCAGCATCGTCTCCAGCACCGCGAGCGCGGCGCGCGGTTCATGGCTGATGCGGCTGACCAGCGCCGTGCCGGGATTGAGCAGCGGATTGGCGGCCGCCTCAGCCGTAAGCGGGAAGTGCTGCTTGTAGTATTGGCGAATGCCGTCCCGGAGCTGCCGGTACGTGCGCGTGCAGCCGTGCTGCTCGATCCAACGGTGCTCATCCGGCGGCACCGACTGGCTCGTGAGCTGGCCGCCGATCCAGTCGGTTTCCTCGGTCAGAAGGACGGTCCGCCCGGCTTGTGCCGACGCCAGCGCTGCGGCGCAGCCTCCGAGGCCGCCCCCGATGACGAGGACATCGGCTCGCATCTCTTTCATCGGCTTACTCCCCCGCAGCGCTCGGCGTTTCTGCCGTCAGGCCGAGCACAGCCCCTTGATCGGTCAGCGCCTTCTGCACTTGCCTCACATCGAGCTCGCGAGGCAACACGCCGCCTTTGGCGCACAGCGCCGCCGCCGTGCCGGCCGCCTGGCCGATCGCCATCGCGATGGGTTGGACGCGGATCGCCGAATGCGCTTCATGCGTCGCCGAAATCGGACGCCCGCCGATCAGCAAATTTTGAATCTTTTTCGGGACGAGCGTGCGGAACGGAATATCGTACCACTCTCCTGGCGGCAAGTGCTTCAAGATCGTCCCTTCGCCGTCCGGGTTATGGATATCGACCGGATAAGCGCCGCGGGCGATAACATCCTCGAACCGGCAGGAAGCGAGCAGCTCATCCGCGGTGAGCATATATTCGCCGACGACTCTGCGGGATTCCCGTACTCCGATCTGCGGTGCGGTCGTCTGCAGATAGGCTTCTTCGAAGCCCGGAACCTCCGCCTTCAGGAAGCGGACCAGCTGCTGCACTTGACGCCGGCCTTCGATCTCCGCCGCCGTCAAATCCCACGGGTCGGTGGCGTCCTTGCGGATGACCCGCGTCGTATTGAAATGAATGACGCCGGGCTGATTGGCGTAAAACCACAGCACATCCTCGCGCGGGCAATCGATTTCGCCCCGTTTCTTGGCTTCCTTGTACAGTGCCGTAATTTCCTGCCGCGTCTGCAGCCGGTCCATGTCGACACCCGCCATCCGGAAATTGAGCGTCATCGGTTGGCTCAGGCTGTCGACGGCCCTGCCTTTCTCCACAATCGCGCCGGCCAGCGCCGCGAGGTCCGCATCGCCGGTCGCATCGACGTACATGCTTGCCTGGAAATCGACGAGACCTGCTTTATTCGCAAACCGGATCGCTTCGATCCGCGCGCCGCTCTCATCCATCCTCGCTTCGCCGAGGAAGGAATGGTACAGCAGCGTAACGCCGGCTTCCTGGCACAGCTGCTCGGCGGCCACCTTCAGCGCTTCCGGATCGAACGCCGTTCGCTGCTTCGGATGCCCGTACATCCCCATCGCCGTCATCCGGTCGATCAGCTCCTGCAGCACGCCGAAAATCAGCTGTACGTTCGCCCCGCCCGATGCCCAATACGACATCCACGGATTGACCATCATGGCCGTCCCGGCGCCGCCGAGAAACCCGTAGCGCTCAACCAGCAGCGTCTTCGCCCCCATCCGCGCCGCCGCCACGGCGGCAGCGATGCCGCTGGGGCCGCCTCCGGCGACAATAACGTCATACGATTGTTTGATCATTTGTCAAAAACCTCCTCGATTACGAAAATGAACAGGAGCCTTGAAAGCCGGGACATCGGCCATCCTGCGGCAGGCACTGCAGCGCCAATGAATCATCGAGCGCGCGGGCCCGCACGTGGGACGCCTGCTTGTTCTCGCGGTCCAAGCCCCTGCAATAAATGAAGCCGGTAGGCCCGTGACGTTCGAGCGATGAAACGGCTGCCGGCCGCCTACTTCACAAAGCCCTGCTCCTTGATCTGCTTCTCCGCAGCGTCCACATATGTCTTATATTTAAAGGTTGTGTCAAACGTTTTCAGGAAATCCCCATATTCGGAGATCGGCCGCTTGCCGGTGACGAACTTGATCATCTCCTCCTCCGCGAACCGGTCCGCATCCGCCTTATTGAAGCCGGTCGGAGGAATGACGGAGCTGTCGAACGCGTGGATGCGCGGCGTTTTGATCGCAAAGTCGGTGGCTGCCGCCTGGTTCGGGAATTTGATCTCCAAATACTCCTTGTTCGGCCGCCCCGTAATTTGATACAGGTTAAAATAATTGCCTTCCTTGGCCATCAGCGGCGTAGGCTCGAGCTTCCCGTCCTTCAGGTTGTAATGCTTGCCCGGCAGGCCGTACATGACAAGCCAGTTGCCTTCTTTCACGGAGACGTAGTTGATCAGATCGAATACCTTTTGCAGCTTCGCTTTATCTTTTTCCAGCGATTTCGGAATGACCCAGTAGCGCGACGGCCGGTCATAGTCGTAGGAGCCGTCGAATTGCCCTCCCGGCCCTTTCAGCGGCGTCATCTGCACCCAGTTCGCTTTCGGGTTGATCGCCTTGTACTGCTCGACGAATTCGTCCTTCGCAATGTCCGTCCAGCCTTTGAAGATGAAACCGGCTTTGCCCTGAAACGCCTTCTGCACCTCAACGTTGCCTTTGTTCGTCATGATCTCGGGATCGACCACCCCCGCATCGAATAACGATTTGATATATTTAAGCGCTTCCGGCATGGCGGGGTCGTAGTACGCGTTCATCACCTTGCCGCCCTTCTCGTAGAACGAGCCGGGATTGCCTACGCCATACGCGCCGAACAAGGTGGCGAAGCCGTCGAATTTGGCCCCGGTCAGCCCGTACGTATCCTTCTTGCTATTACCGTCCGGGTCCTGCTCGGTGAACGCCTTGGCTACCGCCAAAAACTCCTCCAGGTTCGTCGGCGTCTTCAGGTTCAGCTTCTCCAGCCAATCCTTCCGCACCCACATCGAGGAGAAAGGCACATCCGCCGTCCGGGGCACCGCGTAAATTTTATTGTTGACCGTTACTTTCTTCAAAATGTTCGGCGTCAGTCCGACGATGAAATCTTTGGCCGGCTTCAATTCTTTGTCCATATAAGGCGTCAGATCCAGCAGCAGTCCTTTATCGGAAAACTCCTTGACATCCGAGAACTCGACCGAGAATATATCCGGAAAATTGCCGCCCGACAGCCGTACGCGAATCTGGTTTTTGTAATCGTCGCCCGAAGCGATCGCCGTCAGCTGGAGATCGACATTCAGCTTCTGGTCGATCGTCTTCTTGATGTCGTCGGCATCCGGCGCAGGCAGACCGGACGCCGCCATCGCCATCTGCAGCTTGATCGGGCCGGATGACGGCTGACTGCCCGTGCCTTTGGCCGAAGGATCGGACCCGTTACCCGACGTGCAGCCTGCCAGAACGTTCACTGTGAGCAATGCGGCCGATACCCCCAGCGTCCCCCATACTCTCCTGTTCATGCGCTTCCCCTTCCTTCCAATCGAATCTGTATTGATGCCGGCTGAAGGCCGGACGTTCAACCTTTGATGGAACCGAGCAGCATGCCCTTGGTGAAATGCTTTTGCAGAAACGGATATACGGCCAATATTGGCGCACTGGCAAAGATGACGGCGGCCATCTGCATCGTTACGGTCGGAACCTGGTCTTCGGCGTTTTCGAGCGGCTGCTGCGAGAGCATCAAAATCTCGCGGACAACGACCTGGAGCGGAAAGAGCGTCCGATCGGTCACGTACATAATGGCGCTAAAGAAAGAATTCCAATGACCCACCGCGTAAAACAGCCCTACCGTGATCATAACGGGCAGCGAGAGCGGCACCGTGAGCTGAACCAGAATGCGGAATTCCCGGGCCCCGTCCATGCGGGCCGATTCGAACAATTCCTCCGGCAGCTGCTCGAAAAAGCTTTTCATAATGAGCACATTGAAGCTCGACACGGCCGTCGGCAGGATGAGCGCCCACAAGCTGTCGATCAGCCCCGTCGCTTTCACCACCAGATACGTAGGAATGATGCCTCCGCTGAACAGCAGCGTGAAGACGACCATGACGAGGAACGCGCTGCGTCCGGGCAAATATTTGCGGCTCAGCGGATAAGCGACGAGTGTCGTCAGGATCAGATTGATCGCCGTGCCGACGACGGTGATGTAGACGGTGACGCCAAGCGACCTTGGAATGGTCGACGTGCCGATCAGCTTCTGGTAGGCATTGAACGTAATTTCTTTCGGAAACAGCACGTACCCTCCATGACGCAGCACCTCGGCAAAAGGCGTAAGCGAGACGGAAAACACATACAGCAGCGGGATGACGGCGGCAAGGCCGACGATCGCCAGAATACAATAGCTGACGGCCTGGAACAGCTTATCTTCCGTGTTGCTTACCATATGTTCTCCCCCCAACGTCTGGACAAGGAATTGGAGATATACACCAGGATGAGACCGATCGCCGATTTGAACAACCCGACCGCCGAAGCGAGGCTGTAATTCCACTGCTCCAGGCCTGTCCTGAATACCCAGGTGTCCAGAATGTCTGCGACCGGATACACGTGAACGTTGTACAAGATGTAGATTTGCTCGAAGCCCGCATCGAGCATATGGCCCAGCCGCAAGATAAGCAGCAGCACGATGACGTGGCGGATGCCGGGCAGCGTGATGTGCCACACCATGCGCAGACGGCTTGCGCCGTCCACCCGTCCGGCCTCGTACAGCGTCGGATCGATGCCGGCAATGGCGGCCAAATAAATGATCGCGCCCCAACCGAGATTTTGCCATATTTCCGAGCCGACGAGCACGCTGCGGAACCAGTCGGTCGAGGTCAAAAACGGAACGGCTTTGCTGCCTGCATCCACAAGCCATCGGTTGACGATGCCCGAATCCTGCGAGAAGAACATGAGCAGGATGCCATAGATGATGACCCAGGATAAGAAGTGCGGCATATAGCTGAGCGTCTGCACGAGCGACTTAAACCAGCGCACCCTGCATTCGTTCAGCAAGATCGCCAGCGCGATCGGCGGCACCATGCCGAACAGCAGCTTGTAGACGCTGATGAGCAGCGTATTCGTAAGCAGCTGGGAGAAGTACGGCGATTCATAAAATTGCTGAATGTATTTGTACCATGGATCGGCCCACGGACTGCCGAGGATGCCTTCCATCATGTCATAGTCCTTGAACGCGATGATGACGCCGTACATCGGGACATATTTATAAATCAAGTAATAGATCACGCCGGGCAGCAGCATGATATAAAATTCCTTGTACGCCCAGATGGCCTTCAGCTTGTTCCTTGGCCTGGCGCCTGCCGTCCGCAGCTTGGCGGCCGGATTCGCTTTCCTCGCGTCAGGATTCAACAGCCTCACATCCTTTCCTCGCTGCTTCGCTTCCCCTCGGTTCGGGCGTCAAACGGATGCGCCGTTCGGCTGACCATCGCCGGTTGACATCGCTTGGCCCGCTAAAGTGCGCGATCTTTGCCTGATTCCACGATACCATCTGGTTATGTATGGGATAAGGAACATTTTTTGGAGAGTAATGGAACAAATTTTGTTAGTTTGTGCCAACTCGATATTCGCTCGGCGTCGTCCCGGTCCAGCGCCTGAAAATTTTAATGAAATAATTGGCGTTCGGATAGCCGACCCGCTCTCCGACTTCCGCAACCGGCAGCTTCGTCCGTTCCAAGAGCCGCTTGGCCGCGCCGATGCGAATCTGCTGAATGTGATGCATTAACGTGACACCCGTTTTTCTTTTGAACAGCGCGCTGAAATACGCTTCATCCATGGCGACAAGCGCAGCGATCGACTTCAGCGTCAAATCGTCGTAATAATGACGGCGGATGTGCCTTAGCGCCTTGTCGATTTCCGGATGACCCGTGGCCGATTCGTTCACGTCGCCGTACTTGAGCGCATACCGTTCCGCACTGGAGAGCAGACGACGGCCAAGCTCCTCATGAGAGACGCTGGCCATGTACTCTTCCTCCGGCGTGCCGGTCTCTCCGGCGATGAGCGCTAAGATCCGGTCTACGCGCAGCGCCGTTTCCTTCACGGCGGCCATCGGCAGACGGCGCTCCGCCATCTCCTTCCATCCGGCCTGCAGCCGGCTTTGGAGCTCATCGGCCTTATGCTGCTCGAAGCTTTGAATCCACTCGCGCTCGGTGTCCCAGCGGAGTGTGGCGGCCGCAGCGGGGAGCCGGTCCGGCGCGTCGGCCTCGATGAAGCCCGATGCGCCTTCGTACCAGATCCGGTCCATTGTGCGCAGCACGCGCCTCCACGCTTCGGACAGCTCGTCGCGCTCCACGGGCCGCGCATAGACCGCCGGCCAAGGGATGGAGCAGCGGCTTGCTTGCGGCCGGAACGCCGCAGGGTCCCAGACGAATACCGTCGTTTGGCCGAAATGCGAATGCATGTGCAGCACGGCACGGCACCCCGGCGATACGATGCCGAGCTCCAGGAACGTTTCCGGCGTGAAGCGATCCGTCCCGTGCAGAAAGGAAACGATCGCGACCGATCGGAAGCGTCCATACCCGCCGGGTTCCTCGCCCGTCGGCAGCCACAGCGCCGCTTTCCCTTCGGCGATCGACTGCCACATGTCGCGGTATACCGATTCGAACGGCTGCCGGTGCGACCGGGATCTCGCCAGCAAATCGCGCACCAGCTGGCGCTTCACCTTGTTCAGCGTTTCCTCGATGGCCTGTACGTTCATCGACAGCTTCAGCAAGTACGCCGACGCTCCGTATTCGAGCGCTTGGCGGGCATACTCGAATTCGTTCATGCAGGTCAACATGACGAACGCGCATTCCAGCCCTTCCTCCCTGGCGCGCTTCATTAGCTCAATCCCGTCCATGACCGGCATCACAATATCGGCGATGACCAGATCCGGCGAACAGTCATGCATCAGCGCCAGCGCCTCTCGCCCGTCCCCCGCTTCGCCGACGATCGCGAACCCCATCGCCTCCCACGGGACAAGCTGCCTGAGCGATCGCCGGACAAAAGCCTCGTCTTCAACGAGCAGCACGTTCCACATGATTCGCTCCCCCTTCTTCATACGGTCTCGCGAGCAGCAGCGGAAAGCCGAGCCGTACCCGCGTTCCTTCCGCCAGCGGATGAATCTCGAGCGTCGCCTGCTGCTTGAACAGCAGCTCGAGCCGTTCTTTCGTATTTTTCAGTCCGATCCCTTTCCGTTTGCGGGCGGCATTGACCGAGGCCGCCGGGTTCCAGCCGGCGCCGTTATCTTCCACCTCCAAATAACAACGGTTCTGCTCGACGCCCGCGCGAATCCAGATGATCCCGCCCTTCCCCTTGCCGGATAACCCGTGAAAGATCGCGTTCTCGACAAGCGGCTGCAGGCTCAGCTTCGGGACCAGCGCATAGGCAAGCCCTTCGTCGCATTCCCACCGAATCTCGAAGCTTTGCTCGTAGCGGAACGATTGAATGGACACATACGCTTCCGTCAGCTCCCGCTCCACCCGGAAATGAACGAGATCCGTTTCGTCGTTGAGGCCCGTTTCCAGCAGCTTGCCGAGCGCAACGCAGATCGCAGCCGTCTCTTCATCGCCTTTGCCGAGCACGTTCCATTTCACCACATTCAAGGTGTTGAGCAAGAAATGAGGGTTCATCTGCGACAGGAGCACCTGAAACCGGACCGCTTCCTTCTGCCTCTCTTCGGCTTTGAGCCGCTGCAAGAGCGCCTGCAAATCGCTGATCATCTGATTGAACGTCTTGGCGAGCAGCAACACTTCGCCTTTGTAGTTCCCGGTATGCAGGTAGGTTACCAGCTGTTTGTCCGCGACCTCCGCCATCTTCTTCTGCAGCAGCCGAAGCGGCCGGGTGAGCGTCGATAAAATAAAGAACGTAATGACGACGAACAGGAACGTAAACAGAAGGAAGGTCGTGAGCGTTTGCCGTTTCATCTGCCCGACGTCGCCGAAAAACTGCTGGATCGGAAAACGGCTGACCAGCGTCCATTGCATCGCCGGCACCGGCATCCGGTTATACAGATACTTGCCTTCCATCCGGTGCGTGCTGTCCAATTGCTCTGCCTCCGACCGGGCAAATGCGGTCAACACGGGGTCGGCCGGTTCCCCGGTACCCCCGAGGATCGATCCGTTGCCATCAACCAAGAAGAAGTCTTGCGTAATCGGAAAGCTCCTCACCATGGAGGACAGCCAGGCCTGCACATCGATCGCGATGCGCAATAACCCTGCCCGGCCGCCGGAACCGTCATGAAGGATCAAATACAGCGTTAACAGACGGGCGCTTCGGCTGTCTTCCGGCCGCAGGTCGCTCGCTTCGTCGGGAACCCAGGCGTACGCCGTTTGTTCGCCCGTCAGCGCCGCGCCGGCCTTCCCGTTCATTGCGTCATCGTAGGTTAGCGGCATGTGGGGGATATAGGACGCGTACTGTTTGCCGTCCCGTCCGAGCAGGGCGTAGTACACATAAGGAGAAGGAAGAATTTTGCCGTTGATTTCATTCCATAAGCTTGCCAGCTGCTTGCGGGCTTCTTCTTCGTCTGCCGGCGTTGTTCGGTTCAACGCGCCGGTAACGGCGGGATCTTTCTCGAGACGGATCGCGATGCGAAACACCGTGCTTCGCAAATCTTCGAACATCATTTTGAGCTGCTCCAGCTGCTCCGTGTTTTGATTAATAATTTGCGATTCGAACGAATGCTCGATGGTGCTGATGCTGTGGAGTTGGAGGAAGGAGTAAGGCAGAAGAATAAGCAGCAGAAATGCGAGAAACAACCGGTTTTTCAAAGAAGACAGCGCGAAAAATCCGATCTTGTCTTTCACGATAAGCACCCCCCGCAATTGGTATGCTATTCGTTGTAAACGCTATCATATTCGGACAAAAAAGAAAAGAGCCTATCCGACCGGAACGAATGGCACGGACAGGCCGGAAGTTATCGTCAGCCCTGCGGCTCCGGCAGCTTGTCCGCATCGGCGGGATATCCTCCCGTCTGCAGCTCGCGCAACTAGAATGCTTCACACTCACCTCTTTTTACCTCATTCTATCCATTCGCACCGTTTGCATAGAGCATCCGCGTTATTCATGGAACGCCCAACGGGCTGGGTGGTTAAAAGAGTTCCAACCATTTTCATTGCAACAAAACGCCTACCCTCCGGTTCCGAATGGGCAGACGTTTCAATGTATCGCATGCCTTATGAGTTGGATTCGTACCTGTGCAGCACTTCGCGTGCGCGTTCCTGTAAGCCCGGAGAAGCGTTGCGATCGGCGCCTGCGTCGATCAGCATGCGGATGACGGCGCCCCAATCCGGGTGAAGCAGCGGCCAATGGCATACCGGATCGCTATGATCGGCTGCCCATACCGCTTGTCCCAGTACGGTTGCGCCATACATGTTCCTTGCCTCCAGCGGTGCGGCGCGTTTGAGGAGCAGCTTGACGACGTCCGGCTGCCCGCCGACAGCCGCCCAATGCATACCGCTCATGCCGCGCACCTGCATCCCCGGATCAACCCCGCGGTCCATCAAAAACTCGACAACATCGGCATGGCCGTATTCGCACGCCCACATGAAGCCTGACTCCAGCTGCGCAATTGTCGCATTCGCGTTCAAATGCCCGTCTTCGTCGAAATCGCGCTTCACCCGGTCCAGCTGCCCCAACCCTGCAGCTCCTTCGAGGTCAAGCCGAGCTCCGCGCTCCGCCAGAAAAGCGGCGGCTTGCGGCCGTCCGTTAGCCAGACATGCATTGACGATAGGCATGTCTCCGGGAGCGCCGTCTATCGACGCACCTGCCTCCAGCAGCGTCTCCATGAGGGCGATCTGCACGCCGGCGCGAGCCGGATGGACGCTCGTCGCCACGAGGCCGAACGCCGTATCTTGGCCGTACATGGCGGCGACCGCATCGACCTCTGAGCCGGCATGCAGCAGCAAGGCCGCAACGTGAACGGCGTTACCCGGCGTCCGTTGGCGGTACGCCTCCACGCCGTTCGCTCCGATGTAATGAAGCAGCGTCGCTTGGTGTCTTCTCATCGACCGCTCCCGAACCAACGCCGGGCGCTTCTGCAGCAGCGCTTCAAGCGCTTCGGTATCGCCGGCAATCACCGCCTCAACCGCCGATTCAAACATCGCCGCCGGCGAATGGCTTCGCGAAGCTTCCGATGCGAAACGTGCGAGCTCCTCCCAGCTTCCGAACCCGTAGCCCCGGGCGATGATGAGCCGCGTCTCGCAGAGCGTCAGCTCCCGTTGTTCCTTCGCTGAAGCGGGAATGTCAAGAAAGAGCGAATTCGTCTGCATGAAGCGGGAGGATTCGAAATCATCCGACTTCAGCATCTCCAGGAGACGAACCGCTTGCCGATCATACTGCTGCAGGTCGGAGTCAATCGGCAGCGGCTTCAACTGCGCCGTGTTCATAACCCATCTTCCTTTCACGATAAAATCCGTTGCAAATTCATGTTTCATTATGAAGCGGGTCAATGGAAATACAGCCGCTCACGATGGACCAGCCGATGAATATTTTAGCGACTCGCACATAAAAAAAGCTGTAGATGAACAAGCGTCCAACTACAGCTTATCACAAAACATCAGAAATCATTTCACGTTTGTGTATCGGTTTCACATGTTTTCCTTACTCGCTCCCTCGGCAGGCCGGATTAGACTCACACGTCGGCGGTGATTGTCGGGAATTGAACTTCGCCTATTTGTTCTGCCGTGAGCCGGACACTGAGTTCGCATCCATCTTCCGTTTCATATTTGCCCGATAACGGATTGAACACCTGAACCGTCAACTGCTTGGTGGAAGGCTGGTACTTGACGATTCGCAAGCGTCCCTCGCCCCCGTTTGGCGCGCTTTGCCAATTTTGAAACGATTGAAACACCGGGTTGCCGCTCTCGCCGAGATCGATCCGGTAGCTGAGGTTATGAGGAATATGATGACCGGAAAATACGGCGATCAGATTGGGATGATGCTTGAACGACTTATGCCACAGGTCCTCTCCGTCATTCGCGCCGGACGCGCCGGGATAAATTTTCGGATTATGCGTATTGCCGTGCTTCGTTCTTTCCCCTTTCATATACATATAGCTGTGCGTCATGACGATCGCCTCATGATCCGAATGGGCGCGCAAAATGGCGTTGCACCAGTCGATCACTTCGTCTCGAGGGCCAAACTCCAGCGATACAAAAATGAATTTGCCGCCTTCGATGTTCAGCTTCGCATAGCTGTTCTCGGATTTCCCTTCTTCGAACGTTGCGCCGAACCAAGGCTTGCTGCCGTAAACGGATTGTCCGAAATACTGATTGAACAGACGGGAGCTTCTGTCGATCTTTACCTGATTATCGTAATCATGGTTGCCTATCGCAATGAGCATTGGAATATCCGCTTCATGAATGACGTTGAGCGCCTGCTGGGCGATCCCGTACTGCTCTTCCTTCGTCTCTCCTGCGTTCACCACGTCCCCTACGTGCAGCACCATCTTCAGATTCAAGGCATCCGCTTGATCCGCAATCCACCGGGTTAATCCGGTAAAGGCCGATTCGTGTCGGGCCGATAAAATTTGCGTGTCCGGAATTACGGCGATCGAAAACGTGTCCGTCATTGTCCATTCCTCCGTCTCGGTTATTGGTTGCGTCATGAGGCCTACCCTTTAGTTTAATTGAAATGTGACAAAAGAAATACCTATTAAATCGATTATCTTTAGCACAAATCGCTTTCTTTATGTTCCGGGAACGTTCCATTCATCCCTCCATGCTGAAAAATCCCCCGATGGCGGGGGATTACGGCCGTATTCAATAACTGTTGCATATCCCCCGTTCCTCGCTGCCATCCATCCAAGTAATCCGATAAGGAACAGGCCGGGCCGCGTACATTGTAATTCGGCGCGAATGCAGATCGTAATGCGCCGTTGCGAGCGAATGGACGGAGTCCAGATGGATATGGAAATGCTTCGTATACAGGAAGCCGCCGACAAGCAGCGTGCCTGCCGCCTCCAGCCTCGGCGCCTGCGCGTGATCCTGCCGATTGCGCTCCGATCCCTCCTCCAGCAGCCGCTGCTGCTCCTCGGACACGCCGGTCAAATGGCCGCGTGCGCCGACGCCCGGCAGCTCGTCGTAACGGACCCCTGCACGCCGGCCGAGACGTTCCATCTCGCGCACGTAGGCGCGGGAATGCGATACGGGGACCCGAATATCTCCGTCCCCGTGCGCCATATACAGCGGCGTCCGGACATTGGCCGCCAACCGCAGGCCGCTCCGCGCTTCGTACCGCTCCGCGTTGGCTTCCGGGCTGCAGCCGATCCACACGTCCATCTCGTCGCGGAATTCGCCCGCTTCATCCTGCGCATACCATGCGGCATAATCCGAAATGCCGTATAATGCCGTCGCCGCCGAGAACAAGTCCGGGAACTTCGCTACCGCGGCGAGTACATTCCCTCCGCCTCCGCTGCCTCCTTCGAGATAGATGGCCGGCTCTACTGGCAGTAAATATTCCGCGTACTCCTGCTGTACGAAGCGCACGGCGTCGTACATGTCGATCAGCTCGCAGCCGTTGCAGTCCGGTTCGCCTTCGGAGAAAGCTCGGCCCCGCATATCGACCTGCACGACAACATACGGCAGCTCTCCCGGATGCTCGCGCCGCACCGGATTCGGCATACTCATGTGCCAGCCGTGCAGCTGCACGAGCATCGGGCCGGGCTTCTCCGGCTTTATAACATTCAGGCCGAGCTGAATTCCCGGCGTTACCGATGAAGTATAGCGGCAAAAATCTTGATAAGGCGATTGAAACGACCGGAGGCTTGTTTTCTCCAGCCTTGTTTCATCTTCGTAGGCTTCGTACATCGCTTATTCCCTCCGAACGCTTGTCGTCAGCAGCGGATGATTGACGGTTATTCCGTCAACAGTACATAAATTTCTTCTCCTTCGACCTGCACTTCATAGCCGCGAAGCTTAACCTGTTCATCGGACAGATGCTTGCCCGTCAGCAAATCAAATTCCCAGCCGTGCCATGGACATCTTAACACTTCCTTGTCCTTGCCGAATTCGTACTGATAGACGTCCGATGGAAGCTTGGTCCCGCATACCTTCCCCTTGCACACAGGCGCGGCAGCATGAGGGCATGCGTTGCGCCATGCATAGTACGCTCCGTTTACGTAGTAAATGCCGATTTCGATCCCACGGATTTCAACCAGCTTGCTCCCCGTCCGAACAACATCGCTTGCTTGAGCCGCATAATACTTCTTTTTTGCCGATGTCGTCATGTTATCGGGCATCTCCTTCCACAGCAACCGCTGGCGCGGAAGTAAGACCGTACAGCTCAATCGCGTTGTCGGCGAATATTTTATCGCGAAGCTCCTTGCGGATCGGCCGCAGCGCTATTTTCGGGTTATCGTAATCCCAATGCGGATAATCCGAGGAGAACATAACCATATGGTCCGCGCCGATCATATCGAAGATCTGGTTGATATGGTCCGGCCGGGCCGGCTCCTCGATCGGCTGGGTGGTCAAGCGAATATGTTCCGTAATGTATTCCGACGGCAGCCGCTTCAGCCAAGGCACCTGGTCGCGCAGCCCTTTAAAATTTTTGTCCATCCGCCACATCAGATGCGGCAGCCAGGCGATCCCTCCTTCAATCGCCACGAACTTGAGCTTCGGAAATTTCTCGAATACGCCCTCGCACACCAGGCTGTTGACATGAGCCATGTAGTTGATCGGCAATATGTTATGCCACTCCAAGTATCTTGTCGGATAACCGGATGGCGTCGGCGCCCCGTTCGGCCCTCGGCCCTCCGTTCCTGGATGAATCGCGACGGGAAGCCCGTGACGCTCGGCGGCTTCATAGATCGGATGGTAGAACCGCTGCCCGTACAAAGTGCGGGCGCCGCTGCACATGATGACTTGGAGCATGTCCGGATGTCCGGCCATCCGGTCGATTTCTTTCGCCGCTGCGGCAGGATCGGAATGGTTAATCAGAATCGAGCCCTTGTACCTCGGACTCGCCTTCAGCCAGGTGTCCGTAAGCCAGTCGTTATAGGCCGACGCGACCGCGTTCGCGTAGTCCGGGTCGGGATGCAGCGAGATGCCCAGAATGCCCGATCCGGTTAAAATCGCATAGTCGATGCCGTTAGGCTCCAGATGATGCTTCAGTAGGAAGTGCGGGTCGCTCCCCGGCGGTCCGCCTCCATCCGGCACCGCATCCTTGCGCATCACCCCGACCGGCGAATACCAGCCGTAAGTCGCTCCCGCCCCGGAGCCGGACCATTGTTCGTGCCATACTCTGGGCAAATAGGGAAGCAAATCTTTGGATTTCGCAATCGCATTGTGGACATCCGTATCAATCAATTTCGGCCTGTTACTCATCGTTTCTCCTCCATCCGAATCGTCGTGTTATCGGTTGTTGTGAATAGAATAAAACGAATGATGTCTCACGTACATGAACGTAAATCATCGATAACTGGATTATTGTTATGCAAGCTTGCTCCGACGGATCTCTACCGCCGGAAACAGCGAACCCCCGTTATCGCAGAGAACGTCGTTCTCCCGGGCACCGGGGGCAAGAGGTGATTCGGCCTGTAATAGTGACACGGCTGAACCCCTCGGATCGCAGCGAGGACGCAGCTCATGTGCGGCCGATTATTTCACTTGAATCGATTCGATTTCCTTTTTGGCGGCTTCCGCCGAATCCCGCAGCGCCGAATTGATGTCTTTATTTGCGAACAGCGTTTCTTTCATCGCCGCGACGACGTGCTTTTCCGCGATGCTCGTATATTCGGTTTTCGGGATGGCAGGCGCGTAGCTTGCCGGTACAAGCGCTTTCAAATTTTTGCCTTTATAAAACTCGGCGTATTCGCTGCCCTTGCCGAACTCCTTCAGCACGTCGGGCGTCGTCACAATCGGCGGAAGACCCATGCGGGAGGTGAACAGCTGGAATTCGTCCGTCGTAAAATACGACATGATCTCGAACGCCTGCTCTTTATGCTTGCTTTGGCTCGTCAAGTAAAAATAAGCCGGGTATGATTGCGGCCCTACGCCCTTCGCCTCCTTGAACGATGGAAGCGGCACGACATCCCAGTTCACATCGGACATCTCGGCATCGCGCCATACCGTCGAGAAGGCGAACATCGCTGCATTTTGCGTCTTGGTGAAGGCCGCTTTATGGATAGCCGTATTGGTCGACATGGCATCCTTGTACGTCTCCATGCCGGGGAGCTGGAAGAAACGAAGCCAGTTCTTCACAAGCCCGGCATATTTATCGCTCGTGAACACAATTTCGTTCGTCTTGGCGTGAATGGCCGGAAGCGACAGCTGGTTATGCGAGAGCATATGCCCGGGAGACATAATGTACCCGTAATACTGCACGCCGGCATCGATCCGGGTCAGCTTCCGCGATAATTCATACAGTTCATCCCATGTCATGCCCTCGGCTGGATACGGAACAGCGAACTTGTCGAATATATCCCGGTTGTAAAATAAAGCCATGGTCGACGTTCGCACCGGCAGCCCGTACATGCCGCCGCCTGCGAGCTCCTTCTGGATCGCGACCGTCGACGGTTCGAGGCGGGACGTGTTGTAGTTGTATTTCTTTATCAAGTCCGACAGGTCGTATTGAAAATTATACTTAAGCACCGCGCTGTTCGTGAGTCCGATGGACGTAAGGATCAGATCGATCTCCACACCCGAAGTCACGAGCGCCGCCAAGTCCCCCGTCACATATTTGACGGTCACATGAGGAAACTTCTCCTTGATTTTGTTGCCGTACTCCACCATGAAACGCTCTTCGGGATGCTTATCAACGTTGTATACGGTCAGCTCCACTGGGTCTTTCTTTGCCGCAGGCACGCCGCCAACCTCATTTCCCGTTTCGCGTCCCGGACTGTCCGCACCGTTGCAAGCGCTTACGAAAATCAGGGCAATGATCGATATCCAGGCTTGTTTACACCGCATTCGAACTGCTCCCCCTCGCTTCCCCGCATGCTCCTCGGGTTTCTAACGTTATCTTACCGTCCGGGCGTGCGATGCGTACATGGAGAAATAATTCGATAAACTGGATAATTGTTATGTGTTGCGTTCGTACTACCCGTTACGGAATTCCCGCGGAGGAATGCCGACATGAGCCGTAAACAGTCTTGTGAAGTAGAACGGGTCCAGGAGCCCGACCTCCCGCGCGATTTCGTTGATCGCCAGCCGGGTTGTCTTGAGCAGCTTCTTCGCTTCATCCATGCGGATTTTTTGCAAATATTCAATCGGCGTGTACCCGGTATGCCGCTTGAACAAGATCGAGAAATATCCCGGAGACAGCGAAAGCTGCTTGGCAAGCCATTCCCGTGAAATGGCCGCTGCATAATTGGCCTTCATTAGGCCGATCGCTTCTTCAACATATTTGTAAGGCGCCGAGTTGGAAGCCGGATCACTGTCCCGCAGCACATCGAGCTTGCTCAAAATATCGAGCATCGCCAGTTTGACGCGCCACTCGTATCCTTTATTTTTGGCTGTCCACAGCTTGAACGCATGCTCGAAATCGTCCTTCATGCTGCGGTCCGTCACACGAAACGTCTCCGGCAGCGGCAATATTCCCGTTTTGTCGGTCCATAACGATTGCGAACCTTCCCAGCGAACGAGCCCATACTGGTAGCTGAACGAATAATGTCCAAGGGGACGATCCGGGCTCGAGGTAAGGAGCAAGCGCTGCCCGGGCTTATGCTGGAATACCGTCCCTTCGGATATTGCCGTTTTTTTATGCTCCAGTTCAAGCGTGCCCTCCCCGGTATACACATAGGCCAGCAGATGCATCACCGTCGATTCCCGAAAGAGCGTGTACTGGAACTCCTCCCAATACGTTTGCTCCCGGTGGTTCATATGAAGGATTCTCGGCGTGAATCCTTCCAGAAATTCATAGTCCATCGTTGCCGCCACCTCCATCAACGATTCCCTTGATACGTTAACTTTACCTTCTCATCTTCTGCTTCGCAATGCAGGAATGGGACCGCTTCATCTCGAATTGATATAATGAGATATATTTCGCATAAGAAATATAGAACGATCAAGAATAGAACGTTACCGCGCGAATGGCGATCACAGCAACCTCTGACAGGAGGCACATCCCAATGAATGATTATAATAAATATGCGTTTCGCATTCGCAGCGCAATGCAAAAAACGCAGCGCGAAATCGCAGCGAAAATGCTGACGCAATACAAAACCAAATTAACGAGAGTCCAATTTTACCTGCTTCAGCTCATTGCCGATGAAGAACCGTGCAAAGTAACGGACATCGCCAAACGATTCGGCGCCAATCCGAGCACCGTCTCGACGGTTGTGACCCGTCTTGTCCACGAGAAGCTGATCACCCGGGAATACGGCAACAACGACCGCCGGAACGTATTCGTTTCCATTACGCCGCTCGGCAAAGAAGTGCTTGAAGAGGATTTGCGCAACTACAGTCAAGTATTGGAGCATTACTTGTCCCGCCTGGAGCCGGACGAGCTGGAAGCCTTTATCCTTACGTTCGAGAAGCTCGCTTCGGTCAAATAGTTCATTCCACAAAGGTCCGGTTCAGCCGAGCGAGCAGTTCGCCGAATTGCCGGCGTTCTTCATCGGTCCAATCTTTAAACAACTGTGCATGTCTGGCCAGCCGGGCTTGTTGCGCGTCCGACAGCTTGCGCATGCCTTCTTCCGTCACTTGAAAATAGCTTGACCTGCCATCGGCGGCATTGGGCAGCCTTCGTACATATCCTTTGGCTTCCAAAACCGCCGTTTGCCTGCTGATCGTCGATATATCGAGCCGGAACTCATCGGCAAGCGCTTTGACGCTGGTCGGTCCGCCATCCTTCGAAAGCTCCGTAAGCAGCGTGTAAGAGGACCGGTCCAGTCCTCCCAGCTCCTTGTCCAGCGAGCTTCTGCGGATCAGTACCACCAATTCGTAATCGATCCGTTCAAGATCGTTCTTGTTCATTATATGATCATTCCTTCTGCATGTATTGACATCCGGGTCGGTAGTTGTATAATACAAATACTGTCAGATGATTGTATCATACAACTATTTGTGAATAAACCCCATTCTCATTGCATTGCAGACGCGTTCATGCCGCCCGTTGCTGACGGACCGACGGCAAACTATGCAATAAAAGGCGGCGAAGAAGTGGCAAACGGCACATCGAGTAAATCGGCATTTTGGCTCATTATTTTATCGATTTTTTTCGGGAATTTCATGTCCATCCTCAGCTCGACAACGATTAACGTCGCATTCCCCATCTTTCTTAAGGATTTTCATGCCGACCTCGGCCAAGTTCAGTGGATGATCACCGGATTTTTGCTTGCGACCGGGATCGTCGCTCCGGTTGTCGGTTATTTCGGTGATCGTTGGAGTTACAAACGGCTGTATGTCGGTGCATTAACCGGTTTCACGCTGTTCTCCGTCTTATGTACGGTCGCTTGGAGCATCGAATCGCTCGTAACGTTCCGCATTATGCAGGGCGCATTCAGCGGCTTGATCATTCCGACGACGATGACGATGATTTACCAGTTTATCGAAAAAGACAAACAGGCGTTTGCGATGAGCCTCTGGAGCTTATCGTCCATGCTGGCCCCGGCGTTCGGGCCGACCTTGGGAGGCTGGCTCACCGAATATTACGGCTGGCAGTCTTTGTTTCTGCTCAATTTGCCGATCGGCTTGACGGCCATCGCCGTTGCGTGCAAATGCCTGCCCTATCACAAGGCGCGCGCGTCCAAATCATTTGACTTACCCGGTTTTGTTACCGTTTTGCTCAGCAGCTCGCTCATCATTTTATCGTTCAGCGAGGTGAACCGTTGGGGTTGGATCTCCTGGAAAACGCTGGGCTGCCTGCTGGCCGGAGCAGCGACACTCGTGTATTTCATTCGCCGTGAGCTGTCCTTGAAGGACCCGCTGCTCAACCTGAGCGTGTTCCAATCCAGCCGGTTCACGTATTGCTTGCTGATCAACTGCATCATTACGGCTTCATTATATTCGGGGACGTTTCTCATTCCCATCTTTTTGCAGGACATCCAGCAGTCGAATCCGCTGCATACGGCGCTCGTGCTGCTGCCCGGTTCATTGGTGATGGCTTTGTTCTCCCCAGTCGTCGGAAAGCTGTATTCCCGCATCGGGCCATTCTGGCTGATTATGGGCGGTATTGCGCTGCTGATCGTCTCCAACTGGGAGTTAAGCCGCATCTCCCTTCAAGCTACGCATCTGTACGTATCGGTCTGGATGACGATTCGCTATGTGGGCATTGCCCTCGCCTTCATGCCGGTGATGAACGCCGGGATGTCTTCCATCTCGAAGGAGAAATCGGGGCATGCCTCCTCCGTTACCAACTGGGTGCGACAAGCGACCGGCGCCTTGTCGATCGGCGTCTTCAGCTCATTGCTCGCGGCCAGATCGCTGACGCATCAGCAGGAGCTCGGAACGATTCCTCTCGCCCGGGAAACGGGTATGACATTAGGCGTGCAGGATGTGTTCTTGACGGCCACCGTCATCTGCATAGCCGCTATTCCGCTTACTTTTGTATTACGGGAAAGACGGAGCAAACTACAGCAGGTGATGGAAAAGATCGGCTAGAGGCTGATAGGCCTACCCATCGGTTTAGCAAGTTTTCCGTTAAACGTTCCATCCACTCCCGTTTGGGCCCGCGGTCAACAAAAAGAGCCCTCCCCATCGGGTTGGCTCCTGTCATGATGCATTATCTATTTTTGCTTGATCTTCGGAATGAGCAGCTTAATTTCCTCATCCGCTTCCCGCAGCGCGGTGTTAACATCTTTTTTGCCGGCGACGACGTCGGCGACTTTGGCGTTGAAAATTTTTCTGACATCCGCATGGCCGGAATAAGCCGATGACGGGGTGTACGGGGCGATTTTGCCTTTAAAAACAGCCTGCACATTTTTCCCCTTTAGAAAGTCCATCTCGGTACCGAAAGCATCCTTCACCGTCTTGCTGTTTAGCACCGGCACAAAGCCGAATTTTTTGGCCATCGTCGTCTGCACTTCTTCAGAAGTAAGCACCGAGATGACTTTCATCGCGTCATCCTGGTTTTTGCTCACTTTGTTGACGCCCATATACATCGTATCCCCGAGTCCCTTCAGGCCGTCATACCCTTTGTAGCTCGGGAGCTGAACCATATCCCAGTTCAGACCGTTCTTGGTCGCTTCCGGCAGCGAAGGCAGCAAATTCGTGAGGACCATCGCCGTGTTCTGATCTTTGACGAACGCATTGACCACATCCGCAAACGCGCTCCCCTTCGGCTCGTTCCCGGGGATCATGACCAAGCTTGAATACAAGGTAAGCAGCTGCTTCCATTGGTCATTATTGATCGTAGGCATATCCGTCTTCGGATCGAGCAGATCGATCGGCAGACCGCCCTTCATGGCGAAGATGCTCTGCGGGTGCAAGCCTTTGTACTGGAAGCCTTGATCGGACTTCGACACTTGCTTCGCCAAGTTGATGACGTCTTCCCAGTACATGCCGTCTTTGGGATACGAGACACCGAACTTATCGAAGATGGCTTTGTTGTAAAACATTACCGTTGGACTGCTGTAGAATGGCAGCGCCGCCAGCTGATTGTCGATTTTACTCCGCTCCATGAGCGCCGGGTCGAACTTCGCCAGATCGACGTTCTCTTTCTTCACCAATGGCGACATATCCTGCGTCAAACCAAGGGCAGCGTATTGCTGCATGCTATTGGAAATGGTAAAAATATCAGGAAACTCCCCGGCGGTCACCAATTCCTCCGGGTTTGTTCCTTTGCCCCGGGTGATTTGCTCCAGCGTAATGTGCGGATACTTCTTCTTGACCGGCTCCACATACAGCTGCTGCCATTGATCGTCCGGCACGGCCACCCATTGGTACAGTTTGATCGTAACCGGCTTGTTGGGCGCCTGAGCGTCCGGCGCGCTTGGCGTCGTCTTCCCTCCGGAACATGCCGCCAGCAGACTTAGCGCTGCCAACGACGAAACGATAACTGATAATCTTTTATTCACTGTGTATTCCCCCTCTATGTTTTACAGCAATCCATAGATGATTCTGTTTCGCGCCGCCTTTGTTGAAAGCGTTTCACCCGCGATAACTTTATTATAGAATAATCTTTTCCGGGGCGCTCACAGTACATTGCTAAAAATTATAAGGATGTTGCTGTTCCTAGGCGGCATTCGTATATATTTGCTATTTATTATCAATATGTTGCTTATGCTCGCCGGAGGCAAGCGAGCGCAGCTCCAGTCTGCGAATTCATCCGACGACTGCGCGCTCGCGGAGTGGAATCGCCGTGCCGGGGGCCATGACAAATAGCCGAACCGCGATTTCAGTCGCAATTCGGCCGGACTATGCAGGCATGAATATGGCAGTGTCGCCCTCTTCCTTGATGTTCGATGCAGCGAAGCTTCTCGATGCTATACTTCGCGATGCGTTCGAAATGCGGCGGCTTGACCGTGAATAACGCCGTTCTCGTCGGTCACGTTCCATACCGTCGCCTGCATAATATAAAATCGCTTGCCGGTACTGGAGATTCGAACTCCGGTATAATCGTCCACATACCCGCGCTCGCCGACGGCTTGCATAAACCGGGCCCGCTCCTCCCGCTCCATCGGCTCCGCCGTAAGCCTCGAAGGTGTCCGCGTGAACGTATCCCAGTCCATCTCCCACAGCTCCAGCGCCTTTCGACTGCCGAAGTTCAGTACCGGATCGGCTTCCGTTCCATGCGAAAGAACGACGATCGGGGCATGGAACAACGCTTCGAACGGACGGTCAGGATCATTCGCTTCATCCAGAAGCGACTTGCCCGTCCATCTTCGGTAGCTGTCCATTAGGCGGACGGCATGCGTATCGGTTCCACCAACGCCTGTATACCTCATGTGCTCGTACGCCTCCTCTATCCATTGAATATAAGAGTAGTATACTGCACTGCGATATCTGATGGCGAACACTACGTTCGCACCGCTGCAGATTGGCGTCATATCATAGATATTTTTTTAAATTGTTGAAGACAACCGAGTATCCATTTTCGAACATGTGCAGGCCATCCTTGGAATACTCTTCCTTTAAATTTCCTTCAGCATCCATTAGTCCTTCGTTCACATTAATGAATTCGTATAGGTGTTTTTTGGCCAATCCCTCAATGGCCTCATTTGCCTCATGAATGGCTTGATTTGTTCTTGTCTTAAACATTTGTTCCTTTGTCGTTTTGTTAATTCCAGGAAAATCGGCTTTTGCATTAACCGGAAAATACGCCATAACAAACACCTTGCAATCTGGCAATCTTTCCTTAATTCTTGTTAAAATTCGATCATAATTGGCAAGCAAGTTTTCTTTTTTATATTTCGGTGAACTGATATCATTTGTTCCAATATTAATAAAAATCTTTGATGGTTCCAGCTCAAAAATACATTCTTCCATTGAAGCTAATAAATCTGCTGTAACAAAACTGCCGACTCCGCGATTATAGACACGATAGTTTTTGTCTAGCGTTTGCGTAAATTTATTAATTGGAAAGCCTTCCATTAATGAAGAACCAACGAATACTGTCTTTCCCTTTTCTACATGTTGATTTTGGTCTTTGTACCTTTTCACTTTCTCATTCTTCTGCTTTTGAACATTGGATACGGTTTTATTCTGCGAGTCAGGAACTGCGGTTTTGGGTGTTACCTGTTCCTGCTTCGCCGGTTCCGTCTTGTCGGAAGATGGTTGGTTGCTTTCCGTCGTTGCGACCTTACAAGCTGTAATTCCGAATACCATCAGTGCCACAAGAAATGTTATTCCAGCTGTTCTTCTCACGCGATAAACCTCCCTGTAATCGGCAAACTCGATCAGCTTCCCTATCCGAAATTTGTTTATGGGGCTGGTTGTTTTTGTATTTATATTAATCTTCATTCTTTTATAACGAAAATACATATTTAAATATAGTTGATATAACCAAACGGATATAAAGTTCAGGCACTACGGAACTGAGCGTCCTTTCTGTGCCAGGTCCATAGCACTGCACCGGAAAAAGGACCATTATCTAGGGCAAGCAGCACGGACATTCCGCGAGTTTCTTTTCGGATTTTTTGCGAAGCTGAACCTCGGCATATAGCCTGAAGGTTATTTACAATATACAAAACTATATATTATGCTGCATGGAAAGGGTCCGATATAATAGACGAAGAAAGCGCATTCATAGTCGCAACACGAAACTGAGCGCTTGGAGGCAGATCGTTAAAATTAAGTATAGGGGGTGAAATGAGAAAGGAGTCTACCCTATTAACGAGGAGAGAGAATCATGAAGAAAACGTCCTTTGTAACCGCAATCGCAGGCGCCCTCTTGCTGACAAGCTTGTTCCCGGTGACGACTCATGCGACTCCAGTCAGCGCGACCATCAACATCAATACGAGCGCTACAACATCGTACAACCCGGATTTTCGCGGCTTGAACAACGAACCGGAACGTACCGCCATCCGAATCAACGATGCGAACGTCATCAATGCCGCAAATTATTATGGACGAATCGGTTTTCTCAGGTGGCCTGGAGGCACGCCTACCAACAGCTATTCCTGGAAGCTCGGATCTACGGATGCCGAATACAACGGGCAGGCAATGAAAGAAGCGGGTCGCTACTACCCTCAATTGTATGCGAGGCGCTATCAGCTCACCAAAGGCGGCGAGCGCATCTCCGATTACGTGGACTTTCTGCAACAAACGGGAGCCAAGGCGGTCATTATGGTCAACGTCTTGCAGTATAATCCGGAGCAGTCGCGTGATCTGGCCAAATATTTGTACGATAATCATGTGCCCGTGCTTTACTTTGAATTAGGGAACGAAATTTCGTACTACACGACAGGCATCGGCGGTCAACAAGCGGCATTCAAGTCCGCCACCGACTATTTGAACAGGGCCAAGACGTTCAACGACATTATCAAATCGGCGTATCCAGGCGCCAAAACCGTCATTTCTATGAGCAACAATCAGGCGGCAGGCTTCGACAACGAAGTCTACAGCTATCCGAACAAGTATTGGGATGCGATTACGACGCACAGGTTCAAAGGCGACGGCGCCACCGCAAGCGCTGCGATGACGAACGCCAACGGGTTCTTGGACAGCTGGAACGCGCTGATCAACGGCAATTACGGGGTCAATTTGCCAGGCACCCCCCTATTTCTCGGCGAGCACGGCGTCGCGCTGGGAGGGGAACTGTACAACTCGCAGTATCACGGCATTTACGTAAGCGAGTCGATTCTTCGTCTGGTGACAAATTCGAGCATCCCGTACTTGGCGGGTTATACCTTTACCAACGGCGTATTCACCCCTGGCACGAGTGACAAAATGCTGCTGGAGGACGCCTATCAAAGAGGAACCACCGTGGACACGTCGACTTTAAATTTCAATCCGTATTACGGCGCGCCAGCCGCTTCGCTGAAGGTCATCGACGGCGCTATCAATCAAGGTACAGTCGCCTGGGGCACATCGGTCACAGGTGGCAGCACCGTCAGCAAGACAGGCGGCACGATGCCGGCGTTGTTCGCACAAGCGTTCAGAGGCGACAACGGCAAAAATTATGTCGTCATTACGAATAAATCGGCCGATGAGCACGAAGTTACCGTTCGGATGAACGGCAGCAACGTGACCTCCGCACTGACCAAGACGTACACGACTGCGACTGATCCGCTGGCGAGGAACAGAGGAGCCAGTTTGATTAATGTAACGGTTCAATCCGGCTCGACGAACAATCCTGTGCTCGTGCCTCCATACAGTGTCATGAGGGTGGAATGGACGCGCACTAGCAGCCCCGATGCGCCACGCCCCCCTGTGCTGATGACGACGGCAGCCGGCAATCAATCCGTAACGCTGAAGTGGCAGGCAAGCTTGAACGCTGCGGGATACAAAGTGAAGTACGGCACCGCTCCCGGCAGTTACACGACGACGGTGGACGTGGGCAATAACCTGACTCGAACGATAACCGGTCTTACGAACAACAGCACGTATTATTTTGCGGTGACGGCATACAACGCCACTGGGGAGAGCGCGGTTTCCAACGAAACGTCTGCGACGCTGTCCGCTCCAGCAGCCCCGGAAACCAGACGCGCTTTCGGGGAAACGATCAGCAACATCGGCGTCGAGTGGAAAATCGTGCCGGGGGCAACAGGGTACAAGGTCAAATATGGAACGACTTCAGGTACGTATACGAACACGATCGATGTCGGCAACAATATTGGAAAATTAGTCAGAGGTTTGACGGTAGGCACGACGTATTATTTCGTAGTTACAGCGTACAACGGAAGAGGAGAAAGCGGTCCTTCGACGGAAATGACAGCTGCAGCGCCAAGCTTCCTGCCGCTCGCACCGCACAACGCCGCGATCACGAGCGAGACATCCAATTCGATCAGCATCAAGTGGGAACCTACCCGCACGGAGACGTATCGTAAGTATTTTGAAGACGGCACATCAAGCGGTTGGACGGCCAAGCAGGGAACCTGGTCCGTCGTATCCGATAGCGGCCGGAACGCAGGCTTCTATCAATCGCCTCTCACGGGCATGGGCGTGACGATATTCGACTCCATCGTGACCCCTAATTATGAAGTAGAAACAATGGCCGAAAAAGTCGAATCTGATTCCAGTAAAACGGTGTTTGCTTATGGTCTCGTGGCGAGGTATGCGGACAATTCCAACTACTATAAGTTCGTTTACAACATTAATGAAGACAAATTTAAAATCGTCAAACTCCAGAACAACACAGAAACCGTGCTAACTTCCATCACCCGGACCCAATTACTGGAGAATAAGAACGTTCCCGGTATGGATTTAAATAATTTATTGATGTACTTCAGAGTTGAAGGGAACACGCTCATAGGCTCAGTCAACCAGTTTGGACCGATTTTGACCGCAACGGACAGCACGTTCTCCAGCGGCAAATTCGGCTTGTACTCTCTGAATGAAAAGGTGAACTTTAACTGGGTGCGAAATTACCGCGACAACGCGGATAGTTACACGGTTTACCGTAGTACGGGGCCTACGGCGAACTTCAGCGCTTTGCAAAGCGGCATTACGGGTACTACGTTTACCGACAATACGCCGACTTCCGGTGTTACGTATTATTACTACATAAGGGCTGTGAACAGCAACGGAACCAGCTATCACCATTCCAACACATTGCGCAAAAACTAAGCGGATTTAACATGGGACACCTCCTCGGAGGCGTCCCGCTTTGTGTTTCGGTATTCCCGATTCCAGATTAAAAAAACTGTTCGGTCAAAAATCGATCGACAGCTTGCAGTGCTTCGGCCTGCGCGGAGGTTGTCACCCCGCTTCCGATGCTGTGCTTTATGCCGTGCTTTGCGCCAGACAAGACGACAAGCTCCGCCTGCTTCCCCTGGGCAAGGAGCTTATCTCGAAACTGGATGGATTGCTCAAGCGGAATAATGTCGTCTTCGTCGCCGTGAATAAGCAAAACGTTAAGCTCGCTGCCGTTGATTCGGTCAATCGGCGATGCGGATTCATACAGCCCTGCGGATTCTTCGTCAGGCTGCCCGAACAACCCGGCTATGAGCGGCTTCGTATTGTCGTAGTTGTCCTTGGGATGCAGAGTGGTCGCTGCATAATAAAGTACGAGCGTACTTAGCCTCGTATCGAGTATGGGCATTTCCGGCGTCCAGCCAAGCTTGTCATCGGCATCGATCGTCCCCAGCAATGCGGCCAGATGACCTCCCGCCGACGACCCGACAGCAGCAATCCGGCTTGGATCAAAGCGATACTGATCCGCACGTTCCATGAATACGGACAGGGCTAGCCGGACATCTTCGATTTGCGACGGATAAACCGCGCTCGGAGCGAGACGGTAGCCTACGGAGACGCATGTGTACCCTTTCTCACAAAAATAGGCAGCGACCGGATGCCAATGCGTTCGATTGCCAGATTTCCAGCCTCCTCCATGAATGAAAAAAAGTCCGACACCGTTGGCGTTGTCGCCCGGTATGAACAAGTCCATCTTTTGCAGCTCGTGATTGCTGCTGCTGTAAGGTACATTAAATAATTGTTCCATTGGAAGACCTCCGATTGTTCTGGATACAAGCAATAATTAACCATCCGTTCCCATGCAAACCCTTCCATTCTTGTAGACAAATCGCTTTCTCAACAATGGTAAAGCAGAACCGCTTTGTATTCAACCAAAGGAAAAGTCGATTTCGTCATCAATGTTGCCGACAACATTTAAGTTGGAAATGTATGTAAGCAATACAAAAACACCGCCCACTGTAGCTTGGACGGTGTTGGGTTTGGATGTATGGCGGCGAGACGCTTGTTCGGCGCGCGCGCTGCTTCCCAAGTTTATTGTTGCATGACGAACGACGGGTCCATGTACATGATCTCCCACAAATGTCCGTCGAGATCCTCGAAGCTTCTCGTATACATAAAGCCGTGATCTGCAGGTTCATTGGAGACGCTTGCTCCGGCGGCCAGCGCCTTGTCCACAATCTCGTCAACCTGCTCCCTGCTTTCCGCCGACAAGGCGACGATCGCTTCCGTCGTTTTATGCGCGTTGGCGATATCTTTCTTCGTAAACGTCCGAAAGAAATCTTCGACGAGCAGCATCACATAAATATGTTCGCTGATCACCATGCTTGTTGCATTGTCGTCCGTGAACTGGGCGTTAAATTCAAACCCTACCTTCGAGAAAAAATCAATCGACCGCTGCAGGTTCGCAACCGGCAAATTCACAAAAATTTTGTCCGCTGTCAGTGCCATCTTCTTGATACAGCTCCCTTCGCTTACCGATAATTTCTTTACATCTTCAATATAGCACAGGGACGACACGCGGATTTCTTAAGGATTGCTATATTGCTTGTTGCCTATCGACTACCGTTTAGCAGCAGCAAACGGTAATTATTTGACGCCGGAATGCATGAAGCTGTTGATGAATCCCTTCTGAAAGGTGAAAAACCCGACCAGCAGCGGGATCGCGATAATTAACGTCGCCGCCGTCACCTCTGCAAACTGGGCGCCGGTCTCGGAGGCGTGGGCGAAGATGGCCAGTCCTACCGTGAGCGGCCGATTTTCCGGCGAGTTCGTAACGATGAGCGGCCACAGGAACGCGTTCCAGTGATGACTGATCGAGACGATGCCGAAGGAAATGATCGACGGAATGGCCAGCGGCGCGTACACCTTCACTATAATCTGGAGCACGTTGCAGCCGTCCATTCGCGCCGCTTCCTCCAGCTCGTACGGCACCGACTTGAACGTTTGCCTGAGCAGAAACGTCCCGAAGGCGGACGCAAAATAAGGTATCATGATGCCGAGCTTCGTGTCGATCAGCTGCAAGCTCTTGAGCACTTGATAGTTTTGCACGATCAGAATATCCGGAGGAACCATAATCTGCATCATGACCAGCATCAGAAGCGCGTCCTTACCCCAAAATCTCAACCGTGCAAACGCGTATGCCGCCAGAATGACGGTCACCAGCTGAACGGCCAAAATGCCGATCACGATCTCAATCGTATTAATATAATATTGGCCGAAAGGAGCAGCGTCCCACGCCCGTATATAATTGTCGAATGTAAACTGCAGCGTCCACCCGGAGCCCACGATCATATCGCGGGGCCGAAACGAGGTTAATACGGTCCAAGCTAATGGGATGATCCAAATGGCAGCCAGCAGGTACATTAAGCCGTATTTCAGGTAGCGCATTCCAATCATCCTAACTGTAATGAATTTTTTTGTCCAATCCGAAAAATTGAACGCAGGAAACGATCAGCAGCAGCACGATGAGCACCACGGTGAGCGTCGCCGCCATCCCTTCATCCCAGAACTTGAATGCCGTCTCGTAAATATGGAACAGCAGCAAATTGCTCGCATTGTCGGGTCCCCCGCCGGTCATTACCGGCAAATGATCCACCAGCTTAAACGTGCCGGTCGTGGCGATAATGAAAATAAACAAGGTGCTGGGCATAAGCAGCGGGAACGTAATTTTCCAAAATACGAACCACGGTCTGCCCCCGTCCACTTCCGCCGCTTCGTACAAATCTTTCGGAATGTTCTGCAGCCCCGCCAAGTAAAATACCATCAAAAAGCCGGCTTCCTTCCACACCGCCATGACGATGGTGGCTCCAAGCACCGTATCGACGCTGCCCAGCCAGTTCACCGACGGAATGTGGAACCATTCGAGAATACTGTTCAAGATCCCGTATTTCGGCGTATAAATAAACAGCCAAATGTTGGCGATCGCAACAGCCGGAATAACCGTCGGGTAAAAATAAAACGTGCGCATGAACCCGCCGCCCCGAATCGCCCGGTTAACGAACAAAGCCATCGCCATGGCAATCGCCATCGCGACGGGCACGGTTCCCACCACAAAAATAATCGTATTGCCAAGCACCTTCCAAAACTTTTCGTCTTCCCACAGCTTCTGATAGTTTCCCCAGCCGACAAATTGCGGAACACGGATTGCCAGCTTCTTCATGAAGAAGCTGGTGTATACCGTCTTGAACAGCGGGTAAAACGTAAACATCGTAAGGAAGACGAAAGTAGGAAGGAGAAGCAGCCACGCTTGCCCGTTTTCTCGCAGTCTTCTGGCCATCAACCGCTTCTCCATTGAACACTCCCCCATTCGCTTGTGACCGTTCGTTATTTGTTGAAAGGAGCGAGTACCTTCTCGGCCGCTTCCTGCGCCTTCTTGAGCGCTTCTGCCGCCGTAGCGGTCCCCGTAATGGCGGATTGCAAATTATCGTTCCATATTTTCCCGACTTCCCCGGAGTTATGCGTAGAGAACGAGGCAGAAGCATATTTCAGCTGGTCGCGCGCCGTTACGGCTTGCGGGAACGATGCGATATACTTCTTCATGATCTCCGTCTCGTTCGAGCTTCTCGTCGGCGCGACATAGCCCGTGTCGATGCTGAACTGGGCAAGCCGTTCCGGCTGCGTCAGCCAGCGGATATACTTCCATGACGCTTCCTGACGTTCTTTGGCAATGCCTTTAAAGATGTACAGGTTCGCGCCGCCTACAGGCGTGCCGAAATTTTTGCCGGCCGGGAGGAACGCCGTACCGAATTCGAACTTCGCGCCGTTCTTGACCGCGCCGAGATTGCCTGTCGTGTGATACATCATCGCCGTTTTGCCGCTCATGAAATCGGACGGAATCGTCGCCCAGTTCGTGGCGCCTTCCGGCATTACTTTTTCCTTCTTGATCAAATCGATCCAGAATTGCAGCGCTTTCACATTTTCCGGCGTATTGAAAAATACTTTTTTGCCGTCCTGGTCCATCAGGTTTTTGCCGTTTTGCAGGGCGAGCGCCTGGAACATCCAGCCGATATACTCGGTCGACGATATTTCAATACCCCAGCGGCCGGGCTTCGTCAGCTTCTTGGCATATTCCGTCAGCTCCTGATAGTTTTGCGGCGGTTTGTTCGGATCGAGACCGACCTCTTTGAACGCGTCTTTATTGTAGTACAAGATGATCGTGCTGCGCTGGAACGGAATGCTGTAGGTTTTGCCGCCGGTCTGCGCATTGGCCAAAAAGCCTTCGTAAAAGTCTTTAATATAGGCGTCTCCGCCATCCTTGGCGATCAAATCGTTCAGTGGAATGATCGCGTCCATATCGAGCAAGGTGAACAAATCGGTCGAGGAGACCAGCATCAGATCGGGCGGCGTGCCCCCCATGACGGCCGTTTGCGCCTTGATCAGCGTATCCTGGTTGCTGCCGGTATAAATCGGCTTGACCGTAATCCCGTCTTTATTCTCCTTGTTGAACTGCTCAGCCAAACTGTCGAATATTTTCGTTAACGGCCCGCCGACCGCCACCGGGAAGTAGAACGACAGTTCGATCGGCTTGTTCGATTTCGGCGCGGTATCTCCGCCCGGCGTATTCCCTCCGGCGGAAGGAGCCGCAGGCGCGCCACACGCCGTAAAGAGCAGCAAGCATGCGATGAGAACGGTTACAATGATGGATCTGGCATTGGAAAAGACCATTGTCTTTCATCTCCCTAGGCTTCGATATGGATAAACGATGAAACCGATGTGTTCTCTGAGATCGAGTCCATCCCCCCTTTCAAAAATAAAAAAACCGAGCGGCAACCACCTCTTTTCCTCCATGTGAAAAAGAAATGTGTTGCACTCGGGTTTCTCCTGGTCTCTGCCCTTGTGAACGCTTACATTGTATCGTTTTTCCAATTATAACTTCTTCTTCATACGACTGCAACAAAAAATTTACAACTAAACTAACTGTGTTACGTCGGATCGTAAGCGATTTTCAGCGGACGGACGCGGCAGAATGTCAGGGCACCAATGTCTGCCGGGCTCTATTTTCTTCCCTTGCCTGGTCGTTCATTTTGGCCGGCGTCCATTTCGGCTCCCATACAAGCCGACATCGGCTTCTTTCACTCCGGAAACGTTCGATACGGCCTGCTTGACGTTGTTGACGATTTCGTCGGCGAGTGGACATTGGGGAATGGTCAGTCGTTACATTGGCTAACCTTCCTTTTTCTCCCCGTATAGAATGCCCCATTGTCGCATGACGCATACTTGCGAACATATGTTTTGTTTTATATAATAGAACGATGGATATAATGAACCATGGATGTAAATAATCGAAGGAGCTGACTACATGAGTTTGCGGTTAATACCTTATTTGATGATGAATGGCAATGCCACGGAAGCGATTCAATTTTATGAAAAAGCGCTGGACGCCAAACTCCTCTTTCAGCAAACGTTCGGTGAGATGCCGGCCAATCCGGAATTTCCGTTACCCGCGGAAGCAAAAGGGCTTGTTGCACATGCCATGCTAAAAGTCGGCGAAACGGACCTCATGTTCTCGGATATGTTCCCGGGGCAGCCCCATCATATCGGAAATCAAGTGACCATTTGTGTCTCGACCGACGACGCAGACCAGTCGAGACGATTTTTTGAAGCGCTGCAGCAAGGCGGCCAAGTCAGCATGCCTTTGCAAGAGACGCATTTCAGTCCGGCCTACGGGATTGTAACGGACAAGTTCGGCGTTACCTTCCAAATTTATACGGAGAGCAAGCAATAAGACGGTTTGCAATGGAGTTACGACTTACAAACGCAGCAACGGCTCTGTTCCTTAGGGACAGAGCCGTTGTCGATTTCGGTCGCTTCGTTTAAGCGACCGTCCCTTCGGCGAATTGGCTGTTGTACAGCTCGGCGTAGAAGCCGCCCTTCGCCAGAAGTTCTTCATGCGTTCCTTGCTCAATCACATTACCGTGGTTCATGACGAGAATCAGGTCGGCATCGCGAATCGTCGACAGCCGGTGCGCGATCACGAAGCTCGTGCGCCCTTTCATCAGCTCGTGCATCGCCTTCTGGATATAAATTTCCGTGCGCGTGTCGACGCTGCTTGTCGCTTCGTCGAGAATAAGAATCGCCGGGTCCGCCAGAATTGCGCGGGCGATCGTGAGCAGCTGCTTCTGGCCTTGCGAGATGTTGGACGCTTCCTCGTTCAGTACGGTATCATACCCATCCGGCAGCGTGCGGATGAAATGATCGGCCTGGGCCGCCTGAGCCGCCGCAATCACCTCATCTTCGACTGCTCCGATGCGTCCGTATGCGATATTGTCGCGAATCGTACCGTTGAACAGCCACGTATCCTGCAGCACCATACCGAACAGGCGGCGCAGATGCTCCCGCTTCATGTCGGCGATCGGACAGCCGTCGATCGTAATCGCGCCTTCGCCGATCTCATAGAAACGCATCAGCAAGTTGATCAGCGTCGTCTTGCCGGCGCCGGTCGGCCCGACAATCGCGACGGTCTGCCCCTGCTTCACATCGATGTTCATCCCTTCGATCAGCGCCGCGCCTTCGTTGTAGCCGAAGCTGACGTTCTCGAAGCGCACATCGCCGCGCGGCTCCTGCAGCATCACTCCTTCGGCCGCTTCCGGCACTTCTTCGGCTTCGTCCAATATCTCGAATACGCGCTCGGCCGACGCCAGCGTCGATTGGATGACATTCGCAATATTGGCGGTCTGGACGATCGGCATCGAGAACTGGCGCGCGTATTGAATGAACGCCTGAATGTCCCCGATCGCAATCGCGCGCTGCGTCACCAGCACCCCGCCGACAATGCAAATCAGCACGTACCCGATATTGTTGATGACCGTCATCAGGGGCATCATAATCCCGCTGATGAACTGCGACCGCCATCCCGATTCGTACAGCCGGTCGTTGATCGAATCGAACGTTTCAATGGACTTCCGTTCGTGACCGAACGCCTTGACGATCTTATGGCCCGTATACATTTCTTCCACATGGCCGTTCAGCTCGCCGAGCGCTTTTTGCTGTCCCGCGAAATGCGGCTGC
Source organism: Paenibacillus solanacearum (assembly GCF_910593845.1). Lineage (GTDB taxonomy): Bacteria > Bacillota > Bacilli > Paenibacillales > NBRC-103111 > Paenibacillus_G > Paenibacillus_G solanacearum. The sequence continues at coordinate 244,415 of NZ_CAJVAS010000001.1, read as the reverse complement.
GAGCGGGAAGCAATCGCTTTGATGACGACGAAGCTTAGCGGCAGTGTCAGCACGAGTATGATCGTCAGCAGCGGGCTGATGGTCAGCATCATAACGATGATGCCGATCAGCGTAATGACCCCGGTGATCATCTGCGTCAAGCTCTGCTGCAGCGTACCGCTAATGTTTTCCATATCGTTCACGACCCGGCTCATGATTTCGCCATGCGTCTTCGAATCGTAATATTTGAGCGGCAAGCGCGTCAATTTCTCATTGACGTCTTTGCGAAGCCCGTACACCGTCCGCTGGGCGACGCCCGCCATCAAATACTGCTGGATATATGCGAAGAGCGAACTGAATAAATACAACACGATCAAGACCAGCACGATATCGAAAATACGTGCGAAGTCGATAGCTGCATGCGCGTCGCCGCCGAATTTGGCCATCAGGCCTTCGAACATGACGGTGGTCGCCTGCCCCATAATTTTCGGGCTGACGATGCTGAATACGGTGCTTAATACGGCCGTAATCAGCACCGCGATCAACTGTGGGCGAAACGGCTTCAAATAGCCGAGCAGCCTGCGAAACGAACGCTTTGCATCCTTCGCCTTTTGTCCCGGCATACCGAACCCGCCTCCCATCGGTCCGCGTCCGGGTCCACCCATCGGTCCGCCCATCGGCCGGCTTGCCTGGCCTCTCTGTTGATTTTGCATACTCATGCGATTTCCTCCTCCGCCAGCTGTGAGGACACAATTTCCCGGTATACTCTACAGGTCTCCATCAACTGTTCGTGATTGCCGATGCCGGCTATGGTGCCTTCGTCCAGCACGATGATGCGGTCCGCCTGCATGATTGTGCTGACCCGCTGCGCGACGATGATGACCGCGTCATCGGCCGTCTCCCCGGCGAGCGCGGCTCGCAGCTTCGCGTCGGTCTTGTAGTCGAGCGCCGAGAAGCTATCGTCGAACACGTACAGGTCCGGTCTTCGGACCAACGCCCTTGCGATGGAAAGCCGCTGCTTCTGGCCTCCCGACAAATTCGAGCCCCCTTGCGAGATGACCGCATCGTAGCCTTCCGGCTTCTCCTCGATAAACGACGCGGCCTGGGCAATTTCCGCGGCATGCCGGATCTCTTCCTCCGAGGCGTCTTCTTTGCCGTAGGCGATGTTATCGCGAATCGACCCCGAGAACAGCACCGCCTTCTGCGGGACGAATCCGATCCTCGAGCGCAGCGCTTCCTGCGTCACTTCGCGAACATCGACGCCGCCAAACGTAATGCGCCCGTTGTCGATATCGTAAAATCGGGCGATCAGATGGGCCAGCGTCGTTTTGCCCGAACCCGTGCCGCCGATGATCGCCGTTGTCTCGCCCGGCTTCGCTTCGAACGAGATGTTCGAAAGCGCCGGCTTCTCCGCACCGGGATAGCTGAACGTGACGCGGTCGAAGACGACATGGCCGCCGCGGCGCACCGAAGCGCTCGCCGAAGGCCGATCCTTGATAACCGGCACGGTATCCAGCACTTCATTGATCCGCGCGGCGGATGCCGATGCCCGCGGTACCATGACGAACATCATCGACACCATAATGAGCGAGAACATGATCTGCATGGCGTATTGCAAAAATGCCATCAAATCGCCCACCTGCATGCCGCCGGCGCTGATGCGCTGGCCTCCGAACCAGATGATCGCGATCGACGTAAAGTTCATGATGAGCATCATCATCGGCATCATGGCCGCCATAATTTTGTTCACTTTCACAGCCGTTTCAGTCAAATCGAGATTCGCCGCATCGAATCGCTGCTTCTCATGCTCCGTCCGGTTGAACGCCCGGATGACGCGAACGCCGGTCAAATGTTCGCGCAGCACGAGATTCAGCTTGTCGATCTTGAACTGGATCGATTTGAACAGCGGTATGCCCTTCCTGGCGATCAAGTAGATTGTCAAGGCCAGAACCGGCATGACGCCAACGATCACAAGCGACAGCTTCGGGTCTTTCGAGAAGGCCATAATAATGCCGCCGATACACATCATCGGCGCCGATACCATCATTCGCATCATCATCAGCAATACTTGCTGAACCTGGGTAATGTCATTCGTCGTGCGGGTAATGAGGGAAGCCGTACCGAGCTTGTCGAATTCCTGCAGCGAAAAGCTCTCGGCCTGCGCGAACGTTTGGCCGCGGACGATGCGGCCGAAGCCTGCGGAAATTTTCGACGAATGGTAGCTCGCCCAGACGGAGAACCCTCCGCTTAGCGCCGTTACGAGCAGCATCAGCCCGCCGATGCGCCAGATGTGGCTCACATCGCCGGTTGCGATCCCTTGATTGACGATATCCGCCATGAGCGTCGGCAAGTACAGATCAGATATCGATTGGAGGAAAATAAGCAGCAGCACCAGGGCAATCGCCCACCGGTACGGCTGCAAAAAGCGAAAAAGTTTGATCATACGTTATCCTCTCCATTCCCTTGTCGATCGCGGGACGGAGCGACAAGAGCGATACAGGAAGCAACGGCATCCTCCATATCGCGATGGAACATGCGCTCCATGTCCTGCCGGCTCGTCCCTTGCGCTTGAAGCTCCAGATGCAGCTGCCGCAAATGCATCAAACCGTGCATCATGGCTCCCCAGTATTGCGTCGCCATCAGTTGCGGAGACATCGGACGAATCTCACCGGCTTCCATCCCATTTTGCAGCGTCTCGCGGATCCGGTTCAGGTTGTCGCGGTGCCATTTCCACTCGTTCAGCTCTTCCCCGGTGAACAATACATGCATATCGTGGCGCATTCGCATAAAAAACAAAAAACTGTCCGGCTGCGCCAGCAAATTGTCGTACATCGAACGGACAAAGACCTCCAACAGCTCCAGAACGGGAAGCTTTTTTTCGAAATGCCGCTGGACGTGCTGATTCGATGCTTCGAACATGAACAGAAACAGCTCTCGAAATAGCGTCAGCTTATCTTTGAAATAATAATAAACAAGACCTCTAGCTACGCCCGCCTGGACGGCAACATCCCCGATTTCAGCGGCTGCATACCCTTTCTCCACATATACCTTCAGCGCGCCCTTCATGATCGCTTCCTTGCGCTGACGCCGGATTTGTTCATTTTGCTCTTTGTTTCGCGGCAAATCAGGATCACCTTTCTTTCATTGACTTTCATGTCAACCAAAACTATAGCGCAGAGGCAGGAGCGCTGTCAAGGGGACTTTGCGGATACGACGACGGCTGAACGCCACGGTCGGCCGCGCCGCTAGTTGCATGCAGCGAGAGGCTTCGCAAAGAGGCCGTCGAACCGACAAAAATGCCTCCGCATCTCCTGTCAGAGTCGCGAAGGCATTGCGGCATTCAATCTTCAACGTACGGAATCCGATTCCATAACGGCGAGTTCCATCTTCACCGGTTCGTTCGCCAGCTCCAGATCGGCGGCTTCGCCGACTCGTCTTCCCTCATTCACTAGAACATAGAGCGGAATGAGTACAATGAAAAATACAAGATCCAAGAATAACACCATCCCTAACGGATGCTCGCCTGCCGCCATAACCCCGAGCATCGCTCCCATCAGGCCGCCCATCAGACCGGCCAGCATGCCGTCCATCGAAGCCAGTAATCCGAACGGCCCGCCTGCGAAATAACCCGCCAGCATGCCGCATGCCACCGCAATGACCGTAGGAATGAGCATTTCCCCGATCATCACTCCGGCGATCGTGCCGATGAGCAGACTCGCCAGCATCCCGATCGACATGGCTGCCATCATGCCTGACATCGCGGGCAGAATCGCTCCCGAGCGCCTTACCTTTAAAGTCATCAGCAAGCTGGCCAGCCCTACGGCAAGCAGCGACGCGACATAAGCCGCAAGCGCGCCCGGCGAATCCGCCGCACGCTGCACGGCAGTAACGCTTGGAGCCGCAGTTTCGCTGGGGGTCCCGGAGGACATATGGCCGGAATGCTCCGCTGCCGCGATTCCGCGAATAGGCTTCGACTGCTGCGCGTGAGCCTCGTTCATCATGCCGAACAACAGCAGCAAACCTAACACCCATGCGTAAACCAGCTTTTTATTCATCCCTCATCGCTCCCCTTCCCCTGCCATTGCCGCCACTCCCGGCAGCGGCCGCCTTCTCTTAACATATCGCGAATTCGCCGATATTAGAATGACTCCATCGGGCTATGCGATTCGCTGCGGACGGCTTTGCCCTAAGGCGTCCGGAAGCAAACCGTATTCGCTTGCGGATATGACGCGAACCTCCGATATGGAAGACGACAAATACAAAAGGAACGGATGATTGTATAAAGAATTTCGCGCGGATCGGGTGGTATGATGTCTCTAGCTTCGGAAGCGATCGCAACGATCCGTGGCGGCCGTTAGGAATGCTAAGAAGGCTGCCGCAGTCATTGAAAAAGGAGCGTGGCAGAATTGAAGAAGATACCGCACAGCGGCAAGGAGCAGACGGAAGGCGGTCAAGAGGAAATACCGAATAAGAAATGGACGAGGCGAGCGCTGCTTGCTTCCGCAGGCATGGCCGGCGCGGCGCTCGTCTGCGGAACGGCGTTGGGCACTTCGAGCGGCAGCTCGGTCCCGGGGTTGTCCGGCGCTACCGTCAGCGGAAACACATACGAGCCGAATCCGGATAACCCGCTTCCGGTCACCTCGCCCCCCTGCCCGCAAGTAGATTTCGTGCAGCTGCTTCGCGAGCACAGCGAGACGGCGCCGCAGCTGTACGCCAAAGTGGCCGGCAACCGGCAGATCGAGGTGCTTATCCCGTTCAGAGGAGCGCGCTGCGCGCATTACGCCTTCATCAAGGATCCGAACGACGATTTCATCAAGCTGCAAAACGGCGCGGTTTCCCTTCTCCGTTCCGCGCTATCGGTCGCAGATGCCCTGGATTATACGGGAAAGACAGGCAACTGGGTTACCCAGTTCCCGCCGAACGATTATGCGACGCAAGTCGGCGCTACATTCACGTTTGCATTTTCCGGCACGGGCTTCGACTTTCAGCATTATACCGATAACCGGGGCGGCATATGGGAGTTTGCGGTCGACGGCATCCTGACCGTGACGGTCAGCACGCATATCGAAGCAGTTCCTCAAGCGGAGCTGCACGGAAATTACGGCTGCAGACCGATCGCAAGGGGGCTTGCGGACAGTACGCATACGATTGTAGCCACATTCAAAGGGGACGACCCGGCGCATCCTCCTTCCGGCGGGGCGGGCACGTCGAGGGGATGGGTTCGCAACGCGGCGAATTACGCTTCCAAAGACCAGCCTTACCGGACGGTGCTGTTGTACGATTCGACATCGATTCAAACGAACAAGCCGGTCAAGCTGTTCGATGTTCTGCATTCGTGGAGCAACAAGGAGTTTGCGCTGAACGTCTCTCCCGCCGGCTCCGGTTTCGCCAACCATTGGCTTCCCGAGCATGTGAATGTCGGCACCGTCTATACGGGTGTGTCGCAGCGCATCTATTTTGATGATACGGAAATTTCCAGCTGGACGCCCGACACGACGTTTCGTCCCGTTCGCGCGGTCACGATCGTGCAGCAAATGATCGGCAGGCATCCGAACGATCCGGCGAATCCGGTCGCCGAAATCGACTGCGTGCATACGGCCAGCGCAAGCGGCGTATCCGTGAAGACTAAAGTGACGTGGCTGCGGCCGGTCTTCATTCATACCGGATACGGGATGATGTTTCCGGCGGCCGGGACTTTCGCGAGCAAGCTTGTGACCGGCTCGGGAAGGACGTACGAAGCCAGCGCCACGGACGGCAGCAAGACCGACTTGACGGAGAACGACCAATCCGTAAGCTACGCTTACGTTCACAACGCCTCAGGGACGAACGGCGAGCCGGACACGGTGGTGGCGATGACCGTGCAAGACATCGCCAAGACGTTCCGGTACGGCCTACCCGGACGAAGAAGAACCGGCTCCGTCGTATGGCTTCAGCACCGGGATGCGACGATGCAGAAGCTGTATCCGCAAATATTCGATCAGCACACCGCTGCCGCCGGAGAAACATACGAGTCCGGTGGTACCTATTTCATTGGCGAGCTGCCGCTTGCCCATCGACTCTTGACTTGACGCCGCAGGGCGCCGGCTGCAGGCCGCTTAAGCAGCGGCTCTGCCTTGCAGAGCTACGTCTTGCTCGCCATCGCCAGCCGTTCCCGATTTTCCGCAAGCGGCGGCTGTTCCATCCAGCCGCGGTCGGTCATCACCTTCAACCATTCGCCGCTGATTCTCATATCATCGCCGATCGCCATCGTATAATGGGCGATGAGATCCTTTCGCGGGGAAGAAGCGAGACCGGAGCCGTAATACACCATCGCGCTCGAAAACAAAAATCCGACGTGAAACATCATCAGCTGATCTGGAAACGGAGAAATCGTCGTATCCGTAACCTCCGACTCGAGGCTGGGCGGCGCTGGCAAATGATCGTCATCCAGCGTCTTGGAAAACACATTAATATGCTTCTCCTTCACCTTGATGGCGTCCTCCAAAAATCGCTTCACAGCAGAGCTTTTCGCTACTTGGTGGAAGGCAACGAGCACCGCTTTGGCTAAAATGCTTTTTTTCAAATTAAACAAAATATCCGTTATTTCAACACAGGACAGCGGACGCTTCTTACTCAGCAATCCGACCACAAAGCCCTCGCTCTGCACAAACTCCGGCCGTTCCGGCGGCGTGAGGGTTGGCGGACGAAAGTAAATTCCTTTGCTCATTAACAAATCTTTGGACCGGTCGCATAATTTGACCGATGAAGCGAGACACTCCGAGAAGTACGCTCGTATATCCTTGCGCGAAGACGTCGTGATGGCGCCGCTGTATCCGTGACAACCGTGGATGGACATGATGTTCAAATAATGAAGCGCAAGCGGGTCGGTGAACATTTTGGGGGCGTTCGTGCTCACATCCTGCAGCGCAAACCCTACGGGCAGCGGATAACTTTCGCTTTGGAAAAAAGATTGGATCGTATCGATATGCCGCTCTCCCAAATGAACCGCATATTCATAGAGCTCGCGGATCTCGGCATCCTCCACGTTTTGAAGTATAAACTTGTTCATGCACAGACCCGCCGTTTCATTCATGTACTGCGTCCATAATCCTGCAATTTCGGCTGCAGTCAGCTTCGGATGATGAGTTGAACTCAATCGTAACACCTGCCTCACCTAGAGAATGTTTCCAGATTAATGTTACCTTCTTTTTCATGAATATGCATAACAGGCATGCGTTTGAAAAATTACCGCTTTACAATCAAATCCATATGTGTTATCGTTTATTTCCATAAATATAGAAATAAGACGATGGCTAGGTGATGACAATGGTTCGGGATGACGCAGACGTACGGCAAGCTGTCAAAATATATAAGGCGCTAGGAGAACCGACCCGGCTGAAAATTGCGATGCTGCTGACAGAGGAGAGAAATTTGTGCTGCTCCGACATTCAGGGCAAGCTCGAATCCATCGCCGGATCGACGCTCTCTCACCACCTGAAACAACTGACGGAATGCGGCCTACTGGATTTGCGCAAAGACGGCACTTACATATTTTACAGCGTGAACCGCGAAATGGCCCAAAAGTATGCACCGTATTTGCTGAACTAATTTTTTTTCATCATTATTTCTATATTTTTAGAAATATAAAATTTTGGAGTGGAGAAAGGAGCGCTTGCATCATGTCAAACGCTTGGAAAATTTATATGCTGGCCGCCGTCAGCTTTCTGGTCGGCACGTCGGAATATGTCATTGCCGGCATTCTGGATAAAGTGGCGAACGATATCGGCGTGTCGGTCTCGGCAGCCGGTCAGCTCATCACGGTATTTTCGCTCGCCTATGCCTTCGGGACCCCCGTTCTGATGGCTTTAACCGCCCGCCTGGAGCGGCGCAAGCTGCTGCTCTACGCGCTGGGCCTGTTCGCAGCGGGCAACCTGGCGGCGCTTATGCTTCCGGGATTTGCTTCCCTCATCGCCTCGCGAGTCATTCTTGCGATGAGCACCGGCGTGTTCGTCGTTACCGCGCTGACCGTTGCCTCCAAGCTGGCGGAACCCGGGAAGCAGGGCGGCGCCATTGCGACGCTCGTTATGGGCTTCAGCACTTCGCTGATCGTCGGCGTGCCGATTGGAAGGCTCGTTGCTTCCGCCTATGACTGGAAGCTGATCTTCGGCGGAATCGGCCTGCTCGGCATTGCCGCCATGTTCGTGATCGGCTTCGCGATCCCGCGAACCGAAGGAGAGGAGCCCGTCCCGCTGCGTAGCCAGCTCGCTCTGCTGAAGCAGACGCATATTATCGTCGCGCTGCTGGTCACGTTTTTCTGGATCGGCGGCTACGCCATCGCCTATACTTACATTTCACCGTTCCTGCTTACGGTTACGGGGATGAGCGAGCAAGGCGTAAGCGCCAGCTTGTTCGCCTTCGGCATCGCCAGCCTGCTCGGCTCGAAGCTGGGAGGCTTCGGCACGGACCGCTGGGGCGTGCGCCGCACGCTAATCGGCGGCATGCTGCTTCACGCCGCTGCGCTCGTCGTGCTGTCGCTATTCGCGACAACGCCCGCCGCCATCGTCCCGCTGCTGATGCTATGGGCATTCTCGGCCTGGTCCTCCGGCCCGACGCAGCAATATTACTTACTGACGCTGGCGCCGGCCGCATCCGGCATTATGCTCAGCTTGAACACCTCCGTTCTGCAGCTGGCAATGGCCGCCGGCGCGGGCGTCGGCGGTGTGGTCGTGGAGCAGGCGTCGCTGTCGTCCATCACATGGATCAGCGCAGCCGGCGTCGCCATTGCCGCAGGCACGGCGGCATGGTCGTTCCGGCTGTCCCGTGCCCGCCAGGAATCCGAACCCGACGCCCCCGTAACGGCACGTCGGCGGATACGTAAAGTGAGCGCATAATCGCAAATTACGACAAAGCCGAGGCAGCGCTAACGCCCGGCTTTGCTCTGCACACCGAACAAAAAAAAAAAAACGGATGACAAAAAAAACCGGATGACTTCTCATCCGGCTCATACTTTGATACAATGACCATGTTGAGTGGGGGATGCATCCCGTGAACCTGTTGCCGCAGGTTCACACCGTGGGAAGCATCCTCTTCTTATTTATTTTCCTGAATCCATTTGTTCGCTTTCTCTTCCGCTTCCCGAAGCACCGTATTGACGTCTTTCTTTTCGTATGCGATTTGTTTAGCGGCTGCATTTAAGAAGGGATAGACTTTAATATCGAATTTGTGCTGCCTTGGTACTTTGGATAATTTAGGAATGAACACACTTTGAATATTTTTACCCTCGTAAAGCTTTGTGTCTAAAGCATATTCTTTTTTCATCGTAGGATCGGCCAGAACCGTCGCTTTCGAGCCACGATTCATAGCCCTCTGCGCTTCCTCGCTTATCATCGTTTTGAGGACCGCATATGCCGCCTTCTTGTTTTTGCTGTTCGGTGTAACGGCTGCCATTTGTACTTCCGGCTCTCTGCTGTAACCCTTCTGATCCTCGAATGTCGGCAACGACACGACATCCCAATTGAATGCTTTGCCCGTTTCCTTTAATTGCGGAAGACGTGCGGTGATGGCTGCAGTATTGAATTGATACATGGCGAGCTTTTGATCTTTAAGGAAGAAATCAATGCTGTACTCATAATTTTTATTCATCTCCACGATGCCTGGAATGCCGTACAACTTCTCGAGCAGGCTGTATGCCCTCTTGTATCCTTCGGTCTGGAACACGGCCTTTTCGCCTTTCTCGTCGAGGGCGGGAAGTCCTAATTGCCGGGTCAACCTCGTTGGCGGCCCGATAGCCAGACCGACGTACTGAACGCCTTGATCCACTCTTGTTACCCTTTTGGCTAATTCGATCGTTTCATCCCAGGTCATGCCGTCTTTCGGATAGGGAACACCAAATTTATCGAAGATGTCCTTATTGTATATCAGCATGTTATACATGATCGAATACGGCATGCCGAAGGTTTCCCCTTTATCGCCGAAGCTTTTCACAATATTGATTGCTTCCGGCTCAAACTTGCTGAAGCTGATTTTCTCATTCTTGATGAACGAGTTCAGATCCGACACGAGTCCCCTCTCCAACAGATCGTAATACCAATAGCTGGTCGACAAGATCATATCGGGGACTTCGCCGGAGGCTACCATTTTATCCAGGGTCATTGCCGATTGCGGGATCAGTTGCGGCGTTATGTTCGGGTATTTGGTCTTGATTGCTCGGGTTACCAGCTCCTCCAAATCGGCATCGTTCAATACCGATGCATTGTAGGAGTAAATCGTAAGCGTCGCCGGCTCGTTATTGTACGCGTCCGGGTTGACGGCTTCTCCTTTACTTTCGCTTGGCGCAGCCTCCTTCCCGCAGCCTGCGAGGGCGAACGTCCCCAGTACAGACATCGCGACTAGCAATGGAATCGTTTTGTTTCTCTTCAACATATTCAAGCCCCTTCATGATCTTTTGATTAGTTCATTATTAAATTGAACACTGATTCAATAAACCGCTTGCAATGATTATATCCTGTTGCTTAGAAGGCGGTGTATCCGTTGAAATAGTGAACACCATCGCTGGTCGTATCGCTTGAATCCGCTCTGCGGTTGGTGTTGAACCAAAGTTTACCCCCATTATCGATGCCGACGTCCTCGATTTCAAAAAGGTCAGAATACGCGGAAGACGTAATACGGAATGACAAATCATTATCCGAATAAATGGTGCCGCTGGCGGTTGATATATTGCGGTATACAAGTACAATGCTAACGTTCTCATAGGTGAGGGGCAGGTAAATCGTATTATTGCGATAGCCGAAGCCTTGGAATAAATACGAATTGATGTTAGATACGGTACTTCCGTTGACCAGGGCATCTTCGATATTAATGGAAAAGGCGCTGGTTACGTTAATGGTACCACTGTTTGCAGTCAGCGGAAGTGTGCCCTTGTAAAAGGTCTTTCCGGACTTAAAGAGGAAGTTAATATTGCTGGAGTCATTGCTTGTAATTTTCACTCCGGACATTCCCTTATCTGTGCCATTGTATTTGATTGTATAGTTGCCCACTTTGTAAAACGTCGAACCTACATATTTCAGTTTGACCAGACTCATGTTTCCGGCGTATGTAGTGAGAATGAACATGTAAAACTCTCCATCGATGGTGCTGAGCACCATATCGTTGGCGTGGCCGAGATAGGTAGCGTAGGTTGTTGAAGTATCGCCGTTTGTCATAAGTGTAGTGGATCCATCACTCATTTTGGTGCGGTATATGACGGCTTTGGATTCATCGCTGTTAATTTTAATGGAATAAGTGTATGTGGATCCTACAGCAAACCCCTGCGAGGAGTAGCAGTTATTCGCATTGCCGAGCGTTGCGATGGTGCTGTACGTATTATAATAGGCTGCACTGGCTGTGAGCGGAACCATCATCACGATAGAAAGAATGAGGACTACTGTTAACATAAATCGAGAGTTGCGGCCCAAAGACCTTTTTGCAGCTTTATTAAAAATATGGTTCATACACGATCCCTCCAATTCATAATCAAGCCCTTTGTTCAGAACCGCTGCAGCCCACTTGGCTTATCGACTTCATTAAGATAGATTTATACACCCGCAGTGCACTCCTTCGTTATAAACGTATCATACCTGCAGTTCAACATCAGGACGCGCATCCCTTCTTTGGATGTCTCCAGTATTGAAATACCGGTGTTGCTGTGGACCAATCGGCGATAAGCGATCATCGGCATGGAGAGCATGCCCGCCAAGTATATGCGGATCGACATGCTGTGGCTTACAACAAGCACGCGCTCGTGCGGATGTCTCGTTGCAATCTCTTCAAAGAACAGGCTCATCCTTCGAAATACAGTACCGGCGCTCTCGCCTGTTATCCCGGCCGGGTACAATTCCGGTTCTTCGTTCCATTGCTTCCAAGCCTGCGGGTATTCGGCGCGTATCTCCCGGGCTTTCAACCCTTCCCACAAGCCAAAATCGATTTCTGCGATGCGCGGGTCTGTCTGTACATTCAAACCTTTGGCAAGCGCGATCGGCTCGGCGGTCTCCTTCGCCCGGGTCAATGTAGACGCATACATGGCATCTATGGAAGTGCCGGCCAAGAACAATGCCGTTTGTTTCGCTTGCTCAGCCCCTACTTCCGACAACGAAATATCCGTACTCCCGCAATAGCGATCGGTGCTGTTCCACTCGGTTTCTCCATGCCGGACGATATAAAAAGTAGTCAAAGCCTGCTCCCACCTTCACTCTATACGTATGATCAGCGCATTCCGGATTACCGCTTATTTATTTTCCTGAATCCATTTGTTCGCTTTCTCTTCCGCTTCCCGAAGCACCGTATTGACGTCCTTCTTTTCATATGCGATTTTTTTAGCGGCTTCATTCAGGAAGGGATAAACTTTAATATCGAATTTGTGCTGCCTTGGCACTTTGGTTAATTTAGGAATGAACACACTTTGAATATTTTTACCCTCGTAAAGCTTTGTGTCTAAAGCATATTCTTTTTTCATCGCGGGATCGGCCATAACCGTCGCTTTCGAGCCCCGATTCATAGCCTTTTGCGCTTCCTCGCTTATCATCGTTTTGAGGACCGCATAGGCCGCCTTCTTGTTATTGCTGTTCGGTGTAACGGCTGCCATTTGTACTTCCGGCTCTCTGCTGTAACCCTTCTGTTCCGGGAATGTAGGTAACGACACGACATCCCAATTGAACTCTTTACCGGTTTGCTTTAATTGTGGAAGACGTGCGGTGATGGCTGCAGTATTGAATTGATACATGGCGAGCCTTTGATCTTTAAGGAAGAAATCAATGCTGTACTCATAATTTTTATTCATCTCCACAATGCCTGGAATGCCGTACAACTTCTCGAGCAGGCTGTATGCCCTCTTGTATCCTTCGGTCTGGAACACGGCCTTTTCGCCTTTCTCATCGAGGGCGGGAAGTCCTAATTGCCGGGTCAACCTCGTTGGCGGCCCGATAGCCAGACCGACGTACTGAACGCCTTGATCCACTCTTGTTACCCTTTTAGCCAGCTCGATCGTTTCATCCCAGGTCATGCCGTCTTTCGGATAGGGAACACCAAATTTATCGAAGATGTCCTTATTGTATATCAGCATGTTGTACATGATCGAATACGGCATGCCGAAGGTTTCCCCTTTATCGCCGAAGCTTTTCACAATATTGATTGCTTCTGGCTCAAACTTGCTGAAGCTGATTTTCTCATTCTTGATGAACGAGTTCAGATCCGACACGAGTCCCCTCTCCAACAGATCGTAATACCAATAGCTGGTCGACAAGATTATATCGGGAATTTCGCCGGAGGCAACCATTTTATCCAGTGTTGTTGCGGATTGCGGGATCAGTTTCGGTGTAATATTCGGGTATTTGGTCTTAATTGCTCGGGTCACCAGCTCCTCCAAATCGGCATCGTTCAATACCGATGCATTGTAGGAGTAGATCGTAAGCGTCGCCGGCTCGTTATTGTACGCGTCCGGGTTGACGGCTTCACCTTTACTTTCGCTTGGTGCAGCCTCTTTCCCGCAGCCTGCGAGGGCGAACGTCCCCAGTACAGACATCGCGACTAGCAATGGAATCGTTTTGTTTCTCTTCAACATATTCAAGCCCCTTCATCATCATTTTACTTCGACCGCAATACAAGCGCTTACAATTCAACACACATAGGCTTCCCCCCTTTGTTAGTCATCTGACCTATATTCTGGCAACCAGTTTCTTACAGCCATATCGTAGATCAGAACATTCAGTATTTCAATGAAATGAAAGTGTGATTTTGTCACGAATACTGTGGACATCATTTATTATTTGACCCGGCTCCGAAATGAACGGCTTTCACCCGTCTACTTCTCCGTCAAAGATGGAAATGATTTCTTCGGCAGTAGAAGCCTTTATCAATCGATCCAAGTTATCGTCATCAGCGCAAACCGTCGCTACGTTCGTTAACATTTCGAGATGGTCATCACTTGCCGAGGCGATACCGACGAGTATGTATGCCTTCTCTCCTTCCCCAAAGTCAATGCCGTCGGCAAACTGTACAATGGACAGCCCCGTTGAACGAATGAGCTTTCTGGCTTCGTTCGTACCATGTGGTATCGCCAGACCCCCTCCCATATAAGTGGACAGCAGTTGTTCCCTCTCGATCATTTTGTCGATATATTCCTCTCCGACGTGTCCGGCATCGACCAGCAATTGACCGGCTATCCGAATCGCCTCGAATTTGTCCTTTGCGCTTGCTTGCAGCTTCACCTTGTCCAAAGATAGTATGCTCACGGCATGTCTCTCCTTCTATCTATTTTTCTTAGTGCAAACACGATCGCATCCTTCACCCGGCATGTTGGTTTTTGAGACGGTTGATCAAATCGTCATATGCGGGGCTTTTAAGAAAATGATCAATGGAAATATGCTCAGCGTCCGGGACCATAAGCCTGGCCCTGTCCGTAAGCGATTTCTGTGTAATGACCAAATCGACGTCCTTCGGAATGTCACTGATCGCCGTATTCGTGACGGAGGCCACGACACCCGCTTCTTTCATTTTTTTCCTAAAGATGGAGGCCCCCATCGCGCTGGACCCCATCCCTGAATCACAAGCGAATACAATTTTGTTTATTGCCGTCTGCAGTACGACACTGCTCGAAGAAGCAGCCTGCTCCAGCTCCACCATACCGCTTAGGCCGGTCATCCCTTGGCCTAGGTTTTCCGGCAAGTCCTTATCCGCAGCGGACGCCTGCTCACGGTTGGCTGCCAAAATAACCGCCGCAGTGGAAAATGAAACAACGGTCGCCGCCAAGATGCCGGCTAGCGCCGGAATCAGCCCCTCTTTGGTGCTCAATGCAACGTAAGCGATGATACTCCCTGGTGAGGGCGCTGCGGTGAAACCCGCATCGAACAGCCAGAAGGTGAATGAGCCCGCCACCCCGCCTGCGATCAGAGCTGCGATGAGACGCGGCTGCATCAGAATAAACGGAAACGACGTCTCATGTACTCCGCCTATTGCATGAATCACCGCTGCTCCTCCTGCGGATCGTTGCAAATGACCTTTCCCTAACACGCTATAAGCGAGTAAGACACCAAGACCGGGACCCGGATTGGACTCCAGCGCGAAAATCATGGATTGACCGGATTGGGCCGATTGAATATAACCGATCGGATTCAGTATACCGTGGCCAACCGCATTGTTTAGGAAAAGAACTTTAGCCGGCTCAACGAGGATGCTCAGCAGCGGTAGAAGTCCGGTGTCGATGAGAACTTGGGCACCGGCAGCCAAACCGCTGTGGATCGCCGCAAGAACGGCTCCGGCACCTGCGATGCCAATCAACGCCATCACGGCTCCGACGATTGCTGCGGAGAAGCTGCCAATGAGCATTTCTGACCCCGGGCGAACTTTTCGTTCTACGAGTTGATCAAGCTTCTTCAATACCATTGCGGACAATGGGCCTATGATCATCGCTCCCAAGAGCATGGAAACCGTCGAGTCTATAATAACGCCCATCGTCGCTATCGACGCGACGACGCCCCCGCGCGAACCATGAATCATTTGCCCGCCTGTGTAACCAACGAGAATAGGCAGCAGGAAAGTAATCATAAGGTGAAGCAGCTTGGCAAAATGTTCATTGGGGAACCAGCCTGCCGGAGCAAATAATGATGCAATCAGTCCCCATGCGATAAACGCTCCGATATTGGGCATCATCATGCCGCTCAATAAACGGCCTAAGCGTTGTACGGTGACCCGGGTATCACCGGGAAGCCGCTTCCTATGCATTGCTTTCACTACAATTTCCTCATTTCATTCGTATGCTCGCTAGCGCTGCCTATTGGATGCGTTGTAAACACTTACATATCCATATCGTATATCAGAAATAGCGGCATGACAACGAAATGAAAAAACGATTTCGTCATCAATGCTGTCGACAACATTTTAGTTATAACGAACTCACCCACCCGTACATTTAAATATGATTCACATACATGACCTTTACGGTAAATTCGCTGCGATCGCGAATCATCTTAAGCGCTTCGCCGATGCCTTCAATTGGCACGCGGTGTGTGATCAGCGGAGCAAGACGCAGCTTTCCCGAGGCGATAAAGTCAAGCACAAGCTTCCATTCATTGAGCGGCAGATTCGCATAATATGAATTCCAGGTACCGATGATCTTAAGATTTTTACGAAGAATTTCCCAATAGCCTTTTTGGGTCAGTGTCATCTCCCCTGCGGGATTACCCATCAGTACAATTTGACCAAACGGACGGGTCGTATGCATTGCGTTTTCCAAAGATACGGAGCTGCCCGCACCTTCAATCGTTACGTCTGCGCCTCGGCCGCCCGTTCGCTCGCTCACCCAGGCTCTCACATCGGAAGCGACGGCATTGCATGTGTTGGCTATGCCAAGCCCGCGCGCAAACGCCAGCTTCTCTTCATCGATATCGACGAGCAATGTTTGGCCTGCCCCCCAAATGTCGGCCCATTGAGCCAACATGAGTCCGATGGGACCCGCCCCATAAATGAGCACCGTATCGCCGATGCCTACACCGGATTGCCGCAGGGCATGGACAGCGACAGCCGCAGGCTCAACCATAGCCGCTTCTTCATAAGATACGCCCTCAGGCATCAACAACAAATTCCATTGGGGCACTTTCATATATTCGGCAAAAGCTCCGTCGCAGCGCGAACCCATATAATTGTAATTTTCGCATAGCGCATATTCCCCAATCTCACAAGCGCTGCAGCAGCGGCAAGGAAGCAGCGGGAACACCGCTGCCCCTCGGCCGATAAGCGACTCGTCTACGCCTTCGCCTACCGCTTCGATTTCACCGGCAAACTCATGCCCAGGCACCGTCGGGAACGAATACGTTCCTTTCGAAAAAACGCGTGGAATATCGGAACCGCATATGCCGCACGCCCGGACCTTCAGGAGCACCTCCCCCGGACCCGGTAGCGGCTTCGCCCTGGTCTCCATCCGAATGTCTCCGATTGCGTGTAACGGCCAAGCCTTCATCTTCATCGTTCCCTTCTATCATGCTATCTGCTAACCGGTTATACACGATCTGCGATTTGCTTCCTGATCTTCATTGCGGGCAGCGGGTTGTTGCAAGTCAATAATGTAACGCCGCAGCCTAATGCATAGTGAACCTGTCTAGCGTCATCCGTACTGTAGCAGCCAACGACAAGCCCCATCCCCTTATACTCTTCTGCCAATGGGGGCGTCAACAGCTTCAAGCTGATCCCAATGGACCACATTTTGGAATAGGTTCCGTTTTCGCCTGCAACAAAATTCGACATCTGCTGATCGGGAAAGCCCTGTGTTTTCAGTTGATGCGTATCGTGAATGTACGTAATTACCGCAGCGTCAAAGCTGGTAAACAAACAACGCGAAATCAAGCCGTATTCCTTAAGCATGGCTATGGCCTTGTCGGCAATTTCCATGGCATCGATGCTTGGCTTAATCTCTACATTAAAGAGTACATCGGGATAGGAGAGCAAAAGCTGGCAAAGCTCGTCAAAGGTCGGGATTTTGAGTCCTTCAAAAGGTTTGCCAAACCATCCTCCGGCATCCAGCCGTTTGAGCTGCTCCGCCGTAAAGTCGCTTACTTTACCGGTGCCGTCGGTTGTTCGGTCCACGGTTTCGTCGTGTATCACCATGATGACCCGATCCTTGGAATAACGGAGGTCGAATTCTAGCACATCGATTCCCATTTGGAGCGACTCTTGAAACGCGAGCAGCGTATTTTCCGGATAATCAGATTTGTATCCTCTATGCCCGACCAGAAGTATTGAGCTATTGTTGCGGAGACGTTCAATCATGTGCTAACCGTCCTTTCCAGACGTATATATTGGTCACAACCACCGATCCCAGCGTAATACTATCACGCAGCACTTCATTGATATATGTTACGAAGAAAGCAGGCCGGCAATCCATGAATTAAACAGCCGGCTATTCCACATAGCCGGCATCGGGAATGTTATTATTATTACTTTCCGCTCATCAGGCGTTCAGCTTCTTTTTTGAAAGTCGTCAATGTGGCTTGAATATCGTTGTTGTCGTACATAATCGCCTGCATGGCTTTACGGAACTCTTGGTTGACGCCTGGCCAAGCAAGATGCTTATTCGTATCTATTCCATACTGCAGTTGATCGTAAGCAACCTTACGGTTAGGTTCCTTGGCAAAAAGGGCTTTCATTTCCGGTGACTCTACCATTTTCTTCGTGAAAGGCAAGTATCCGGTATCGATGATGAACTGCTGTCCGCCTTTCGGATCGGTCATCAGCCAGTTGATAAACTCCCAAGCCGCATCCTTATGCTTAGATCCCGATAACATCGCAACGTTCGCTCCGCCTGTAGGATTTGCATAAACGTCGTTTTTAGGCAGGTAGGCGGTAACATAGTTGAATTTCACGGTCTGGCTGAACTTTCCGATATTGCCCGTTGACTCGAAGAGCAGACCGATCTTCCCATCCATAAACATCTGGCCTACAATGTTGCCGGAATCTTTGGCAGCCGGATAATACAAGGCGCCGCTTTTTTGAAGATCTTTCAAATAATTAAACACTTTAACGCCTACGCCATTATCGTAAAATCCGATAGACGTTCCCTGATCATTAAAGTATTTGCCTTTTGACTGGGTTATCATCGCAAGCACATACCAATCGTCGAATGGCATGGAAAGACCTTGACGCTTAAAGCTACTGCCATCTTTAATAACCAGCGCATTGGCCACCTGCTTCAACTCGTCCCAGTTCGTAGGCACTTTAAGCCCCATCTCGTCCAGCATCGTCTTGTTTACATGCATAATCGGTGTTGAACGGTTAAAGGGAAGCGTAACCAGTTTCTTATCGAAGGTGGAGTGACCCATAAGTCCAGACACAAAATCATTGCTGCTTAGATTGGATTTCTTCATAAACGGAGTCAGGTCTTCCAGCACGTCGGCATCCGCAAACAATTGTACGTAAGAACGCTCCAGCATGGTGACATCCGGTGCTGTTTTAGCTGGGATCGCTTGCTGAAGCTTGGTTACCACTTCATCGTATGCACCCTGAAAGGTACCGACAACTTCAATATTCGGGTGGGTCTCATTGAAACGTTTGATCATCGCATCGATATATTCGCCATTTTTACCGCCCATCGAGTGCCAATACTCTACGGTTACTTTGCCTCCGCCTGCTGCATTCCCGCCTGCCGACGGCTTTTCCGACTGCGAATCTCCGCAGCCTGCAAGCGCGCCGAGCGCCATTGTACATGCCAAAAGAACCGAAACTTTTTTCTTCACGATCGATTGCCTCCCTTTTTTTCACAAATACTTCGTTACTTAATCCCTGAATACACGAACGCCTTCACAATTTGCTTGGAGCAAAATATATAAACGATAAGAATCGGAACAACCAGCACGACATTTCCGGCCATGATAATATTCCAGTTGCTGATGCCTTCAGTCATCCTGAGCATTGCTATCCCAATCGTGAGCGGGCGAATCGATGCCGAATCGGTCATAATGAGCGGCCAGAAATAATCGTTCCAGTGGCTAACAAAGCTGAACAGCGCGATGGTCGCAAGCGCCGACTTCGACATCGGAATCATGATGTTCCATACCACTTTTAACTCGCTGGCGTTATCCAGCTTCGCCGCTTCCAGTATTTCTTCCGGAATTTGCATGAAATATTGGCGCAGCAAGAAGATGCCGAACGCGTTCGTCATGAACGGGATAATTTGCGGCAGCAGCGTCCTGCCGATTCCCCAGTCCGCCATCATTAAATAAACGGGTATGAATGTGACCTGGCCGGGAATCATAAACGCCAGCAGGACCATGCCGAACAATACATTTTTCCCTCTGAATTTATATTTGGCGAACGCGTACGCAGCCGGAATCATTACCAGCATTTGGATCACAATAATAGAAATCGTGATAATGACCGAGTTTTTCCCGTACGTCAGGAACGGCCCTGAATTCATCGCATCCGCAAAGTTGACCCACTGAGGCCATGCCGGCACGAGCGTCGGCGGAAACGCCATCGTTTCCTCGAATGTCTGAAGCGAGGTGGATATCATCCATAGAAACGGGACGATAAATATCATCAATACGACCGTTTTTAGGATCATCTCCACCACCGAGTTCGCGGAACTCCATTCAAAAGTCTTCAAGTCTGGACTCCCCTTTCCTTGGTTACGCAGGCCGCTTATTGATAATGCACCCGTTTGGACAATACCCGGAAATAAACAAAGGTCAAGATTCCGATGATCGCCATTAGAATAACGCCCGTGGCAGCCGAATAACCAATATTCGTCGTCCGATATTCATAAATGTAGTACACGAGTGTCGTTGTCGCGTTGTTCGGCCCGCCGCCCGTCATCACCTGTACCGTATCGAACACTTTAAAAGAGCCGATCGTCATAATAATCAGGATGAAGAACAACTGCGGCGAAATCAGAGGAATCGTAATCTTCGTGAACACCTTGAATTTGCTCGCATTGTCCAGCGCCGTCGCCTCATAGATCGTAGGCGGGATGCTTTGCAGCGCAGCAACGATGATCAGCGTATAGTAACCGATGCCGTGCCATACCGATACGATAATAACCGAGATCAGCGCCGTCTTGGAGCTTTGCAGCCACTGGGAAGGCGGCAGCCCGATTACCTTAAGCACATAGTTGAGCAAGCCTTGGTTCGGTTCCATCAGCCACAGCCAGACGAGCGCAATCGATACGATCGAAATGATGTGCGGCGTAAAGATGCCGGCCTGTACGAACGCGTTGAACTTTTTCTGTTTGACCAGCCAAAGCGCCATCAGCAGGGAAAGCAGTAAGGTCAGAACAACGACGCCGACCGTGTAGAGCGCCGTGTTCCCGAACGCCTGATAGAAATCTTTTCGACTTAAAATTTGCGTGTAATTGTCCAGCCCGATAAATTTGCTTTTCGCCTTATTCAACAGGTTGTATTTATAGAAGCTCAAATAAATCAAATAAATGACAGGATACATCACGAACAACCCTATGCCGATCATAGCCGGAGCCGTTAACAAGTACGGACGAATCTTTGCCCATAAGGTGTTTTTATCCATGATGCTGCCCTCTCAGTGCCTCCATATAATAGAGGAAGCTGCTGTGGCTTTCATGGATGCGCTGCTCATTCGCTCCGAAGAAGAACAGTTTGGCCGCATCAACGCCGACGTATACCTCTTGGTCGACGCTAAACCGGTCTTCGATGCATTTGATCATGAAAGCGTGCTTGTCGGATTTCACCTGGTACAGCGTTTCCGAGCCCAGCATTTCCCGGGTCGCGATCATGCCCTGAACCGAATAATGGAAGTCGCCGGGTTCATGAGACAATACGGCACCCTCGGGACGGAAGCCGAACCTGACACCGTCTACCCCCAAGTCTCCTACATTCATCGGCGGAACGCCGATAAACTGGGCGGCGAACAAATTGTTCGGCTGCCGGTAAATCACATCCGGCGGAGCCTCCTGCTGAATCACGCCTTGATTCATAAGGACGATCGTATCCGCCATGGACATCGCCTCCACCTGATCATGCGTAACGTAGACGAAGGTGGTGCCTAACTTCTTATGCAGCTCAATCAACTCAATCCGCATCTGCGCTCTCAGTTTCGCATCCAGGTTGGACAGCGGTTCGTCCATCAGAAACACCGACGGCTTCTTGACCATGGCGCGGGCCAGTGCGACGCGCTGGCGCTGACCGCCGGACAATGTAGACGGCTTACGATCCAGGTAATTGCCCAAGCCTACCGTAGCGCTGATGCTTTCGACAAGCCGAGTGCGTTCTTCATTGGGCACCTTGTTGTTTTTCAATCCGAATTCAATGTTTTCACGGACCGACATCGTAGGGTAGATGGCGTAGTTTTGGAATACCATGGCCACCCCTCTTTGTCCGGGCGGAATCCGCGTAACGTCTTTGCCGTTAATAAGCACCTGACCTGACGTTTGCGGATCGATCCCCGCGATCATGCGAAGCAGTGTCGTTTTACCGCAGCCTGACGGACCTACCAGCACGGTAAATTTGCCGTCTTCAATTTTCAAATCAAGATCTTTAATTACTTCCTGCTTATCGAATGATTTCGTAACTTTTGCAAACTGTATCGATGCCAAAAAACTCCCTCCCCGTGCTTCATCTGATCTTTAAAGCGCTTACAATCACTGCGAAGTTTGCAGCTTTTACCACACTCCATAGGGATGCTTCCGACTACAGTTATCGTCACATGAAACATCCTTTCCCGGTGGGTTGGAATGAATCCGCTATTGATGACAAAATTGTCTTAATCGGGTTACAGCCAGCTCCAGGTTGACGTCTTGCATAAACAAACTCGACGTTCCGCAGACCAGCATGGACGCTCCCTCCTCCATCACCCGAGGAATGGTTGCATAGCTGATATTTCCATCCACTTGAATGGATATGTCCATATGGCTTGCCTGAATCTTGGATTTCAAATCGGCTATTTTGCCGAGCGCACTCGGGATAAACTTCTGTCCGGCAAATCCAGGATTGACTGTCATTAAACATACATAATCGATACAATCCATAACATAGTCCAGAATGCAAAGCGGGGTTGACGGGTTTAAGGCTACGCCCGCTTTCAGTTTGTGATCCCGAATGGATTGCAGCACTCTCTGCAAGTGTGATTTCGATTCCGCATGCACCGAGATCATGTCCGCCCCCACATCGGCAAACATATCGATAAATCTGTCCGGCTCTTCCACCATCAAATGCACATCGAACGGTTTGCTTGTATAGGGACGCACCGCCTTCAGCATGTCGGGCCCCATCGTAATGTTGGGAACAAACCTTCCATCCATAATATCAAAGTGGAAAAAGTCGACGCCGCCCTGATCCAACGTTTGAACGGATTCAACGAGCCGTCCTAAATCGGCACACATTAGAGAAGGACCTATCATTTTCATTAGCAACACCTCATTATGTCTGTTTCAAACAAAATAAAGTCTTTATTTCAAATATATTTATTTTTGAAATCAACTTTATACCAAGAGTATACATTCACATATATTTGATTTCAACATATTTTATGATTTATCTGGCATGTATTTTGTTTTCGCAGTCTGACGGTCGCGTTTCGGACATCTGTATTCTGCACAATGGCTTCGTACTTTTCGCACGATCGGATGGACTCGACAAAGAAAAACGCCTCCTGCACCACATAGCCTGTGGAGTTGAAGGCGTCTTTTATATGAAAAATAACTGTATTATAAAAGATCAATGAACGATTACCATATTGACATTGCTTGATTCCATTTCTTTTAACGCTTCGGGCGGCATGTTATTGTCCGTCACCACCATATGAATTTCCTCGAGTCCGATTAATCGGACCAGGGACTTCCTTTGGAACTTGCTGCTGTCGGCTAACAAGATGAGCTGATCCGAGATGTCAGCTATGTTTTTCTTTAATTGGGCATGAGCCTCATACGGCTCGCTGACGCCTCTTTGCAAATCAAAGCCCTGGCATGAAAAAAAGAACTTGTCCGCATGGTACCCTTCCACCATTTTTTCGGCGGGAGAGCCGGTATTGCCGAGCGAGTGGCGGTCCAAATAACCGCCGATCAAAAAGATTTGGATATTGTTTTTTTTGACCAGCTCGTAAGCAATCGCAACGGAGTATGTGATGACGGTAATTTCTTTGTTAGGGAGATTTTTGGCCATCTGCAAGCATGTCGTGCTGGCATCAAGAGCAATCACTTCCCCGTCTTTGACAATCGATGCCGCGTACTCGCCAATCGCCTTTTTTGCATCCAACTGAATCAACTCGCGCTGCAGCACCGGCAGCTCCGGGCCTTCCTTTCGATTCAGCACGGCGCCGCCGTGTGTCCGAAGCAGCATCCCTTCGCTCTCCAGCCGTTCCAAATCGCGGCGGATCGTCTCCTCCGTAACTCCGAATCTTTTACTCAATTCAGACACACGGACAACGCCTACATCTTCCAGCAGATTTAATATTTCTTTTTTACGGTCGTTTCCGGCTAATGACTCCACTTTTTTGGTTGTATTGATTTCCACCAACTTCACCTGACCTCTATAATCCATATGTAATTCTTTGCTCAGCAATGTCGTAATATCCGATTACCAAGTCGTATATTTTAATTATTTTACTTTAACTTCATGTAAAGGGCAATGCCGCTTCTGTGTTTCATGATAGGTAAGGTGGCGGGAATAACCCCCATATATACTGGGAGCTCATTTGTTAAACTCGAACATATGAGGAGTATAAAGATAAGTATCCGCGGGGAGTAAGAATGGAAACTATTATTCGTGTTTTGCAAGATATAGCGAAACATATGATGTCGTGGGTCTGGGTTTCACGAGGCAGCTTCAATCTGCGTAAACAACTTCGAAATCTTTGTTTTCCAAAACAACTGACTCTTCCTCGAGCAGTTCTTTATCGGTTATTAACATATGGACATCCTCCAAACCGATCAAGCGAATCAGCGATTTTCTCCGGAACTTGCTGCTGTCGGCAGCCAAAATCAGCTGGTCTGATATGTTCATTATCTTCTTTTTCAGACGTGCATGCGTTTCGTACGGCTCGCTTACTCCTCGTTGGTGATCAAATCCTTGACAAGAAAAGAAAAATTTATCGACGTGGTACCCTTCCACCATCGCTTCTGCAGACATTCCCGTTATGGCCATCGAGTCCCCGTCGAGGTTCCCACCCGTTAAAATAAGCGATATATTATGTCTGGTGATTAATTCGTTTGCAACAGCAAGCGAATAGGTTAACACAGTTAAGGGCATGTCGGGTAAATGCTTGGCGATTTGCAAACAAGTCGTGCTTGCGTCCAGCGCAATGATTTCTCCTTCTTCGACCAACGAGGCCGCGCATTTGCCGATTGCCTGCTTTTGCTTCAGGCGCATGGATTCCCTCAGAAGCACTGGGGGTTCAAAGCCTTTATCCCGCTGACTCAACACAGCACCGCCATGCGTGCGTACGATGAGTCCTTCTGATTCAAGCCGATCCAAATCTCGCCGGATCGTTTCCTCCGTTACGCCGAATCGTTCGCTCAGATCGCCGACCCGAACCGTCCCGCTATGCTCAAGTATTTGAATAATTTCTTTTTTTCTATCTACCGCCACACCGTTTCACCTTTCATACTTGTTTTCTTGTGCCTTCATTTTTTCAGCTAATATTATGAAGAAACGGGCCGCGGTTGTCCTTCGTCTTCATCATCCGAATCGAAGCCGTTTTATTACAAAACACTATATAATATTCTCTTGGTTCCTGCAACTTATCATCCGGGTTGATCATGAAACGTGGCAAACCATATGGCACAATTGCAAACAAGCACCCTTGCGATAGATGCGCATCAAAACGAAAAAAAGCGTTGGCAGTACGGCAGCACTTTATGGATAATTCTCTGCCGTCTTGCCTTCGCTTTTTATATCAATCAAGTCTATCCGTTTGCTTGCGCCACTTCCGTACGTTCAGATGATAGTACCTCATTCTTCAAAAACCAGCAGACAAAAAACGCCAAGATGACAAATACGAACGAGATCGAGAACATGCTCTGGAACGATTGAGCGAAAACAAGCTTCACTTGCGTGACGAGCTCTGCCGGCAATCCCGGCGGGATCCCACCGGTCTCCACATGGTCGAGCGTGCCCGGCGGAAGCTGTCCGCTCAGATCGGCCACGCCGGTGCGGATGTGATTGGACAACAGGCTGCCGAAGACGCTGAGGCCGATCGTCGCCCCGAGCGACTGAATCAGCTGCACCGTGGACAAGGCGATGCCGCTGTCCTTCTTGTCGACCGACTCCTGAACGATCAGGTTGTCACCGCCGAACAAGGCGCCAAGCCCGATGCCGAGAATGAGAAAGCTGGCGACGATATACAGGACGCTCGTCTCGACATGAATCCTCGACAGCAGCCAGAAGCCGACGACCGGCAGCGTGAACGAGACGATGAACAATTTGCGGTACGCAACCCGCGTAATCAGAAATCCGTTCAATATGCTCGCCGGAATCGCGCCGGCCATGAACGCCAGCGTCAAGTAACCGGAAGCGGTCGGCGTCAGCCCCATCACGTTCTGGGCAAAAAACGGAAACGCCGCAATGCCGCCCATGATGCCCAGCATCAGTGTAAATACGAGCACGGAAAGCACGACGACATTCCGGTTGTAGAACAGATGCAGCGGAATGATCGGTTCCTTCGCTCTCGATTCGATGCGGATCAGCAAGGCGAACAGAAGGCAGGACAGCACAAGCAGCGCAAGGATAATCGGGGACTTCCAGGCATAGCCCTGATTGTCCACGAGCACCGGCGCGAGCAGCAGCGACAGCAGTGCAAGCACAAGCGTCGAAGCACCCGCCCAATCGATGGACCGCTTCTCCTCTCCCCTCGATTCGCGCATGCCTGCGGCAAGAACGGCCGCGGCGACAAGACCGACGGGGATGTTGATCAGAAACACCCAATGCCAATTCACGTGGCCGACGAGATAGCCGCCGACCGTTGGTCCGAGCAATTGCGGGATGATCATCATCGGGCCGAACAAGCTTTGAATCTTGGCCCGCTGCTCCAGCGGATAGGTCTCCCCGATAATGACGAGGGCGAGCGGCATGAGTCCGCCGGCGCCGATGCCTTGGATGCCGCGGCCGATCAGCAGCACGGCCATCGAAGGGGCAAGGCCGCTGACGATCGAACCGGCGATAAACAGCGCCATGCAGCTTAAATATACACGTTTGCGTCCATACAAGTCGGCGAGCTTGCCGAGGATCGGCATGAACATCGTCACGGCAAGCATGTACACTCCGGCTACCCAGCCATACAAGGGCAAGCCATGCAGTTCGCGGATGATCGTAGGCATTGCGGTCGACACGATCGTCTCGTCGAGCTCCGCAAAAATAAGACCGATGATCAGCCCGGTAAGTACGAGCGTTTTGTTGTTTCCTTTGTTAATGGGAATTCACCTCTAATCGATAAATATGCCTTGCGGCAGACATCAAGCAGTATATGACGTCATTGTAAACTGAATTTAAACGGCTGCCGCATTTATATAAAATTACATAACCCGCGCCCCATTTCAAAGGAAAAAACAGTTATACCCGTCCTGTCCGGAACGGTCCGCCGCTTACGAAATGCCAAATAAGGCAAATCGGCAAAAAAATAGAGCCGCGAGAGCTCTATTTTTCGCAAAAGTGATGGACGCGCATCGGCAGAGGCCCGGCTTCCCGGTCCGTCCAGGGAACAGGCCCTGTAGCGCCTGATCCAATCCCGATTCTCCGGGCCTAGCCTAGCTTCCACGCGTTATTTGTTTACTTGCTCCTTGCCCGCCTTCGCCTGAAGCGACTGCGCGGTTTTCGGCGATCCGATATACAGCGCGTCGTAAGCCTGCTGCGACGATTGGAACGGTCCGCCGCCTTTGCCGTGCCAGTCTTCATTCATGTACATCGGATTAGTGCGGCCCGTCTCGGCTTCCCGCTTCGCGATATGCGCCTGCATCCGCGACTCCAGCATCGCCACGATTTCGGGTTCTTCCTCCGCGACGTTGCGCAGCTCCTGCGTGTCCTTGATCAGATTGTACAGCTCGATCTCCGGCTTAAAGTGAAAATCCGGTTCAAGCGCATGAATCAGCTTCCATTCCGGCGTGCGCCAGCCGTGCTTGCGCATCCACGTGCATTCCGTGATGTAGAACTCCGGCTCGCGGGCCCGCTCCCGCCCTTCCAGCAGCGGCTGCAGGCTTCGGCCGTTGAACGGGATATCCGTCTTGATCTCGAGCAGATCCAGAATCGTCGGCATAATGTCTTTGATTTGACTGTAGTCGGAAACACGCTTGCCGGCCGGAACTTTGCCGGGGTATTTGAAGATCAGCGGCACGACGAGATTCGTTTCGTACAGGCCATGATGATCGTAATAGCAATCATGCTCGTTCAGCGTCTCTCCGTGATCGGAAGTGACGACGATCAGCGTTTCTTCTTCGATGCCGAGCGCTTCGACCGTCGTCAGTATGTTCTGAATGCACGCATCCATGTAGGCGATCGCGCCGTCGTACTGGGCGTCGATATAGTCCGAGTCCGTGCAGCCCTCCGGGAACCATGACGCGAAGTAATCGCGGAACGGTTTGAAGTCGTACAGTCCCTTCAACGATTCGTTATCCGGATCGCGCTCGTTTCCGTCATAGAACATTCTCTCGTACGGCCGGGGCGGCAAATACGGCGAATGCGGATCCATATGGCGCAGGAACAGGAAGAACGGCTGATCCTCCTGCGCGAGCCGCTTCAGCTCCGGGATCGCGACGGTGTTCAGGTTCTCCGCCTTGGGACTGCGGCCCGTTTCGTTCGGTCCCCATCCCTCGAAATTCATATATTTATGAAAGCCGCGCGACGACGGGTTGCCGGTGAATCCGATGCATGTCGTATTGTAGCCGCTGTCGCCGAGCACCTCGGCGAGCGTGGCCACATGGCTGCCGAGCGGGCCTTTATGCCGCAGCGCGACAACATCGGAGCCGAAGCAGTCCATCCCCGTCAGCATGGAAGCATATCCCGGCGTGGTCGGCACGCTCGGGCTGAAGTGATTCTCGAACAGCGCCCCGCCCTCCGCAAGCTTGTCGATGTGCGGTGTCGTCAGGCGGTGATAGCCGTAGGCGCTCATATGATCGCGGCGTAAACTGTCGATGCCGAATAGCAGCAGGTTCGGTTTCTTATTCATCGTCATTGCCCTTTCTGTACGGATTTCGAAACATTCGGATGCATGCTCCCCGCCGCATTACCTTGCGCCGAGCCCTTTGAGGCATGCATTCAAGTAGCCGTAGCTTTCGGCGGCCACGATGGACACCTCGGCCAGCGAATGTCCTTTCGCGCCGATCACTTCGAGGCAGACCGGGCCTTCGTATCCGCCGTCGACCATCGCCTTGCAGTAAGCCGCCAGATCGATGTCGCCGCGTCCGCATGCCTGATTGGCGATCGGACCAGGACCCGACGTTCTCCCCTTGCAATCGCGGATATGAATATGCTTCACGCGCGACAACACCTGCGGAAGCGCTTCCTCCGGATTCTCATTGCCGCGGTAAATATGGCTCGGGTCCATGTCGATCCCGAATGCCGGCGATGCAATCTCCCGCATGGCGCGCAGCGTGGTCGGCGTATTGTAGATCGCATTGCCCACATGCGCCTTGACGCACAGCGTCACGCCGTACGATTCCGCCTTCTCCGAGAGCCTGGCGAGCTTCTCGATGGAAGCTTGCAGATCCTCTTCGATGTCCGATTTGCCGCCCGGCCCGACATTGATGACGGGGATGCCGATCTCCGCGCCCGCTTCAAACGCGCGAGTCAGCCGCGCTTCGTCCAGCGACGCAACCTCCATCGATAGAAACTGCACGCCGTGATCGCTGGCGATCTGCCGGAACTCCGCAGCCTGCTTCTCCCATTCGTCGAGCACCAGATGCTCGCACATCCCTTTGATCGCCGATACTTCTACGCCGTCATAGCCGCTTAATGCGATATGCTTCACGGCCGTCGCAAAATCAAACTCCTTGAACAGCACCGTGTTCACGCCCAGCTTGATCATCTTTTCCCCTCCATTGCCCGTATGGTTTACGCTAAGCCTATAGCTCCACGATTTGGCCGGTTTCCCATGATTGAATCGCGGCCTCGATAATCATCTGCACCTTCAGCGCGTCCTCACCCGATCCATTGATTTGATCGTACGGTACGCCCGCATCAAGCTGGTTGATCCAATCGCCGATCCGGCTCTTGAACGTCTCCGGGAACGAGCGCATGCCGCCGAGATAGCTGTACGTTTCCGTCTCGATGCTGGTTCTCGGGTAGAACGTCAAATGCTCGCAGGCATCCTCGAGAACGAAGCGCCCTTTCGAGCCGACCACCTCGCACAGCTCCAGACCGTAGCTTTTGCCCGCGTCGTAGCTGCCGACCAGGTTGCCGATCGCGCCATTCTCGAACTGCAGCAGCACCTGCGTGTTGGACCAGATCTTGCGGCCTTCGCCTTTCATCATAAAGGCCGCAACCTTCTTCACATCGCCGCAAAAGTACCGGATGACGTCGAAGGAATGCGGGTGCAGCGCGCGCAGATGAAACCACGGCGAGGTTTCGACCGGATTGTTGATCCACATCCGCATGTTGATCATATGCAGCTGGCCAAGCCGTCCGCTTTCGACCCATTCTTTTGCGCGCAGCGCGGCCGGGGTGAACCGGTGGTTCAAGTTGACGGCATATGGAATTTGCTTGCTTCGCGCCAGCTCCACCATTTGCTTGCCTTCCTCGATCCGGTTCGAGATCGGCTTCTCGCCGAGCACCGGAATGCCCGCTTCGAGCAGCTCCATCGTCGGCGCGAAATGCTCGCCGCCGTTCTCCTCCCCTTTCGTGCATACGCTCACGGCATCGAGCTTGATGCCGCTATCGAGCATTTCCTGCACGCTATAGAACGCCCTTGCGCCAAATTTCTCGGCAGCCGCATCCGCCTTTTGCTTCACAATGTCGCACACGGCGACCAGCTCGGTCTTCGGGTGATCCTTATAGACATTCGCATGAATGCTGCCGATGTTGCCGACGCCGACGACGCCAACCTGAAGTGCCATCTTCCTTCTCCTCCTTTGATTGAAACCGCTTTATCCTTTGAGCTGAGCATCGCTTCCCGCATGCCTTCATTGTAGCAGTCTCTTGCGCCGGGCTCATGGCCTATTGCGCTAAGTTCATGTCGGATTCGGACATCTTCGTCCCGGCGGTCATGGTTTGAAAAACCACTGCTCGCCGGCAAAATTGCTGGCGATCCCCCAGCCCTTATCCGAGAAATTACCGATACGGGAATGGACCGCAACCGGCAGCACGATATCCTCGGCATGAACGAAGTACCATACATTTTTCCCGAGATTGGCCCGAATTTCATCCCGCTTCTTCTCGGCCTGCTGCAGCGACACCTCGCGCAATTCGAAGATCGATTCCAAATACGCTTTCGCTTCCGCCGGCGGCTCTTCCCCTTCCCGACCCCCCGTATTCCACCATCGATCCCAGAGCGGAGCCCAGATGTTCTGACCCCATTCCTGGCGAGACCACTGCACCGGCCCCGGCGTGAACATGATCGTCGCCTTCAGCTCGTTGGCCTTGTTGCGGGTGTCCCACAGCGCCGAATCGATTTGCTTTAAGGTCACGTCGAGCCCGAGCAAACGCCACTGCTCGGTCACTACCTGGCCTAATTTGATGAAGTCCTGATTGCTGGACGAAATTTCGAACGGAATCGTGAATCGTTTGCCGTCGGGACCGATGCGGAACCCGTCCGCGCCCTTCGTCATGCCCATGGCGTCGAGGATGCGGGCGGCTTCCTTCAGGTCGAACGTCGTATCTTGAATCGGCGAGGGCTTCGCCATGCCGAAGAAGACCGTGTCGACGATCTCCTTCTTGTTGAGCGCCAGGTTAAGCGCCTTGCGGAATCGAACATCCTGCACCACTTGGCGCCAGACCGGGTCGTTATACGTCAAATTGAGCTGAATATCGTTCGCCGTCCGATGCAATTTCGTCAAGTAGAGCGTATATCCGCCCTTCTTCTCCTGCTCTTTGAGCAAGGGCAGCTTCGGGATCGTTACATATTCGTAGCTATGGTCGATTTCGCCGGACATGAGCTTCATGATGACCATCTCCACGTTCTGCACGAGGCTGCTTCGCAGCTTGTCGATGTAAGGCAGCTGCTGCCCGGCCGCATCGACCTTGAAGTAATACGGATTGCGCTCGAACTCGACCGTATCGCCCGCTTTCACCTGCATATAGGGAGTCAGCACCGGAAAGCCGACCGCCTGCGGATGCGTGATCTCCGTATTGATAATGTCCTTCAAGTGAAACAGATTGGCCCAATCGCCCGGCTGAAAGCCCGCTTCCTTGATGAGCGGCTGCAGCTTTTCCGGCGGCGTGTATTTGGCGTGGAACTGCTGCAAGTAGTGCTTCGGCTTCAGCAGGTCGTTATAGCCTCTCCAGCTCTGTACCGCCAGCTGCATCAGGAATCCGCCGTACGGCTTGTCGAAGCTGATTTTGAACGTATAGTCGTCGATGACTTCAAACTTCATCGGCGCCCCGGCCGAATCGGCGGCGCTCTTCAGCCATGGCGGCAGACCGCCGGGCGTCAGCTCGCTATTCGACAGCACGTCCTCGACGGCAAACTTCACATCCTCCGTCGTCACCGGCTGCCCGTCGGACCATTTCAAGCCCTCTCTCATGTAAAAGGTGAACTGCTTCTGATCGTCCGAAACGATATAGCTTTTCAATACGTTGCCGGTCACTTCATTGCCGAGCAGCCCGGGCGTATTGACGAGCGGTTCGTTCTCGATAATGAATACTGTATTGTCCGTGTTCACGTCTGTTCTTGCCGTCCGCAGCGTCCCGCCGTAGCTCCCGATCTGATAGGAGAGCAGCTCGGGCGGCATTTCGTTGGTCAGCTTCGGCTCCTTCGGCAGCCGCTGCGCGACGTCCGGCAGTCCCTTGCCGTCGAGGAACGGGGCCTGCTTCCACCCCGTCCCGGCTGCGGCCGAAGGAGCGATGCCCGGAGCGGTTGGAGAAGGACTTGCCGCCCCCTCCTTCCCGGGTACCGGAACCGGCCGGTCGTGAGCCTGCTCGGCCGGCTCGCGGCAGCCCGCCAGCATCGCGCCTGCCAGCAGAACGGTCAACGTCGCAAAGGCCATCCTCTTCTTCATCCGTCCGGTACCCTCCACATTCAGCTCCCCCTCTACGTCGGGCTGTGATGGCCGCCGGTTCGCGCCGGCAAGTGGTGCTCGCGGTATTTGCCCGGCGAGCAGCCGACAAGCCGCTGGAACAGCCGGCTAAAAAAGGCAGGGTCGTCATAGCCCACTTTCCCGGCGATCGTAATAACCTTCTCGTCGGTTTCCTCCAGCAAAATCTTCGCTTTATCGATACGGATGTGATGCGCCGCTTCAATGACGGTCATGCCCGTTTCTTTTTTGAAGATACGGTTGACTTGCCGCGTGCTGACGTTGAACAATTCGCAGATCGACGGCACCGACACCTTCTTGTCGTAGTACCGCTCCAGATACCCGCTGATGCGGCGGACGATCAGCTGATGCTCGCTTTCGCGCTGCGGCTTGGGCCCGCTCATGACGTCCTGCTGCCCGTAATACCGCGACAGCAGGATCAGCAGCTCGACCAGTTGAATGCGAATGAGCGTCGAATAGCCGGATTGCCGCCGGTCGTTTTCCTGGATCATGCCCTCGAGCAGCACCAGCGTTCGCGACGCATCCTGTCCGCGCAAGTTCAACCGGTGATGGAACCGCTCCGTTGTATTCAGGAACGGGTGCACATAAAAGTAGTCCATCGATTGGGAAATGCCCAGCTCCCGCAGCCAGCTCTCCTGAATGAGCTCCGGCAGGAACAGGCAGTTAATAATTTCAAGCCGCTTGCCCGGCTCGATCCGGTAGGCGTGAACTTCATCGGGATTGATGATGAATACGTCTCCTGCGCGAATATTGTAACATTCCCCTTCGAACACATGCTCCGCTTCCCCGTAGACGATATAGACCAGCTCGATAAAATCATGCCGGTGCGCGGAAGGGGTGTTCGCATGGTCATGAAAGTAACGGCGTATCCAGAACGGGAACGCCGCTTCTTTCATAAATTGACTGCTCGTTAATTTGAATTCCACCGGATTCGCCTCATTCCAACCGTAAGATTACACCGGAAGTCCGGAAGCGGTCTTCCCGCGTCGGTCCTGATGCCATAACTGCAATGCCGTTCGCGCGAAGGCGCGAATGATTCATATGAAAGCCGGCCGGCGCTTTAACGGCTCAGCTTGTCGGCCGCCAGCACACGGTCGCGTATTTCGCAAAAATTATCGGCGGTCACGTACTCCAATATAAACGGAACGCCTTCGGTATACGTATGATATAGCTTCAAAAATACCGGCCAATCGATATCCCCGTCGCCGACCGCCCGGCCGTAAGCGTCGTTTACTTTGCGGTCTTTCCCATGAAAGTACGCAATATGCGGCGCTAAATAGCGGAACATGTCTTCCTCCGAGCTGTTGGCGATCAGATTGGCGGGATCGAGCAGCACGCGCACCCGGTCCGAGCCGACCTCCTTGATGAAATCGGCGGTCCGCTTCGCGCTGGGCACAACATCGAGCACGCACGGCTCCAGCGCGACATGCACGCCATAGCGCTCCGCCATCGCCGCCAGCCGCCTGAAGCTGTCGACCAGCCGCTGGTAAGCGGTCTCATAACGGTCCGCCTGGACGCCCCGCGCCCCTTTCACGAAGCCGCATTCCGTTGCGACGTATGGGATCCCGTTGAGCGCCGCAATCTGCATATGCCGCTCGAAATAAGCGAGGTTGCGCTCCCATTCCTCATCATCCGGCTCCAGCAAATTGGTGAATACGCCGAGCGAAGGCACCGACACGCCTTGGCTTCGATACGTCTCCACAATCTCCTTGCTACGCGCGTCGGTCAACTCCGACAAGTCGGATCGACCGTTATATACCCAGTAATTCGAATCGGTCTGGGAAAAGCAAAGCTCCGTCCATGCAAACCCGTTCGTCGCGATCAGCTCCGCCGCCTCCCGATTCGTAAGCTGCCGAAAGCTGCGCGACACGACGCCAACATCCATCACAACCGCTCCTTTCCGCGATTCCGCTTCCTACTCGAATAATACCGTGCAAGGCATACGAGCGCCGTTCCGACGACCGCCTCTGCGCCCGCCATAACGAATTGCAGGCTCGTATACCTTATTATACCAATTGCCGGCGGAATGAGGTGGCAAAAAAATAGTAAAAGCACCTGAATCCCGGTGAACAGCATGACCGTGCTCCACAGTGTCTGACGCTCGGCGCGCCTCGCGTAGTTGTGCTGGACATACAGGACGAATGCCAGCCACAGCATGCCGAGCAGCAAAAAACTGAATTGATCGATCGCCCGCCATGACCAGCGGCTGATTGAGCTGCTTGCCACCAGCGTCATCAGCATTTCCCGCAGGACGACCCAGTTCAGCAAGCCGAGCGCTCCGGTGAAGGCGCTGAGCAAGTAAGCGGCGATGACGAGCAGCCTCTTCCTATTGTGATCCGGCAGGCTGTTCATGACAAGCTCCTCCCCATTGCCCGCGGATACGCGACAGATCGGCCAGCAGCGTCCGGCGTGTTTCTTCATCCTCCACCAGCCTCGTCGTCCGCACATAGCCGATGAGCCGGTCCAGCTTGCGTATCGATTTCCGTGCCGCCCTGTCGTCCGCCGCCGCTATCGTTCCTGCTCCCTCCGTACGCGGGGCCCGTCTGACTGCCGCAAGGCTGTACGAGGAAGCCCATTGCTCAGGCACTTGCTCCGTGCGGAGAATTTGTTCGAGCAGCTCGTGCTTCGACCCGATATACGCTCGCATGAGCCGGGTCATGAACCAGCTCGTCGCAGCCATCATCGCAAAGAGCAGGAGCAGCGACGCCGTCAAGATCGCAACGATGGCGGTCATTGCGTGTGCACCCCTTGCAGTTCAAGCTCGCCGGCCAAATGGCAGGCCACGTAATGGTCTTTGCCGACCTCGGTCCATTCCGGCGCCTTCTGCTTGCATAGTTCGGTGGCGTATTTGCAGCGCGGGTGGAAGTAGCAGCCGGACGGCGGATTCGCCGGATTCGCCACCTCGCCTTCCAATATAATGCGCCTGGATTTGGCTCGCGGATCGGGAACGGGCTTTGCCGACAGTAGCGCTTCGGTATACGGATGCTTCGGCGTGTTGAACAGGGCGTCGGTTTCTGCCATCTCCACCATTTTGCCAACGTACATGACCCCGACGCGGTCGGAAATATGCTGGATGACGCCCAGATCATGCGAGATGAACAAGTAGCTTAAGTTCAGCTGCTCCTGCAAGTCCTGCAGCAGGTTCAAAATTTGCGCCTGCACCGAGACGTCGAGCGCCGATACCGCTTCGTCGCATACGATGAACCTTGGATTGGTCGCCAGCGCCCGCGCGATGCCGATCCGCTGTCGCTGCCCTCCGCTGAACGCATGCGGATACCGCTCCAGATGCCGGCTGTTCAGCCCGACCATCTCCATGAGCCGCTTGACCCGCTCCCTGAGCTCCTCTCCCTTGGCGATGCCGTTGCACAAGAGCGGCTCGCCGATAATGTTCAGCACCGTCATGCGCGGGTTCAGCGACGAGTATGGGTCCTGGAATATAAGCTGCATATCCCTTCGAATCTTACGCAGCTGCTTCGGGTCGAGCGTCGTCAGCTCCACCGGATTGCCTTTGCGGTCCTTGAACCGCGCAGAACCTTCCGACGGCTCGATCGCCCGCAATATACATCGCCCGAGCGTCGTCTTGCCGCAGCCGGACTCGCCCACGAGTCCCAGCGTTTCGCCTTCGTTAATGTGCAGATGAATATCGTCGACCGCTTTAACGTGACCGACCGTGCGCTTCAGAAACCCTTTTTTGACCGGAAAATATTTTTTGAGCGACGTCACTTCGAGAATGCGGCTATTGTTCTCCATGCAAGCCTCCCACCTCTGCCGGCGTCCGTGCTTCGACGAGCAGACATCGTACGTAATGACCGTCCTTCACTTCGACGAGCGGCACGTCCTCTACGTTGCACAATCCGTCCTGCGCCCGCTTGCACCGGGAATAAAAGCCGCAGCCCTTCGGCAAATTCATCGGGTACGGCACCGTGCCCTCGATGGAATCGAGCCGTGCGTTGCGCTTGGCCACCGACGGAATCGAGTGCAGCAGCGCCTGCGTATACGGATGCAGCGCGCCGTAAAACAATGATTCGACGTCGGTATATTCCACCACTTTCCCCAGGTACATGACCGCCACCTCATCCGACATTTCGGCGATGACGCCAAGGTCATGCGTGATGAATATGACCGAGGTGCCGATCGTCCGCTTCAAATCGTTGATGAGCTGCAGCACTTGCGCCTGCACCGTCACGTCAAGCGCCGTCGTCGGCTCGTCGGCGATCAGAATCGACGGATTACAAGACAGCGCCATCGCGATCATCGCCCGCTGCCGCATGCCGCCCGACAGCTGGTGCGGGAATTCCCCGAACCGCTGCTCCGGATTGGACATGCCGACCTTCCGCAGCGTCTCGATCGCCATCCGCTTCGCTTCCTCCTTATTCTTCGTGCGATGGAGCATGATCGCTTCCACAATCTGATTGCCGATCGTATGGATCGGAGAGAACGCCTTCATCGGCTCCTGGAAGATCATGCTGATTTCTCCCCCGCGGATCGATCGGATCTCGGCGCCTTCCGGCTCCATGCGCGCCAGATCGACGACTTCCGTCTTGCCCTGCTTCCGTCGGCGCAGCTTGATCTCGCCTTCCACGGCCGCCGTCGTCGGCACGATCCGCAAAATCGACTGCGAGGTGACGCTTTTGCCCGAGCCGCTCTCGCCGACGATACCGAGCGTCTTGCCCGCCTTGATCTTCAAATCGACGCCGTCGACCGCCTTCAGCAGCCCTTCGTCCAGCCGGAAATATGTCCGCAAATTATTCACTTCCAGAATGACGTCGTCCTGTCCGCTCTTTGGTTCATGAACCATCATTGGTTGCCCCCTTTACTTGTAAGGATCGGCCGCATCCCGCAATCCGTCGCCGAGGAAATTGAACATGAGCACGGTGACGACGATAAAGGCGGCCGGCCACAGCAGCCAGGGATGATGGGCCAATGTCTCCAGATTTTGCGCCGATTGCAGCAGCACGCCCCAGCTCACGACCGGCGGCTGCAGTCCAAGACCGAGAAAGCTGAGCGACGTCTCCCCGAGAATGGTAGCCGGGATCGACAGCGTCACGTTGACGATAATATAACTGGCAAATGAGGGCAGCAGATGCTTCGTAATAATCCGCATATCGCTCGCCCCGGCCAGCCTCGCCGCCATCGTGAAGTCTTCTTCGCGCAGCGAAAGCATTTTCCCCCGCACGACGCGGGCAAGACCCGTCCAGCCGATGATCGACATGATCAGAATCATTCCGAAATAAATTTGCAGCGGCGTCCAATCCTTGGGCAAGGCGGCGGCGAGCGCCATCCAGAGCGGAATCGTCGGCTTGGAAATAAGCAGGTCGATGAGCCGCTGGATGATCGTGTCGGTGATGCCTCCCAAATATCCGGACAGCCCGCCGAGCAGCAGCCCCAGAATGAGCGTAAACACGATACCGATCAGCCCGAACGACAGCGAGATGCGCGCGCCGTACAATATTCTCGTGAACAAGTCCCGGCCCAGATCGTCCGTCCCCATCAGGAACAGCGGGCTCTTCGGGTCCTTCGTCCCGAACAAATGAAGGTTCGTCTCCAACAATCCCCAGAACTTGTACGTCTCCCCGCGCACGAACAGGTAGATCGGGAACTTCGTCGACGTGTCCTCCTGGAACGTTCGCCGGAACGTCTCCTTGTCGATTTGCTGCTTCATGTCGTAGACGAACGGCCGCAGGCTGAACCCGGTTTCCGGATCGACGAACCGGATTTGGGAAGGCGGCGCATTCTTATACTCGGTAAACCGTTCGAGCGGAAGCGACGGCGCGAGAAACTCGCAAAACGCCGCCATCAAATAAAGCGCAATCAGCACAATCCCCGCGATCATCGCCATTTTGTGCTTTTTGAACTTCCACCACATCAGCTGCCATTGGGAAGCGACCTCGTATGGGTCGGGATTCGCCTTCTCCGGCTCCGGCCTGCGCCTCAGCCCGGTTCTTATTTTTTGCAAGATCGCGCTCATTCCTGCACCCCTCCAAACCGGATCCGCGGATCAACGACCGCGAGCAGTATATCCGAGAGCAGTGTCCCGATCACGGTCAGCACGCTTAAGATGAGCAGAAAGCTGCCAGCCAGATACATGTCCTGAAACATTAATGCCTTGAGCAGGATCGGTCCGGTCGTCGGCATATTGAGCACGATGGAAACGATGGCTTCGCCGGAAATGATGCTCGGCAGCGTCCAGCCGATCGTACTGATCAGCGGATTGATCGCCATGCGCACCGGATATTTGAACAGCAGCCTGCGCTCCTCCACCCCTTTGGCCCGCGCCGTAATGACGTATTGATTCTGCAGCTCGTCAAGCAGCATGCCCCGGGTAACGCGGATCAAGCCGGCCGTTCCCGACATGCCGATGACGACGATCGGAAGCCAGATGCGCTGCATCATATTGACGATTTTGTCCCAGCTCCACGGCGCGTCCTGAAATTCCGGCGAGAACAGCCCGGTGATCGACAGGCCGGTATTGACGAACACCGCGTACACCAGAATGAGCGCGATTAGAAAGCCGGGAACGGCCAGGCCGATAAAGCCGATAAACGTAAACACATAGTCCAGAATCGAGTATTGATGCGTTGCCGAATAAATACCGATCGGAATGGCGACGACCCATACGAAGATGAGCGTCAGGACGGAGATCGCCATCGTCAGCCCGAGCCGTTCGCCGATCACTTGCGATACCGGCAAATTCCATTGAAACGACCGGCCCAAGTCGCCGTGCAAAATAATGTTCTTCATCCAAATGAAATACTGCATATACATCGGCTGATCCAGTCCGTACTGCTGCTTCAGGCTGATGATCGTCGAAGCGTCCACTTTCGATCCCGACAGCTCTAGCTGCTGGATATACGTTGTGAGAAAGTCGCCGGGCGGGAGCTGGATAATGACGAAGACAATGATGCTGATGGCGATCAGAAGCGGGATTAACTGGAGCACCCGGTGCCCGATAAAATGTAACATGCTGCGCTCATCCCCTTTTGGCCGGCCCGGCGCCGGGCAAAAAATCTCAGGCGGCCGCTCAACGCATGAGCCGCTGCCTGAGATCCTGCCCGCCGCCGGATGACGGCTATTCCCGTTTCCGGGTCATTTTTTGAAGAAGAACTGCTCGCCGCTGAAGTTCGCCGCAATGGCAAATCCTTTCTCCGGAATGTTGCCAAGCTTCGCACTCACGATAAGCGGCTGCTTCACATTTTCGATGTGCACGAAATACCAGTAGTTTTTGCCCATTTCCTTCTTCACGTCTTCGATCGCTTTGATGGCTGCGTCCGGCGGACTGGTCGACACTTTATCTACGAGGTCGTAAAATTTCTTGACGTCGGCCGGCGGTTCCTCGCCCTGCTTGCCGCCTGTATCCAGCCATAATTTCCACAGTCTGCCCCAGAAGTTTTGGCCCCAATCCGCCATATACCAAAGCGGCGTATGCGTCCAGATCATCGTCGCCTGAAGCTCGTTGGCATCTCTGCGCGAGCCCCACAGCGTCTGGTCGATCGTCTTCATCGTCACGTCGATGCCGATCTTCTTCCAGAACTCGACGACAAGCTGCGTCAGCGGGACGATATCCGGCGCTTGGGCTCCGATTTCGAACGAGATGCTGAATTTTTTGCCGTCCGGCGCAAGACGGAAGCCGTCCGGGCCTTTCTTCATGCCCATCTCGTCGAGCAGCTTATTCGCTTCGTTCACGTTATACGCAGGGTCCTCGATTTTTCCCGGTTCGGCAAAGCCGTAATAAATCGTGTCGATAATTTCCTTACGGTCGAGTCCGAGGCTGAGCGCCTTGCGGAAACGGACGTCCTGCACGACTTTGCGCCAGGTCGGATCGTTGTACGTTTGGTTCAGGAAGATGTCCGTCGGCGTCACATGCATGTCGGAGAGCAGCGTCCGGTAGCCGCCCTTCTTCTCGTTTTCCTTGTACAGCGGCATCTTGATGAGCGCGGCCGATTCGCGCGAGAAGTCGACCTCGCCGGCGATTGTCTTCATCGTGACCATCTCGATATTTTGCACGAGCGCGCTTTGAATTTTATCGATGTACGGCAGCTGGTTGCCTTTGGCGTCCACTTTGAAGTAGTACGGATTCCGTTCGTAATCCGTCATCGTGTCGGACCGCTTCACCATCATCCACGGATACAGAACCGGGAAGCCGATCGCCTCGGGCTTGGTCAGCTCGCGGCTGGTCACGTCCTTGTCGTTGAACATTTTCACCCAATCGTCCGGCCCGTACTGGCCTTCCTTCAGCTTCGCCTCGAGCTGCTTCGCATCGGCATATTTCTTATGCAGCGGCTTCAGGAAATGCGCCGGCTTCAGAATGTAATCGCTGTAGCCGCGCCAGCTTTCGATCGCGAGGCGGATCGGGAAGCCGCCATACGGCTGATCGAACGTAATCTGGAACGTATACTCGTCGACAACCTTGAACTTCAGCGGCGCGCCATCCGCCTTGCCGCCCGCTCTCAGCCAGGCCGGGAATACGGGGGTCAACTCCTCGTTAAACAAAATGTCCTCGATCGAGAACCGGACGTCCTCGGAAGTGACCGGCTTCCCGTCCGACCATTTCAGCCCTTTGCGCATCATAAACGTAAATTCTTTGCTGTCCGCGCTCGCCTTGTAATCTTTCAGCACGTTGCCGGTAATTTCTTTACCGAGAATGCCCGGGGTGTTGAGCAGCGGCTCGTTACTCATGACGAACACGTCGGCGTCCCATCCGATAACCGAAGTCACCGTGCGCATCGTACCGCCGTAGGTGCCAATTTCCGTCTTAAGCATATCCGCCGGCATTTCATTGGCGATCTTCGGCTCCTCCGGCAGCCGGTCCTTCAGCGAAGGAAGTCCTTTCCCGTCCAGCATTGGCGCCTGTCTCAGTTCAAAGGCTCCGCTGCCTCCTCCTCCGCCTCCAGCCGGCGGTGCGGCCGTGTTCTCTTTCATGTCCGTTTTTGTGGGTTCTTTTGCGGGCTGGGCTGCCGGTCCGCCGAAACATCCGCTCAAGGTCGCGGAAATCAGGAGACCTGTCACCGTCATGGACCAAAACGACCTTTTCATCGAATCCCTCCCGTTCTGGATTGGACTGCATAACTGTAAGCGCTTTATTTTGTTGCTCTAGCTTACGACGCGATTTCCGAAAAAATAACTATTTCTTTTTGAATTTCGCGATTTAAGTCCGCAGTCCCACAAAATCAAAAGAGATACCGCAAATTTCAACAAGCAAACGGATGCGCAACAAAAAAAGCATCCCATGTCTGCACATTGCCGATGCTTTTTCGCTCTCGAGACTTGCGGACTACACCAGCTTGACCGAGAATTCCCTGCTTTTCAGTTGTTGTAACAGCGCCGCGTCGATTTTGGAATCGGTGATGATTTCTTCGACATCCTTCAGCGGCGCCAGCATCTCCAGCGCCTTCGTACCGAATTTGCTATGGTCGGCGAGCAAATAGCGCTGGTCGGCAATCGACATCATGCGCCGCTTGATCATCGCATTCGACTCGCTCGACTCGCGCAGCCCGAGCTGGATATCGATGCCTTTGCACGAGAAAAACAGCTTGTTCACGTGGTATTCCTTGAGCATTCGCTCCGCCGCCGGTCCGACAAAGGACAGCGAGGCCGGGGACAACGTGCCCCCGGTAGAAATGATCCGGACCCGGCTTCTGTCGGCCAGTTCAACGGCTACCTTGATCGCGTTGGTCAGCACGGTCAATCGCATGTCCGGCAGCAGACGCGCCATTTGCCACGCGGTCGTGCTGGCGTCGAGAAGAATCGTGTCGCCTTCCACGA
The DNA here is from genome assembly GCF_910593845.1 of Paenibacillus solanacearum. GTDB lineage: Bacteria > Bacillota > Bacilli > Paenibacillales > NBRC-103111 > Paenibacillus_G > Paenibacillus_G solanacearum. The sequence continues at coordinate 202,033 of NZ_CAJVAS010000001.1, read as the reverse complement.
CCCGCTGCACCGCTTCTTTGGCGATCGCGATTTTTTCCTGCATATAACTGATTTCCCGCTCGGAGAACGGCGCTTCCCGTTCGGAGTGCTTGATGCCGACCGCGCCGCCGTGTGTGCGCATGAGTTTCCCTTCCGCTTCAAGTCTTTCCAGATCGCGGCGAATCGTCTCCTCCGTGACCCGAAATAACCGGGCGAGCTCCGACACCCTGACGCTCCCCTCCTGATCGAGCACATTCACGATTTCCCGATGCCGCTCCGCAACCAGCATGAACTTAGCCTCCCCAACGTTCTATGGTCTCTGTCTGTTTGCCGTCTCCCCAAGCGACGGCGCGCCAATCGCGCGATCCCGGCCATCCGTTGTCAGCGTTCGGGATATCCCATGACGGACATCAGCGCATTCTCCGCCTGCGTCGCATCCAGACGGCTGTACTGCACGATGACGGGAATGCTGCTCTCCACTTCCATCGCGTAGGGCACGCCGACCGGGATGCGCCGGCCGTCCTGCTCAAGCGAGCTGGTGCGGATATGAAACGTGCGGCGGGCCGGAACGGCCGCGGGCAGCCTCTCGAGCGGCGGCTGATCCTCAAAATATACCGTGATGCGCAGCTCGGCCGCTTCGTCGCTGCAGTTCAAGACGCAGATCGATTCGTGGCTCGTTAAGGCGCCGGAGCTTTGCGGCGGAATATAGCCGTCCGGGATAAACCATACGTTATGTCCTTTGGCCGAATTTCCCATGTTGTATCCTCCCGTTATTGTTTATTGGGCGATGGACGGCTGTCGTTCCGTCATGCCCCTGTGCCGAGAACATCTGTAAGCGCTACCATTTCATGAAAATCGTTCGCTGCCTTCATACAGCTGCGGCGCTCCCGAATCACAAAGGACCGGGTGCGCCGTCGCTTCGTTTTACTGCAATATATGCCCGTTTATTTTTGATTATGTTACTTTCGTTCAGGTTCACAACTTATTCCCAAGCAAAAGCTGGTCCTTCATCCAATGGTTCGCCGCAAGCCCGTCCCCGTCTTGCACAAGCTGGCGGTACAGCCCGGTCCGCAGCTGCTGCAGGATGTCTGCGACGACCGGATCGGCAATCCGGTTGTTCAGCTCTCCGGGGTCATGCGCCAGATCGTACAGCTCATCCACATCGGTCGTATTCCAAATGTATTTCCAGTCTTTATTGCGGATCATCCGCTGTGTATACAAACCGAACTGCTGGCCGTTGTAGGAGGCGACGACCGCTTCCCGCCAATCCGCCGGCGCGGCTCCTCCTCCCTGCAGCAGCGGCAGCAGCGAACGGCCCTGCAGCGAACCCGGCACCGGCAGTCCCAGCAGCTCCAGCATCGTCGGAGGCACGTCGAGCAAATTGTACACGAATGCATCGGACACGGTTCCTTGCGGGATGACGTCCGGGCACTTGATAATCAGCGGAACGCGGACCACGTCATCGTACAGGATGTAATGCTTATCCATCATCCGGTGCGCTCCGCACATGTCGCCGTGGTCGGAGGTGAACACGACGATCGTCTCGTCGGCGATACCGAGCGCCTCCAAATGCCGCAGCACCGATCCGACCGCGTCGTCGACCTGGCTGATCATGCCGTAATAGCGCGCGACGACCGGCGCCCAATCGTCCCATGTGTAATCCTGCACCTGCCAGTTCAGCAGTTGCTGCCGCTGAATGTACGGCTTATGGACGAAGTCGTCCCGGAAGTTATGCCACTGGGGAACGGCGGCGGGATCGTACATGGCGGCGAAGCGGCCGGCGGGCCGGCAGGGCGGATGCGGCTCGGAGAAGTTCAGCCGGATATGCCATGGCGCTCCGGCGGCGGTCAGCTCGCTGATGCTGTCTGCCGTCTGCCGGGCCAGCCAGTGGGTTCTCGCATCCTCCAGCGGAATCGGGTCCGGCTCCCCGAAGAAGCCTTGCGTGTAGCTCGCCTGCGGGTACCGTTCCGTCTGGAACCGCTTGTACTCGGCTTCCCCCGTATACCGCTCGTAGCCGTAGCGGGTCGGGTCATGCTCCGGATGCACGCCCCACTTGCCGAAATACCGGCTCCGGTAGCCTTGCGCGGCGAGGTCCCGAGGCCACGCGTACTGCTCCGGCGCGAGACCCGGGACCGGGAGCGCGATGTTGAAATTCCACAGGCCGCCGAACGTCTCCGCGCGCCGTCCGTTCATGAACGATTGCCTCGCCGGACAGCACAGCGGAATATGCGTAAAGGCATGGGAGAACCCCATGCCCTCGGATGCAAGCCGATCCAGATTCGGCGTATGTACGGGATAGCTTCGGCTATACCCTACGCAATCGTAGCGCAGTTGATCAGCCATAATGATTAACAGATTCGGTCGTTTGTTCATCGGTAAACGATCCTTTCGTTGTCATTGCTGCGGCATGGACGAGGACCGCAGTTCAGAAATTCAGCAGTTCAGCAGCAGCCTTGCTCCGGCTGACCTTTTCGCCGGCAAGCGACTAGCGGCATTCGCTGCATGGCCCACGCTCCTCGCCGCGCTTGCGGCTGCGAAGCCTGGCTTATTTGGCGGCGCCGGGCACGCGGCCATGCGCCTTCTGCGCATGAAGCGCGTCGAATCGCTCCCGCTGCGGATCCCGCAGCCATTCCTCCCACGTCAGCCCGACGCCCTCCAATATTTTCTCGATCCGGTTGCGGAACGGCAGTCCCAGCTCCTGCAGCTGCCGTTCCATCGGGTCTTGGCGGCCCTGAAGCTTCGCGCTTACCCAGCCATCCAGCTGCCGCTCCAGCGCATCCGCCGTCTCCGCATACGTCTCCGCGAGGTTGACCGTCTCCTCCGGATCGGCGTGCAGATCGTACAGCTCTCGCGGCGGGCGGGAGAACGGTCCCGCATCATGGGTGCGGATGAACTTGTACCGCTCAGTGCGAATGCCGCGGGCGGCCTGCCAGGCACATTCGCTGAGATAGACCGCCTCATGCGTCCGGTCGCTCTCTCCGCGAATCGCGTTCCACAGACTGCGTCCGTCCAGTCCCGCGGGGGCTGCGAGACGGGCCGCATCGATCCCGGACAGCGCCGCCATTCGGGCCGCTTCCAATACCGTCGGCATGAGATCGACCTGCTGAACGAGCCCCTTCACCCGGCGTCCCGCCGGGACTGCTTCAGGCCAGCGCATAATGACGGGAACGTGGACGGTCGGCTCGTACAAGCCGCAATGGTCCCAATAAATGCCGTGCTCGGTCAAGCTTTCGCCGTGATCTCCGAACAGGACGAGCAGCGTCACTTCACGAATCCCTTGTTCCTCCAAATAGCCGTCCAGCTCCCGGAGCAAATCGTCCAAATACCGGACCTCTGCATCATACAGCGCATTGATGTAGTCCGCGTCGGTCACGGAACCGAGCAAATCGTAATGGTGATGCTTGAAGAACGGGTAAGCCATATGATTGTAGGCTGCTTCCATGCTGCGGTTGGACGGGTCGTACGGATTGCGGCCCGCTTCGTAAAACGGGGAAATGTACCGCTCCGGCGGCAAATAAGGCGTATGCGGGTCCCAGTAGTGCAGGAACAAAAAGAAGTCCTCGTCCTTATGATCGCGAATCCACGGCTTCGCCAAATCGTTGATCGTTCTGCCGTCGATCCACCGCTTTCCTCCGACGCTATTGATATAATAACGGTAACCGCGTGCGAACCATTCCTTGAGCTGATACAGATTGTCCACCGCGCCGGTCGTAAAGCCGGCCGAACGGAGCATTGTAGGCAGCCATTCGGTCGATTTGGGGAGCACGCCCAGCTCGGAGCCATGCGATACGACGCCGGTCGTCAGGCCGACCTTCCCGGTGAATATGCCGGTATGGGCTACCTCCGTCGGAATGTCGGCGGCATACGCGTTCTCGAATAGCACGCCCTGTGAGGCGATTTCGTCGATATACGGGCTTGTCGGCTTGGCGTACCCGTAACAGCCAAGACGCGAAGCCCGCATCGTATCGAGCGAGATCATGATGATCTTCATGGCATCCGCCTCCTTGCCGCTGCGGCGCTAGCCTTATCCGGTACCGCGATGCCGCCGGTCGCTGCAGCGCGCCGGTTCAGCCAAGACATGATCCTCCGGCAGTTGTCCTCGACGGAATGCTGCGCCGTGTCGATCGAAAGATCCGGCCGCAGCGGCTCCTCGTACGGATCGGAGATGCCCGTAAACGCCGCGATTTCCTGTCTGCGCGCTTTGGCGTACAACCCCTTCACGTCTCTTCGCTCGCATTCCTCCAGCGGGCACTGCACATATACTTCGGCAAAGGCGGGAATTTGCTTGCGCACGTACTCTCTCATCTCCCGGTAAGGGGTAATGGCCGATACAAGCACGATCACGCCATGCCTCGACAGCAGGCCCGCAATATAGGCGATGCGCCGAATATTTTCGAACCGGTCCTCACGGCTGAAGCCGAGTCCCTTGCAGATCGTTTCGCGCAGCTCGTCGCCGTCCAGCAGCTCAACTCGAAGGCCTCTGTCCTCAAGCAGTTGATTCAAATGCTTGGCCGTCGTCGTTTTGCCCGATCCGGACAGCCCGGTAAACCAAAGCACCCTTCCATCCGTATGGTCATTCGCGTTCATTGCCGCCGCTCCTCTCGAATGCTTTGCCGCGCAAGCGGTTTCATTTGGGCACGTCTACGACAGCGCCATTGCTCATCTGCGACGCGATCGCCGCCTCGATCACTTCTTGCGCCGCCAAAGCGTCGGCGCCGGAAGCTTCGATTTGTTCCGGAGAGACTCCCTGCTTGATTTGCCCGATAAACCGCTCGATCCGGTTTTTGAACGTATCGTCGAATCCCTGCATGCCGCGGAAGATCGGATTGCGCATCACAAGCAGCTCGTCGCTCTTATGCGGATAAAACGTAAAGCTCTCGTACACGTTATCGATGACGAGCCGTCCCTGATTGCCCGCTACCTCGCAATACTCGATCGGGTGCTTCATCGACATGTCGTAGCTGCCGGTCAAATGCCCGACCGCCCCGCTCTCGAATTCCATATTGATCGAGGCGGTGGACCACGTATTGCGTCCCTCCGCTTTGGTCATAAACGCCTGCACCCGCCGCACGTCGCCCATAAAGTAGCGCATCACATCGATGGAATGCGGATGCAGCGCCCGCATATGAAACCATTCGGTCGCCTCGGATTTATTATCGATCGTCAGCCGCATGTTAATAAACAGCGGGGATCCGAGCGCTCCTTGCAGCAGCAGCTCCTTCCCTTTGGCCGCCGCCGGTGTGAAGCGGTGGTTCAAATTGCACGCCAGCCGCACGCCCCGCTCCCGGGCAAACCGCACCATTTCTCTGGCTTCCTCCACGCGGTTGGAGATCGGCTTCTCCACAAGCACGTCCTTCCCCGCTTCCATCGCAATCATCGCCGGCTCGAAATGATGGCTTCCTTTCTCCACGCCGGCGGTCGCGACGATCACGACGTCAATATCCTCTTGCTCCAGCATCACGCGCATATCCGTATAAGCCTTCACCCGGTATTCGCGCGCGGCGGCATCCGCCCGCTCCTCCATTAGATCGCACACCGCGGCAAGCTGCGTATCCGGGTGCTGCGCATAATATTTACAGTGAACTTTCCCGATGTTGTTTACACCGACGACGGCCACTTTAATCATACCGACCATCCTTTCGAAATGGATATTTCCTTCCTGCTTGTTGCATCGTAACGCCGGCATACACAACATGACGCCGGCCGGGGAAAATCACAATCGTCTCTGGCTTCATTGTACACTCCCGCCGCGTCCGGAGACATTGCCGATTCAGACAACTGCATTGTCGATCCGGTCATGATAAAAAACCACCGCCTGTTCGGCGATGGCGCACATTATCGATTGCTAGCGAACCCGGCGCACGAAGAGCCACTCGCAGAGCAATACATTGAGGACAAGTCCGACCCAAATATTCGCTTCCAGCACCGGCGCAATCGCGGCCTTCACTCCCCCGTCCGGCGCTCCTTGCAGCGCCATATAAGCCAGCAGGCACAATGGCGTAACGAGTCGGGCGGTCGCTGCGACAAGGGTAACCGCGTAGCTGCGCAGCATCCAAATCTGATGGTCCCGCACTTCCCCTCGCCGAATCGTGCGATATCCTTTCCAGCCTGTGATGAGCCACAGCACCGCTAGCGCCAAAAAGGCGAGCTGGCGAATATAGCTCTCGGTATACATGCCTACGGCAAGCCCCGTTATTCCGCCCGCTGCAATGCAGCCCAAATATATACGTCCGACGAGCCGGTGAAGACGGAGGAAGTTGGTACGTAGGCCGGGAATGAATTGGATCCATCCCACCGCGAGCGCCAGAAACGATGCAAAGATATGGATAAGCAGCAGCGGATAATGGAATGGCAGCGCCGGGTTCAGCTTCACACGGCTGTAGGCTGGATCGAATAGCAAATAGGGGGCGATCGCGAACATAGCGGCCGCCGCAACCAGCAGGAAGACGACGCTCCGAACCGCTCGTTTTTTTCCGTTTACTTTCATAGATTCGCATCCTTTCGATACAGGGAACTTCTAAATTTCATTCCTCTCCATCATAGACGCCAAATCTAAACTACGCTGAAATCATTTCTAAAAAAAGTATAAAGCCGGCTGCTGCATAAACCCACACGCTTACCGGACGCGGACATATAATGGACAACTACGGTATAAAGGAGGAAACCGCATGTCAGCCGTATCGATGTACAAGAAAAGTAAAAATTATATCGGCCGTACCGTCAAAATCAAAGCGAAAAACGGGAATACGTATACCGGTAAAATCGTAAAGGTCACCGGCAAAAAATTGTATTTGAAAGTGACGTCCGTTCGCAGCGGAAACACCGTTCACACATCGTTTTTTCCGTTTATTTTGCCGCTGGTGCTGTTCGACCTGCTGGCGATCACGCTGCTTATTTGACCAGCAGATTGGATAATGAAAGGACCTCAGCCACTTGTCGTGGACTTGAGGTCCTTCTTATGTTCAGGTAACGCTCCCCATCATAAGAGCGCTTTAGCGGCCGTTTTATTTTATTTCGCGCATCATGATTAGCACATCATGCGGCGTTTCATTAATGCGATGAATATTTTACAATTTCCGCTCATACGTTTTTTAGTACTTCGTTACCTTTCATTATAAGGAGAGTGATATTCATGAAGGCGATAAAAACGAAATTGGGTGTGCTTGTGGCTTGTTCCTGCCTGCTTTTACCGAATGCGGTCAGTGCCGCGACAGCCTCTGCAACGGCAACCGACAAAGCGAAGGATCTTCCGACGTACTCGAACGCCGTCGCTCAAACGAAAGTCAACGGCATATCCGTACCCGGCATATATATCGTGACCAAAGATTCGAGAGTCGCCCTCGTCCCGGGAGGCATCGGACTGGTCGTGGTTCATAAGGACATCAAGCTTCCCGCCGGCTCGCTCTACCTCTCCGAAATAAAATAGACAATCGCAATTCGCAGCTCCGGGAGCAGATAGACGCGCAAAAAGCTGCTATCACTCCAGCATACCGTACTTAGCCAAAACCCCTTCCATCTGCTTCGATGGAAGGGGTTTTGGGTGTTGGATAAATGTGAATAAAACGCCTAGAGAAATTTCGGGTTGGCTCCTCTGTTCTTCGATCACGCTGAACATAAAAAGGCGCGGATTCATCTCCGCGCCCTTACTTATAATTATTTCATGCTCAAGACTCGTTATCCGCTTTCCCGTCAGTCCAGATCGCGTAAAGCTCTCCGGACAGAACGTCTTGCGTCATTGATATTTCTCCGCGCATCGTCCAGGCTTCCGAGCGCATCCCGGAGATCGTCTTCTTGTTTCACCCGATAAGGTCTCTTTTTCACAGGAGCTACTTTTGTTTTCACTGGAGCTACTACTTTCTTGATTCTTTTCACAGCCATTACAATCACCTCCAATTTTGAAGATAATTAATAATATGCCGGAAACCACAACCCGACAGCATGCTGCTGTCTATCTTTAGGGTACGTTTATCTTCATTTCAGTAATATGCGCAAATCCCTATTTTTTCACCAGTTGTCATTTTTTTCTACGCCCAAGCATATTTACAACCTGGATGATCCAAGGAATGGAGTCAACAAGTTCCTTATGAAATTACATTATTTGGCCGTGACGCCGCCATCCACCGGCAGCTCAACGCCGGTTATATATGCGGATTCGTCCGAAGCAAGGAACAGCACCGCCTCCGCAACCTCCGACGCCCGTCCCACGCGCGGCAGCGCCGTCTGCGACAAAAACCATTGCAGCATTTGTTCATTGTTCACGAACTGCTCGCTCATCGGCGTTTCGATAAAGCCGGGGTGGACCGAGTTGACGCGAATGCGGTCTTGGCCGAAATCGACTGCCGCGGCCTTACTCAGCATGCGAACGCCGCCCTTGGACGCAGTGTAAGCTCCTGCGCCGCTGCTTCCCGTCAGCCCCGCGATCGAGGAAATGTTGACGATCGAGCCGCCTCCAGCCGCCTGCATATGCGGAATCACATACTTCATGCCGAGGAAGACGCTCGTCAAATTAATGTTCATGACCTTGTTCCACTGCTCCAGCGTCGTCTCCAGCAAGCCCGTCGCAAGCGAAATACCAGCGTTATTAACCAATATGTCCACTTTCCCGAAAGCGCGCACCGCGTCCTGGACGACCCTCGTCCAGTCTTCCTCAAGCGCGACGTTGTGCTGGTAAGCAGCGGCTCGTCCGCCGCGCGCCTCGATTTGTTCGGCGACCGCTTGCACCGCCGCTTCATTAATATCGGTAGCGACGACAGCCGCGCCTTCTTGCGCAAACAACAGCGCTTCTTCGCGCCCCATCCCGCTCCCTGCTCCTGTAACGATCGCAACCTTGTTCGCCAGACGGCCCATAGGTCATATCTCCTTTGAAATCAAATGTGTGATACATAGGATAATCATTAGACAATTAAGTCATGATAGTTATCGTATCATTATGATAGTAATTATATCACCGCGATATACGGAACTCAAACGTTTCTTGAATATGGCATAGCCGGCCGATATAATACTTATCATCACCGACAATTATCCTTTACCGAAGGCGAAAGGGAACCTATGGATCCGAAATCGAGATACGAGAAGGAACGGTCAGACGGCAAACTCCAGCGGCTGCAGCTGATTCTTGACGCGGCCGAGCGCGTTTTTACCGATAAAGGAATTGAAAAAACGACGATGCAGGATATCGCCAAGAGCGCAGGCATCGGCATCGCCACATTGTTCCGCTATTTTCCGAAAAAGGAGAAGCTGATCGTCGCCGTCGCCGTCCGGCTGCTCGAACCGATTTATGAGCGGTTTCGGCACATTGCGGACCTCCCGCTGACCAGTCTGGACAAGCTCGATCGGTTATTCGACTTTTTCATCGAAGACCATGACCATCCGCGGATCAAGTTCATGGTCGATTTCGAAAGCTATGCCTCCCACTGCACGGAGCCGCTCGACGATATTTTGCAGTTCAACCTGCTGAATCGCCGCATTTCGGACGAGTATGCGACCATCATCCAAGACGGGTTGGAAGACGGCTCGATTCGCGCCGGTCTACCGGTCAGAGAGACGCTCACGACGCTGATCAATGCGTTCGGTCTGTTCTCCAAGCAGCTGTCGCTGCAAAAAAATATTTTGCTGCTTGAATCGGACATGGAATCGGATCGCCAGCTTGCTCTGCTGAAGCGTATTTTTATCGATTACTTGAGGGGATAGGCATATGCAAGCGAAGGGCATGCCGCTCCGGCCTGGAAACACCTTGCGGTGGCGCGTGACCGGGAATGCGCATGCCCGATCCATATACGATATAAACCCAGAAGCTTGAATTGAGCGAACGGTTGCGGAGGACGCATATGGCGCCTCACCGGCAGTTCGCATGACGCCTTTGCCTGATATTTACACTCATGCGGCTCGCTGCCCGCCGATTCGTCACATCGTCTGCCCGCCGTCCACAATGATCATCTGCCCGGTCATCGACGGCTGTATCAATACGGCACTAATCATCTGCGCGATCTCTTCCGGCGTTGAAATACGCTGCAGCGGCACATGGCCGACCAAGCGCTCCATCTGCGCTTCCTTCCCCTCCCACCATCGGGTCGCCACGGCTCCCGGCACGACGCTGTTGACGCGAATATCCGGCGCCAGCGCGCGGGCCAGCGACTTGGTCAACCCGTGGACCGCCGCTTTGGATACGGCATAGGGCAGCGAGGAGCCGGAGCCGGTCAGCCCTGCAATGCTGCCGACGTTTACGATGGCGCCCTGCTTCCTATTCTTCATATACGGAGCCGCGGCGCGGGCGCAGTGGAACATGCCCTTGACATTCACCGCGAACAGTTCGTCCCATACGTCATCGGTGGCGGAATCCAGATCGTCCAGCGGGATATGTCTGCTCATGCTGGCGTTGTTGACCAGCATATCGATCGCGCCGAATCGCTCTGCGACGGCGTCGACCATGGCGCGCACCTCCATGTCGCGCGAGACGTCGGCTTGAACCGCAAATGCGGTCCCTCCCATTGCTATAATACGCTGCACCGTATCCTCCGCGTCCGCCTTGGACCGCGAATAATTCACCGCAACGCAGACTCCCCGTTCTGCCAGCAGCATCGAGACCGCACGGCCGATCCCCGTGCCTCCGCCTGTCACCAGCGCCACGCTTTGCTTCATGTCCATCGCAACTCTCTCCCTTGTTCCTTTTCTTACTATTTAAAGGCGATTTCCCTTGCAGCTGGCTTATGAGCCTTGCGATTGCCTTCCCAATTCACGAGAAAGATGCCGGCGCACACGAGCAAGCCGCCCCAGCCAACAAACTGGTTCACCTGCTCGCCGAGCAGCAGCCATCCGGACAGCACGCCGAACAGCGGCACCAGAAACAGGAATGCGCTTGTCTTCGACGGATCTCCGCTGCGAAGCAAGGAAAACCAGACTGTAAACTGAACGATCGAGCACATGACCACCAGACACAGCAGCACCGTTACGGATACCGCGTTCACCGTAAAATGCGGATGCTCCGTCAGCGCGCTCAGCAGCAGCAGCGCGAGTCCGCCGGCCAGCATCTGATATGCGGCCAGCACGGACATATCGAATACCGCGCCCCACCGCTTGATCAGCAGCGTCGCAGCGGCGAAGCAGAACGCACCGGCCAGCCCGATGAACGTGCCTGGCTGCAGTCCGAGATGGAAGCCGAATGCGACTGCGACCCCGAGGAAGCCGATAACCGCCCCAGCCCATTGCCGGCCGCTGTAAGCCGCGCCGCCAAGCAGACGGGTCAGCACGATGACGATGAGCGGGTTCGAGCAGGTAATGATCGACGATTCCCCTGAAGTAATCCAGCGCATGCTGTAATACGCGCAGCCCATGACGCCGGCCGATTGGAACACGCCGATAGCTGCCGCTTGCAGCCATTGCCTCGCTCCGCGGGGCCGCTGCTTCCTCCGGACGAGCAAAGCGAGCAGCACGCCGGCTATAACAAAGCGGATCCCCATCAGAAAAAACGGCGGCGCATACCGTATGCCGATTTTCCCTAACGGGAAAGCGATGCCCATGAGGAAGGTCGTAAACAAAATCAGAACGATATACTTGGTTTTACGCATCTGGCAAATCCCTCCGTTTCCCGTGCAGGTATGAGCCTTATTGTAACGGAGGCTTGCATTTATGTATAATGATTGTTATTGATGTTGGATATCACTATAAATGATAGTAGAGAGAACGGAGGCTTATTCGATGGAAAGTACAGATTTGCGCGTCTTTCAAGCGGTTGCCCGCGAAGGCTCGATTACGAAGGCCGCGATGCGGCTTGGCTATGTTCAGTCTAATGTGACTGCACGGGTACAGCAGCTCGAATCGGAGCTCGGCACGGTGCTCTTTCACCGCCATAACCGCGGCATGACGCTGTCTTCCAGCGGCAAAACGCTGCTTGGCTACGCCGACAAAATTATCGGCTTGCTGGACGAGGCGACCAAGGCGATTGCTTCTTCCGAGACGCCGTCGGGTCCGCTGATGATCGGGTCCACCCAGACGGCCGCCGCCGTTCGCCTGCCCAAGCTGCTCACTGCCTACTATGCGCAGTACTCGAACGTGCGGCTGTCGATTGCGACGGGACATACGCAATTTTTAATGGAGCAGGTGCTGCGTTATGAGCTGGACGGCGCTTTTATCGGATGCGAGTGCCGTCACCCGGAACTGCAGTCCGTGCCGGCATTCGAAGAAGAGCTTGTCATTGCTGCGGCGTCCTCGGTCGCCAGCTTGGAGGAAGCCGTCAAACGGCCAGTGCTTGTCTTTACTCCGGGTTGTACATACAGGGAGCTGCTGGAAGCTTGGCTGCTGGCTAACGGCTTGTCACAGTCGGTCATTATGGAATTCGGCACGCTGGAAGCGATCGTCGGCGGCGTATCGGCAGGGCTTGGCATATCGCTGCTGCCCAAAGCAGTGATTGGCAAGCAAGAGGCGGACGGATTGATTCGTTCCTTCGAGGTTGAGCCGGCGTACCGCCACATGAAAACCGAATTCATCACGCGAAAAGATTCGTTCGTCAGCAGCGCCTTGCAGGCGTTTATGAACATGCTGCCCGGTGCGGGAGCCGGCATCGCCGCCGAGAAACGCAGCTAACGCGAAGACTTCCGCGCCGGGCTCTGTTTAAGGCCGGGAGTCCAATGCCTTGTGAGATGGAGTACCAGGATGTTCAGCACGTAGACTCCGATATAGACCAGAGGCGAAAAGGCCAGGTGCCAGCCCTTGTACGTGAACACGCGATACTGGACGGACAGCCATTCCAGGAACGTCGTGAACAGCGACCAACCCAGTACGTACAAGACGAGACGGCCCGCGCTCTTCTCCATCCTGTCATAAAAGTGCAGAAACAGATAGGCCACCGGGGGATACAAGAAAAAATAAATGACGATATCGAGCATTTCGTATTTGGACGAGTCGCTCACATCGTACAAATCGAACGGCGCCACGGCAATCATCGAATCGACCGATTGCGATAAATACAGATTAAAGACAACCGTTGCCGTAATATCCACCGCCGACAGCCGTCGGGGCAGCAAAAACGAAACGGTGAACACCAGCACGACGGAGATCAGGATGAACCATTCGTTAGCATCAAACCGTTCAGGCGGATACAGAATCATCGCGTTCTCTCTTTCGCAGCAGCTTTCGAAACCACCATACAAAACAAAACGATTCCGTCAACACCGTCAGCCAATAAGCAAGCGAATACAGCATGTGCCAGCCCTTCAACTCAAATATGCCGAGCTTATCGAATAAATAGTAAGCACCGGACATGGCCAAAAACCAGGCGATAGCAAACAGCGCTTTCCGCAGAACACGACCGGACACGGCGAAAAACGAATGCAGCAGCCATAGCGTCACGACCGGAAAAATAATGATCTGATTGAGCTTGAAGCAAAAGAAAGCGGAAACGCTTTCCGAAAATCGGATCAGCTTCAAATTATCGATGATCGCCGAGTGGGTCTGCTCAATGGCAACGGTAATGACCATATAGTACAGCAGCGTTTCCAGCGGCCGGAACGCCGTACGCAGCATCCGAACCGTCGACAGTACGGCGATACTGAGGGCGATACATATCGTAATCCATACGACCATCAGGGCACCTCCCACCTGTCATGATAGAGTAGTGTTCCCTTTCCTCTCCGCCCTATGCGGCTTCGCTGCGGCAATGGAACGCGATGGCGCGCCCGCATCAGGACACGCCCGCCTCCCCATTGCGCCGCGGTATCCGTTAATAGGCGATATTTTTCCCGTAAAAAATTTCATCCATCTCCCACTTGAGACTCTCCTCGATATTGCGCTGCTCTTCGTCGCTCAACTTTTCCTTCGTATAGCCGAACAAATAGTTATTCAAATCGAACGCTTTCAGCTTGCACTTGGTATGGAAAATATTTTCCTGATATACGTTGACGTCTATCATCTGATACATTTCTTTGATCTCGTCGGGGATGTAATTCTGGATCGAGCCGATCTCGTGATCGATAAACAGCTTGTGGCCGCTAATGTCCCGCGTAAAGCCGCGGACGCGGTAATCCATCGTCATGATGTCCGTGTCGAACGAACGAATCAAATAATTCAGCGCCTTGAGCGGCGATATTTCCCCGCAGGTCGATACGTCGATGTCCGCCCGGAACGTGCTGATGCCTTCATCCGGGTGATATTCGGGATACGTATGAACGGTAATATGGCTCTTGTCCAGCGCAAGGACGACCGCATCCGGGAGCGGACCGGGCGACTCGTCGTAAGACTCCGTCGGCACTTCGACGATCGGGCCTTCCGAGACGAGCATGGTCACGCTTGCGCCTTGCGGCACGTAGTCCTGCTTGGCGACATTTAGCACATGCGCGCCGATAATGTCCGCCACATGCTTCAAAATCGTGGTCAGCCTGTCCGCATTGTATTGTTCGTCAATATATTCGATGTAAGCTTCCCGTTCTTCTTTCGTTTTTGTATAACAGATGTCATACATATTGAAGCTTAATGATTTCGTCAAATTATTAAAGCCATGCAGCGTAACCCTCTGTTCGGGCGTTAATTTCATGAACACAGCCTCCTTCCGACATCGTACTTACTATTTCCTTCTTCTGTAAAAATGATTCCAGCGAAAAGGTTCGGTTTCGAACTCACGATTTTGTTGTTATTTCTGTTAGTAACTGTAAATAATAGCATGGTATGGCTTATCGCATCGGAAGGGGCTGCTTCATGAATTCGTTATATGCGCTCGCTTTTGCCTTCGCGGGCTATAAATGGGGCGATTGGAAAAATTGGAAAGCCTACTACAGCACCATCTTGTTCTGGATTGTGATCGATCTGGTGCACAGCGTCTTAACTTACCATTATACGCTGTGGGAATTTCACACTTCCTTCGATAAGGCACTCTTGCCGAATCATACGTTCATCTCGTTTACGCTCGATTTTATTTCGTTTCCCGCGACTGTCCTGATTTATCTGGGGCATTACCCGTCCGGACTCCGAAAGCAGGCCCTGTACATATTCAGCTGGGCGCTGTTCTTTACGCTGATCGAATTACTGACGCTGCATACGTGGAAGGGCATATCCCATCATCACGGCTGGAACATATGGTGGTCTGTGGCAATCAACCTGCTGACGTTCCCGATGCTGCGGCTCCATTACAAGCATCCGCTCTGGGCATGGCTCTTGTCGCTTTGCGCCACCGCCTTGTTCTGGAACGTATTCGATGTGCCGCTCGGTACGATGAAATAAGGGATCATATGAAAAAAACCACCGCGTGCTCGCGATGGTACTAACCGGTGACTCTTATTTCGATGCTGCTGTAACGCGGGGCAAACCCGTTCTTACGCAAAATCCCCAGCCGAACTTGCCTTCCAGGTTCGTAATTTCGGCGCGAACCGTATTGCGCCCCGCCTGCCAGCGGACCGAAACGTCCGCATGTTCGGGGCGAATCCGCCCGTCGCTTGCCGGCGGCCCCCACTTCCACTCTCCCTTGTACACTTCCGCCTCGTTAACCCATAAGCGCATATGGTCGCTGAAGCCGAATGACAGCACGGATTCGCATTCCTCGGACAGCTCCAGCGTGCATTCCGCCATCACCGCCGTCCCCTTCTCGCCGAGCGGATACAGCCTGTTCAGGTTGACGGTACCATTCTCCTCCGCAGCCGCTCTTGCCAAGCATGGCAGCGGTCCGGCCGATGCAGCCGGCACGTAAGGTTCGGAAACGAGCCATTCCGTCAACAGGGACGCGCCGGCATCTTGATCGCTCGGCTGAGGCCGTTGCTCATGAGGCACAGGCTGCAGCGGCTCGATCATCAAGCCGCGTATGTATGCGGGCAGATTGGCCCACAAGCCTACGCTGCCCTTGGCCGGGCCGTGCTGCAGCTTTGATACGACGAGCTGCGGCGCCGTATGGTCGCCGACGCCTATCGCGACGCTGTCTTTGCGAACTTCCAGCGTCAGCGATACCCATTCGCCCGGCGGCACCGGCGCTTTGGCTTGATAACGGGGACCGTTATAAATTTGCCATGTGGTGGAGCCGTTCATGACCGGATCGTACTGAATGTCTCCGATGCTCGCCGCGGTTGACGGCGAGATGTAGACGAGCTCATAATTCTGCTCGTCCCGGACCCCGAAGACGAGACCGGCAAATCCGTTCGGGCCGGGAATCGCAATATCCGCTCGAAGCCGGTAGCAATCCGGCGGCGCGTAATCTCGAACGAGCACGGGATGCGTAAGGAAATCTTCAATATATAGCGCAGCTTCGCCGCGCCATTGCCCCAGTCTGGCTCCCGATTCGCCGAGCTCCAGCTGAGCCAGATCATCCGCTAATGTCCAATGTCTCATCTGCATATGTTTTAGCCTCTTTTCTGCGATTAGTGATTTATCCAAAGCTGCTGCCCGGTTGACATTCGCCGGAAGCTGCAATAATAATGGAAGCAGACCTATTTTCAGGGATTGCTTCCCTGTTTTGTTCAACTATATTTTAGTAAGGAGGTTTCATTTATGAGTACCCTTTCCCACGAGGAACACCCGACAGGCTCGAATATTTGTGAAGTGCTGCAAATTCTCGGTGCCAAGTGGGCTTTTCTGGTTATCGACGAGCTGTGCAAAGGCCCGCAGCGGTTCAAGCAGCTGCAGCGAAGCGTCAAAGTCATCAAAACCCAGTCGCTGACCGATACGCTGCGGCATCTGGAACAGAACGGCATCGTACTCCGGGAAGTATTCCCCACCGTACCGGTAACGGTACAATATTCGTTAACGGAAAAAGGAATGGATTTCCAGGCGGCGCTCAAGGAAATGGAGAAGTGGGTATTGAAGTGGGGCAGCGTTGGACCGCACACCAGCCTCGAATCAGCCGCTAAAATCTAACCAGTTCAGCCACCTTAACCGCTTGACCCGTCTTCATCGAATGATTGCCCGCGACCCCTGTTAGTATCGACATTGCTCCGTCCATGTGTGAAGCTGCACGATTGAAACGATCATATTCGGGCACACCGAACAAATCATTTAACAGTACAGGGTCTCCTCCGCCATGTCCGCCCGTTTGTTGTTCCACTTGGACTTCATATGGTGCGCTGAACGTCGGATGCACTATGATGCTTTTTCCTTTAATCGCTCCTTCCAGCGCCTGATCACCGCCTGAATTCACGTAAGACGATTCGACAACATTCATTTCAATACGGCCCTTGCTGCCGTTAAATACTACGCGGAAACCCTCCCAAGGAGCATAGGCATGAAGCGAATAAGTTAAAATGGTGCCGTTACGGTATTTAACCATAACCCCCAACGTATCCTCAATGCTGATGCCATCCCCGAACACACTTTGATCACGGTAGTAGCCATCCTCTTTCTCCGCATCCAGGTACATCGACTTCAGTTTCCCCTTATCCAGATGCAGCGCAAACGGATCATTCTTTGCGTATTCGCTGCCGTGTGCTCGAGAGTAAAATTCGGTAACGCCGCGTTTTTCTGCGTTTTCCCTGCCGTAGAACATCAAATCGCCAAGTGCATATACCGTTTCCGGCTTTGTATTCAACCAGAAATTGACGAGGTCGAAATGGTGCGTCGATTTATGCACGAGCAGCCCCCCGCTGTTGCGCTTGTCGCGGTGCCAACGGCGGAAGTAGTCGGCTCCATGGTCCGTATTTAGCAGCCACTCGAAATGTACGGCATGCACGTTACCGATAGCCCCGTCATCAATCAACTCGCGGATTTTCGTATTATGAGGCGAGTAGCGGTAATTGAACGTCACACGCAGATGACGGCCCGTTCTTTTGACCGCATCCAAAATATCCTGGCATTTCACTTCGTCTACCGTCATCGGCTTCTCGGAAATAACGTCACAGCCGAGCTCCATCGCGCGGATAATATAGGTGTGATGCGTCCGGTCAATGGTGGTCACGATCACGATTTCCGGCTTCGTTTCCTCGATCATTCGGTCAAACTCATGCGATCTATACGTAGGCAGGGGTGCAACCCCGAATTTTCCCAGTTGCTTGTTAGCGAAATCCATCCGTGTTTGGTTCAGATCGCAAAATGCGACGAGCTCGCTTGAAGCAGCGAACTCTTTGGCAATCGCTTCATAAAAGAAGCTGGCACGGCCACCCGTACCAACGAGTGCATATTTTTTACGAACTGACATTTTGTTTTCCTCCTACCGATGATCAAAACTTATTTTTGTTTCGCCGCTTCCACAAATCGTTCGAATAGCCGGTAGGATACGGCGTCGCTTGAAGACGTATTTTCGGGATGCCACTGCACACCCAACACGTAACGGTGACTCTCGCTCTCGATGCCTTCCACGATTCCGTCGGAAGCCCATGCGCTAGCGCGGAAGCCCGGCGCAACGACTTTCACTGCCTGATGGTGGAAGCTGTTCACCTTGCATTCGCGCGTACCGGCTGCATTCTCGAGCAACGTGCCTGGAGCAATCGATATGCGGTGGAACAGATGCGACCGTGGCGCATCCTGCTTATGAAGATGCGCTCCGTCGATCTGTCTGCCGATATCTTGGAACAGCGTGCCGCCGGCGGCCACATTCAACAGTTGATGCCCCCGACATATGGCGAATATCGGCTTGTCGGCATTCAGGAATACGCGGGTCAGCATAAGCTCCAGCCGGTCGCGGTCCGGCGACAACGCCCCCAGGCCTGGCAGCGGGTCCTCCCCGTAATAGCCCGGATCGATGTCCTTGCCTCCGACAAGCAGAAGCCCGTCCGTCATATCGCATATTTGTGCAATATCCGACTGCTCCTCTATATACGGCACAATAAGGGGGATGGCTCCCGCCCGGAGGACGGATTCCGTATTATCCCGCTTCAGCTGCGTCGACTCTTCGTCAATCCAAGCGGTTACCGCGATGACGGGTTTGCGCGCTTTCTTCTTCATAGGTGTCCTCCTTTATAATGTCGCCTCTCGTGAGACCGGGTGCCCGCCATAATACGATCAATTCGGATCGTCTGCGTCTTAAGGACAGCAACGCATCTCAAACAGTGTTGAAGCAAACGCGTTTCAAGCACCATAATTACATAGGTTCAAAGAAGACGTTGTTCTGCACGGACGTGCCGGTACCGCCATCGGTAATTCCATTGGAAGTAGGAATCGTCGTTCCGAACAACAGCTGGTTTCCGTGTATTATGTTGTACTTCCCCGTGGAATTAAAGATACGTATTGAATTTTGCGCTCTACTTGATGGGATTTAGATGTCTTTTTTCATGGCGATTCTAAGAAACGATCCCCGCCTTTACCTGAGGTTAGATGCTGGCGGACGAACGGCCATACGCGTTCCTTGTAATATCGGTGCCCGCCGTTACCTTCATACAGCTCACAACAATCGGTTAACTTGCGGTCAATAGCTTCGTAAATGATCCTCGCATGCGCAAAAGCTTCGCGGGTATGCTCAATCGGAAAATCCTGATCGAGAATTCCGTGAACGAACAATAGCGGCCGGGGCGCGATTAAACCCGCAATATCATACATGTCTCCGAGCTTCATAATGCCGGGGATAAAATTGCAGTGACAGTGCGGCACCTTCATGACGGACCCAGGATACGTACAGAAGCATGAACTCGGCACACAAACCGAAATACGTTCATCTAATGCGGCCGTAAAGAACGATACCGTACCGCCTCCCGAATTGCCGGTAATGACCATACGGCTGGTATCGATATCCGGGTGAGCGGAGGCGTAATCGATCAATCTGCCCATATCGTGCACCCGTTCTCCGATCAGCGTCCTTCCATACATGAAGGCGCGCTTCTGCAGCTCGTCGCAGGAACCCGCTTTCTTCGTGGAAAACTCCTCATCCCTGGACATTTCCCAAAATCCCCGAACGTCCATGGCGATAACGGCATATCCTTCCATAACCGCCTGCAGCGCAACGTCGCGTTCTCCTGCCTCAGCTTGCTCGCGCTCACTGTCGCTGGAATAATTACCCACATACGTTTCCTTACCTCGTTTGCCATGGCCGTGAGGCGTCAGCACGAGCGGGAAAGGACCGGTGCCGTTCTCCGGAATCAGCAAATAGAATGGAATTTCTACCCCGGGCTCGGTAGTGATATACGTTTTCTCCCTGCGATAGCCTGGAAATCGAACCGTTTCTGTCGTTCTTGGGGATAACGGCAGGTCACGGGTATACTCCCTGAGAGAGGCGAGCCCTGTCAATTCTGCGAGACGTTCGCGGAACGACTGCTGCCAGCGCTTCCAATCACCGCTGTCCAAAGCCTGCTTATAATCAAATTCCCGGACTGTGTTCTCGCGCAAGTTGCGCATGTAGCTGTCTGTCGCGAATAATATCGATTCTGTCATATCGATCACTCCATTCTTATTTTTGCGCGGCTATGTTGCTGTTGATCTTCTCCCCCAGCTCCCGGATCGTTGTGTTAAGATCCTTGCCATTGATGTACTCATACATGGCATCCGTCAATGCGGTGCTGTTGGCTCCGAATTCGAACCGGGAGAATACGGGAGATGCGATAATCTTGCTCTTGGTGATGGCCTCCATATGCTTGCCCTTCAGAAACGGCATATCCATCCCGAGCTGTTGTTTGATGCCGGTATCTTTCAATATCGTTAATCGGCCCAACGTCCTCGTCGTTTTCAACTGCACCTCATCGGATGTAAACACTTTCAACGCAAGCATGGCCGCGTCCTGATGCTTGCTTGTTTTTGTAATCGAGAATACGTGGCTGTCCACAATCGTAGCGACATTCGGAGCTTCCTTGTAACTTGGGTATTGGGCGATATCCCAATCCAGCCCTTGCTTCATGGCGTCCTCCAGCCCGAGATCCAATATATTGACGGTAGCCAGCATAGCCAACGTTTTATCCTTCATGAATCGGTCATAAGAATTGGTGGTTTGGGGGCGCTCATTATTCGGAATGGTGTATACCGTGCGAACCAAGTCGAATGCTTTCCGCCAGGCTTCGGTGTCTACGGACGGCTTATCCGTTCTTCCGTCGACTAGAAGCGCGGCCAGCGGTCGAGCCACTCTGGAGACCGTCTGCACATCCAGTCCGGCATAGGTCATATTCCCATCCGAACGGGACAGCAGTTTGGCCAGCGCAATGGCATCCTCCCATAGCATGCCGTCCTTCGGATATGCAACGCCAAACCGGTCAAACAATGTCTTATTATAGTATAAGGCGGTAAATTGCTGGCTAAAAGGCAGCGCAACAATGCCCCCTTCCTTGGAGATCGATTGGATGGATTGCATAACCGGCGGATCGAAGCGCTGCAAATCGATAGCATGCTTCTTGATCAACGGCGACATATCCATGAGCAGATCACTCAAATCATAGGTGGGCAATATGCCGTTAAACGCGAAGATGATATCGGGAGTCTCGCCGGACATCATCAACGAATCGAGTGTGACGCCTTTTCCGGGTCTTTGGATTTCCAATGAAATATGCGGATATTTTTTCTTCAACGGCTCAAGCCATATATCGTTCACCTGCTGATCGGTGAAGGCTTGCTGCATAAATACCCGTAAGGTAACCGGTGTCGTATCGGCAGCCTTTTCGACCACTTTATCGGCAGGCTGTTCGTCAGTCCCCTTAGCTCCGCTGCATCCCGCCATCGTCATCATGCTTGCGATCATGCATACGCTCACACCCGTTAAGGCCCACTTTCTTCCATAATGCATATTCATTGAGTATAGTCCCCCCCCTTACCAAAATATGCTGCTTTTTCATCCCCAAAACTCGTGATTACAGTGAAGTTAATTCCCTATATCGTGGTTTTCGTTTATCCCACAAGCCAAGTATAGAATATATTTGCCATGGTTTCTGCCTTTAATCTTGCCTTTTTAACAAAGAAAGCGGTTTACTTTGCTCTAACTTCTTGCTACAGTTTAAACGGAATATGGAGGAGGCTATCCATGGAATCGACAAGCGATTTGAGATACCAGACATTCCCGCTGGCAGGAATAGAGTTTTACCCTGAGGAAAATGTTGTAAGCTCTGAGGAAATGCGCCGTCCACATTATCATGAAATGTACGAGATCTACTATTTGATTTCGGGGGAGCGCAATTATTTAATCGGCAATAAAACATATAAGATTACGCCGGGGGATCTGGTGTTTATTCGTCCTTATGAAATCCATAGGGCGACAAATACTTCCGTGCTTTATCATGAAAGAATTGTGGTGCATTTCAGCAAAGAGTTTTTGGGCGAGAACGGTGCATGGGTGGATGACGAGCATTCGCCTTTTGCGACACATACCTCCGTCATCGCCTTGCCTTTGACTGTTCAGAAAAGAGTCGAGGAATTGCTGTACCGAATCAACAGCGAGTACCGCAAAAAAGAAAAAGGATTCGATACGCTCATTAAAGCAGCTTTGATTGAATTGCTGGTTACCAGCTTGCGGCTAAACAGGGATACGATGAACAAATCCTCTCATTACGTCACCCCGATGCACCAAAAAATTTCAAGCATGATCCGGTACATAAACGAAAATTACGAGAGTCCGCTAACGCTCGCATCGCTAGCCAAGCAGTTCCATATAAGTCCCTTCTATTTGAGCAGATTGTTTAAGAAAACAACCGGATTTACGTTCGTTGAGTACTTGTCGACGGTTAGGATAAAAGCGGCGCAAAAGCTGCTGCGGGAAACCAAATGGAAGGTAAGCTTCATAGCGGAGAAGATCGGATTCCAGGATTTGGCGCATTTCGGTAAATTGTTCAAAAAGACATCCAACTACACACCTCTTCAATATCGCAAAATGTGTAAAAAATGATGCCTACAGAGGGCAGTCAGGGAGGAGAAAACGATAAATCATCGGTGCTTCCGTGGAGGTGGAGCCCGAATCGCTGAGATAAGGATGAAGCAAAAGCATCCCGGTTGAACAATGAAGCTGGACGGCTCGCCGTCGCTTCCAGACGACGGGCCATCTTGTGTAAAAATTTTTTCGTACGTACCTCCTTCGACATGGAAAGGCGTCCAGCCGTGCTTTCTTCTCGCTTTCCCTTCTCAAATGTCCTGCGATAAACGCACCATGTCCACAACCTGTATGCCGTTCTCGTAGATCGGTTCATCGTAATGCCGCAGGAAAAAATCCCGGTCGACGCCGGTGATGCGGAACCCGCATTTTTGATAAAGCGCCAGCTGCCCTACGCCGGAATTGCCGGTGCCGATCTCGACTGTCTTGCACCCTTGCGCCTTCGCCGTCTGAATGGCGTGGTTCACCAGCCGCTTGCCTATGCCTTGGCCTTGATAAAGCTCATGAACCGCCACATTGACGATTTCCGCCGTATCCGGCCTTGTCGGCAGCAGCACGTACACGCCGACAACGGCGCCGTCCGCCTCCGCCACATAACATTCCCCTCGCTTCATATACTGCTCGACCAGTTGCTGCGACGGATCTGCAAGCAGCAGCAGCTCCATCGGCGGTTGTTCCTGCCTTGCTAACTTTCGTATTTCCACTAGCCTTCTCTCCTCCTACGTTCTGCGAACCTCTTTTATATCCAGGATTTGGATGATTATACCATTGATTTGATCGTTACAGCTACCATTTGCAGCCTGCATTTTGCTCTCGCCGCATGTCTGCAGCAAGCGAAAAGACCGCCGGCTTGCGCGGTCCCTATCGTCCTTGCTTTCGGACAGTCGCTTCTGGCTATTGTGCGCTCCAGCTCGCGATCATCCCTTTGGCCATCTCCATATCGGCCTCTTTTCCGGTCATGAGCGCGAACTTCGCGACCAGCGCCGGATAAGCCGCCCATTGCTCGGCGATATGCTCATGCATTCGGGGCCACACGATGCCTCCGGCCCGTTCATATCGGCCCAGCAAATCGCGCAGCCCTTCGTCGCCGAACAGCGCGTAGTAAATGACGAAGTCTTTGCCCGGATCGGCGACTTCCGCTTCGGTCCAGTCAATCAATCCGGTCACGCGCTGCGTTTCATCCACGAGAATATGCGGTGGATGCAAGTCGCCGTGGATGAGCGCCGAATGCCCGGGCCAGTACGAATCTGTGGTCAGCCACGCCTCCCACCGCGCCGCAAGCGGCTCGGGAATGACGAAGCTGCCCCGGATTTCTTCGATGTTCGCGGCAAAAGCGTCACGCGCCTCGCGCGGACTTCGAATGCGAGCGCCGGCTTCTCCCGCTGCCTGATGATCGATGCCGTGCAGCGCCGCCAGCGCATCTGCGAGCGAATCAAAGAACGCGTCCGTCAGCGACTCCGGTTCGTACAGCCAGGCGTAGCCTCCGGCTGCTGCGTCCACGGTCGCGACCGGCCGGCCGCCAAGCAGCGGATACGCGATCAGCTCCGGCGTGAAGATACGCCAATCGGGCACTTGAACCGGAAGGCGCCCGCTCACGAGCGCGAGCACCTTCCGCTCATTGACCGCCCGCTCCCATACATCGGCGCGTCTCGGCTTGCGCAGTACCCATGCGGTCCCGTCGTCATCGGTTGCAAACGCGACCCGAAAGTCCATCCCGGATTCGTTGATCTCCATTCGCTCCGCCTGCAGCATCAGTCCGTGCGCGCGGGCAGCGGCCGCCATCTCGGCAGCGTGCGTTACATTATCGTCTTGCTGCTGTATTGTCATAAGAACATTCGCTCCTTTTCCAAAATTAAAATAAAAAAGACACAGACGTCTCGCCGCCTGTGCCGATCGCAACCGAAAAAAAGGAATGTCCCGCCCCGTTCAATGGAAATCACAGGAACAGAGACCGACCGTTCCCGATTCGTACAGGAACAGCCTTTCTCGCCCTATGTGTTACCCTTGGGGTTATCCGTGTGAAGACAAACCAATCCCGATCGCTCTGCAGACACAGAGCCAGCAAGCGCAATTATTTGCATCGCTTTCTCAATCGGGAATAATCGATCACACGTAACCCTCCGTTCCATTTCAAATTATGCATACTTTACCATACCCTTCGCAGAAACGCAACCGTGCCAAATCTGCGATCTCCTAGCTTCCGGGGAGCCGGTCAATCGCTTCGCGGGCAATGTCCCGGTCATCGAAGTGAACGGTCGTCCCGCCTGCGATCTGATACGTCTCGTGTCCTTTCCCGGCAATGAGCACCACATCGCCTGGCTGCGCCCGCTGCACCGCACGCTGAATGGCCGCCGCGCGATCCGCGATCCGCTCGTACCGGTCGGGGCCGCAGCCTGCTTTGACCAGTCCCGCTTCGACATCGTCCATGATCGCTTCCGGGTTCTCCGAGCGCGGGTTATCCGATGTCAGAATGACATAGTCGCTATGCCTGGCAGCAACCGCCCCCATGACCGGCCGCTTCGTGCGGTCCCGGTCGCCTCCGCAGCCAAAGACGGCGATCACCTTCCCTTGCGCGAATTGTTTGATCGCGGACAGCGCGTTATCGAGGCCGTCGGGCGTATGCGCATAATCGACCAGCACAAGAAACGGCTGCCCTGCATCGACCGGTTCCATCCGGCCGGCGATCCCATCGAGCCGTTCCAGACTCCGCTGCACTTGCTCCAGCGTCAGCCCTTCCAGCAGACAGCTGGCGATCGCTCCCAAGGCGTTGTACACATTGAACTTCCCGAACAGCTTCATCGATACATAGGTCGAGCCGACCGGCGTCGTCACATGAAATCGAGTCCCTTGCGGAGTTACGCTCAGCTGGCTTGCCTTAATGTCCGCTTCCTTCTCAACACCGTACGTGATCACCTGCGCAGCCGTTAAGCCCGCATATTCCGCAGACGCGGCATCGTCCGCATTCAGCACGGCATAACTCGCATCGCGGGCTTCCGGGCCGTAAGCGTTGCCGAGCCGGGAGAACAGCAGCCCTTTGGCCGCTTTATACTTTTCCATCGAGTCATGGTCGTCCAGATGGTCCTGCGTCAAATTCGTGAACAGCGCCGTTCGAAAATCGATCCCTTTTACTCTGCCGGATTGCAAGGCGATACTCGCGACTTCCATCAGACAGTAGTCCGTTCCCGCCTCTCTCATTTTGCGGAAATACCGCTGCAGATCGACCGACTCCAGCGTCGTATGGATGCCGCCGAACTGCTGCTCTGCATCCACGGCTTCGCCCTTGATGCGAATGCCGATCGTGCCCATGACTCCCGTGGCGAAGCCGGCGTCCCGAAGCACTTGCTCGATCATATAGGTCGACGTCGTCTTGCCGTTCGTGCCGGTCACGCCGATGACACGCATCTCGCGGCTCGGATAGTCGAAGAAATGACTGGACACTCTCGCCATCGCGTCTCTGGCGTTGCTGACGACAATCTGCGGAATCGCAGCGTCCACCTCGCGCTCGACCAGCAGCGCAGCAGCTCCCCGTGCCACCGCTTCCTGTGCGTAAAGATGCCCGTCGAACGTACGGCCGCGAATGCATACGAACAAATCCCCGGGAGCCACCTTCCTGGAATCCATCTGGATGCCGGTTATTTCCGTCCGTTCATCGCCGCGGATGCCGCAAAACACTACGGTTGAAGCCAACTCCTGTAAGTTCATGCCCGTTCCCACCTGCCTTGTCGATTGTACCTCATTATATTCGCCTAATAGCGCAAATCATGCAATCGACGGTGGCTGACAGCCGACTGACGATTTGCTCATAGCAAAATGACCGGCGCGCGTGGGGTTCGACCGACCGCCGCGCAGCGTTGCAACGCGCACCTGGGATTGGCGCGCGTTGGAAAAGATGTGGACGTATAATAGGCTGTATGGATGTTGCATAGGAGGCTCGGGAGGCTGGACTAAAGCTTCTGCCGGGAGAAGCGCGGAACAAGCGCTATTTTACGGCAGGCCGGTCCTTCTCGGCGATCACCTTCATATGGCTGCCATCCGACGTGATCAGGATGTTGCCGTTCAAGCCCGTTGCGTACACGGCTGCGCCCTTCTTCTCGTAAGCCTTCAGCACTTCGCCGCGGTTGAACAAATTCATGCTGATCACGGCAACCTTCGGCGTTACGGCGTCGATGAACGTCGATGAAGAAGAAGTCGAGCTGCCATGGTGGGGAGCATGCACGAAATCGGTATCGAATTTTTTGCCATGCAGCGTCACGAGCTCCATCTCCTTGTCCTTGTAAATGTCCGCCGGGAACAGGAACGTGTTGTCCCGATACGTCATCTTGATCACGAGCGAGAAGAAATTGAGCGTAGTCGCATCATAATTCGTAACCGCCGCCGGCAGCGCACCTTTCTTCGGACTGAACACTTCGAACTTCAATTCCTTCCCCAGCTCGAACGTATCGCCCTCCTCCAGCATCGTGACCGGAATTTTCTTCTTCTCGACCTGGGCCATCGCATTGCGGTAAGCGCCGGATGACGGGAACGGCAGGTTCTCCATATAAAATGCTTTGGCGTCCTTCTTCTTCAATATTTCCGCATAACCGCCGATGTGGTCGGAATGCGGATGCGTATTGAGCGCAATATCAAGCGTATCGATGCCGAGCTGGTCCAGATAGCGGACGACCTGCCAGCCGGAATCCGCGATCCCCGCATCGATCAGCATCGTCTTCCCTTCGGGACTTGTGATCAGGATACTGTCCCCCGTCCCGACCTTCTGGTCCTTCAGATCGAAATAGCGAATCGTCAACTGGCCTTTATATTTCTCCTTGTCGAACACCTCGCCTGTCCGCAGCGGCGCCTCTTGCTTCTTCGCCTCCTGCGCCGCGGGAGCTGCCGCCGGTACGGGCTCCGGGTTGACCTTGGCGCAGGCGGCTGTGATCAATAGCGCGCCGATCGTGACCGCACCGGCCGCTTTGAGCCCGTGCTTTCGAATATACTGTTTCATTGCCGACCTTCCTCCTTAATGGCTGCTGCGCGTACAGCGATAAATTGAACAAGAGCTCCAATTCAGATCGATGTCACGTGATGTTTATCGCAGTGGCCATTTATTTAATCAATTTGATTTATTATCATCAGAGTACAATAACATGCCCCTATTTACAAGATCGATCTTCCGGATTTTGCGGCAAACGATCCCTATATTTTTGTAAAGCCGCACGCTTCTCCCGGCTTCGCCACGCGAACAAGCCCGCGCCCCCCGGTTCGCAACGAACGAGGTACGCAGGCTGCTGCCCCGCATGAGCTTGCCCGCTTAGCTGCCCTGCTCTTCGATCTTTTTGTTGACGCGCTCCGCCGCCTGCTTCAAGGCCGTGTTGACATCCGTTCCGCTGAGCACATCGTTCAACGCGCTCAGCATCTCCACGTCGGCGATATTCTGGTATTTCCCTTTCGGCGTCGGAGCGGCGAACGCTTGCGGATACAGGGAGCGTATATTTTTCCCTTTGAGCACCGGCACGTCGGTTCCGAATTGTTTCATAATACTCGGGTCCCTTAGAATCGGCCCGTTGCCGGTCTTGATGCTGTCGAGCTGCCACTCGTCGCTCGTCGCGTACGCCAGCACCCGGAACGCCATCTCGCGGTTTTTTGTCAGCTTCGTCATGTACATGTATCCCGGGTAGCTTTGCGGTCCAACGCCCGGTTTGTCCGGCAGGAACGGAATCTGAACGACGTCCCAGTTGACTGCGTCCTTGAACAGCGACGAGCCGCTGCCGCTCGTCGTCATGACCATCGCCGACGTCTTGTCCTTGTAGAACGAATCGGTCTGGGAAGCGAGCGCATATTTGTTGTTGGGAACGCCATTGCCCGGTATTTGGTAGAAACGGGCCAAATTTTCGAAGGCTTGTCTGAACGTATCGCTCGTAAAATTCGCCTTATTCGTCTTCGGATCAATCGATACGGCGCCGGATTGATTCATCAACATCAAGTGATTGAACGACATGGTGAGTCCCTTGTACTGAACGCCACCCTCGTTACGGGTCATCCGCTTCGCCAGATCGTACAGCTCGTCCCACTTCATCCCGTCTTTCGGATAAGGGATGCCGAATCGGTCGAAGATGTCTTTGTTATAGTATAAGGTGGCCGAGCTCGTGCTGATGGGCAGGCCGTAAATGCCCCCGTTTGCCATTTGCCGCTGAATTTCGACAGAGGTCGGCTCCAGCCGGTTCAAATCATACTTTTGCAGCTTGATTTGGTCGCTGATGTCCGTTTCGAGCTCGGAGGCCAGCAAATAGGACGGCGTCGTCCCGACCGAGCCAATGACGATATCGAACGGCTGCTTGATCGAGAGCAGCTCCTTCAAATGCTGCTCGTTTTTCAACACGACATACTTGATCGTAATGTTCGGGAATTTCGCTTTGATTTTGTTGCCGTACAGCTGCATGAACGACTCTTCCGAAAAATTACCCGTCAGCTGTGCAAATACCATCTCGACAGGCTCATCCGCAGCTTTCGGCGCTGCGCCGCCCGAACTGCTCTTCACTTCCGACGTGCCCGCTCCTGAACACGCCGTCAACGACAAGGCGGCTGCAGACAGCAGAATGGATGCATTTCTCCAATGACTTCTTTTCATATAACGCGATCCTCTCCATTTCATATTCGTTATGTAAACTAAGAACATCATGAAAGCATCTGTTGGAGTATGTCGTGGTACGCGGATCATCACTGCGGATAACCGGATCGGGCTTGAGATCGACAGTTATGCAGCGGTGAAAAGGCACTCGTTAAGCGGGACATGCATAAGGCGGACAGTTCTGAGCTGAATGTGGGACTTGTTGTTGCGGATAGTGAAGGGGCGTAGAAATCTTTTATCGATACATGTATGTAAGTTGTATTATTATTGCTGCTCTCATAGTATCGTATTTTCATAGATTTGTAAATGTCATTCCTGCGTTCATTGTTGTTCCTGCATTCATTTGAGCGATGTGATTTTACTTGGTGCTTCCCTGTACTTCTCTGGGACCGGTCCGGTCTTCTTATTCGCCGCCCCCTTGTATTCCTCAGGGTACATTTCTGCTCCGCACATATGCTGTAACATCAAAAAAACAGTCGGCAATCCACGATTCCTCCCGGAATCCGGTTGCCGACTGTCTTATATGATCAGGAATGCTGTTTGATGGTTCCACTCGCGTAAGGGTCAAGCCGGATCGGGGCGGCCCCCGCTCTGCCCCTGTTGCGCGGAGCCGTCTTGGCCCGGAAGCGGGGCGGCTGAAGCGAAAGTAAATATTGGCCCGCGTCATGCGCCAAGCGGAGCGCGTCCTGCTTCAGCGGCGCTGGCAACCGATCGGTCGCACCGTACGCTTCGAGCGTCAAATCGCCTTCGTAGCGGATATCCCCCAGCGCCCTCATGACATCCTCCCACGGAACGGTTCCCATGAACGGAAGCAGATGCGAATCCGCCTCTCCGAAGTTGTCGCTGACGTGCGTCGCTTTGAGCAGCTTGCCGATCTGCCCGAGCGCTTCGGCCGGGTCGTATTTCATCCGGTGCGCATGTCCGAAATCCCAGCAGATGCCTACGGCTTCGTCGTGAAATGATTGCACCAGGTCGATCAGCTCCTCGTAGGAAGCGGTATACCGGCGCTGAGGCGCAGGGCCAACGATATCGCACATATTCTCAAAGGCGATGCCGACGCCAAGCCGCTTAGCCAGCTCCAGATGCGGACTGTAATAAGCGATCGTCTCCTGCTTGGAGGCTTTGGACGACCGGGCGGCGCCATTGCCGTCGTAGGCTGTAAATCCGTGAACGACAGCCCATTGAACGCCCAAGGCGCTGCTGGCGTAATAGGCGCGTTCACACATCGTTTCAAACCAGGCGCGAAGCTGCGGATCGGTATAATACGGGTCCGCCGGATGAATCGGTTCGTAGAACGGCATATGAGACTGCGAGAATTCGATCCCGAGCTTGTTCGCTTCGTTGCCGATCGCTTCGAATTGCCACTCCCAATCATCCCGGGTCAAAAAAAACGCTGGATGGCGCACGAAGCGAAAGTCGATATCCATTACGCGGAAGCCGGCTTCGGCGCAGCGCCGAATGCACTCCAGCGTATCCGTCAGCGGTCCGCCATTGCGATTCACCGTGAATATGTTCGTCGATGTAGAAAGGCGCACGGGTATCCCTCCGAGTTGGTATCTATTTCATCATACCGGGACGCACCGATCTTGAACATACAGTATTGATGCACAGCGGTATATATTTTATTTCGCAACGGCTGGCTTCTTGGCGGCGCGTAAAGGCTGCATTCCCGCCGCCGATTCTTTCGCCTTTGCTCGCTTCTTCCGATTTTACGGCCTCCGTTCGCACCATCGCCGCTAGATTCAGCTCCGCGCAAAGATCGGATGCTCAAGGATCGGGCCTCTGTTTTTTGGCAAAAGTGCTGCAACGACGCCCGAAATATGAGAGAATAAAGACAATCGCGGCCGAGCGCCCGATCATTCGCCGCACTCCCCGAGGAGCGCGCGGCAGCGCGACGGCAATGCGATGATTCACGCAGAATGGACATGATTTCTACTTGCATCCGAGGTGAATGATGGACGAGCAGCCATTATGGAATCAGACCTTGCAGCTTGTTTCCCATACGTACTGGGAACGAAAAGAAAGGTTTAAAATGAATACGGATACGTATCCGACATGGGTGGCATTTGCCGTCGAGTCCGGCGAGTTCGAATACCGGATCGGCGAGAAGAGCGGAATGGTCGGCCCCGGAGAGCTTATCTTTTGTCCGCCGGGCCATGGGTTCGAGCGTGAGGCGCTGTCCCCGATGGCGCTTCATTTCGTCGCCTTTGAATTTGGCGACCCGCTGCCACCGAGTGTCGACATTCCGATGCCGTCGCTCAAATCGCAGCCGACGGACGGCAAGCGCTTCGCGTCGAATTTGGCATACTTGCGCAAGCTTCATCTGGCCATCGACTCGCGCAGCTTGCAGCGGAAGCAGTCGATGCTCAACGATATGTGGCAGCTCGCCTGCGACGAATGGTATACGGAATCGAAGCAGGACGGTCTCGACGGCTTGACCGATTCCGAAGACGAGCTGATGAACCGGGCGGCCAAATGGCTGTACGACCGGGCGTACACGCCGTTCGGCATGACGGAGCTGTCGGGTTGGCTCGGCCTTAGCCCCGTCCAGTTCACCCGCCGCTTCCAGAAGGCGTTCCACATGACGCCGTCGGAGCTTGTCCGCACGCTGCGCATACGGAAAGCGGCCGGTCTGCTGCTGGACACGGATCTGACGCTGGAGCAGATCGCCGAGCGCTGCGGCTACGAGAACGGCTTCTACTTAAGCCGCGTATTCAGCCGCTGCATGAACATGAGCCCGTCGAAGTACCGCGAGCAGAATCGGGTATGACCGGCGGCATAACGTTCAAAGACTCCGGGACCATCCCGGAGTCTTTGACATGCGACGCGAATATGCGATGTCGACACGCGATGCGTGCCGCCCCGGTCGCGCCGGCACGCATCACCGATTGACCGTCATCATGCCCGATGCTCCGGCACGATAACCCGGTTATGCGTTAACGGATGGGACGGCAGAACGGACGCGCTGAATTTTGACGGCCATCAAGGAAGCGAACAAGCATACGAATCCAGCCAGCATGAAAGGCACCGTGTAGCTGCCGAGCAGATCCCGCATGGCGCCCGCTCCGTAAGCTGCAACCGAGGCGCCAATCTGGTGAGCGACGACGACCCAGCCGAAGATCATGCCCGCCCGTTCTTTCCCGAACGTATCCGAAGCGATTCGGACAGTCGGCGGCACCGTCGCGATCCAATCCAGCCCGTAAAATACGGCGAATATAAGCATTTGCGTATAGCCGAGCCCCAGTGCGGTCGGCAAAAATATCAGCGACAGTCCGCGGAGGCCGTAATACCAGAACAGCAGCCACCGGCTGTCGAAGCGGTCGGACAGCCAGCCGGACAGCGTCGTGCCGACCAGATCGAACACGCCCATCAGCGCCAGCAGCGAAGCCGCTGCCACGATCGGGATGCTGTAATCGCCGCAGGCGGGAATGAGATGCGTACCGATCAGCCCGTTGGTCGAGAAGCCGCAGAAGAAGAAGGTGCCGGCCAGCAGCCAGAAGGTGACGCTCTTCGAGGCGGAAGCCAGGGCACGCAGCGGTTCGAGGAACAAATGGCCGCGGAACGCTGCGGGCTTGACGACTTCCTCCGTTCCGAGCGCAGCGGCTCCGACGTCATACGGGTGATTCCGCATCCAGACGGCCACGAGCGGAATCAAGACGATAATGACCGCGATCGTCGCGTATACGGCAGGCCGCCAGCCCCATTCTACCGTAATGCGGGCGAGCAGCGGCAGGAACAGCAGCTGGCCGGTCGCCGCACTCGCCGTAAGCATCCCGACAACAAGCCCCCGGTGCTTGACGAACCAGCGATTGGCAACCGTCACGCCGAGCACGTTAGCCAGCATCCCGGTGCCGAGGCCGACGGCGATGCCCCACAGCACATCGAACTGCCATACCGCCGTCATGAACGGCGTCAGCGATAAGCTTGCAGCCAGCAGCAGCAGCGAAGCCACGACCATCTTCCGTATGCCGTACCGCGCCATTAATGAGGCGGAGAACGGCCCCATCAGGCCGTATAGGAAGATTTTGATCGAGGCGGCGCCCGATACGGCAGCACGATCCCAGCCGAACTCCTGCTCGAACGACAGCATCAACACGCTCGGGATCGAATTGATTCCAGCGGACACCAGCAAAATCAGAAAAGTAATCCCGACGACGTACCAGCCGTAATATAGTTTGGAACGCTTCGATTCCGTCTCCATGTTGAACCACTCCTATTTATAATCTGTATCAAAAAACATTACAGTAATATCAAAAAAAATATTATGCTCTGGACTGCCGCTCGACGCGCGCAAGAATGTCCGCAATCGTATAGTTTCTCAAATAATGGCCGACCTGGTCCTCCAGATCGAGAAAAATGCCGTCCATCGCCTTCTCGATATTCGATCCGATTAAGCACTGCGGGTTCGGATTCGGGAATTTCGGCTTGATCGAGCCTTCCGACGTCAGCACATACAATTCGTCCAGCGTCACTTGATCCGGCGCGCAGTTTAGCTCGAACCCCCCTTTGGCTCCTTCCCTCGATTTGATATAGCCTTTTTTGCGGAGCAGGCTTAGCACTTTGCGCACTCTTACCGGATGAACGGATACGCTTCTGGCGATGCGGTCGCTCGGCGCGACGCGTTCCGGCAAATGCGCCAAATAGGAAAGACTATGTACCGCAATCGTAAAATCACTGTTCATGACTGAAAGCCCCTTTCGCTGTAACTATAATAATATTTATTACAGTTACAACTGTCAAGATGGTCCATCCTCTTTTTTTATCGCTCATTGAAAAAACAGCCTTTCTGCTATCGGCGCAGAAAGGCTGTTTTCGAATTGCGTCGCGTTATTACGCGACGATAAATTTTCAAATAGCGGTCGGTCATTTTCGCTGTCGTAAACCGGGACAGAACGTACCGGCGAAGCGCCCGGGGCGCGGGGAAGCGGCCCGACTGCACTTTCCTGATCATTTCCTTGACGCTCTTGCACACAAGTCCGGGGAACCCGGCCATAACCTCAGGAACGGCTCCGTTATTCAAAGCGACAACCGGCGTTCCGCATATCATCGCCTCGATCATCACAAGGCCGAACGGCTCCTCCCACAACGTCGGAAACAATAAGCATTTGGCATGCTTCAGCAGCTTCTGCTTCCGTTTGCCGCCGACAGCTCCGACATATTTAATATTCGGATTATTCCTTATTCTCGGCACGATCTTTTTCGTATACAGCGCAAAATCTTTGATCGGTCCGGCAATCAACAGCTTCTTATTCGTTCTCTCAGCGATATGAATCGCCTGTAAAATGCCTTTCTCCTCCAGCACCCTCCCCATAAATAGCAGGTAGTCGCCTTTGCGCTCGCTAAACTCATATTCTTTCGGGTTAATTCCGTTATAGACGTAATATCCCCGGTTTCCTCCCATTACCTTTCTTGCCCTTTTGCTTACGTAAACCGGATTGGATACCCGGTGCTTCATAGGCAGATGATACGTGCAAACGACCGGGATCGGGAGCTTCGCACGCCCCAATGTAGAGGGGAACGTATGGTCATGAATAATATCCACCTTGCGGGGCATCTTCCGCAATACAAAGCCCAGGATACGGTCTCCCGTCACCTGTTTCGGAAACGGAATATCGCGCGCCCTCGTTCGGGTTCCGCGTGCCGCAAACAAACTGACGCGGTGACCGCGCCGAACCAATTCTTGCGTAAGCTCATAGACGACCTTCTCCGTTCCTCCCTGATTGGTCGGCGGCAGCGGATTGGCGTCGGGAGCATTGGATATGACTTGGACGATGTTCAACTTTTTTGCCTTTTTCACATACCCCATCCTTCCTTCATGTCCATCCCGCTTTTTATATATGCGGTGCGAGTGTACGACGTTCACATATACGTACTCTATTCACGCCGGAACGCCTCCTTCGCGGTGAATGCCTACGGTCGCCGAATAATCATTATGTTTTTTATGATAACAGGAGAAATTTGACTAGAATCTTACATTTTCCTTCTATTAAATTCCATATATACATTACCGTTCCATGGTCGCGTTTCTGTATCGACGATCCTGACTTAGAAGTCTTGGTTCACAATATCGCAGTTCGCTTTAAAGCGTTAGCGGACTTAAACATTCTGGCGTACATAAAGAAGCAGGCCTCGCATGAAGGCCCGCTTCTTTATTGACTGCATTGCTCCGATCGTTCCGCCGACCGGCAGCTCCGCGCCGCTTATTTGGACAAGATCCGATCCGCTTCCTTCTTGAACGTATCGAGCGTCGATTGAATGTTTTTGCTGTCGTACAGGATCGCTTCCATCGCCTTGAAAAATTCGTTCATGACTTCCGGCCACGCGACGTGCTTATTCGTATCGACTGCGTATTGGAGCTGGTCGTAGGCGACTTTGCGGTTCGGTTCCTTCGCCCACAGATCCTTGATTTCTTTCGATTCCACCATCGCCTTCGTGTAAGGCAAATATCCCGAATCAAGCACGAACTGCAGCCCGCCCTTCGGATCGGTAGACATCCAGCGCAGAAACTCCCATGCCGCGTCTTTGTTTTTGGACGAGGACAGCATCGCTACGTTCGCTCCGCCTGTCGGGTTCGCGTACACTTTGTCTTTCGGCAGGAACGCCGTGACGTAGTTGAACTGCACGGTACTGGCCAAGCTGCCGATGCTTCCCGTCGACCCGTACAAAATGCCGACCTTCCCGCTCACGAACATCTGGTTCGTAATGTTGCCGGAATCTTTGGCCGGAGGGTAGTAGAAGCCGCCGCTGTTCTGCAGATCCTTCAGGAAGCTGAATACTTTGACACCCACCCCGTTGTCGTAAAAGCCGATCGACTTGCTGTTGTCGCTGAAAAATTTGCCTCCCGCCTCCGTAATCATCGCAATCGGATACCATGTGTCATACGGCATCGTCATCCCGTAGCGCTTCGTTTCCCCATTTTCTTTAATGACCAGCGCATTGGCGACTTTCTTCAATTCGTCCCATGTCGTCGGAACGGCGAGCCCTTTCTCGTCGAGCATCGATTTGTTGATATGCAGGATCGGCGTAGAGCGGTTGAACGGCAGCGCGACCAGCTTCTTATTGAACGTGGAGTGACCCATCAAGCCCGGCGTGAACAAGTCCGCGCTCAGGTTCGATTTTTTCAGATGCGGCGTCAAGTCTTCCAGCACGTCGGCATCCGAGAACAGCTCAACGTAGGCGCGCTCGAGCATCGTCACGTCCGGGGCGGTCTTCGCCGCCACCGCCTGCTGCAGCTTCGTCACCGTTTCATCGTAGCTGCCCTGGAACGACCCGACCACCTCAATGTTCGGATGGGCATCGTTGAAGCGTTTGATCATGGCGTCGATGTATTCGCCGTTCTTCCCGCCGAGCGAATGCCAGAACTGGACGG
Source organism: Paenibacillus solanacearum (assembly GCF_910593845.1). Classification (GTDB taxonomy): domain Bacteria; phylum Bacillota; class Bacilli; order Paenibacillales; family NBRC-103111; genus Paenibacillus_G; species Paenibacillus_G solanacearum. The sequence goes on along the minus strand of NZ_CAJVAS010000001.1, from coordinate 165,400 downwards.
TCGATTTGCCGCCTTTGGCCGGATCTCCGGCCGGGGCTTTCTCTGCGCCCGTGTCGGTGGCAGGCTGCGAGCAGCCCGCGAGCAGACTCAAGATCAAGGTCGAGCTCAATACGGCTTGCTTTTTGTTCATTGCAGTTGACCTCCTATAGTATCTTTATTTGATTCCCGAATACACGAACGCCTTCACGATTTGCTTCGAGCAGAATACGTACACGATCAGGATCGGCACGACCAGGACGACGTTGCCCGCCATAATCGTATGCCAGTTGCTGATCCCTTCCGTCTCCCGCAGCTTGGCAATGCCCATCGTCAGCGGCCGGACCGCAGCCGAATCGGTCATCACAAGCGGCCAGAAGTAATCGTTCCAATGGCTGACGAAGCTGAACAGCGCGATCGTCGCCAGCGCCGCCCGGGACATCGGGATCATGAGCTTCATCATAATTTTGAATTCGCTGGCGTTATCCAGACGCGCCGCCTCAATCAGCTCCTGCGGAATTTGCATGAAATATTGCCGCAGCAGGAAGATGCCGAAGGCGCTGGACATGAACGGAATGATTTGCGGCAGCAGCGTCTTGATGATCCCCCAGTCCGCGAGCATCAAATAGACCGGGATAAAGGTCACTTGCCCCGGAATCATGAAGGCCAGCAAAATCAAGCTGAACAGCATGTTTTTTCCGGCGAAATTGTATTTCGCAAACGCATAGGCCGCCGGAATCATCACCACCAGCTGGATCGCGATGATTGAACCGGTGATCATGATCGAGTTTTTGGCATACGTCAAAAACGGACCGGCGTTCATGGCGTCGGCAAAGTTAATCCACTGCGGCGATGCCGGAATCCACGTGGGCGGAAAAGACAGCGTCTCCTCGAATGTTTGCAGCGAGGTGGATATCATCCACAAGAACGGGAACACAAACACGAGCAATATCGCTGCCTTCAACACAAATTCGAGCGTCGACCGGAGCCAGTTCAAATCGTATATTTTCAAGACGGGAACCCCCTTTCGTTGTCCGGCATCGTATTATTGGTAATGGACCCTTTTGGCCAGCAGCCGGAAATACACGAACGTCAGCAATCCGATCACGGCCATCAGCACGACGCCGGTCGCCGCCGAATACCCGATGTTCGTCGTCCGAAAGCCGTAAATATAGTAGACGATCGTCTTGGTCGCATCGTTCGGGCCGCCGCCCGTCATCACCTGAACGGTATCGAACACCTTGAAGGAGCCGATCGTCATGATGACCAGAATGAAAAACAGCTGCGGCGAAATGAGCGGAATCGTAATTTTCCAGAACACCTTGGACCGGCTCGCATTGTCGAGCGCAGCCGCCTCGTAAATACTCGGCGGAATGCTTTGCAGCGCCGCCACGATAATGAGCGTGAAGTAGCCGATATTTTGCCAGACGGCGACGATAATGACCGACATCATCGCCGTTTTGGAGCTTTGCAGCCACTGCGACGTCGGCAAGCCGAACGTCTTCAGCAAATAGTTGAGCAAGCCATGACTCGGCTCCATCAGCCACAGCCACACCAGCGAGATCGACACGATGGAAACGATATGCGGCGTGAAGATACCCGCCTGCACGAACGCATTCATTCGGGTCTTCTTGTTCAGCCACACGGCTATGACAAGCGACAGCAGGATCGTCAGGACAACGACGCTGACCGTATAGACGACCGTATTTCCAAGCGCCTTGTAAAAGTCATCCCGCGACAGCACCTCGGCAAAATTATCGAAACCGACGAATTTGCTTTTGTCTTTGTTGAGCAGGTTGTATTTGTAAAAGCTCAAATAAATCAAATACAGCACCGGATAAATGACGAAGAGCACGATGCCGGTCATCGCCGGAAAAATCATGACGTACGGACGAAGCGTCTCCCACAGCTTTCGTTTATCCATGCGCCGCCACCCCGGACAGGAGCGCATTCAGATACCCGCCGAACCGGGCGTCGCTCGGATCGATGCGCTTCTCGTCTGCCGCAAAAAAGTACAGCTTCGAGGCGTCCACGCCAAGATATACGTGCTGGTCGACCGAGAACAAATCCTGCGTGCTTTTCACCATGAACGAATGCCGGCCGCTGCGGACCTGATACAGCGTTTCCGAGCCGAGCATTTCTCTGGTGACGATCGTTCCCTGTATGGCATATTCAGTCTCGCTGCGAGGCTCGCCGGACAGCTCGGCGCTTTCCGGCCGGAATCCGAACCGGACGCCGTCGATCCCGAGTTCGCCGACGTTCATTGGCGGAACGCCGATAAACTGGGCCGCAAACAAGTTGCTCGGCTGCCGGTAGATCACTTCCGGCTTCGCCTCCTGCTGGATTTGCCCTTGATTCATCAGCACGATCGTATCGGCCATCGACATCGCTTCCACCTGGTCATGGGTCACATAGACGAACGTTGTGCCCAGCTTCTTGTGCATTTCGATCAGCTCGATGCGCATTTGCGCCCGAAGCTTGGCGTCCAGGTTAGACAGCGGTTCGTCCATTAGAAACACGGACGGCTTCTTGACCATTGCCCGGGCGAGCGCAACGCGCTGGCGCTGCCCGCCGGACAGCGTGGACGGCTTGCGGTCCAAATACGGCTGTAAGCCGACCGTTGCACTGACCGTTTCTACGAGGCGGGTCCGCTCCTCTTTTTCGACCTTGTTGTTTTTCAGGCCGAATTCGATGTTTTCCCGCACCGACATCGTAGGATAAATCGCATAGTTCTGGAATACCATCGCCACGCCTCGCTGCCCCGGGGCCACGCGCGTTACGTCCTTGCCGCCGATCAGCACGGAGCCGGACGTTTGCGGATCGATGCCGGCTATCATGCGGAGCAGCGTCGTCTTGCCGCAGCCGGAAGGACCGACGAGTACGGTAAATTTCCCGTCTTCGATCTTCAAGTCCAAATCCTGGATGACTACATTTTTGTCAAACGCCTTGGTCACGCGCACAAACTCGATGGATGCCATGTTCATTCCCCCTCCTCTAATGGACCGCTGTCTTCAAACCGCGTACACCTTGATTCCCTGCTCGACAAACGGCTTGAGCTTAATGTCCTCCGTCTCCGCCCCCGTGATGAGCGTATGAATCGAACTGTTGGGGGCGACGGTATGAAGCGACAGCTTGCCGATTTTACTATCGTCGGCGACGACGACGATTTCGTCAGCGACCGCGATCATCGCCTGCTTGGCCGTGACAAGCCGCGCTTCCGGGTGCATTAAGCCATACTTCGGATGGAGCGCAGGCGTGCCGATGAACGCCTTCTCGACATGCAGCGACCGCAGTACATGCTCGGTGAACATGCCGTTGAGCATGTAACTGGAAGGATACAGCTCCCCGCCGGTCAAGATCACGTTCACCATCGGCGCGTCGCGCAGCTCCGCAGCGACATTCATGTCATTCGTAATGACGGTAATATGGGCGCGATGCACGAGATGCTTCGCGATATGCAGCGTCGTCGTCCCGGAATCGATAATGACATTCTCCCCGTCCGCTACGAGACTGGCCGCCATCTGGCCGATGCGCGCCTTCTGGTCCAATTGCTGGATCGCTCTCTCGCTGAAGCTCTGTTCATGATGCGTCCACTGCTCCAATATAACGCCGCCGTGCGTTCGTCTTAAAAAACCCTCCTGTTCCAGCTCCGTCAGATCCCGGCGGATCGTTGCCTCGTGCACGCGAAATTGTTGGGCAAGCGCGGCAATCGTGGCCATGCGTTGCTGCCTGACATACTCCACAATCCGCAGCTTTCTTTCGACCGCTAACACCTTCATCTCTCCTTTGGGTTCAATCGGATGGCAAAAGTGCGGATTTTTTCAATGTTTTGTTTATTTGTGTTCGTTTCCAAGTCATACAGCGAAAGGATCAACGGGGTATTCAGCCCACATGTCGAATAAGTAAAGCGGAAGCGAAGCATGCCGTCTGCCTATCCCCCTTTTTGCAGCAGCGGCGCAGTTATCCCAGCCCTGCTGAAACGCTTTCATATTTCAAGTTCAAGCCTCTCTTATCCATGGTGCGGCCTTGGAAGCATTCGAAGCTGCATGCCGTTCAATCCTGCTTACTTTTGTTCATTTTTAAGCTTCTTGATACCACATTATGTTCTTGCGATTGCAAGTATGAATAAAAACCTCTCATGAACACGAACCTCTTTGTTGAACGGCGCGGACATTCGGATTAATATAATAGAGAAACGAACATCGCCATAGGACGTGCGACTCGATGAAAATTCCGGTTTACCGATGGAAAGTCGATTATTTGACCCGTTATTCCGATTTCAATCCGCTGCTGCTATTCGCGCAAAAATACGAGTTTACGCCGCAGGAATATTGTCCGCTTCGCCTATGCTACGCCCATGCGGTCATCCTCATCGAAGACGGCTGCGGCACGCTGCTGCTGAACGGGAAGGAGCACAGACTTCAGCCCGGTTCGCTTGTATATATCGCCGCCGGACTCCCCCATCAGTGGGTCACTGACGAGCGGGAGCCGATGGTGCACCGCTGCGCTTACTTCGACTGGCGCTATGTCCATCGGCCGGAGTTTCATTACCAGCGCGATTATTTCAAAGGCGCGGACAGGCCTTTTATGGAGGAACGTGCCAGCTCCATGCCCGGACTTCAGCTGCATCAGGTGATGAAAGTGAATAACATCGCCTTGTGGCTGTCGTATTTCAACGCCTTCACGCAACCCCCCTCGATTCTCGGCGTCCGCAGCCCGATCGAGTCGCTGCAATATAACGCCGCGTTCCAGACCTTCCTGCACCATTACTTGACGCTGGCAGCGCGGAACGACGCTTGGTGCGACCCGAGAATTGCGCAGCTGCTCGACAAAATCGACAACGCGCCGCTGGAGCAGGCGGAGTCGGAATTGTACGTATGGGCCAAGGGACTGGGGATGGGGCGCAGCCGCTTTCATCACCTGTTCAAGCAGGAGACCGGCCTCACTCCGCATGAATACATCCAGCGCCGGAGGCTGCACCAGGCAGCGGACGATTTGACCGAAACCGACTTGACCGTGACCGAAATCGCGCACAAGCACGGCTTCTCCTCCATCCACTATTTCTCCAAGGCGTTCAGCCATGCCATGGGCATCTCACCGTCGCAATACAGGCAGCAGCGGCTTCGGTAGCCGCATATGAAATGCAAAAGGGAACCTCGCCCGTGCAGGTTCCCTCCGTGAATCGGTCTCAGCATGCTGAAACGGACTGTATATGTATGACCCCTCGTTCGACCTCGCATTCATTCGACACATTACTTCAATTTTCTACACGTTTCACTCTAATTATCTTTGCAACTGTCGACAAATACCTATATAATTTTCACATATCCATTGCTGTATCTTCACTTCAAGGATCGGAGGGAACGGTTCATTGAGTACTCATCCTTTTCAAACATTGGCCCAGACGCTCGGATTTTCTTCCCGCCCCAAGACCGAATGGCTGGACAAAGCCAAAAACGAAAGCGTGCGCATCCGCATCGAAGCCAACAGCGATACGGTGCAGCAAATGAAAATGATCAATCTGCAGGCCGAGGATCTTCATCTCCTCAAAGCGATTCAGCCTCTCATTCACGAACATATCGACGAAATCACGACCTCTTTCTATCAAACCGTGCTTGACGTAGGAACGCTCGAAGATATCATAAAAAAACATAGCTCGGTTGACCGGTTAAAAAAGACGCTGCACGATCATTTAATTGAAATGTTCAACGGAAGCATCGACGCCGAGTTCATCAACAAACGGCTGCAAATCGCCAAGGTGCATCAAAAAATCGGCCTGGAGCCGAAATGGTACATGGGCGCCTTTCAAAATTTGCAAAACACGCTGCTTGATGTCATTCACCGCAGCGTCCACAATTACGAAGAAAGTCTGCACATCAGCAAAGTGATCACGAAGCTGCTGAATTTCGAACAGCAGCTGGTGCTGGAAGCATACGAGAAGGAAAACACCCTGCAGCGCGAGCAGGCGTATATCGACGTTAAAAACGATTTAAAAGGGAAAATTACGGTTGCCAGCGAAGAGTTAGCCGCCTTGACGGAACAAACCAGCGCCTCTGTGAAAGAGCTGGTGACGAGCAGCGATCAGGTCAACCGTTCTTTCCTGCATTCGATCGAAAAAGTGAGCGAAACGCAAACTTTGGCAAGCGAAGGAAAGCATAAGCTGCTGCAGTTGTCCGAGCGCATTGTGCTGATTCGCGAAAGCGCCCTGCTTATGAGACAAACGGTGGACGGCTTCCAAGATTCCTTCAAGCAGATTCAGAACATCATTACGATGGTGCAGGAGATCGCGAATCAGACGAAGCTGCTGTCGCTCAACGCTTCGATTGAGGCGGCCAGAGCGGGAGAGCATGGCAAAGGCTTCGACGTCGTAGCCAAGGAAGTTCAGAAGCTGTCGAACGACACGACCGTCAGCGTCAGCCAAATTACCGGCCTGATCAAGCAGACGATGGACAACACAGCGGACGTCGTCGCCTCGATTCAAAAAGTAAACGCCGAGGTAGAAGCCGGCGCGCAGGAATCGAGCGATACGAGAACCGTATTCGACCATATTCTTACTTCCATGCAGAGCAATATGAACGAAATCAATCGCGTGGAAAAAGAAATCCAGTCATTGGCTTACATCATCGAAGAAATCGGCGACTCAACCCATAAAGTAGCCGCCTCGGCGGAAACGCTGGTTCATAATACAAAAAATATTTGATCGATCCTGCCCGATCCCCCTACAAACCGTGAAGCTCGCCTAGAGACACGGTATTTTATTTTTCCGATGCCTTCACGAGTTTGCCCTGACCTTACGGCATTGATATTCGTAAAGAGCCTGATAAAACAGTGCCTCGTTAAAACTGGGCCACATTTCGTCCGTAAACCAGAGCTCCGCCTGCGCCGATTGCCATAACAGAAATCCGCTCAGCCGTTTCTCCCCGCTCGTGCGAATCAACAGCTCGGGATTCGGACAGCCGGAGGTATATAGACGCGACTCGAATGCATCTATCGAAACCGAGCCGTTCTCCTCCGTCACCATCGTCTTGACGGCTCGAACGATATCGCTGCGTCCGCCGTAGTTTACCGCAAAATTGACCGTCATGCCCATATTGAAGCGGGTGACATGCACCGCCTGCTCCATGATTCGCCGGGTATCGGGATCGAATTTGGCCGTATCGCCAATAAAGCTCACTTTGATTTGGTTACGGTTCAATTCGCCAAGCGTGCGTTCCGTCATGAATTCATGCACCAGACGTATAATCGCGTCGACTTCCTCCTTCGGCCGCTTCCAATTTTCCGTCGAGAAGGCATACAACGTCAAATAGCGAAGCTGCGCCTGATGACAAAAGCGTATCGTCTCCCGCATCGCATGCATTCCCGCCACATGCCCCGCCGTCCGCGGCAGCCCTCGCCTTGTCGCCCATCGGCCATTGCCGTCCATCATGATCGCGACGTGCTGCGGCAGCGGCCCGCTCCAGTCGATTCGGCGTTTAAGCCTTTCGGCCCCATACCTGGTCTTCCACTTTGACCATAACAACATCCTTATCCGCCCCTCCGAACATTTCGTCAATCCGAATAGTCTACCAACACCTTGCATCCGAATTATAGTAAAGCTGCGCTGTTATTACCATTTGTTTCCGCTGATATTTGCCTGATGCGCGAGCCGTCGAATGCATGATGCCTGTGGGGAAACGGTGAAGGCTGAGCGCAAGAGAACAGACCATTATAACCGTTTTCAACCTGTTCAACCTGCGGCGGCAGCGATAAAATAAAGTTATATCCTAGAGCCAGGAACACTGGCCTGTCAGGAAAGGACTGCATGACCATACGAAATGAAGCAACAAGTATCATCTCCCGGCTCCGTGCCGCAGGCTGTGTTTTCGCCGAGGAGGAGGCCCGGCTGCTGGTCGAGGCCGCCAACACATCAGCCGAGCTGCACGCGATGGTGAACCGGCGTGCCGCAGGTCTGCCGCTTGAGCATGTGGTCGGCTGGGCCGAATTTTGCGGCCTTCGGGTCGCGGTGGACGCGGGCGTGTTCGTCCCGCGTCCCCGCTCCGCATTCCTCGTCGGCCAAGCCGCCGACATCGCCCGCCCAGGCGCCGTCGCAGTCGATCTATGCTGCGGCTCCGGAGCGCTGGGCACTGCGCTGGCCGCCGTCTGCGAGCGGCTCGAGCTGCACGCCGCCGACATCGATCCGGCTGCGGTGCGCTGCGCCCGCCGGAACGTCGCCCCCTTCGGCGGAAGCGTATACGAAGGCGATCTGTATGTACCGCTGCCGGCCCGGCTGCAAGGCCGCGTCGACATCCTGATCGCCAATGCCCCTTACGTGCCGACCGAAGCGATCGGGCTGCTTCCCCCGGAAGCTCGCCTGCATGAGGCGCGAATGGCGCTCGACGGGGGCGCGGATGGACTGGACATCCAGCGCCGGATTGCAGCCGAGGCGGGATGCTGGCTCGCCCCGGGCGGGCATCTGCTGGTCGAGTCGAGCGAGCGGCAAGCGCCGCTGTCCGCCGAGATCTTCGCATCGGCCGGGCTGACGCCGAAGATCATTCGATGCGATGAATGGGACGCTACCGTCGTCATTGGAACGCGAGAGACAACCTCCACATAAGCTAGCTGACCTAAAGGAGATATGGAAATGAACGAACCGACGGACCTGCTCCACTATGCGCTCGCGGCATACGATATGAACGCTGACAGCGTCGCTGTCGAGAGCGTCATGCCGAGAAATTTCCACGGCGACGCTCATTACAAAATCAGAATCGGCGAGCTCGCCTACTCCGCCCGATTCATCAGCGGCAGCCGGTATGAACACGACGTCTTTTTGCCCCTGACGGACGCGGTTTTGACCGAACAGATGCGCTTCATCTCTTTTCTGAACGGCCATGGCATCCCGTTTATGCGCCCGGTTCCAACAGTATCCGGCGAGGATTACCATAAGCTGGTTTGGAACGGCGCCGAGTACCGGTTCTTCTTGTTCGAATGGATCGAAGGGCGGCATATCACCCGATGCACGGACAGCGTCGCTTACAAGATCGGAGCCTTGGTACGCCGCCTGCACGCATTGGCAGCGAATTACGAATGTGCACTCCCCAAAATATCGCATCGCGAAGGAAGCCTCACCTTTCTCAGCATGCTGGAAGAAGCAGCCTCCGCCGCTCCGGCCGAATGCCGCAAGCTGCTCCATCCGTACATCGCCGACGCCCAGAGGCATATCGGGCAAGCTCACCGATCGACGCGCGAATACAGGATGCAGTCGGATCTCAATCCGTTGAATATATTGTGGGACGACAAGGAACAATGCATCGGCATCGTCGATTTTGAGCACATCGGCTACACGGAACGGATCGAAGGACTAGCCTGGCTCATCAAATGGTACTCCCGTACCGCAGGCTTGTTCTCGCATCACGTATCCCCTGCCCTCGCTCAAAGCTTGCTCGACGGCTATAGGGCTTCCGATGACTTGAAGCCGGCAGATTGGGAACGTCTTCCCTCTCTCATCTGGTTGACCGGCTGCTTGAATTGGGGGTTCGTGGATAAAACAAGGCGAATCGTGAAGCAATCCATCTCCGCGAGTCAAATGAAAACGGAGCTCGACGCACACCTCACGAAGTATACGGAACGGGGAGCGAAGCTTGGCGCGCTCCTGACTCTATAAAGCGGCGGGCACGGTCTTTCATTCCTCTCTGTCCTACCCAGAAAATAAAACGATCCGGCTGACGGCGGCATGATCCGGCAGATCGTCGCGCAGCCAAACATGGCCAAACGGTACATCCGTGAGAATAGCTGCAGCCGGACTGAACATAGCCGAACGACTCGGCGTAACAACCTACGCGAATAAAAAATAAAAGCCCCCGTCATTCGCGACGGAGACTTTACAAACATCTATTTTTATCGGGGGCTTTAAATGCAATGGCTGTCGGTTTGCATCAATGCGCCGGATCGGAGAGCAGGCACTCCCCTACCCCGCGCAAATCCTCACATTCGTATGTCGGCGCGACGGTTCCTGTAAACGCACCCTTCTTGCGATTGATCCAAATATTGCGTATACCGGCTTGAGCGGAGCCTTCGATATCGTCGACCGGCGAATCTCCGACATAAACGACCTCGTGCGGCGCGAGCTTCAATTCACTCAACAATCGTTCGAAAAAGATGGCATTCGGCTTATACGCCTGCAACGACTCCGACGAGTGCACGTTGGCGATGTGGATTTGATTTCTGCTGATATCGCGCATGAGCGGCTCATGGTCGCTATTCGATCCGATGACCAGTTCGAAGGAATCCGCGAGTCTAGCTAGCGTCTCCAGTACTTCCGGGTAAACGAACCGATTGCCCAAAGTGTCTAACATGATGGTTACGTCCTCTTGGGCCCTGCCGTCAATCGAATATATTTCATACAACCGTTCCAAGCTAAGCAGGAACGCATCCGCTTCGGTCTTGAAAGGACTCGAGCAGCAGATTTCATGATGCAGCTGCTTCCACTTCTTATAAAACTGCTCGACATTTACTGTGCTGTTACGTGCTGCCAGTATGGTTTCCGCCGCTTTGACGGAACCGTTGCCCGTATCGACCAGCGTACCGTAACAGTCAAATACAACCGCTTTAATCAAAGCCTCTGCCCCCCTTACAACATTCCGCAAACTTACGACGAATTCGAACGAAGCCGTTCCCGGATCAACTCAAGCAAGCTGTTCTTTTCTGCCGGAGGTATCCATTCGACCAGACGCGCGGCGGCAACCGGCAGCATCCAGCTATCAATCTTCGAATACGGCCGCCCGGAAAGCTTCAAATAATGTTTCGTGTACACTTTCCTTAGTTTGTTTCTCATGAACTGTACGATCGCTTTTACGATGCGAGGCGTTCCATCCGGCATCGTGCCATAGCTCATGAGAAGAATTGTTCGGGCCGCATCGCCGTCCGGATTGCCGGACATGCCGGTCATCCAGTCGATAACCCGGTTCCCGTTCCCGACCAGCACGTTGTCCGGGTGAAAGTCGCCATGACATAGCTTGTCGTCATCAGGCAGCGCCTTCAAATAACGGAGGATGCTGTTCTTCTCCTCGTCGGTCAGCAGCGGAGCGGTCTGGATCTGCTCGCTTAATACGGCCTTTTGTTTCCGGATACGTCCGGAAGCGCTGCGCGTGTGCAGATCGTAATGCAGGGCTGCTAACGTTCGGGAATGCTTGCCCAGCAGCCACATTTGCTTGGACATTACGCTTAACAGGGACACGCCCGAAGCGCGCTCGAAAACGATGCCCAGCCTGCCGTCCTGGCTCACCAGCTCATAGGCTTGCGGCGACGGAATGCCTACAGAGCACACGAACTGGCTGGCTTCAAACTCCCGTTGAATGAAATCCTCAGGGAAGCCTTCCTTATAGAGCTTTAAAATTTGATGATCACCGTACTCAAATATGTCCGCGGTCCGGCCACGGCCAATCTGCTTCATCTTACTCCCTCCGAATGTCGCGCCTTAGTTCTGAGTCGTTCACAAAGAACGACAACACACACTTCTATTATTTTCGGCAAATCTCGACATTTTCCTTTTCGTGTCGCCGATTTTTTTGAAAAAAAATCCAGTTTGAACGGCGGTAGTTGAAGGCGAAAACGCCCTATGAAGTCGATGTCGCGCATTGTGACGGGCATCAATTAATCTGCCGCTTCAGGTTCTGTACGCGGGGGCGCTGTGAGCAACGACAGTGCTGCGTCGATGCAATGATCGAACCATTCCCGATTCGGATTCGATTTCTTCAATACGGTTAATCCGATGAAAGCTACCACTAGCGACTGAGCGATTGCCCGGCAGTTGACTGATCCATCGATCTCTCCGGAGGTTACACCCCGTTCAAGCGTCTCTTCAAATATTGCCGCCAAATATTGTTGATGCTCGCGCGTCAAAATTTCAAACTTTGCGTCGTGCGGAGCAAGCTCCACCATTGTATTAATACAGAAGCAGCCATTCCGCTCATGCGTTCCGTCAGGGAATGCCCCATCCAGGAACAGGAGCCTGAAAGCCGTCTTGACACTCGTCGTTTTGTTTAGCTTCAAGCGAACAGACTTTGCATGCAGTTGGTTGTAATTTCGAAGAGCCGCTTCAAACAAAGACAATTTGTCGCCGTATGCCGCATATAAACTAGGCTTCTGAATCCCCATGCGAGCTGTTAAGTCACTTAGCGAAGCCGCCTCGTACCCTTTTTCCCAAAAAACATGCATTGCCTCTGTTAAAGCCTTTTGTTCATCGAATTCGCGAATTCTAGCCATAGCGCCTCCAAATAAAATACCTTTTAGTACATAAATATGATATCCCAACATTTCATATAGGTCAAACATCATGTTGACACTAATGAATTTTTATGAGTTAATTGGATTCAAGATAATGTACTGTTCGGTACAAAATTTGGAGGTTTTTCAATGTCCTGTTCCCCAGAACTCCGTCCGAATAACATGGAGTCACAAGCTCAACTTTCGAGTGCAGCGCTTTTACTGTATGCGGTCATCTGCGGTTCGGCAGTGGCCACGGTTTATTTTTCTCAACCTTTGCTTGATGCGATCGCCATCGAATTTGACATCAATCGCTCGATCATCGGCACGGTAGTTACAGCGACGCAGCTATGTTATGCGTTGGGATTATTTTTTCTGGTCCCGCTAGGGGATTTACTCGATCCGCGTCGGCTGGTAACCGGGATGATGGTATGTATCGCAATCGCATTAAGTATCGTGGCGTTAGCTTCGAATCCTTTGTTTCTGTTCCTCGGCATGGGGATGATCGGTTTCCAGGCTGTAGCTGCACAAGTCCTTGTTGCACTTGCCGCTGACCGAGCGTCGCAGCACCATCGTGGCCGGACCATTGGAGCCGTTACGAGCGGTATCGTCATAGGGATTCTACTGGCCCGCACCTTCTCAGGCACCTTGGCGGATATGGCTGGATGGCGATCCGTTTATATCGTCACGGCCGTAATCATGATCGGCCTGGCTTATGTATTCGTAACCGTTACACCTGCTGCACGGCGTCCGCGCAGTCAAGACACGTATCGGGGGATGCTCCGCTCCATGAAGGATTTATTCGTTCAAATTCCGCTATTGAGAATTCGCGGACTGCTTGCCTTCTTCATTTTTTCGGACTTTAGTATTTTATGGTCCTCCATGGTACTGCCGATGAGCTCCCCTCCGCTTTCGTTCAGCCACAGCGTTATAGGATTGTTTGGACTTGCGGGTGCAGCGGGGGCGCTGGCCGCCAGCAGTGCGGGACGACGGGCAGACCGTGGATTAGGACAACGGACGACAGGCATCGCTTTGTTACTGTTATTGTGTTCCTGGCTGCCCATAGGGTTACTACAGCATTCCATGTGGCTGTTTATTATAGGGGTCGTTATGCTGGATTTCGCGGTGCAGGCGGTTCACGTTACGAATCAAAGTATGATCTTAAGTGTTCGTCCAGAAGCGAGGAGCAGGATAACCGCGGGGTACATGATCTTTTATTCCATTGGAAGCGCAGCAGGTGCAGCAGCGTCGACCTGGATTTATTCGTGGGCAGGGTGGTTCGGCGTGTGCATACTCGGGACCTTGGTAAGTATGATCGCACTGTTTTTTTGGGCATATACTTTAAAACGGTAAAGCCATCCTTTACCGTCAGCCCTTAATGGAATCAAGAATAAACATAGTCGCATCATGCCCCATGAATATTTTATTTCCTGTATAAAACGTATTGAACTGAATATCCCTATACCCTATTTTCGTCATCACGTCGGCTAGCTCTCCTGGGTTAAATCCGTTATGAACCATCTCTGAAACTATTTTTTCATTTTTAATAAAATCTACGATCAGCAGACGGCCTCCTTCATGAAGAACATCAAACAACCTGGATAAAATGAGTTCAACATCATCAATATGGAGTAGAACTTGAGCCATAAAAATATAGTCGGCATGGAGATCGGTTAGACTTTCCTTTTCAAAATCAAAGCATAAGGTATCTGTATTCTGTATGTTTAAATCTGTTATTTTTTGCTTTATTTGATGGATCATGTTGGGTGACGTATCCAGGAAAAGCATAGAACGAAACTCGTCCAACAAGTTCATGCCGACAAGGCCCGTTCCGCATCCAAAATCTATGGCGTGCTTACTTTTAGCATCAACCAAATAATTGCGGATGGCATCGGATGATACCTTCGCGATTTGGATTCGTTCCGGCGTGTCATATATATTGGCTATCATTTCAAACTTATCCGTATTTCCCATGATCATCGCTCCCGTCAACTGTAATGAACAAATCCGAGCATTAGAAAAACTTGTGCTTATTCTAGGATACGATGCTGCACCTCACATTTCAACTTGTCTGCCCGGTATCCATGAACATCAAAGAGGAGCTGTCCTTGCCTCTTTCCTCGACCGCTCGAAAATAGTGCCCGTCCGGATCATAAAAGGGTGACTGGAAATCGCAAGCAGCAGTAACCGATCACACCCGCACCATTCGTTTTTTTGTTCGACATAGTCTACCTTCTCCTTTTTTTGCGTTTTGGTGCATTCCATCACGCATTCGTGTCGTTCTCAGGTAAGCTTGCTGCATACCCTCTCGTTACTTCAACGGGAACAGGAAGCAGCCCGCTGCAGCAGTCTACTCCTTGATAAAATTCCCCTTATTTCCAAAAAGGTGTGCCAGTAAATAAAAAGCTTTCCCCACTTGCATATTTGCCAAATTCACGAGATGCACACTTTTGCACATGCGCCGGCAGCCAGTTGTTCGATTCAGGCACACCGAGAGCGTTCCGCATCCCGATTAGCTGTAGAGCAATAAATAATGCTTCGATTTGCGCCACATAATCATTCGGTAGCGGAAAGCACTTTCCATACCAGTCAATATATTGCTGTCTGGCATGGGGAGATATGAAACAAAATGTGATAGCCAAGTCAGTGAGAAAAGGACCGAATCCGCACGCCCCAAAGTCAATGGGATGAGCAACCCCATCCACAAACACGATATTGGGAGGAACGATATCACCGTGCAATACGCCCCAAGTCATCTTATTTTTAGGGAGCGTGTCGAGCAGGGCCATCGCTCTTTCCCCAGCGGCTTCAAGGATCTGAATATCGTGTGCATCGAATAAGCCTTCCTGCACCTGCCGCTTGATTAAGTCCAGTGCATTCTGTACGCGTTCACGATTAACCGTTGGCCGGACAAAAGATGAAGGGGGCTGCCACTTACTGGCATGATAGTGCAATGCTGCCGTCATTTCAGCGGTGGATTTCAATTCTTGCTCGCTGGTAAAGCGTTGTTTTTGCTCGCCATCCACCCAGCGGAGCATCGTGCAATTGATATCGTCCACTTGTGTAACATATATCCCTTGCTGATTGCGTTTGGGCACAGGTACAGTGAGACTCGTATCACGATTCAGCGCATCCAGCCATACCAACTCAGAATCCAGCGCATCTCGGCGCGTCCATATCTTTTCGAGTGTACTGATTTTAGATTTGTGAACACGCAGGCTGTATACCAATCCACAATCATCTTCAATTTTAAAAACTGCGGCGCCGCTTTGAGCTACTGGCGATACGGATACAACGTTGATATCGTATTGTGCAAGCGCATGCTGTGCAATGATTGCATTATCCACTCTTGTCACGTTTTCTATAAAAAATCGCCCCTAACACTAAACTAATGATATGGTACTACGTTTACGACTCACTTTTTTTAACGACAGGGATCCAAACTTCCATTTCGTACTTGCCATTGCCTCGATCATAGGCCATTTCAAACTCGGGGCCATTTGCGAAATGATAATCACAAGTCGGAAACCATTCTCCCCAAATGCGCCTCCACAAACCATGAATATCGTTTTGTCCGCCAGGGTTTTGACCCGTTGAAAAAATAGCATACGTTTGTGGAGGGATTTGAAGTTTTTCAAATCCTTGCGGCAAGCCGAACGGAGGCAGGAAATAACCGATCATATAGGAGAATCTTCCGCCCAGGTTGTTGTATAAAACCGAATGGATCTGACCATGCTCACCCAAACCTGCTGCGGCACGAATTCGTTTTACGATTCCGTCAGACTTGCACTTCTCCCAAAACTTTGGTATTTCAATAAACGGACTCTCGCCATCGGCATGGATCAGAGTTGAAACGCCGAACATTTCAAAATCTTGTTTTTCCTCGATTCTATAATTAATTTCCGCGTCTCCTTGAATCGAAATATGAAAGGATAACCGAGGGTAGGCTTTGAGTGAAACGCCTTTGTCGCGCGCTGACGTTGGCATTACACCGTGCATTTTTTTGAACGCCCTGGAAAACGCCTCAGGCGATTCGTAGCCATATTTCAATGCAATATCAATGACCTTTACACCACTATTTTGCAGTTCAAATGCGGCAAGGGTGAGCCGCCTGCGCCGAATATACTCCGACAGCGGCACATTGGTGATGAACGAAAACATTCTCTGAAAATGGTAAGTCGAGCAACAGGCGATTCTAGCCACGTGGTCGAAGTCGATCGCTTCAGACAAGTGCGTTTCTATGTATTCCATTGCGTTGTTCATGCGTTTCAGCCAATCCATCCAGGTATCCTTTCAAACTTAATTATATGGAATGCTGAGAATCAAGCCTTGCAATCCATGCACATAAATATCATGTTGGCCCACATTGAAGAGATGCTCGCCGTGCAGCAAGTCCCCCGCTATCGTTCCCGTTATCAGAAGGCCGGTCATTCTCGCGGCAACCTTTTGTTGTAGTGCCCGTTAGCTATCCATGCATTTCTTGTTTAGCACCGAGCATGAAAGCTGATTCGTTCTTTTATGATAGTTTAATCACGAGTAACAATTTCCTGGTTAAATTAAACTTAATAGATCATCGCGAAGTTCGAAATAAGAATCATTCCAGCCCATCATTGCATAAAAGCGTAACCCTATTAATCCATTATAGTATTTAGCTCCAATTAATCTTTCCGTAAAATGTGGTATGGCAATATCCAATTGTTGCTGATAATCTTGGTATCTTTGGACCACATCTAGGTTCAAGCGTGTCTTCAAGTGCCTGTCTAAACTTGCGAGATCGACGAGAAAATCTCCATATTTACCATTACTATCAATGACTCCAGTTATTTGTTGTCCATTAGATAAAATGTTCGACTGGTGGAAATCACCATGGATAAAATAACGATGTGGTTCATTGTAGATAGAATAAGCTAACAATCGGTTATAACATTCATCAAACACATCTTTCTCTAGACAGGATGTTTTGAATAATCTGTGCCAACCTTCCCAGAAGCTACCCGCTTGTTCCTCAGCATAGGAAGCAATAATATATTCCTTCCAAGAGGTATAAGTACCATTACCACTCGAATTTATCTTGCCATAACCTTTTGTTGTTCCTAACTTTACATGGTTCATTCGCGTTAGAATCTGAATGACATCCGGAATCATTCTGCGTTGTTGCTCGTAAGAACAGTCCTTCAGACTGTGTCCAATTATTTTTTCTGAAATCAAATAGTTCAATGATTTGAAACTACCTAACCCAACACAAAGAGGAAACGGAATCCCCTGGGATGATAAGAGGGTTGAGATAAACTTTTCAGTTTTAAATCCCCCTGCTAAATCGCTAAATTTAATTACGTATTCCTTATCAAGAAGCATGAAGGAGAACACAGTGCTTAAATTCCCCCCTGTTAATGACGTGATCCTTGTCAGCTGAGAACCAAAATGCTTACGTAGTACAACTTCTACTTCATGAATTTCCACTGTTGGTTTTGTATAGGCAGTCATTTCTTCCCATCCTTCGTTCGTCTCTTTTCTTAGGTTCAACATTGTAGGAATATCATATCACTCTATTACCATATAAAGGGATGTAAAGAATAATTATATTAAACTGCTGCCCGTTCGTACAACGACGTTACACAACCAGCCCGAAGGCAGTCGAAGCGATTACGCGGGTCACCGAACTCGTTCGCAAGCACAGGGTCGCCTGGGCGATGCATGACTATTTCGAAACAGTGGTTTACTTGAAAATAGCACTGGTATGATCCTCGATTACTTCATCATGTTGCACGAGATTGAACCTAAGCTGAAGGAAAACCTTGGGATGGTAGGTTTACCGTATTTTCGGGGAGGTGAAAGAGTTAATGAGCCTTGGATTTGCGGATTCGGCATTGCTTCCCGAACCGAACATCCGAAGCTTGCTTGGCAGCTGCTTCGGGAACTCACCTGCACGAATAATGAGCTCACCCGACTCGTTCCACAGGGATTATCGCACCACATGCTCCTTCTTAAGTTCTCGAGTAAAATCCACTGCTCAACATTGTCGAAAAGGGCACATCTATGTGGTTCAAACATGGATGGCCCTTCTTTTTTGGATCAAGCTTGACTTACTTCAAAAGATCTTTGTAATTAGGTGGGAAATCGTCTTTATTCGGTCCTTTTAGATGTTCAAAATGTATAAGCCTAACTCCAGCAGCCGAGATCTGATATGTAAAAACATCTTCACCGACAGGGATATGAGGGCCAACTGTTGGAAACGCGAAAAGTGTAATTAAGAAATCAAAACCACGGAATCCATTAACCCTTTCAATGTGCTTCACATCAACAAAATAAGGATATATATCTGGTCCTCCTGGTGCTGACAATACATCTGAGTATACAACTGCAAGCTTCTCTCGCATGTGGGGGAGCAAAAACATTACAAGCATATCTTGAAGTTGCAGTTCCCTCGAGTCCTCCAGCGGCTTCTGTACAACCGCGTTACAGAATGAAGATTGTATTCCAACCATTGAAATTAGCATGGCTATGCATATTAAGACCCTCAAGAGAGCTGCCCCTTCCCAGGAAAACTACTTAATCCTACCAATATCACTAAGTTAATTTTCCCTGGAAAGGTAAGTGTATTCATTAACGTGAGCTGCTCAACGCGGCTGTTACATCAACTTTCTCCTTCATCACCAAGAGCACCTATCCCACTTTGAAAATAAGATCGATACTTATGCTAAATTTAACAGTTTAGAGATTACTCATTAGAAGTTAAGATTAGCTGGTTTTAGGTCAACGCGATCCGAAGTAAAAAAACTTATAGCGCTCTAGCACTCCTTAAGCGGAATGGAAAATTCAACATAAAACGGATGAAGCTCGTCATTCAAACAAAGCTCGATTCTTTGCTTAAAATTCCCCCAATTTACCATCTCTAGTGCTGTTTCGATTGGAAAAAATCCTACATCTAAAGACTCGGGAGTCGTTGTTAATTCGCCCCCGATGGGTCTGCCTAAAAACAAAGTGTTACAAATACAAGCACTGACATTTTGAAAAACACCACAAAACTTGGTCACTTCTATATCGATACCACTCTCTTCCTTTGTTTCCCGTATCGCTGCATCTTTCAATGATTCACCTTCTTCAACCTGCCCTCCGGGCATTTCCCATCCTCGCTTAGGTCCTTTTATCAATAATATTTCGTTACCCTCATTCACTACAATGGTTGCCGCAGAAATGATATGTTTCGGAGCCACCTCATCGTCATCTCCTTTTAAATGTATAAAACCATATTACCACTAATTTCCTAATGTGGGATACTTCTAGTGCGGGAAGAGATTATCGATCTGCCGCATATTCAGCCACATAATCTTGGTTATCCTCTTTTTAGAGAATCAGACTTGATTAATGTAAACCAAGTATCTCATCTATCCCTTTCTCAATAAGCAATATATTCAGTAATATATTCAGTAATATATTATTGTCACTATGAAAAATATCGTGTAATATAGAGGTAAATATTAATGTTTACTTTTATGCATTGTGCATATACTAAAAAAGAGTCGTGCTCCAACACGACTCCTTACACAATAGCCGCATTTAAGGGCGGTTGGCTTCAAAGGGTTATTGCCAAAGAAATAGACCGTTAACCTTTGTGAGAGGACGGTCTATTTCTTTTTGTTAAGGTACGTAAGCAAAGCTAGAATAAACATTCCGAACAGGAACATCAATTGCAGCGCTTGAAATACCTCCACAGGCATCACCTCCCTTCCGAGAGGTTAGCCGACCGACCATAAGGCCATTCTATTGTGATTGGATTATTATACCATATGACTATGGCGGGCGCGATTCCTAAATGATTATATTCGCAAAATAACGTTTCCAATGGAAGAATTCTGTGATGTCCGCTTTGCATTTTGAGTTATGCCAAAAAGAATGGATCCACGCAAACAAGCAAGCTTCTATTGCGAAGCTTGCTTGTCATCTTGCAATGGCACCGGTACCGCATTCATGCCGGCCCGTTAATACCGCGTCGCGGCTTGGCGTTTGTAGTGGTCTTCGATAACAAGGCAAGCCATCGCTTCGACCACGGGAACGATTCTAGGGCAGATGCACGGATCATGTCGGCCTATCGTCACGATCGTATGGTCTTCCCCATCCCGATTGACGGTTTGCTGCGGAAGGGAGATAGACGAAGTCGGCTTGACCGCCACCCGAAAGACGATTTCTTCTCCCGTGCTGATGCCGCCGAGCATCCCTCCGGCATGATTCGTTATAAATTCCCCGCCTTTCATCTGATCGTTATGCTGACTGCCAAGCATTCTCGCCGCGGCGAAGCCGGCGCCGAATTCGATTCCTTTGACGGCTCCGATCGACAGCATCGCTTTAGCCAGATCGGCGTCAAGCTTGTCGAATACCGGCTCGCCGAGGCCGGGTTGAACGCCGCGAATCCGGCATTCCACAATGCCGCCGCAGCTGTCGCCGATCGCGGCAAGCGACTCGATCTTCTCCACCATCTGCACTGCAGCTTGCGGATCGCAGGCTCTTACCGGGTTCGACTCGATTGCCTCTTCGACGTAATCGCGGCATGCGATACCGCCGATTTCCTGGGTATACGCAATGACCGACACGCCTCTGCGTTCCAGCATTTTTCGTGCCACCGCGCCGGCCGCCACTCTTCCCGCCGTCTCCCTGCCGGAAGCCCGGCCGCTTCCCCGGTGATCACGAATGCCGTACTTCTCCAAATACGTGAAGTCGGCATGTCCGGGGCGAAAGCTGTGCTTGATGTCATCATACGCTTCAGGTCGCATATCTTTGTTGTACAAAATAATGAACAGTGGCGTTCCCGTCGTCTTGCCTTCATATGTTCCCGATAAAATATGGACGATATCATATTCTTTGCGCGGAGAAGTCACGGTCGATTGACCGGGCTTTCTGCGATCCATTTGAACCTGAATAAAGGCTTCGTCGATGTCCACGCCTGGTGTTACACCGTCAATGATCACGCCGACCGCAGCCCCGTGGGACTCGCCGAACGTCGTAATTTTGAACGACTCTCCGAAACTGTTACCTGCCATCTTCTGCTCACTCCCTCTGTCTTGTCCGCCAGCGCTGCCGTACGTTTGCTTTCATTATAGAACGCCATGAACCATTTATGAAATTGTTTGTTTCGATTGACTCCATAGACTCCATCTATACCTAGGGCAATGGAAAATCGTCCATTCGTTCAGAAAACGGCGGATCGTCTGAAACTTATGCATTATCCGTTACGTCCATGTAGTATCCGGCGTATAAGCGCTTCATCCCGTGCCTCGAGCGCAATGAAATGCACGGCATGCAAGCAGACATGTCAGCGGCCGCATATTGAAATGAAGGAGTGGAGAGCCCGTGAGAAACATTGTTGTCCTATGTATCGTCATTACCAGCTTACTGCTGACCGCAGCTTGCTCGAAACAAGTGGAGCATATCGGCATCGTAACCGATATTCACGAAAAACGAATTTTGGTATCCGGGATCGAAAACAAAAACAATTCGATCTGGTTCACATCCAAGAAAATGCTGCCGCCAGAGGTTCGCGTCGGCTCCAAAGTGAAAATTATTTTCGACGGCGTTGTCGCCACGTCTTACCCCGGCCAAGCGTTTGCGCAAAAAATTATAGTCATGAACGAGGAATAGCAGCATCTTCGCAGCAACGCGTGGAGACATCGAACGAAACGTTTCCGGTGCTTTTACGGCGGAGATACTCCTGACTCTGACCGAACGGGGGCATGCATCCACACCAGTCTTCACCACTTATGGCCATGCGGAAAAAAAGAAAAACCGCCGGTGGCGGTTTATTCGGACATGACGAGCGGGAACGGATTAGAGCCGGCTGTAATGACCGGCCATAAACTCGTCCACGATGCGTCTATGGCTCTTGACGATCCGCTCCGGCAGTTGATCCGGCTTGAAGTATTCGAAGTTGAGCGCTTCCGACTCGTCCACGATCAGCTCGCCGGTAATTTCCGTAGTATAGAACGCGGTCGTGACGGCATAAAATTCATCACCGTTCGCCGCACGAATGAATTGACCCGGTCCGGAATACACGTTGATAAGCTTCAGTGCGCCGGCCTCCAGATTCGTTTCTTCCCGCAGCTCTCTGCGAGCGGTGTCTTCAACCGATTCACCCAACTCCATAAGCCCCCCGGGGATTCCCCAGACGCCATACGGATGCTTCCGCTGCTGAAGCAGCAGCCGGCCCTCGGCATCGACGACGATGACGACCGCTCCGACCAAGATCAGCGGCCGGTGGCCGACAAGCGCCCGTATTTCCTCAATATAACCCATATGTGGATCACCCCGCCGTTGTGAAGTCGCTGTATGCCTGCGCCGGATATTCGTTCGAACCGGACGCGGTCCCGCTTACCCGCACGGTACGCCGCCTATATAGTAGCCGTCTTCCTTATACACCTTGAACGCAATTTCCAGCTCAGACACGCCTGCCGTGCGAACATGTCTTGTGATCGCTTCCGCCACGCGGTCCCTTATCTCACGGCCCCGTTCGAACCAGGCCACTTCGATGAACGGATTCGTGTTGCACGCTTGTCCGTCAAATACGGAAACGACATTCAAGCAATCGACCGTAAAATGATCCGTACCGCATTGGCAAATCGCCGCCAGCTCTTCAACGAGCGGCCGGCTGATCGAGACCATAACGTCAACGCCGATTCCTCTTACTGTTAATTGAGGCATGCTGTTCCTCCTTCAAATGTAATGGATCATATCGGCTATTGCTTCTATGTAGCCCTCCGGAACAACACCTCTTCGCTCCAGCTCGGACCGATTCGCCTGATACGCGATGAAACGTACGCCGGCGTCCATGGCCGCTTTCCCGTCGATCCAAGCATCGCCAACCGACAGCCAGTCTTCCCTGGACAAGTGCGGATAGGAGCGAACGATCCACTGCACTCCCGCCGGAGACGGCTTGAGACCTGCCTGCTCTCTTCCGATGATATGATCGAAATAAGGCTCGATGCCGGTCGTACGCAGCGCCTGCAGCGCAGCTTCCTTCGCATTATTCGTCAGGATCGTCAAATGGCAGGTGGGGCGCAGCTGCTCCAGTACGCGCTCCACGCCGGGCTCTAGTCCCGCATCGTCCATCCCTTCCCGCTCCAGCTCCGTGACGATCGCCCATACGTCTTGTTCCGCCTGTACGGTAAAACGCGGCGAAGTACAGGCAAGCTCGATTAAAGTAGATGAAGTGAATGCGTCCAGATCGATCCGCTCGCTGACGATGCGATGACCGGCCAAATACGAGAATACTTCATGCTTCATTCGTTTGAAATCGATATGCGAACGCAGTATCGTGTTATCCATATCGAAGATGATGCCTTTTGCTTTGGCCCCTGCCATTCCGGTCCGCTCCCTTCAAACCAAGCCTTCGGTCGACGATCCATTCTCAGCCTTCAACCCTCAACCGGTCAAAAATATTTTGCCCACGCCCTTCTGCCCCGATTGTGCGGCGTGAACCGCTTCCTTCACATCGGATAAGTCGAAGCGGACGCTCGGCGGACAAAGACGCAGCTGTCCGCCGCCGATAAACGAGATTAACTGCCGGAACGTCCGCTGCCATGCAGCGGCGGTCGTCTGCTTGTTCCAATGACGCAGATGGAACATCTGGAGCTGCGCCCCGGTCGATCGCGAGATTTGCGACGCATTCAGCGGCATTCCCGACAAGAGCCCGATGCTGAGCAGCTTGCCCCCGGGCCGAACACATTCGGCCAGCGCCATGCCTGAAGCGCCTCCGACGGAATCGATCGCGGCGCAGGCTCCCGCTCCGTCCGTCCATTCCATGACGGTACGATGAAGCGCCGCAGGCGACCGGCCATCCGTCTCAACGACGGCAGCCGCGCCAAGCGCGAGCAGCTCCGCCGTATGGGAGCGGCTTCGCGTCACCGCGATGAGCCGAAAGCCGAGCATGCGGGACAGCTGCGCATAGATGCGTCCGATAGATGATCCGCAAGCGTTCACGACGACGACATCGCCCGATCCCAGCCGCAGCACGTCCTTGCAGGTGACCCATGCCGTGATCGGATTGATGTACAGTTGCGCCGCCGTGTCGTCGTCCAGCGCATCGGGCAGCCGAACTGTCAGCTCGGCGGGAGCATGAACCCACTGCTGCCATGTGCCTGTGCCCCGCAGCGGAAGTACCCGCTTGCCGATCCAATCCGGGCATACATCCGGCCCGGCCGCTTCGACGATCCCGACGCCTTCGTAGCCGGGAATAGCCGGCAGGCGGATGCGATGCGCGTAAGCGCCGGTCACCGGGATCAGATCCGACGGATTGACGGGCCGGGACAGCATCCGGACCAGCAGCTCGCCCAGCCCCGGCGGGCGGACCGGCGTCCGCCCGATCCGCAATACTTGCTCCGGTTTCCCGAAGGCATTATAGGTCACACATGTTCCTTCCAACGCCCCGATATCTCCTTCAATGTCGTAAATGTTCTTCATGTCATCTTACCATGCCGAACGTCCCTGTGGAACCGGCAGCTTGCGTACCGCTCAGCTTGTAAGCTGCGGATCGCTCCCGTTCTTAGCCGCCGCCGCTTCCGCAGGGGCCGGAATCCCAATCGCCTTAATGAGCAGAGAGGCATACAATCTGGCCCCTTCTTCCTTCAGATGAACGCCATCCGCGGCAAAATATTCGTTCTTGCCCTCGCTCGCCGAATGCCAATCGACCAGCGTGACGTTTGTGGCCGTTTCCGCCGCCTCTTTCAAATTCTCGTTGACGTTTCCTTCCCACGGGCGCGGCACACGCGTATTCACGAGCACGACCTTCCGTTCGCTTCCAATCGTCTCCAGCAGCGTCTTCAACTGCTCTTTGGAAAACGTTCCGTTCGTCCCTAGTTCGACGACGACGACCGTACCCAGCTTTTTCATTTCTTTCAGCTGATTCGTCAGCTCTTTCGCTTCGGAAAATTGCCGGCCGACCTTTCCGTCAATGACGATACCCGGCACCTGCTCCGACAGAAACCGGGCCGCATCCAGAATAACGGAATCGCCGATGGCCGTGACGCTAATCTCCGCATCCGGAGGCCGAACGGCGGGAACAACCGGCTCTCCAGGGACGGCAGCAACGCTGCTGCCTCCGTCCCCCGGAGCCGGAACAGCTTCGTCGCTCCCGCCGCTGTTCTCTGGAGCGGGAACGGCATCGCCTTCTGGATCTTCCGTCTGCGGACGGGCTTGAACCGGAATCGCCGCCTCGCCGCCAGCTTGCAATGTACCGGGCGGCGGCGAGGTCGCAGGAGCGATCTCCGGCTGCGTAAGGGGATCGCCGCTCGCCGTCTGCGGCGCAGAGCTGACGATCCTATTTTCCCAGGCGGGTTCAAGCTTACTGACGATGGCGATGACGAGAACGAGCGACAAGTACACTAGCGAATAAGACATTAGGCCGTTCTTCCGGCTCCGCGCCCTTCGGTGCGACGGCTTTCGGATCCAAGCCCTTCGGCGTACCGGCTCTTCCACGAATCGCCACGATAAGGCGGCAAGCCCGACAGCCGCCGCAACCTGCCCTGCCGCTAGCGCCAATCCCTCGGTCGTGAATTCGGCGGGAGCCGCATTGCTGCTCAGCACGATGACCGGATAATGCCATATGTAGATGCCGTAGGAGCGGACGCCAAGCCAGCGCATCGGCTTGCAGCCAAACGCGGCGCCCAGCCGGCTCGCCGGATGCACGAGCGCAGCAATCGCGGCTGCGGCCGCTGCGGCGAGCACAACCATCCCCCCTCGGTACAAAAAGTCGTCATACTGGCTCGTTGCCCAGATCATGAAGACGATAACGATCAAGCCCAATCCGCCAACCGCGTCGACCGTATTGCGCATTCGCGCCGATGCGGCAGCCGGCAGCTTCCAGCTCGGCCACAGCACCGCGAGCGCAGCGCCGATCAGCAGGGCGAACGCTCTCGTATCCGTTCCGTAGTACACCCGGCTCGGGTCTGCTCCCGGCTCATACATGAGCGCCATCGCCAATGCCGAGACGGCTGCCCCGGCCGTAATCACGGCTGCAAGCACGCCCCGTCGCGGAGCGAAGCGAAGGCCCAGCCATAACAGGAAAGGCCATACGATGTAAAACTGCTCCTCAACCGCAAGCGACCAAAGATGGCCGAACGGCGATACGGGACCGAAGCTCTCGAAATACGAAACCTGGTGAAAAATAAGCCACCAGTTGTTAATGTACAGCAGCGATGTAATGATATCCCCCTGTAAGCGGGCCAATCTCGACGGCTCGGCATACATAAGCCATCCGCCTACAGCCACCAGCATGACCAGGAAGAGCGGCAGCAGTCTCCGCATGCGGCGAAGCCAAAAATCCTTCAGATCGATAGTCCCGGTCTTCTTCCACTGCGCGATCAAAATATCCGTGATAAGATACCCCGACAGCACAAAAAACACGGCGACGCCAAGCAGCCCTCCCGGCGCCCATGCCGGGTTCAGGTGATATACAATGACGGCGAACACCGCGAGCGCGCGAAGGCCGTCAAGTCCCGGCATGTACCGCCTCCCCCCGGCTTCGGGCAACGACGGGGATTCGGCGTTTCGCCCCCGCCCGCTTGAACGCCTTGGCGTTACGGGCAGTTCGGAACGTTCGGACTCCGTTGTAATTCGATTCATGCGTACTCTGTCCTTTCGATGTCAAAGTTGTGGCCTGCGGATGACAGGACCGGGAGCGCAATTCGGCAAAAAGCAAGCTCCGCAAGTTCGGCGAATGTACGCGAATCGCCGGCAGGTTCGCATAATAAAAAGACCGCTAAAGCATATGCGGCCTCCATCCATTTCAAGCGTTGTCCTCTTATCGACAGCATAATTTATTTATATTAACGTCTTCGTTTCTTTTTATTGTACGATATGATTTTGCGGTACATCGACTTGTCTTTCAGTTTCAGGAACAAGGATGTGGCCGGATCGAAATTCGCCTCGATAATCCATATGTTCCCCTTCCGGTCCAAACCCATGTCGACGCCGGTGGTATGAATCCATTTGTAATATTTGTGCAGATGCTTCGCCGTCCGCAGCGCCACTTTATCGATTTTGGACATCAAAGCCTTGCTGTATTTGCTCCTGATCTTCGATTGAGAGATCGCCGTTTTGACAGAAACGACGTTTCCGTGACTGCGGCGTATGTTCGTAACGATATACCCTTTTCCTGCAATTTTAGCAAGTTTTCCGGTTACCGTCCAATCTCTTTTTTTGCGTCGCTGCACCATCACCCGCAGATCGAACGGACGGCCGTTCGCCTTGGCCAGCGAAACGTATCGCTGGACGATATATCCGTGCAGACGCTTCCGTTTCAAGTAAGCCTTCAGCCCTTTGGCGCTGCCGAAATGCTTTATTTTTTTGCCGGAATGAAGTGCATATCGTCCTTTTCGTTCGGACGTTACCCGCATCACCCCTTTGCCTCCGAAGCTGCTGGAAGGCTTGATGATCACATTATCGTATGTGCCAAGCATCTGCATTAATCCGCTTTTCTTCATCCTACGCGTCTCCGGCAAATACTTGACGAGCTTGCGGTTTCGTTTGAGCAACTTATATTTGGTCATTTTCGACCAGCTTAGCTTTGACATGACTCTGCTCCTTTGTTATCCGTTATTGAACTCCCATGAGGTCCGCCAATATAACGTATGTCGGGTGCGGCTTGCAGAGCTAGGCAGCCGCCCGGACTTCGCAAAAAAGAGCTATTACCCGAGGAAGCGCTTAAACGGTGCTTGTCGCAACGCCGTGCCGGTTCCTCCCGTTCGTGCGGGACGGGACATGCCTTGAGCGCCGAACATGCATATTTTTCCTGTGTCCGGCTAAAACTAATGCGGCCGCAATCAGATTAAGGAGGTTTCGCAGATGACAGAGCAGCAGTATGAACAAGATCCGCAGCAAGACAAGGAAATCAGCACGGACGCACCGCAGCAGGTCGAATACCCGGACTATCACCCGGGCATCGAGCCGGGCGTCGATTTTATTTACGGAAGCGATCAGGATGAATACCGGGAGAACACGGAACAAGCGTAAATGCCACATAGGTCAAAAAAAGACAGCGACGCCTCGCTGTCTTTTCGTTTATTCGGTTACAGTTTGCTTAGGATAACAGGCCAAAAAAGACGTGCCCGGCGGAAACTCCGCAGCACGTCATGATGGTTTTCGATACCTATTTTTTAGCAGCGTCGCTTCACTTGATGATCACAGCTTCGCAAGCGCCCGGTCTGCGGCACGAAGCATTTCTTCCGCTACATTCTCGCCTTGCGCCGTATGAACATACCGCAGCTGGTTCGGGCCCCATTTTCCAGCTTACCACTGCTCCAATAACGCGACGCCGCTTGGCAGCAGGCTCTCGATCTGCTCGCGAAGCTGCGACTGCTTGTGAAGCTCCTCGCTCAAGATCGCCGCCGTTCCCCAGTCGCTGCGGGAACGGATCAACCGGCCGAGCCCCTGCCGCAGCCGCAGCAGCATATAAGGAAGATCCACGTCTTCATAAGGCGAAGCCGCCGCTTGGCGCTTCACCATAAAGACAGGATCCTGCCGGGGCGGAAACGGCAGCGACCAGATGATGACATTCGACAAAGACGGGCCTGGAACATCCAGCCCTTCCCACAGCGTGACCGCACATAGAATGCTCGGTTCATCGCTTTGGAACGTAGCGATCAAATGGCTGATTTCCTGATCTCCCTCGAACAGAAAACGCATGCCCGCACATTCGGAGTAATGGACGATCTCCCGCTTGAAGCCGAGCAGCTCTTCCTTGCTCGGAAACAGGATCAGCGCTCTCCCTTCCGAACGCTGCAGCAGTTCTGCCGACGTCTTCATCTTCTCCGAGAAGGTCGCGCGGTAAGTCCATGCCGGCGCGATCACCTTCATCTGCCGCTCGTATTCGTACGGGGAATCGACGCTGAACGATAAGTAATCGTCGATGCCGAGACCCTCGGCCACGTAATCGAACGAACCGTTCACCGACAGCGTCGCCGACGAGAAGATGACCGGCATCGCCGTGGAAAACACCCGCTCCCGCATCACTTCCTGCACCGTTCGCGGCATCATGACGAGCGACAAGCCGTTGACGCTGTCCGTCGCCCAGCAGATCAGCTTCTCCGGCCGATCGAACAGGTTCAGCGCCTTCTGCATCATCTCCAGATGCTCCTCAACGATGCGCAGCTGGTACTCATTGATCATGAACAGCTCGCTTTCATAAACAAGCTCGTCTTCGATCACCGTGAGCACGTCCCGGAATTTGCGGACTTCCTCCAGCAGTTCATCCTCCAGCACGATCCGCTTCCGGTCGGAGCCGGGAATCGCCTCGCTCCGCCGTTCCAGCAGCTCGAACAGCGACTCGCTCTGCGTGATCGCGTCCTCGATCAAATAGGCGAGCGACTCGCGGATTTCCCCCTTCAGCAGCCGGGTGATCATCTCCTCGAACACGACATGCTTCAGCTTGTAGGTGAGCGCCTTCTGCGCTGCCGCTTCCAGCAAATGTCCTTCGTCGAACACGACAGCGCAATGGTCCGGCAGCATCGGCAGCTGGCCTTTCCGCTTGCGGCTCTCATACGTCCATACATGCTCCATGTAGAAGTCGTGGGAACAAATGATAAGGTCCGCCGCCTTGCGATACTCGTCGCGGGATAACGTCTGTCCGCACCGGTGCCGTTTCTCGCACGCAAAGCAATCCTGGAACACGTCCCAGCTCATCCGGTTCCACTGCGTATCGTTCAGATGCGGATACTGCTTGCGGTCGCCGTAAGCATGGAACGACTGCATCCCGTCGCGGACATGTACGAACTCCGGCAGATCCATATGCACCTCTTGGTACAGCCCGGCTTCTTCATGCCCGAGCCTCGCTTCATCCAGCTTGTTCAGGCAAACGTATTGATCCGGAGATTTGGCCAGCCTCGCGTCGATCAAGAGCCCCAAATGCCGCTGAAGCTTGGCGATGTCTCCCTCCGGCTTGACGAGCTGTTCGATCAGCGACTCATCCGCACAGGCGACAATGACCGGCTTGCGGTGATAACGGGCGTAGCACACCGCATACAACAAATAAACGAGCGTCTTGCCCGTTCCGACCCCCGCCTCGGCGAAAATCGTCCGCTTGTCCGCAAACGCCCGTTCCAGTTGAAACGCCATATAAATTTGTTCGTCGCGAACCTCGAAGCCGTGTTCGGGCAATACGTCGTATAATTGATCCGCTATCCACTCACCCGCTTGTCGTACGTAAGGCGAAGCATGATCATAGGCAAAAGGATATCGTTCCACAGGTTACACGGCCCCCAATAATGTAAAAATGCAATGATCCGAAATATGAAACAACAGCTATTATGGCATGAACGGTGCGTAAAAGCAATGAGAGTCCTGATGAAGGACTCTCATTATCTTCGCTAATGTGCCAGCAGCTGCCGCTTCCCTTTGAGCGCATTGCCCAAAAGAAGACACTCCATGTACGAAACGGTTGAAGTGCCGCATTCGCTCCATGGAGTGCCTTATTCGTCTATTCCAGTTAAGCAAGCGCGGCTTGGTCATCGCGTCCCTGCGATCCAATCATGCCGGTCGCTTTATTGGGCAGCCTGCTTGTTCAGCACGACATCGGCCATCACCGGATAATGGTCGCTCGGGTATTCACCATTCAGCTGAAACGTCACCTTCTCGCTTCGCTTGACCTTGACATCCCCTCGATACAAAATCCAGTCGATCGTCTCCGTGCCGCCGCCCTTGTAGTTGTGGAACGTGCCCGTCGCATTATTTACCCGCTCGCCCGCCTCCTGAACGGCATCCTTCATCCCGCCGTTCGCGGTGAAATATTTGTAAGGCGCGCTGCCGACTGGGGCATTGAAATCGCCGGTCAAAAATACCGGTACGTTCGGCTCGAATGCTTCGAGCTTCTTCACGATCAGCTCTGCGCTGCGCTGGCGCGCCGTCTCGAATTGGTGATCGAGGTGCGTGTTCACCACGTAAAGCTTCGCACCGCTGGTCAAATCCTCGAACTGCACCCATGTCACCATCCGCACGTAGTTGTTGCCCCAGCTTTTGGAGCCCGGCACCTCCGGCGTATCCGACAGCCAGAAATGGCTTTGCTGCAGCGGCTTCATACGCGTCTTGTTATAGAAGATCGCCATATATTCCCCTTGATTGCCCGCATCCCGCCCGACGCCGATCCATTTGTAGTCAGGCAGGCCGACCTCCAGATCGTTCAGCTGGGTGCGAATGCCTTCCTGCGTGCCGATAATGTCCGGCTTCTCCTGGTTCACCAGCGCTTTGGCGGCAGCCCACCGTTTCTCCCACGGGTGTCCGTCCTTGGCGTTAGCCGTCCGCAAATTGAAGGTCATCACCCGCACCGGGTTCACATGGGCGGAAGCGGCCTTGTCGTTCGCGCAGCCGCTGACCGCCGTTCCCGTCACGGCAGTAATGCCCAGCATAACGGTCAGCAACAATCCTCGTTTCCTCATCTGCATAACCTCCCTGTAATGAAGCTGCTGTGTTGATAACATTCCATTCCTCGCGCAGGCGACGCTGGCGCTGCCTTACTTGATCGCTTCCGAGGCGATCGCCTTATCCGCTTCTTCCTGCGCGTCGCGAAGGGCAGTGTTCACGTCTTTCTTATTCAGCGCGACGCTCGATCCCGCTTTGTTGACGATACCGGATACCGGCACATCATAATCGGATGGCGTGATGCCTGCCATTTTTGTTTTCAGCGCGCCGGTCAAATTTTTCCCTTTCATGACGGGAAGACTTTCGCCAAACTGTTTTTTCATCGCTTCGTTATTGAGTGCGGTCATCCGGGCATTCTTCGTCATATTAAGCTGAATTTCTTCCGAAGTAAGGTAACGGATGATGTCAAACACCAATTCCTTATGCTTGCTTGTCGGGGATACCATCATCAAGTGGAAATCGACCCGTCGTCCAATCCCGGGCGCATCCGTGAAGCTCGGATACGTCGTCATGTCCCAGTTCATCGGCTTTCCTTTATCGGCTAAATCCGTAAGGTTACCCAATGCGGAATCTGCCCAGTTCGTATACATCGCCGTCGTTTGATCCTGGAAAAAGGTCTTCGTGTCGGTCGGAAGCTTGTCGGCCGATTCCGTTGCCCCAGGAATCTCGTACAGCCGCTTGAGCACGTCGAGCGCTTTTTTCCACTGTTCGGTCTGCAGCGTCGCTTTCTTCGTCTTGTTATCCGCGTATGCGAGCGCCAGCTGGTCTCCGAACTGCTTGGCTACCGGCGAGACGATACCGCGGAATTGAACGCCGTTATCCATGCGGGTAAGCTGCTTCTGTAAGGCAATGATATCGTCCCACGTCGACTGGTCTTTCGGATACGGAACGCCGAACTTATCGAAAATATCCTTGTTGTAGAACAACGGCGCAAAGTTCAGGGAGAACGGTACGGCGTATGTGTTGCCGTCATCGCTGTATTTGCTTAACGCTTCAAGAATCGCCGGGTCGAAGCGCTTCATGTCGAACTTCGTTTTCTGGATCATCGGCGTCAAATTTTCCTGCATTTTCAGCTGCTTGAAGATCGGCAGCGAATAATTGCTCGTATAGATCAGATCCGGGTTCTCGCCGGAGACGAGAATGTTCTCCGCAGACAGCGGACCGGTCAGACTGCTGTATATAAACTTCAGCGTCACGTTCGGATATTTTTTCTGCAACGGCTGCACGAAATATTCGTTATACTCCTTATCGCTAAGGCCGGCGTAAAACCGGTAAAATGTGAGCGTAATCGGCTCCGTCACGACCGGCTGGTCGGAGGCGGGCTCGCTCGTTGCCGGAGCGGCAGCTCCTTCTTTCGGTTTCTCTGCGGTGCTGCCGCAGCCTGCAAGCGACGCGCCCAGCAAAAGCAGCGCGAGCGAGGCCCCTATTCTGTTGTGTATCGTTTTCATAAAATGATCCTCCCTGTTTATATATGGTTTGAATGCATGCACCTTTGCAAAGTATGCGGTTTCAAGCTTAGGTTCATTCTAATTGAATATTGCGCTAACGGTAAATAATCGATAGTATGAAAACTATCAACTATTCTGCTATAAATTTAGGGTGATGGGATGAAACAGGAAGTGCTGCTCTGCGGCTGCACCTTTCATACGAAACGATTCCACCAGTCGCATGCCGACCCGGGACTTACGAGTTACTTGATTCGGCTACAGACCGAAGGGACCTGCACCGTAATCGTAGAGGGACGAGATTATGCGCTGGTGCCCGGCGACCTGCTGCTTCTTCGCCCCGGCACGGCATATGAGCTGCGGATTGAGGAAGACGCGGTCGGCCCGGCCCCGGATGAGGCACCGCGGATCATCAGCGGGGACTACTACATGTTCGCCCAAGGCGACTGGTTAAGCAACTGGTGGGACGCCTCGGCGAAGCCTTGGCGCATCCATATCGAGCCCGGCGATACGATATTGTCGCTGTGGAAGCAAATCATACTGGAGAAGTGCCGCATCAAGGAAGACAATGTCGAGCTGATCTCGCACCTGATGCGCGCGCTGTGCCTGTATCTCGAACGCATCGTCTCCGAGACGAGTCCCGCGTACAACAAACCGTACATTTCCGCACGGATGAAGCGTTTTGTGGAAGCGCATGCGATCGAAACGTTCACGGTCGAAGAAGCGGCTAGGCATGTCGGCCTGAGCGTCTCCCGCGCCGCCCATTTATTCAAGGAAAGCTATGGAAAAACAATGATCCAGTATGCGATGGATATACGTCTCTCGGGCGCGGTCGACCGGATGAACTACACGAATATGACGCTCGGGCAAATTTCCGACAGCTGCGGCTTCCGAAGCTATACATTTTTTCATAAAGCGTTCAAGGAAAAGTTCGGCGTCTCCCCGGCGGTATTCCGCAGCAATCTGCGGGAAAAGCAGCTGTCGGCGCGCAGCAAACCATTGGAATGAAGAAGGAGGGAATGCTTGTGAAGCAAGCGACGGAACACATGCTACCGGAACGGCTGCTGCAATGGGCCGCAAGGGCCGTACATCCGGATGCGGCGGTCGTGTCCGTCCGTCAGCTGCTGGGCGGCACTTCGTCGACGATGCACTGCCTGTCGGTTCAATCCGGCGGGCAGGTCGCCGATTATGTGCTGCGCCAGCTCGATAACGAGGAATGGCTGCAGGAAGAGCCGGATGCGGCTTGGCACGAAGCGGAAAGTCTCCGCTTTGCGGTCGAGACCGGCCTGCATACGCCGCGCATCGTCGCTTATGACATCGACGGAAGCGCCTGCGGCATACCGGCTGTTCTGATGACGCGGCTGGAAGGCACGGTCGACCTCCAGCCGCAGCGGCTGGAGCCGTGGCTGAACGGCTTGGCCCAAACGCTCGCGAGTATTCATGCAGTGGACGCGGACCGCTTCGGATGGGCGTACTTCACCTACATTGACGTAGATTCGTTGGAACGGCCTGAATGGTCAAATGCGCCGGAGCGATGGAGCGCCATTTTCGATATCGTGAGGGGGCCGCGACCGCTGACAACAAGGCACTGCTTCATCCACCGCGATTATCATCCGGGCAATGTACTGTGGAGCGACGGCGCTGTGAGCGGCGTTGTCGATTGGGTGAACGCTTGCCGAGGCCCGGCGGGCATCGACGTCGGGCAGTGCCGGCTCGATCTAGCCAAGCTGCATGGCGTGGAAGCGGCCGATACATTCTTGTCCGCGTACGAGCGGTTCGCCGGGACGGCGTTCCGGTACGATCCGTATTGGGACTTGTTATCCGTCGTCGATACGCTGTTCGATCCCCCTGCCGTCGATGAAGGCTGGAAAGCATTCGGCGTCACCTCCTTGACGGATGCGCTCGTAGCGGAGCGGCTCGAGCTGTACGCAGCCAGCCTGCTCCGGCGCGCTGCGCGCGAGTAAGCCGTCCCCTCCCACGTTATACTGATTAGAGACCACGCAAACGGCAAAAAAGAAGACCGCCGGGTGAGCCCTTCACCCTTGCGGTCTTCTTTGGCTGTCGCGGACATCGCTGTCGCTTTCGCCAGCGGCCTCCGGCAATGGTTACATCATATCGGAAAAATTAGGATATACCCGCCTGCTTTAGGCTATCGCAGCAAAGACGGTACGTGCGGTCGAGAATGTCGTTTTCCTTCGTATGATCGTGGTTGCCGAGCATAATGACGGCCACTTGACCGTCAGGATACCGTCTGAATTTGCTCCAGTATCCCGGCAGCCACCCTCCGTGCCCGGCGCTGTTCTCGTAGACCGACCAGCCGTAACCGTAATGCCGGCCCGGACTGGCCGGCGCATGGGGCGAGAAGATGAGCGCCAGCGTCTCCACGCTCACGAGCCGCGTCGTGCGCAGCGCCATCTCCCAGCGCAGCAAATCCGCCGCCGTCGAATACATGTGGCCCGACGCCATGAAATTTTCGATTTCGAAATACGGCGCCTTGACGAGAAGGTCCGCTCCTTCCGGCCGGGTATAACCCGAAGCCAAGTCTTCGACGATGCTTTGCGCATCCCCGAATCCGGTATCGCTCATACCGAGCGGCTCCAGTATCCGTTTCCGCAAAAAGTCGCTGTAGGACACCCCCGAGATCCGTTCAATGACAAGCCCGAGCAGGTTGTAGCCAGTATTGCAATACTTCCATCCGGTTCCCGGTTCGAAGTCCAGCGGCTGTCCTTCGATCAGCTCCAATATGCGCGCGCCGGGATACAGCAGCTTCTGCTTCTGCGCCTGAAAATCCCAAAGCACCTCGAAATCCGGGAGCCCCGACGTATGCGTGAGCAGTTGATGGAGCGTGATGCGCTCATCCACCTGTGTCAGCTCCGGCAAGTACGCTCGGACGCTTCGGTGCAGCTCGAGGCGGCCCTCCTCGCTCAGCATCAGGACAGCCATCGCCGTCATCGGCTTGGTGATCGAGGCGATGTAAAACTTGGTGTCCAACCGCACCGGCACTTGGTGCTCGTAATTGGCCATGCCATACGCTTGCTGAAATACGATATCGCCGGCCCGGGCGACGGCAATGACGCCGCTGTACTGCTGTTCCTTCACATAGTCGGCAAAATGCGCCGATAATCGTTCCGTTAGCAAAATGGGCATGCTCCTCTCGCTTGAATCGTTACCCTTCACTTGCATCGTAACTTACTTCGGCAAGCTTTCCGCACTTAACAGCGCGTTCGCGGCGCGAACGGGCTTCCCATGCCGCACATAGAGGCGCGGCACTCTTTTGCCGAGCAAGCACGCCACCTCGTAGTGGATCGTCCGCATCGTATCGGCCACCTGACCGAGCGGCACGAACGCCGCTCCCGTCCCGCCGAATAAGGTCACTTCATCCCCGATCGCCGCGCCGGGGATGTCCGTAACATCCAGCATCGTCTGGTCCATGCAAATTCTGCCTACAATCGGCGCAGCCGCGCCGCGAATGTAGACGCAGCCTTGATTGGACAGCGCGCGCGACAGCCCGTCGGCGTAGCCGACCGGGATCGTCGCAATCCGCCGCTCCTGCTCCGGGCGGAACGTGCAGCCGTAGCTGACGGGCTGCCCCGGCGCAATCATGCGCAGCGCAGCGATGCGGCTCTTCAAATGAAGCGCCTGCTCGAGCCAGGCGGCCTCCTCTCGCGGAGCCGGTTCGTACGGCGGCAGTCCGTACAGGCCGATCCCGACGCGCACCATCTCCAGGTGCATGTCGGGATAGCAAAGCGCAGCCGCGCTGTTGCAGCAATGCCGCAGCGGCGGCACGGGAATGCCTTCGCTGCGAAGCTGCCCGATGATCCCGGTAAACCGGGCGAATTGCATGCGGGTGTAGGCGTCGGCGGCGCCGTTATCCGCATCGGCAAAATGCGTGAACAGCCCCTCGACCGTTACCTCCGGCGAGCGCAGCGCCATGTGGAGCAGCGACGCCGCTTCCTCATACGTGCCGACGCCAAGCCTGCTCATCCCGGTATCGAGCTTGATATGTATGACGGCCGGCCGCTTCCAGCGCTGCGCGGACGCGATCGCTTGCTCCAGCACGTCATGCGAGCATACGGTGATCGCGATGCCGTGCTTCACCGCCGCTTCCACGGAGCGGGGAGGCGTATAGCCGAGGACGAGAATCGGATGGCCGATCCCGGCCATCCTCAGCTGCAGCGCCTCGTCCACATACGCCACGCCCAAATAATCGGCGCCGGCCTCGATCGACGTGAACGCCGCCTCCGCCGCGCCATGCCCGTAGCCATCCGCCTTGACGACCGCCATCAGCTTGCAGGTCGGCGCAAGCTTCCGCTTGAATATGGTCACGTTGCGATACATCGCGTCGAGCGATATTTCTGCCCATGTGTCTCTATAACTGCTCTCTACCATACCGTCTCCCGCCATCGTCCTAACGTTTAACCCGCTTGCTCAACCGGAACGAAGGCGTATCCGAGATCTCGGGCTACCGTCGCATGGGTGATCGTTCCGCCCATCACGTTGACGCCTTGGCACAACGCGGCATTGCTGCGGATCGCTTCCGCCACGCCCCGTCCGGCGATTTCCAATCCGTAGGGAAGCGTCGCATTCGTCAGCGCGAGCGTCGATGTTCTCGGTACCGCCCCAGGCATGTTCGCCACGGCGTAATGAAGCACGCCGTGCTTCACGAACACGGGATCGTCATGCGTCGTGATGCGGTCCACTGTCTCGAAGATGCCTCCTTGGTCAACGGCCACGTCGACGATGACCGAGCCCGGGCTCATCGACCGAATCATGTCCTCGGTAACCAGCTTCGGCGCTTTGGCTCCCGGAATCAGCACCGCTCCGATGACCAGATCCGCCTCCGCGACGGCTTCGGCGATTTGCGACGAATGGGACATGAGCGTCTGGATCGAAGAACCGAAGATGTCGTCCAAATACCGCAGCCGCTCCGCGTTCACGTCGATGATGCTGACAGCGGCGCCAAGTCCGAGCGCGATTTTGGCCGCGTTGACGCCGACGACGCCTCCGCCGATGATCGTGATTTTGCCGCGGCTGACCCCCGGCACGCCGCCGAGCAGCAGCCCTTTGCCGCCGCGCGACTTCTCCAGGAATTGCGCGCCGATCTGCGCCGACATCCGGCCTGCAATTTCGCTCATCGGCACGAGCAGCGGCAGCGTCCGATTCAGCTCCACCGTCTCATAGGCGATCGCCGTCACTTGCTTGTCCGTCAACGCGCGGGCGAGCGCCGGCTCTGCGGCCAGATGCAGGTACGTGAACAAGATCAGCCCTTTGCGGAAATATCCATATTCAGTAGGCAGCGGCTCCTTCACCTTCATGATCATATCGGCGCTTGCCCACACGTCGGCCGCTTGCTCCGTCAGCTTCGCCCCCGCTTTCGCATATTGTTGATCCGGAAAGCCGCTTCCCAATCCGGCTCCCTGCTCTACGAATACTTCGTGGCCGTTTCGCACAAAAGCCGCAACGCCGGCCGGCGTTAATGCGACGCGATGCTCGTTGTTCTTGATTTCCTTCGGCAATCCGATTCTCATGGAAGAGTCCCCCTCGTTTAACTTTACTTCAAAAGTATAGAACGCGGGGGAATAGAGCGCTTCGTGTAAAACTGACAAAAGTTGCCGACTCGTTTGTGGAATTTAACGAAATGTTATCCGTCCGATTGCTTTTGCATTTTCAAGGCGAGATACAACGATACTTTATGATCCGTATTTTTCAAATCGATGCCGCCGATTTCCGCTAAGCGCTTCAGCCGGTAGTTCAGCGTATTGATATGAATATGCAGCGCGTCGGCCGTATCTTTAATGTTGCTGTCGTGGTTCAAAAATACGTCCAGCGTTTCCACCAAACAGTTGTTGTGCTCCCGGTCATACGTGCCCAGCTTATGCAGGCACCGCTGCTCGAACGTATCGTCGTGCGTCACCTCGGCCATGACCGGCAAATAACGGTAAAAGCCCAGCTCCTCGTACAGATGCGTATGCCGGAGCTGCGGGAAGCGCTGCTTGAGCTTCAGCACCGAGAGCGCCTCGCGGTAGCTGCTCTCGACCAATGTATAATCGTGTTGCCGGCCGCCGCAAGCGCCCCGGACCGGGTATACGCTGAACCGCTCCTCCATCTGCGTGATGAATGTCTCGATGAACGCGTTGAAGCGGTCAGACGACTGCTGCGCCCCTTGCGTCGAAGCAAGCAGTACCAGATGACGGCCGTTCAGCGCGTGGAGCACGATTTTTACGCTTTGCGTCACAGAGATCATATACTGGATCTCGCGGTACGCGGTGCCGGTCACGTCAGATTCGAATTGAAACACGGCGACGCGATAATGCGTCGGCAGCACCACGTGAAGCTGCTCCGCTTTTTGCCGGATCAGCCATCCCGACGCGAGACTGCTCGTAAGCAGCTGCCAAAAAAACGACTGCTGGCTCTCCTCTTCCTTGCGCTTTTGAATTTGCAGCTGCAGCAGCAGCGTTCGGGATGCTTCGGCCGCTCCCTTCAGCAGCGGGAACAGCCGCGGGTTGCGCGCGCCCTGCTCTTCCAGCGCCC
Organism: Paenibacillus solanacearum; assembly: GCF_910593845.1. Lineage (GTDB taxonomy): Bacteria > Bacillota > Bacilli > Paenibacillales > NBRC-103111 > Paenibacillus_G > Paenibacillus_G solanacearum. The sequence goes on along the minus strand of NZ_CAJVAS010000001.1, from coordinate 125,813 downwards.
ATATATAGCCGAGCACCTCGTTGTGGTCCCGGATCGCAATGGCTACCCGGTCGCCAAGGCCGACTTCGGATACGGCATCGATGCGGACCGGCTCGTCGCTTTCCGCCAGCCGCTTGATCACGCCGCTCTCCCATAGCGTGCCGATCACCTGCTCCGGAACGCGGCGGCCAACAATCGTAGCAATCCGCGCCGCGTCCGTCTGCGGGCTGTGCGAACTGTAAGCGATCAGTTGATGCGCGGCGTTCTCGATCGTGACGGGACAGCCGAGCACTTCGTACAGCATGTCGGCCAATTCGGTGAAGCTGTCAAAATTCCGGTCAAACGGATCTTTCTCGGTCATAAATTCGCCGGCTCCCTGCGTGGTAAAATACGATTTCGCACCAAAATTTCGTATAAAAATATACCGCATCTTGGGGCGCTGTACAAGACCCGATCCCGCAAATAAGCTGAACGGTGCAGACGGCGGCGCGGCAAACGGCAAAAAAGCTTGATCGCTCAAGCTTCATGCCGTAGCTTTATGCAGTTGCCCGGCTGGCATGCAGGGATGCGGCGCACGCGCCCAGCCTCAAGCGGCAGCGCCGCTGCCGCCCCGGTTCCGGCCCCGGCTATGGCGCGTAGGACACGCTTGCTCTTGTGGCCCCCAGTTCCGCCCCTGGCTATGACGCACGGGACGCTCTTGCTCCTGCGGCCCGGTTCCGGCCTTGGCCCACGCGCGGAACGCTCCTGCTCTTGGAGCCCCGGTTCCGACTCTACCCACGCGTGGGACACGCTTGCTCTTGTGGCCCGCTTCGGCAGTTTATCCGCCTATAAAGCCGCCTGCAGGCATGCCCCTCCGTCCAGCCGGTCGCCCCTTACAGCCGCGGAATAGCGACGACCTGCCCCGACGCCATCGCCTCATCCGCGGCGAAACCGATCAAGTGGCCGTATATCGATTGTTCCAGCGCCGTGGACGAAATCGACGGCTGCTCGCCGCGCAGCACGCGAACGAAATCGGCGACGAGCCGCAAATCGCCGCCGCCGTGCATGTCTTTGCTCACGTTCAGCTCCACGCGTTCTTCCGCGTATTCATGGCCGCGGCGCGGGTCGGGACGGCGGACGATGAAATACCCGTCCTCCATGAAGCCTTCAATCTCGCCTTCCGTGCCGATGATGTGCATGCGCCGCCCGGGCTTCGACGCGCCCCCGACCATATTATGGGTGGCCGTCGCACCGCCGGCGAACTGTACGACGACAGATTGGTGATCGACGACGTCGTTATCGCATTTCCACACGCAGCGGCCGTACGGGTTGTCCGTGCGCAGCGATTCGACGAGCTGATCCTCCGTCCACCGGACGCCGAGATGATAGTGAGGCGAGACGTACGATTTCCACAGCCCCTGTTCGACATAATGCTTTCGGGCCGAGTACGTACAGGAAGCCTCGATCGGACAGTCGAGCAAGCAGCGGGTGCCTGCCCCCTCCGGCGCGCGCTCCGGCCGAAAATACGTCAAGCCGCCCATACTGCCGACCGTCTCCGGCGCAGCGCCGCGCATCATCCAGGTGAGCAGATCGAGATCGTGACAGCATTTGGCCAGCAGCATCGAAGACTTGCACTGCTGTTTGCTGCTCCACTTGCCGCGGACGAACCCCATCGCCATATGATGGTAGCTGACAAGCTCGGTCGTCTGCATGTTCTGAATCTCGCCGATCGCCCCGGCCGCCAGCCGTTTGTAGATCTCGACATAGAACGGCGCATAACGCAGCACATGGCAAATCATCACTCTGCGCCCACAGGCGCGGGCGCAGTCCAGCAGCTCCCTAATTTCTTCGGCGGACGTGCCGATCGGCTTTTCGAGCAAAATATCGTATCCGGCGCGGAGCAGCGGAAGCGACGTTTCCACATGCTGCGCGTCCATCGTGCCGTTGATGACGGCATCGGCGATTTTCCCGCGGCTCGTCAACTGCTCAATGCCCTCGAAGACCGCGTCAGCGTGCAGGCCGAACTTGTCCGCGCACTGATGGCGCCGGACGGGGTCCGGGTCGACGACGCCGACGATTTGCAGCTCGTCCGGATGCGCGCGCGCATAGGATGCGTACAGCACCGCACGGTGACCGGCGCCGACGATAATCGCGGTAATCGGATTGTTGCTGGAACGGTTCGTTTCCATCTGAGACCTCCATAGGACTTCGTATTCGAATTTGTCGGGGAAGCTGTCTCCCAACCTGTATTCATCCTGTACTTCATTATAAGGAATCGCACGGCTGCGGACATGTCTTTAATTTGTCGTTAAATGATATGAAATTCGAACGCTATTCCCAACCCTTCATGCCATAGCGCTCGTAGGACATGAAAAAACCCGGCATTTCTGCCGGGATCGTATAAGTACGGGATGCGTTTTTACAAAACGCGACGAGCGGATATGTATTTGTCTTTCCAATAGCCTGAAGTTAGCGATGAGATCGTCACTCCGTCGGTGGATGGGGCATTGTGAATGAATTGGCCGTTGCCCATGTAGATGCCTACATGATTGATGTCGTTCTTACTGCTTGTCCCGAAAAAGACGAGGTCGCCTTTTTGCAAATTCGATTTCGATACGGCTTTCCCGGCGTCCTGCTGATACCTTGTACCCCATCTAAGCTCGACGCCTTCTTTACCGAACACATATTTCGTAAACGCGGAGCAGTCCATGACGTTCGGGGCTTTGTTCACGCCGAATTCGTAACGCGTAACGCCTTGCAGCTTTTTCGCCTGCTGAATGATTCGATCCGCCGTGCTCGCATCCGGCTTCGACGTCGAAGGATTGGACGGCGCCGGCGTGCCCGAGGTCGTGACGTAATCCGTCGATACATAGCCGACCTTGCCGTCAGCCTTGATCTTCAGCCAGTAGCTGTTCACTTTCTCCAGCAGCTGGAACTTCGTTCCGGCGCTCAGCAGTCCGTATACTTTGCCGTCCGTTGACGGCTCCGAACGGAAATTGACCGATCGGGTGACCGTGCCCGTCGCACCGGAACTGGACGACGCTTTCTCGCTTATGTAGTCGGTCGATACATAGCCGACCTTACCGTTTACATTCGCTTTAACCCAATATTGGTTCACTTTATCCAAAATTTCAAAGGTGGTTCCCGCCTTCAGCAAGCTATAGACGCTGCTGTCGGTGGAAGGAGCCGAACGGAAGTTTACAGATCGTTCAACGGTGCCTTGCGCTGCGAACGCGGATGTCGATAAGGTCAATGCGAGTGCCGTCATGGATACTAAACTAATAAACTTTTTCATGTAATCCCCTCCTGATGAAATTGTAACCTGCGCAGGAAATCAATTCATCACGCAATTTATGGAAATATCCATGACGACGAACAGCCGGCTTCGCATAGGCGAAACCGGCTGTCATGACAGGCTTTTATCAGATTTGGGACGTTCTGGAATCCGTCAATCGGATCCATCTGCAAAGCTTTTGCAGGAACATCCGTTCTACTCCGTGAGGATGACCGGACCGTTGCTTGTGATGGCTATCGTGTGCTCGTACTGCGCAGACAATCCGCCGTCGAACGTTCTGGCTGTCCATCCGTCGCCGTCCAGCTTCGTGCGGAACGTTCCCGTATTGAGCATCGGCTCGATCGTTATAACCATGCCTTCCTTGAGCCGCGGCCCTTTCCCGGCCGGCCCGTAGTGCGGCACCTGCGGCTCCTCGTGCATCTTCTGCCCGATGCCGTGGCCCACGAAATCGCGGACGACGGACAAGCCTTCGCTTTCGGCATACGCCTGTATGGCATGGGAGATATCGCCGATCCGGTTGCCGTCGAGCGCCTGCTCGATGCCGAGCAGCAGCGATTGCTTCGTGACGCGCAGCAGGTGGCTTGCCTGCTCGGAGATATTCCCGACAGCGTATGACCAGGCGGAATCCGCCAGCCAGCCGTTCAAATTGACGACCATATCGATCGTCACGATATCCCCGTCCTTGAGCGGCGTATGATTCGGAAAGCCGTGGCAGATGACGTCATTCACCGAAGCGCAGGTGGCGAACGGGTATCCATTGTAGCCTTTTTGCTCCGGCGTTGCGCCATGCTTGGCCAAATACGCTTCCACGAACTTGTCGAGTTCCATCGGCGTAACGCCCGGCTGGATCATCCGTTCCAGTTCTCTGTGGCAGGAGGATAAAATTATGCCGGCCTCCCGCATATATTCGATTTCTTGCGGTGTCTTGATCGTGATCATACGTTTGTATAAGCTCCTTCCCGGCCCTCTCCTATCCGAAATCGGGATAGGAAAAATCCCCTCCGTGCAGAGAAATCCAACATCCTCCGCCCCGAAGGGGACTCGCCGTTTATATTAATGCACCAATGAGAACAGCCCGTTAATGTGCGTAAGATAACGCACGTTGCTCGCTTCTTTCATAAGCGAAGCCGGCGTCCCTTTCAGCTTCAGCTGGCTGCCGCCGATCGTGCCGATTGCGTCTTTGCGGCCCAAGCTGGCCAGCGTGCCGGAGAATACCGGCTTGAACGACTTCATCGGAAGCCCTTTGGACGAAGCGTACAGGTTAAAGCCGATCGACTCGCCCATTTGCCATGCGATTTGCGCGCTTGGCGGGTAAGGACGGCCTTCCGGACTCATCACGACTGCGCTGTCGCCGGCCAGGAATACGTCAGGATGCGAAGTGGATTGCAGGAATTCGTTGACCGTTGCCCGTCCGCGAACCGCTTCGAGGCCCGAGTTCGCTACGACCGTGTTGCCCGTAACGCCGCCGGTCCATACGAGCGTGTTCGTTTCGACCGTCGTTCCGTCCTTGAGGATAACGTTCTTGCCTTGCACTTCCGTTACGGCGACGCCGGTCAAGATCTTAACGCCGCGGTTTTCCAGACTTGCTTTGGCGCGCTCCACGAGATCCGCGGAGAAACCGGCCAAAATCGAAGGGGCCGCTTCCACACAGTAGAGGGAAACGTCCTGGAAGTCGACGCCTTTTTCAAGACACAGCGCCGGCAGCGTATCCACCAGCTCGCCGATCAGCTCGATGCCGGAAAGGCCGCCGCCGCCGATAACGAACGTTGCGTCCGCCTTGTCCTTGGACTTGCCGTAAGCTTCGATGCGCGCTTCCACGTGGGCGCGGATTTTGTTCGCGTCTTCAACCGATTTCAGCGTGAAGCTGTGCTCTTCAAGGCCTGGAATGCCGAAGAATGCCGTTTCGCTGCCGAGGGCGACGACCAGCGTGTCGTAGCTGAGCAATGCGCCGCCTTCGAGCTCCACGCTCTTCTTGGCCAGATCGATGGAATGAACCGCGCCGATTCTCAGATCAACCGATTTGCCGCGCAGCAGCTTGTCCAGAGGAAGCGCCACGTTGCCCTCGTTCAATCCGCCGACGGAAAGACGGTGCAGTTCCGTTACGATCTGGTGATACGGCGTACGGTTGACCACCGTGATGCTGGCTTCATCCGCCGATATATGCTTGCGTGTCGTCAAAGCGGTCAACAACCCGCCATAGCCGCCGCCTAAGATTAAAATTTGCTTAGCCATACTTATCCTCCATTCTAATTCTGCTTACGGATTAGCGCTGATTTTGACGCTCCGCCATAACGGCCAAAAAAGCTTGCGCAAAGCGCAACGTGCTTTGGACTTGAGGATCTTTGAGCATTTTGAGAATGCCGAACAACCCGACGGTTGTGGATTCGCTGTGTGCACGGTCGCTTGCTTCCACCGCTGCCGCCGCGATGCCTTTGGCCTTCTCTCCGATCGGCTTCACGAATTCTTCGAGTCCGCCTTTCAGATCGTCGATGAGCACGCGGTCGTTCGCAACCGTTTGCGCCAAATCGTACGCTTTCGTCATCAGGGTCACCATTTCGGCAAGCTTCGGCAGATTCTCCACCAGCTCGGTAAGAGATTTCTGAACCTCGGGCTTGAGCAGCTGATCGAGCACGTCCAATTCGCCGCGTACGTTTTTGGCCGCGACTTCTACGCTTGCCGGTTGTTGCGTTGATGTTTCGGACATGAAAAAAGCCTCCTTCGCATGTAGCAATGTTAGTACCTACAACTTAATACTATACTCCTCTTCGTCGTTGTGATTATATTCACATTAAAGACAAGAATAATATTTGTAGATAGGCGTTCTATTCTGACTCATTTATTCTAAACCTTTCCAATAAAAAGTCAAAGCAAATTTTTTACATGGTATCGCTTTCATTTATAAAAAGTTATTTAATGGACAGTATAAAAAATTTCCCCAGCCGTAGCGGTTCAAGAGACCGTCATCATGGCAGCAGCTTCGGTATTACGGACGACCCGAAATACCGCACTGTCCGCCTGTGCTTAGCCGATTGTGACCTTCCAGCTCCCACTGCTTACATATAAGGTTTCCACCGAGGCAGACGCTTCTCTGCGCTTGGAACCGCGCCGCCTCGCCGGATGCTCCTTCGTAGTTTTTACCACCCTTGCAAATTTATTCATCTTCTCCGCCCGGCAATCGACGAATCTCCCGCCGGCGGTTTATCCCATGGATGCCGATGCAGTTGCCGGTTCGCCGGTTGGGCTGTATCTCATCAACCGACCCGCTTGAACTGGCTTGTATACAAGTCGTGGTAGAAGCCGCGCTGCTCGAGCAGCTCCAGATGCGTCCCCCGCTCGATGATTTCTCCTCCGTTGATGACTAATATCATATCGGCTTCCCGGATCGTGCTCAGCCGGTGGGCAATGACGAAGCTGGTGCGCCCCTTCATCAGCGTATTCATCGCTTCCTGGATATGCATTTCAGTCCGCGTATCGATGCTGCTCGTCGCTTCGTCCAAAATCAGAATGGCCGGATCGGCCAATATGGCTCTGGCGATCGTGAGCAGCTGCCGCTGTCCATGGCTCAAGTTGCCGCCTTCGGCCGTCAGCACCATATCGTAGCCGTGGGACAGCTTCCGGATGAACCCGTCGGCGTTGGCCAGCTTCGCCGCCGCCTCCACTTCCTGATCGGTAGCGTCCAGCCGGCCGTACCGAATATTTTCGCGGATCGTATCGGAGAAGACATACGCGTCCTGCAGCACGATGCCGAGCTTCGTCCGCAAGCTGTCTTTGTCCAGCGTCCGGATGTTCTCGCCGTCAATCGTAATCGTGCCTCCGTCAATATCGTAGAAGCGAGTTAACAGGTTGACGATCGTCGTCTTCCCTGCGCCCGTGGGACCGACCAGCGCGATCGTATCCCCCGGCTTGGCCGTAAAGGACAAGTCTTTAATGACCGGAACCCCTTCCTTGTAGCCGAAGGTAACATGGTCGAACCGGACTTCGCCCTTCATCTCCGTTACGTTCCGGGAGCCCGTCTCGTCCTCGTATTCCGACGCGGTATCCATCACCTCGAACACACGCTCCGCGCCGGCAATCGCCGTCTGGATCATGTTGAACTGATTGGCCAGCTCGTTGATCGGGCGGCCGAACTGCTTGGAATAGTTCAGGAAGCTGACGACGACACCGACCGACGTCATCCCCATCAAGGCCATCCATCCGCCGCCGCAGGCGATGACCGCGAAGCCGAAGTTGTTGATGACGTTCATGACCGGGCCCATCAGACCGGTATAGATTTGCGCTTTCGTTCCGTAGCTTCTTAGCCTTTCGTTGATCTCGCCGAATTCGGCGACCGCCTTCTCCTCGCGGCAAAACGTCGTCAGCACCTTTTGCCCCGATACTGTTTCTTCAATATAACCGTTCAGCTCGCCGAGCTGCTTCTGCTGGCCGGAGACGAAATTGCGCGTATTCGCGGCGATTTTACGCGTCACGATCATGACGATCGGTATCGTAATGAGGCTGAGCAGCGTAAGCCAGAGGTTCAGGCTCAGCATGATGATAAGCGAGCCGACGACGGTGAGCACGCTGGAGAACAGCTGCGTGACGCTCTGGTTGAGCGAGCTGGCCACGTTCTCGATGTCGTTCGTCGTCCGGCTCATCAGCTCGCCATGCGTTCGCGTGTCGAAGAACCGAAGCGGTAACCTCTGCAGCTTCGCGAACATGTCGTTGCGCATGACCCAGACAGTGCGCTGCGATACTTTGGCCATCACGTACGCCTGAACCCACGAAGTAAGCGAGCTGAACGCATAAACCGCGAACAAGGCGAAGCAAAGCCACATCAGGCCGTAATAATCTTGCGGAATGATGTACCGGTCGACAGCCGTGCCGATCAAATAGGGCCCTACGAGGCTCAGCCCGGAGTTCAGCGCCGTTACGAGAAAGACGAGCACCAGGCCTTTCCGCTGACGGCTTAAGTACGACCACAGCCGCTTCAGCGTTTCTTTCGTATTTTTGGGGCGCACCTTCGGCATCATCCCCCGACCGGGTCCGCCGCCCATTCCGGGTCCGAACATCGGAGGCTGAACTTGCGGCCGATCCTGACCGCCATGACCGGCGTTTCTGGCATCAGACATTGAGGACATCCTCCTTTCCGAGCTGCGATCTGTAAATTTCCTGATAGACGCCGCAGCTCTGCATCAGCTCGCGATGCGTTCCTTCGGCGACGATCGAGCCTTCGTCGAGCACGATGATTTTATCCGCCTCGATGACGGAGGAGATGCGCTGTGCGATGATGAGGCTCGTGCTTCGGCGGATTTGCTCCTTGAGCGCTTTTTGAATCCGCGATTCCGTGCCCATGTCGACCGCGCTTGTGCTGTCGTCCAGAATGAGGATGACCGGGTCGATGAGCAGCGCTCTGGCGATCGATATGCGCTGTTTCTGACCGCCGGATAAATTGATGCCCCGCTGGCCGATCACCGTGTCGTAGCCTTCCGGCATGTTCATAATAAATTCATGAGCCTGGGCCGCCTTCGCCGCCGCTTCCACTTCTTCCTGCGACGCATCCGGCTTGCCGAAAGCGATATTGTCGCGGATCGTGCCGCTGAACAAAATCGCTTGCTGAAGCACCGTGCCGATCTGGCTCCGCAAGCTGCGCAGGTTCATGTCCTTCACGTCGATTCCGTCGATCAGCACCCGGCCCCCGTCCGCCTCATACAGGCGTGGAATCAGTCCGATCAACGACGATTTCCCCGAGCCGGTCGCTCCAAGAATCGCCACCGTCTGGCCCGGTTCCGCCTGAAAGCTGATACGCCGCAGCACCTCGTCTTCTTCGTAGGCGAACGACACGTCGTCGAAGACGATGCGTCCATACTGGATCGCGTCCTCCTTGGCGTGCGCCTTGTTCTTGATTTCCGATTCCGCCTCGAGCACTTCCTGAATTCGGTCGGAGGACGCCTTCGCCCTTGAAATGTTCATCATCATCATGCCGACCATCAGCATCGAGAACAACACTTGCGTCACATAATTGATGAATGCGACCAGGTCGCCGACCGGTATGGAACGATCCCAGACGCGCTGACCGCCGAACCAGAGCACCGCGACGACGCTCGTGTTCAGCAAAAAAAGCATGATCGGCATCATCGAAGCCATAACGATGTTCGCCTTCACGGCAATCGCCATATAATCGTCATTGGCGGCGCCGAACCGGCCGCGCTCGTAATCAGAGCGGACGAACGCCTTAACGACGCGAATACCCGACAAATTTTCCTGAAGCACGTTGTTCACGCCGTCCAGCTTGCTTTGAACTTTGGAAAATAGCGGAAAACCTTTGCGAATAATAAAGAACAGCACCGCGAACAAAATCGGAATGACTATAATAAGAATGACAGCGAGCTTCACGCTGATCGTAAACGCCATAACCAGACTGCCGACCGACAGCAGCGGCGCTCGTACCATAACGCGCAGCAGCATTTGCACGAACATCTGCGCCTGCGATACGTCGTTCGTCAGCCGCGTAATGAGCGATCCGGTCTTGAACTGCTCCAGCTTGCGAAAGGAGAACGTCTGCACTTTCTGAAATAAATCACTGCGCACGTCCGCTCCGAAATGCTGCGAGGCTATGCTGGAAAATACGGTACAGCCTACGCCTCCGACGAGACCGATTAATGCGACGCCGAGCATCTGCACACCCGTCGATTGAATATGCGCCAGATCGCCGGCAAGCACGCCCTGGTCAACGATGCTCGCCATCAGCTTCGGCTGGAGCAAATCCATGTACACCTCGATCATCATCAGGAGCGGCGCCAATAAGGTCGCCTTCCAATAAGGCTTCAAATACTTGGTAAGTAGTCTCCACATCTACGCTTTCTTCACCTCTTTTAGTTAGTCAGCTAATCATATGCGCGGCCGATGCCGTTTCGGATGGTCTCCATGCTTCCCGTGCTTCCGCCCATGCCCTCTCGGTTCATCGCGAGCCACTTCGCGTTCCTCCTGCCTGAAATCGGCCTGCTTGAGATTCTCGTGCATTTGCAGCAGCAAACGCCGGAAGATGATCTGCTCCTCGGGCGTAAACTGGGCAAAGCAGGCGGCCTCCATCAGCTTCTGCGTTTCCTCCAGGCTGCCGAACGCCAGCCGGCCTTTCTCCGTGATGAACACCCGGGACACCCGCTGGTCCGCTTCATCCGGTCTGCGCACAACCATGCCCGTCTTCTCCATACGACCAAGCATAACCGTCAGCGTCGCCGGCGTAATGTTCATTCGCTCCGCCAACTCCTTCTGGCTTTGCCCGTCCCGCTCCACGAGCGCTTTCAGCAGCGGCGGCTGCCCGGGGTATACCTCTTTGCCCGACAGCAGCGCATGCAGGGCATGGCCGTGCATCTTCGCTACTCTATGAAATACCAGCTCCAACGATTGGATACGATGAATATCCATTTTCTCCCCCTTTTTTAATTAGTCGTCAAAATATATTGTAAATGATCCTTTCCGCTTCCGTCAATTCCCATTTACAAATAAAGGGTGACGCCGGTTCGCGGCGTCACCCTGTCTAAACGCATATTCCATATGCCATGCGTGTGTCAATGACAGCGCTTTCCGTCCTTAGCGGCTGCATGACGTCAGCGGTACAGCACCGCCTCGTTCGGAGCAGCAGGCTGGTGTGCCTCGACACGCCGATTATTTCTTCGCAGCCTTCTCGGCATCGATCGCTTTTTTCAGCTTCTCTTCCGCCATTCTCAAAGCGCTGTTCACGTCCGCCTGATTCGTAACCACACTCGTGAAAGCCTCCAAAATCGCCGCTTCCTGCGTACGGCCCGGAATATCGACAAGTTCCGGCTTGCGCTTCGGCGTCGGAGACGTCGGCTCGTAGAAGTTAACCGCATTCATGTTTTTCGTGCTGAAGACGGGGTGGCTTTTTCCAAGCATTTTCTTGATATCCGGGTTGACCAGCGTCGTGGCGATTCCTTTCTTGGAGTCCTCCATTTGAATTTCATCGGACAGCATCTCCATAATGACCTCGAACGCTTCTTCCTTGTGCTGGCTCTGCTTCGTAATCGACCAGTAAGCCGGGCCGCGCTGTCCCATCAGCTTGGGCGCGCCGGTTATCGTAGGATAAGCGACCATATCCCAGTTGACTTCCGGCGGGATGATGAAATAAATATTTTGCTGGCCGGCCATCATCGCGACTTTGCCTTTGCCGAACGCATTGCCTTCCAGCGTCGCCGTTTTCTCCATGACATTGTTCGGAATTTGGTAAAACCGCAAGTAGTTGTTGAAAATCTGGGTCCACTTCCCAGGGTCGGCCAGCTTATCCGCGGCCGGGTCCAGAATCGGCAGCGAGAACGGATTGTCGCGCAGCATCGCGTTGGTGCTTGAACTGAAGCCGCGATACACCTCGCCGTCGACGCGGGTCATCTTCTTGGCGATCTCGTACACTTCATCCCATGTCATGCCGTCTTTCGGGTACGGCACCCCGAACCGGTCGAACAGCTCCTTATTGTAATACAGCGCCATCGGAAAATACGGCGGCACCGGCAAGCCGTACAGCTCTCCTGTTCGGCCAGCGCTGATCATCTCATCGATGAACACCGAATTAAACCGTTTCAGGTTGTAGTTGTACTTCTTGATCAGATCGCCCAGCCCGTAAGCGAGGCCCACGTCGATATACTCCGTGTTCATGGACGGGACGTCAATGCGCATAATGTCGGGAATCGTGCCCTGGGACACAAGATCGGTAATTTGCGTTCCCGTTCCCGCCATAATGTACTTGAATGTGATGTGCGGGAACTTCTTCTCGATCGCCTTCCTGAACCTGTCGTCGAATTCATCCGCGGACACGCCTCTGGTAAAGATGGTCATCGTGTACGGTTCTTTTTTCTTGTCCTGGACGTCCTGCGCGGTCCCCTTTCCTTCGTTTCCTTGTCCGCCGCAGCCGGAAAGCGCAACGGTTGAGAGCATGCTTGCAAGCAGCAAGTAGGAGCTTTTTTTCGCCATATACCATACACCCTTCTTTAATAGAAATGTATATATGTGAAGGCCCATCGCACTCCGAATCGGAGATAACAGATATGCCGTTGGTCAAACAGGAACAAGCGGAACATCGGAACACACCGGAAGAATTACGAACGAATGCCGGAAGAACTGAACGGGGGATGACTGTTCTGGGTGCGCAAGCGGGAGATTGGCCGAACGGCCCGTTGCGGTTTACAAAATCTTCATGAGGTCTAGTTTCATATTAGAAAATCAATCAATTAGTTGTCAATTACAACAGCATTTATCGCACATATAAAGACAGTATCGGCGCATGTAACACCGAAATGACGGGCGTCTGTTCGCTTCTGTTCGATAAAAAAACCACGATTGCATCACATTCCCCGAATTAGTTAGGAAACCTAAATTTTATACGGAGATTCGATGCTAGACTCGTTGTCCGATCTCAAAGCGGGATTAATAACCTGGGCAATTCCACATAACCATTTACAAATGATTTACAAATTAACAAAAATCTCATCAGATTGCGGGTGAAGCAAGATGGAGGGAAAATTTTGTTCGAATTGTAATCAAAAGCTTGACGACAACGCTTTTATTTGCAAATATTGCGGTACGGTGAACAACGGTTCGGAAGAAGATCATGCGGGGGATGGCGGCGGCAGACGGCGGAATGCGGTCCGGATCACCGTCTGGATTGTGCTTATTGTCATTATACTTATCGCACTCATCCTCGTGTTCAAATCATAACGGCAGTGCAAAAGGGGGCGGCTATGGCCGCCCCCTTCCACTACAGCATAAAATCCCCTAAGCCTGCCGGCCAGGGGACTATACGCGTCATCGTCTCAACTTACACCAACCATGCTTGGGAAACAATAACCAAAAGGATAAAAAGTACAAGGATAACACCTGTGCTTGTAAAACCGTAACCACCTACACAGCTCATTATGCTCACCTCCACCATCCTTATAAGATAGCATATGGCGGATGGGGCATTTCGCCTGTGCTCCTGTCACGACAATCCCAATTAATTTATTCGCCGCGTCCAGGTACTTTCGCTGCCGGCACCGATTTTAATCCATAAAATCTTTCAGCCGCTTGCTCCGGCTCGGATGCCGCAGCTTGCGCAGCGCCTTCGCCTCGATCTGGCGGATCCGTTCGCGGGTTACGCCGAATACTTTGCCTACCTCTTCCAGCGTGCGGGTCCGGCCGTCGTCCAACCCGAAGCGCAGACGCAGCACGTTCTCTTCCCGCTCCGTCAGCGTATCGAGCACGTCTTCAATCTGCTCCTTGAGCATCTCGTAAGCCGCGGCGTCCGCCGGAGCCAGCGCTTCGTGATCCTCGATAAAATCGCCCAAATTCGAATCGTTCTCCTCGCCGATCGGCGTCTCAAGCGATACAGGCTCCTGCGCGATTTTCATAATCTCCCTTACTTTATCCTGACTGAGCTCCATCTCCTTGGCGATTTCCTCAAGCGACGGCTCACGTCCAAGCTCCTGCACCAGCTGCCGGGTAACCCGTACGAACTTGTTGATGGTTTCCACCATATGTACGGGAATCCGGATCGTTCTCGCCTGGTCGGCGATGGCGCGGGTGATTGCCTGACGTATCCACCAGGTTGCATAGGTGCTGAATTTGAAGCCCTTCGTATGGTCGAATTTCTCCGCGGCCTTGATCAGCCCCATATTGCCCTCCTGAATCAGATCCAGGAACAGCATGCCGCGTCCGACATACCTTCTGGCGATGCTGACGACAAGCCGCAAATTGGCTTCGGCCAGTCTGCGCTTCGCCTCCTCGTCCCCTTCCGCGATCCGCTTCGCCAAATCGATCTCGTCTTCGGCGGTAAGCAGCTGGACGCGCCCGATTTCCTTCAAGTACATACGAACGGGATCGTTCGTTGCGATCCCCGGCGGCAAAATCAGATCATCCTGGGTGTGAAGCTTATCGTGTTCTTGATCATTCACCGTAGCAACCCCCTTTTATTTGTAAACAATGAGCGGCAATCACTGTTTGTTCTGATGACAACCTGATTTCCCCTTGACAAATATTCACTGACATGATATCATATGAGATGACTAGCTAAAAAATATGTGCGTTTAAAAATTCTACCATAACTTATTTTATTATACAAGAGCCTTTCTGCTGTTCAGCAGGACGGCTCTTGCTATTTATACGGCGCGCTGCGCTCAACCTGTCCGCTCCCCTGCGGTGACTTCGCATGGTGCGTAGAGCGTCGCGCGCCGAATTTCGCGTCCTCTTGCCGGGAACCGGCTGCGGCGATCCGCCGCATGGACGAGGTCAAACGCGGGGTCCGGCCGCCGGGCGAAATTTGTCAAAGCACGCCGCTTCATGTTTCTCTTAAACTAATTCGATGCGCATATGCGAATTCCTTGTTGGTCCGCATAATCTGTTCGCCAAATTCGCCGTACCTCCCCCGCACACGCTGTTTTCTTGCGTTCTCCGTTCCTATAAGTTTTGCGATCGGCATATTCTTCCATTCTATTAGACGGTGAAAACATATGAAATGTTTCATCGTTTTCTGCCGAAATCGACAGAAAAGGACAGCGCGACTGCTTCCTCTTGCGCCGCTTGACGGATGGGAGGATTCAGCGGACAAAAGTACAACAAAAATGCCGGCTGCTCCGTGCAGCCGGCATGATCTTCGTTATTTGCTCTTCAAGTAGGTTTCGATCGTTTTCAGCGAATCTTCCTCCGCTTTTCGCAGCGCCGTGTTAATATCAGCGCCCTGTTTCATCAACTGATCTGCGTATTTGGCATAATTCGTTACGAGGCTTGCGTCGTACAGCGCTTTCGGTGGAATCGGAGCGAACTTGTTCAGGAATACTGCCTTGAAATTTTTATCCTTGAACGGCGAGTCCTGGCCAAGCTGTTTTTGAACGGCCTCGTTTTTCAGTACCGGCATAATGCCTTTTTTGGACAACTCCGTCTGAAACTCGTCGGAAATCATGTACTTCAGCACTTCCATCGCCTCATCCTGATTTTGCGACAGCCGCGTAATGCCGAAGTAGAACGGGTACGATTGCGAACCGATGCCCGGCTTCTCCTTGAACGTCGGCAGTGTTACCATATCCCAGTTCATTTTCTTCAAATCTTCCGGCAGCACGTAGACGAGGCTGGACAAATACGCGTACATCGCCAGCGTCTGATCTTTCATGAATACGTTGAAATCGGCCACTTTCTTCATTTCCGCAATACGCTTCTGATATCCCAAATCCTGATAAGGCTCCTGGAACACGGTCTGGAAAAAGGCTTTCCAGCGGTCGTCCTTATTGATCGCCGGCGCATTGGCCGCCAGGTCCACATTCGGGATCGACAGCTGGTTCATCCGCAAAATATGGTTCGGCGACGTCGAGAAGCCCATATACTGCACGCCGTTGTCGACGATCGTCAGCTTCTTGGACAGCGTCAGCGTTTCGTCCCACGTCATGCCGTCTTTCGGATAAGCAACGCCGAATTTATCGAAAATCGCTTTATTGTAGTACAGCACCATATTGTTCGTGTGCACCGGGATGCCGTACAGCTTCCCGCCCGACGACTGCCGGATCGATTCGACGACCGTCGGCTCCAGCCGGGACAAGTCGACGTTATGCTTTTTGGCGAGCGGGTCCATGTCGATCTGCAGGTTATTCTCAAGCATCATCTGTTCATAGTTGCCCGTCGATATGAAAAAGATATCGAACTTCGTACCGGCCGTAATCAGCTCGGGCAGCGTGGAACCCTTGGTGCTCTGAATATACTTGAACGTATAATTCGGGAACTTCTTGCGCAGCGCATCGCCGAAACGGTAGTTAAAGCTCTCCGCCGGGTCGCCGTTGGACGAATAAAATACGAGCTCCACCGGTTTATCTGTCTTCGGGGTTTGCTCTTTCGCCGTACCGGCACCCGGCTCGGCTGCCGGGGTACCGCCTCCCGCACAACCCGACAGCAGTGTCAAGGATACGGCTGCCGACCATACGGCATTCCTTGCCCTCTTTTGATTGACCAAGACCATCTGAACCATCCCCACTTCGTTCTATTTATTGGTTGGCCTGCTCACGTGATCGCCACGACGGCGCCGCGCTGCAGCGCCGAGCGTCGCTGAGCTTCCGCGAGAAGCAGCGAATCCAGCGTATGCTCCGGCAATGCGCGTTCCACCGGCACACCCGTCCGCACAGCCTCCAGGAAATATTGGATTTCACGGTAATATCCTGAATCTTGGGACAGCTCGGGTACAAAGGCTTTGCCGTCCCGCGGATAATCGCTCAGCTGTCTTTTCTCGTACACGAGTGTTCCCCGTTCGAAATTGACGCGGTAGCTCATATGAAATCCGATCTCGCCGCACAGCACCCTGTCGATCTGCGTGTTGACCACCTTCGCGTCCGCAAACAAATAATTGGTGGACATCGCATCGAACGAGCTGTCATCCAGCACATCGACGGACAGCGTCGATACAGCCTCCGGCTTGCCGAACAGCCAATACACGATATCGATGTCGTGGATATGCATATCGAGCAGTCCGCCGCCGCTCGTAGCCGAGCGCAGCATCCAATTGTCGTGCGTATGCTTCGTCGGCGGACCGCCGCGGAAGAAAGAGGCGGAGATGACGCGCCCGTACCGCCCGCTGTCGACGGTTTGCTTCAAATACTCGTATTCCGGCCAGAAACGCAGCACCTGCGCGATCATCAGCTTGGCTCCGGATCGGTTAGCCGCTTCCAGCATCGTCCTTGCTTCCTCCGCATTTTGCGCCATCGGCTTCTCGCACAGTACATGCACGCCTTTGTCTAAGGCCGCAACGGTCAAGGGCGCATGCAGGTATGTGGGCAGCGTCAGATCAACCGCATCGAGCCGCTCCTTCTCGAGCATCTCCTCCATATCGGAATACAGCCGGTACGGGCTGAAATCGATATCGGTGCCGGGAAGCTTTACGCCCTCTTCGGCGAAGACGCCCTGGAACTTCTGAACGTCCTTGTCACATATCGCGGTGACGCGGACCGGATATCCTTCCTGTGCCAAACGGATATAGCTGCGCAAATGCATTCGGCCCATGTAGCCGATCCCGACCAGACCGACGTTGAGCATCGGTTCATTCCCCCTCATGAACGAATGGAAATTTCATTTTTTAAAACTGAACCACAAAGGAATTAGCGTCTTCCTGTCGAACTTGAAATACATATTTTTATGGAAAGGATGGTCATGTATGGATTTTCCCCGCTATGCCGTTACTCCGTCCATCGTGATCGAGAAATTAATTACGTGCTACTACTTCGAGCTGGCCAAGAACTACTTGTATCACGGCGAAAAGCATGATTTCTGGGAGCTGTTCTACGTCGACAAGGGCGAGATTCTGATCGATACGGATTGCGGCCATTATCACTTGAAGCAGGGCGATTTGCTGTTTCACGAGCCGAATGAATTTCATAACGCGAAGAGCAACGGAAAGATCGCGCCTAACGTCTTCGTCATTACGTTCGAGTGCGCGCAGCCGGCGATCCAGTTTTTCCAGACGACCAAGCTTTTCCATGTGAGCGATATGCAGAGAACTTTGCTGAAGTACATTATGCAGGAAAGCGTGAACGCCTTCGGACCGGGTCCGAAAGGCAGCAAAGCGAGGCTGCACCCGAGGGCGAACGCGCCGTTCGGAAGCGAACAATTATTCGTGAATTATTTGGAGATCCTGCTTATCCATCTGATCCGCGAAGGCTACGATCATACGGACATCAAGCCGGTCGTGCCGCCGGCCCCGGCGTCTGCCGACCATCCGCAAGCCTCCATGCTGGAGCAAGTGATGACCTATATGGAGCGCCACATGGCGCAAAACCCGACGCTGGAGCATCTGTGCGGCCAATTCGGGGTCGGCCGCACGCAGCTCAGCATCTTGTTCAAGTCGGGCGTCGGCTGCGGCGTCATCGAATATTTGAACAAAGTCAAAATCGATAAAGCCAAGACGTTCATCCGCGAAGAAGAATACAACCTGACGGAAATCGCCGAGCTGCTCGGCTACAGCAGCGTCCATTATTTCTCCCGCCACTTCAAGAAGACGACCGGGATGACGCCGTCGGAATATGGGAAAATGCTATCGCGCGGCTTCAGCCGCAACATTCCCGGCTGACGGTTAGAAATGCACCGGCAAGCCGGAACGCTGGGATTCGTAGGTGCCGAGAATGATCTCCAGCGCATGTCGGCCGTCCTCTCCCGTAATCATCGGCTGCCGGCCGTCACGGATGGCCTGCGCCATATCCCGGATGAGCACGGCATGTCCGTCCGGGACGACCTGGAACGGCGCGAACGGCAGGATTTCCGGCTGCTCTCCGTCGATCGCCAGCGTCGTCACTTCATCGCCGGTCAGCTCGACCGTTCCCCGGTCGCCGTGAATGAGAATCCGATGATCGGGCTGCCGATGAGCCGTCGTCGTCGCTTCGATGGAGCCGAGCGCGCCGCTTCGGAACTGCAGGCTGACGACGGCCGTATCCTCCACCTCGATTTGGCGCAGCACGGGACGTGCATAGCCGACAAGCGAGCGCACCGGTCCGGCCAGCCACTGCAGCAGGTCGATCGTATGAATGCCCTGATTCATCATCGCTCCCCCGCCATCCATTGCCCATGTCCCGCGCCAGCCCGCGCTGTCGTAATACGCTTGGGAGCGGTAAAACTTGACGTAGCCCGAGCATAAGCTCAGCCGGCCGAGCTTGCCTTCGTCCAGCAGCCGCTTCACGAATACCGCCGCAGGCGATACCCTTCGCGGGAACACCGTCGCCAGCTGAACGCCCGCCTCCGCACATGCCGCAATCATTTGCTCGACATGCTCCAGCCGGATAGCGATCGGCTTCTCGCATACGATATGCTTGCCCGCCTGCGCCGCCATGATCGTCTGCTCCGGGTGCATGCCGCTCGGCGTCGCTAGGCAGACAACATCGATGTCGGGGTCCTCCAGCAGCTTCGCATAGTCGGTATATTTGCGAACCCGGTAGCGCTGGGCGAACTGCTCCGCCCTGATTGGGTCCGCATCGCATATGGCGGTCAGCTCCGCCTCTTCCGCCCGCTCAACGCCGGTAAAATGGGCGGACGAGATCGCCCCGCAGCCCACGATGGCGAATCGAGTTTTATTGTTGTCCGTCATGTTCTGATTCCTCCATGTTACGATTTGTGCGATTGCTCCGAGCCGTATAATACGGCTTGTTCATCAGCTTGAATAACGGCTTGGCTTGCCGCAAGCAGATCTTCGTGCGTCAGCGCGGAAGGCCCTCCGGCAATGCGCTTCACAAAGTCGGCGGCTATGCCCGCCTGCTGCGCCGGCTCGCCTGGCTCCATTCTCGCAAAAGGCGCGTCGTTCGTTACCTGGAAGTACAGCTCTTCCTTCGACACCGTCGGATCCCCGTTCAAGCGCAGCTCGGCGGTCCCTTCCGTCCCGGTCACAAATATCCGCAGATCGCCCCACGTCCAGCTCCGATCCGGCGTATGCCAATCCGCATACAGCTGCGCCATGGCGCCTCCGCTCAGCAGCAGCTGCATGCCCGCCGTATCATAAAAATCCGGGTGCGCCGGCTGACCGAGCTTCGTCATGACACTGTGCTGGCTGACAATAGGCTGACCAGTCAAATACCGGACGAGGTCGACGTCATGTATGAACAGGTCGATCAGAATGCCGCCGTTCTGTTCTTTGTGAAAATGCCAGGCTTCGCGCGTCACCGGTGCGAGACGGTGCGGCTTGCGCATCGTGATGCTTGCGATTCGCCCGAGCCGCCCCGCGGCGATTTCGCTCTTGAGCTTCATGATCGACGGACGGAACCGTTCGGTGAGCAGCATGCCGACTTCGATGCGCCCCCGCTCGATGACCGCTTCCAGGCGCTGCAACTGCGCGCGGTCGGTTACGGCCGGCTTATCGACCATGACGTGCTTGCCGTGCCGCTCGCACACTTCGATAAGCCCGATCTTGCGGTTATTGACGGCGGACGTCCCGATAATCCGCACCTCCGGCTGCCAGAGCAGCGCCTCGTCCTCAAGCAGCGGCACGCCGTATTTGGCGCTGAGCGACTTGGCCAGCTGCGGCTGTTCCGGCTCCCATATGCCGACGCACGGATGGCCGAGGGCGAGCATTTCTTCAATAAACATGCCGATATGGCCGTGGCGGCATTCCAGAATGCCGAAAGGATACTTATCGCTTCCCATCTGTAAATCTCCCCTTGTTTTATGGCGTGGACAGTACGCCGTAATCGCGCAGCGCCTGCTTCACTTTGTTCAGCTCCTGCTCCAGCTCGGCCAGCGTTCCTTCGCTCGTATCCTCGATCGGCGCCAGCTCGTCGGGTTTGCCGAGCGGCGCAAAGCTCGGCGCTTCCCACGTGAGTGCCGCAGGCAGCGCCGCAGCGGCGACAGCGCTGTTCAGCCGCACGCGGTTGCCCTAGATCCACAGGATTTGGCGGCTTTGCCCGCCGATCCGCACCCGCTGCTCCGTTTCGAGCGGGACTGCGTCGTGCACTTCGACCTCGTCTTTGGCGTCCGATTGACCTCATCGTAACCCGAACGTTGCGCGCAAGCTTTAGACGTTTTATCTTTGTTTTTGCATTGCCGTTTATACTATTTTTCGTTTTTTTTGCATTTGCCGCCGAGCTCGTATTTTCCGTCCATTTATCGAACGCCGAAAAGGTCAAATTGCAAATCACCGGACAAGGGAATGTTCCGTGCATCGCGAATAATACAATGGAATGAGCACGAAACGAAACAGGAAAAGGAGCGAAGCGGCGTGGGTAAAAGATTGAAGCTGGGCGCCATCGGAACAGGCAATATATTCAAGGGCGTTCATATGCGAGGCTGGAAAGATCATCCCGAGGTGGAGCTGTTCGCGCTATGCGATGTCGCCAAAGACAAGGCGGAGGCGCTCGCCGAGCAGTATGGCGTGAAGCATGTATTTGCGGATTATCGCGAACTGCTGGCAATGGACGAGATCGATATCGTCGATATTTGCACATCGAACCTGTACCACTCCGAAATCGCGGTCGCCGCCCTGCAGGCCGGAAAGCACGTATTTTGCGAAAAGCCGGACGCCGTGAGCCCCGAGGAAGCGCAAAAAATGGCAGAGGCGGCGAAGCAATCGGGCAAGACGCTGATGGTCATGCGCAACAACCGTTTTCGTCCCGCATCCCAGTTTCTGAAAGCGTATATCGAAAACGGCCATATGGGCGACGTATACACCGGCCGGTGCGGCTGGATCCGCAGGCGCGGCATTCCAGGCAAAGGCGGCTGGTTCACGACCAAGGAGCTGTCCGGTGGCGGCCCGCTAATCGACCTTGGCGTCCACTTCATCGATTTGACCGTATGGCTGATGGGCAATCCCCGACCGGTATCCGTCGTCGGGGCGACGTATTGCAAGTTCGCCGGCAGCAATGTTTCGGACTCGGTGCACAGTCAGTTCGGCGAAAGCCAGGCGAACGGCACGTTCGACGTAGAGGATCTGGCGACCGGCTTCATCCGGTTCGACAACGGCGCGACGCTGCAGATCGAGTTCAGCTGGGCTTCGAACATCGAGGAAGAGATGAACTTTCTCGAGCTTCGGGGGAGCAGAGCGGGCGCGAGCTTCAAGAAAGGCGAGCTGAAGCTGTTCTCGGAAATCGAAGGCATACTGTGCGACATCGCGCCCCGTCTGCCCAAGGACGTCGGAGGCCACGAGAAGCATCTGCATCATTTTGTCGACGTCGTTCAAGGCCACGCGGAACCGGTCAATACGCCGGAAACGGGTGTAGACATGATCAAGATTTTGTCCGCGATCTATGAATCCGCCCGCACCGGCTCGGAAGTGAAGCTGTAAGGCTGCCGGTCGCTGTTCTTGTGCAGCCGAGCTGACATCCCGCTTGGCTGCCGGCGCGCGGGCCGAAGCGCAAAAAACACCGGCAGGCCCGGGCGCAATCCCGGACTGCCGATGCTTTTGCCGTGCTGACGTTGCTCATGTTCTACATTCGAGCGGACCTTCACTTCTTTTCGATTAGACCCATGCCAAGCCCCGTCGGATCGACCAAATAAGCAAGGTAAAAGTCGTCAAACTCCATTTTATCGCGCACCACCAAAGCACCATGATCTCTGGCTCTGGAAATCGCTTCATCGATGGAATCGACTTCAATTTGTAGCCGCGTACCGTGAGGGTAATCAGGCGGTCCTTGTGAAATGCCGCCTTTGATCCCCCCGGTGTCAACCTCGCGGTAGCCCCAGCGGGGCTCCGCTACGTTCCAACCGAATACATTCGAATAAAACTGTGCAGCTTTTTCCGCATCCTGGCTGTTTAACTCAAAACCAATCACTTTTCCCACGGCCATCCTCATTTCCGGAATTTGTAATAGAAACGCACATGATTTCATTCCACATTATGCATTAAATTCCTTCTTTTGGGTGACTCGGGCGTAAGACTCCCCCTTTTATCCTTTCACCGCCGCGAATTTGTCGCGCGCGATCCGCGTCGCCTCTACCATATTGCGGAGTGAAGCGACCGTTTCCTCGAAGCCGCGCGTTTTCAGTCCGCAGTCCGGGTTGATCCAGAACAGCTGCGGGTCAAGCACGCGCAGCGCGCGATCGATCATGCCCGTCATTTCCTCCACGCGCGGAACCCGCGGGCTGTGGATGTCGTACACGCCAAGACCGATACCCAGCTTGTAGGTGTTCGTCTCGAAGCTGTGGATCAGCTCGCCGTGGCTGCGCGACGTTTCGATGGAGATGACGTCCGCGTCCATCGATTCGATCGAATCGATCATGTCATGGAACTCGCAATAGCACATATGCGTATGGATCTGCGTGGAATCCTGCACGGTGGAGGTTGCGATACGGAACGCTTTGACCGACCATGCCAGGTAGCCGGCCTGTTCCGCTTCCTTCAGCGGCAGCCCTTCGCGAACCGCCGGCTCGTCGACCTGGATCATGCCGATGCCGGCCTGCTCCAGCGCTTCCACCTCTTGTCTGAGCGCGTAAGCGAGCTGGTAGGCGATCTGCTCGCGCGGAATGTCTTCGCGGACGAACGACCAGTTCATGATCGTGATCGGTCCGGTCAGCATTCCTTTCACCGGGCGCGTCGTCCGCGACTGCGCATACTTCGTCTCCTCGACGGTCATCGCCCCTTCGAACGCCACATCCCCGTAGATGACCGGCGGTTTCACGCAGCGGGAGCCGTACGATTGCACCCAGCCGTTTTGCGTAAACGCAAAGCCCGCCAGCTTCTCGCCGAAAAACTCGACCATATCCGTCCGCTCGAATTCGCCGTGTACAAGCACGTCCAATCCGATTTCTTCCTGCAGCTTGATCCACGTATCGATCTGCTCGCGGATGAAGGCAGCATAGCGCTCGCCGGTCCATTCTCCTTTGCGCCACAGCAGGCGCGCCTTGCGCACTTCGGCCGTCTGCGGGAAGCTGCCGATCGTCGTCGTCGGGAACAATGGCAGCTGCCAGCGCTTCTGCTGCTCGCTATGACGCTGGGAGAACGGCCGGCTGCGGCTCGCGTCCGTGGCGCTGATCGCGGCTACGGCTTGCTGGACGTCGCTGCGGTTGCGCTCGTTCGACCGTCTAAGCCCCTCCAGCGCGCGGTCGCATGCCTCCAGCGCGTCCGCTACGGCGCGCTCTCCGCCATCGACCGCCTGCGCCAGCAGCGCGAGCTCCTCGAGCTTCTCGTCCGCAAACGCGAGCGCATGCTTCAGCTCCGGCGCCAGCTTCGTTTCATGCCGGGTCGATACCGGCACATGAAGCAGGCTGCACGACGATTGCACCAGCAACCGGTCGGAAGGAACGAAGCCGGCCAGCTTGTTCAGCAGCGACAGCTTGTCGCGAAGCGGCGCTTTCCAGATGCCGCGACCGTCGATGATGCCGGCGCCGAGCACCTTGTCCTTCGGGAAGCCGTGCGCCTCCATCGCCGCCAGGTTGCCGGCAAGGCCGTGAACGAAGTCGAGCCCGATGCCCTGCACGGGAAGCGATACGATATCGCCGTAATGCTCAACCGCCTCGAAATACGTCTGCAGCATCAAGTTCAAGCCGGGCACGGAAGCTGCGAATGTTTCGTAGATGCGCTTCAAGCGCGAAATGTCGTCTGCGCTGACCTTCGTCACGAGAATCGGCTCGTCGATCTGCACCCACTGCACACCCTCCTGCGCCAGCTCCCGGAGGATTTGCACGTAGAGCGGGATCAACCGGTCGATCCACGCGTCGGTTTCCGCCACGCTGTAGCCTTTGGACAGCTTCACGAATGTCAGCGGCCCGACAAGGACCGGCTTGCCTTCGATGCCGAGCGCTTGCTTCGCTTCGCGGTACGCAAGAAGCGGTTTATTCTCGGCGAGCGTTGGGACCGCTCCGTCCAGCTCCGGGACAATATAGTGATAGTTCGTGTTGAACCACTTGGTCATTTCGCTGGCGGCGGCGTCCTTCGTCCCGCGGGCCATTCCGTAATAGACCGGCAGCGGGACGACGCCCCCCTCGTAAGCGAACCGTTTCGGAACGATGCCGAACATGGCCGCCGTATCCAATATATGATCGTAGCAGCTGAAATCATTGACCGGAATCAGGTCGATGCCCTTCTCCTGCTGCTTGCGCAAATGACTCAGCCTTATTTCCTTCAGCTGGCTTTGAAATGCCGCTTCCTCCAGCTTGCCTGCCCAGAACGCCTCCAGCGCTTTCTTCCACTCGCGTTCGCTCCCGATTCTCGGATACCCCAGCACACTGCTTTTTGCCACTTGCAAACACCCCTGCTTCGTTGGATTTAAACCTTGCGGTTTGTTTACAAGAAAGATACCACGAATAGCTGGGTATAACGTAACTCGATTAAACTATACCTGGCCATAGCCCAAACCTATAGCGTCAGCTTGGCGACAAAACGTCCGTGAGCGCTTGAATATACGCCACGCCGAGCTTGGATAGCGACACGTTACGATGCGAGATCCAGCCGACGTTAATCGTTTCCTTGCAGTCCAGCGGCACGGGAATGATCTCGTTGCCGTTCAAGTCGGCGCTCAGCACGCCGGTCGAGATCGTATAGCCATTGAGCCCGATCAATAAATTGAACAGCGTCGCCCGGTCGTTGACGCGAATGCTCTTGGTCCGGGTCACCGTGCTGAGAATCTCCTCCGAAAAATGGAACGAGTTGTATTCGCCCTGATCGAACGATAAATACGGATAATGCTCCAGCTCCTGGAGCGTGACGATCGATTGCTTGGCCAGCGGATTGCGAATGCTGATGAAAATATGAGGCTTCGCCGTAAACAAGCTCGTAAACTGCAGGTTCGCTTCCTTCAGCAGCTTATTGATCACTTTGCCGTTAAATTCGTTCAAATACAAGATCCCGATCTCGCTGCGCATCCGCTTGACGTCATCGATAATTTCGTACGTCTTTGTTTCGCGCAGCGCAAAATCGTATTCCTCCTGGCCGTATTCGCGGATCAAGTTGACAAAAGCGTTGACGGCGAAAGCATAATGCTGTGTCGAGACGGAAAAATGCTGCGGCGACGGCTTGGCGTTCAAGTACCGGCTTTCGAGCAGCTCTGCCTGCTCGACCACCTGGCGGGCATAGCCGAGAAACTCCACGCCCTCCTTGGACAAGGAGATCCCTTTGTTGGACCGCTCGAATATTGCGATTTGCATTTCTTCTTCCAAATCCCGGATCGCATTGGACAAGCTTGGTTGAGAAATAAACAACCGCTTCGCGGCTTCGTTGATGGAGCCTTGATTCGCCACCTCGATCACGTATTTCAACTGCTGCAATGTCAAGGTAATCCCCTCCGTGGTTGACTATATATGGACTGCCTATTGTCTGCATCATGTCTGCTTCTTTCGTTACACTATAATGACAATATCCTGTTTGCGCAATACCGCGCAATGCATGGGCCGGAATTGTAATGCCTTCGCTTCGGTATGAACGCAAACAAATGTTCCCACACATGCAAAACAGCCTCCAAACGTCAGAACGCGTCTGACATCTGGAGGCCGCTTCCATCCGTTGCGGCGATCAGACGATTTGGTAAGCCGGCTTCACTTTATCGAAATGCGGATTTTCGCCGCACACCATCAGTCCCATGCCCCAATCGAAATGCGCTTTTTTCACCGGAAAATCGGATGCGTCCCGATACTGGAACAGCACGTTTCGCCGGAAGCGCTGACTGCGATTCACGTCGGAGCCATGGATCGTCAAGTAATTGAAAAACAACACGTCGCCGGCCTTGGCAGGGCAAAGCGTCCCCATCGAGATCGGATACTCCTTATGGTTCAAATAATGCGCCCCAACATGCGGCAGCGCCCCTTGCTTATGCGAGCCCGGAATGACGCGGAGGCAACCGTTCGTGTCATCGGCATCGTCCAGATGTACGCTCGCCGCCAGCATCGTATGCTTCTCGTGGGGAAAGTACGGATAGTCCTGATGCATCGGAAAGGCGGCCCCGTTCTCCGGCGGCTTCACCAGCATTTTCGAATGATGGAGCTGTACATTCGGTCCGATCAGCTGCGACAAGACCGCGGTCATGTTCGGGTGAGCGAGCGCCTGCAGGAAGCAGGCGTCATGATAATGCATATCGTGAAAGCCTTTGAGCACGAGCTTCTTCAGCTCCTCCGGCGGCATAAAGTCGCCCTGCCACGCATGATTTTGCCCCGACTTCCATGCGGCTGCCCTTTCGATGATGCGGTCGACCGCTTTCCTCATCGCTTCCGTTTCGTCCTCCGAGAACACCCCGCGAACAAGCAAGTAGCCGTTATCATTGTAAAATTGCACATCCTGTGGTTTAATCATGGAAAACCCTCCCGCTTTGTCGTGAACCGACGATTTCCTCTGCATTATAAATCGGCTTGGAACGGGCTGTCTTTGCCCGGAGAGGTCAACTTTTTGTCCGATTACGCCATGAAGGTCAACATTTCGAGGGGGAGGCATTCCATGTACCGCTGGAAGGAAAGCGAAGCGAGGCTGCGCAGGTATGCCTTTGATTTGCGGGGTTCGGATGCGGCGTTCAAGGTCCACTATTGGGGCGTATCCGGCCGGCTGGTCTCCAATCCGTACCACAAACATTCTTTCTTCGAAATATGCTATGTGCTGAACGGGGAAGGCACGTACCAGGACCGGGATGCCGTGCATCCGATCGGCCGGGGAACATGGTTTTGCTCGCGCCCCGGCGTATACCACCAGATCGTAACGAGCGGGCTTGAACTGCTGTTCGTTGCGTTTGAAGTGGACGAGAACGCAACGGCGTCCAGCCTAGCCGACGACTTTCGCCTGCTGGCCCGGCAGGAGAACATTATCGTTATCGAGAAGGAAGGCGAAG
The DNA here is from genome assembly GCF_910593845.1 of Paenibacillus solanacearum. Lineage (GTDB taxonomy): Bacteria > Bacillota > Bacilli > Paenibacillales > NBRC-103111 > Paenibacillus_G > Paenibacillus_G solanacearum. Next base: position 98,345 of record NZ_CAJVAS010000001.1, on the reverse strand, counting down.
CGCATCCCGCTTCGCTGCTCTGGAGATCGCTCCTTATTCCCGACGGAGGCGCTCCGTCAGTGCCTGCATCCGCGCTGTCCCACGCCGCCATGGCGCTGATTTTGTCGTTTCCGGCGCTGTTCGGCGGAGAGTCGCAGCGTCCCATGCAGCCCTCAAGCTCCGCAGGCGCCATGCTGCACCAAGCCCGGCTCTATATTCGCGACAACTTGTCCGAGCCGCTCACGCTACCGGTCGTCGCCGCCTCCCTGAATATATCGGAGCGGCATTTATCACGCTTGTTTTCCTCAGGCATCCACGAGACGTTCACGTCGTATTTGCGCCGGGAAAGGGTCCGGCAGGCCGCTTTGCTGCTGAAGAACAGCGACTGCCCGATCCAGGACATTGCGGACCGGACCGGCTTCGGGTCGGTGCACTATTTTACAAGAACATTCCACGCGCTGATGCGGATTACGCCCGCCAAATATCGGGAGGAGACGCGCCACGGCAAGTAGGGCGGAGCAAGCACGCCATCATGCAAAAAGACGGAGGTTCCTGCCGGTCTGATCCGGCAAAAACCTCTGTCTGTCCGGGACTCGGCGGAACGCTCGATGTCCGGCTATCTGATTTTTTTCGTATCTACCCGATCCTTCTCCGTGACCACGCTCAGCTTCTTGCCGTCCGAGGTAATGAGAATATTACCGTTCAGACCGGTGGAATAGACTTCTGCGCCTTTCCTCTCGTACCGCTTCAAAATTTCCAGACTGCTGAAAATATTGTTGCTGAGCACGGTGACCTTCGGCATTACCGCATCGACCCAGGTCGGCGAGGAAGACGTCGCGTGGCCATGGTGCGGCGCATGTACGAAATCCGCCTTCAGCTTGCTGCCGAATTTCTCCGCCAGCTCGGCTTCCCGATCCTTGTAAATATCGCCAGGGAATATAAACGACGTATCCTTGTAGGTCATCTTGACGACTAACGAATAAAAGTTGATGGTTGGAGCCTCGTTGTCTTTGATCACCGAATTGACGTTCTCGACGTTCGGGCTAAGTACCTCGAACTTCACTTCGTTTCCGAGCATGAACGTGTCGCCGGTCTTTAACACCTTTTGCGGAATTTTCTTGCGTTCTATCTGAGCTATCGTATTGCGGTACTGGCTGGATGCGGTGTATTCATGGCTTTGCCTGTAATAAACCTTCGCATCCTTCGCCTTCAGCACCTCGGCGAAGCCCCCGAGATGGTCGGTATGCGGGTGCGTGTTGTACGCCGCATCCAGCTCCTTGATTCCGAGCTGGTCCAAATATCGGACGACCTGCCAACCGGCACTGGCGATCCCGGCATCCATCAGCATGTTTTTGCCGTCGGGCGTCGTGATCAGGTAGCTGTCACCCGTCCCTACCTTCGTATCCTTCAGATGAAAATAATGAATTTGCAGCAGTCCCTTGTATTTCTCCGTATCGAATACTTCCTTCGTGCGGAGCGGCGGCGCGTCGTCCTTCTGCTCCTCCTTCGGCAGCGGTGCTGCCGTTTGTTGGGGCTCCGGACTGATCTGGGTACAAGCAGCAGTAATCAGTAGAGCGCTTACAATGACGAATCCAGCGAACTTCATTCCGTGTTTCTTAACTTGGTTGATCATAAATGAAGATTGTATCCTCCTCTCGTTTCATGAAAAAAACCATAAATTTGTTAATTTTTTATTATATTACCATGTATCCTTCGGTATCACAATAAAAAATCGCCGCAACCGCCGCATCGAAAAAACGAAAGCGCCTGAGGCTGTTCGCCGCAGACGCTTCTTCGCTTCGTTGCAACCCGCCCTTTGCCGGGCAAAGTTCCGTTTACGATACCATTCATGCCATGCTGCTGGGAGAAGCTCGCTCAGCCGATTACGACTTCTTTGCCCTCGCGAGCCGACTCGTAAATCGCCAAGATGACGCTGACGGCCTTTCTCGCTTCCTCCCCGGTAACCATCGGGTCGCGGTCGTCCATAATCGCCTGAATCATGTCGTCCACCAGAATGAAGTGACCGTTAGCGGAAATGTTGCGCGGGTCGCTGCTGGCCGAAGCCGTCCCTTCCACTTGCGGCGCCGTCTCGTCGCTGTCCATTACTTTCCACTGTTTGAACCCGCTGTCGCCGAAAATAATCGACCCGCGTTCCCCGTGCACCTCAAAGCGCGTCTCCTGCCCCGGATATACCGAAGTCGTGCCTTGAATGACACCGAATGCGCCACTCTTGTACTTGACGACCGCCACGGCGGTGTCCTCCACTTCGATATCGCGCACGAGCGCTTTGGAATGAGCGAATACGGAGTGGATATCGCCCATCATCCACTGGATCAAATCGATGCCGTGAACGCCTTGATTCATGAGCGCGCCGCCGCCGTCCAGCGCCCAAGTACCGCGCCAGCCCGCGCTTTTGTAATATTCGGGGCTGCGGTAATATTTCAGATACGCGTCACCGAGCACCATCGTGCCAAGCTTGCCTTCCCGAATCGCATTGCGCGTCGCAATGGCCGCCGGGAACGTACGCCGTTGATATATAACGCCGAGCTTTACGCCGCGTTTGCGCGTTTCGCTGATCATCAAGTCCATCTTTTCTTTCGTAATGTCGAGCGGCTTCTCGCAGAGCACGTGCTTGCCGGCCTGAGCTGCAGCTACCGTGAAATCGGCATGCATGCCGCTCGGCAGGCAAATGTTGACGACATCGATATCGTCGCGCTTCAGCATTTGTTCGAAATCTTGATATACCGCCGGGATATCGTATGTATCGGCAAGCTTCTGCGCTTTGTCCTTATCTACGTCGCATACCGCCACAAGCTCGGCGCGCGGATTCGGGGTTATCGCTTTGGCATGGCTTGTCGAAATGACTCCTGCTCCGACCAGTGCGAAGCGTGTTCTTTTTTCCATGGGGATCACCTCATTCATGAATTAAGCGGCCGATTCAGCCGAGACGTACCGTTTTGCCGGTGCTGCGGCTTTCGTTGGCCGCTTCGATGAAACGAATAATTTCCAGTGTCTCCTCCAGGGAGACATCGGGCTTGCCGGTTTGGAACAACCGGATGACGCTTTCGAGCAAGCTTGCGTAGTACGGCTTCGGGTTGGCATACACGTCGATAAAATGGGAAGCCTTCTGGCGATGCACCGTTCCGCCGAATTTGTTGTTGCCCTTGCGGTTGCCGCGCACGGTACCGATTCGTCCGTCCTGCCATACCGCCGTAATCAAGTCGTGATCGTCGTTGGCGCGGGCCGTCAGCTCGGCGCAGCCGCCTCCGAGCAAAGCGAACAGCATCTCGATCGAATGGATGCCGTACCAGAAATAGCCCGGCTGGGTCGGCTGGATCGCCATCGGTCCGAAGCAGTCCGCGCCGATGATGTCACCGAGCTCCTGCTTGCTTTGCGCTTCTTTCATTCCTTCCGCAAACCGCAGCGCCGAGGAACTCATCACCGGGATGCCGTACTGCTTCGCCAGCGCAGCGATTTCCTGCGCCTCGTCCAAGCGCACGGTCAGCGGTTTATCGATGAAGACGGGCTTGCGCAGCGGCGCGATCGCCCGGAACTGCTCCAAATGCACGCGCCCGTCCACGGACTCGAGCATGATCGCGTCGCACGCTTCGGCTACTTCCTCCGGGGAAGCGACGATGCGCACGCCGAGCTCATCGCGAAGCTGGGCGGTATAGCCTTCGACCCGTGTGTGGCTTAGCTCGAAATCCGGAGAGCCGCCGGGGAACGCGACCGTCACCCGTCCGCCCGGAACGTGGTACTCGTGGCTCTTGTCGTTCAGCAGCTTGGAGAAATGAAGCACATGCGACGTATCCAGACCGATCAGGCCAATGTTCAATAATGATTCCATAAAGGCAGCACTCCTTTAATTTGCGGTTTCGTATGCGATGACGGCGCCCAAGATGCTGGCAGGATCGTTCTTATACATGCCGTATACGGCGTACGCTTCCGACAGCGTCACGCTGTGGTTCAGCAGCGGACCGATGTCGATATGACGTCCGGCCAGCAGGCGGATGTACTCCTGCAAATTCCTCCCCTCCGTCCAACGAACGTACCCCTCCGGGTAATCGAAGCCGCTCGCCTCGTACATCGGGTCGTACCTTCCGGGACCCCCGGCTCTGGAAATAAGCACCTGCGCTTCCTTCTTGAACATCTTGGCTCTCGTGAACTCCATGTTCAGGTCGCCGACGATGACGACTTTCCCGCGGTCGCGAATCCACTCGAAGCTTGCGTCGAGGAGCTCTCTTTGCTGTCCGCTCGCGCAGTGCAGCACCGCGTCCGCGCCGAGTCCTCCGGAGAGATCGGCTACGATCCGGCCGACTTCCTCCAGCCCTTCGCACACGTGGATCCCTGGGGTTCCCCGCATCGCTTTGCGCCGGGCCGGAAGCAGATCGCAGGCAACGACCCGCAGGCAAGCGGCCTGGCAGATCCGCGCAATAATTTGGCCGAGGATGCCGAGCCCGACGACCACGACCGTTTCGCCGAACTGCAGCGACGCTTGCCTGACCGCATGAACGGCGATCGTGCCGAGCCCCGCTGTTGAAGCTTCAGCCAAAGTGACATGATCCGGCACGGCTGCGACCAAATGCTTGTGCACCGCCAAATATTCCGCATGCCTGACGTACGGACCGCCGTAGCAGGCAACCCGCCGTCCCGGCGGGAACTCGGCGGCGGCGTTCGCTCCCGCCTGCACCACAACACCGGCTGCGGAATAACCGAGCTGCAGCGGCGATTGCTTGCTGCGCCGTACCGCCGTCATCTCCGTTCCCGGGCTAACGGTGGAGTAAGCCGTGCGGATCAGTACCATATCGTCGCCTTGAAGCGCGGGCACCTCATCGTCCTTGACGACGACATTTCCTTCATAGGCGAATAACGCTTTCATCTCAATCCCCTCCTTCCTGATCGTACCGAACTTGCAGCCTTGTCTCCCATTCCAGCACGGCTCCCGCCTCATACGGCCCGGTGATGACGGCATGGACATTGGCGGCCGCCCCGGAAACGGAAAGCAGCGAACGATATAGCTGCATCCCGATTTGATCCGAACGGCTGCACGTTAAGGTGAAGCGCTGCCCGCGGTACGCCACGTCCATTCGCGTGGCCGATTTCTCGAGCACCTTGGTGCCGTTTCGGCCGTCGTGCACGATGAAGGGAAGCACATGCCGGCAATCCGCGAAATCCTGCTTCAGCTCGATCCTGTACCGCCAGGAAAAACCGTTTTCTACAGTGGAAATACGTTTCGTACAACGGTACTGCGGCGTGTCAAGGAGCAGCTCGATGCCCACGTCCGTAAACTGCGCATCGACATTATCCGTTGAATCGGGAAAATATAATGCCCCTGCCGCATCCTTGAGCAAAAATCCTTCCCAAACGCCTTCCGCCAAAAACTGTCGATTGTCGACATCAGCCGCTTTGAATCGCGGTTCGGCCAGCGGAAAACGGATGCCGCTCATCCGGTAATGGAAGCCTTGCATGGCCGGCGCATATTTACGGTTATGCATGCGCAGCGAGCAGGCCATATAGTGCATTCCTTTGCGGAAGAAGGCATAACCGCTATCTTCATCGATGAATGCACAATCGCTTTGGATCTGAAACAGGGGCAGCTTATCCCGCCACGCATCCGGAGCTTCCAACACCTTGAGCGCCACCGCGATGCCGGTCAAACCGAGATTATTGTACATATTGACGTGCGTGTAGGATTCAAATCCGGTTCGCAGCTCGTGCGGCAGCCAGTTCGGGGTGCAGCCGTAGCTTCCGTCTTCGTGGCGGAAGCTCAGCCAATATTCCCATGCCTTGCGGAATAACGCAGTGTCGTTGTCCGCCGTGCTGCCGCTTAACAGCGCCACGTAGACTCCCCATGTGAACATTTGATGACTGCTGCGCTCGATCATGGCGAACGTGCCGTCCTCCGTCGCGCAATGCATCAGCCACGTTAATCCGCGACCGATGATCGTGAACGCCCGTGCTTGACAAGGCTCCCCTTGCGCAGGGAGCCGGCCGCCGGCTGCAACGACCGAGGAGAACAACAGAAATAATGTAAAGGCATGATACGCGATCGGCATGCCGTCCAGCGCCGCCGCATGCGTAACTTCGTCGTTAATAAACCCTTCCGGTGACTGCGCCCGTTCTATATACTGAAGCAAATGCTCCAGTTTGGCCCCGTCCGCTTCGCGAAAACCAAGACTTTGCACATACAGCTCCGATCCCCACTGCAAAGCGGCGCAGTTCGTATTCACCTGCTTACAGTCATCCTCGTAGCGGGCATAAAACTCCGCGAATTCGCCCGTAACCCCGCTCCGCGCTTCGTCTGGCAAGAGCAGGAGCGCCATCATGCTGTAATGGTACAAAAACACCCGGCAAAAGGGACTGATCCCCGCTCGAATGCGCAGCAGCTCCGCCGATCTCCGAACCATCGCCAGACAGCTCTCCAGATGTATCGGATTCCCCGAACTCCGGTAGACCGATGCATAAATGACCGCTGCGTTTGCCGGTGCGTAATTTTCGCTGTACACGGTTTCGAAAGGATCGATCAGCCGGTCGGTGCCGTTCTCGGTCCATGATTGCAGGACGGGAACGAAATCGGCCAACACCTGCTCCATTTCAAGCCGTATATTCGCTTGTAAACCATGTGTGGCCCCCATAGTGAACCTCCGTATCGAAATTCAGCTTTATTCCTACGGGCTGGTGCATCAGGCGGACACCATACCCTTCGTCATTTCTGCCAAAAATACGAGATTGAAAATTTGCTTCGGTCTGCCTTTGCCGGCAGGACGCTGTTCCCCGACGATCGTTGCCATCTTGTCGTCCATCCATAGCACCAGCAGCCGGTGCGCCGTCCGCAGCGTAACGCCGAGCAGCTCGGCCAGCTCGTCGGCCGTATACCGCGTTTCACCGCTGCGGATCACGTCGACCATAAGCTTGCTCAAATAAGCCGCCGACATGCCCGCCCGCTCCGCGCGACGCAGCCGGTCCGGCGGAATAAGCGTCAAATCCAGCTTCGGCGGCTCCGTCATTTCGAGCGGTCCCATGACGCCGCGGTCTTCGCGGACGATAAAGCCCGTGCCGCTGCCCGCCTGCAGCGAGCGGGCGAGCGCCATTCGAGCATGCGCTCCTGCATGCCGTGCGGTGGAGCCGAAGCCGACGCCGATATTGAGCGACAGGCCGAACAGCCGCTCCACTTCTTTGGCCAGCGGAATTTTACGGCAGCCGTGAGTCACGTGCTCGAACTGGCGGCGCAGCGTGACGAACATGTATTCCTGGCTGTTCAGCTGCGTAAACTCGCCCTCGAGCGATTCCGCGAATGAAGCGAGCGTCCGGCGAATGTCGCGCTCCCGCTCCTTGGCGCCGGCGGCTGAGGGCTCCGGCTCGCAGGCGGCCGGGGACAGACGAACAATCCCGATGACAATCTGCGACGATTGGCTCTGCATGCCGGCGGCCGAAACGAGATGGCTCAAGGAAACGGCGACATCTTGACCGGCCGGTGCGATCCATTCGCTCGGCACCCCGATGCGGCTCAGCTCGTCGGCGACATGCCGCATGCCGGTCAAAGCGATCCCGGTGTGCCCTTGCGCCAGCAAGCAGCGGTGAAAATCAACAACCTCGGCCGGATCGGCCATCACGTCTTCATCACAGCAATACAGCGGTCTGGAGTATTCCCCGAGCTCCGTCCACAGCTGCTCTGCCTGACGCTTCGCTACGGTATCCACCGATAAGCCGGTGCCGGCAAACTTCCGTTCGGCCTTATACAGCGCGCGAAGGAAGCTCGTTCCGGACAACGCGACGCAGCCCGATGGAACGGACATCGCAATCAGTTGTTGGGCTGACCGGTATGCGTCGGGCTCCGAGAACAGCAGCGCCTCCGCCTCGCCGGCCAGTTTGCCGGCTGCCTCCAATGCTTGGTCGCGATACCGATACGTCTGGAACAGGGGCACCGCAGCGGGAACCGTGCGAAGCGCGGCCTGGAAATCCGGCACCGCCGTTTCGTGACAAACGATCCCGACTTTCACCTTCGCATACGAAGAAGCTTCGGCCGCAGCTGCACGACCGGAAACATTCGTAACCATGAAATCCCTCCTATCGGAACTCGTATTGATGGAGCGGCCGACTGACCGGCGGTACATCAGAACACCCGTCTAATGTACGAATGGGAAACTACACTGCATCTGATTCTTTCGTCAACATGTTTTCTAACTCACTTCTGCTTTATGTTTTCATTATATTTTTGACCTTTATTTTCTGTCAAATCATTTATATGTCTTTATGTAATTTATATGTAGTTTATATTTTTATTGAAGAAGCGCACCGATTTGTGTATGCTTTACTTACAAGATGATGTGCCACACATGCCACCGCAGGAGGAATTCATGAAGCAGAGCCTGGATCGCGAATCATTCAAACACCGGCTGGATTCGATGATCGCCAGCTTACGGGACGAGATCGTGAGCGGCAAGCGGAAGCCCGGCGACTATCTGCCTTCCGAGCTGAACCTGGCCGGCCAATTCGCCCTCAGCAATAAATCCGTGCGCGCTGCCCTCGCCGTGCTCGTCGACGAAGGGCTCGTGGAAAAAATTCCGCGTGTCGGAAACAAAATATCCGACCCGCGCCTTTCCACGAACCGCCAGCGCACCATCGTTAGGCTTGGCGTCCAGAACGTAGTCGAGCGCGATATCGAACTGACGTCCCTGCTTCGCACCTTTGAACAGCTTCATCCGGATATTACGGTCGAACGTATTCCTCTGCCGTCGCTGCGCTATTACGATACGGCCAGACAATACATGGCAAGCGGCATGCTGGATGCGTTCACCATGTCGTATCGGGATTATATCGACTTTGCCGAGCACAATGGGCTGGGCAATCTGGAGCCGCTCGAGCCGGACGCGCATGCGTATCCGTTTCTGAACAAAGCCTATACGCAGGGCGGTTCGCTCTATGTGAAGCCCGTCGCCTTCTCTCCGATCGTGCTGCTGTATAACAAAAATCATTTTCGGGAGAGCGGGCTGAGCGAGCCGGACAGCAGCTGGACTTGGTCGGAATTATTCCGCAATGCGGAGCGGCTGGAGCACTCGAAGAAACGGCTCGGCTTTTACTTCCACCTATTCTCTTACAACCGCTGGCCGATATTTCTAATGCAGAGCGGCGTCCGGTTCGAGCGGCATCCCGAAGGCGGTCTATCGTTCGACCGCGACAAATTCATCGCGGGCATCCGCACCTGCAGGGAGCTGCTGCAAAAGCGCAATGCGCTGTCGGGCTTCCTCTCCGAGAACGATTCCGATGCAGAGGAGCTGTTCCTGCACGAAAAAGTATCGATGATCATGACGACTTACTTCAGCTTGAACAAGCTGAAAACGGCTACATTCCCAATGGACATAGCCCCGCTCCCTTATTCCGAGCAGCCGGTTACAATGCTGCTGACGCTCGGCGTCGGTGTGAACGCAGGCTCGCGCGTCAAGCGCGAAGCGGTCATGCTTGCGGAATTTATGGCCGGCCCAAACGGCCAGCAGCTCATCCGCAGCTCATCCATGACGCTGCCCGCGCGAAGAAGCTCGGCGGAATGGCGGGTGGAAGCCGGCGATCCAGAGCCGTACCGCTTCCATATGTACCGGGAAATCATTCCCTCGTATCGACTCTACACGGACCTGCAATTGAGCCTGAAGCAGCTCGGCGAACTGAACGTCATCCTGAAGCTGTATTGGTCGCAAATGGAGGAGGAAGACTCCATCTGCGAGCGGGTGGCGCGCATCGGCACCGGTTAATGCGGCGAAACCGCCGCAAGCGTCGTGATGTGCGCCTCTTTGCAGGCGCACAGTCGCCGCTGCCGCTTTGCCGCGTCCCGAAGGGTCTTCCGGATGCGCTCACGCTCACCGTTCGCTTGCCAACATGCCTGCGCGATTACTGACCAAGACAAAGAAGCTGCAACCACCCGAACGTTCGGTGATTGCAGCTTCTTTGCATTATGTTGTTTCCTTTGTCGACCTAGGATGCTAAACGTAACGAAACGCATGGATGCCGAGTTCGCAAGACAAGTAAGCTTCCGGATCGCCGTCCGCGCTGAAATTCGTCACGACGACGCCGATGCGGTCTCCGGCCTGGAATTGCGTCTCGCCGGCAACGCTGCCTGCAGCCGAGCCGTTAGCGGCCGTCTCGCCTGCGATGCCTTCAATCCACGGCGCTCCGTTGCGCGTCAGTATGATCTCCCAGGCGGCGGCTCCGGCGGATTCCCCGCCGATGTACGCGACGGCATACGTCTCCACCTGGCCGTCCGCCGCCATGACGTATTCGCCGGTCGGATGATGCTCCGCCCGCTTCATTTTCGCGCCGGAGAGGGCGCCCTTGTTCGCTTGGGCATAAAAGGCCAGCGTCTGGACCGTTCTGCCCAGCGCCTTCCATTTGGCTCCATCCCATACGATCGGCTGCGCCAAATCCGTATCATAATACACGAAGCCGGGAACGATACGTCCCGCCTCCGTATCCGGCCGCTCGGAAGATGATCCTGACAACCGGATCGGATAAATCGGGTCGCTCTCCGACCGGCTATTCAGCATGGAGGCGAATTCGGGCAGCAGCTTCGGCTTGGAACGAAGCAAGCCTTCCGACAACGTCGTGCGCAAATGGCTATGCTTCACATAGCGGTTGTACGCGATAAAGCCGTATCGGTCCATCAGCTCCGGCTTGGCCTGCCCGGCGATGACCGGTGTGCGAATGACGCAGTGCAGGAACGATGTCCCGCCTTCGGAATCCAGCTTGCAGAAGTCGCCTTTGTCCTGCGCGAACGCCGCCTCGAACGCGCAGTTCTCCATGGCGAGCCGACCCTGGTGCGGCTTGCCCTTGAGGCCGGCTGCTTGTATCCCGCGAATGCCGCATTCCTTGAGCGATAGATCCGCAGGCGTGTTCTGCACGATCGCGTACAGGTTAGCGCACTGCTTCAGCTCGATCTTCGGGTACAGCGAGTATTCATCCCGCTCCGCTTGGTCCGGCGACTGCAGAAGGAGATGCGCTCCGTCGGTCTGCTCTGCAGTCACGGGAGGCAGTTCGTCGAGCATCACGTTATCGAACTTCATGATGCAGTTGTGCTTCAGCCCTTCGGACGCGTTGTAGCTCCCTTTGCGCGACAGCCGGTATCCTGCGGAATCCTTAATGTCAAACAGCCGTACGCCCCGCTCTCTACCGTCGACGAGCACATTGGAGAACTGGATCAGCTGCGGGAAAAACAACCGGTCATCCGGACTCGTCTTCGAGAACGCCGGCAGCTTCATCACCCAGGCCGGCTTGACCGCTTGCGGCACCGCCGTGTAATCGAAAATAAAATGGTCGATCACGATGCTCCGTCCGAAGCCGATCGGATATTTGTAGTTGAACTGCGCCGGCGTATGGTACAGCACACAAGCCTCCACATCGTCCGTCAGCAGCAGCCGGCAGTTGCGGATTCGAATATGTCCGTCCCATTTAGCCCCGAAATCTCTGCGGTAATTGATGAATTGACCGCCGCCGTAGCGCTTCGAATTTTCGATGATCAAATCGCCGCCGCCGGTTACGGAGATGCCCCGGTACCCGACCTCCGTGTCCTGTATATACAAGTTCCAGCAGTGGAAATGCACGTCGATCCGGTTGAGACGGCAGTTCTGGATGCGGAAGTTTTTCATCAGATTCGTTCCGAAGACGCCCCAATGCACCAGGCTGCCCTCGGCTGTCACGTTGCGAAACACCGGATTGAGCACGCGCGCCCCGCCGATCCCGTACGTACCGGCGCCTACGTCTTTGCCCGGACCGCCGCGGTCCTGCTCCCACGGAATCAGCTTCACGTTCTCCAGCAGCACGTCATAGACGAGGTTGAAATAAAAAAATCCGAAACGCGCCTGCAGGGAAACGTCTTTCATTCCCGGCTCAAGCCCTACGAACTGGTTGCGAAGGACCGTCCGGCTGCGTTTGATCTGAATGCCGCTCCAATAATAGCCGTCATACTTTTGACCGGGCAAATTGCCGGAGACGAGGAACGTCCCGCCATCGATCGTCAGCACGTTTTCGTCGCAAGGGTATGCCGTCAGGCTGGTGATGTCCTTGAACGTCCATGCCAGATCGCCCATGATGCGGCCGTACTCGTCGACGTAGAAGAAATCTTCCCTCGCCCAGCCCGTCTGATTCTCATAGCCGCTGCGGGCGCCGATCAAGTCGTTTTTGTCCGCGACAACCACGAGACAATTTTTATATTGCGCGAGCTCGGGGATCAGCGTCGTGCCCGGCTTCAGCCGTTTGAGCAGCGCCGTCTTCTCTTCGGGCTTTAAGCTGATCGTTATCGGATTTTTCGACGGGTTGACGACGAAGCGCGGATTCGTCTTCGTGCTCTTACTCTCGTCGATATGGAAGATCGTGCTGCCCCATTGCACAGAGGTTTGGATCGGGATCGTATGCGCCGATTTGATCCAATATTCGCCGCTCGGGTTCAATACCGGCAGCTTGCGCAAATTGGCGTATGTATGCGCCTTCTTGATTTGTTCGCCGTCATCGTTCGTTTTGTTGCCGACGACGCCGAACATCTTGTAATTGATGTAAGGTCCGGGAAGCAGTCTCGCCATCAAGCCGCCCTGCAGCTTGTGGATGGCTCCGCCGTCTTCGGGAACGTTGGTCGATGCGATGACGTATTCCGCGCCTCCGCCGTCGCCGGGCTCGTAATAACCCATCGTCCGAACGAGCATGCCGTCCGACAGTCCCGAAGCGGCAGCCTTCAAATCCCCTACGGTCAGAAAATAGATCATGTCCTTCCTCCTCTCCGGTTGTTCCGCCGCATTCGTCTGCGCCGGAGCGCTTCCCGATTGCATGAACCCGGCATAGCCTGCGGCAACGGCAGCTGCACCCGTTAAACCGATTGACGCGAGCAGCTTGCGCCTGCTGATCGTTCTGCGCGTTCCTTCCGGTTGTACCGGCTCCCGATTGTGAGGATGATCGCTCAACCCGCATTCCCCTTTCATGAATTGGACTTCCATTGCTGCTTTACGCTTTACGGCAACGCTTAAAGCTCGCGTGCGATCACTTCCGTCACTTTCGCGCCGAGCAGCGCATATCCACCATCTGTAAAATGAACATTGCGCGGAAGCTGATTCCCGTCAAGCCGTTCGGCTATATGCGCGTGCAGGTCGTTGACGGCGATCCCGAGCTCATGCATCACCTTCGCTGCGCGTTCGTTATACGTTAGCTCCGAGCCGGGCACACGTCCGCCCGCGCCTTCCGGCACAGGCGTCGTCGCCGCCCAGATCAGTGTGGCGCCGGTCTGCTGCAGTCGTGCGGCAAGTTTGCGCAGCTGCGTTTCGTACTGTTCCGGCGTGCTCACGAGCTGGCCGGCAAAGTCGAGCTCGCCGTCCCGCAAATATTTCAAATCATGCAAGCCCCAGTTGAAGTGGATCACCCGCCATGGGATGCTCCCGACCCAGCGGTCCAGCCACTGAAGCCCCCGGGCCGAATCTCCTCCGTTGACCGGGATACGGCATACGTTCGCCCTTCCGGCCAACGCTTGCCGGACCGTCACCGTGTACCCCATCGAGATGGAGTCGCCGATCAACAGCACGGAGTCAAGCGACGGATCGATGTCCACGTATTGAAATTCGGGGCGGTCCTTCTGTTTGACGTTCAGAGCGGCTTCCCACGCCTCCCTGCTGCTGTAAATGCACGCCGTCTCCGGCGTTTTCGGGCTTGCGGACGCTTCTTCGTTCACGATGATATCCTCCTTCATATTCCTTGTGATCCGCAGGCAGGAGGGCTGTCTCAATTGGAATTGAAACAGCCCCTCGCTGTGGCCGGCGAACTTTACTTTTTCATCTCGGCCTGAATCTTATTGTCGGCGCGTTCGGCTGCCGACCGGAGCGCCGTATTGGCGTCCGTGCCCTTCTGATACTCCATCAGCGCCGTGAACAGCTCGGTCTCCACGAAGCTTTGATATTTCGTCTTGATCGTCGGCGATGCGTACGTTTGCGGGAACAACGACTTGATGTTTTTCCCCTTCAGCTTCGGATCGTCCACTCCGAGATCGGCAGCCAGCTTCGATCCGTCTCTCAAGATCGTATTCGCGGTCCCGGCCCGAACGATGAACCGCTGGAATTCTTCGGACGTAATGTAGTCAAGCACCTGGAACGCCGCGTCCTTGTTCTTGCTCGTCTGCGTAATATAGAAATACGTCGGGTACGATTGCGGACCGACACCCGGCTTTTCCTTGAGAAACGGAAGCTGCGCGATGTCCCAGTTCATTCCTTCCGGCCGGGTTCCGCTCAGCGAAGCGTACATGGCGGACGTCATATTTTTGAGGAACGGGTCCGTTTGGGTCGCCAGCGCGTACTTCGTTCCCGGCACTTCGTTACCCGGAATTTTGAAAAACCTGGCCAAATTCTCGAACGACTTCTTGAACTCTTCGCTGGTGATATTCGTCTTGAACGTCTTCGGATCCAGCGGGTTGACCGAGTTCTGATCCAGCAGCAGCAAATGCTGGAACGACATGGTCAGCCCCTTGTACTGCACGCCGCCTTCGTTGCGCGTCATCTTGCGGGCCAATTCGTACAATTCGTCCCACGTCATGCCGTCCTTCGGATACGGAACGCCGAATTTATCGAACAAGTCCTTGTTGTAGAACAGTGCGCCGGACGTGGTGCTGACCGGCATCCCGTAGATTCCGCCGTTCGCAAAGCCTTTTTGAATTTCGATGGTGCTCGGCTCGAGCTTGCCGAGGTCGTAATTGTATTTTTTGATCAAATCGCTGATATCGTACTGCAGATCGTAGGTTGTCAAAAAGTTCTGCGTCAGCCCGACGGAGCTGATCATAATGTCGAACGACTGCCCGGCCGTCAGCAGTTCCGGCAACGTTTTGCTGTCCTTTTGCATAATGTATTTGACGTTGATGTGAGGCAGCTTTTCTTTGATTTTATTGCCGTATGTCTCCATAAATTTATCTTCGGCAATATTGTTGCTTGTCAAGTAAAACGTGATGTCAACCGGATCGTTTTTGAACTTGGCACCCGTTTGCCCTCCCGCTTTGTCCCCTGCAGGCTTGCTGCCGGAATCCGCCGGAGCGCCTCCGCTACAGCCCGATGCCATAACCGCGAGCAGAAGCGTAGACGCGATGGCTGCTCTTCTTTTTCTCATGTGTGACAACCCCTCTCTTCATGCGCTAGATATCGTTTCTTCCCCTAGCATATCCTGCTTTGTAAGCGGAAACAATGGCTTGGGGTTGCGATAAAATGTCGAAAAATACACTGCTGCCAAAGAGAGAAAATGGGAGGATCCGATCCTATAATCCGTACTTCTGTAGAAACAATTCGACGTACCGGACGCTCAGCTGCTGCGCCGCCGTTTCGGTGCCGTAGCCGAACCCGTGCTTGACCCCCGGCAGCACGATCAGATCGGCATTCCCGCCGGACGCATTGATTTTGCCGCACATGTCGGACGTATCCGCCAGCGTTGTCGTCGGATCGTGATCCCCCTGCAAAAACAGGAACGGAGGCAAAGCGCCTTCCATACGATCCAGGCGGTGCACCGGCGATGCGATGCGGAATCGCTCCGGCGCCTCTTCCGCCGTCGCGCCCATGAATACGTTTACAAAATCGCGCTTCATGAACAGCGTCGTCACCGGACAGTAGCAAATGGCCGCTCGCGGTACGGTGTTCAGGTCCGTCAGCTCCGCCGTCGCTCCCAGCGGGTCGCCGGCCGGGACCGTTGCCAGCATTGCCGCCAAATGGCCTCCCGCCGAGGAGCCCACGACGGCGACCGCGTCTGCGGCATAGCCGTATGCCGTGGCTTGCCGCTTCACATATTGCATCGCAAGCCGCACATCCTCCAGCTGGCTCGGAAATACGTAATCCGGGGCTAACCGGTATCCGGCCGATGCGCACACATAGCCCCGTTCGCAAAAATAGCGGGCCACGCTGTGCCACTGCCGTTTGTTGCCGGCAGACCAGCCTCCCCCATGAATGAAGAGCAGGCAGGCGCCGTTCGGGCGATCCGGCACGAAAAAATCGATCAGCCGGTGCTCCGCATACTCGCTGCTGTAAGCCGTTTCCACATGCTTCATGAATCGTCACTCCTTAGGTTCATGATACCTAAAAAGGCGTATTCTTCATAAATACGCCATGTATGCATCGTATTCCTCTTTCTCCCCTCGTCAATCCGGCTGCTGTCCGCTGCGCAGCAGCGCAATGGCGGCAAGCAGCGCCGCACCGTACGGCAGGCAAGCCTCGTTCAGCGCAAACTTCGGATGATGCAGGCCGTAGGCGCGCTCCGCCTCGCGATCGGGTCCCGAGCCGATCCAGAAAAAACTGCCGGGCACGTGCAGCAAATATTCGGAGAAGTCTTCGCCGGCCATCGTCGGCTCGGCGACTTTCCGGTTGTGCGCGCCGAGCATCAGGTCCGCGATTCGCTCCACTTGCTCCGCCGGGCCATCGTGATTGACGAGCACGGCCGTCTGGTTGATATACCGCAGCTCGGCCTTGCACCGGTACGCCTGAGCGATTCCGCCGATCAGCCGGTCCAGCCTGCCGGGCATCGACTGTCTCGCCGCCTCGGAGAACGTGCGCACGGTTCCCGTCAGCCTCGCTTGATGCGGAATGACGTTGTTCGCTTCGCCGGCATGCATGCTGCCGATCGTGACGACCGCAGGCTCGAACGGCGACATCTCGCGGGATACCGCCGTCTGCAGCCCCATCACAATCGCCGATGCGGCGACGATCGGATCGATGCTTTGGTCCGGGATCGCGCCGTGACCGCCCTTGCCTTCCAGCGTCAGCTCGATCCGGTCGACAGATCCCATCAAGGCGCCGTAGCGGATTGCCATTTGCCCGGCGGGCAGCGTCGGCAAATTGTGCAGCCCGTAGATTTCGCTGACGCCTTCGAGAACGCCGTCCGCGATCATCGCTTTGGCCCCGGCGTTGATTTCCTCCGCCGCCTGGAACAGCAGCCGGACGGAGCCCGCGAGCCGATCCCGGTTGCGCATGAGCAGCTCGGCCGCCCCGAGCAGCATGGCCGTATGACCATCATGGCCGCAAGCGTGCATCACGCCAGGGCGGGCCGAAGCATAGGGCAGGCCGGTCTCCTCCTGGATCGGGAGCGCATCCATATCGGCGCGCAGCGCGATGACAGGGCCCGGCCGATCCCCGGCGAGCTCGGCCACAACGCCGTGTCCCCCGACGCCTGTGGTCGGCGTGTAGCCGAGCTTGCGCAGCTCGGCCGCCACCTTTCCCGCCGTCTCCGCTTCGTGCGTGCTGAGCTCCGGGTAGCGGTGCAAGTCCCGGCGAAACGCCGTCAGCTTGCCCTCCAGCTCCTTGCTCTGCCGCAGCAGGTGTTCCGCTAACGTTATCATGATGATTCCCCTTTCGAATCGGCGGCCGGCCCCGGAGAACCCGTATCGCCCGCAGAGCCGCTGTTCTTACTGGCCTTGCTATCTTCGTTGTCCTTGCTGGACTGGCTTTCGTTGTTATTCTTGCTTTTTGTGCCGCCCGTGCTATCCGGGCCTTCCTTGTTTTCCTGGCCGCCCTTGTCCGCTTTGCCGTACAGCTCCTTCATGATTTTGCGCCCGGTGGGCGTTTGCGCCAGCCCGCCCTTCGCCGTCTCGCGGTGCTTCTCCGGCATGCTTCCGCCCACTTCGAGCATGACCTGGATCACTTCGTCCGACGGGATGACGCTGCGGACGCCGGCGAGCGCCATATCGGCCGCCGCCAGCGCGGTGACGGAGCCAAAACCGTTGCGGACGATGCAAGGAATTTCGACCAGGCCGCCAACCGGGTCGCAGATGAGGCCGAGCGTATTTTTCAGCGCCAGGCCTACGGCGTGAACCGCCTGCTGCGGGGTCCCCCCGCGCAGCTCGACCAACGCACCGGCGGCCATGCCGATCGCCGAGCCGACCTCCGCCTGGCAGCCGCCCTCGGCGCCGGACACGAATGAATTATTCGCGATCACGTAGCCGATCGCGCCGGCGCAGAACAGGCCGGCGACCATATGCTCATCGCTCCAGCCGAACCGTTCCTGCACGCTGACGAACGATCCGGGAATGATCCCGCAGGAGCCTGCCGTCGGCGTTGCGACGATGCGTCCCATGGAAGCGTTCACCTCCGATACGGCAAGCGCATACGCCAGCGACAGCGCGCTCGCCCCACCGAGCAGCGGCTCGCTGCTTGCGGCATAGGCCGACATGCGCTGCGCGTCGAAGCCGGTCAGTCCGCTGCGGGACCGCGTCGGCTCCGTCAGTCCTTTGCGCACCGCTTCCTTCATAATGGCATAGTAGGCTGCCATCTTGGCGAATTCCTGCTCAGCGCTTCGGCCCGATTCCCGCGCCTGCTCCTCAAGCATAAGCTGTGCAATCGGCTTCGCTTCGTTCTCGCACAGACGGGCGAGCTGCTCCAACGTCCGAATTCTCATGGCTTTCCCTCCATCGTCTGGATCCATCGGAGCGACTGAACGTCAGGCAGCGCCGCAATGCCGGAGAGCAAGTCGCCGGGCAGCGCCGCATCCGCCTCGATGACGGTCAGCGCATTCCCGTTGCGGCCGTCCCGGTCAACGTCCATACTGCCGATATTGATGCCGCTGCCGCTTAGCAAGGCCGTGATCTCCGCGATCATCCCCTTGCGGTCGACATGGAAGACGAGCAGCGTCGGATAGCTGCCGGTAAACCGCACATCGAACTCGTTCACGCGTTCGATCTCGACATTGCCGCCGCCGATGGACGCCCCGCGGACGGTCATGACCGCATCGGCGGCGCCGAGCCGGATCTCCGCCGTATTCGGGTGGGCCGCCGGGCTATGGAACGGCTTGATCGTTACTTTCAAGCCGGCGAGCTCCGCTTCCTCCGCCGAACGAACGAGGCGGGCGTCGTCAGGGTCATACCCGAGAAGCCCGCCAATGAGCGCCAGATCGGTTCCATGCCCGCGATACGTATCCGCGAAGGAGCCGTACAGCCCGATCTCGGCCCACTGCGGCTCCGCCGCCAGCAAGCTGCGGGCGATGCGGCCGAGCCGGACCGCTCCCGCGGTATGCGAACTGGAAGGTCCCACCATGGCGGGACCGATAATCGAGAACACATCCTTGAAGCGCATCGGAACGCCTCTCTTTCCCGTTTAGCGCAGCCAATCCGCAAGATGTGTGCGGACGAACGCGTCGTCGTGCAGATGCGGGTAGTCGCGGTACATCCGGTCGATCTCTTCCGACTGCCCCGGGGACATCGTTTCCTCCGGATTCAGGCACCATGTCCCTTCCAGCAGCCCTTGCCGGCGCAGCACCTCGTGAATGCCGGCGATGCAGCCCGCAAAGCCGTGCGCCGGATCGAAGAACGCCGCATTCGTATCGGTTACTTCGATATTGCGCGTCAGCCACCTCGCATCGAGAGAAGATTCGACGCGCGCCCGCTTGATTTCTTCCAGCAGCTCGACCGCCTTCTGCGTCCATACGGCCCAATGGCCGAGCAAGCCGCCGACGATTCGCTTCTCCACCGTCTTTCCGTCAACCTGAAACCGGTAGACCGACAGCAGATCGTTCACGATGTTATCGTCGTTGCCCGTATACAGCGCGATCTCGTCCCGGCGGCTCGAATAGCAGACGGCGCGGACGACGTCGATCGTCTGGTAACGGTTGAACGGCGCGATCTTGATCGCGACGATGCCGGGAATCTCCGCGAATTTACGCCAGAAGTCGAAACTGAATATGCGTCCGCCGACGGATGGCTGCAAGTAAAAGCCGATGACCGGAATGACGGCGGCCACCGCTTCCGTGCGGCGCAGCAGCTCTTCCTCCGGCCAATCCTTCAGCCCGCCCATGCTGAGCAGTCCCGCGTCGTAGCCGAGCGATGCGGCAAGCTCCGCTTCGGCTAGCGCCTGCTCGGTTGGCCCGCAAATGCCGGCGATCTTGAGAAACGGCCTCGTGAGCTGCGCGCGGTCCACTTCCTCCGCCGCCATGCGCAGCACCGGCTCGAGCAGCCCCACTTCCTTGTCGCGGATTTCGAACTGCGTCGTGTGCACGCCGACGGCGACCCCGCCGGCGCCGGACGCCATGTAGTACCGCGTCAAAGCCCGCTGGCGGCGCTCGTCGAGCTGACGCGAGCTGTTCAGCGCAAGCGGATGGGCCGGAATGACCAGCCCTTCATGAAGCGCCTGCAGCTTCTCGGCGGATAACGCTCTGCGCTGTGCCATTAAAATTTCCCCTCCCGCTCCTGGAAATGCGTCGGCTTGTTCAGCGTCTCTCCGCCTTGCTCCACCCATGCGGCGATCCAATCGATCATCTGCAGCAGCGAAACTCGAGGATAGCCGAACAGCTGGAACGATTTGGCGGCGTTGTTCAGCAGCGCCGTATCCGCTTCCTGCCCGGTAATGACCGGCTCCACGCCGAGCCGTTTGCCGAATTCCTGCGCAATCCAGCGCATCGACATCGTTTCCGGGCCGGTGATGTTAATCACGTTCGGCGGACTCGTGCAGACGTTCAGGCTGCGCAGCGCAATTTCGTTCGCATCGCCCTGCCATATGCAGTTCGCATGTCCCATCGTCACATCGATCGGCTGGCCGGACTTCACCGCTTTCGCCACTTCCAGAAGAACGCCGTAACGCAGGTCGATCGCATAGTTCAGCCGGTAAATGACCATCGGAATTTCATATTTATGCGAAAAATATTCGAATACCCGTTCGCGACCGAGCGTCGACTGTCCGTATTCGCCGACCGGAGCCGGAGGGATCGCTTCGGTAGCTCCGCCGGAAGCGACCGGCGTGAACGGATAAATATTCCCCGATGAAAAGACGACGATGCGCGACTGACGGAATTTCTCCGCAACCCGGCCGGGCAAGTAGGAATTCATCGCCCAGGTGAAATATTCCCGGCCCGTCGTGCCGAACTTGTTGCCGGCCATGTAAATGATGTTTTTGACGTCGGGAAGCTGCTCGATCTGCCGGTCGTCAAGCAGATCGCAAGCGATCGTCCGGACACCCTCCTGCTCCAGCTGCTCCTTCAATCCCTTTTCGGAAAACCGCGAAACGCCCCATATCGTTTTTTGCACGCCGGCCTTCTTCAGCGCGTTCATCGCAAGCCGGGCCAAGCTTGGACCCATCTTGCCGCCGACGCCAAGCAGCATAATATCGCCGTCGATTTGCGCCATATCCCGCACCAAAGCCTCGGACGGTTCGGCGAGCTTCTGCTCCAACTGTTCAATCGTCGTTATCGTCATGATCTTTGCTCCTTTGTTCGGATGATGTTACCCGTAACGCTTAACGCCCGCTTTATAGACGGCTGCCGGACGAAGGAATCTGCCGTCCCATTCCATCACGGCGACGTCCGCCGGCGCTCCCGCTTGCAGCCCCTTCGCCGAGGGAAGACCGAGCTTCGCCGCCGGATGCACCGATGCGGCGTCCCACGCGTCCGCAAGGTCGCATATGCCTTTGCGGATCAAGTGGGAGATGCCCCACGGCAGCAGCTGCGCGGAGCCGGCCAGCAGTCTCGGGTCGTGCGCCAGATGCAGCCGGCCTTCTTCCGTCAGCACAACCTGCCCGCCTACCGGCATGTCATACGCGCCGGGCGGCATGCCGCTCAAGGAGACGGCGTCGCTGACGAGCAGCATTCGCTCTTCCTTCACTTTGCGGACCACCTTCAGCACCGCATCCGGCAGATGGAATCCGTCGGCGATGACGCAGGCCCACAGCGGATCGCTCGCGAGCTGCTCCCATAAGTAATTGGGATGCCTTGGCAGCACCGGATGCGCGCCGTTGCCGAAATGCGTCACCATGGTCGCTCCCGCTTCGGCGGCGGAGCGGATTTGTTCCGGCGTCGCATTCGTATGCCCGACGGACACGACAATGCCTGCGTCGGCGCAGCGGCGAATGAAATCGGGCGCCTCCGGCCATTCCGGCGACACGGTGACGATGCGGATCAAGCCGCGCGCCGCTTCCTGCCAGCGCTGCATCAGATCCCAGTCGGGCGCCTTGACGTAAGCTTTGTCATGCGCCCCCCGCGCCCCGTCTTCCGGCGAGATGAACGGCCCCTCCAGATGGATGCCCGCCACGCATGACTTCGTTACGGGATCTTCCTCCGCTTCGGATGCGATCGCTGCGACCGCCGAAGCGATCCGCTCGTCGCTGCCGGTAATGACCGTCGGATAATACGCGGTGACCCCTTCGTTCCACAACGCCCGGGTTACGTTATGCGTCGTGCCCGAAGGAATCGGATGGGCGTTGAAATCCATCGCCCGGTATCCGTTGAGCTGCAGATCGACCAAGCCCGGTCCGATCCACGGGATATCGTCTGCCGGCTTATCCGCCGTCCATGGAAGGACGCCGGTAATTCGTCCATCCTCCATCGTGATTTCCACCGGCTGTCCCGTCCTGTAATGCTTGCCCTTAACCGATACTGGCTCTCCCACCGGCAATCACGTCCACCTTTCGTAATCGCATGATTCCGTGTCCACGTACAGCGTGCAATCGGAATGCGTGCGCAGTACGGTGGCCGGACAATGCGTGCCCGACGGCCCGCTCAGCGTCTCCGTCACGGCCTGCCGTTTGGTCGGGCCCGGCACCATGCAGAACAGATGGGACGCGGACACCAGCGCCGGAATCGTTAGCGTAATCGCGTGCGTCGGCACGTCGCTCAGCTGCGGGAAGCAGCCGTCGTTCACCTGCTGCTGCCGGCACGGAAGGTCCAGCTCCACGATTTTGACAAGGTGCGGATCATTGAAATCGGCGACTGGCGGATCGTTGAAGGCGATGTGGCCGTTCTCGCCGATGCCGAGACACACGATATCGATCGGCTTTTCTCCAAGCAGCGCGGCGTAGCGCCGGCATTCTTCCTCGGCCGATTTCGTCCCGTCGATCAAGTGAACCGTGCCCGGACGCACGAGATCGAACAATTTGTCGCGAAGAAAGCGGCTGAACGATTGCAGAGCCCCTTCCGGCAGCCCAATGTATTCGTCCATGTGGAAAGCCGTAATCTTCGACCAATCGATGCCTTCGGCCGCTACCAGCGAGGCGAGAAACTCGTTTTGCGACGGTGCGGCGGCAAAAATCATCCGCAGCTCCCCTTTCTCGCGCTGCAGCTGCTTGATCCGCGCAATCGCCTGCTCGGCGGCTGCCGCTCCCATCGCTCGGCGGTCGGGATATACTTCTACGCGCAACTTTTCTACCGTGAACGATTTCCATGCCTGCCTTGTCATACGGAAATTCACTCCTTTGTTTATCGTAACTTTCAAGAAAGCGATCTTATGAAATTAACGAAAATAGTTCATCGCCAGCAGCGACTCCATGCACTCCTCGGACGCTTCCTTGCCGCCGATCGAGAACGAGCTGCCGGACGGACGCTTGAGCTGCTCTTCTGTCAGCTTGGACGTCAGCCGGTAATGCGTCTCCACGATCAAATATCCGTCATAGCCGTCGTCGCGGAGCCTTTGGAACAGTCCCTCGTAATCGACCTCGCCGCGACCGATGGCGACGCCCTCCGGGCCCTCCGCCGTGCGCACCGCATCCTTCAAATGAATATGCGCGATCGTTCCCTTCAAATACTCGTATCCGTCAGGGAACGGCTTCTCCTGATCGGGATCCCACAGATCGTTCCCCGGATCGTACAAGGCGCGCAAATTCGGCGCGTTCACTTGATCAATTAGCCGGCGCGTCTTGCGCGCATTGCTCGCGTATACGCTCGGATCGAATTCCAGCATCAGCAGCAGGCCGTTTGCTTCCAGAAGCTGCGCCATTTTGCGCAGCTGTTCCACGATCGCCGGCTCCGCTTCTTCGAACGGCTTTTTCGCCCAGAAGCTGAAGCCGCGAATCATCGTTGCTCCAAGCTTGCCCGCCACCTCGATGCATCGCTCCGCAATGGCGTATTGCTGCGCCAGCTCCTCCGCGTTATCCAGATCGCACTTGAAGATCGGCGCGGATAACGCGCACACGTGAATGCCTTCGGCGGAAGTGCGTTCGCGAATCCGCTCGATCTCCGCATCGGTCAGCGTATGCGCCGGTTTGTCGAAGATCGATCGAATTTCGATCGTATCGAGCCGGTACTTGCGCGCGAATGCCATCACTTCATCCAAATCCTGCGATACTTCATCGGTAATAATGCCTAGTTTAAAAGCTCTCATCGCCTTCACCCCGCGTAATGTTATCTCAAGCTTTTCCGTACAACTTCAGACAAAAAGCTCATGTTGAAAATTTGCTTCGGCCGCCCTTTGCCGGCCGTGCGCTCTTCGCCGACCACGTGCACCAGTCCCTCATCCTGCCATACGACAAGTAGCCGATGCACCGTCCGGGTCGTCACGCCGAGCAGCTGCGCCAGCTCCTGCGTCTTGTACTCCGTCTTGCCCCTCCGGCTCACGTCGACAACCATCTTGCTCAAATATTTGTAATGCATGCCGGCGAGCTCGGCTTTCTTCAATAGATCCGGGCTCAGAAACGACAGATCGAGCTTCCACGTCTCCGTCATTTCTAGCGGGCCGATGACGCCCCGGTCCTCACGGACGATGAAGCCGACGTTCCCTCCGGCTTCCTTGGCTTGCCGGAGCGCCATCCGCGCATGCGTGCCCGCCTGATTCGCGGAATAGCCGAAGCCGATCCCGATGCTAAGCGACAAACCCAATGTTTTGTCCATGTCCCAGTTGAGCGGAATCCGCTTGTATCCCCCGGTCTCCCGTTCAAAGATGCCGCGGGTGGTCACGAACAAATACTCGTCGCCGCCCATAGGGGTAAAATGCCCGTCGAGCGATTCCGCGTAGCCAAGCAGCACACGTTGGATATCAAGCTTCAGCCTTTGCACCTCGTGCTCGGATTCCTGCCGTTCCGCCGTCCGGGAAAAATTGTCGATGTTGATCAGCCCGATCACCATTTGCGACTCTTTGCTGCGCCGCGTCTCGGTAGCGAGCAGCGCCCTTTCCAGCGACACGATGATATCCTGCTCCGTCGGCACCATCCATTCGTTGGGCACGCCCAGCTTCGTCAACTGTTCCGAGACGGACCGTATGGCTGTGATCGCCACGCCGGTTTGCCCGGAGCGGAACATCCCGCAGTGAAAGTCGACGATCTCCTTACGCCCCGTGCGAACGCTTTCAGCCATGCACACGAGCGTCGGAAGCCTATCGCCGAATTCCTTGGCGCACCGCTCCGCTGTCTGCTGCGTCACCGTATCGATCGAGACGGCGATACCGCCGCCGTATTTGATCTGCACGTCCAGCAGCGACCGATACAGCCCCGTTCCGTTCATCGGAACGTAATGCGCCGGAATCGGAAACGTCATTTGCTCTTTGGCCCGCGAGTATGGAATCGGGCCGGTGAAGAACAGCACCTCCGCCCGCTCCGCCAGTTCCTCTGCCAGCGCAGGCGCTTCATTCTCGTCGCGGTAGGCAAGGATTTCCGGTGCGAACGAAGGAAACGATTTGAGCACAGCCGACACCGTATCGAAGAAAGCCTCCGGACAGATGACGCCGACGGCAATGTTGTTCTTATGCGCCTGTCCAGTATCCATTGAGCCTTGATTCATATCGTCAACCCTCCGGATCGTTAGTGCAGATGTCGTTCTTATTGCCATTGTAGCGGATCATTGATTTACATGACAAATCTTTTAATTGTCTTTAAATGACCGATTGGCTGCCGCTCGATGCCGCTGCCAAGCCCCGGTTAAAATCAAACATTAAATACTATGACAGCAATTGTCATCGTTTGCTCTTACAATAATAAACGTATCATCGCTACTGCGAATGAATGTAACAATGCATTACCATTTCACAAAAGTGAGGTCAGGAACATGAACGGATTACATGGCAAGATTGCGCTGGTGACCGGCGGGAGCCGGGGCGCAGGACGAGGCATTGCGATCGAGCTGGCCAAAGCCGGGGCGACCGTATACATAACCGGAAGAAGCGTGAAGGGCAAGTCCACCCATCAATATCCGGGCACGATTGACGATACGGTTCAGGACATTCGCTCCTTTGGCGGAACCGCCTATGCATGCCGCTGCGATCATACGAAAGATGAGGAGACGGCAGCGGTCATCGACCGTATTCGCAGAGAACAAGGCCGGCTCGACATCCTCGTAAACAATGCGTGGGGAGGGCATGATCTGCCCATGGAAGTAAAGCCCTTCTGGGAGCTGTCGGTACAGCATTGGGACACGATGTTTCACGGCGGCGTTCGCGCCCAGCTTGTCACGAATCATTACGCCGTCCCTCTCATGCGCGAGCAGCCATCGGGACTGATCGTCCATACGACGTTCCGCGATCAGGATAAGTATACCGGCACCTTTTATTATGATCTGGCCAAAAACGCGCTGTGCCGCATGGCATTCGGGCTGGCAGCGGAGCTGCGGGAACATGGTATCACGGTAGTCGCCTTATCTCCGGGATGGATGCGTACGGAGTTGGTATTGGCCCATCACGGAACGGATGAAGCGCATTGGAAGGAAGTGAAAGCACTGGAGCGGAGTGAATCGCCCTTCTACATCGGGCGGGCGGTCTGCGCGCTGGCCGGCGACCCGCAGATGTTGGACCGAACCGGTCAAGTGCTGCAAGTCGGCCAGCTTGCGAAAGAATACGGATTTACCGATATTGACGGACGCATCCTTCCCCCGTTTATCATTTGACCCGTCGTCATCCGCCCAACGAAATGAAAAGCGCCTCCGGCTTTGTATAGCCGTGAGGCGCTCTGCTCGATGTTCCATCACGTTTTCATGATGGAACTACTGAAATCTTACCCTTGATTGTCATGCAGCATCGTGTCGGTCGTAATATAATCGACGCCGGCTTTGATGAACAATCCCGCTTCTTCCTTCGTATTGACGGTCCATACCGATACTTCGATGCCCGCTTCATGGCACCGTTCGATATCTTTGTACGTCGTCTCGTTGTAGCAATAGTCCAGGAACGCGTTGCCCAGTTCCTTCACGATCTCGAAGTCCTCCGGCGTCGGCCGCTTGGCCGACAAATAGCCGAGAGGCACTTCAGCGTTCAGTTTGCGCATTTTGCGCAAATCATCCGCATTGAAGCAAATAAAGCAGCATTTCTCGAAGATGCCGCTGTTTTTCAAGATCGCCAGCAGCGATTCCAGATCGGCATCGGTGTGGTAATGCTCGATTTCCACGAACGCATGCATGTCGTATTTCTTGCATACCTCGAGCACTTCTTCCAACGTCGGAACTTGTAATCCGGGATAGTCGGCGATGTTATGCCCCGAATCGATCTTCAGGTTCCGGATATCTTCGAACGTAAAATCTTTCGCTTTGCCGGTGCCGTCGGTCATCCGGTCTACCGTCCGGTCGTGGTGGACAATCCATCTTCCGTCCACCGTACAGTATGTATCGCATTCGATGCCCCAGAAGCCGGAACGGCCGGCGAGCTCGAAGGAAGGAATCGTATTCTCCGGCGCCATCATGCTGTATCCGCGGTGCGCCACATATTTGGGTGCTGTCATTGTTTCATATACCTGCCTCTCGTCATGGTTACTGATCATCGATTCACATTGAAAAAACGGCTCTTACCTATAATTTCCTGTCCTGCTTCCACATTATACCGAATTCATTTCGCAGTAACTATTCCTTTTCAAGATGGAATCGCCTAACAATAATGACTTACACATGTCAATTCCGAAACAAATTCGCCCGACGCCGACGGGTACGCCGGAATCGGGCTTTCATCGCGACAACTGCTACGGAATCGTGATTTCCTTGTTGGCCTTCTCTTCCCCGCTGCGCAGCGCCGTATTGATATCGATTCCTTTCACCGCAACGTCCTGGCTTACGTCCCCGTTCACGATGGCGTTAATTTTCGGATCGAATTTGGACGCGTCGGGCAGCGGCGAAGGCTTCACCTTGAAGATCGCCTCCAAATTTTTCCCTTTAAACAAGTCGCTGTCCGAGCCGAACGCTTTGCGAATCGCGTCGTTCGTAAGCACCGACACTCTCCCCGCCTTGCTCATCTTCGTCTGTACCTCTTCGCTCACAAGCGTGGACAATACGGTGTAAGCCGCATCCTTATATTTGCTTTCCTTATTGACGACAGCCATATGGTAGTCGACTTCCTTGCCGAAGCCCGGACGGTCGCTGTATCCCGGATGGGCGGTCAAATCCCATTTGAACAAATCGCTCGATTCAGCTTTATTAAAATAAAGGACGACGGCGGCGATCCAGCCGGTATACATGGCCATGCGCTGTTCTTTGAAAAAGACATCGGTCGCATGCCTGAATTTGCCTTTTTCCACGTAGCCGGGAACGGAATAAAATTGCTGCAGCAGCGAGAATACCTTGGCATGGCGATCGGTCGTCAATATTGCTTTTCCCGATGCCCGGTCAAAGACGGGAACGCCGTACTGCCAGTACATTTGCCTTAAGTCGGGGGGCATGATGCCAATATAGTTCGTGCCGCCGTCGGCCCGGGTCAGTTTTTTGCCCAAGTCCAGCGCTTCTTCATAAGTCATGACGTCTTTCGGATAAGGAACTCCGAACTTGTCGAAAATGTCCTTATTGTATGCCATCGCCCCGTAATTCATGGCAAACGGCATCCCGTAGAACGCCTTCTGATCGCCGAGCTTCTTCGTTTGCTCTACGGCTGCCGGTTCGATCTGTCCAAGATTGATGCGATACGTCTCGATCATCTTCGTCAAATCCTCGGGAATGGCCATATCGAGAATATTGATCAAAGAAACGTTGCTGACCAGGATGATGTCGGGAAATGCGCCCGCCGCCATCAATTTTTCAAGCGAATCCTTCGTTTGGACGAGATTGATTTCCGGATATTTGGCCTTCACCGGCTCGACGAAAAACTTCTGGAATTGTTCTTCGGTCGTCCCTGTGCTGTAATCGAGCACCACCAGCTCGGCCGGACCTCCCTTATATTCCCTTACACTCGACTGGTCGCTCGGACTCTTGGGGGCGCTGGCTTCCTTGCTGCTGCATCCGAAGAGCGAACCGATCATGCCGGGAATGAGAAACAGCGATAATGCGATACGTAACCTCTTGTCCATCTCGAACCCTCTCCCTCTACTTTAAATACCTGAATGAAACCTGTATTATATAATGCGAGTAAATCCTCGTGAGGGAGCGGCCCCGTTCCCGATCGCAGATGGCCGCAAGGATGCATGGCGCTATTCCAATGGGGCAGATGTTCTTGCTTTATAAGCAGCGTTGACTTCCTCGATAATCCGCTGGCCTCCGCCGTTCTTCCATTCCGCAACCGCATCGTCAATGCTGTCCACCGGCTTCTTCCCGGAAATAATCTCCACCAGCGTTTTCTGGAATTTGTCGGCGAGCGGCTTGCCTTTATCCGCGAAGGTGGCAGAGGAGTGGAGATAGGCGTCGCCTGCGTTGGCATACGGATACTTGCCTGCATTTACGATCGATTGCTCCATCTGAATGGCCCAGACCGGATCGCTCCAGCGGTAAATGTTGAACGTATTCGCATTGCTCCTTAGCACCCAGTTCCACAGCAGGCTCTGCCGCCCTTCGCCCTCCGCCTTCAACGCTTCGGTCATCTCGTAGGAGCCATCTGCGAGCTTCCGGTAATGATAGCCTTCGATCCCGTTCTTCACAATTTGTTCGCCCTCGGCCGACACCCACCAATCGAACATCTTCAAAATCCGGTCCCGCTTCTTGTCGTTCACGTCTTTACTCAGTACGACCTTGATCATGCCGCTCGTCGGCGTCGTATTTCCCCGCATGCCGTTTCTGCCGATGGGCGGGGACAGCTCGACGAACCGGGCATTCGGCGCGATCGATTGAAGCTGCTGATTCGTTTGCCGACTCAGCTGATAATGCATGTCTGCGAAGCCGACCTTCCCCTGCGCGTGCTTCTCGTTAAAATTCGTGTTGGTCACGAAGTCCCGGTCAAGAACGCCTTCTTCATATGCCGTTCGCATGAACGACAGGAACGACTTCCATTCCTCGGACTGGACTTGCGTCGGAACGAGCTCTCCGCCGATATCCTTCCAGCCGTTAGCTATGCCGAACGCGGCCAGCAGCTCCGGCATCCCCATATGAATCGAGTTGCCGAGCACGGAAAATCCAGTGGTATCCTGTACTCCGTTGCCGTCCGGGTCTTGCGTGGCGAACGCTTTGGCAATTTCATAAAACCGCTCGATCGTGAACTCATCCGGACCGGGCAGCGGGATCCCCAGCCGGTTCAGCCAATCGGCTCGGACATAAACCGTATTTTGCGGCGTAGCATGAATCGGGATGCCGTAGATGCGCCCGCTTGGATTCAGGATTGCCCATTCCTCCGGGTTTGCGATCCGTTTCAATGTAGGGTATTGCGCCAAAACCGGCTCGAGGTCGAGAAATACGCCCTGATTTGCCCATTTCAAAAATAAATTGGGGCTGTCGATCCGGATCACGTCGGGCATCTTGCCTGAGGCCGCAATGACGTTCAGCTTCTCGGCGTAATTGGCATTGGGAACCCATTGAATTTGCAGATCCACGTTAAATTTGCGGTTGATGTATTGAATGACGGGATGATGGTTATCCGGCCAGCCGCCGCCTTTCCAGGAAGCGATCACCATGTCGATTCGGATATTCTCGGACATATCGCCGGAATACCCGGCCAGGTCTGAGGTTTGCGAACTCGCTCCTTTCCGTACGTAACCGGCGGCCAAGCCGAGCACCAGCCCGGCTGCAAGCATCGTGAACAACGTCTTTTTCATCGCGGAACATCCCTTTATCGTTGGGGTTGTTTAACTTTTTCCTCCGCAGTTTTCATTATATCACCGCGGAATCGGCGCTTTTTCACAATATTACGGTCTTTTTATCCAATCTTACGAACCTGCCTGCGTCCTGACCGGGAAGCGCAGAGATAACGTGCTTCCCTTGCCCTCCTGCGATCGGATGCGTACGCCATACGAAGCGCCGTAATTCAATATCATGCGGGCATGTACGTTCGCAATCCCCACCGACTGCTCTTCGGGCGCGGGGCCGTCATGCTGCTCCGCCTGCTCCATATGGCTGCGGAGCGAATGCAGCGCTTCCGGGGAAAAGCCGTTTCCGTTGTCGGCAACCTCAATCATCAAATCCCCATCCTCTTCGTAAGCGGTAATGCGAATCGTGGCTCTGCCATTTTTGGGCTCTACCGCATATTTCACGCAATTTTCGACGAGCGGCTGGAGGGAAAGCTTGATGATATACAGGTCCATATATCGTTCATCCACCGTCAGCTCGCTCTGGAATTTAGAGCCGAACCGGATGCGAATCATTTCCAGATAATTTTGCAGAACGTGAAGCTCGTCCCGCAGCGGCACCTCCGGACGGGGCATCTTCGAGCTGTAGCGGTACACGCTGGCCAGATGCGTCGCCATCTTCTCGATGGCAGGCACCTTTTCGATAAAAGCGATGCTCTTAATAATTTCAAGCGAGTTATAGAGCAGATGGGGATTGATTTGATTTTGCAGCGCTTGAATGATCGCGTCCCGCTGCTTCAACTGAAGATGCATTTCCTTCATCTGCAAATCATGGACCGTATGAATAAGCTCCCTTAGCTTGGCCGTCATCTGGTTGAAGCTGCCGTTCAACTGCTGGATTTCGTCCTTGCCCGGATTCACCTCCGCGCTTGCGGACAAATCCCCCCGCTCGACCTGCTTCATCAAGTTTCTTAAGCGGACGATGGGCCGCACGACCCAGCCGACCATGCGCGGAATACAGAGCAGCGACACCGCAATCATGCCGGACATAATGGCCAATGTCGAATTTCTGGCGACGTTCAGCCCTGTGGCCATCTCGCTCATGGGTACGTAAGCGACGATATTCCAGCCGGTCAGCTCCGAACGGTTATGCGACACAAGGATCGTTTCTCCGTTCCGCTCGTACGTATCGTTCTTCTCGGACAGCTTCAGTCCGCCCAAATACGTATCCTTCAAGGCTTGACCGGCCAGCTGCACATCCGGATGGTAGACGATGTCCCCCTTGGAGTCGACGATGAAGAAGTATCCCGTTCGTCCCAAGCGCGCTTGCCCGAGGATGCTCTGAACCTCCGAGATCGACATGGCAATGTTCAGGTTGCCGGTCAGCTTCAGCGTATTCGGATCATAAACGGGCACGATCAGCGTAATGAAAGGATAGGCGGCGGCAGCGCCGTTCGGGTTGTAGTAGAACGGAGCGACCGTGAGCCGATCGAACAAGCCGCTCTTGAACCAGGGCGCCGAACCGGTCATGGAAACGTTCAGCGAGTTGTCCTTCGAATACGCGAGCCGGTTGTCCGTCGAACGAAGCACGATGCCGATAATGTTCGAATAATTGATGGCGATATACCTCGTCATGATGCCCTCCACCAGCGCCTCCTGCTCCCGGCTGAACTTTTCCCCGTGGAGAAGCCAGCTTTGCAGCATCCCGCTCTCCGGGTTATGATCGAGCCATGGCGAAGGCAGGGGACCTGCAATCGAGGCATACGTCGATTGCGCCAGCTGGGTGAAATACCGGTCCAGCTGATGATTGATTCGCGCCGTGGAGTCTTGAGCCATATAGTAGAAATCAGCCTTGGCCGATTCCGTGTAGTAGTACGATGTAAACGCAGCCATCATGGCAATCGACACAAAGCAGGCCGAGAGCACCAGCGTCAATATTTTCGTCTTGATCGAACAGCGGTAATGCCAATCGCGCCATCTCATCATGGGCTGAGCCTCTTTCTGTATTCGAGCGGAGATACCCCGACTGCCGTCTTGAACGCTCTCGTGAAATACGGCGTCGTCGAAAAGCCGACGATTCCGGCAATTTCGGCCACCGAAAACGCCGAGGACAAGAGCAGCTTCTTCGCTTCCTCTACCCGAAGTCCGTTCACATAGCTGACAAGCGAGCTGCCGGTATGTTTTTTGAATAAGCTGCTGAAGTGGGAGACGCTGAAGTGGGACAGCTCGGCCATCTCGCTTAACGTGATCTCCTCTCTGAAATGCTCGGTAATATATTGGCACGAACGCTCAATGGCGGCGGGCATGCTGGCTTTCACCGAGGAAGGTGACTCCAGATACCATCGCTCGAGCAGCGCTTTGTGGTAATGCAGGATGGAAGCCTCGTCTTCGGATGCGCCTCCGGGGACCGGCGAGGGCAGCTCATGCAGCCGGATGCCATAATCGCCCAGCAGCCGCCTTACCTTCTGCTCGAACACATGCAGCAGATTCCATCGCGCTTGCTTGTTCAGCGCATTCGTTCGAAGAACGGACCGGATCAACTCTTCCTGCTTCTGCATCGCCCGTTTGGGAGACAGCCCCTGACTGTTCTCCAGCAAGTTCTGAAACGTCACGATATACGGATTCATGCTGCGGACGGACTCCAGCTTCTCCTTGGAGCGGTTTAACGCTTCGAGCAGCCCACCGAACTCCACCGGCTTGAGCATATACTCCGCTACGCCATAGGTAATCGCTTGCTGAGCGTATGAAAAACTGTCGTATCCGCTAATAATGATGGAGGCCAGCGGAATCCGGTGTTCGGTAATCCGTTTAATCAAAGCGAGCCCGTCCAGCTCGGGCATCATAATATCGGTGATCAGCAGCATGGGCCACATGTCCTGGATCAGGCTCCAGGCTTCTTCCCCGTTGCCGCATGCGCCGATGACTTCATACTCCTCGCCTGCCGCTTCCACCATCTCGACGATGCCTCTCAACACCCAAGGCTCGTTCTCGGCCACCAAGACCGTGTACACCGGCTCAATCCCCTCTCCTCGTTACCCTATTGTACTTTCTATGATATACGATGTCGGGACAGGCGACAAAGGAAAGCGGATAAAAAAACAAAATAAACCGTACCTGAAAAATACAGGTACGGCTCGAATTCGTTCACGATGAATCAACCCATTCACGTTCAATCCGCTGCCGGGATTCGGAACGAGCGGATGGATCTTACGGCTGCTGCGCTTCCATTTCCATGCTCGCCAGCATGAACGGGGCCAGTCCCATGAACGCATCGCTGACGACCGCTTCGCGGATATAATATTCGTAGCTGCCGTCGCGGTACGGCTTCCCGCCGAGACCGGCACCATGGCAAATTCCGTGCAGATGAAGCCCGTCACCGTCCGTTTCCACCAAATGCTCGAGCAAGCCGCGATAGCCTTTGCCCGCGACGGACTTGAACTTGCGCGACAAGTAGCCGAGGCGGACGCCCTTGGCGATCGCGTAGACGAACATGCAGGAGCCGGAAGCTTCCAGGTAGTTCCCCTCGCGTCCGCCGCAATCAAGCACCTGATGCCATAAGCCGCTTGCCGGATCCTGCACCTCTTCCAAGGCGCCGGCCATACGCTCGAATATACCGCATATCGTTCCGCGCTTCGGATGATCAACGGGAAAATGCTCCAGCGCGTCGACGACCGCCATCGCGTACCAGCCCATCGCCCGGCTCCAGAAATGGGGAGACCGGCCCGTTTGCGGATCGCACCACCGCTGCTCCGCGCTTTCGTCCCAGCCGTGAAACAGCAGCCCCGTCTTCGGATCCCGCGTCTTCCGCTCTACCAGCAACAGCTGAACGGCCACCTCGTCGAACAGCTCGGTCCGGCCGAACGTCTTCGCATATTCCGCCAAGAACGGGGACGACATATACAGCCCGTCGAGCCACATTTGGAACGGGTATACTTTCTTATGCCAAAAGCCGCCTTCGCTCGTTCTCGGCTGGCCTTGCAGCTGTGCTGCCAGCAAATGCGCCGCCTTCTCGAAACGCGGCTCGCCGGTCGCGTGAAGCAGCGGGAACAGCACTTTGCCCTGGTTAACCTGATCCAGATTGTATTCTTCGATCGTATAGCCGCGGATTGAGCCGTCCGGCTGCACGAATAAATCCATATGCTTCTTCATGTAGTCGTAATATTTCGTCTCGCCGGTTTGGCGCCACAACCGTGCATAGGCCAGCAGCGTCATGCCCGGTACGTATGCCCACCGCTTCGCCAGCTCCGGATGATACCCTTGCGGATCGGATGCCGACATGATCGTTTCCGCCGTCTGCACGGCCCATGATGTTTGCTGTTTCATAAGTAGGGTTTCCCTCCTTGGGGATTTCGGCTTCGCGCTTGACGAAGGAAATCCCTTATCTCGATCCGAACGCTGCCGGTCCGGTATTATTTGTTTTTCGATTTGACATCGTTCACCGCTTTATTTGCGTTTTCTTCAATTTTACGGAACAGCGTGTTCATGTCCGTGGCGCCGAGCGCCGCTTCGTGAATCGCGTCCTCGTAAGGCTTTTGCGCGTCCCCTTCATAATTCGACTTCGTCGGCATCGGCGCGTACTTGTTGAAGAAGACGGCGCTCAAGTTTTTATCCTTCACCTTGCTGTCCTGGCCGAGCATTTTCTTGATCGCATCGTCCTTCAGAGACGTCATCGTGCCGCTCTTCACTTGCTTCGTCTGGTAATCCTTATCGGTCAAAAATTTGATGACCTGCATCCCTTCGTCCTTATACTTGCTTTGCGCCGTGACGCCCCAGTAGAACGGGTATGCCTGCGAACCGACGCTTGGCGCATCCTTGAAGGTCGGCAATGCGGCAATGTCCCAGTTCAGCCCGTCCGTCCCTGTCGTGGCCCATTCGAAGTCGGACAAATAAGCGAACATGGCCAAATTACGGTCTTTGTTCCACTGATCCTTGTATGGCAGCTTGTTTTTAATGCCTTCCATCACCTTTTGGTAACCCGGATCGGTCGATGTGTTCACAAAGTAGGTTTGGTAAATTTGTCTCCATTTTTCGTTTGCATTGATCGTCGCTTTATCCGTTTTCGGGTCCAGCATCGTAAGCGAGTATTGGTTCGCTCTCAGCAAGTGCGACGGCGAACCGACGAAGCCCAAATACTGCTTGCCGCCCTCGGATCTCGTCAGCTTCTTGGCTGTATCGGTCAGTTCGTCCCACGTCATCCCGTTCTTCGGATAGGGCACGCCGAATTTATCGAAAATGTCTTTGTTATAGAACAGTATGACGTTCTGCGACCAAACGGGGATGCCGTAGATGCCTTTCCCGCCGGACATCGCTTTCGCGTAATCGATCATGGTCGGCTCGAAGGCGTTCACATCGACATTATGCTTCTTGAGCAAATCTGTCATGTCGTACCCGATCTGATACGTAGTGACCGTATTGAAAAAGTTAACGCTTTCATAATAAATATCAATCGTTTGTCCGGCGGCGATTAATTCGTTAATGTTCGTTCCGGTTCCTTTTTTAATATATTTGATTTTGATGTGCGGGAACTGCTTCTCCACCGGATCGATGAATTTCGCTTTGACCTCTTCCTCCGAAGTGGCCGCCGTCGAGTACAAGACGAGCTCTACCGGCTCCTTGCTTGCGGCCGGCAGCTGCGCCGTACCGGCTCCAGGCTGCTCCTGCTTGGCACTGCACGCGGACATCAAAGCGATGAGGACCGCGGATGAAACCAACAAACTTTTTCTTACCATGAATGAACCTCCCCTTTTCATAGCAACCGTTTGGAAACGCTTTATTTGTAAGCTCAATTTAACAATAACATAAGGAAAGTTGCCATTCTTTAGTGAAATTTGCGCTTTTATTTCGAAAATTTGCGATAATTGTTCTCTTGTCGACCTCAGCCGCGAATCATAGTCTATTTATTTGTATGCGCTTTCTGTATACGCTTACGAATTGGTCTCTTGCCATGCTTGCATCGGGTTCCAATGATCCTTCCCGCCGAGCACCTCCTGTACCGTCAGCTTGGCGGCCTGCCCGTCATTCCATTGCGTCGACCAGCCGACTCTTGCCGCGGGATTCGCTCCGGCGCCGGTACTTCGGTACTCCGCATACCTCGCCGTCTTCTCCTTCGCGGGATCGCTCCAATTATGCCAGCCTTCCGGCTTGATATGAACGTCCATCCGCGTGTTTGCGAACACGACTTGGGCGAATGGCCGCCACGGCCTGCCCAAATAAACGCTGCCCGCTTCCGTGTCGCCGGTCAAGCGGCAATCCTTGAATACATATCCGTACGCGGCGTTCTCCGGCGTATTGGCCGCGGTAATATAGCCCGGTCGTGTGCTGTGAATGACGCATTGATCGAAAAATGCGGTGGCGGAACCGAAAATAAAATCGACTGTGCCTTCGATGTAGCAATCCCGGTAATACTGGCGTCCTTCGCCTGGCGTATACAGCGTATCCTGATTGCCCAGGATCCGCACATCGCGAAGCGCCGCCCTGTCCCCACGCACATACAGCGCGACCGCCTGTCCGGCCGTCGGGCCTGCCGTATTGCGGAATGTTAACCGTTCCGCGGTGAAATCGTCGGCATAGACGAACGTGCTGGAGCTGCCGGTCGTTCCGAGCTCTTTGCCGTCCGCCCCTTTCTTCGAGGCGTAATCTCCATACGATAGCACGGTACGTTCCGCGCTCTCTCCTTCCATGCGGATAAAACGTTTCCCGGCGGGCACGGTGAGCTTTTCCTCGTACACGCCGTTTTTAATAAATATCGTGACCGGCTCCCGGTTCCCTGCCGGAACGGCATCCACCGCTGCCTGCACGGTCCGGTAGTCGCCCTTCCCGTCAGCTGCGACGATATAACGCTTGCTCATCTTGGGCACCTCCCCATGTCGTGGCGAAGCCGGAGCGGCCGCATCCGTCGAAGCGGCCCCCGACCCTTTCCCATCCATCCCTTCGGTCGCACAGCCGGTGACGGCAGCCAGACAAAGACCGGCGGTCAAAACCCGCCGCAGCGGCTTCCAGCATTTCGCGCGCATACCGCTACAGTCCCTTCACCGCATCCGGCTTCACGTCGTCCGCCCGCTTGAGCGCAGCCGCCGCTTCCCCAA
The DNA here is from genome assembly GCF_910593845.1 of Paenibacillus solanacearum. Taxonomy (GTDB): domain Bacteria; phylum Bacillota; class Bacilli; order Paenibacillales; family NBRC-103111; genus Paenibacillus_G; species Paenibacillus_G solanacearum. The sequence goes on along the minus strand of NZ_CAJVAS010000001.1, from coordinate 60,718 downwards.
GCTTCGAATCCGAGAACTGAATGCCTTCTGATCGGGAACCGGATACATAAGCAAACAGCTCCGCCGGACCAAGCGTGCCGCATTCCTGCAGCTTCACGTTGCGGCTGTCCAGAAAGCTCCATACCGGCCCCGACTTCGGCAGCACAGTCATCTGCTCGAACAGCAGGTCCGCCGCGTTCGAACACTCGATACCGCGGTCCGCCTGAATCAGGACGTTGCGGAACGACAACTCCCGGATCGGCATTTCCGGCAAGCCTTTCAGCTCGATCGCGGTGCGCGCCCCGGCGCAATGGACATGCTCGATATGCATACCGCGGAATATAGGCGTTTCTTCCGAAACGGGCACTTCGCCCGCATCGTGCCGCTTTTGTTCATAGAACAGATTGAAGCTGATCGCCGCGCCGCCGATATCTTTCATGCGAATATTGCGGATGCGAATATGCTCCACGACGCCGCCGCGGCCGCGAGTGCTCTTGAAACGCAGCCCGCAGTCGGTGCCGATGAATTCGCAATCGGCAATATCCATATATCGCGCGCCGCCGGACATTTCGCTGCCGATTACAAAGCCGCCGTGCCCATGAAACACCGTGCAGCGCCGCACCGTAACGTACTCGACCGGCTTGCCCAGCCGGCGGCCTTCCTCGTTTTTGCCCGATTTCATGCAGATCGCGTCGTCCCCGACATCGAACGTGCTGTCTTCGATCAGCGCATGGCGGCACGATTCCAGGTCAAGCCCGTCGCCGTTCTGCGAATACCACGGATTGCGGACGTTCACGCGGCGGATCGTAATGTGCTCAGAGTCGAATAAGTGCAGGTTCCAGCCAGGCGAATTTTGAAACGTCGGCCCTTCGAGCAGCACATGCTTGCAGCCTCGAAAATGCAGCAGCACCGGCCGCAAATACGTTCGGTACGGAATATAAGCCTCCGGCTCGTATTTTCCTGACGCGGCCAGCGCCGCGACCGCCTTCGCGCCCTGCATGGCCCCTTCGTTCGGCCACCATATTCCGTTGTCCTCATCGACCGCTCCACCGGAGCGAAGCAGCGCATTCCAGCGGCTGTCGGTCATTTTGAAGCGTTTGACCGGCCGCCAGGCATCTCCGTTGCCGTCAAATATTCCTTCGCCGGTAATGGCGACATGCTCCAGCTCGAACCCGTGCAGCGGAGGCGTGGAACGGACCGCCTGATGGCCTTCCCAGCGCGATACGATCAGTGGATAGTCCTCGGCATTCGGGCTGAACATCACGAGCGCACCGCGCTGGGAGTGCAACTCGATACGGCTTCTCAATCCGATCGGACCGGTCAGCCATATGCCCTTGGGGATGACGACTCTGCCTCCCCCAGCTGCGGCGCAAGCTTCAATCGCTCGGGCGAAAGCGGCCGTGTTCATCGTTATTCCGTCCCCGACGGCGCCGTAATCGGTAATTATAAATTCGGCACTCGGAATGTGCGGAAGCCGCACCTCCGGCATTTGAAAAGACGGGACAGCAAGCATAGCGGTGTTCCTCCCTTTTCTATAATCCGTCTTCATTGTAGGTCAATTTTTTAGTAAAATCTTTACTTGCTATTGTCCTTTCGCCGCTATTCTTTCATATACTTGTTCACTTCTTCCGCCAATCCGGCTGATGAATCCGAACTGGCAGAACGTGCGCACGACAAAAAAACGGCAATCGCTTCACACAGAGAGCGATGCCGCCAAAGCCGATGAAGCCCTAGCGGTTAATCATGTCCGAAGGGCTATAGCTTTCTCTTTTTCCTCAAAATCGCTACAACGAGCAGGGTGCTCGGAATGACGCAGCCTGTCACGACACCGGCATAACTGAGAATGACGCCTAATGAATTCAGCTCGTTTTGGCCTTTCGGCACGAAGGCGCCGATGTATACGAAAGGGGCCAGCATATATAGCCAGTGTCTTTTGCGCACGCGCGGAAATACGGATTGCAAGCCAAGCACCGCTACATCGAAGCCGATCATGGCCGTTCCGAAAATCGCCATCACCCACACGACAAAAAACACCGATTCGAACCGCTCGAAAATCATGCCCAGCACTTGAATCTCATTGTATTTGGCCAGCTCGATCGACGGGAATGGGACGCTGCTGGTCACTTCCAGTCCCAATACGCCAATCGTGGCGAAAAAAAAGATGACATAGAGCGTAACCGGAATCCCCATGCCGATGACGGCCAGTCTCACCGGCTTCTTCGGCTTTTTCATCAGCGGGATGTAGAAGAGCAGAAATTCAAAGCCGACGAACGAAAACGAGCTGACCTTCGCCCCCTCCAATATTTCCTTCCAGCTTGACGTCCAGAAAGGCAACAGCTGATCCACACGGATCGAACGGATGCTCATTGCTATAACGATGAGCGCAATCGTGATAATGATCGGCATGAACATCAAATGAAGACGGAAGATGCCCTCCCGCTGCCCTGCTACCGCATAGATGACGACCAGAATGAACACAAGCGCGATGATTTCGGAAGGCGTCCGGAAAAATAAATACATTGTAGCGATTTCCGCCATCGCCCGCGTTTCGTACGATACCCACAGCACAAAATTAACTGCCATCGCCATGCAAATGAGCGAAGCCGCCGGCCGGGATATTAAGGCGGAGGCGTACTCCAGGAAGCTTCGGCCCGGAAACCGGTAGCCAAGCAATATGTTGATCAAACAAAAAGCTGTGGCGCCCAGTCCGCCGATCACGATGGACATCCAGCCGTCAGACGAATGCACCGTGCTCGCTACCGTATACGGAATGGTCAGCAGCCCTACGGCAATGACCCAGGAAGGAACGGAATACAACATTTCTCTATAGCTGATGTCGCGGTCTTCGCCGTAGTCCAGCGGTTTCATTCTCGCCGCCTCCTTTCGCCGTTTCATCTGGACGCCGGAACCGATACAGCCTAGTTTTCCCATATTTCCCGCTCCGTAAGCGACCCTAATCAGGCTTCATCCGAATAAAAAAACAGCCAACCCCCGCGGCAGCAGGAGCAGCTCCTGACTGCAACGGGGATTGGCCGTTGATTATGATCGCCTTCACAAATCGCTTCTATAATAATAAGCGTAAATCAATGTACGCAATGAGGGCTCGTTGCTCGTTACCGGTTATCGGGCGTAATATGCCGCGACCTTCCGTATCGCCTCGATCGTCTCCTCTACGTCTTGCCCGGTATAAAACTCGTTGACCGGCAAGCGCACCGCCGTCTCCAATATCGCTTCCGCCTCCGGACATATCCCCTGCGCGTAAGACGCCTCGGACAGCTCGAACGGAAAATGGCTGTTGAGGTACGCCTGCTTGTTCTGGAACAACGGCTGCATGTAGACGACCTTCGGGATGTAGCCGGCCGAATTCGGGATGCCTTCCGCCGCTAACGCCTTCGAGAACTCGTCGCGCGTGCAGCCGAGCTTCGCCTCGTCCACGCGCAGCATATAGAACCAGTAAGAGCTCCAGTCGTCTTCCGTTACGCGGTGCGGCTTGATCCCCGGCAAGTCGCGGATGCCTTCCGTCAGCCGATCGCCATACCGGTGCCGCTGCTCGCAAATCCACGGCAGCTTCTTCAGTTGGGCGATGCCGACCGCACCCTGAAGCTCGGTCATCCGGTAGTTCGGGGCGAGGTATGTCAAGTCTCGGGACACCGCATCGCCGAACCGCTGATAGTTTTTATCGGCGAAGGCGTGCGCGACATAATAGTCGGCTTCGCTGCCGGAATTAACCGTGACGATCCCCCCGTCGCCAGTCGACATATGCTTGAAGTCGTTCGTGCTGAAGCAGCCGTAATCTCCGATCGTTCCGGCGAGCCGGCCCTTATACCGGGTCAAATAGCTTTGCGCGCAATCTTCGATCACCTTCAGGCCATGCCTGCGCGCAATATCCATAATGGCATCCATATCGCATGGATTCCCTGCCAAATGAACGGCAACGATCGCTTTCGTTTTGTCCGTGATCCGCGCCTCTACCGATTTGGGATCCAGATTGTACGTATGCGGGTCCAGATCGGCAAACACCGGAATCGCGTTCTGGTATAAAATGCCGACGATCGTTCCTTGATCCGTAATCGGACTTGTGATGACCTCATCGCCGACGCTAATCCCGGCCGCACCGAGGGCAACGTGAATCGCCGCGGTTCCCGACGAAACGGCCACGCTGTACCGGACGCCGTACAGCTCGTTGAAATCGCTCAAAAATTGCTTTACTTTTTTGCCTCCATGATAGAACAACGTGTTCTGCTCCAGCGCTTCGAGCAGCTCCTTCGCTTCCTCCAGCCCGAACCGTTTGCCTTTGCCGAACGGCACCGTTTTGACCTTCGTTCCGCCGTGCAGCGCCAGCTTGCGCTCCCGGTTTTCCATCGCAATCCCTCCTGGCCCGTGTACGAATTCGTATTATACTTGAACGAAAAAGTGCTTATATACTTTCACGATACCCTCTACAATTTCGCGCACATCCTGATCGGTCAGCGTCGGGCTAACCGGCAAATAGACGGTTCTCGGGATCAAATCGACAGCGCTCGGGCACATGTTCTCCGTATACGTAACCGGCTGCTCGAACGGATAATTGAACGGGAAGTTGTCTTTCTCCGCTGTCTGCTGGTGGAACAACTGCGGAATCATATAGACCGGCTTGCCTCCGTACAGTATATAAACGCCGATTCGCTCCGCATGAAGCGCCTTCACGAACTGCTGGGCGGCTTCGGCGGAAGGCATGATCATCCCCAGATTCGAGCCGATGTCCCCGTCCGGGTCGGCCGTCTTGCGAAACCGCATCGTCGGCAGCTCCGCCGCAAGCGATGCCCGGATGGAACCGCATTGCTTCTTCATCGCGGCCACGATCCCGTCCAGCTTATGCCATTGCTCGATCATGACCGCTCCGGTCAGCTCGCTCATCCGGTAGTTTTGGCCGATAAACGCATTCGTTTCTTCCGGAGAGTCCATTTCGTAACGGGCTTTTTGCCGGAACATACCCTGGTCATGATAGCGGACCGCCCGGTCGAACAGCTGGGGATCGCGCGTCACGAGCGCGCCGCCCTCGCCCGCCGTGATCACTTTGTTCATCTGGAAGCTGAACACCCCGATATCGCCGATCGTTCCGGTATACGATCCTTTGTACTTGGCGCCGCATGACTGCGCCACGTCTTCGATGACATACAAGCCGTGTTTGCGGGCAAACGCCATGACAGGCTCCATATCGACGGGATTGCCGAGGATGGAAACGGCGATGATCGCTTTCACCTCATCGTCCATGACCCGCTCCAGATCGCCCGGATCGAGATTGAGGCTTTCGTCGACGTCGACGAACACCGGGACGGCTCCCGCGCAGACGACTGCGCCGGGCGTGGCCAGGAACGTCTTGGCCGGAACGATGACCTTATCGCCGTAGCCGATGCCGAGCGCTTTGAGCGCAACGATCAGGGCCGCGGTGCAGGATGTGACCCCGAGCACGTACGGAACGCCGAGATCCTTCGCCATCGCATCCTCCAGCGCCTGCACCGCATGCTGCATACCCGGTCCGTAATATCGGAACGGCGAGCGGGCAAGGATCGTTCTGGACGCTTGCTCCGCTTCCTCCGCTCCCATCACCGATGCGCCCGGATAGTTCGGAGGCAGCGGCTTGCTGCGGGCGGGTGTGCCACCTTCAATGGCCAGTTTGGACATGCAAATCATCCTCTCTTTTGATAGATCCGCTTGCGGAACGAAGCGGCCGCTTCACGCAAACGACGCCGAAATGCGTCTCCGTGTCCTCATCCTGTACCGTTGCTCCATCAGGGACGGGAACCCAGGCGAAGGCGCCGGCAGGAATCGGCTGCCCGGAGGCTGTCTCGACGGCGCCGCTATCGTCCAGAGCGGCAATGCTTATATTTCTGCGGGCACGCTGCCAGTCATTGATCTGCTTCCCCGTCCAGAATACGTATCCGCGCTCCCGCGCTTCCGATACGACACGGCGCAGGGCATTGCGCACCGACTCGTGCTTCTGAATATGAATCTGGTGAAACAGGAAATGCGCGACACCGTCTACGTCAGCGACTCCTTCCAGAAACGGTGCGATCACGCTGCTGTCGGCCCAATGGTCGGATAAATCCAAATCTTGCGTCAAAAAGCCGATTTCCAGCACGTCGTAGCTGCGGTTGCGCTCATTCGACCAGGCCACCGGCACGTACGGATGGCATGTGCCGAACAAGAAGCCGACATTGCCTTTCTTGCTCGGCCCTCTCGTTTGATCGGTCTGAATGCCGTGCGACTCGCAAAAAGCGAACAACTCGCCCCAGCCTTCGAAGCGCGTGTAATGATTTTTGTTCGAGGCGACCTCGTTCACACCCGCCGCCTCTGTCAGCCATGCGAATTGGCGCGCGAATTCCTCAGCGTCCCACCGGCCCTTCTGCGATTCCAGCGCATTGTAATGAAACGCAAGCTCATGCCCGTCGCGCTTGATCAGATCGTACACCGGCTTGCTGTAGCCGGGCTCCAGCATGCACCACGACGACTGTACGCCGACTTCCTTCATCAGCTCGAGCGTCGTGAGCGCGTATTCGTCCTTGTTGCCGTCGCTGTCGTGGGAGATCATCGCGACGCGCTCGACGCCTTCGGGCCAGCGGCCGATGAACGGCAGCGTCAAGCCTTGATCCGCGGCCGTCTTCAGCAAATGGCCGATGACGATTTCGCGCCAATAGTCAGCATGCGGATAAGCAAAGTAAGGCACGCCCGTCTCTGTCGTGCGCCGGTCCCATATCCAGTCCATCGCCGACTGATCGTCCGCCTTCAGGATGCTGTCGTCCAGCGGAGCGCTGCCGTCAGGCGCAGGCGCGCCGTCCTCCAGCACGGGCATGCCGCCCTGCTGCAGCCGGACGATCGTATCCGCCACATCGACGGCGAACCGGTCAAGTACGCCAGCGCCGATCGTGAAGCGAAGCCGGGCCGCACCAGCCGGATCGCCGTTCGGGGACGAGAGGGCAAGCGCCCCGAATGCGCTGCAAGGCGCCGGCTCCTTCGCTTCCCGCCACGGCTGAGCCCGCAGGAAGCGTACCGCCTCGGCCTTGGGATAGCCTGCTCCCCACTTGGCGTAGCCCGGTCCGGCCGGACTCTCCATAGCGTAGCCCAGCTTAAGGGCAAGCGCATTCACGCCGCCGTAAGAGATCAGCGTCCCTCCCTGCTCCGCGTACTCCCACAACGCGGCTGCGGTACGCGCGCTTTCGTCCGTCAATGCGGCGATCACCAGGTCATACGACGCCTGCTTCAACTGCGCGACATCGTCGAGCCATGCATACGGGATACCTGCGTCGTTCAACAGCTCGCCCACGTAGCGTTCAAATGCATTCAACCCGTACTGCCACCGGCGCTCCGCCGCCTGGCGGTCAAAGAGCACCGCTAATCGGGCTATCTTCATGGAAATCATTCCTTTCTGCTGCGGTTATGAATTAAATATATGTATCATACTTGTATTATATTTGATCATGACGTGAAATGCCATATGCAACTGCAAAAAAAATGATTGACCGGCCATTTGCCCTCCCTTCCGTTTATATTCGCTTCAATCTGATATATAATGATTCATATTTACTATATAGAATGGAAGATTGATCCTATGCGACGCGAAAATGAATTTCGTTACTCGAAGCTTGCCAATATTTTGCGCGAGCAAATTTTATCCGGTTACATTAAACCCGGCGAATATTTGCTGTCCGAGAACGAGCTGTGCAAGCATTACGGCATGAGCCGCACCTCGGTTCGAAAGTCGCTCGACCAGCTGCTCAAGGACCGCCTGATCGTCAAAAAAGTCGGGCAAGGCACGATCGTCTCCCCCGATCTTGTCGTTCCCGTCAGCGAGCGCAAGGTGCTGCGCGTGCTGGCTACCTCGCCGTCCCATTTTGCCGACAGCTGCATGCAGACCCTTATCGATGCGTTCCAGCAAAAGTACAGTCACGTCGACGTGAAATTTATGAGCTTTCCGACGCTCGACTTCTGGGAATCGATCCGCGCCAGCAGCGAGATGGGGCTGCAGCCCGACGTCATTTTCGCCGGAGACCGGCAGTGCCTCGAGTCCGGCCTCAGCGATGACGACTTCATCGATCTGCAAGAGCCGCTGGAGCAGAGCCTGCAGGCGATGTATCCGCGCATGGCCGGCGCCTTCCGTCAAGGGGAGGCGATTATCGCCGCGCCGGTCACCTTCTCCACCGTCTATCTGGCCTACAACCCGCAGCTATTCGAAGCCTACGGCATCGAAAAGCCGGGTCCGCATTGGACGCGGGATGAATTCGTCGCAGCGGCCCGCCAGCTGACAGTCGATACGGACGGCGACGGCATCGTCGATCAGTACGGCTTCTCGGTGAATTCGGCCTTTAACCGCTGGCCCGTCATCGCACTCCAGAACGGCGTCAAGTTCGACGGTAATGAGGATAAAGAGCCGCTCGTGCGAACCTTGACCTTTATTCACGATCTGTTGTTCCGTTACCGGATCGCCGTAAATTCCGCCAAATTTCTGCGCAATTCCGACGCCTTTGTCCGCGGCAAAACCGGTATGGTGCTGACAACCTCAATCGAATTGGCCGGCTGGCGGAACGAGCAGCTCGAATTCGAGCCGCAGGTCGCCCCACTGCCGTTCGGAGAAGAGAAGGGAACGCTGCTGATCGCCAATGCGTTCATGATCCCGTCCCGCTGTAGCGACCCAGAGCTGGCCGTCGAATTCGTGCGCACCGCGCTCGGCCCGGAGCTTCAGGAATCCATCGGCCGAAGCTCGCAATTTGTATCCGTGCTCCGCGAGGTGAACGAGCGGCTGTGGGACAAAGAAACGCTGGAATCGCTCAACATCCGGGACGAGCGGATCGAGAACGGCCATTTCCTGTTCGAAATGATTCCCGACTCGAACCGCGTCGAAGAGCTCGATTCGGCGCTTGGCTTGTTCTGGGCAGGTCTCGAAGCGGCGGAAGCGGCAGCCGAGCGGCTTCGGAGCCTGCGGTAGGCGGGCGCGCACCGGAAAGCCTCGCGCCCGAAGCCATTACGCCTGTGCGACGAACGCAAGACGCAAGAGAAAGGAAGCTATCCATGCGGTTTCAACTGACGAAGCAACGGATCAGACAGCTGTGCGGCCCGATCTCGTACGAGCGGGGAACCGACTATTATGACGATGGCAGAGTAACCCTGACCGGCTCCGATCGGGATACGGACGTGTACCATGCGGTGGTCAAAGGGAAAAGCAAGTACGAGGTAACAGTCAGGATTGACGAAGACGGCGATGTGGACGCGGAATGCGAATGCCCGGCCTATTATTCCTACGATAACTACTGCAAGCATATCGCAGCCGTGCTGCTCCAACTGCGGGATGAGCTGCAGACGGATACGCAGACCCGCCGGTCGTATCCCTCCCTGCTGCATCCCGAAAGCCGCGTCATCCCCGATGGACAGCTGACGCCAAGATACGCGCCGCAGCCCGCTTCGCCGGAGCGCGGAGCCTCGGGAATATCGCCGAGCGACTCGCTGCTCATGACCCGCGTGCTGGAGCTGTTCAACAGCCGGACGAGGCGGTCAAGCGGGATGCGGACAGCGTTCGACGCCAGAACGCCGCTTGATGTTGAATTCATCTGCAAGCTGTTTCCTTACGGGTACCGCCGGCATATGTTCAGCGTCGAGTTCAAAGTCGGTCCGAAGCGTCTGTATATCGTGCAAAAAATACGAGCATTTTTATCCGCGATCGACAAAAGCGAGCCGTTCGGCTTTACGAAGCAGTTCACCTACGAGCCGGAGCTGCATGTCTTCCATCCGCAGGACGACGCCGTCATCCGCCTATTAATCGAGGCTCTGCATCACGAGAACCTGTATCGCGAATCGACGAACCCGTATTCGCAGCCTTCCTATGTGACCAGCGGCGACCGGATGCTGCCTATCCCTCCGTTTCTGTGGGACAAGCTGCTGCCGAAGCTGCTGGAAGCGCGGGTGGTCAAGCTGGAGCAGAACGGCCGCACGTTCGACGGCATCGACCTGTCCGATGGGCCGCTGCCGCTCCGCTTTGCCTTCGACCAGACGCCGTCCGGCGGCTACCAGCTTGACGTTCAAGGGCTGGACGATCTCGTGATTATGGAATCGTACGGCGCCGTCCTTCATGAAGGGAAGCTGCTGAAGCTGCAGCAGAGCAGCGGACGGCAGTTGACCGAGCTGAAGCACATGCTCGACGCCTCCCGCAAGCAGCACATCCGAATCGCGCCGGAGCAGATGGAACCTTTTATGGAAAAGGTCGTTCCCGGCCTGATGAAGCTGGGCAGCGTGCACATCGCCCAGGCGGTATCCGACCGCATCGTGCAAACGCCGCTGAAGGCAAGGCTGTACCTCGACCGGGTAAAGGACCGGCTGCTCGCCGCGCTGGAGTTTCAATACGGCGATATCGTCGTGAACCCGCTGGAGGCTCCAGGTGCCGCGCGGGGCGAAGGGCGCATCTTGATGCGGGACGGCGAGCGGGAAGCGCATATCCTGCACTTGATGGAGCAAAACGCCTTCGCTCAGACGGAAAGCGGCTATTTCCTCGACGACGAGGATGCGGAATACGAATTTCTGTACCATACCGTGCCGCAGCTGGAGAAGCTGCTCGAGGTGTACGCCACGACTGCGGTCAAGGAACGGCTATACGTAGGGAATACGCCGCCCAAAGTGACCGTAACGGTCGATGAGCGGACCGAATGGCTGGAGTTCAAGTTCGATCTGGAGGGCATCCCCGAGTCGGACATCCGCAAGCTGCTGCAAGCGCTGGAGGAGAAGCACAAATATTACCGGCTCCCGACCGGGGCGCTGATGCCGCTGGAGACGGCGGAATTTCAGGAGATCATCCGGCTGATGAACGAAGTGGGCATGCGGCAGCAGGATGTGAAGGGCTCGGACATTCGCCTGCCGGCCATTCGCGGCCTTCGCTTGATCGACGCAGAGAAACAAGGACGCGCCGTGAAGCTGGACAAGTCGTTCCGGCAGCTGCTCGACAATATGCGCAACCCGGACAATCTCGACTTCCCCGTTCCCGGTTCGCTGGCAGGCGTGCTGCGGGATTACCAGAAATACGGCTATCAATGGATGAAGACGCTCGCCTATTACCGGTTCGGTGGTATTCTGGCCGACGATATGGGGCTTGGGAAGACGCTGCAGAGCATCGCATTCCTCGTGTCGGTGCTGCCCGAGATCCGGGAGGAGCAGCGGCCGGCCGTCATCGTCTGTCCCGCCTCGCTCGTATACAACTGGTATAACGAGCTGAAGAAGTTCGCGCCGGACGTTCGCGCGGTCATCGCCGATGGCAGCAAGTCGGAGCGAATTCATGCGATTCATGACGCAGCCGTGGCCGACGTCATCATTACATCGTACCCGCTGCTGCGCCGGGACATCGAGCAGTACGCTATGCAGCCGTTCCATACGCTCATTCTGGACGAAGCGCAGGCGTTCAAAAACCACGCCACGCAAACGGCCCACGCCGTCAAAGCGATTCAGGCGCGTTACCGCTTCGCGCTGACCGGTACGCCCGTGGAAAATTCGCTCGAAGAGCTGTGGTCGATCTTCGATGCCGTCTTCCCGGAGCTGTTCCCGCGGCGGAAGGCATTCAACGAACTGCCCCGGGAAACGGTAGCGAGGCGCGCGCGGCCTTTCTTGCTGCGGCGGTTAAAATCCGATGTGCTGAAGGAGCTGCCGGAGAAAATCGAGACGCTCCAGGCCTCGGAGCTGCTGGACGAGCAGAAAAAGCTGTATGCCGCCTATCTCGCCAAACTGCGACAGGAAACGCTGAAGCATTTGAACGAAGAGACGTTTCAGCAAAACCGGATCAAAATATTGGCCGGCTTGACCCGGCTGCGCCAGCTCTGCTGTCACCCGGCTTTGTTCGTCGAAGCGTATGCAGGCAGCTCGGCCAAATTCGAGCAGCTGCTGGAAATTGTGGAGGAATGCCTCAGCGCCGGCAAACGAATGCTCATCTTCTCGCAATTCACCGAGATGCTCGCCCTGATCGGCCGCGAGCTCGGCTACCGCGGGGTGCCGTTCTTCTATCTCGACGGCTCCACCCCTGCGGCCGAACGTGTCGAGCTGTGCCGGAAGTTTAACGAAGGCGCGCGCGACTTGTTCCTCATTTCGTTAAAGGCCGGAGGCACCGGGCTCAACTTGACCGGAGCGGACACCGTCATTCTGTACGACCTGTGGTGGAACCCTGCCGTCGAACAGCAAGCCGCCGACCGCGCCCACCGCATCGGACAGAAGAACGTGGTGCAGGTCATCCGGCTCGTCGCGCAAGGGACGGTTGAGGAGAAAATGTACGAGCTTCAGCAAAAGAAGAAGCATCTCATCGATGAAGTCGTGCAGCCGGGGCAGGAATCGCTGTCCGCATTGACGGAAGCGGATTTGCGGGACATCTTGTCGCTATGATGATCAGAAGAGCTGTCCTTTTCGAGCGCGGGATTCGACCAGCCGCCGCGCCATGCGGCACGCGCTTTGGATATGTACACTTTGACAAACCGTTTCGAACCGAATATTCCCGCAAAAAAGAACCTCAATCTCCACGCTTTCCTTGGAGATTGAGGTTCTTCGCCATTCCAGTGATGATCGCACTACGGTTCGGCGCTGTGCGATTACCTGTGCATCCCCGCAGACGCGGGCCCGCCGCTTACTTGCTTTTTTCCGCGGCAATCAGCTTGTTCACGCTGTCCTCGAGGTCGCGCAGTGCGGTATTGACGTCTTTGACACCCTTGATGACATTGTTGAACTCTTTGTTGAGCGGCGAGGCTGTGGAGACGGTCGTCAGCTTCGGATCGCGCGGAGGAGCCGGCTTCACCGATTTGTTGACGTACAGCGCGCCGGTATTTTTCCCCTTCATCGCCGCGAAATCCTGGCTGTACGCCTTCTGGATGTCCGGCTTGCTCAGGACGGTCGCTTTGCCCGCTTTGCTCGCCGCCATTTGCATTTCGTCGGACAGTACGAAATCTATCACCTTGAATGCCTCTTCCTTATGCTTGCTCGAGCTCATAATGTAATAAAATCGCGGATTGACCATCGCGTTCGTTCCCGGCGCTTCCTTCATCGTAGGAAGCGAAACCATGTCCCAGCGGGTGAAATCGTCCGGGAAGCTCTCGATTGCCGCGGTCACATCCGCATGCATCGCGGAGACGCGCTCCTTCGTAAAGGCGCTCACTTCCTTGACGCGGCTGCGGTCATCCAGCGGCTTGTCGAGCGGGAGCCGGTAAAATTTCGACAGCGTGGCGAAGATCGATTTCCATGCATCCGTCTGGATCGCCGCACGATCTTCTTTGAGATGAAAATACGGGGCCGCCAGCTGGTTGTTGTCGAGCAAATACGTAAAATTCATCGTCATGCCCCGGTATTGAACACCGTCCTCGACCCGGTTCAGCTTTTGCGCGATCGCATAGGCGTCGTCCCATGTCATGCCGTCCTTCGGGTACGGCACGCCGAATTTATCGAAAATATCCTTGTTGTAGAACAACACCGGCGTATAGCCCGTTACGGGAAGGCCAAAGTAGCTGCCGCCGTACGTCGCCGAGGCGTTCTTGATGATGTCCAGATAAGCCGGGTCGATCCGGCTCAAATCAAAATTATTTTTCTTGATCAAATCGGACAAATCGTACTGTAAATCAAATTTCACCAAGTTGTTGTCCAAGGCGGACAAGCCTTGGTAATAAATGTCGGGACTTTCTCCGGCGACAACGAGATCCTGTATTTCCTTCCCTTTGTCAGCCCCCTGGAATTCAAACGAAATATATGGGTATTTTTGCTTCACTTTGTCGGCAATTTCGTTCTTGAACCGCGTCTCGTAGTCTTTATCCCCCGTGTAAAACTTCAAGGTGACGGGCTGCCGCTTATCTTCTTGCGCCGCCTTTCCCTTGCTGTCGGACGGGCTGCAGGCGGCCAGCAGCGCCGCGGGCAAGACGATCGTCAGCGTGATGCATACGGATTTTTTCCACATCTCAAGGTTCCCCTTCCTTGGAATCGGTTAGCGGCGATCCGGGCCAGGGCTGCCGATGCCGATCGCGCCCCGCTGCGTTCAACTCCCCCGGCTCCCTTCGAGCGCCGTGCGCGTTCCTTGTTTACGTCGCTCTCACGAGCACCACTTCTACGGTTTCGCCGTTCGCGCATTCCAGCTCAAGCACCGTCGACTGCGCATCCGGCCGCACCGCAAGGACGGACGGATGCGGCCGATCCGCCGGCAGCTTCCAGCAGCCCGCAAGCTCGATCTGCACCCGCGATGCCGTGCCCGCCGTCCAGGCGGTACGATCGTCCATCTTCTGGTTGGGCAGCTTCGGCAGCCGCAAATCCGGATCCGCCACGCTGAGCGTAAGCTCGTCGCCGCGTTCCTTCTCCATAGCCAGCACCGGAGCATTCACGCTTCGCAGCGTCCCCCATGTCAAGCGCGCCTGCGGATCGAACAGCGCGTAGCCGATCGCCCGCTCCTCTACGTGCTCAACCACATGCGCCTGCTCATCCTTGCGCAGCACCCGGTACGGCGGCGTCTTCGCGTAAGCCTCGACCTCCTCCGGCGATGCCTGCACGAGAACGGCGTACTCGTATCCCGCCCCGTCCGGCTTCGTCCCATGGTCGATCCACGCGGTCGCGTACGCGCCGGAGGTCGGCATGCTGCCGCTATGATCCATGGAATACTGCATGCCGCGTTCCACATGCAGCCCTTGCGGGTCGGGTACGACATACCCGTTCCCGTACGGGTCGACGATCCAGAACGGACCGGCTCCTCCGGAGCGGAAGCGGTACGGAAATACGGTCGTCCGATCGGAGTTGACGGCCATGGCCATGGCCGGGTCGGGCATATGCGACTGGAACAGCGTCGTCTCGGTCCGATGCGCCGCATCGTCATTCCGGATCTGCGAACCGAGCGCGATCACCTCGCGGCCGAAGTAAAAGTACGATTTGACCGCACGGAAGCTCGGATCAAACACCGTGTCGTGCAGCTTCATCGCAAATACGCCGTCGCTCCCTTCGCTCATCACGCCGCCGACAAATGTCTCGTCGCTGAACGAACGGGTATTTTCGTTGAACATGCCGCCCGGTGAGCCGCCTTTGCCGACCTCCATCGTCTCCAGCGGCACGCGCTTCGTCGTCGCTCCGGGCCAGCGGCACCAATCCCAGCCCCGGTCCAGCGCATAGCCGCTGGCCTCCGCATTCACCGGCTCGCCCGAAGCCAGAATCTGCATCGCGCCGTAGCTGATGTACCGCCCGTATACGTTCTCGCCTTCCGTCACCTTGATCGCGGATTCGGCATTTCGTCTGCCATGTGCTTCAAAGTCGAACACATACTGACTCCAGCCTTTGGTCGAGACCATCCAATCGCCGCGCCGCAGCACGGCAAGCGCTGCCGATGGCTTGAACCAGTATCCTTGCGGACTCGGTTCCGCCGCATAGCCTTCATCCGCCAGCCGCAGCATCAGCTGCAGTCCGCCGATCGTGTCCATATATTGGACGTTCTTGGAATCGGCCAGGGGGAACAGCTCCTCCTTCAAGTATGGCGACTCCGGGTCCCACAGCCGCATGAACGCGCCTGCCATGTCCGTGTCGACGGGATCGCCGGACAGCGCCATGTAGGCATAGGCCGGCAGCACCTCATTGGTCACCCCGCCTTTCGTCGGAAATCTGCCGCTTATGCCGACCGGCACGTCGTATTTGTTCGTCACGGTGCGCAGCGTCAGCAGCGCCTGCTTCACGTTATGCACGGATGCCGGAGACAGCGCGAACGGCGTGCCGTGCAGCAGATAGATGATCAGCGCCGCCGTGTGATAAGCATTCGGCGCATAAGCGCTCATGTACACGCCGCGGTGATGAAAGCCCATGTAATCGCGCTTGATCGTCCCCGCGTAGCCGGGAGCGATGGAGAGGGCATGATTCATCCATTGCAGCAGCCCTTTCATGCGCCGCACTTTCTCCGGCATATCGTCCATTGCCAGTACGTAGAGCAGCTTGTAATGAAACCGTGTACGTACTTCGTCGGAAGTCGTCTCGGTGTAATCGACGCCCGGTGTTCCGAACGTTTTACCGAAATTCGTAAACCAGTCCATCGCAGCCAATTCGCGTTCCAGCCGACCCGTCTCCCGCAGCTCCTTGCGCATGAGGAAGACCGCATGGAAGTAGCCTGAATTCCGGTTCGTCTCGTGATCGAGCGTCTCCAGACCGCTCCCTGCCGCCCAGCCTTGGTCATGAAAGTGATCGAACAGATCGAGCGCCTTCCGCTTGCTTTCGGGGCTGCCGTTGATTTTATAATCGAGCACGAGCGGCAAAAAGATCGTCCGCGATACGGACTTGCCGAACTCCGGCCCATGCGCCGAGCGGCTCGAAAATAAAGGCATCCCGGTCATATAACCGTTCTCGTCACGGACCAGACCGAGACGGTCATACTGCTTCAAGCCGGAGCGGATGAAGGACTGCAGCGCCTCGAACCGGATGCGGATCGGCTCGCTTGCCGTATCCGGGTTCACGCCATACACCCAATCGTCGCAGCGGCGGGCGATCGTCTCGAACGCGTGGCGCTGCGCCTCCGTGATGGTCTCCTCCGGCGGAAGCTGCGGCCGCTTCCGGCTGAAGTGAAAGGAGCGATCCCACGAGCCGCCCTTGCCTCCGTTCGTTCGCTGCCGGGCGAACGGCATCTGTTCGTCGGATGAACGCGAGGCCGGCACATGCTCGACGAATTCGATAATATCGAAGAAGATGCTGCCACTCGCCACCCCTTCCGGCGGGAGGATCTCCATCGCTTCGAGCGGCTCCGCTTCGGCAGCCGCAGAACGCGACGCCGCTACCGGACTCGCTCCTGCCGCTACTTCCGCTTCTGCTTGCTGCGACCCTCCGATCGCCCCGTCCTCGCGAAAATGCACGTTGAACCCCCGCCAGCCGGTAAAGTGTATCCCGATTTCGAACGCATAGCGCGGGCGGCGCTCGTTCAGCTCCCGCTCGGAGCCAAACCGAAACGACAGCTTCCCTTGCACCGCCGATTCGCTGTAAATCCATAGCTTGATACCGCCGTTTCGGCTGCGCCCCGCCTCCGCCAAATACGGCGGACGGGTGACGGTCAAGGCGCTTCCTTCCGACCACTGCCAGCGCAAGCATTGCCGGCCATGCTTATAATGGGCGCGCGACAGCTGCACATCGCCTTCCCCGCCTGCGCTCCATTGCGCCGGAACCGATTCTCCCTCGAACGATTCCGCTTGACCGAACGTGCCGTCATCGTGCATCCGTTCCTCCGCCGGTGCGCCGGATCGTTCCGGCAGCCCCTCTTCGACTGCCCGTTGTTCTTCACTCATCCGCAGTTCCTCCCGTTCGTTACATCATTGTCCCTAGCCGTCAAACCATTCCCTCGCACAGCGCCCTACGGCAACCGCCGAGCCGTTATGCGACGCGAGCCTTCACTCATTGGAGCCGATCGCGGGGAACAATCACTTCGCCGTTCTCGCGATTTCGGCCGCGATCTCCTTGTTCGCCTGCTCCTCCGCTTCGCGATGCGCGGTATTCGCATCCTTCTTGCCGCTTACAACGTCTTTGATCGCATTTTCCAATATCGTATTAACGATATCGTCATAAGCCGTTGGATGAAAGCTGGCCGGCTTCGTCTTCGAGACGATGGCGGCATTTTTCCCCTGCAGCGATTTCAGATCAGCGCCATAGCTTTTCAATATTTCCGGCTTGCTTACCGCAGGCAGCCGCCCCGTTCGGGCCAGTATCGTCTGCGCTTCGTCCGACGTCAAATAGTTGATAACCTGGAAAGCGACATCCTTGTGTTTTCCGGTCGAGGAGATGGTCATGAGCTGGGAATTCGCCGTCCGGTTTTTGCCGAGCGCTTCTTTGAAATTAGGCAGCGTCACCATATCCCAGTTAAATTTCTCGCCCTTTTGTTCCATTTCTTCAAACAAGCCGAGCATGCCGTTCGCCCAATACGCATACATCGCGATATTCCGGTCTTTCAGAAACGCATTGCGCGACTTGTTCGGCGTATCGCGGTCTTTGCTGAATTCGTTGCCGGGGATGCGGTACATATCCTCGATCAGCCGCGTCGCTCTGCGCCACTCGTCGGAATTGATCAGCGCCTTGTTCGTTTTGGCATCGACGAAAGAAAGCGAGAGTCCCGAGCCGACGGCGGTAAAATGTCCCGGATCGAGCCCCCGGATCTGCTTGCCATTCTGCATCCCGGTCATTTTGCGCGCCAGCTCGATCGTCCGGTCCCAGTCCATGCCGTCGGTCGGATACGGGACGCCGAAGCTGTCGAACAAGTCTTTATTGTAATATAAAGCCGCATAGTTGACCGTATACGGCAGACCGAGCAGCTCGCCCTTGCCCGCATACTGCCGGATGTTATCCAGCACGACGGCGTCGAACTTGTTCATGTCGACCGATTGGCCCTTGACCATCTCCGTCAAGTCATAAGGGATACCCAGCTTATAATAGTTCGACAGCCGGGGGCTGGGCGTGAAGACGATGTCCGGAATATTCCCCGCCGCCACCAGATCTTCGGGCATCGCGCCGGTGCCGCTTTTGATCCAGTCGAGCGTGACGTTCGGGAATTTCTTTTTGAGCGGCTGTACGAATAAATAATCGAAGTCCGCATCCGTCAGCGAAACGCCGAACGAGTAGAACGTCAGCTTGACAGGCTCCGTGCTTTGCGCATTCGGCGCCGTAGTGCTGCCGCCGGGGCTCGGGCCGCCGGCCGGCTGTCCCGCGCCTCCGCCATTCGAGCAGGCCGCCGCGAAGATCAGTCCCGCCGAGGTTAATGCCATTACCGTCTTTTTGTACATTGCTGCTTCCCCCTTGTATTCGGTTTGAACCTGTGAACGCGGACGAAGTAGTTACATCGCCCGGGTCAACGCCACTTCCATCGTCTTCCCGCTGCTGCAGTCGAACTCCAGCGCCGTCATGGCGCCTTGGCTAACGATCCGGATGCCGCCCGGCAGCGGCTGCGCCGGCCTCCAGCTTCCTCTCAGCTCGACACGTACCGTCTCCATCGTGCCGGCCGTCAGCGCGACATCGTCGTCCATCCGCTGATCCGGCAGCTTCGGCAGCCTCAGATCGGGATCGGCGACGCTGAGTACGATGCCGCTGCCGGTTTCCTGCTCCATGATGATCGACGGACGGCTTGTTTTGCGGACGACGCCGCCTTCGATGTTCGTGCGCTCGTCGAAGATGACGTAGCCGAGCGCTTGCTGCTTCCGATGCTTGACGATGTGTGCGCCGCTGTCCTTGCGCAGCACTTCGTAGCTCGGGGCCTCTGCGTATTGCTTTACTTGCCCGGGCGCGGCTTGCACGAGCACCGCGTATTCATAGCCCGCATCCTTCGGGCTCGCGCCGTGGTCGATCCAGGCGGTGCTGTACGCGCCGGACGCCGTTTTTTTACCGCTCTGATCGGGCGAAGACTGCGTCTTGCGCTCGACGCGAAGGCCGCCGGCGTGCGGAATCACATAGCCGTTGCCGTACGGATCCATCAGCCACGCCTTCTCGTCCTTCGTCACTTCGAACCGGTAAGGAAACTCGGTTACGGGCTGCTCGGACTGCACCCGGATCGGCATCGCCGGATCGTTCATCATCGACTGAAACAGCGTCGTTTCCGTCGCGTTCGCGCCGTCGTCATTCCGGATGCCGGAGCCGAGCGCAATCACCTCGTTATCGAAGAAAAAGTAAGACTTCTCCGCCCGGAACGTCGGATCGTAGACCGGATCGTGCAGCTTCATCGCAAATATGCCGTTGCGCCCTTCGCTCTCGACGCCGCCGACGAACGTTTCGTCCGTAAACGAACGGGTTTGCTGCCGGTCCTTCGAGACCGCTCCGCCCAGGGCAGATGCTTGGTCGTAGCGCCGGGCCAACGGTTCCAATCCCACCCGTTGTCGAGTCCGTAGCCGTTATTTTTCTTATTGACCGGCTCGCCGACAGCCATAATCTGCATCGCGCCGTAGCCGTTATATCGGCCGTACACGTTTTGCCCGCCCTGCGCCTTCTGTGCGGCATCGGCCGCTTTGGGCGCTTGCGACTCGAAATCGAACACGTACTGGCTCCATCCCTTCACCGAAACCATCCAATCGTCCCGGCGCATAATGCCCATTGCCGCCGAAGGCTTCATCCAGTAGCCCTGCGGGCTTCGTTCCGCCGGAAATCCCATGCCGGCAAGCTTCAAGGCGAGCTGGAGTCCGCCGATCGTGTCCAGATACGAGACATCGCTGCTGTCGGCGTTCGGGAACAGTCCCTGCTTCAAGTAAGGCGATTTCGGGTCCCACAGCCGCATAAACGCGCCGGCCATCTCCTTGTCGACGGGCTCGGAGGCAAGCGCCATGTACGCGTAGGCCGGGACGATTTCGTTCGCGATGCCGTCTTTGGCCGGAAACCGTCCGCTGACGCCGACCGGCACATCGTACTTGTTCGACACCGTCCGGAACGTAAGCAATGCGCCGCGCACGTTATCCGTCGATTGCTTGGATAGCGCAAACGGCGTATCGTGCAGCAAATACGCGATCAAGGCGGCCATATGGAACGCCTGCGGAGCATAAGCGCTCATATATACGCCCCGGTGATGAAAGCCCATGAAATCTTCCTTGATCGTTCCGGCAAACCCGGGAGCGACGGCCAGCGCGCGGTTCACCCAGCGCACAAGTCCTTTCATTTCCCGGACCTTCTCCGGTCCGTCGTCGAGCGCCAGCACGTACAGCAGCTTATACATTAATTTGGTGCGGACTTCGTCGGCGGTCGTCTCGCCCGGATCGGCGGCATACGTTTTGCCGAAATTCGTGTACCAGCGGACGGCCGCCAGCTCGCGTGTCAGCCTCCCGGTTTCCTTCAGCTCCTTGCGCATCAAGTAGACGGCGTGAAAGTAACCGTTCGTCCGATTCGTTTCGTGGTCAAGCGTCTCCAGACCGCTTCCGTCCGCCCAGCCTTGATCGTGAAAATAATCGAACAGATCCAGCGCTTTGTTCCGGCTCGCTTCGCGTCCGTTGATCTTGTAATCGAACACGAGCGGCAAAAAGATCGCCCGCGCCACATCTTCGCCGAACTCCGGCCCATGGGTTGACCGGCTGGAAAACAGCGGCGGGCCGGTTATGTAGCCGTTGCTGTCCCGCTTCAGCCCTAGCTGCTCGTATTTCTGCAGCCCCTTGGCAATGAACGACTGCAAGGCCTGCCCGCGAATCTGCAGCGGCTCCTGCGTATAATCCGGCCGATCTCCGTAAATCCACTGCTCATAACGGCTCGCGATCGTCTCGAACGCGCGCTTCTCTTCCGGCGTGATCCGCTCCGGCAGCGGCAGGTCCGGCTGGAGCTGGCTCCAGTAGTAGCTGCGATCCCATGTCCCGCCAATACCGCCGTTCGACCGTTTGCGGTCGTACGGCACTTGATTGTCGGTCGACCGCGTCGCCGGAATCGTCTCGGCGAATTCCACCACATCGATAAACAGGCTCCCCGCCGGGGCCGGGGGCACGATGTCCAGCCTCTCCAGCGGCGCTTTGCCGTCGCCCTTATAGCCTGGGTTGGCCCCGTCTTCCCTGAACTGAATCCACATGCCGCGCCAGCCGGTGAAGTTCAGCCCGATCTCGAACACGTATCGCGGATCGCTGCCGGCCATGTCCTGTTCGGAGCCGAGGCGGAACGTCGTCGTGCCGTCGACCGCTTTCTCGTTATACAGCCACAGCTTCATTCCTCCCCGCTTGCTGCCGTCCGCCTGCTCCAAGTATTGCGGTTTGCGGACGACCAGCTTCGACCCTTTCTCCCATTGCCACCGGAGGGAACGGTAGCCGTGCTTGTAATGCGCTTCCGACAGCGCGAGCCGCCCTCCCCCTTCTGTCTGCCAGGCTGGAGGAACCTCGTCGCCTTCGAACGATTCCGCCTTCTTGAAGGAGCCATCGTCGCGAATAGCCGCCTTCCGCATATGGACCGGCGGAGCCGCCGGCGTCTGCAAAGCTTCGCCCCCCTCCGTATGTAAGCGATTCCAAAATAAGGTGACTGCGGCGGCTACGAGGACCAACAACGCCGTAACCAAACCTACAGCCCGCCTTTTGAACCGTGCACTGCGCATCGCGTCACCTCTGCATTTCATTTTTTCCCAATGCCCTTCCCCAGCCGCTATCCCCCGCTTCGTTTTTATACAAAAGAATGGCCGTCGCGAATATATATCGTTCCAAATCACGCCATTCCCCAACCCAAATATAAACGGACGCCTATCTTTTGTCAATATTCAGATTAAGTTTTTATAAATTTATTTTTTACACAATAACAATCGCCTTTTTTCGCAAAAACTCCTCATTCTATTGTTTAATAACTAAATTACTTCGACTTTACGGATCAACCGGCCTCCCCGTCGTTTCTGTTCGGTAAGTTAACTGCGCACTAGGACGAACAAGCTCGTCCCTCATGATTCCGCTCGAACCCCGGGTATACATGCATTTTCGCCGTTGTTTCGGCACTATGCTTCGAATCGCCTTTCACCTCTGACACGGCCACTCGTCCGATATCTGCTGCTCTCTTCTGGCTTCACGC
The DNA here is from genome assembly GCF_910593845.1 of Paenibacillus solanacearum. GTDB lineage: Bacteria > Bacillota > Bacilli > Paenibacillales > NBRC-103111 > Paenibacillus_G > Paenibacillus_G solanacearum. The sequence continues at coordinate 38,266 of NZ_CAJVAS010000001.1, read as the reverse complement.
AGAAGTTCGTTATAAATCTTTACAAAAGTCATCACGTCCAACGCAAAAAAAGCCGCCGAGCGCTTCACTCGACGGCCCAGCGGCCCATTCCTATCCTATTCAACCTGCCAAGACTTGCTTCTCGGATCGATTCCCCCCGAGCAGCTTGCTCTCTTACGCCTTAGGCGCGTGGGCATGGAGCAAAATCGCCTGGTTGATCTGCTCCCGCTTGTTCAGCAGCCACTCCATCGAATGCGGATACTCGCTGAACGTAATCGGCTGCTCCAATCCTTCCTCGACGAGCGCCAATACCCGCTCGCGGCCTATGCTGCTTTCCAGCAACTGGAGCGCGCGAAGATCCTGGAGCGCTTCGTAGAACACTTCCATCCGGATCGACTCGAGCGGTCCGTCTTCTCCCGGATATACGAGGAACGGATCGCCCGATGGGAATGCGCCCAGGGCATCCGTGCTGCGGAACGGATCGAGCGTTTTTTTCGAATATTGCGAATACCAGAAATTATAACCCCAATGCAGGAAGCCTTCGACCTCGAATTTGTACATCTGGAAGCCGATGATCCGGTTGCGGTACGACGGCATATGGAAGAAGCGATTGGACACGTTGACCCGCTGCGACACGCAGTAATACGTCCATAACGGCTTGACGCCATGCTCGATAAACGGCTCGATATGGTTGTTCGACGGGATCGGATTGGTCACGACGCCCTGGCTGTAAAACTCGAAGTTCGACAAGGCGTCGATGATCGTGAACCCGTCCAGCAGCTTGCGGACAGGTTCGGCGGCGGTGCGGTACTGCTCCAGATCGGCCCGGCGCGGTTCGTCCGAAATGTGGAAGTAGCTTCGCTTCTCCAGCTCGTTCTCTTGGATAAACGCGACGAGCTCGGGAAGAAACTGGGCGAGGAAGCTCTGGTACTGCTCCCCGACGGAGTCGGTGTCCCAGCCGAATATGCGCTGCAGGGTACCATCGACGCGGGCGACGATCTTCGGCGCGTGCTTCGCCCCCCACTGGGTATACAGATGCGAAAACTCGAAATAAACAATGCCTCTGCTTGTACAAAGCTCGATCCACTTGCGCAGGTTGTCGAAGCCGAATACGTAGCTTCCGTCACGCACTTCCACGTCCACCAGCTGTACGGTCGGACGTTCTCCGCCTACAGCCGTATCGAGCGGCGGCGTGAACACTGGCGTCAATATCATATTCATCCCGTGTCGTACGGCTGTCTCGACGTACTGATCGATCAGCTTCCAATGCGCGTCGCTGAATATTTCGACATTGTAGTACGTAGCGAGGCAGTCCGTATGGAACCATTCCGTATGAATGAGCTTTTGCGCAGGCAGCAGTGCCGGCAGCAGCTCCAGCTCAAATCGCTCCGTGCCGATAACCTCTTCCTTCGCATTCGTGAAGGTGATCTCGATCGGGTATACGCCGGGCTGCAGCGAATCGGTCGCTTCGACTTGTATCCATACCGATCTCCACTGACCGGGAATTCCCGCGATTCCTTCCACAGCGTCGTACGGATACAGCGGATCCGGGTACAAGCCCGGCGTCGTGCGCAGCACATGCTCGTCATAGTCATGGAAGCAAGGCAGCTCCGATGGAGCCAGGCCGACCGTGCGCACAGAGACGCGGTCTCCGAGCTCCGACGCGACCGAGACGAACAGCGGCTTTACGAGCAAATTCGCGCAATAAGCGACCTGAAACGAGTAGGTTTCGTTCAAAAACGCGGTAGCTCGTCCGAATGCCGATTCGGCAAGCTCCTCGTCGGCAAATACTTTCGTCAGCGAGCTTAAGCATCTTGTTTGTAGCACAAGCGGATTCATTTCCATCCAGGCGATCCTCCAATGGGTTTCTGCGTTTTTCGATGCCAATCATCTCAAAGTATAAATTTTGGACGATAAAAAGTATTTACCGATATCGAAACATAATTTACGCAAAAAAACACATTGCCCAACGCCTCATGTCACTTCGGCACGTCGATCTGCTGCGTTTTCCGCCATATGGACGGGGATACGCCTTCTTTCTTTTTAAACCATTGCGAGAAGGAATGCAGCTTGATGAAGCCGACCTTCTCCGCAATTTCCTCGATGCTTTTATCCGATGAGTTCAACAGCCACTTGGCTTCGTTCATCCGGCACTGCTGCTGAAACTGTTTGGGGCTCATATCGTATATTTGCTCGAACAGCCGGCGGAAGCCAGCATTCGTCAGCCCCGTTAATTCGGCCAAGTCGCGGATATGCACGTTTTCACGCAAATGCTCGCGAATGTAGTCGGCCGCCTTGGTCACCGTCATCGCCTGCAAATCCGTCTGCGAATGCTCGCTCAAGAACAACAGCAGCATTTCCATCCATGCGATATAGTTCCGGGGCTTGTCCTTGAAAGACGAGGACTTTAAAAAAAGCCACTCGCGGAACAGCCGCTCAAACCGGTCTTTATCGATCCTCGACAACGCAACCAGCCGCGGATGCTCTCCATAGCAGCCCAGCTTGTCGAGCAAATCGCTAAGCTGTGCCGGGATATGGCTCAGATGGATGACGCCGAAGCGCACCTTCGTGACGGCAGCGAAGCGATGCTCGTAATTCGCCGGAATGACCACGACGTGCCCGACTTCGACCGGGTACTCGCGCTGTCCCGTGATGAACATGCCGCGCCCTTCGAGCACCACACTGAATTCAATGGTCGAATGCCGATGAAGCCGGTCATCGAACCAATCTGCGTTATGCGATCCGATGAAGCTTCGTATATCGAACGATGTATTCAAGCTGCATCCTCCTAATTCATTTCCCTACCGCCTATTGCGCAGCGCGTTCCGTGCCGCAGCCGCGATCTAATCGCGAAATCCACCGTCGGAATGAATGATTTGCCCTGTGATCCAGGCCGCATCGTCCGAAGCCAAAAACTGAATAAGCCGTGCGGCGTCGCTTGGCTGTCCGATACGTTCCATCGGAAATTTAGGCAGCAGGTATCGTTTGACCTCATCGTTCATCCAGCCGGAATCGGTAGGTCCGGGGTCGACGGCATTGACCGTAATCCGGAGCGGCGCCAGCTCGGCAGCCAAAGTGACGGTGAACGCCGAAATAGCGCCTTTCGTCGCGACGTAAGCCAGCTCGCCTGGCATTGGGCCTTTATCCTGGCCGGATACCATATTGATGATGCGTCCGCCTTCCGGAAGAGCGAACCGGCGGGCAAATTCGGCACAGAGCAGGCACGTGCCGCGAATGTTAACCGTATAGTGGGCGTCCAAAATTTCGGCGGTGAGCCGGCGAAAACCGTCATTCGTCGAATGGGTCGCATTGTTGACGAGGATGGACGGTTGGCCCAGGGTTTGCGCCGCATGATCGAGCAGCTGCCCCGGGGCTTCCGGTTGAGACAGGTCGAGCTCCATGCCTGCGGCACGGACGCCTTCCTGCTGAAGCATCTCGACGAGCCGATCCGGCCAATCGCGGTCTTCGCCCCATTCCATCGACCGGTCATACGCCTGCCAATAGGTGAACAGAATGTCTGCACCTTCCTTCGCAAGCGCCTGACAAATGGCCGTGCCGATGCCGATCCGGCGGCTGGCGCCGGTCACAATCGCAATACGCCCGTTAAGCTTGCCCATAGATGCTAACCTCCTTCATTTGTTGTGAGTAGATGATCTCCACTTCATAACCTGTAGAACAATTTATGATTACGCGGTCCTGTATCAGCGTCGCAAATTGCCGTTTGACGATCTGTGAGCAGCACGAGCAAGCCGGCGAAGCGAACATGCGAAACGGCGGCCCGCCGGGAACCTGATACCAACCGGTTTGCGCTCTAAACGGCTGGTGTTCCAAGCTTCGATTATTCCGGGGCCGGATTCATGCTCGGGGACCGGTCCAGCTCATGCCACCAATAGCCGCGCCGGAAGCGAGAATGCACGGTTAGCGTCGCATCCCCTTGGGCATAGGTGAATCCCGCATCGGTCTGCTCCACGAACCGCCAGCCGCGTTCTGCCAGGAACGCCGTCAGCTCCCGCTCGGCCGGACCTCTTCTCCCGACGAGCCGGACTGCGTCCGAAGTGAGCGGAACAAGCCGCGCCTTGCCCGTTTCCAGCGCAATGAGCGCCTTGGGTACCGAGAGCGGGTACTCCATGCCGATCGCGCTTCCCAAGACGGCGCCGTATTGCACCACTGCGGCCAGCAGCGCCGCAGCCGCCAACGCTATCCATCCGGCGTGCTTCCATCCGCCCGGCCTTCTTCGCCGTCGAGCCGTAAGGATGGCCGTCCCGGCCATCAACGCGCCAGCCGCAGCTGCGATCATCAGAAGCAGCCCGATGCCCGACGTCCATATGGAAGAGGACATCCGGCCATCCCTCCTCTAACTATAGAGAGTCATGTATAAGTCCGATTGTATACAGCCGGCGGAACGATGGCAATAGCCGTTATCAACAAAAAAGGCGCGGATCGCCCGCGCCCTTTGTCGTTTCGTCCCCTTAAGGAGGTATGGATGAGTTCTTTATTTGCGATTCATCGGATAAAAAATAATATCGATCGGGAACGCCGAGCCTGCCGCCGGCGAGAATTCGATGTCCAGCGACGGCTCCGTGCCGTTCGTTCTTGCTATGATCGTGTAACCCGTATAGTCCGTCATGACGCCGGACGGCGGCGTTTGCACGATCTTGCCGTTCACCTTGAACGGCCCTTTGAATACGCCGCCGCGAGGAAGGATCAATACCGACATCGCCTGTGGCTTCTCGACGTGAATGTTGTAGACGACGCCGTAATTGCCGAGATTGAGCGCCGGCCGTTTCTCGAAGAAATCATAACCCGTCACGAAGCGGTCGCTGGTCCCGTCGCCGAGCTGGAAGCTGGAAGGTTTCGCGACCTTCGAGGCGTCGACCTTCCACTGCACCTCCGAGCCGGTGAACGTGCCTCTGACATTGCCCTTGTACGGCAAATGCGGGTACAGGCTGACGTCTGCGATCTCATCGTCCGGCTCCATCGCCACGAAGGAGAAATATGCATCGCCATCCGTCTCCACATCATAGATCAGATTCATCCCTTGATCGGGATAAAAGCCGGGATACAGCTTGAAATAAGCGGTCTCCTGCGGGCGCAGCACCATCGATTGCGGAGCTTTGCCGCCCTGCAGAAACTCGATCGTCGCTTCGTTGCCGATCAAATTCGCATAGATCGAAGGATACACTTCCCCGTGATTCGTCGTCTTGACCGTGACGGAGCGGTCCGTGCTCGGATTGCGGACGAGAATGGCCAGCTTCATCTTCTTACCCGTTCCGTTGACGTGATCCGCATACAACCGCGCCTTGCCGTTGACGAGCTCTTGGTACAATATGCCTTTCTCCGTAAACGTCTCCGGGCTGTCGCTGACGATGAGCGGCCGATCTGTCGGCTTGCGCTCCTCCAGAGGCAGCTGCGGAATGTCGCGCAAATATTTGCGAAGCACCGCTTCTTCCTCCAGCACGTACGTGCCTACCGGCTCGTGGTACACCTTGTACTCGAATTCATCCAGAAACGGCTCGTCCTTCACCAGGACATTGCGGGAAAACGTCTCGCTGTAATTGCCGACTCCGTCTTTTACCTGAAGCGATACCTTATACAGTCCCGGCGTGAAGATCGCCTCCGCGTTGCCCGTCCAGTCGATCTCCGTCAGCCCGGTCCCCTTTGGATCATAGCTGAGATTGCTGTAGCGGATCGGCTCGCCGATCCGGTAAGACTCCTTGTCCACCGAAAACTTCGCCACCGGCTTCACGTTCGGCAGCGTATCGTTCTGAAACAACGTGCCTTCCGCCGGCTTAATATACCGCAGCTCGACGCGCTGCAGCTTCGCATCGATATTCGAGCGGAACGAAATGAACTGCTCCAGCCATTTCAGTTCAAGATACAGTCGGTCGTTTTGCACCAGCACGATATTGTCTTTGCTCCTATTGTCTTTGTTCCTATTGTCCTTGTTAAGGGAAGCTCCGTTAACGAGCAGCTCTTGTCCGGGAAGGAGCACTTCCACGAACGCCGCAGGCGTTGTCAACTGCACGGCGCCTTTGCCCTCGTTCCATTTCACCGGAATGCCGAACCAGTCCTGCAGCTTGGCCGCGGGCAAGTAATAATGCCCGTTTCGTTCCGCCAGCCCGATATCCGCTTCCGTCTTGGACCCGTTCACGTAAAAGGTGGAGCTCCCCGGGTACAGCAGCAGCTGCATATTTTCCGGAACCGCTGCGATAGCGGCTTGCCCGGTCGATACGGTAAGAAAACCTGCGACGATCAAGGTCAGCAGCATGTGACGAAATGTTCGCATGAGTAAACAAATTCCTTTCTGTCTGCAACGTTACTTTTTGGGTTCCAGCGGATACAGAAGCCATTCCACCGGCTCTTTGCTCCCCGGTGCAGGCATCCACTCGATCTCGACCGATGCCTCCAGACCGGTTGTCCGGTAGAACAGGAAAGCGCCGTCTTGATCCGTCATCCCACCTTGCGGCAGCGGAACGACCGTCCCGTTCACGATCAGCGTCCCGTCGGCGACGCCGTTCTTGACCTGCATTGCCAGTGCTGCGGGACGCGGGTGGTACAAGCGCAGCGAATAGGTCATCCCCGCGCCGTCGTAACGCTGCTCGCCGAACGTCCACTGCGCCAGTCCGGTCAAGTGCTGCGCATCCGCATCAGCGTCCATCCGAACGGCGGCATGGGAGCTCACGGCGATCGGGCTGCGGGCTTGTCCCTGCTCCGGCGCTGACGCCGATGACAGCGGCGGGATCGGCTCATTCGCCTTCCCGGCGATAAAGCCGATGCGGGCCGGACCGTCCGTCTCGATATCGCTGATGCTGGCGAATCCTTCTCCGGCATATAGCGCGTACTGCTCCAGCGTCGCCGTCTCCCCCGGCTTGATCTCCAGCGTCTCGTCCGCAGGCGCCTTGGTCATAAAGTCGACGGCAGCCTGTCGCACGTTATTCCGGTGCAGCAGCGTCGGCTGCAGGCTGCCCGCGCGGGCGACACGCACCGTCAGCGTGCGGGCCTTATCCGGATTTTGAATCACCGCAGCGAATCGCACCGGCTGCGCCATGGCGTTCACATGCTGCGATACGATCCTCGCTTTGCCGTCAACCTGTTCCTGAGCGACGATTCCGATCCGGTCAAGCGCAGGCTCGGCGCCGCTCACAATCAGCTTGCGTTCCTCCGGTATCGTGACGATGGCGGATAGCCGGGGCGCTTCCGCCAGCTGCCGCTGCCAGGCCGCCGACTCGTCCTTAACGAAGGAACCGGCCGGCTTCGCATACCAAGGGAACTCGTTCTTCGTATGGAACACCTCGTCGATGACAGTGATCTCTTGTGTGAACATCTCGCTCCATACGCCGTGCGGATCGGTAATCCGCAGCGATACCGGATACGTTCCGGGCTCGAAGAACGCGTCCTGCTTGCCCTTCCATTCGTATTTGGGCAGTCCCTCGGAATCGGGGTCATAGCTTAAATCGATATAAGCGACCGGCTCGCCGATCCGGTATACCGCTTTGTCCGTCGCAAAGATGGCGATCGGCCGCGAGTTCGGCTGCGTGTCGCCGGGATAATCCGACTCGCGATACGCGCGGTCGGTCGGCTGAACGTAGACGAGCTCCACGCGGCTGTCATTTGAATCGTAGATGCACGCAGCGTTCATATAAGGAGCGATCCAATCCAGCTTCACCAGCAGCGCGCCGTCCGCTATTAAAGCGATTTCCTCCAGCGGACTTTCCGTCCCGTTGACGGAAGCTACGCCGCGTTCAAGCTCCCACTCCACATAAGCCTTCGGCGCCGTCAGTCCCACGGAGCGGCGTTCGGCGTTCCACGCGACCGGAAAGCCGAGCAGCTCTCCAACCCAGCGGATCGGGACATACATGCTGCCGTTTACCTCTTGCGCCGGAACATCCAACTGCACCTCGGCGCCGTTCACTTCTGCGGCCTGCCGATCGTCCGTAAACCGCAAATGCACGGTCGTGCCGGAGACTTGCGCCCCGGCCGCCTGCGCCCCCGACGCCAGCATCGACAGAGCGAGCGTCCATGTAATGAGCCGTTTCTTTTTCAAAGCCGAATATCCCCTTTATGTCTTATTCATTGGGCTTGTACCTATGCGAAAAACACCCGCATTCATTCTCGTTGAAGTGCACAAAAAAACCGCGCTATGCCCAATGTAGCACGGTTTGGCGGAAAAATCACCCTATTTAAACGTTTTGTCACAACTTATGGCTTCTTTACGCGGCGGGGCGTCTAATTGGACGCATTCTCCCGTTTTATCGCCGCTTTCTCCAATTTTCCATATTGCGGAATCAGCAGCAGAAAATGGACGAAAAACACGCCGGCAATGATATAGAACACGATCGGAATACCGAAGCTGCTGGCCACGATCCCGCCGAACAGCGCGCCGGACACGTTGCCTAACGAATTGGCGCTGGCATTGTAAGCGAAGACGCTGCCCTGAATGCTCTTCGGCGTCAACCGCCGCAGCATCGAGCTGATCGACGGGATCAATCCGCCGACACACAAGCCTGTCAAGAAGCGGGTCCCCATCAATATCCACGGGTCGGAGATGCGGGCCTGCGGTATATACAGAATCGAGATGAGCAGCAAGCAGCACAGCAATACGGTCATATGCCCGTATCGATCGCCCCATTTGCCCAGCTGCGGCGCGGCCAGCACCGTGCCCAGCGCGCTCGAAGCGAAGATGAGGCCGGCCATCAGCTCGACGTGATCTTCAACATGCATGCTTTTGACGTATAGCGAAATGATCGGGCTGATGCTCTGAAAGCTCGCAGCGATCAAATAGGTCGAAAGGAATAACGCGACGATCACAGGCGACTGCCTGACAACTTCGCGCAGTGTCGGCTTGGATCGTTGCGGAGCCGGCTTTGCCTGTAACGGTTCGTGGCTCTCGGCGGATCGTTTGCGCCGGAATCGGAACTTCTCGTAGGACCTGGATTCTTTTACCCCGAAAACGACGAGCACGGTAGCGATCAACAGGAACAGCCCGGTGAGAAAGAACGAGTTACGCATGCCGAACCATTCCGCCATCACCCCGCCCAGGAGCGGTCCGAGAAGCTGCCCCGTCACCTGTCCTGTCTGCAGCGTTCCTAACGCCTTGCCTACCTCGCTTTTGGGCGTTTCAATGGCCATAAGCGCGACGGAGGATGTCGAGAACCCGGCCATCGTTCCGAAAACGGCTCGCAGCAGCAGCAGCTGCCATGGCGTATGGACGAGCCCCATGCATACGATAATGATCGTCAGTCCGAAACCCGAGCGGATCATCGCCGTCTTCTGCCCATACGTATCCGACATTTTCCCCCAGAATGGAGACACGAGCGCGACCATCACATGATTAATCCCAAAGATGAAGGCGGACCACAAGGCAGCCTGCTTCTCGTCATGAATGCCCAGCTCCTGTACGTATAGCGGTAAAAACGGAACGATCATGCTGAACCCGGCCGTGCAAAAAAAATTGCCGAACCATAAGATGTACAAATTGCGCTTCCACGCGTCCATTGCTCTGACCTTCTTTGATGTCATTTGTTATGTGCATTTACAAATGTAACATAATACAAATTCAAGTCCATGGACAAAACCAATCCGGAACCTGCGTCTTTCCTACCTTTTGGATTCATTTTCCGGACGATGGACAAAATTTCGAACCGGTCTTCGAAACGTGTAGACGAGCCGCTTCCGCAACCGATTAACGCCCTTTCGCAAAAACGTCCGTCCCTTGCGCTCCGTATTTGGCGCCTGGCACGGACCATTGAAAAAGAGGAGGTAACCGGATTTTGAACAAAGCTGCGATCGTTTTATCCTTATTTGCCGGCATCGCCGGAACGGTGTCCGCGATCGAAACCGCATCCGCCGAACCGATGAAGAAAGGAGCACGGAACGAGCACGTGCTTGATCTGCAAGAGCGTCTTACCGCATTAGGTTATTTGAAGAACGGGACTACCGGCTACTACGGGTCTATGACGACCGAAGCCGTCCGCCAATTCCAAACCGCTCGCAAGCTTCCGTCCGACGGCGTGGCCGACGAAGCCACCGTCTCTTCGTTGAAGCAGGCGGCCGCGCCGACCGAAACGGCGCTCGACCACTTGGCGCGCATCATTTACGCCGAAGCGCGAGGCGAATCGTTCGACGGACAGGTTGCGATCGGCGCCGTCGTATTAAACCGCGTACAGTCCACCATTTTCCCCGATACGATCGAAGAAGTGATTTTACAGCCCGGCCAATTCTCGGCCGTCAAAGACGGACAATTCGAGCTGTCGCCCAGCGAAGACGCCTATACGGCTGCAAAGAAAGCGCTCAACGGCTCGGACCCGACCAACGGTGCGCTCTACTATTACAATCCCAAGACCGCGAAAGCGTCCTGGAGCAAAGCGCGTACCCCCATCGCCAAAATCGGCAACCACGTGTTTACGCGATAACATACCGCATCAAACGAGAAGTTCATCGACCCTCTCATGCCAAAGGACAGCCTCCCCGCTGTCCTTTGCTCATCACGCTTCATCCAACCTGCCTGCCTCAGGCCGGCCAGCCCAGGATCAGCACCATCTTGATCAAGATCAGCACAAGCCCCATCAGCGTACCGACGAGAAACAAGAAGGCGAAGACCGTAACCAGCTTTCTCCAAAACCCTTTGATCGGCTCGTCGATCAGCAACGTCAGTACAACCGACAAGGCGATCAGCAGTACGAAACGCCAAACGTATGGAAATCGCATGACCATCGATAAAGCGTACAAAGCGGATCCGGAATACATTAAATATTTCGTTTTTCTGGTCATATCGCTATGCTTTTGTTTCATCAAACATCCTCCGTTATCACTACACTACGGCCGGCCCAACATCATCTCATAAATCCTCCGATAGGCCTCAATACGTATTCGTATCGGAACTCCCTTCAAGTAGTCCTTGTTTCAATCCTTTGCCTGACGATGATCTTGCAAAGGTTATGATGAAGCATCGGATTCATCACAATCTCGGTTTGAGCGCCAACCGGTACGTATCCTTTGCTCGCAATGCCTTCGGCGAATTTCGCTTTCGTATGGATCATATCGTCATAGGGCCCTTCATGCAATATTTGGGCAAACGTGCCGCCCGGAATGGTTTTGAAGCAAATCGATGGTTCGACACCGCCTAAACTGTCCATCATCGCGCTATGAGGCTGCCGGTCCTCCAAATAATCGGGTACGCAAATCATGATCGTAATGGATGCCGCTTCGGCCGTCCGGTCTTCGCATTCGAACTCCGTAGGACCGATAATAAAATTTCTGTTCTGTTCCTTTGCCGTGTAATGCTTGATGCGATTCAGGCATTTGTATACTTTATTGGATTCATTCAGTTTGCAGATATCGAACTTCCCTTGCCTTGTCATAACAATATACTTCAAATCCGGCAGCGTGTGGAGGGTGACTTGCTTGCTTTTTTCCGCTGTAGAGTAGACGCCTTTTAACCGCTTTTTCATATCATCTTTGACGATTGAGGATGACTTCACCTTGGCAACCACCTTTTCCATTATATGATGAAACACAGTCGTTAGCCCAACCAACGGATTACCCGCTGCCCTTGACTGTTAAATGCAGCGAGCTCTGCCTCGGTTTCATGTATAGGCCATAACCGGGTAAGCCAAAATAGCGAAGCCAGCTTACGGGAAGCCGCGAATCGCACAGTTTCATTGGCGGACAATTCAAACGGTTCCACGAACCACTGCCAGTTTTTTTCATCGATCCTTGCGGCGTTCACATGCTCCGTCAAATCAGCCAAATCGAAAGCCCGGTCCGTTACGCCGGCATATTCGAAATCAACCAGCCGCAGCGCGTTCCCATCCCAGAGACAATTCGCCAAATTCGGATCTCCTCTTGAAAACACCCGTTCCCCGCCAAGCATCAATCGCTCCGCTTCTTGGCCGAAAACCCACCCTTTTCCCAGCTCCCATACATCTGATGCTTGTTCGCCTCTTACGCGACAATGATCCTCGTTGGCAAAAAACTGCCGTACTCTGGAAAGCATGCACGCCGAGCTGCAGTTTACCTGTTCGTATTTATACGACGAGTCGCTGACCGGCATCGAGTACATTGTCTTCATAACAGCCGCTAAAGCATGCAGTTGTTCTCGGGAAACGTTCTCAACATCGCTTAATCGCTGACCAGCCACATATTCCATCGCAATAACGCAGCTGCCGTCCAGCCCCTCGATGAAGCGGAGCGGCTCAGGTGCTATCCCTTCGGTGAAATTATGCAGCGCGTGTAATGAATTCCACTCATTCCTGGCCTGTTTGTTCTTGGCGGACTGGAATCGTTTCAGACACAGGCGTTCGCCAAGATCATCATATAAGTAAACAGCATGATTTCGTCCGCCGCTAAGTGCGGTCAGCTTCTCGCTTGACGAGCTGATTAGCTCTGTTATCGCAATATCGGTCAGCACCTCAAGCCTCCTTATGCAGGATGGTTCCGCCTAGTGATCTCTACGGTCGGTTTTCTCGCTTATGTAAATATCCAATGCCCTTATCGCTCTTCGCGCCAGCTGGATAAACAAAATAAGACAATATACACCCAGCCCCGCCAGTCCGATATAGACAAAAAACAAAATAAGCGGAAGGATTCCAAATATGGCTCCCGTCGGACTCATATGCATGCAGACGTTCTCCTTTATAATTCATTTATTCGAATGCGCTAGGCAATCTGAACGATTCTGGCATTCCGGCATAACGGGTGCTCCTCTATGAATGTTGATATGGCGTTTTTCATCGCCTCGAAAGATTGTCCATAGAAATAAAAGGCGGTTTCGTTTTCACTTTGCCAATACCTCTGAACCTCTTTATCCGAACCAAGCAATCTCGACAATTCCGTAAGCACAGCGCCCAGATCGTGCTCCGCATATACGCTGTCAGGAAGATCCCCGTCCAGGTAAACGGCTAACCCTTCTTTTTGGCCAAAAGCGATGGATTCCTCTGTGCGTTCGACCATCACATGCGATCCCTTGGGCGAACCTATGTCCTCCAGCTCATCAATGATTTCGGCAATCACCGACTTAGGGTCGTTTCCTTTATAAATTAAAATCTCGATATCGCAAAACTGGATTTCACCGGTTTCGGCTTGCATGGTTCCGCCGCCGGTTATTTCGCCATAGTTGTTAGAACGCAAAAACGCATCCAGCGGCTCTTCGTAAAGGATTCCTCTATCCATTGGCATCATTTTGTCATTCAACTGAACGATAATGAACGTCTCCGGATGCCGTTTATTCTTCAAGCCAAATAGCTTCCTAAACATGATGCTTACTCCTTTGATCTTGGAACCGACTACAAGTCATTCTTCGTCTTGCTATCTTTCTCATCGGGTTCCATGTATTGTTCCAATTCTTGTTCAATCGCTTCATCACTCATGTTAAAATCGTCCTTATCTTCGATCCCCAGCTTTTCTTTGATTCTTTGTAGATCCGAATAAATTTCTTTATTTCTCACATGCGTGCTTAAGACGAGTCCGAAGGTTAGAGAGATTAATACGATTATTCCATAGGGTCCGAGAAAAATAGAAATGCATACTGCCACAACGATCGCGGTAATTGTGCCAAATAGAGTCATTATAATTCCTTTCAACGAGGTTAGACTGTATTTCGAAAGCGACTCTGTTCGATGAACGAAAAAATGCCCGAATCTTTGGTAAAATCGTGTTTGTTAACAACCACATCACCCAAAGAGCGGAGCACCTTCATGTGAAGTCTATCACATCTGCCGGCAAAATCAAGACTGGATCTTTACTATTATTCCAAGGCTGACCAAGCTTTTCCTTATTCCCGTTATACCGTATCTGCAGCAAACAACCTCAGCCCTTACCGGGAGCTGAGGTTGTTGTGTGTGCGGACTACGAGGAAACAGGCGGCGCCTTCGCACGCTTTGCCGCCTCCGCAGCGGCGGCTGGCCCCTGCGATCGGCGCGCCAGCACGCCAGCCGTATCGGCCTCGCGCAGCGTGAGGGCCAGCCCCCACGCCAGCGCCAAAAACGCGGCCGCAGCGAGCAGCGCGGCCTGGTACCCGAGCGCGGCCGGCCCCGCGCTCAATCCGACGCCGGCGGCTGCGCCAGCCGGCGAGCCGGTCATCCCGGCAGCCAGCACGCTGCCGATGACAGCCACCCCAAGTGCAGAACCGAGCCGGTTCTGCACTTGGAACAGCATAGTCGCCTGCCCCATGCGAGGCGGCTCCACTTGGGCAAAGGCCAGCAGCTGCACGGCGCCGACCGAATGCCCGAGTGTGAAGCCGCCGATGAGCAGCAGCGCGCGAACAAGCCACGGATTCGTGTCGGCTTGTACCAGACACAGCGCACCGAACACCGCCATCGCGCACAACAGCGCAATGGTGATGACCCGGCGCACGCCAAGCTTTTGGACCGACCATGGCATACACTGCGAGGCCGCCATTAACCCGAGCGCTTCCGGGAATGTCGTCAGTCCCGTATGAAAAGCGGACGCGCCGAACAAGTCCTGATACATTAACGGAAATACGTAAAGCATGCCTAGCAGCCCGGCCGACGTGCACAAGGCGATCAGCCCCGCAGTCCGGTACAAACGCTCCGACATCAGCCTTAGCTGCAGCAGCGGTGCAGGCGTGCGAAGCGAAATCACGATCATTGCAATCATAAACATCACGCCCAGCAAGCCCGTCACCACAATCTCCGGCGATCCCCATCCGCGAATCGATCCTTGGCTAAGCGCATAAATCAACATCGCGAAGCCCGGCGCGCTGAGCAGCAGCCCAACGAAATCAAGCTGGCTTGCTGGCTGCCGCTCATTTCCTTTCAATGCCAATAGTCCCAGGGCAATGGCTAATGCGCAGATCGGCACATTAATATAGAAGCACCAGCGCCACGATAGCGTATCGACGAAAAAACCGCCGATAATCGGTCCGACCGCCGGCGCAACAGCAATCGGCAGTACCAGCGAGCGGGAAAGCCGGGCTCGTTCCTCCGGCGGAAACGCGCGGAACAGCAGCGCCATCCCGACCGGGGCGATCAAGCCGCCGGCTGCGCCCTGAATGACCCGGAACAGAATGAGCCCATCCAAGCTCCAGGCGAGGCCGCAGCAGACGGACGCCGCCGTAAATACTATTATGGCGCTCAGCAACACGCGCTTGCCGCCAAAGCGGTCTCCCAGCCAGCCCGCAAGAGGCAGGGTCAGCGCCACAGCAACAAGATAGCCTATATTGACCGTACCCGCCTCCGCGGGCGATACGGCCAGCTCCTTGCAGATCGCGAGCAGCGCCACATTGACAATGGTCGCATCCATGGCGACGAGGAACATCGCCGCCACGTAGATCAACCGGATCGCGACTTTCGGGTTGACCGCTCGAATGCCTGCTGTCCCTGTGTCTGTCATCGGCTCCCCGCCCGGTAGGCGGCAGGCTGCGGAAACATATCCGTCCAATTCTCTTCAATATAAGCCAGGCACGCTTCGCGTCCTGCTTCATAAAGCTTCGTCCACCCCGCCGGAATGCGAGCAAAGGCAGGCCAAAGCGAATACTGGCCTTGATCGTTCACAAGGACATAGAAGCTGTCATTCGACGCTTCGAAAGGATTGCTCATGCCGATTCTCCTCTTCATAATTATGAATTCATATCATTTGACTGCCAGCCTTACTTCGCTTCGTCGTGCATCTCCGCCAATTTCCGGGCGATTATCCGTCCGATGTCCGCCAACGGTCCCGGCTGGCATAAATCTTTGTGCCGGCAAGCCAAATCATGCTGCTCGATCGAGCCGGTAATGTAAGGCTGCCACGTGTTGGGCGAAATTTCCGTGAACCAATCCGGAATGACCGTCGAATGAACGAAGAGCAGATCGCCTTTGTACCGCTCCGGACGATAAGCGCCGAGAATGCGCACGGAATTCACATACGTATCCTTGAGATTCATAATGACCTCTGGCTCCAGGCTCGCCAGCGCGCTGCCGTCACTGCGCAAAATGTTCACTGCCGCATCCATATCCAGCGGCTTCTCGCCCAGACTATCCGGATCATAGCCGCCCAGCGCAAGCAGGGCGATCAGCGCTTCCTCCTCATTCGGCCCTTCGCTGATAGGCAGGAAGTGGCTCGGGAATGCGTCCAGCATGACGAGCAGCGCGATGGGTTCTCCTTCCGCTTGCAGCAGCGTTGCAATCGCATGCGCCACGTTGCCGCCGAGCGACCAGCCGAGCAAGTAATACGGGCCGTGCGGCTGCACCGAGCGAATATGCGCGATATAATCGGCTGCCATCTGCGCCAGATCCGCAGGCAGTGGCTCTTTTCTAGCAATACCTCTCGCCTGCAAGCCGTAAATCGGATACTCCGGTCCGAGCGACTTCAGAAGCCCCGCATAGCACCAGCTGAGTCCCCCCGCCGGATGGATGCAGAAGAACGGCGACTGCTTTCCGCTCTTCCGCAGCGGCAGCAGCACCCCGAGGGCGTCTTCGCTGTCCCCGCCTTCCAGCCGGGCCGCAAGGCCCGCCACCGTCGGCGCCTCGAACAAGGTCCCGATGCTAAGTGATACTCCCAGCGCATCGCGAATGCCGCTCATGAGCTTCACGGCCAGCAGCGAATGACCGCCGAGATCAAAGAACCCATCGTCGATGCCGACCTTCGTTAAGCCCAGCGTCTCTGCGTATAAGTCGCACAGCAGTTCCTCCTGAGGCGTTCGCGGGCCTCTGCCTCCAACAGCCGAGGAATAATCCGGCGCAGGAAGCGCCTTGCGGTCCAGCTTGCCGTTAACCGTCAGCGGCAGCTCCGCCATCACGACGTACGCCGAAGGCACCATGTAATTCGGCAGCGCCGCTGTCACATATTGCCGCAGCTCATTCGAATCCAGCTCAGCCCCCACTTTAGGAACGACGTAAGCGACAAGCCTTTTATCTCCGGGAACGTCCTCCCTTGCAATGACAACGGCTTGGGACACGCCGTCCGCCTGCGCCGCGACCGCTTCGATCTCGCCCAGCTCGATGCGAAATCCGCGGATTTTGACCTGATGATCAATCCGCCCGAGGTAATCCAATGTGCCGTCCTCAAGCCAGCGGGCCAAATCACCCGTCCGGTACATACGCGCCCCCGGCGGTCCGTAGGGATCGGCGATGAACCGCTCCGCCGTCAAGCCCGGACGCTTCCAATAGCCGCGAGCCAGTCCTGCGCCCGCTACGTACATTTCGCCCGTTACGCCCGTCGGCACATGCTGCATATAGCGATCCAGCACATAGACCCGGAGGTCCGGGATCGACCCGCCGATCAGGCTGCTCGCCTTGCTCTCCGTCATTGCGCACGAAAGCGGAACGTAACTCACGTGCACGGTCGTTTCCGTAATGCCGTACATGTTCACGAGCTGCGGCGCCTTGTCGTCGTGGCGATCGTACCAATGCCGTAAATGTCCGAGGTCCAACGCTTCCCCGCCGAAAATAACGTACCGGAGCGATAGCGTTTGTCCGAGCACAGCATGTTCTTTATCCGCCTGCATGAGCTGGTAAAAAGCGGAAGGCGTCTGGTTCAGTACCGTCACGCGCTCCTCGCTGAGCAGCTTCAAGAATGTTTCCGGAGAACGGGACGTTGGGTGCGGTACAACCACAAGTTTGCCGCCATACAGCAGCGCGCCCCACATTTCCCATACCGAAAAATCGAACGCATAAGAGTGAAATAACGTCCACACATCGTGCGGACCGAAGCCGTACCAGGGATCGGTCGCCGAGAACAAGCGCACAACGTTGCTGTGCGGAATGACGACGCCCTTCGGTTTGCCCGTCGAACCCGATGTGAAGATGATGTACGCGACACCATCCGCCGTCAACGGGACGGTGCGGTCGCGGTCCGTCGGATCGGTCGCCGGATAATGGCTCAGCCGTTCGACCGTCTTGCTGTCGTCCATCAGCAGCACCTCTTCCCCGGACAGCACGGACGCCGTGTCGAGGCAGCCGATCACGCAAGACGGCTGTGTATCCTCCAGCATGAACGCGAGACGGTCCAGCGGATAATCCGGGTCGAGCGGCAAGTACCCCGCACCTGCTTTCAGCACCGCCAGCACGCCGACCATCAGGGCATGGGAGCGAGGAAGCAGCAGTCCGACGATGTGCCCGGGTCCAATACCGCGGGAGATCAGATCGTGCGCAAGCTGATTCGCCTTGACGTTCAGCTGGGTGTAGGTAAGCGGCTGGCCTTCATACGTCACCGCTACTGCAGACGGGCTCTTCTCCACCTGCGCCTGGAACAGCTCTACCAGGTTGCGCCCTGCCCAAGCCTCTTCCACTGGAACGACCGATGGAAACGCGCGAGCCGCCTGCTCTTCCGGCAGCAGAATAGGAAGCTGTCCGATCGGTGCGTCAGGCTCCGCCAAAGCCTGCTCAAGCAAAAGCTGCAGACGGACTGCAAGTTGTTCAATCGTTGCGCGCTCGTACAGGTCGCTGCTGAATTCAAACCAGCCGTCGATGCCGTCCGGCGTGCCGTCGGCAAGCCTTCGTTCCCTGAACTCGATCGTCAGATCGAACTTCGCCCGGCCGACCGTATACAGCCGCAAGTCGGCGTCGATGCCGTCAAGCGGCATTCGGGGCTCCGGCGTATTTTGGAACGCCAGCATGACTTGGAACAGCGGATGTCGCGCGCGGGAACGCGGCGGATTCAGAATCTCCACCAATCGCTCAAACGGCACATCCCCATGCTCGTAAGCAGCCAGATTCGTGCCCCTTACCCGCTCCAGCAGTTGTCTGAAGCTTGGGTTTCCGGAAGTATCCGTACGCAAAATAATCGTATTAATGAAAAGGCCGACCAAATCGCCGAGCGCATCATCGTTGCGTCCGGCGACCGGACTTCCAAGCGGAATGTCGGTCCCCGCGCCCAAGCGGGTAAAGAGCGCGGCGAGACCCGACTGCACGACCATAAACAAGCTCGTGCGCGTCTTTCTGGCCAGCGCAAGCAGGGAGGCATGCATCCCGGCCGGCAGGCGCACCTCCAGCGTCTCCCCAATATGCGTCGATTCTGCTGGACGCGGATGATCGGCCGGCAGCTCCAGCTGATCCGGCAACCCGCGCAGCGTCTCTTGCCAAAAGGCGATTTGGCGCGCGATCAAGCTGTTCGGATCGCTCTCGTTGCCGAGCAGCTGCTCTTGCCAGAGCGCATAATCCGCGTACTGTAAGGGCAGCGGCGACCAGACCGGCGCCTCCCCTTTCGAGCGGGCCTCATAAGCGGCCGTCAAATCGCGGGTCAGCGGATCCAGCGACCAGCCGTCGCCGACGATATGATGCAAAAGCAGCAGCAGCACATGCTCTTCCGGTCCGAGCGAATACAGCTGCACACGGAACGAAAGCTCCTTCGCCAGATCAAAGCCATAGCGCACGGCGACAGCCAGTTCATCCGCGAGCTCCATCTCCGACACCTTGACGACGGGCAGCTTCACTTCGCACGCGTCCGCATCCAGTATTTGCTGCGAGGCAGCCCCGTTCCGCTCGGGGAACAATGTCCGCAGCGTTTCATGACGCCGGACGACATCGTTCAAGGCCGCCTCCAGATGCTGCGGATGCAGCGGACCCGTCAATCGGACGACGAGCGGGATGTTATACGTCGGACTTGGCCCCTCGAGACAATTCAGGAACCACAACCGGCGCTGGGCAAAAGAAAGCGGAACGTCCGCCGGACGGACATCCGGCCGAATAGGCGGTCTCGCCGCAGCGGCATTATCGATCCGTTTGGCGAGGCCCGCCACCGTCGGCGCTTCAAACAAGCTGGCGATGCCCAGCTCGACCTGCAGCCCTTCGCGGATCCGGCTGACCAGACGTCCTGCGAGCAGGGAGTGCCCGCCCATATCGAAGAAGTCGTCGTCAATGCCGACTTTCGGCAGTCCGAGCACTTCGGCGAACAGCTCGCACAGCCATTCCTCCTGCGGCGTACGGGCCGCTCTGACAGGCGAACCGGCGAGATAATGCGGGGCCGGCAGCGCCTTGCGGTCCAGCTTGCCGTTCGGCGTCTGCGGGAGCCGCTCCATCGCTACGAAGGCCGAAGGCACCATGTAATCCGGCAGCGCTGCCGCCATATGATCTCGCAGCGCCGCAGGATCTACAGATTCGTTCGCCACGAAATAAGCGACAAGCCTCGGGTCCCCCGACGGGTCTTCCCGGACAACGACCGCTCCCTGCTGCAGTCCCGGATAATGGGTCAGCACAGCTTCAATCTCTGAAATTTCGATGCGGAAACCCCGAATTTTAATCTGATGATCGGCACGACCGCAATAGTCAACCGTACCGTCCGGCAGCCAGCGGGCCATATCGCCGGTGCGGTACATCCGGGAGCCCGGGGGGCCGTAAGGATTCGCGACAAACCGTTCCGCCGTCAAGCCCGGCCGCTGCCAATACCCTAGCGCCAGGCCGTCGCCGGCAATATACAGATCGCCGGTTACGCCGGGCGGCACCGGCTGCAGGCCGCTGTCCAGAATGTACAGCTGCGTATTCCAGATCGGTCGGCCGATGGGCGGCTTCGGCACCCAGCAGCTTGCCTCGTACGTCACGCATGTCGACCAGATCGTCGTCTCCGTCGGACCGTACAGGTTCGTTACCTCGCAGCCGAGCGACTGCAAATCGCGCAGCAAGCCGCCGGACAAGGCTTCGCCCCCGACCAGAATGCGGAGTCCGCGCAAGCCTTCCTGCGCCTGCTCTACCAAGGAATGCAGCAGCGAAGGCGTCGCCTGCATAAGGGTTGCGCCCGACGTCTCGATGAGCTGAGACAACGCCGCCGCATCTTGAACCGTCCGTTTGTTCGCCATGATCAGCCGTGCCCCGCTGACAGCGGCATAAAAATTTCAAGGATGGAAATATCGAAAGAGATCGTCGTTATAGCCAGCAGACGATCATCCGCCGTTAATTGAAACTGCTCGCCCATGGCCAGCAGGAAATTGGTCAAAGCGGCGTATGGAATGACAACACCCTTCGGTTTGCCCGTGGAGCCGGACGTATACAATATGTAAGCCGGATCGGTCAATAGCGAAGCTCCCTGCCGATCCGGCTCTTCTACATTCGACTCCGCGTAGCCAAGAAGTTCCGACTGTACCGCAGGATCGTCGAGCCGAATGATCGTTCGGCGGGCAGACTCGGCTTCCGGCTGCGGCAGCTTGACGGCAGCGTCACCCGTTGTCAGCGTTATCAAGACTTGTGCGTCCTCCACCATGTACGCGATGCGGTCTGCCGGGAAATCGATGTCGAGCGGCAAGTAGCCTGCGCCGGTCTTGTGAACGGCCAGCATGCTGACGATCATCTCCACGGAGCGGGGAACCGCGATGGCCACGATGCGCCGGGGCCCTGCACCGCGAGCGATCAGGAACCGCGCAAGCCGGTTCGCCCGTGCGTTAAGCTCCGCATAATCGACCTCGTTCGCCTCGTGGACCAGCGCGATCCCGTTCGGGCTGCGCAGCGCCTGCGCCTCGAATAATTCGACCGTACGCACTGGCGGCACGATCCGAGCCGTACGGTTCCAACGCGTCAATCCGTCTGTGCGTTCCTCCGCGTCCAACAGCGAGATGCCGCCGATCGGATCATACGGCTGCGCATCCGCAACATTCCCCAAGTAATGAATGAATCGAAGGTGATGCGCACGCAGCTCTTCTTCCGTGTATACCTCGGGATTCCCATCCACATCGATGTGCAAGCCAGTCCCGTCCGCATTGAAATATACATTAAATTCCATATCATCGACAGGGCCAGCCGATACGTTATGCTTGCAGCCTGGCACGCCGTTAAACTGCAGCCTGCCGTCAAACGGCATAATATTGACCAACGAGCCGAACAGTCTTCGGGCATCTCCGACCCGCTTGAGCTCGCGACGCAGCTCCTCGTGCCTGTAGCTCTGATGCTTGCGCACCTCGCGGATTTCCCGCGCGATTTGACGTACCAGCTCCGACAGCTTCTGTGCCGGTCTGACATGCAAGCGAAGCGGCACAATGTTCATAACCATGCCCGGCGTATTGAGCGACACCGAACCGAGGCGGCTCATCATCGGCAAGCCGAGGATGACGTCCTCCGCTCCGGTCAGCCGGTGTACATACGATGCGACGGCAGCAAGCACCACCTCAGACCAGACCGCGTTGTGAAGCTGTGCGGACTGGCGCAGCTGCGATGCCTCGGCGGCGGAAAGCTCCGCCGATTGCCGCAATACCCGGTGTGCGCTGCGTGGCGTGCGGTCGGACAAACTGCACGCATCCGGCTCGTCCTTGAATCGATCCAGCCAGAAGCGCCGATCGGCTTCTACTTGATCCGAATTGAGGTAGCGTTCATCCTCATCCAGTACGCTCTGCCACGACTCGAAGCCTCCATTCAAGTAAGGCTGGCGCTGCAGCATCGCTGTATACACCTGCGCGACGCGCTTCGTCAATAAAGAAAAGCCATAGCCATCCATAACGATATGATGCATGCGCTGATACCACAGGTAGCGCTCGGGTCCTATTTTTAACAGCGCTTCGGTAAAAAGAGGCCCTTCCGTCAAATGGCAAGGACGGCTTAAATCGGCGTCCATCCAAGCCTTCGCTTGGTCGAAAGGCGCTTGCTCCATACTCAAATCCAGAACGTGCAGTGTCCATCCGGCATTCGGCGCAAACACCTGCCACGGTCCCTCGTGATCCTCCTCGAAGCGGACATGGAGCGCCTCCGTTTCCAGCCATACGTGCCGAAGCGCCGCCTCAAATGTCGTTCGCTCGACAGGCCCGTGAATATCGACATATTCGCCTGTGTTGTACATCGGATTGCGCGGATCAAGCTGCTGCGCGTACCAAATCCCTGCCTGAGCCCCCGACAATGGCCGCCGAACCGTTGAAGCGATTAGCATTGCGGTCCTCTCCTTCCCGATCTAGACATGGGCGCCTACGCTCATTTTGGATTGCAAGAGCTTGCTCCAGTTCGCAAGTGTCGGCTGCTCCGCCAGCTCAACAAACGTCACTTCAGCCCCTTGCTTGCGCCAAACCTCGACTAAGCTCATGACGCGAATGGAGTCCAGTCCGTGCACGTCGATGAGATGATCGTGATCACCGAAGCGTTCCGGCGCTTCGAACAGCAGCTGGGCCACCTGCTCTCGCAGGACATCGACATGGAACGGGCTCCTTGCAGAACTAGCCGTTCCCGCACTCAGCTGCGCCAGCGTTTGTTCCGTTGTCAGCACGACTGCGCAGCGGTTAGCAGCGTACGTGATTGCCATAGTATGGTTCTCCAGCGAGAAATCCGCCAGCGCGTCCGCCACCATAAACGCCTGAATATCCTGCATGAACGCCTCGCTCGCCGTCATCAAGCAGCCGATATGCGCATAAATGCCCGAGATGATGAGCTGATCACGGCCTATCTCCTTCATCCTTTCGGCCAGATTCGACTTACGAAATGCGCTGTAGCGCCATTTGTCCAACACGATGTCGCCTTCCGCCGGCATCAGCTCCGGCACGATATATTTCAGATGAGGCGCCTTATTAATGCCTTCTCCCCAGAAATCGAACAGCAGTCCGCGTTCTTCGCGGGATTGCTCGCCCGGCTGCGCGGTGTACACGATGGGAATGCCAAGCTTGCGGCATTGCGCAAGCAGCGCCTGGATATGCGCCAGCAGTTCTGTAACCGGCGATTGATCAGCAGCAAACACATTCAAAAAATAAGCCTGCATATCGTGCACCAGCAGCACGGACCGCCTCGGATCGGCTGTCCAGGAAGCGCGGTTCGGAGGCAGATCGGCCGCCACCGGCATGGAATAAGGTAGGATTGTAGGAAGTGCCATAATTACATACCTTCTTTCGCTCGACTATTGGGATGCTCCGGTTGGAGCTGACATTTGGGCTTGCAAGCTTTCGCGAAGCGCTTTTTTGCTCACTTTGCCGACATTCGTTTGCGGAAAAGCGTCTGTGAACTCGAAGCGGTCCGGGATTTTGTAGGCGGAGAGCCCGCGCCCGCGCAGATAGGCTTTCAGGTCTGCGCCTGTCGCCACCAAGCCTTCGCGTAAAATAATGAACGCGCAGGCACGCTCTCCGAGCAGCGCATCCGGCATCGCCACGAGCGACGCATCGAACACAGCCGGGTGAGCGAGAAGATGATTCTCTACCTCTTCTGCGGCGATTTTGTCCCCGCCTCGGTTGATTTGATCCTTCACCCGGCCATCCACGACCAGGTAGCCCTGCTCGCTTACTTTCACGAGATCGCCCGTGCGGTAGTAACCGTCTGCCGTAAACGCTTTGGCATTATGCGCTTCCGCCTTGTAGTAACCGCGGATTGTATACGGCCCGCGTGTCAATAGCTCGCCGACTTCGCCGGGCGCCACCTGAGCATCGTCCTCATCGACGACGCGAATTTCATCCCAGTCTGACATCGGCCGTCCCTGGGTGTTCACTACAATGTCGTTGGCATCGTCCAGCCTCGTGTAGTTCACGAGACCTTCCGCCATGCCGTACACCTGCTGCAGCCGGCAGCCCAGTACTCGCTGGACCCGACTTGCCGCTTCGGCACTGAACTTGGCACCGCCGACCTGCAGCACCTGCAGGCTGGACAGATCCGGCCGGCGCTGCACCGCAGCCTCCAGCCAGACCAGCGCAAGCGGCGGCACCAGCGCTGTAATGCTGACCCGTTCCTTGGCGACGAGCGGAAACGCATCGTCAGGGCTAGGCCTTGGCGCGAGCACGACCGTGCCGCCGGCGTACAGCGTACCCAGTACGCCCGGCGAGCTCAGCGGAAAATTATGCGCGACCGGCAGCGCCGCCATATAGACGCTTTGCTCGGTGATGCCGCAGATTTCATTGCTGCGCCGAAGGCTGTACATATAGTCATCATGCGTGCGCGGAATAAGCTTAGGCAGCCCGGTGCTGCCCCCGGATAGCTGCAAAAACGCTACATGACCGGACTCGACATACGACGGCCAATACGGCTCCTCGTGCCGTTTCCCGGCCTGCTTCATCAGCTTCTCCAGCGACAGGAACGGGAAAGCCCCCGGCTCCCCGGCTACGAGCACATGCCGCAGTGTCGGCACCTGCTCCTTCACCTGCGCCGCCAGCCCGCGGTAATCAAAGCCGGCCTCCGTATCGGGGATCACATAAGCCTTGGCTTCGCTAAACTCGCACAGGTAGCGAATTTCACTTAGGCGATGCAGCGGTAGCGCAAAAACCGGCAGCGCTCCGATCCGGAACAGTGCAAAAATAACGGTAAAAAACTCGTATCGGTTCGTCATCTGTACCACGACGCGGTCGGTCGGTTTCACGCCGAGCTGCAGGAAGCCCTCAGCAAGCCTGCCCGCCTGGTCATACAGCGCTGCGTAGCTGAGTCGGTTCTCTCCGCTAATGACTGCTGTCTTCTCGCTGTAGCGCGCCGCCCGGTCGGCCAACATATCGCTGAACGTCAGTCCTTCCCAGAGACCGGCCGAGCAGTATTCCGCCGCCTTGTCGCTCGGCCAAGTCGGGCAGTCCTTCATTAGCTGTGCATAGTCTTGTTCATATGCGTTAATAGACTTCGTCATCCTGTACCCCCATCGCGCGCAGCATCGTGCGGAATTTTGCCGACGTCTCTTGCAGCTCGGATTCCGCGCTGGATTCGGCGACGACGCCTGCGCCGGCATAGAGCTGTAAGGAATGGCTCTCCGCTAAAGCGCAGCGAATCGCTATGACCCATTCGCCGTCCCCGTTCGCATCGCACCAGCCGACAAGCCCCGTATAGAAATCTCTGTCAAAAGGCTCAATCTCGCGGATCGCTTCTCTCGCCAGCCCGGTCGGCGATCCGCACACCGCAGGTGTCGGATGCAGGGCAACGGCAAGCGCCAGCGAAGTCATCGCGCAATCCTTAAGCTCCCCCCTGATCTCGGTGGATAAATGCCACATGGTTGCCGTACTGACAAGCGACGGCCTCTCCGGCACATCAAGCTCCCGGCAATACGGTCGCAGCGCTTCCGCAACGGCTTCAATCACCAGCTCATGTTCGCGCAGATCCTTTGGCGATGCCAGCAGCGCTTGCGCGCGCCGGTTGTCCTCTGCCGGATCCGAGCTGCGAGGCGCGGAGCCCGCCAGCGGGTTGACGTACACGTGAGCGCCGGTTCTTGCGACCAGCAGCTCCGGACTCGCGCCGATCAAGGTGCGGGTGCGTTCCGTCGTGTGGCGGCCGGCTGCGCTCTCCTCCCGTTTTGGCAGATCCACGGCAAACGTATAGCCGAGCGTATTGTGCTGCACCAAATTATGCAGAAGCTCTTTCAGCTTGATTGGTTGCAGCGAAGTGAGCTTGAGCGTGCGGGCAAGCACAATTTTGTCCAGCTCGGCTGCGCGCAAGCGGTCGATCGCTTGGTTCGCGCCTGCAACATACGCGTCAGGCGCAGGAATCGGCTCGATTGAGCAGCTGCCGCTGATCGGCGTGCGCAGCGGTTCATCCGGATCGAGGCTTAGCTTCTCCAGCTTGCGAACCGTGATCGGCACAACGAGGTGCGCCGCTTGCCTCGGATCAAAAGGCACCGCACCGACCAGCATCGGCAGTCGCTGCCCGTTCTGTTTCAGCTGTGCCAGCAGCCTGGCGGCGCGCTGCGGCAGCGTTGCAAGCTGATCATTCCCCGCACCCGCAGCACTCGGAAGCACGGCAAGCGATCCCTGTGCAAGCCAGGTGGCATGCGGGGTTGCAAAGAAGAAGGAGTGACCACACTGATATTCCTCTAATAATTCGGCGGCGGTCGCCTCCGGGACTTGTCCTTGTGCGTTCATCATTATCATCCTCCTTTTAACCCGGATTAGCGGATGTTCGGTTTCTTGGAGTCCCTCTGCCGGGCATAGATTATTTCGGTTGATTGTATTAAACGCCTAACGTTGCGCCCCCATCTATGCGCAAATCATGCATCGTCAAATGGCTGGCACGCTCCGATGCCAAATACAGTACGCCATCCGCAATATCCTCGGGTGTCGCAAGCTTTCGGAGCGGGATGCCGGTCCGGTAGGCAGGCAGCGATCCGTCTATCGTTTGCTGCGCGCCCCGCTCCTGTTCGTCCAGCCACATGCTGCGCAGCATGGGCGTATCGGTTGAGCCCGGCGAGACGATGTTGCAGCGAATGCCATGCTCCGCCAGCTCGAGGGCGAAGCACTTGGTCAGCATCGTTGCCGCGGCCTTGGTCGTCGCGTACGCGCCCATTCCCATACGCGGCACGGCAGCGGCATTCGACGACACCGTCACGATCACGCCCCGCCGGCGCGGAATCATTCGCGCGCTTACGGCACGCGAGAGATGGAATAGGCTGCCGACGTTCACCGCGAGCAGCTCGTTCCAGTCCTCATCGGCATATGTTGCCAGCGGTCCCGTGCGAAGCACGCCGGCCGCATGGACGAGGATATCGATGGGACCCAGCTCTTCTTC
Source organism: Paenibacillus solanacearum (assembly GCF_910593845.1). Lineage (GTDB taxonomy): Bacteria > Bacillota > Bacilli > Paenibacillales > NBRC-103111 > Paenibacillus_G > Paenibacillus_G solanacearum. The sequence continues at coordinate 10,991 of NZ_CAJVAS010000001.1, read as the reverse complement.
TATTCGAGTGACCATCTGTGGAATGGCTTCGTGATCTTTCAGATTCAACGGAAATGCCCTGACCCGGCTCCCTCGCTCGGTTAGCAGTGCGCTCAACCGTTCGAGCGGCTCTTTTTGCCTATCGAGGACAGCGACAGTCGCCCCCCGCTCGCATAGCGCGCGGACAATCGCTTCACCGATGCCTTGAGCAGCGCCGGTGACGAGCGCGATTTTGCCCTGAAACTCTTTTTCCATTCAAGGATCACCTCCCCTTATACGAAACGTTGCAAGCGAATGAACGCCGGAATCACAGTGAGGCGGCCTTCGCCTTCAAACTCGTGATGCGTGATGCTTATCCGCAGCTTTTCCAGAGAGAATCGTGATAGAGAAATTGCCGAACAATTTCTGCATATTGCCGCTCATCGTTCGCTGCTCCTTCGTGTATCGGCCGCAATGTTATTGATAATGATTCTCATTGTTGATTATAGGAGAATGAGCTGTCGCCTGCCATGAACGATTTCCACATTATCCAATGGACGATATACAGATTTTAGGAGAATCCTGTCGAATGCAATGGATACAGCGTAACAGCCGTGCAGGACGCAAGACCTATGGACATACATGGACCCAAATAAGCTGAAATCTGCGAACATCATTCCTGCTGGAAGTTCGCGGATGCGGATGGAGATCCGAATGCTTAGGTGTCCCGAATGGAGGGGAAGGGCGCGTATTGTGGCAGGCAGCGGATTGGTGGAATTGCGTTTGTTGCGTGGCGGTACCGATCATGAACTCGGCTTGTTGCGGGGCAATCACCCGGAACGGTTATGAAGCGGAGGCGGAACGTCATGGCGACTAATCGGAAAAGCAGAACCTTTCAAGCCTCTCATAATGTAAGGGCCAGATCATTTCCGGTCATCCCCCGCTTGTGAGCACGAGACATCGCCAGAAAACGCAGGCACGCTGCGACCCGTCTCATTTGGATGGCACTCATTTGGTTCAAGCGATTATCGAAACGCGGAACACTGCTAAGAACTTGCCTAAGCAGACTGACGGCCGTACCGCCTTGCAGCGACGGATCTGCGATACGCGAATACAGCTCAACGTATTTTTACCACGTTCATTTCATTCGTCGTCGAATCGTTCACTCGCAGCCTTCACATAATCGTTCATACGCATCCTGTACCATCCGCTCGATTGCGTGCGCCGAATACTCCCTCCACGGGTCGGACGAAATCTGATGCACGCGTCCCCGGCGCACCGCCTTAAGATCCTGCCACTCATTGGTTGTCTGCAAAAGCTCCCAGTGATTCAGCGTCACGGATTCCTGACGGATGTTCAGCAGCAAGTAATCTGCGTCCAGCGCGGTCAGTTCCTCCAGCGAAATGCACTGGTTGCCGCTATATGCTGCGGCTCCATCCGGCGCTCGCAGCCCCAGATCCGCAAACACATCACGCATGCCGATGGACGGAAACAGGAACAAACGATCATGAAACATACTGACAATGAGCACGGTTTCGCCTCGCAGCACCTCGTACAGACGCTCGCGCACCCGTTGAAGCTTGCGGTTATAACGCTCCAGCCATACGCCGGCCTCATCGGGGGCATTTACGATGGCGGCAATCGACATGAGCTGGTCCCGCCAGCTCCGCTCATATAAGGGTACGACGTGCACGGGAGCAAGCCGGGTCAGACGCTCTTTTTCCACCGGTTGCAGCTGATCGGTCGAAATGATGCAATCCATCTGTGCCTGTTCCAGCACATTTACGTTGGCTTCCCAGTCTACGTTGAAACGGTAGCCGCTCAGATGCAGCGGAATATCGTGCCGGTGCTTCGCGTAGTAATACGACGTCCATTTGGGATGAAGAGGTGCGGCGTACGGCAATATTTTGAGCGCCAACAGCTGACCCAGCACCGTCGCGCTGTAAGCGACGATCTTTTGCCGGCGGGTTTTGATGTACGCTGTGGGTGAGACGCCGACTTCCTTTTTAAACATCCGGCTAAAATAAAACTCATCATTGTACCCGATCTGGTATGCGACATCCTTTAGCCGTACGCCTTCCTGCAGCATAAGCTGCTTCGCCATATTGACCCGGACTTCGGTCAAATATTCGATGGCTGTTTTGCCGTATGTTTTTTTTGAATAACGAGACGTAATATTTCGGTGAAATTTCGGCCATACGGGCGAGCTGCTCAATCGTAATGCTCTCGCTGTAATGCGATTCCACGTAACTGCGGGTACGATCCATCGCTGCTCGGGAATCTTGATTCCCTCCTTGACGCGTATGGTGAAAGATCCAGGACATGAGCTCTTGAAAATGCATCTGCCCCCGGTACCGCTCAAGCGCCTGCTCGCTGCGGCTGCAGCTGCATAATGATTCGCACAGCTGGTGCAGTGTGCCGTCCGATTTGATCGCAACTTCGCCCTGCAGCGGAAACATGCGCCGGTTTTGCGGCAAGTCTTCGTCCCAATGCAAATCGAAGGTGAACAGATACGCTTCCAGCTTGGACCCTTGCTCCTCGCTGAAGCCAATCGTCTGACCGGGCGCGACAAAGCGAACGGCATCGGGGGACAACCGGTGCAAGCCGAGATCCAGCGACATGTGCCCCTCGCCCTGTTTCACAACGAGAAGGCCATGGGCATATAGAAGTTGCGGCTTGAAATGCTCCTGCTGGAGCAAGCGCGCTGCGCGGAATTTCAACCAAAGATGATCGAGGCTTAAGTAAGCCTCATCCCGTTTGTCGATTGGAATAGTAGGCATAGCGATAAACCTCCCTCATTTAATTAAATGATAATGATAATCATTATCAAAATAAAATTTAGCATACACAAATAGGCCTGTCAATAAATGCCAGGCCCTATTTTTGAGAGAATCTTCGCTGCATCGACTTGCTCCATGCCGTTCCAGCTCGATTGCGGCTTGCAGCAAGCGGTCAAACGGTATGCAGGATCGATGACCAGCTGGCGAAGCTGCCACGACTCGCCTTCAATGATCGCTGTACCACTTTCCTGGATCGCTGGGACGACGGAGAAGTTTTGCAGCGGCAGCGACAAGCCTTTGCCTACGGCTTTGATGCAGCTTTCTTTGGCCGTCCAAACTTGAAAGAAGCGGTTGTGCCGGTCAGCACTGTGTGTTGCTCCTTCAACGTATTGCACCTCCGCTTCAGTGAAAACGGAATGCGCCACTTCCCTATCCAACGGCGCAATCTGCTCTATGTCGACGCCGACGGGGTGCTCGTCTGTGAGGCAGACGACCCAGCGGCCCGAGTGCGATACGTTAAACTGCAGCCCGGTCTCCCCCGCCAACTCGGGTTTGCCGTAAGCGTTGTAGGCGAAGACGATGGCACGGTTCGCGATGGCAAGCTCCCTGCATATGACGCTGCGCACAAGCAGCTCCGCCCACAGCCCTCGCTGCCGGTCCTCTTCCTGGCGAAAGCGGAGCAGCTTCGCACGCTTATCCTCGGTGATGTACCGCCGACCTTCCTCCGACGCGTCGGAAGTAACGGTATCTACCGGTAAGATCCATAGCTTTGCGATGGTGATCACCTCTTGAGAAGGATAGTGAATAATCGAAAGTGATATCGGGATTCCTTACTCCCCTGTCATCGTTACCTTGTTTCAAGCGTTTTCTTTATGTATGACTTTTGGATCACCCTAGTTGGTTTCAGTCTTAACTACGGTCTACATTCCAGCTGCCATACGCATCTCCTGACCGTCGATTGTGACCGCCCCTCAGACTGCAGCCTGATCAAAGATCTTCGCAAGCCCTCAATCCCATTGCCCCGGTAAACAATATTCCGTATGATAAGAGTATCCTTAGTGAGCCATCGTCGTCCGTAGCCATACCCTATAATATTAGCAATATCGAATCGAAAAGAAAGCAGATGTTTCAGTTTGTACGGTCAGGCACCTGCAAGATCTTCTAAAAATAAGGGGATCGTTCCAAAATCATAACCTGAGAGGGGATCCGCTATGAACATTTCACTCATCGCTCACCGGTGCGGTACAGACCAATTTCCCGAATTGACGTTGGCCGCGGCACGTCATTCTTTGGATTTGGGGGCGGATTATATCGAAATGGACATCCGTTTTACAAAAGACAACGTCTCGGTTATAAGCCATGACAAGGACGCATTGAAGCTGTTTGGACATCCGGCGAAAATCCGCGATTTGACGGCAGCGCAATTTTTGTCCTTCCGGTATGCCAGCGATTCCCGCTACTGCCCGCTCACGCTGGAAACGGTGCTTGCAAGCGGCATTAAACCGGTTGTCTTTCATATCAAAGAAGGCGGCGAAGGCGTTCGCCCAATCATGGAATCCATTCGATCTTTCGGGTATGAGGACGACGTAGTTATGGGAGTTACGAGCCGCGAGGATATCCGTGCGGTCAAAGCTTTCGACCCATCGGTCAAAGTCCTGGCCTTTATCCCGTCCAAAGAAACCGTTGCGGAATTTCTCGACAGCGAGGCAGAAATCATTCGCCTGTGGGAAGAATGGGTCGACGAGCCCACGGTCCTCGACATTCATGCAGCCGGCAAACATGTTTGGGTCATGGCAGGCTCCCCCACCTTAAACAACATCGGATATACCGACCCGAAAAACGTGACGATCTGGAAACAATTGGGTATCAACGGGTTATTAATCAATGAAGTTGAGCAGTTTAACTATTGAGTTAAGAGCAGTAACGGAGAAGAAAGAAGGTAATCCATCACAACGCTAAGCTTTCATATTCTTGTTGAAAAATAAGGGCCGCACTGCTCTTCATGTGTTTGTATATATGTCCATGTAAATCCTTTATCAACTATGTAAATATCATCATCATACTCTAAATCTTCAGAAGTAATGCTGCTAGATGATTCAACGATTAGTGCAAGATCAGAGTGTTGAAAAAATATATAACATGTACGTTGACTCTTTATCACTTTATTAAATTCCATGATTGCTTGGTCATTCTTAAGGCATAGAATCTTCTTATAACTGAAAACATGCCATAAATACTGTTCTAAATAAATTTTCTTCTTTTCATCGGCACTGAGTTGTTCTGCAAAATTTTCCTCCCAAACACCACGTAAATACTGCCCCCACTTGGAAGATTCGGTAAATTTTATGTTTTTGTTGTTAAGCAATTCGATGATTTTATATTTAATCATTATTTATTTCCTTTGCTTTTTTATATTCGAATTTCTATGATCTATAAGCTTTTCGAAGGTTTCATATAACGTTCTTGTATTCACGCATCCGAACAAGCGGCGGGTCCGTCAGGAATTAGGATCGCAAGGTTGTCTGCCTGAAATCGCTTCCTAGAAATGCCTCGGGCAGACCAAAGAGCGTAAGCGACACAGCGTGCATACGGTGTTATGTGATGACTAAGCCTTCTTGGAGTTACCTCAAAACATTATTTCAGGTTTCTTTAAATATATGATTTCGTCAGCTAGCCCTTTAACGTAGTGGACATTACTAACAGGTATAATAACAGAAGCTCCATTTTTCTTTAGTAAATTTATGTACTGGCAATTATGGCTACTTAAGGTATAGAGTAGATAGTCCGGTTCTAGCCATGGAAAACAAAATAACTTCTTCTGATATGCCATTCCTATTGCCAAGGAAGCCCTCCACACTTCTCCGCTTTGAAACTCAAGAGGTCTATTTATACGTCCCTTTTTCATATTGTTTTCATCTAAACCCGATAAATCAAACATATTTGCTAATTCATGTATGCTTATATTATTATCGGTACTTTTTATACCTTGTCTTAAATGTTCTGATACTGTTTTAATATGGTTCAGTCTTCTTGATAAATAATTAGGATATCTGCTTAAATTCTTATATGGAGCTTCTGCAACTCCCTCACCAACATAACAAGACAAGCTCTGTAATAGAGCATTATTAACAGGTAATCCGTCTATAGTAATGCTAGGATTATTAATAAATAATTCATTTGATCTACCGCACAGTAAATGGGAAAGAAGCCACCCCCCGCTGCCTAGTGCTCCAACAATTCCATAAATGGTTTGTTCATTAAATATAGCTGTGAAATCTTGTATTGAATCAATTATTCTCCAACGATGAAAAAGTGAAACTTCTGACTTATAAGAAATATTTTCCATTTTTAATTCTTTCATAAGCCCTTCACTGCCTCAACTTTCATTATAATAATGCTTAGATTTCAGATAACGTTATTGTATCAACAAACCCTCACTGCCTTAAGGGAGCGACAGCGACCGGCCGCGACGCGGTTAGGCGGTGCAGGGTTGTCTGCCTGACTCCACTTCTTCAAAATTCCTCGGGCAGACCAAGGAGCGTTAGCGACGCAGTGTAGATACAATGTTAACTGAATTCGGCCTTCTTCGAATTTACTACAATTTCCCCTTCAAGTCTTTGATCAGATAGATGATTAGATCATCGTCAACCATCACAGATTTTCCAGGTTCTACTTGAACATTCTTATATGTCATCCCATTGCCATCCATCATATATCCACGGGTAGTATACATTCTTTGAGCATTCCCATAATCTTTAGAAAGCCCTACTCCTAGACCGATATATCGAGAAGATGTAGTCACAATGGCTTCTAATTCATCAAACATTGTGCTTGCAATCTTCCTTCTTCGATACTCATGGAATACATTCAAATCATTAATCTCCGGTATCTTATTATCTCGAAAAAATGGGTAGTCTGAATTGAAAAGCAAATGGCAGCAACCTGCAAGTTGATCTTCATAATATGCTATTAATGTTATCCGGCTTTCTGCAATATTCTCTTCGAGGCACTTCCTAAAATATTCTCCTTGCTTATACCATATAAATTGTTCAGAAAATTTATGGTCTAATAAATCGGCTTCTTCAATAGTGGTTAATCTGTTTATTTTTATCGCTTCCATGATTCCCCTCCCATTAGTTCTTTGTCGATTTCAGTTAACGTTATTGTTTCTACGAAACCTCACCATCTTAAGGTCCGATGGTCAAGCCTTCTTGAATCGCTTCAGGGTGTTCATTATCTTTCCTAATTCTATTATTTTTTACTGTCTTTATCAGTCTTTATAATAAATCTTAAAACCTATCAATAGTACTATAACAACTTAGTACTATTCTCCCCTCGATATACCCCCTTATACTGGAAGTATATCGAGGGGATGGAAACTTATGTTAATTATTATAATTATTGTATTCTTTATTCTATTAATCTCTCTAAATGATAGAAAAGAAAATGATACACTTGGAGTTACTTTAAAAATAGGATTACTTGTAATATTATTTTTTGTAATTATTGTATTATTTATAATTCAATACATTATTAAAAATCTCTTTATCTTGTAAACATAGATTTTCAGTGTTTTATCATTTCCTCTAATTTGAAATTGCCGAGAGCCTTAAGGCACAGCAGCGCTGGGCCCGCCAGTACTTAGGCTCGCAGGATTGTCTGCCTGATTCCGCTTCTCCAATTTATCTTCGTGCAGACCAAGGAGCGTTAGCGACGCAGCGAGAATACGGTGTTAGATAATGGATGTGCCCTCTTCGAGTTACTCAAGATTTCACTTCTCAATGCTCTTATTGAGCATTTTTGATATTTCTTCTTTAGATTTTGAAAGCTTCTTCATCATGTCTCGAATTAAATTATCAGAAAATTCAATAGCAACTCCCATTCTTTGTAAATGTTCATTATATGAAATAATTGCTTCATCTAAACTAATTGGATTTATATAATGAATTCGATTAAATCTGGTATTTAAGAATTTGTAACAAAATTCCTTGATGCACTCTTCGATAACTTGTTTATCAATTCCTACGTTCGGGTGCCACATCTCAATATAACTTGGTTTGAGTCCAAGCCCATTAACCGGTAAGTTATTGTATGCTAACTCGAAAAAATCGTCATTTGAAGGATTATCGAAGCAATAATGATAATGAATAACATTATCTTTTAGGTATTCCTTAATATGTTTTACAAAATCTCTTTGATCTGGGTCTTCTTCAAGGTCTTCTAATACGCTGCTCATGTAATTCTTAGTACAAATACATGTATAACCAATTCTATTAGAATTACCCTCCAAGCTATTATAAAAAGTAATATCTTCCCAGCCAGTTAACTCTGCTATTCCGTGAATCCCCCACCATAGGTCGTATGAATTTGTCTTTATATAAAGATCATTTATTACTTTCATTATATTCCGCCTCATTTATGTTAATAAAATTATCGCACATCTTTCATATAACGTTCTTGTATTCACGAATCCGAGAGCCTTAAGGCGCGGTAGCGCCGGGTCCGTCAGGACTTAGGCTCGCAGGGTTGTCTGCCTGATCCAGCTTCTTCAAAAAAACCTCGGGCAGACCGAGGGAGCGTAGCGACCGCAGTGTGAATACGGTGTTATATGAAGGTGCAGGCATCTTCGAGCTTTCTCTCAAAAGTAAGCGTCTAATAACCAGGTGTATTGAAAAAGAAAAACCCATGGCTCAAGGATCCACAGGCTCTGTGTTATGTACAATGTTGTTGAACTGTCGGACTCCATGGAAGGTACTCATCAAGTAACTCAGGTTGCTGACGAAATGCAGCCGCTGGTAACTGTTGCAACAGATAGACTAGATATTTGTATGGGTTCAATCCATTCGCCTTTGCTGTCTCTACGATGCTGTAGATCGCTGCACTTGCGGTTGCACCCCGTGGGCTGCCGCTGAATAACCAGTTTTTACGACCCACTGTAAAGGGACGAATGCTGTTCTCAGCTAAATTGTTCGAGATCACACAATTCCCATCTTGTAAGTAATTCATCAACTCTTGCTTATGGTTACGTGCATACTTCAGCGCTTCGCCTAGCTTGGATTTGGGAAGAACTTTACCTTTGTCCGTTTCTACCCATGACCAAAAAGCATCGAGTACAGGCTTTTCCTGCGCCAGACGTTGTTGCTTTCTTTCTTCAGCGGTATGCGACGGAAGCTGTGCCTCCAGCTCAAAAAGTTTGTTGCAATAAGCTACCCCAACACTAACAAGGGCCCCTTCCGGATGCTTTACCTCTGGTGGTAATGCCTCAACAAACTTACGACGAAGATGTGCCCAGCATAGACAAGAGATCGTCCCTGCTAGATTCGCATAGCCGGAGTAGGCATCGCTGTGCAAATATCCCTTGAACCCTCTCAGGAATGCTTGCGGGTACTTCGCCCCTCGTCCTGGCTGGTACTCAAATATTCGTATGGGATGCGTACTATGCTGCCCACTGCTGTAGATCCACATGTAGGAGGGGGTTGTGTTCTTCCGTCCCTTCTCATTCATCACCTGCAATGGCGTCTCATCAGCATGCAGATATCGCTCTTGTACAAGCAGCCCATGCAGTCGATTCACTAGTGGCTTCAGCCAGTCTCTTGTGGCCGCGATCATCCAGTTCGCCATCGTGGCCCGACTCAGATCAAGGCCGATGCTTTTCCATTCCTTCTCCTGACGGTACAGCGGCATGCTGTTCACAAACTTCTGGTACATCACCCATGCCACAGAGGAAGCGGAGGCCAGCGAATGCTGGATAGCAGGCGTTGGCGTCGTTGCCTTTTTCATCTGAGGCTTGTCCTCTTTCCGACAGGTCCGGCACTCTAAGGTTTCTCTGTAGATATCAATCGCTTGAACGCGAGCAGGGATAAACTCCACTTCCGTACGAACAAACTCTTCGCCCACTAAGATAAGCTCACTATGGCATACGTCACAACAACGGTCCTGAACCTGAAATAGTCGCTTTTCATGTGGAAGATCCTGAAGCAGCTCCGCTCGTTCACCTACCTGCTTCTTCCGTTGGTAGCTTTGGATCTGCTCGAGGGTTGGCTCCGGTGCAGTGCGTGAAGCTGCTGTCTCTGCCTCATCAAATAAAGCCAGCTGCTCCACACCGACTGGGAGGGAAGCTGTTTTCTCGGAGCTTTTGCCGTACAGTTTTTGCGTTAGAAATTGCACGGTTTCCTGTAGCCGTTTATTTTCTTTTTCCAGGTCGCCGATACGATGCTCCATCTTTTGTAGCTGATCCAAGGGGCTCATGAGATACCGTTCCTCCACCGTCTTATGCCTCTCATTATACCATAAGAGTAAGTATAAACCCATATTTTACAAGGGTTTTCGACTCTGTATTGACCTACATAGAAGGAGTGAAGCTCAGCTTTTTGACTGCTTTCGGTTGATGGATCGACAGTCCCTCCAACAACCATCGAAACTCCTGTGGCGTGATCGAGCGTACGGCCTCCGCATCCATAGGCCATTGGTATTGACCGGATTCCAGTCGCTTGTACAACAGGACGAATCCATCGCCTTCCCAGTACAGGGCTTTCATCCGATCACGCTTGCGACCGCAAAACAGAAACAAATGATTTTGAAATGGGTTCAATTGTAGCTGATGCTGCACCAAGTGAATAAGACCGTCAATGGATTTTCGCATATCCGTATAACCGCAGGCGATATACAGTTGATCGGCCTTCGAGATGTCACCGAACATACTGCAGGATGCGAAGCGTCTGTTCGAGAAGTACGGTAGACGCATGCTGATGAATTTCGATCGTAACGGCATCCGTACGAAGGATGATCGCCGCTTGTTCATGACTCCCTTCGGAACATGGGGCGTTCGTCCGCAAAGATGAAGGGACCGATACTAGAGTTGGTTCATTCGGGGATGAGAAGGCAGGGAGAGATTCACATGCAGCTTCACGGATTTTCCGAAGCCAGTAGTAATAGCTTTTCACACTGACTTCGTGATCGGCACACCAACGAACCACGGTCTGACCACTGGAACGGCAATCACGAATGATCTCGGTCCACTGCTGGAGTCGATAGCGATTCCTCATCTCTAAAGTTTGCAATTGGACACACTCCCATTAGAGTTTTTCGAGTAGAGTCGAAAAAGGGAGTGTAAATTATTTTGTGTAAATGGGTTTTTACCAAAGTTAACTCAGGAAGGCTTTACATGGAGGGGCGGGCATGATAGGCTTAATTGCCTTGGCGATACGAGTTTACGAGTTATCGCCTGATCGCAAGGAATCATGCCCGTAGAGG